>SUYC01000011.1 GCA_015060625.1 Xylanibacter ruminicola | reverse complement strand
AGTTAACTCAAAACCCTTCGTGAATTAACTCAAAACCCTTTTTGAATTAACTCACCGCATTTTTTGAGTTCAGAAGACACTGCCTACCCAACTAAGAAATGACTACGTTAATTTCTGATAAAACGATGGCAGTTGGGAAAAATTTACGTACCTTTGCACTTTCAAGTAGTGATAAGAGAAAAGTGAAACATTAATTAAGTATGTCGACGATATTACATATTGAAACCAGTACGGATGTTTGTTCCGTTGCAGTTTCGGAGGATTCGCACGTTATATTCCAGCAGGAAGATCACAGCGGTCCAAACCACGCAGAAAGTTTAGGTACCATGGTTGACGAGGCACTCTCGTTTACCGATAACCACGCCATTCCCTTTGATGCAGTGGCAGTCAGTTGCGGTCCTGGTTCGTACACAGGACTGCGTATTGGTGTATCGATGGCCAAGGGAATCTGCTACGGTCGCAACCTGAAGCTGATAGCTGTTCCAACTCTGGAGTTGCTGTGCGTACCAGTATTATTAAGAGAGATTCCTGAAGAGGATGCCCTACTCTGTCCAATGCTCGATGCTCGCCGCATGGAGGTGTATGCCGGTATCTACGATCGCGCCCTGAAGCCCGTTCGTGAGATTGGTGCCGACGTGGTAACAGCCGAGACCTACAAAGAATATCTGGACGAGCACCCCGTTTACTTCTTTGGTAATGGTGCCAAGAAATGTATGGAGACCATCAATCATCCGAATGCCCATCTGATTGAGGGCATCGAGCCACTCGCCAAGTGGATGCAGCCCCTGGCCGAGAAGCGATTGCTGAACAACCAGACTGAGGATGTAGCCTACTTTGTGCCTTATTACTTGAAGGACTTTGTGGCCAAATTACCCAAGAAACTTCTTTAGTGAATAGTGATAAGTGAATAGTGAAGAGTTTATGGATATAAAAGGATTAGATTACAACACGCAGCGCGAGAAGCTGGTGATGTCGGAATACGGACGTGAGATCCAAAAGATGGTGGAGTTGGCTTGCGAGCTGCCCAGTAAAGAAGAGCGCTTGCAGTGTGCCCAGACCATCATCAAACTGATGGAGACCAAAAACCCACAGCTAAAGGAGAACGACGACTACGAGCACACGCTCTGGAACCATCTGTACCTGATGAGTCACAGAGAGTTGGAGATCGACTGGCCTTACGACATCAGCGAGGCCGACAAGATTCTCTCGAAGCCCCAGCCCATGAAGTTGCCTAAGGAGAACGTCAAACTGCGCCACTACGGCAGACTGGTTGAAGAGCTGTTTAGAAAGCTGAAGACGATGCCCGATGGCGAGGAGCGCGATGCGCTGGTAAGATATACAGCCAACCAGATGAAACGCGACCTGGCTCAGTTCGGTCACGGTTCGATGGACGATGAGCGCGTGGCCAGCGATCTGGCTCGCTTTACCGACGGCGCCATCCAGATTGACCTGAATGCGTTCAGATTTGAGAAGGTGACTCAGACAGAAGAGAAAAAGAAGAAAAAGAAATAACCTATATGGCATCATTTATCATTGAAGGCGGCCATCTGCTGCAAGGAACCATCAGCCCTCAAGGTGCCAAGAACGAGGCCCTGCAGGTGATCTGCGCCACATTGCTAACAGAGGAAGAGGTGATTATCCGTAACATCCCGAACATCCGAGATGTCAACAACCTTATCCAGCTGCTGCGTGATATCGGTGTGAAAACCTCCCCCATACCCTCCAAAGACGGGGAGAACGCATACGCCTTTAAAGCAGACGAGCTGAATCTCGACTACCTGGAGAGCGATGAGTTCGTCAAGAAATGCGCAGCCTTGCGTGGCAGCGTGCTGATGATCGGTCCGCTGCTGGCTCGCATGGGCAAGGCTATCATCACCAAGCCAGGTGGTGACAAGATTGGTCGTCGCCGACTGGACACCCACTTCCTGGGATTCCAGAAGTTGGGTGCCACCTTCAACCGGGTGGAAGGTCGCGATGTCTATGAGATTTCGGCCAAGAAACTGAAAGGTTCATATATGCTGCTCGACGAGGCTTCGGTGACGGGTACCGCCAATATCATCATGGCAGCCGTGTTTGCAAAAGGTACTACCACCATCTACAATGCAGCCTGCGAGCCTTATCTGCAACAGCTCTGTAAGATGCTGAACAGCATGGGTGCCCGCATCAGCGGTATCGCCTCGAACCTGCTGACTATCGAAGGAGTTGACAGTTTGCATGGAACCGACCATCAGATTCTGCCCGACATGATCGAGGTGGGCTCGTTTATCGGTATGGCAGCCATGTGCGGCGACGGGATACGCATCAAAAACGTGAGTGTAGAGAACCTGGGTATCATCCCCGATGCTTTCCGTCGGCTGGGCGTGAAGATCAAGGTAGAAGGCGACGACCTATGGGTGCCACGCCAGAAGCATTATGAGATACAGTCGTTCATCGACGGAACAATCATGACCCTGGCCGATGCCCCATGGCCCGGACTCACCCCCGACCTGCTGTCGGTACTGATTGTGGTGGCCACCCAGGCACGCGGTTCGGTACTGTTCCACCAGAAGATGTTTGAAAGCAGATTATTCTTTGTTGACAAACTGATAGACATGGGCGCACAAATCATCCTCTGCGACCCGCACCGTGCAGTGGTGGTGGGCCACGACCGTAAGATCACCCTTCGCGGCGGTCGCATGTCGAGCCCCGACATCCGTGCCGGTATCGCCCTGCTGATAGCAGCCATGAGCGCCAACGGTACCAGTAGGATTGACAATATCGAACAGATAGACCGTGGCTACGAGAACATCGAAGCCCGCCTGAATGCCCTGGGTGCGAAGATAACGAGAAGTGAGAAGTGAGATATGATACGACAAGAAGACGTATATAAGATAGGTAAGCTGGGCAAGGCGCACGGTGTGAAAGGCGAAATCAGTTTTCTTTTCGACGATGATGTGTTCGACCGTACCGATGCCGACTACCTGATACTCAGCATCGACGGCATCCTCGTACCTTTCTTTATAGAGGAGTATCGCTTTAAGACCGACGATAACGCCCTGATGAAGTTTGAGGGTATCGACACCCAGGAGCGCGCCAGGGAGTTGACTGGTTGCGAGGTTTATTTCCCCCGCGAGATGGCCGACAACGACGATGAGCAGCTTTCGTGGGCAGCCATCGTGGGTTATGAGCTCATCGATGCCAACACCAACAAGAGCGCAGGTCGCATCGCCTCGGTAGATGATGCTACCATCAATATTCTCTTCGAACTGGAGGATGGTAAGCTGATTCCCGCTTCAGAAGAGTTGATTACCCATGTGGATACAAAGAAACAACAAATATTTATCCAACTGCCGGAAGGCATTTTGGAACTGTAAAAAAGTAAAAAGGTAAAAAAGTAAAAAGGCAAATATGAAGAAACAAATAGCTATTCTCGGCTCTACGGGGTCGATAGGAACACAGGCACTCGAAGTTATCGAGGAGCATAGCGACCTTTACGAGGTCTATTGCCTGACTGCTAATAATAAGGTAGAACTGCTGGCCGAACAAGCTCATAAGTTCAAACCTGCTGCCATCGTGATTGCCAACGAGGCACGTTACGACGAGCTGAAGCGCCTGATGAGCGACATGCCCGACGTAAAAGTATATGCCGGCGCCCAGGCACTGAACGAGATTGTAGAAGCAGGTCCCATCCATATGGTACTCACAGCGATGGTTGGTTTCGCAGGACTGAATCCGACCATCCATGCCATCAAGGCTGGTAAGACCATCTGCTTAGCCAACAAAGAGACGTTGGTGGTTGCCGGCGAACTCATTCTGCAGTTGGCCCAGCAGTACCACACTCCTATCCTACCAGTAGATAGCGAGCACTCGGCCATCTTCCAGAGTCTGGTTGGCGAGGATCAGAACCCTATAGAAAAAATTCTGCTCACCGCTTCTGGCGGTCCGTTCCGTCTGAAGTCGATGGAGGAGATAGCCCACGTGACCAAGGCCGATGCCCTGCGCCATCCCACCTGGGACATGGGTGCAAAGATTACCATCGACTCGGCTTCGATGATGAACAAGGGCTTTGAGGTGATCGAGGCCAAGTGGTTGTTTGGTGTTGATGCTAAGCAGATTCAGGTGTTGGTTCACCCCCAGAGCATCGTTCACAGCGCCGTTCAGTTCCAGGACGGTTCGGTGAAAGCCCAGTTGGGTGTGCCCGATATGCGCCTGCCCATCCAGTACGCCTTCTCGTTCCCACAGCGTTTGCACCTGAGTGGCGAGCGTCTCGACCTCTTTAAAACCCAGCATCTGGAGTTCTTCGAGCCCGACCTGAAGAAGTTCCGCTGCCTGGCCCTGGCCTTCGAGGCCATCGACAAGGGCGGTAACATGCCTTGCATTGTGAATGCAGCCAACGAGATTGTGAACCGTGGTTTCCTGGAGGACAAGTGCGGCTTCCTGCAGATGGGCGACATCATTGCCGAGACCATGCAGCGTGCCACCTTCGACAAGAATCCCAGCTACGACACCTACATCCAGACCGATGCCGAGGCCCGTCGTATCGCTACAGAACTCATGGGAAGGTAAAAAAAGTAAAAAGGTAAAAAAGGAAAATGGATATATTTTTAATTAGACTTTTGCAATTCATGCTGGCCATCGGCCTGCTGGTGCTGCTCCACGAGGGTGGCCACTTCTTCTTTGCCAAACTCTTTGGCATCCGCGTTGAGAAGTTCTATCTCTTTTTCGACCCCTCCATCTGGAAGTGGGACGGCAGTCTGTTTAAATTCAAGCCCAAGAATAGCGCCACCCAGTATGGTGTGGGTTGGTTGCCACTGGGTGGTTACTGTAAGATTGCCGGTATGATTGATGAGAGTTTTGATACCGAACAGATGAAACAGCCCGCACAGCCTTGGGAGTTCCGCAGCAAACCTGCCTGGCAGCGCCTGTTGGTGATGATTGGCGGTGTGCTGGTCAACTTCCTGTTGGCCCTCTTTATCTACTCGATGATTCTGTTCTACTGGGGCGACACCTACATCCCCACCAAGAACATGACCCTGGGTATGAAGTTCAACACCGAGGCCAAGCAGTATGGTTTTAAGGATGGTGATATTCTGGTAGGTACCGAGAACGGTGAGTTCAAGGACTTTTCTGCTGATATGTACCGTGCCCTGAGTGAGGCCACCCGTGCCGACATTATCCGTAATGGCAAGCCCATGAGCATCAGTCTGCCTGGCGACATCAACCTGTTGGGCATGCTCAAGGCCGAACCATCGTTCGTACGTCCGCTGATTCCAGCCGTAGTTGACAGCGTGATGGCCAATTCGCCTGCTGCTGAGATTGGTCTGCAGAAAGGTGATGAGATTGTGGCCATCAACGGTAAACCCGTAGATAGCTATAATGAGTTTACCGACCGGCTCGGTGTACTCGAAGATATGATGACCGATGCCAAGACCCAGGCCGACAGTTTGAAGATTCGCACAGCCACAATTGTGGTTTCGAGAAAGGCCGAAGAAGGAATGAGTCAGAAAGATACGTTGGCCGTTACCTTGACACCTGATTTGAAACTTGGTTTCTTTGTACAGACCATTGCCGGCATCTACCAGCCTATTACCAAGGAGTATGGTTTCTTTGAGAGTTTCCCCGCAGGTATTGCCTACGGTTTGAACGTACTGAAGGGTTATGTGGGCGATATGAAATATGTGTTCACTGCCGACGGTGCTAAGTCGATTGGCGGTTTCGGTGCCATTGGCAGTCTGTTCCCACCAATGTGGGACTGGTACATGTTCTGGAAGATGACCGCTTTCCTCTCCATCATCCTCGCCTTCATGAATATCTTGCCCATCCCCGCCTTGGACGGTGGACATGTGCTGTTCCTGATTTACGAGATGATCACCCGCAGAAAGCCATCAGAAACCTTTATGATCCGTGCCGAATACTTCGGATTCGGATTGCTCATCCTACTGATGGTGTTTGCTAACCTCAACGACATCCTGCGCTGGTTAGGTTACATGTAGTTTTTTAGAGTGAAAATACAAGAGCGATAGATAAATCATATCTATCACTCTTTTTTTGATACTATCACTCACAATAAAACAAGTTGTTTTAGTTTGCAAAAGATAGCTTCTTAGCCACCAAAATGCCTTTACTTACAAAGTAAAACAATTTGTTTTACTATTGAAGATGTATGGTATAACCTTGCAAGAACTATCACCTTGCCCATGATATCCACACGAATGGAAGCCCTACCATTGGCAGCTTGGATACGAAAAGACCCTGTGTTAGTACCTTCGTTTTGATGCATATAGCCATCGCCTACCATTGAGAACTCCACCCAATCCTTCGCATCCAAACACGGCACGCCACCCTTGTCGCATATCTGCGCTGTCACCACCCCTGTCTGATAACTCAGTTTAATCTGTGCAGGAGCACCCCATTTGGCCGTTTGGTAGTCGCACGTTATCTCATCAGTCAGGCGCCCCGACACCGCACGGATGTGATTCTTCCCTGCAACAAACGGCACCATCCAATGGAAGCCCTGGGCGGGATAATCGGTGATGCAGCGCTGCTTCTTGCCATACGACACGCCGTTGACAAAGAGTTCCACCTCAGGTTCATTCGAATATACCAGCACCTCTTTCTGTTCGCCCTCATTGCCCCAGCGGATAGGCCAGGTATGTCCATAGATATGCAGCATCGATTTTTTTGACCAATAACTCTGAAACACATAATAGCTCTCCTTAGGTGTGCCATCGCGCTGGCAAACGCCCTTCTGATTTACATAGGGTATCGGGTTATTGGGGCGCAAGGGGGTACAAAAATCCTTAAAAGTCCAGAAAGCCGACCCCGTCAGGTTGGGCATCTGTGCCTGTTCTTTCAGATGCCAGTCAAATAATCGCACCATATAACTCTCCGACCAATCGCCATTTCTGTCGCCAGCTTCTATGTCAAATCCGCTTTCTGCATGGCGCCCAGCATGACTGTCACCGCCCCATTCGGCATGCAGGAAACGTGGAAAACGGTTGATAGCCGTCTGTTCCATCTCGCGATAATCGGTAAACCTACGTGCATACCAACCAGCCCAGATGGAAGGCGAATATACATCCACGATGTCGGCACAGAAATCACAGCGCCGAATGGTGGTGAGGCGATTAGCATCCAACTGATGCGCCAGGGTATTCAGCGAGGTCATCAACCGTCGGATGCCCAGGGTGTCCACCTTCGTCCCGAAATCGCCCGGCCAGTCGTTCTCATTACCTAAGCCCCAGAGAATCACCGAAGGGTGATGGCGATGTTGCAGAATCATATTCGTGAGCATGCGATGCGCCTGTGCCTGATAGCGCTCGCCCCCCACTCCGCCTCGGCACCAGGGAATCTCTTCCCATACCAGTAAGCCCAGCGAGTCGCACAACTGTAGCACCAGATCATTCTGCTGATAATGTCCCAAACGGATAAAGTTTGCCCCCATATCCTTGATTTGTTGCATCTCACGACGAATCTGTTCGTCGGTCATGGCAGCCCCTACCCCAGCATGGTCTTCATGGCGATGAGTACCATTCAGCAACAACCGGCGCCCGTTCAGATAGAACGGTCCGTGCTCCTTGAACTCAAACGTCCGGAAGCCGAATCGTTTCTCTATCCGCTGGTCGCCATAACGGATACGGGCCATATAGAGCTGGGGATGATCCACATCCCAAAGCACAGGCTTCCTAATGGTAATCGGTCGCCGGTTGGTACCCTTAAACACGCGCTTGCCATCAGGCGCCATGATTTCTACCTGGAGTGGGTACTGCTGATCGATGACCACCTGGTTTCCACACACATCGATACGTACATCTTCGATATACTGCTTGGGCATATACAACAGATTGACGTGACGATAGAGGCCACCATAAAGACAGAAATCAGAGAGATTAGAAGGTATCATCTGCACATCGCGACTGTTATCGCAACGCACCATGATGGGCAACTTGCCATTGCCAAATGCTGTGATATCAACCGTCCAACGGTCGTAGCCACCCACATGTGTGCCAACCAGCATCGTATCCACATACACCTCGGTCTTCTGTCCTGCGCCTTCAAACTCCAGTAGCGTATGCCCTCCAGGATACGGATTCGCAACCTGTAACGTGGTACGATACCAACCGGCACCCTGATAATACTTTATATCAGGGTTCACCCCATCGAGGGCATTATAGCAATGAGGCAGGTTTACCGACTGCCACGCATGAGCCGCATCCTGGCGTGCAAACTGCCAACCGGCATCAACACAAAGTTTAACCTGCGCGCTGGCAGAAGTCGCCAGCACACAGGCCGCAAGTATGAATCGAAAAGAATGTTTCAACATATTATAATCTCCTTATTTTAATACCCGACATAGCAGTAACCGATGCCATAGGAATCACCAGACGGCTACCGGTATGATTCACAAAAAGTCTGCGTCGTGTAGCCACACCACCACCTCGTGCATCCTGTCGGCCTAGCAGATAAGCACTCGACGATTGGGACTTGCGAGGTTCAACCAGCAACAGTTCAACCTCATACCGTCCAGTCGGCACATCAAAGCAATAAGCCTCCATACCTTCACGCATGGTCTGATAAAGCGGGCCATCAGCCGTTAGCTGTATCTCCGTCTGCGTTTGAACAGCCTGACCACCGATATACCCCCAGCTACCCTCGCGGTATGGCTGGTCGGGCAACCAAGTAAGTGCAGAGGCATCCGACTGGAAATAGCAGTTACTCCCCACATTCACAGCTATCTCGCCAGAAGGCTGTGCATAATTTACGATGGTCATATCCTCCACACCGTCAGCAACGGCATGCAATGTATTCCTGCCACAGGCAAAAGCCACATCAAACACGGTCTGATGGTTCTCAACCTTCTTTCTGCCTAACGAGCGTCCATTATGTATCAGCTCTACTTCCGACTGGTTTGAATATACTTTCACAGGCATCACGCACTCAAACGAAGTACGTTCAGACCAGTCGCGTGTGGCAATGTGAACCACCGGTTTCGGCAACCATGAGGCTTGGAAGAAATAATAAATGTCCTTAGGCTTACGGTCGTTGGTTACCAGACCTTTATTGTTCATGCGGGGCATCGACTCATCACGATTGGCCGAAGCAAAATCGATGAAGTTCCAATAAGCAGCGCCACAAACATAGGGTGTTTGTTCTATCACAGGCAGGTAATGCTCGGCGTAACGCTGCTGATAGTCCATCGAGAAATCGAAGGCCACAGCGTTTTTAGGATTATGCAGTCGGAGGTCGCTACCTGCTCCATACTCGCTCACGATGATAGGATGCGACGGCTGCTGACGATGCTGGCGATCCAGGAAGCGCTCAAAATCATGCATATCCGAACCATACCAACCCTGATAAAGGTTCCAACCCACCACCTGGGGGATATCACTCAAGCCCACCTTATTATAATCGTTGCTACCATGAAATGCCATCACGCTCACACGTGTCGGGTCTTCTTCACGAACGATATCCTCCAGGCGACGTGCCAATTGCAGTGTGCGCTGAATGGCAGCATCCAGTTGTGCCCCCTGATAACGGCGTTGCGTCTGCAACAGGATTTCATTCATATAGCCCCAAAGAATCACAGAGGTATGGTGCTTATGCTGACGAATCATCTCACGCAACTGACATTCGCAATTCTTGGCAAAGGCATCGCCTTCGGGTACGATATCCACCACAGGAATCTCCTCCCATACCAGCATACCCTCGCGGTCGCACATCTCCAACAGGGCCTCATCCTGCGGATAATGTGCCAGGCGCACAAAGTTGACGCCCATCTCCTTCATCAAACGGAAATCGCGGCGATGCTGATCGTCATCGAGTGCGATACCAAAAGGTTTCTGGTCCTGGTGAATACAAACACCATGTAGTTTATAGGGCTGGCCATTCAGCAGAAAGCCCCGCTCGGCATCGAAAGCATACCAACGGATACCTACATAACGCTCCACGCGGTCGAAAACCACCTTACCGTCACCACGTTGAAGTGTGGTGACCACCTTATATAAGTAAGGTGTTTCGGGCGACCACAGTCGAGGCTGCTTGGGCAGAGGTAATTCCAGGCGGATACTATCTGCCGCCTGTTTTCTACTTTCCGATAGCAGATGTCCTTCGGCATCCAGCAATCTGGTCGTCACCTCACAGTCGGCAGCCCCAACCACCCTACAGTCAACAGTCACCTGACAAGTGTCGGCAGTCACGTTCACGCCATCCAACAGTTCAAAATGCTGTGGTGCCTTCTCTACCAGCCACACATCACGGTAGATGCCGCCCATAAAGGTAAAGTCAGCCGAGATGGGGGCAATGGTCTCATCCTGATTACCCACTTTTACCTGTAGCGTATTAGCACCTTCGTGCAGATAAGGCGTGAGGTTAAAGGCAAACGCCGTATAACCGCCCACGTGCTGGCCAACGGTATGTCCGTTAACCAGCACCTCGGCATGTTTAAAGGCCGCATCTATCTTCAGCCACGTTTCATGGTCGTTTCGCTCCCACATCAGTTGCCTCTCGTAAGTAAAAGTACCCTTTTGGTAGTCCTTCACCGTATAGGCATCGGCATTCCACGTATGTGGCAGGTTAACGGGTGTTCCCTCGAATGTCCAACCATCGTTCAAGCTCCTCGTCGGCCAGTCAGCCGTCTGCCAGCCCGAGCGGTGCAGCGCCTCCAGGAAATAATAATCGGCATAGTTAATAGGCACATCAATCTCATCTTTGGCAGGATAGTTGCCTGTAGAATGTAGAAGCAGGAAGCCTTTCATGGTATGAGGTTCAGACCGATATCCTGACAACAAAGACGAGATGATTTTATCAGCGATACGCCGATATTCCTGAGCTTGTTGGGCATCAGAAAAAGTGGCCAGTTCATAGAGTCCCGACGCAAAGACAGCTGCCGCCGATGCGTCGCGAGGAGCATTGGGAATGGCTGGATCGCGCATATCCCAATAAGGTATCAGGTCGGTCGGCATCTGCTGCTGGCCAAAGAAGAAACGGGCAATTTTCTGAGCTTGGCGCAGATACGCCTCATCATGGGTATATCGATAGCACATGGTGAACCCATACAAACCCCACGCCTGACCACGACTCCACACCGACTCATCGAACAGTCCCTGATGGGTGATACGCTTGATGACCTTACCATTCTCGGGATTGTAGTCAACCACGTGATACGACGAGCCGTCCTCACGGAAATGATTTCGCAGTGTGGTATTGGCATGACTCACTGCCATGTCGTAATAGCGCCGGTCGTTGGTGAGTCGCGACGCCTCGAACAGCAGTTCCAGATTAATCATATTGTCGATAATCACAGCAAACTGCCAACGGTCGGGTGTTCCCCAACTCCAACTACGGATACAGCCCACCTTCTCATTGAAACGGGTGGCAAGGGTCTTGGCCGACTGGATGATGACATCACGATAGGACTCTTCGCCAGTCAGCCGGTAAGCCTGTCCGAACGAGTTATACATCATGAACCCCAAGTCGTGGGTACCACCATGATACTTCACGTTCTCAATCAGCCACGTGTTCTCTGCTGCCTTTTCACGCCAGAAATCATCTTTCGAGTACTCATACATCTGCCATAGCGAGCCAGGGAAAAAGCCCGAGCACCAGTCGCGCATGCCAACCAGGCGCAAAGAACCATCTTTCTCCACACAGCGTGGCATCATCTTACTCTTGTCGGTCGCATGCTGTCGGGCAGTCTCGGTATTCTCCAGCAGGTAGCGCAACTGTGTATCGGCAGCTGCAAAGGCATGATCCATGCTACCTGGTTGGTAATACAGCAGGAAGAACCTATCGGCAAAATGCTTCACCACATGCTGCTGCGCCAAACGCAGATAATCAGAGCGTTTCGTATCCAACAGATACAAGCGATACAGGTCTTTGGCAAACAGGTTTTGTTTATAGTCCCACTCGCTAATCTGCTGATAAGGCCATGCCTGCACCTGTTTTCCCAAATACTGGGCCAGGAAATCGGCGGCTTTCTCTAACAGCGGTAGCGCTTCGGGCTGCATGCTGAACGATGCAGCGCGCGCTATCTGAAACACATCGATGATATGACTCAGGTTATACTGCGAATAGCCGAAAGCCAACGTGCGACGCAGTTCACGGGGCTGTTTGCCATCAGGTGCTATCTGTGGCTGCATTCGCTTGGTAAAGAATTCACTCAGATACTGTTTCAATACCTTCTGATGACCTACATATCTGGCATAGGCTATCACCTGAACATCGCGCGCAGTAGAATGATTATTCAACTGCTGCCCTTCCTCGATACCTTGTTTACTGGTCAGTATCCAATTCAAGAACTGGGCAAACCAGCGCTTCATGCTTTTAGAATCGTTGACCGTAAACGCTTTTGAATGCTCTAACAATTGCACCGCATCCAGCATCTCTACAAAAGAGTAGCCATCAATCACCCCATAGCAGCGCCCCATACCTCCAAACTTACCTGGAATGGTTTGGGCATAGTTCAGATGAGGATTCATACGGGTGTGCTTATTGATAAACCACACCCGCAACTGCTCGGTAGCTTTCTGGGCATAGCGCTCGTCGTTACTGAAGTACCATGCCAGCGCCAGGGTGGTGACACGTCCAGCCATCTCAGCCAGTTTGGGACGATCATAATGTTCGAGTTCGGGATTCGACTCGCCATCACGCACCACATAAGGCAATCCATCCGGTTCGTTGGGATCAGGCCAATAGTAGCGCGACAAACTCAGATAATCGTGTTTATTGCCACTCACAGCTGCTTTCTCCTTCATCATCACCGACACAGGTTCGGCAGTCATCAGCCTGTCGGCACTGCTTATCAGCTGGTGATAGGCCGTAGCATAGGCCGGCTGCTCCAGGCAGGATTTCACCTGGGCCAGGTGCGCGCTGTCCCAAATAGACTGCGCACCTGCCTCGGCAACTAACAAAACCAACTGTATGAATACAACTAACCTATTCTTTATCATACCAAGCAATTACTGAATAGTTACTTTTACCTTGTAGTTTTGTGTAAAGCAATGTACCTCGTACTGACTATTGATGTTGTTAGGCGTATAGATCACGCCATCGGTCGAGCCATTCGAGATTCTCACCTTACCATCGGCATCTACATCCTTCGGGTCGAAAGTAGTGATCGTTACATCGCCCTTGGCACCGTTAAGCGCCTTCAGGTAGATGTGCTGCACACGATGGTTGTTGGTTGTATCCGTGCCCGTAAGCTGCCATGTCATGGCGAAAGCACCTTTGGCGTCCTGCTGCAGTTGATGGCCATCAGCATCAACAATCAAGAAGTCGGTGCCCTGCGTCAGTGGGCTATCTACATAATAAAAAGCCTCAGCATCGAAAGCACGCGAGCCCGCACACCAGAACTGAACAGGTATCTCTACCGTCTGTCCCTGAGCTACGGTATAGCCCACACCATTGTTCAGTCGGCCCCAGTCTTCAAAGCCGAAGTAGAACACATTCTCTGTTTCGGGATTATCGTTTCCCCAGGCATCATCGCTACAGCTTGAGAGCGACATGCCCATTATCATTGTGCACAAGGCACAAGCAATTATATGATATATCTTTTTCATAAATAAGCTTCTTTTGAGTTTGTTTTTATTGTTTACCAGCCGGGATTCTGTACCACATTGCCTTCGGATGTAGCAATCTCGTAGGTTGGTATGGGATAGTAATAGTCTCTTGCCACATCAAACGAGCGTGTTCCAGCCTCCTCTATCACATAGATATCGGCCTGATCGCACACTTTCTGTCCCTTATACATTCCGCCCTCGGTGGTCAGCCTGCTCTGCAAGTCCTCACGCTGGGCACTGGTGTCGTCTTCGTTATACTTCAGGCCGAGCATGGTTACAGGCAGCACCTTCTCGGCAATCTTCCAGCGAATGATATCGTTGTAGCGCAAACCCTCGTCGATAAACTCTACCAAACGCTCACGACGAATCTCATCGAGGATATTCAATCCATTCTGCTTGGCAAAGTCATTGGTGAGTTTAGCCTCAAAACCACTACGGGCACGTACGGCATTCACCGTCAGGTTCAGCTGCTGGTCGGTGATGCTGCCATTCAACTCATACAATGCCTCAGCATACGACAGCAGTACCTCGGCATAGCGGATGATCATCTTGTCAACCGTCTCCTTGCTGTTGGTGGTCCACTCATCGAGCATAAAGCCCTTTTTGATACCATAGCCATTACCATGCTGATTGCTGAACGGGGTATAGCCGCCTTTGTAGGCCTCCTCATCCTTATGATAGATGGTCATGGCCAGTCGTGGGTCGCGGTTCTCGAAGACATCATCGTAGTGGGTCTCAGGAATCATGGCCAGCGCACTCTTCTCGCGAGGCAGTCCATCGGTATAGAGATACTGGTCGATGGCCTGACGGGTGATGCTGACGCCATTCTCCAACTGGCGCGAGTTGCCATGCATGATGGTGGCACCAGCACCGTTAGGGCCATACACCTTGACAAACACATTCTCCTTGTTCTGTCGGCCCTCACCATCAAAGTAGAACAGTTTCTGATAATCGGGATAAAGCGCATGCTTCCCGCTATTGATGATACGCTCAGCAGCATCTACTGCCACCTTGAGATGTGCTTTCGGGTCGCTGGTCAAACCATGATACTTAGCAAATGTACCCTCGTAGAGGCCAATACGCATCATCAAGCCACGTGCAGCCGACTTCGATACGCGCCCCCAATCGGCATCACTGCTCACGGCATCAATCTCGGGCAACCACTCCTCGGCAAACTTCAAGTCGCTATAGCACTGTTGGATAACCTCTTCGCGGGGTGTGCGTGGCATCTTGATATCTGGATCGCCAGTAGAGTCGAAAGCCTTCAGTATCAGGGGCACATCGCCATATTTCTTTACCAGATCGAAGAAGTGGAAAGCACGGAAGAAGTAAGCCTCGGCTATCCAGCGGTTCTTTTGGGCATCGCTCAAAGGCGCCTGACTGCCCTTGGTGATGATGTTATTACAGATACCTATCTTATTATAAGGGTTGGTCCAGTCGCCTGCAGTAGAAGGCAGACTCCAGTTGCCGCTCGATGTGCCATTGGCTGCTGTGCCGATAATATCATCGGCACGACGGTCGTGGTCGAAACCAGGCAAATCCACATATAGTTTATTACAAGCACCACGCAGGTCGGTCTCACTCTGCCAGAAGGTATTATCGGCAAGTGTTGTTTCTGGCAGGCGGTCCAACTCGCAGCTCATCAGCATCATGGCTCCACAAGCCATAGCCACAGCACTTATTGATTTGAATATATTTTATTTCATAATAACTTCAATTTTTCAATTCTTCAATTCTTACAAAGTCACGTTTACGCCAAAAGCCCATGTACGGAAGAAGGGATAGTAGTTACGTCCCACATTGTTGCCCGACTCTGGATCGAACACCTTCAGGATATCTGACTTCTCCCACACATCGTTACCGCTGATATAGACGCGCAGTTTCTGGATATAACGCTTAGATACGGGGATGGTATAGCCCAGTGTGATGTTCTTCAGTCGCAGATAAGCTGCATTCTGCACCCACTTATCTGATGGCTGAAAATTGAACATATCGCCATTATAGTTGTAAAGACGTGGCCATGCTGCCTGCTGATTATCCTCAGTCCAATAGTCGCGATGAATGGTCCAAGGCATCTGGTAGGTGCGCCCAAAGGGGGCGATGGCTTCTGTATCTATCAGTAGTTTGCGTTTGCCCACACCCTGGAACATCATTGAGAGGTCGAAGCCTTTCCACTGAGCCGAGAGGTTCAGGCCGTAGAGATAACGTCCGTTGGCATCGCCCAGATATACCAGGTCGCCGTGGTTTTCCTTGGTTCCATCGCCAGCACCTACCTGATGACCTATGTTACCATCCTTATCAGGCAGCGCAAGATAGCGCACATCACCACCATTCACCTTACCATCGCTGAACGACTTGTAACCAGGATGGTCCTGCTTGTACTGTTTGTACTCATCAAGACTGCTCCAGTAGCCATCGGTTCTGTATCCCCAGATGGTGTTCATGGCATAGCCTTCGAGCAATCCTACTGTTCCCGCATAAATCACATCGGCACCGTCGTATTCCATCAACTTGTTCTGAGCGTCAGAGATATTGAATGCCACCTGATAGCTGAAGTCGCCAATACGGTCGTTCCACTTCACTTCGAACTCCCATCCCCATGTCTTCAGCTTACCAACATTCACATTAGGAATGCCGATACCGATGGTGTGTGGCAACTGGAGTCTTGACAGCATGTCGTTATTGTATTTCCAATAATAGTCGAACGAGGCGTTTAAGCGGCCGTTCAGCAGACCTAAGTCGATACCCACGTTAGTGGTCTCGATGGTCTCCCAGGTCTTATCCTTAGAGGCCAGCTGACTCTGATAATACGATTTCTCACCCATATACACCGTGCTTTGAGCGATGGTAGGGATATAATCGTAGAGCCCCAGGATGGCACCGTTACCAAGTTGTCCCCACGAGGCACGCAGTTTCAGATTGCTCACCCAGTCGAGTTTGAACCACTCTTCCTGACTGATGCGCCAAGCTGCGGATACGGATGGGAATGCCTTCCAACGCTTCTCTGGAGCCAGGCGCGATGAACCATCGTAACGGATGTTGGCCTCGAACAGATAGCGATCGGCATAGTTGTAGTTCAGGCGACCGAAGTATGACATCATCGACCATGGGGCGATGTTATCCCCCAGCGTGGTGTTGGTAGCCTCGGCTGTGTCGTAATAGTTGAACGAATAGAAATCGTTAGAGTTCATGTTCTTGGCGGTAGCCGAGAACTCGTCCTTGCGGTAGTTCTCATACGAAGCACCAGCCAACAGTTTGAAGTTATGACGCTTCACGTCGAACTCGTAGTTCGCGGTAGCCTCAAACAGATCGTGGAAATCGTTGTTTTTGATACGATACAGCGAGTTGGGATTATTATAAGTCTGACGAACATTATTGCCAGTCATGCCATACCATACCAGATAATGGCGCTCGGTACGACCGGTATAATAGCCAGCACGGCGACTGGCATTCAGGTTGATGCGCAGCCCCTTCACCAGGTTTTTAATCGTCAGGTCGCCCTTACCAATAAAGGTTTCATAAAGTGTTTCCGACTGTCCGCCCTCCTTCATCACCTGGATGGGGTTGAACTGCAGGTCGCCGTTATAGGGGTTCACATCGTAGTTCACGTCGTCGGTTGGGTTGTACACCAGCTGTCGGGCACGCGAGCCATACAGGTTATTCAGAATAGCACCTGCACCCGCCGAAGGCGCGTTGTTTTTCTTCGACTGGTACTGCATGTTCACACCCACGGCAATGTACTTATTCAGTTCGGCATTCACCTTGGCATGCAGGTTCACACGGGTATTATCGTTTTTACCATACTTCAGCATACCATTCTTATAGAAGTAGTTGCCCGAAATCAGATAGTTGATATTCTTTGAACCACCCGACACCGAGATGCTGTGATTGGTCTGGTCGGAGTGATTACGCGTACCCTCGTCCACCCAGTTAGTGGCCGAGAACTGATCCCAGCGACCATTGGTGTTGTTAGGACGATAGTTAAAATTGCGGTTGCCCACCCAGCTCGACTGCTCTGGGTTCCACTCAGGTTTACCACCCTGATTCTGGCGACCGATGTTGATCCACTCCTGCTCTTCCCAGGCAGTCAGGCGCTCAGGCATGTTACCAGGCAGGTTGGTGGCATAATAACCGCTATAGCTGATTTTGGGTTTGCCCTCACCACCATTCTTAGTGGTAACGAGCACTACACCGGCTGCAGCACGGGCACCATAGATGGCACAGGCCGAGGCATCTTTCAGCACCGAGATACTCTCGATATCATCAGCATTGAGCAGCGACAAGTCGCCCTCCACACCATCAATCAGCACAAGCGTAGAGGTGGAGTTGACAGATGAGAAACCACGAATACGCATGCCACTGGTCTCGTTACCTGGCTCACCACTGCTACGCAGCACAGCCACACCAGGCAGTTCGCCCTGCATGGCATCCAGCACATTACTTGATGGTTTAGCAGCCAGTTTCTCGCCATCAACAGCCGACACCGCACCCGAGAGATTCACCTTCTTCTGTGTGCCATAGCCCACAACCACAATCTCACTCAGCGTCTTGTCGTCTTCGCTCATCAGAATCTCACCATGAGCCTTGGCTACCGACAACGACTGACTCTTGTAACCGATAAACGAAAACTGGATGGTGGCACTGGCTTTTACACCCGACAGTGTAAAATGGCCATCGAAATCGGTAACGGTACCATTCGATGTTCCTTGCACCAGCACACTTACACCTATCATCGGCTCGTGCGTGTTCTTATCCAGCACGGTGCCTTTGATAGTCTGGGGGCTTTGTGCCCAAGCACCTACTCCCATGAGTAACAACATACAGCTCACCAATAGCAGCTGTACGCTTCTTGTTGACAATGTTTTTTTTCTCATATAAAAACAGGTATTTAGTTTGATAATAAAAAAATTGATGGCGCAAAATTAAGTTTTATCTCCCTTCGCTACAAACATTCGGGCACATCTTGATTACTTCAAGCCATCCAAAGCACTACATCACCCGTTTCTCAGCGAAACACTATATCACTAAAAATCAATGCGTTACAAAAGAAAAGCACTACATCATACCCTGCAATTATTTTCTCGCTTATTATTGCACGATTCAATAATTATGCGTATCTTTGCCGAAAAATAGCATCGGTATGAGGAAATGGTTATTATCACTGATGGCCATGATGGCAATGCCTGCAGCCGCCCAGAGCCCTTGGCAGCGAGCTGTGGTCAACTATTCGCGCCAGTCGTACCACTCAGGCAACCAGAACTGGCAGATAGGACAAAGCGCTGAGGGCTGGATGTATTTTGCCAACAACAACGGACTGCTGGAGTACGATGGTGCCAACTGGAGCACCTATCCACTGCCGGGCCATACCAAGGTAAGGTCGGTGCTGCCTGTAGGCGACACCATCTACGTAGGTGCCTTAGGCCAGTTTGGCCGCTTTGTGCGCAATGCCAAGGGCAGGATGGTTTATCAGGAACTCTCAGGCCGACTGGGCGAGAAGGAGCAGATAAACATCTGGCACATACACCGCATAGGCCATGATGTGTATTTCCAGACCGATGGCACCTTCTTCATCAACGACTACAAGACCCGTATGGCCAGCCATCCTGGCATCCGCTATTCTAACGTTGTATATAACAGGCTCTATATCACCACCTCCAAGTCGGTATCGGTACTCGTAGGTAACCAGTTCATACCTCTGCCAGGCATCGACATCAGTCAAACATCTAATATTGTGGCCATCCTGCCCTGGCAGCAGCAACTCTTGTTTGTCACCAGTCATAAAGGACTGTTTCTCTATAGCAACAACAAACTGCAGCCATTCAGTCTGACTGCCGACATCAGCAACATGCAACTGTCGTGCGCAGCACTGTCTGGCACGACCTTAGCACTGGGCACCCTGCAGGATGGTGTTATCCTGATCGACCTGAAGCAGCACAAGGCGGAGCGCATCTCTACCAACAACGGCTTACAGAACAAGACCGTGCTCTCGGCCTCCTTCGATGCCGACAAGAATCTATGGTTGGCACTCGACAATGGTCTCGACTGCGTTCAGCTATGGTCGCCACTTCGCTTTCTCAACAGTCGCCAGTCGCCCATCGGTAGTGGCAACTGCAGTGTGAGCTATCAGGGCCAACTCTACCTGGGTACCAATCAAGGACTTTATGCCATGACCGATGGAAAGATAAGATTCATTGAGGGCACTGGTAGTCAGGTGCTCTGTCTCGACACCATCGGTGGACAACTCTTCTGCGGTGGTCGCCAGTTCTTTCTCAGCATCAAGGACCAGCACATCACCCACTACGACAACCGTGGCGTGTGGGCCGTCCGTCCGTTGGCAGGTCATCCTGATGTGCTGCTCACCAGCTCGTATTGGGGGCTCCGCCTCATGCGCCGCTCACCACAAGGCTGGCAGATGGCCGAAGAAGTGAAGGATGCCGGAATCTCGGCCAAGACACTCTATATAGAAGAGGTGACCAATGCTGTCTGGGTGGCCAACAAGGAGAAGGGACTCTACCGTATGACACTCACACCCAACCTGCTACGGGTCAGCAAGAAGAAATGCTATAATTCGGCTACACTACCCAAAGGTGATAACGTGTGTATCGCCAAAATCGACGGTGAGATGGTGATAGCCAGCAGACAGGGACTGTTTCGCTATGATGCAGCCCACGACCAACTAGTGTGCCATACGGCACTCGAGGAGCGCTTAGAAGGTCATACCGCCTATACCTTTATCCAACAGGCACCAGACGGCAATATCTGGTATGCCACCGATGGCACCATGCACGTGAGCAACGGGCACCAGCGCCATAGCTACCTAAACAACTGTCTGATGGAGGATTTCGAGAGCGTGAGCTATACCAACGGTCAACAAGCCGTCATCGGCACAGAAGACGGCTTTGCCTTACTCTATACCCGACAGGGGCACGATAGCACACGTACCATCCAGCCCTACATCCGCCGTATCGTCATCGGCAATAATGCCGACACGCTCTACTATAAGGCTGAGCAGCCGCGTATCAGCTGGGCCAATAACTCCATACGATTCGAATACAGTGCCAACAGCTACGACCCGTCGCAGCCCGTGCGGTTCAGCTACTGGCTGGAGGGTTCCAACGAACAGACATGGAGCCTGCCGACACGCCTCCACCTCAAGGAGTACACCAACCTGCCAGAGGGGCACTACGTATTCCATGTCAAGGTCATCACTCCTGACGGCACCATGGGCAGTGAAACTTGTTTTGAGTTTACCATCCTACCACCCTGGTACCGTTCTTGGTGGGCTTACACCTTATATATAATAGCCATCATGGCAGCCATCTATGCACTCTACTATCGTATCATGCAAAGCCGCCAACAACTCATCAAGGAGAAAGATGAACAGATTGAGAACCTGGAAGAGGAGAAACTACAGATAGAATTGCGGGCACGACAAGATGAGTTGGTACGATCACGTATGAACGTGGTGCGCAAGAACGAGATGCTGCAGGAAATCAAAAAGACCGCCGTGAGCATCAACAACGGACTGAACGAAGAAAACCTCCCGGCCATCAAGCGACGTGTGGTACGACTGATAGGACAGATTGATACCAACATCGAGCACGACGATGACCTGGAGGCTTTCCGCGACTCGTTCGACAGTGTGCATCACAACTTTCTGAAAACACTCGGCGAACGCTACCCACAATTGTCACACAAGGAAAAAATGCTCTGTGCCTACATCCGCATGAATCTCATGTCGAAGGAGATAGCACCACTACTCAACATCTCCATCCGTGGTGTAGAGATAGCCCGCTACCGCATCCGCCAGAAGTTAGATCTGGAGTCAAAAGCCAACCTCACAGAATTCCTGCAGAATTTGTAGCATAACTAAAGAAAAAGTTGTACCTTTGCACCATGTTTGTAGTGATGATGACACTGTTTGTCATAGTATTAGTGGGCTATAGCGCAGGCAAATTAGGATATTTAGGAGGTGATTTCGATAGACAACTGTCGAGATTGGTAATCAACATGACGTGTCCGGCACTAATCTTGTCGTCGGCCATGACAGGCGAACTGCCCGACCGTGAGTATATTCTGCCGCTGCTGCTGATCAGCGTGGTCACCTATGCTGTACTGACGGGTGTGGCCTATCTGTTACCACGCTATCTGACCAAAAAGAAAGATGACGAAGGCATCATCGGCTTTGCGCTGATGTTTGGCAACGTAGGCTTTATGGGCTACCCAGTAGTAGCATCGATATTCGGTCACGAGGCAGTGTTCTATGCGGCTGTGCTGAATGTGGTGAACACGTTTGCCGTGTTTACCGTTGGTACCTTTCTGATAACAGGCAAAGGTGACGTGGAACAGAAGCGATTCGAGAAGAAGGTGCTCTACTCCACCCCCATGCTGGCATGCTATCTGACGATGCTAATTGTGGCTCTGCGCATAGACAACATACCCGAGGCTATCAGTCAGCCACTCACGATGATTGGTAACATCACCGTACCAGCAGCCTTGCTGATTATCGGTTCGTCGATGTCGAATCTCCCTATCAAATCACTCTTAGGTAACACGTCGGTTTATGCCACCACCCTATTCCGACTGGCCATTCTACCCATCGGTCTGTACTATCTGTGCCAGTTGTTAGGTTTCGACAGTTTTGTAGTCAACATCAATACGGTGGTAATAGCGATGCCTGTTGCTACTTACGGCACCATTCTGTGTTTGAAATACGGCAAAGACACGACGATGATAACCGAAGTGACCTTTATGAGCACCCTCATCTCGATGGTGTCGATCCCATTATTGGTTTTATTCTTTCTATAAGCAGGTAGCAGCTTGCTATCAGCACATAGATCAGCACCACCTGCAGGATGGTGGGATGCAAGTTGCCAATACTGGCACCCGGCAAGTTAGCGATGGCATCAAGTGCCGCATTCAATCCTTGCACTATATATAATAATAGGTACGCGAGGGACGGGAACAACAATACGACTACCGACAAGCACAAAATAAGAAATGCCGCAGGTATCACCAGGAAGTTAGTGAGCAGGAAACAGGTGGAGAACTGCGCGAAGTAATAGGCAATTAATGGAGCTACGCCCAACTGCGCCGCCATTGAGACAGCTACCATCCCCCAGCCTTTAGCCACCCAAGGATGTTCCATATAGTATTTATCGGAAAAAACACCGGTGAATACTGGCACAAACAGCAGGATGGCCCATACAGCCATAAACGACATCTGAAATCCCACATCGAACAGCCAGGCAGGATTCCACAGCAACATCACCAAAGCCGTAAACGCCAACACGTTGACCGACATTTTGTTTCGGTGCCCGATGGATAAGATGCCATAGATGGTAAGCATCACAGCTGAACGCACGGCACTGACAGGCATGCCTACCAGCAATACAAACGCCCATACGACCAGGATGGAGAGCAACTGCGACACAGCCGGCCATCGCCGTCGAGGCAGCAACAACGACAACAGCATGTAGATGATGCCTAAATGTAAGCCGCTGAGTGCCAATACATGTGAGGCACCACTCACAGAATACATACTTCTAACCTCACGCGTCAATGCCGTCTTATCGCCTAACGACATAGCTGCCACCACCGCATAGGCGTCACCATCGAGTCCACCATCCTGATAACGCTGCAACAACTGTTCGCGCTGCTCGAGGAAGAAACTCCTGGAACGGTCGAAACGCGACTCTGTGGATGCTTGATCGGATGTTTGCTGATGATACTGCATCACACACATCCCCAGCAACAGACAACATACCAGAATGGCCACCGACTGCGCATGGGTCTGTTTATACAGCAACAAAGTCACGAACACCATACCAGCCAGTACAGGCAGGATGGGAACAGGCAGCCACACATAGTGAGCAATGACGATTCCAATCATCATACTAACCGTTACTGGCGCCACCGGACAAGTATCAAATATTCGACTTTGCATACCAAGTTACAAAAGTACAACTATTTTTGGGAATATCAGAAATATTTCGTAACTTTGTCGCCGCAAATATAAAAAAAAAGAAAGTATGGAAATGGTTCATATACCTATTTGGGCGTGGATATTATTCTACGTGTTAGTGTTTATCATGCTGCTCATCGACCTGAAGTCGTTTGGTAAGAATGGGCAACACGAGGTGAGCGTATCCGAGGCGCTGAAGATGACTGCCGTATGGATTGGCGTATCGCTGATATTCTGTGGCGGCATCTATCTGTTTTACCCAGGCGACGCCCACGAGAAAGCGATGGAGTTTCTGGCGGGTTATCTGATTGAGAAATCATTATCGATGGATAATCTGTTTGTATTCCTGATGCTGTTCTCGTTCTTCGGGGTGCAACGCAAGTACCAGCACGAGGTGTTGTTCTGGGGAATTTTTGGTGCCTTGGTACTGCGCAGCATCTTTATTTTTGCCGGTACCGCGATGATAGCCCAGTTTGAATGGATATTAGGCTTGTTTGGTTTGTTCCTGATTTATACAGGCATCAAGATGTTCGGACATAACGATGAACAGGTTGACCCATCGAATAATATCTTTGTGAAGCTTTTCAAGAAGTTCTTCCCTGTGACCGACCAGATGCACGAGGGTAAGTTCTTTATCATCGAGAACGGCAAGCGACTGGCTACGCCCCTGTTTATTGCACTGTTGGTGATTGAGACTACCGATGTGGCCTTTGCCGTTGATTCAATCCCTGCCGTATTCTCAGTGAGCCGCGATCCGTTTATCGTGCTCACCTCCAATATCTTCGCCATTCTGGGGCTGCGTGCACTGTACTTTGCATTGGCAGCAGTCGCCAGGTTTTTCACCTATCTTAAATATGGTTTAGGTATCATCCTGAGCTTTGTAGGTGTAAAAATGCTGTTGGCCATGAACGAATACGTGAATGCATTCGGCGAGATGGTAGGCTTGAATATAAACATGCCGCACATAGAGGTTCCCACTCCGCTTTCGCTGGCCATTATCTTTGGTGTGCTGGTGCTATCGATGCTACTCTCCGTGTGCGTATCAAAAGCAAAAACCAAATAACAAATGGAAAACAAAAACTACCTTTACGATGCCGTAGCCTTGCTGAAGGAGCTGATTGCTATTCCTTCGATAAGCCGAGACGAAACAAAAGCAGCTGATAAGCTGGCTGAATTTCTGAACATGTGGCACCTGCCTTTCGGTCGCGAGGGCAACAACCTCTGGGTGGGCTGTCCCGATTGGGATAATAACCGTCCGACGGTGATGCTGAATGCCCATATCGACACCGTGAAACCCGTCAGTTCGTGGACCCGCGATCCGTTCACGCCCACTCAAGAATACGATTTCTTGTACGGGCTGGGTTCGAACGACTGTGGCGGCGGACTGGTTTCGTTGTTGCAGGCCTATCGCATCATGCTGTATTGCCCCCGCAACTACAATCTGTTATGGGTAGCCTCGGCCGAGGAGGAGATATCGGGTCCGAACGGTTTGACCCGCGTGCTGCCCTTTCTGCCCAAGATAGATGTGGCCATTGTAGGCGAGCCTACAGGCATGCAACCCGCCATTGCAGAGAAAGGACTGATGGTGATTGATGGTTACGCGCATGGCAAATCGGGCCACGCTGCCCGTAACGAAGGCGTGAACGCCATCTATGAAGCCCTCGACGATCTGGTCTGGCTTCGCGATTATAAATTCCGTAAGGTGAGTCCGCTGTTAGGCCCCACGAAGATGACTGTCACCGTTGTTGAAAGCGGCACCCAGCATAATGTGGTGCCAGATACGCTGCATTTTGTCATTGATGTACGCACCAACGAGTTCTATCAGAACGAGTACCTGTTTAATTTCCTATGCAAAAAAATGACCAAATGCGAACTGCGCGCCCGTTCTTTCCGCCTGCATTCATCGGCCATCTCGCCTGAGCATCCGCTCATCAAGAGATGTATCGACCGCGGCATGCAGCCCTTCGGATCGCCCACACTGAGCGATCAGGCCCTGATGCCCTTCCCATCATTCAAGTTGGGCCCAGGCGAGTCGAGCCGCTCGCACTCAGCCAACGAGTTCATTAAGATTTCGGAAATTGAGCAGGCTATTGATACCTATGTAGCCCTGCTAGAGGGGCTAGATTTACTAGGATAACTAGCCGGGCCAGGCTATCGCCAGGCTATCTAGCCAACCAGCCTTCTGGATTCAGTTTAGCACTTCCTTTGCGCAACTGGAACTGCATCAACCCCTCAGCACCCACACGACCCAGTGTCTGTCGGGTGCTTACTTTTTGTCCGCGGCTCACGTTCACCGAAGCCAAGTCGCAATATACCGACAGATAGCTACCGTGACGTACAATGACTACTGTGGTGCCGGCATAGCTGAACACAGCACTCACCTCGCCATCAAACACACATCTCACAGCAGCCCCGGGCTGTCCCTTGATGTCGATACCTTTCTTATCGAGTGTTACATGTCCCTTCACATCGGTTACGTGATTGGTACCAAAGTGGTTCACGATGCGATAGCCGCCTGCAATAGGCATGGGTAATCTGCCGCGATTGCTCTCGAAGTTACCACTCAGTCGGCGGTCTTCGCTTGAAACGGTATAAACCTCTGTTTCCGACTTACGCGCCTCGGCCACCTCTTTCTCATGCGCTTTGGCATCGGCAGCCGCCTTACGCTCGGCAGCCAGTCGGGCACGTTCTGCCTCAGCAGCAGCGCGCTCGGCAGCCGCCTTCTCTTCGGCATTCTTACGGGCAGCCGCACGGGCTTCGGCTTTGGCTTTCTCCTCACGGGCCTTAGCTTCGGCGATACGTCGTTCATTCTCCTTACGAGCCGCTTCGGCAGCTGCCTGTTTGCGGGCCAGTTCCTCAGCCTTACGTTTTGCTTCGGCCTCGGCAGCTTTGCGCCGGGCTTCGGCTTCGGCACGCGCCTTCGCACGGGCTATCTCCTTAGCAATCAGTCGGTCGATCTGTGCATTCAACTCAGCATCGCGCTTTTTCTGTTTTTCGATGATGCCCTGAATGGTTTTCTGCTGTTTCTGCAGAGATGACACCATCTTCTGCTGCTCTTCCTGTTTGCCTTCGAGCGAACGGCGCTCCCGTTCGCCTCTCACCAACAAGTCGCTCTTCTGTCGCTTGGTGTCGGTGAGTTCGCTATGCGCCTCAGTCACCTGATCCTTCATCGACTTCACCGCTTCGGCCTGATTCTGCTGATAGGCCGCATATTCGCGCACAAAACGCAGTCTTCGATACATCTGCGACAAATTTCTGGCACTGAACACAAACATCAATCTGCTCTGCAGGTTGCGATTGCGATGCATGTACTTCATCGACTTGATGAAGCGCTGCTTGCGCTCTTCGAGTTCTTTGTTCAGTGTGACCATCTGCACCTCCAACGTGTGGATATTACCATCCAAACGATTGATATCATGACGAATGGTATCAATCGACTTACGTTTATCGGCAATCTCGTTGTTGATAATCAGCAGGTTCTGCAGACGTTTCTTCACATCGCGCTCATTGGCTCTCAGCTTGCGCTGCTGTTCTTCAATCTGTTTGCGCACCCGCTGCTGTTCAGTTTTCAAACTGTTGACCGTCACCGACTTTTCGCCAGCTGTGGATTTCTTCCTGGTGGTATTTTTCTTGGCGGGCGCCTTCCTTTTAGTCGTAGCTGTACGTTTCTGTACAGACTTTTTCTTCGTCTGCTGCGCATCAACAGGCGAAGAAAACGCAATGAGTGCCATCAGCACCATCACGACATATCGCAAACGTAACACTCTATTCATCATAGAGCCATGAAGCGGCGGAGTATCTCGTCAACTGTTACCTCGCGATACTTATTAGAAACTTCGGTACGTGCATCCCATTCGGTATCAGAACCCAGATAATTCAGAGTCATTCCCAGCTTCACCTCCTTATCAGGCGTGGTGAGCGTGATGACATGCTTCTTGGGGAACATCTTGCGTCCGAACACATCATATTCAGAATAGTCCCAGTTCAGCTGGGTGTTACCATTAAAACGGTCCTTATACAAGATATTGGCCATACGTATCAGCGCAGTGGTCTTACTGGCCAACCAACTGTAGTCCATCTTACCGTCTTCGAGATTGATAATTATATCATCGCCATTCTCGATGGTAGTAAACTTGCCTTCGCCTTCTTTTTTATTCTTATCCAGCACGACTGCCTCGCTACCCTGATTAGGTTTGAAGAGTTCGTTCCAGAACAAAGACTGAAGCGCCGAAAAGTTCAGACCGCTATTACGCAAGAAATCGATCTGTCGGTAAGGAGCCTTCAGGTACTGCTTATTGATACGGTCCATGATGAGCACGTAATCCTTGGTGAACTCAAGGCGTCCGGCCTCAACAAATCCAAAGGCCATCAGCTGGAGACGAATCACATCATTACGACGCATTTTCAGATTACCGGTGAGTGTAATCTTCTGCGGACCAACCTCGACCGAGAACTTCACTTTTGAGGTGATGAACTTGTTGGTTTGCTGGTTTTCACGCACCTGACTCACAAAGTCGGTTGTCTGACGCTGTCCGTACATCGGTACTGTTTCGGCCACCTTTTTGTGCGACTTACACGAAACAAACACTAACGGCAATGCCAATACGGCAATTCTTACGATACTTTTCAGTTTCATTATTGATTTGCTTTTTGTTTTATTTTATCCGCATGTTCCTTAATCACAGAGTTGTCCATCGACGCGTCCAGATTCTGTAACGCCTGGTCGATATATATCTTAGCCTCAGAGTAGCGGCCCAACATATACAGAATCCAGGCATAGGTATCTAAATAGGTAGCATTCTTGGGTTCGGCCTTCACCGTTTTAAAACTCATCTGCTCGGCCTTATCCAACTGCTCACCACTTTCGCTCAAGAAGTAGGCATAGTTATTCAAACAGCCCATATTGTCGTCTTTCCATTGCAGGCAGCTGTCATACGCCTCGTAGGCCTCTTTCATCATCCCTTTCTGATGCAGGATGTCGCCCATCACAGCATAGAAATCGGATACGATGGCAGGATCACTGTCTTCCTTGATCACGCCGATACCGTTCTTAAAGGTAGAGAGAGCCGCATCGAGACTGTCGCGACGATAGTAGGCAATACCCTGATAATAATAAAACGCCATCTCGTCGGGATTATACTGACGGGCATCCTGACAGAGGGAGATGACACGCTCCATATCATCCGACTCCCAGGCATAGCCTATCAGCTGCAAGCGTGCAGCCGAGTTATCGGGGGCCAGTTTCAAAGCCTTAGTCAGCACCGTAGCGATAGTGTCCTTGGGCATTTTCTTCACATTCATATACGAGGCACAGAGAATGGCCATATGCTCATCCGCCTGTGGCTGTTTCAGAATCTTGTCGAACAACTGCAGCACGCGGGTGCTGTCGCCGCCAGCATTCTCGCTGGCCGAAATCTCTTGTCGCAGCAGCAGCACTTTCTCATCGATGGTTGCATTACGGTTCAACAGCACACGCTCGGTGAGTGAGTCGGCAATCTCGCGATGCCCTAATGCCTGATGATAGGTACGCAGCGACATCAGCACACGGTTATTATCCGGCTCGTCTTTCAGTATCTTGTCGTACACCTTCAGTGCCTTCTTCAGCTGTCCGTTCATCATCAGTGTCTCGCCGTACAAGGCCTGATAGTTGCCGTCGTTGGGAAATTTCTCGGCCAGTGCCTTCATCTCGGCAATCGCAGCTTTCTTGTTCCCCTGTCGGGTATATATCTCGCTCTTGGCCACCGATAAGCGCTCGCTCTTGCCATCAATCGCTTCGATACGGTTCAGCACCTCCACAGCCGCGTCGAAATCGCCTACCTGCTGATACAATTGGAACAGCATCTCCAGCAAGTCCTCACGTTCTTTGTCGCGCTCATAAATCTTTTCGACAACGGGGATGGCAGCATCGTAATCCTGCTGACGGATATACGCCTGCGCCAAGGTTTCCATATAGGTAACATTCTCAGGATCGAGCGAGGCAGCCTTCTGGATATACGCCAGACTCTTCTCACCATCCTTCAGAGCGTTATAGTACTGTGCCAGGAAGTAATACGCCTCAGGAGCATCGGGATTAATCTCCAGACAATGACGCAGCAGATCAAAGGCCGCATCGTTGTTTCCCTTCTGGCGCTGCATCATAGCTTCGAGGAAAAACTGATCGTACTCACGCTGTCCGTAACCAGCGGTTACAGAAAGCAGCAACAATAACGACAGTCCGAATTTCTTCATCCGCATCATGTTTTTACTTCACACCAGTATGACCGTACCCCCCTTCGCCACGCTCAGTCTCATCCAGCACCTCGACTGGAATGAACTCACCCTGCTCATGGCGTGCAATCACCATCTGAGCGATACGCTCACCATCCTCGATCACAAAATCCTCGTTCGACAGGTTGATGAGTACCACCCCGATCTCACCACGATAGTCGGCATCGATGGTGCCGGGTGTGTTCAGTACGGTGATACCCTTCTTCAGAGCCAGACCGCTGCGCGGACGCACCTGTGCCTCATAGCCTGCAGGCAGGGCGATATGCAAGCCTGTTGGGATGAGTCGGCGCTCCAGCGGTTTCAGTGTAACTGGTTCATCTATATTAGCTCTCAGATCCATACCGGCACTCAGCGCAGTAGCATACTGCGGCAAGGGCTGGTGACCTTTGTTTACAACTTTAATTTTCAGCATCTTTTAAAATAGTATTTTTATCCACGTGCAAAGGTAGTGCTTTTAGCTTAGAAATCACCCTTTCGTAGCCTAATTTTTTGATTTTTTCGTTAATTTCTGCGAAATATGCGGCTACTGCGCGTATTTTTCGTACCTTTGCACACTGATTATGATGAATTGGCAACAACTGATATCTAACAAGCGTCTCGGTCAGGAGCATCGTCATCCCGAGCGCCACGACGACCGAACAGAGTTCAAGCGCGATTATGACCGTTTGATTTTCTCTGCTCCATTCCGCCGTTTACAGAACAAGACCCAGGTTTTTCCACTCCCGGGCAGTATCTTTGTGCACAACCGCTTGACCCATTCGCTCGAGGTGGCTAGCGTTGGTATGTCGCTGGGTAACGATGTAGCCGCGCTCCTTACCAAGAAGCACCCCGAATTGAAGGATCAGTTGTTTCAGGAGATTGGTCAGATTGTAGCCACCGCCTGTCTGGCTCACGATTTAGGCAACCCGCCCTTTGGTCATAGTGGCGAGAAAGCCATCCAGTCGTTCTTTACCGAGGGAGCCGGTTACGACCTGCAGCGCCAGGTGAACTCAAACTTCTGGAACGACCTGACCCACTTCGAAGGTAATGCCAATGCCTTTCGCTTGCTCACGCATCAGTTCAAAGGTCGTCGTCCAGGCGGATTTGTCATGACTTATTCCACCCTTGCCAGCATTGTAAAATATCCGTTTGCATCAAGTGCTGCCGGCAAGAAGGGTAAGTTTGGATTCTTTGATTCCGAAAAGGTGTATTATCGCCGCATTGCCGACGAGCTTGGCATCCCTTGTCAATCCGAAGTGGGCGATCCGCTGCGCTACGCCCGTCATCCGCTGGTTTATCTTGTCGAGGCAGCCGATGATATCTGTTACGAAATTATGGACCTTGAGGATGCCCACAAACTTAAAATTATTTCGCATGCCGACACCATGCAGTTGATGCTGGGTTTCTTCGACGAAGATACCCAGCACCACATTCTGAACCGCATTGCCGAAGAAGGTGTGGATGACAACAACGAGAAGATTGTTTACCTGCGTGCCTGCGTGATTGGCAAACTCGAGAACGAGTGTGTACGCGTGTTTGTGGAGCACGAGGACGAGATACTGAGCGGAGCCTTCCAAGGCAGCTTGATCGACCATATCAGCGAGCTGCCCCAACAAGCCTATAAGCATTGTTGCGCGCTCTCGGTTCAGCACATCTACAAGAGTCGTCCGGTGCTTGATGTGGAACTCTCCGGTTATCAGATTATCCAGACCCTGATGGAGAAGTTTATCAATGCAGCCGTTCACCCCGAGCGTTTTTATTCCAAGCACCTCATCAGTCGTGTATCGAGCCAATACGATATCGATGCCCCCGACCTGGAGACCCGCATCATGGCGATTATCGACTATATCAGCGGCATGACCGATGTGTATGCCCTCGACGTATTCCAGAAGATCAACGGCATCTCACTGCCGATTATTTAAAAATTCTGATAATACTTTCGCCCGTTCTTGATATATAAGCCTCCAGGTTTAGGTGAAGTAATGCGATGTCCCAGAAGGTCGTACAATCCCGTTTTGCGGTCGTCAGTCTCATCTAAAGTAAGTACTTCGGCTATACTTTCAGTGAGAGCACTACCTACCAGTTTTTGGTAAACAGTAGTGCGCTCAGTACCTTGATTATCATCATTACAATACTCCCAGTACATACCGCCAGCAAGATGGTTATCTATGATATACTGACACTTGATGGCAAGCGAACGGTCGTCATCATAGCCATAGGCAAACTTACCTTTGGAATCCGTTACATAGGGAACTTTCGCAACATCATCCCAATGATCGGTCCATTTTCCGGTCTCAATGCCCCTCTTAATCTCCTCCAGCGAAATCTGGCTACCAGCACCGCTGTTACCATAGAAAGGCATGCCCATGACCAGTTTGTCGGCAGGGATACCAGCTTTCAGATGGTGCTGAATACTCTCATGAGCTACCAACCAGCCATTGCCTACTGTACCACCACGATACAGCGCCGAATGATGGTTGGGAGGGCCCGACATATCGTAAGTCATCACATTCACGAAATCCAGATAACCGATACACCCCTTAAAGTCGTAGTAACCTGGATCGGCCGAAGAAGCCATTGTCAGCAGATATTTCTCTCCTAAGGCCTCACGCAAGTCATGCATCAGAAGTGTGTAGTTCTTTTTCTCATCACCAGGTGATTTCTCCCCACTTGAGTTGTTACCAGGAAATTCCCAGTCGATATCAATCCCGTCGAGATGATTATTCTCACAGAACTTAACGCACGACTCTGCAAAAACCTTACGCCGTTGAGCACTGGATGCCATCGGTGTAAAATTGCCACGTCCCCAGCCACCAACAGAAATCAAGACCTTCAACTGCGGATTCTTTTCCTTGAGTTTCACGATCTTCTGCAAGCGACTTGTGTTATCACAATATACTTTGAAGTTGTCACCCACACCGCCAAAGGCATAGTTGATATGCGTCATCACCATCGGGTCAGGAATAGTCTGCGTCCATGATGTCACATAGGCGACCACGATTTTACCTGCAGCCTCTGTTTGAGTCCAGTAATTCAGGAACAACAATAATAATAACAGTTTTCTCATTTCTAACAGGATGTTTAATCAGTTTTTATCTGAATCTTAGTGATGGTGATATCGCCACCAACGATAAGCGCTGTATCTGAACCACCATTCATGGTAGCTGCCATACCTTCTGAAATTTCAAATTCCAAGAAATCTTCACCTGCAGAAAGTACAATATTATTATCGCTTTCGCCACCATCGCGAATGTAAGGAGCTCCCCACCATCCGTCGCACAAGCAGAAAGTCTGCGGTGCATCATGGTGAGCAAAAGTAAACCTTATGATCTGCCCAGCCTCGGGTGTAATGCCCGAAAGATCGAGCTCGGAAGCAGGAAGATACCACCACCAGCCCGTCGTGTACTCACCCGACCAGAGTGTGGGATACTCACGAAACAATTCAATCTTCTTCAGCGTGTAGTTACCACCACCAATGATGATGCCACCACCAGCAGTCAACGTTTCAACCATGCCCTGTGATATAGGAAATTCCAGTTCGGTGGTGCCTGCTGCTACCCACACGGTGTTATTACCCTGCCCATCAACATTAGGTGTACCCCAATTGGCATCACAGACACACACGCTAGCACCATCCGGATTATCAAAGGTTAGACGCATCATCAGTCCTTCGCGAAGCTGAATACCTTCAAGATTCAACTGATCTGAGCTCAGATACTGCCAATTAGCCCAATCATAAATATAGACATCATCTTGCCAGATTGGAACATATCTCTCACCGCCAGTCTCTTCGGTACCTCCTGACACCTCGTCAGACAATGTGATCTCTGGCAGACTATACTTCTTCCCGCTACAATCTTCGAGAACCACCTGGGCTAGTCCGGCCTTAACGCCCATGGGAGAATAGATTGAAAGAACCCCTGTTGCCTTACGTCTAAACAGGTTGGCATTAACCACAATCTCATGCCCATCAGCACCAGGGAAATAGGCTTTAGTCATAAACTCGAGGTCCTTTCCATAGACTTCAACACACTCGTTGATTTTGATGGGTTGATCGAGTGGTGCTATGCGCATAGGAGCAGGGTCGCCGACAGTCAGGCGCATAGGAGCTTCGGCCGATTCACCATTGGCTTCGACGATGATGGCGCCACCCCCTGCTGCAATACCAGCAGGGGTGGTTACTGTCATATAGTCGTTGCCCAACTTATTGATGTTGTTCACAGCGACATTGCCTGGGAACACAACTGACGTGGCACCATCAAGTCCCGTTCCTGTGATGGTGACAACCTGACCTTCCATGACTTTCGTGGGTAAGACAGACTTCACTTCAAGTAGCTGGTTGGCATCAACAGCATCGTCATGACTGCATGAGGACATCACCAGAACTGCCAGCGCTGTAAGACATGTGGCCAGAAGGCCTGTAATATATTTCTTCATCTTTTACTTATTTATTGATGTGATTGATTGAATTTTACCAATTGGGGTTCTGATTCAGACGACTGTTTTTCTGAATCTCAGACTGCGGGATGGGATAGAGATTGTATTTCTCGTCCCACTGGCGACTCTTAGTAATCCTATTAAGAATCAAGTGACCATTGTTGTCCAACTTGAATGAGGCCACGTCCACATTCTTAAAGAAAGTTGCACCTTTCTTCCAGCGGCGCACATCCCAAAAGCGCTGACCTTCGAAAGCAAGTTCCACCATGCGTTCACGCATATAACGCTCTTCGAAACCTTTGTTGCCATGAAATTCCGGCATCATAATGTCAGGACGGTTGCGGAGCACATTAACAGCCTCATTAGCCGACAAGCCGAATTCTCCCTTTTCATCGGCATTACCATAGTAGTTGTACATCGCCTCTGCATAGTTAAGATAAACTTCGGCCAGACGCATCACAATCCAATTGTGGCGTGTGGAAGTCTGGTTATTAGCGGTGGTGATACAGTTACCATCAACAAACTTCTTCAAATAGTAGCCAGTAGGGGTAGCACCATATTTGGGCGCACCATTGAAACCATTCTGATAAGTCTCTATAGCGATTTGCTGAGCTGTATTGGCTGGCCATAGGTCGCCATTCTTTACAATTGTCAGTGCAAAACGCGGGTCAAGACCATCGTATGGTGTCTCGGTAGTCACATCAACATCACCTGGATGTTTCTCTTTGAACGTCCTGCCATCGGTCTGATATTCGTAAGCATCGACCAATGCCTGTGTGGGACAATTGCCCGAGTTTCCGTTCTCCACGCCGACAGGATAATTGTTGCACTCGAAGGTATTGCTGGCCTGAGTACCAAGGACAAAGATAAATTCGGGGTTCGTAAAAGTATCATGCCCCCAAAGGTTGGCATAGCTACTGAGTTTGTAGCCCCAACGTTGTGCATGATCGATAATCACCTTGCTGGCAGCAGCAGCCTCTTTCCATAGTTCTTTATTACCATTTGGATTAAACAGAGGCGAGGCCTGATAAAGCAATACGCGGGCCTTCAGAGCAAGTGCTGCGCCACGTGTTGCACGACCTATCTCCTGTCCTGGAATATCTTTGTACGAAACAGGCAGATATTCTGCCACAGCATCTAACTCATCAATAATAAACTTAAACACCTCGCTGGCTGGTGTGCGTTCCACGCTGTTGGCTTGTTCATTGGTCAGACTTGTAGTCACCAAGGGGACATCCCCATAGGCTCGTACCAGCTCAAAATAAAAATAGGCACGAAGGAAACGCAACTCGTAAGGAAACAGTTCGAATTGCTGCACCATATTCTGATAGTCGGGGGCATACTCATAATCCGACAGATCAATCTGATGGATGCGCTCAAGATACATATGTATCTGCGTGATGGCACGATAGGACCTATCCCATGTATCACGGAAGGGGTTAGATGGGTTCCATCCACCATTGTAATAGTTGTGAATGGCAGAGTATGAAAGCGAGAACTCAGCCTCATCCGTAGCACTGGCTGTCATTGCCCCCATACCATAGAAGTCATCCTTAAACTCACTTGGCATTTGTGCATAGACATCATAGACCAGAGCCTTGACGCCATTAAGAGGACTATTATAAGTCCACGCCTCATCACGACTTGAAGCCTCGTTGTAATCCAAGTCGGCACAACCGGCCAAAAACATTGTTGCCAAAGCCCAAAAAGACAATTTTATCTTATTCATAATCATCATATTAGAAAGTTAATGTAACACCAATGTTGACACCTTTGAACATAGGATAGGCGGTAGAAAGCACCTCTGCATCCATGGCATCCACATTATCGAAAGAAAGAAGATTTTCGCCCTGTACAAACACCTTGGCATCGGTCAGTGAGAGTTTTGAGAGCACCTTGGCAGGAACCTTATAGTAAACCTCTACATGGCGCATTTTCAAGAAATGAACAGGCTTTATCCACACATCGCTTGCTTGATTGTTATTACTGCTATTCAGGGTTGTCAAACGTGGATAGAGCGCTTTGTCGCCAACCACATCCCAGCAGTTATTGAAGTAGTCAACAGACAGATTACCGTTATTGGCCATACCACCCCATATGGCAGAAGGGAGTGTCTTCATATAATTGCCCGTACCTTGGAACCAAGCATTCAGACCAAGCCCTTTATACTCTACCCCCACATTGAATGCATAGTTAAGTTCAGGGATGCCAGTAGGACCATCCAGACTGGTTTCGTCGAAGGCATTGATAACCTGGTCGCCATTCAGGTCTTGGTATTTAATATCACCAGGTGTTACTACAGAATATTCCTGACGGTGGCTGGTGTTAACATCATCCTGGTTCATAAAGAAACCTGCCGACTTGAGTCCCCAAGCCTCGTTCACACGATGCCCCACAGGATCGAGCAAAGGATAAGTAGGTGTGCCGATATATCTGGTTACCTCATTGCGTGCCCATGATAAGTTGGCTCCAATATGAAGATGGAGGTCGCGCACAATCTGCTTGGCATATTTGGCCGCAACCTCAAAACCATAGCTCTTAACCTTTCCCACATCATTATATGACGACTGTATGCCTACTACCGAAGAGTTTTCATTGCTTGCAGAGAGCATGATATGACTGCGTAGCTGATAGAAAGCATCAAACGAGAGGTCGAGGGCATTTGCCAGACGCAGATCGGTGCCCAAATTGAAGTTTGTTGATGTCTCCTGTGAGAAATCGGTGGTAGGAAAAGAGCCGAGCGAGGCGCCCCATGTCGCGCTATAGTCATTACCAATAATCACATATCCATGCGAAGCATCCCAAGTGGGGAGCCACATGCCATAGGTAGGCATATAGTCGGTATGCTGTATGCCTGCCGAGGCGCGCAACTTTCCATAACTGAGCAGATGTTCATGGTCATTGGCATAGATCCAACCGAGCGATAAGGTGGGTGAGAATGCCCATTTTGTAGGATAGGTGCGATTGGAGCCATTACCAGCAAGTACAAGGTCGGCTATATAGCGATTCAGAAAGTCGTAGTGGAAGACACCCATGATATTCCGACGATAGATGGTGTTTCCCCGTCCGTCGGCACTGGAACCGCTATTGGTATAGATGGCTGTGGCACTGAAATGGTCATCGCCAAAGAACGACTGCTTATAGTGGAGTCCTATGCTGGATTTGGCTTTCCACCACTGACCGGCATTCCAATTACTGAAGGTAAGGTTAGTCTCCTTATTGCCGAATGTGGTCAGGGCAACATGACTGATATCACCGATAGCACCAGTGTAGCGTTCGTAACCATATTCATGCGCCTTGTGCATGTTCTCTGCATAGATCGAAGAGTTGGCATAGCCAGCACTGACAAACAGGTTCAAACCTTTGAGTAGGAAATCCAGACTCTGAGTCAGCTTAGCATCTACCCACAGTTGGCGCTGGTGAGTCTTATAGAAGCCTGACTCCTGAATTTTAGCAATGGGGTTAGCATCGCCAAAGGTCTCATTACCACCCCACACACCTGTTGTTGTCATCAGGGGGAAGGCACTTGCCGGCAGACTATAGATAGCATAGACAGCATCGTCAGCCCCTAAATCAGAAGGGCGTTTGGTTTCCTGGAACATTCCAAAGAGGTTCACCGACATGAGCGTTGTCTTAGAGAGATTGAAGTCGAGATTGGTACGGATGTTTGCCTTCGATTGTCGCAGCTGCGCATTATAGTCGGTCAGTTTTGTATCCCTCAAAGCCCCTCGCGCATCGGTATAATCAATATGTGTATAGTATTTCACCTTAGCCGTTCCTCCATAGACAGAAAGATACGCATGATCTTCCTCTGCTTTGTTTTTGAAAGTCAGATTACGCCAGTTGATGTTGGGATAGAAGTATGGATCAGAACCATCCTTGAAGAGGTTCAGTTCCTGTTCAGTATATGCTGGTGCAAGTCCGTCGTTGATGCGTGCACGATTGAGTGCAGTAACATACTGGTAGCCATTCACCATATCCGCAAATTCCGGACTGAACAAGAACTTATGTCCATAGCCAGCCTTCACATGCGTTTTACCTTCAGCACCGCGTTTCGTCTTCACAAGTATGGCGCCATTGATTCCCTCGTGACCAAGAAGAGCAGTTGCCGCAGCATCTTTGAGCACAGTAACACTCTCTACCTCCTCTACGGTCAGGCGGTTGATAGGTCGCTCATAACCATCCACGAGTATCAGGATACTTTTGTCATTGAGTGTATGATAGCCTCGGATATTAAATGAAGCCCCCTTATCTTCGTCACCAGAGAAGCCACCTGTAGAAAGAGCCGTGAGACCAGGAAATCGCCCATAGAGCGCCTGAGCAAGGTTGGCTGCTGAAGTTTGCTGCAATTCTTCGCCTGTGACTGTGGTTGCGGAAGCCGTGCTAAAAAAATCGCTGATTTCCACACCATATCCCAAATCATAGGCATTTGCATTCTTATCGTTGAGTCTCACCTGTGCATTTGCCGTCAGAGAGAAAGCCACCGCTGCAACGATCAACATTCTATTTGTTTTCATATTCTTTAAGTCTTATTGATATTTTTAATCCGAATTACCAACCGGGGTTCTGGTTCAGACCATAGCCCTTATTGATTTCATCTCGTGAGATAGGTGAAAGATACCATTTATCGTTCCACTTGCTGGTCTGGCTATTGGTATCCCACCATACACGGATATTATTGGTACAAGGCACCTTTTCATAGATACAGTCAGGCCATGGTTCGCCAGGCTGAAGGCTCGTATCACCATGATAGTCAGCAGGATCCATCTTCTTACCATTGGCATCCTTACGCCATACACGTAATTGGTGCACCTGCTTCTTGAAGATATCTGATCTCTTGTAACGTATCAGATCATACCAACGAGAGTCTTCATATCCAAATTCGCAAGCACGCTCTTTGAAAAGTTGCTCGATAAAGTTATCTTTGTTGGATGTGAGGTTGAGTTTTGGATTCATCACCTCTACCTTACCTAATCCTACACGTGCACGTACCTTATTCATTTCGTCGCAGGCTTTCTGCAAGTTACCTGTCTGTGCCAATGCCTCAGCATAGCAAAGGTGAATATCAGCCATACGCAGATAAGCATAATTGGTGGGATAGTAAGCAGCATAACCGTTGTCACGGAGATATTTAAATAGTTTCAGTCGTGTTGACCAAGGGTTATCGGTGACTTGGGGATTGAAGTTCTGATCGACATTACCACCCTGCCAAATTTCTGTGCTCGACAGTCCGTTATACTGTTCAACCAGATTATTGCGATTCACCACCATCGTCTCATAGAGACGTGGATCACGATTGGCAAAAATATCCACATTATCGGGGTTATCTGTATTGAACACATCGTCGTAAGGGAAGTTACGTCCATCAGCCATACCAAACATCTCCATGTACTCTAGGGTGAAGAGGGCCATACCAAACTCATCCATACCTTCTACGTTCCAGTCACCATTCCAGGCATTGTTACCAGGACCAGCATGCACTTCAATCACCTTCTCGCTGTTGCCACGGAACCAGTAGGCTGCACGGAAAGCATTACAATAGTCTTGTTCAGTATTACCTTCAGGCTGAACAAGAGCGAAATAATTGCCATTCGCACTATTGGCCTGGAAGAAATCCTCGCAAGCCTTGAGCGCCTTCTGCCACAAATCCGCCTGATAGCCACCTGTCCATATCTGGTGAAGGTCCTGATTCTCTTCATGACGCGTAAACTGCAGATAAGGCTGGTCGCTATTGAACAAAGGAGAAGCCACGAAATTCCAGAGTTTCACACGCAGACCATAAGCCGAGCCCTTAGTTAGTCGACCAGAATTCGAAGCCTGGTCCTGAACATAGAAGGGCAGTCCTGGTTCATCGATGGCCGCCTGAAGGAGCTGGTCGATAAATTCGGCAGTTTCGATAACGCTCATACGTTTGCCATCTACGATATCAGCAGCTTGGTAAGAACGATCTACTTTGGGAAGACCACCGAAATTACGGAAGGCATCGAAATAGCGCGAGGCCATGATAACATAGACCTCACCACGCAACTGACTCTTCTCTGATTCGCTCAAGTCGGGAACACGATCGATATTCTCCATAAAGATCCACCCTTCACGAATCGTACGCCAGATGCCAGCACGACTATTACCATCACCATTAGCAATAAAAGGGAATTTAACAAAACCGCCATTATCCTGATCTGTTTCAGTTAGGTCGCCACCATAGTATTTTCCCAAATTATGCCATCCACAGTATGACTGACAGATATCAGTAAGCGCATCGGGATGCGAGTACCATACTGCACCAGTATAGGTGAAGGGGTTATGCATGGCACCATACATGTGCCAGAGAAAGCGTTTGGCACTCTCTCCTTTGACAAAAATGGTGTCCATGGTCACATCGACGCCCGGCTGCTTATCGAGAAAGCCATTTCCAATATTTATATCATCTACACACGAAGCCAATGAGCTCGCAGCAACACAGAGCATGGCAGCGGTCTTTATTTTGAGTTTTTGGATATAATTCATTGTCTTGATTGTTAGAAGTTAAAGTTAATTCCGAAGTTATAGACGCGAGTCATGGGGTAACGCGTGCTACCATAACCGGCTTGCGCCTCTGGGTCATTAGCCTTGAAACTTGTGAAAGTAAGAAGGTTGTAGCCATTGGCATAAACACGGATATTATTGATGGGTATTCCTGGTATGCGGAACGAATAGCCAATTTCCATGTTCTTCAGACGGATATATGATGCATCAACCATCCATGGAGACGAAAGGGCGCCATTATGCTCACGTGCCGATTTCTCAAGAGAGATGCGAGGCAGTATGGCATTCAGATTGTCTGCCGTCCACGAGTTATCATACACCCACTTGTTCAGCATCGACTGGTTGCCAGTACCAAAAGCTGGTGTATAGAATGAGCTCAGCTGACGGTTGACGTGGGTAGCCCCCACCCAGGTCATGGAAAAATCGAAACCTTTCCAGTTGAGTGTTGCGTTAATGCTACCAGTATATTCTGGAATGTCGCTATAGCCGATGGCATGCACATCATTGGCATCCACTTTTCCATCACCAGTATAATCGACAAACACACTATCACCAGGACGCAGCGTTATCTGTTGGTCAGGCATGTCAACACCATAAACATCCTTGTAATGCTGTTCGGTTTGACCAGGCACATAGAATTCAAAGAATTCATAGCCGAAAGGCTGTCCTACAGGATGTCCTGTATGATACATATGGGGGAACTCCTTCTTCACTTCGGCCATCTCAACAATCTCATTACGAGCAAAAGCAAAAGTTGGCGCTATAGAATAGCTCACCTCACCAATCTTATCAGCCCAGCGCAACGTAATCTCATAACCATGGTTCTTCACACGACCGAAATTAATCGAGTTGGGTTTCAAAGCAGAGATACTGGCAATGGTGGTCTCATTAGAAACGAGGATGTTCTTACGATCTTCCCAAAAGAGGTCTAAACCAAAACTCAAACGGTCGTCGAAGAAATGAATGTCGAAACCATAGTTCTGTTTGGTGGCAGTCTCCCAAGTCACATCGGGATTACCATTGGTAGATTCGCGTGCACCCGGCATGAATGAGCCATTGTTGACACCGAAGTTACCTGTACGGTCGTTGGTCCACCAGGCACCACCATTATTATTGTAGAATTGCCAAGTACCAGGCAGATAGAGGAAACGTCCTATTCCCTGGTCATTACCAACCTTACCGACTGAGCCACGAATCTTAAAATAAGAAATGACTTTGCGGATAGGTTCCCAGAACTTTTCAGACGAGGCTATCCAACCAAGAGAAGCTGATGGGAAGAAGCCGAAACGCTTACCTCGGGCAAAGTTCTCTGAGCCATTGTAACCCATATTAAAGTCAACCATATACTTTGTCTGATAGTCGTAAGTCAAACGTCCCACCATACCTACGTAGCCACGAGGGATAGAATTATACTGACCGCCAGGATAGTAGTTTTTGGATTCATTATAAAGGACGAGGGCGCCAAGATTATGGTCACCAAACTTACGAGCATAGTTCAGGCTCGCCTCAGCATACCAGTTTCTACCACCCCATTTCGATTCGCTGTAGCCAAGCGGCCACGAGTCACCTTGACGGACATATGCAATCTTTGGCGAGCCATCATCATCATATTCGCCTTTGACGATAGTAGCCTTATAGTTGATACCACCACCCGTGGTACGAGCCTTTTGCTGCGTATAATCAGAGTTATAGGAGCCCTTGATACGGAAATCAAGACCCTTGGTAATAAAATCGAGTTTGAGCTTATACTGCAGGTCGAGATTCACTACACTCTGACGCTGTGTGGTATAACCATGCTCGTAGATGAGACCTAGACCATCTGAGCCTACAGCACCCACCAGATCGGGATCGGAGACAATACGGCGCCCTCTGTTGTCAAGACCATAGCCCGACATAGGTGTACCGTTATTAAGCAGTCCCTCTACGCCAAAGACTCCCGACTGGCCGTTATACTCGCCATTACCGATAGAGTTACGACGCCCAATACGTCCACCGATGCCAATAGAGAGCGTGCTCCGTTGGGATAAATCAACATCCAGATTAGCACGGAAATTATAACGACGGTATTTGAAGTTGGCATCATCACTCTGCCCGAAAGTCTTGAACAGTCCATTTTGGTTGAGCATTCCTGCAGAAACAAAATATCTGGCACGTTCTGTGCCACCCGACACATTAATATTATATTGATCTTGCCAGGCATGATCATTCATCAGGTATTTGAACCAGTTGGTGCTTGGATAGACCGTAGGCATATCCATATCCTTCCAGTGTTGTATAGCTTCCTTCGAGAATTTCCATCCATCTTCGGCCACCCCTTCCACCTCTTGTGCATGGTTATAGGCAGTAGCATATTCATAAGAGCTGGCAGGTTCGAGAAATCGGGATATCTGTTGCAGTCCGAATGAGGTTGTCAGTGAGATGGTTGGTTTCCCCACGGCACCACGACGGGTAGTTACAAGGATAACACCATTAGCACCACGCACACCAAAAACAGCCGTTGCAGAAGCATCTTTGAGGATTGAAATATCCTGCACCTCGTTCGGGTCAATCTGACTGAACTCACGCTCTACCCCATCTACCAACACGAGCGGTTCGGCACTATTGAAAGAGCCTATACCACGGATGCGGATGACAGGATCATCGCCACCAGGAACACCAGTGTACTGCACCGACTGCAGGCCAGGCAACTTACCAGTAAGGGCATTACCCAGAGAGGCAGCAGGTGACTTCAGGAGTTCCTTTCCACTCACGTTTGACACGGAGCCTGTCAGTGTGACCTTACTCTGCTGACCATAGCCAATTACCACTAATTCGTTGAGCATCTCATTACTTGCCACAAGAACCACATTCATTGGTCCCGTTGTCGCTTTCATTTCCACAGATTTGCAACCAACGTAAGAGAATACCAAGGTCGTACCCCTGGGAACTCTCGACAAAAGATAATTGCCTCCGACATCGGTGACTGTGCCCTTCGACTTGTCTTTGATTTGCACAGTGGCACCAATAATCGGTTCGTTCTGCTCGTCAGTAACACAACCTCGCACATCAATGAAGCCTTGTGCAAGGCACACTCCTTGTAGCAACAAGGCCAACAAGAGGAGACTCATTTTGCATAACTTTCCCATTCAAAATAACATTAGAGTTAATAATAATTGTTTGCTTCGACTTTTTAGTTTTATTACGGGGAGCAAAATTAGGCCTTATACACAAAAAAGAGGTTAACAAAATGACAAATAGTGTAGAAAAACTATCATGCTGCACATATTTGTCATTTTATTAACCTTCACTATCAGAAAGTAAGCCCCTTAAAGAGCTGATTGCCGGACTTTAGAACCTATGAGTGCATAGAAAAGCATGACCAACTCGCCGAAAAGAACGATGGACCACGACCAACGCCAATGGCCCATCCAGTCAGCCAGTAGGCCTTGGAGGAGTGGCAACAGGGCACCGCCAACCACTCCAATCATGAATACGCCAGAAGCTACAGAAGTATATTTTCCGAGTTTTGATACAGCCAAAGTAAAAATGGCTCCCCACATGATGCTGTGACATAGACCTACCGCCACCAATATCCATGGGTTATTAGTCAGCATAGCCATTATAACCAATAAACAGGCCATCGTTGTGGTAAATATCAATTGGACACGAGGATGGATGGTGCTGAGTGTGCTTCCCAACAATCTTCCTACCAACAGGCCACCCCAATAGAGTGTTGCCATCAACGTGCATACAGAAATGTCTAATCTAAGATCCTCGCTGACATAGAGGTTGATGTTTGTACCAATACACACCTCACATCCCACATAGAAAAAGATAGCCACCACGCCATACGCCAGATGACTGAAAGACCACACGCTTCTCTCCAGCTTCTCACCCATTTCGTGATGTGTCCCTTTTATATCAGGAAGAGAGAGGCGAAGCAGAATAAAAATGATGAAGAATACAACAGCCGCCAATACCAGGAAAGGCACCATCAACTGTTGGATTTGCACTTCTTCCAACGCAAGACCACCAAACACAATGCCCGACACAAAATAGGGGGCTATCGTAGTACCTACCGAATTTGCTGTACCACCAATAGCCAGGCGTTGCACTGCCTGAGTGCTTTTAACGTTACAGGCTGTAAGGTAAGGATTGATCACCACTTGCAGAATAGTAGCCGAAGCTCCGACAACAAAGGATCCTAACAGGAAAATAAAGAATCCGCCAGGAATGCTATGATCATTCAACTGTAATGCAGCATCAGGCAGATGCATTGTAAACCATGAGGAGAGGAAAAACAATAGCAATCCAATGGTCATCACCATGAGCCCACGTATGAGTGTGCCCTTGTAGCCATAACACTCAATCCACTTTGATCCCAATCGGCCACAAACGGGATAAGCCAGAAACCAAGAGAAGGTTACCAGTGTGGTTAGAGTGTTTTTAAGGCTACCTGCATCTGAAAGGAAAGCCGCCTTGAGAGGCCCTTGGAACTGTCCGTTGGCTGTAGTTAGGAATCCTACAATCAAAAAGAGAAAGACCATTGTGAGGAATGGTCCAAAATAGTTTGTCTGCGGTTGCAATTTTGAATTCATATCAATCATCTTCTTAACGTTTCACAAATTTAGCTGCAGCAGCATCCAACAAAAACTCGCATTGAGGATGAAGTTGAAGTACTGAGGCTGGCACTGCTCTTGATACAGGACCATATAACATGCTGCGCACCATATCGGCCTTATGCGCCCCCTTAGCCACCAAAACGATTTTCCTGGCATGCATGATATCCTTGATACCCAGTGTGACACCACCCAAAGAGAGACTTAGAGGAGTCTGTGTTTCCTGGCGAATGCGCGCCTCCAGCTCGTCATTCATCCTCGTCGTCCAAGCCACACTCTCAAATGGTGTACCTGGTTGATTGAATCCCAGATGTCCATTCTCCCCTAATCCAAGTATCAGGAGATCGATTCCCCCACGCGCTTCTATACTATCAACAAATGTTTTACAGTCTTTTTCCCAGTCAGAACTCATGGTGGGCAGCATCAGAAAATGGGCATTATCGATGCCCAAGTCGTCTATCAACTCCGTCTTCAACATCGTATAACAAGCACCAGCATAAGTTCGGGGCACATTCATCACCTCGTCCAATCCGAAAAACGTAACGTGACTGACATCAAAAGGCGTTCTGTGATATTGTTCCACAATTTTGCGGTGCATATTCTTAGTCGTTCTGCCTGTTGACAAACCGATAACGCTATCTGGTTTTAATAGTATCTGCCTGATGACACGTTGTGAGGCAGTCAGATCGAAGACCGACTCATTCTCTACGATAGTAATACTCATCATACCTATGGATTATTTAGAATTCATGGATATAGCCGCAGCACCTAAGAGACCTGCAAATTGCGGGTCAAGTTTGGTAAGTACAACACCATTAGATACGAATCGCATGGTAACAGGATGCAGATAGTGCTCAATATGTTCAAGCATGAAGCCATCTGCAACTACGCCACCTCCTAAAACCACCGTGTCGGGATCGGTCATTCGCACCAAGTTCATAATCAGATTGGCTAAGGCCTCAGCAGCATTGTCAACCAGCACTCTGCATAAGGGGTCATTCTGTCCATAGAGGGCAAAGATATCTCTCACGTCAACGCGTTCACCATTCACTGTAGGAATCTGCAATGCAGTAGGATATTGTTTCTGGAGTAAACGGGCACAACGGTCGAAGCCCATACCGGAAGCAATAGCCTCCACACAGTCAACTCGACCACATGGACATTTCACGCCCACCTGAACTCCCACTCTCACATGTCCCACTTCGCCAGCATTAAAATGACTACCACGAACTTGTTGCCCATTGATAACGAGACCAGCAGCAATACCCGTACCAACGTTGACATATAAGAAGTTACGTGACACCCTACCATGCCCCCACATCATCTCTGCACGCGTGGCACTCTTCACATCGTTGTCAATAAAGCAAGGCATACCGTACGTTTCAGACAGTTGCTGTGCCAAAGGCATTGGGTAGGTTCGCTCGGGATCAATCTGCTGCCAGATACCCTGCTCATAGTCAACACGTCCTATCAATCCAACCCCCATTGCTACGGGCGGCTGCTTGTACCAACCCACCTGATGGATATAATCATCCAAAGAATGACGGATAATATCAAAAGCCACCTGCTGATTGAAATAGCCAGAGTCATAACGCTTGTGATTGTAAATGTTCCCTTGGCCATCAACCTCGCCTATCAGGAGTTTAGTGCCGCCTAAATCTAAACCTAAATAAGTTTCCATATTTGTTTTATTTTATTGTTTATTTCATCATCTTACTTGGAGAAAAGCCAAATTGTTTCTTAAAACAGGTACTGAAGTACTTGGGATCATTATATCCCACTTTTACTGCTACTTCTGCTATCGTCCATAGTTTCGCTTCCAATAACCTCTTCGATTCATTCAGTCTGAATATTCGCAAATAGTCATTTGGACAGTGCCCTGTTGTGGCTTTGATTTTGGTAAACATAGCCGTACGGCTCATCCCCATTTCCTGGCAGATATCATTAATCTGCAACTCGCTGTTGGACAATTGCGCCCTGATAACCTTATCAAGTCTTTGCAGAAATTCCAAATCACTCGTTTCCTTGACAGCGCCAGACTTGCTCAGATCCGGAAGTCCTTTTGTTGGTTCTTCGAGTACAATTCCTATTCTGGCTTTCAGTATCGACATGTCGCATGGTTTGGTGATAAAGTCTTTTGCACCAGCCTCCAAACCATAAACGATATCGGTACTATAGGATAGCGACGAGAGGAATACGACTGGTAGCATACAGGTTTCTGCATCTTCTCTGATGGCATGACAGAGTTCATCGCCACCCATATCCTGCATCAGGTATTCGGATATGACAAGGTCGGCTTTGATATCCTCAATCATATGGATAGCCTGCTGTCCACTCTTCACGAACACCAAGTCATAGTCAGACTGCAAACCTGCTTTCAGATTCGTCACTGTATCCTCATCCATACCCACCACTAGAATTTTTTTCTTGATATGGGTAGCTACTGTTTCTGGACGCGGCGCCTTACAGTCAACTTCATCCATCTGCCGTCTCCTATGAAGGAGCCAGACGACAACTGCCAACAGCAGTATATTGAAAGAAATACTTATCCAAGTAATCATAGCTTCATCAGTTCAGCTAACAGAGATAACCACTTGCCTGCCGAAGTAAGCCACACCTCTTTATAACAGGCATTATTCGTCATCGGGAAATAGGGCATATCCTTATCCACGATAGCACGAATGCCTACGGGCATCTCACCTACGATTTCTCCTGACGAGAAACTGTCTTGAGAGGGATAGCGATGACCTTCGCCATACATGAGCGACTGGCAGAATGGATTTTTTCCAAGTGTCCAATAGAGTTGTTCTATAGCAATATCACTCAGTTCCTGATCATCCAGGAATCTGCCACAAAGTGCAGCAGCCTTACCCGAAGCAAGTATCAATGCCTCGTTGCCATTAAAGATATCTGTCCACAGAGGGAAGCGACGCACACTCTGATCCTGATAGATACCACTAGGAATCATCCCATAAGGCAGAGTTACCTTCATGATTTTTTTGAGATACTGACCGTATAATGTTAAGGCATGCTGCCAATGGTGGAAATCCTGATGTTGACGCTGACTCTCACAAAGAGCGACAAGCGCCTGGATAGGTAGTTGTTCTCTCGACTGGTGCATAAAATGCACTATAGACTGGTGCGTGCTGTCACGATAGAAGTAGCCAGCCATCTCACCTGACTGCTCTTGACACATCAATGTATAGTGAATGTATTGCGCGGCCTTGTCAGCATAGATTTTTTCACCTGTCAGCTGGTAGAGCATGGATGCCGACCACGAGGCAGCAGCCATCCATATGCTCTCAGGCATGCCATAAGTATGCTCCATTTTAATTTTAAAGGTGTCGAGACCATGAACCAAGAACTGACTATCAGCAAAGCCAAAGTCCTCAATGGCCACCTGTTTCAACTGCTCATCGTTTAGCAGCAAGGATGCATAAGCCTCATAAGCAGCATAAAGATAGTTGTCGAAGGCATGATGCTGTTTACGTACAGTATGGATATCATCCTCTGTACCAGCGATACCATCAGTCCAGTGAAGCAGTCCTATACTACTGGCTCGCCAGCCATCACCCATGCGGGTGTTCATAAGTTGCCGAAGCCCGTGCTGGGCCTCGTCGAGTAAACGTTCGGCCAATTGTGGATGGAGTTGTTTGCACACCTGGTATGCTTCAAGCAATGCAAATGTCACATCACCAGTCTGAAGTGTTTGCTGCGACAAGTCGCCTGCATCATGCCAGCCACCGCCGTAGCTGAATGGCTGTCCATTGTGATCACAGAACACATCCGTGTGGCATCTGGCATGGATACCATCAACGACATCGCCACAACGCTGACAACGGATAAAATTCAGCGTTTTCCACATGGTACCGTCCAATGCATGCCGACTGATAGGAAATGGTGCCGAATGTAAATCGTCTAATACCAGACTATAGATACCCTCTCGCTGAAAATCGGAGAAATCGATGACAGCCAACTGACTGTTGAGAGTAGATGGCACCACTTGCGTTGTTCCCTGAAACACTACCCGATGTGTCAGTTCATCGATGAGTTTGAAATTTCCGCCCTGACCAGCCACCAATGCTGTCTTAGGCCCCATTGTAAAATAGCCAGACATTGAATAAGCCATCTTTCCTGGCGCCACCTGCCAACCTGCAGTCTGCTCTGGCTGTGCCACACGTTCCAGTTGCATGTTACGGATTTCGTAATGAATAGAGTCCTGTTTAGAGAGATTTCTGCCCTTGATGTCCGTATAAAGCCGTATGGCGGTGACCTCTTTACGAGGCATCTCTTCTATCTGATAGATTACATGCTGCCAAACCTTTTTCTCCACATTCACCAAATGAGCTCCCACCCCACTGTAAGGATGGCTATCTACAGCCACATTTACATTAGCGATACCAGCATCCAAATCTGTACGGATATCAAAGGAGATACGATTCCAGTCCTCCAGGTTATGGTTATTCAGAGGAATGGTGATACTCGATGTACCATAAATGGCATAATCTGGATCATCTTTCGGACCTATGGCTCGCTTTCCAGTGCTGACAGGCAGTGCCAACACCCATTTTCCATTGATCCTTTTTGAGGCGACGATGGGCTGAGCCTTCATTTCGCTTTCTAGTGATGCTTCTGCATAGCACTTCATGGGACGGTTCAGCCCCCAGAGAAGTGCGTTGGTAAACATTCTGACGAAATCAGGATTATCAAAAAGTGAGGCACTATGCCCTATTTGGAAATATACATTACGAGCAGGTTTACTGAGGTTTGTCCAGATAACAGGGTGATCTCCCATCTTCACACCAGAAGCTGGATGATAGGTATTTTCATCCACACTTGCCAGCACATGCACATGTCGCCGAGGCGTCTGATTATAAGTGTACCATTCGTCTTCCTTAATCAGAAACTTTGGATTGACACCCGACATCACAGGATGCCCTGGATCTTCCACTATCACTTGTCCATCGGCCTTCTCTGCAATGTAATTCTGGAATCGGATGCTTCCAAGAAAGTCACTGAACCACAGCCACATAGGATAGCCGTCGAACTCACCTAACAGCGATGCATGATGGAAACCAATCCATGCTACAGTCCCCTTATCAATAGCCTGTTCGAACTCTTTCATGGCCACCTGACTCCATACATAGGGCGGATAATTCAGTTGCACCACCAGATCGTATTGAGCGATGTCACCAGCTTGCAATTTGTTACAGTCATCAAGTTCTGTGATGCTGAAATTCATTTCTTCTGCCTGCTGGTGCAGCCAGCGCAGTCCCGTTTGGGTAAAAGTATCATGCTGCCCTCCTAATTCGGCCAGCACCAGCACGCGCTTTTGTGCAGCCATCAGGTCTATCATATGGCACAGTAGCACAAGTACTATCCATGCCCATCGTCTCACCAATATCGTTTTCATACTATTTCTCAAAAGGATTGCCTTTAGGGTCACAGCTTACCACCCACCTGAACGCATTCGTATAAAGCAGATTCTGCGTGGCCTCCATGAAGCTCTCGTCACCATGTCCCATATTCAGATAAATCATTCGATATCTTTTGTTTGTCCACACAATAGGAAAATCGCCTGACTTCACCACATCCTTAATACCAAAAGGATACATCTTAGGTGATATCGACACCAGAATTTCTACATCTTTATCCTGACGAGGCGATGTGGTCCATTGATAATATTCTGAGGCAGGCGCCACATACTGTTCAGGTAGCGTGCGTGTAACAGGATGCTCAGATGTTTCCACTCTGACCAATGCTGACTGTGGTGGCCATTGATTACAGAGGAATGAGCCACAACCCAAGAACTCGGTCATCCAGGGCCATTCGGCCTCGTTAGCCCTAAACGCAGAGGCGTGGAACCCCATCCATCCACCCCCATTCTCCATATAGGTCTGAAAAGCTTCACGTGTCTTCTTGTCAGCTATTCCATAGTTACACATAATGATGATACTATAGTTTTGCAGACTGTCACGATAATCACCCAGATTGGTGGTCACATCCAACAGATAGCCTTCTCCATACGTCAGTTTATGAAAAAACTGAATAGCCTGTTTATCAAACTGCACATGAGCCTCTTCGGCTGTAGGTTCATAACACAATAGTGCCTTGAATCGAGGCCCTTTGGCATAGTTAGCCGGATAGTCTTCAGTCTGAGCATTCAAGTTCAAACCATTAACGAATAGCAATGCTGTTAAAATTAGTTTTAGAATCTTCATTTTTTATATTGTTTATTAGTCGCGCTGCAAAAGTATCACATTCCCGTGACATAGAAGTTTAATAATTGACAAATCGAGTAGAGAATCTGTCATTACTTACAAAAAAAGTCAGTTATTCATCTTTCTATCGGTACAAAGTTACAAAAAATAATCCATCCTGTTCATTCACAAAATAAAGATGTGGATAAAAACAAAACTGCCAAAACGTAACGATTTGTATTTAAACCATTTACGCATCTGCACCAGCTATGACAATATAGATTCAGTATGGATAAATGGATGGCATTATAGAGTTTGTGAACAACTCTGTTCACGACATTAACATCTTTTTTGCATAAAATACACATATCTCGCAAAAGTTTTGTACCTTTGCAGGCGAAATGAAGAAGTTATATATTGAAACCTATGGCTGCCAGATGAATGTGGCAGACTCTGAAGTAGTTGCATCGGTGATGCAGATGGCTGGTTACGAAACCACAGAGACCATCGACGAGGCCGATGCTGTATTCTTGAATACCTGTTCTGTTCGTGATAATGCCGAACAGAAGATTTTTCACCGCCTGGATGCGCTGGATGCTGAGCGCCGTCGCCGCCAGAAGGCAGATCCTGAAGCCAATCGCATGCTGATTGGCGTGTTGGGTTGTATGGCCGAGAGGGCTCAGAACGACCTGCTCGACAACCACCACTGCGACTTGGTGGCTGGTCCTGATGCTTATCTCTCACTGCCCGACCTGATTGCGCAGGCCGAGTTGGGACATAAGGCCATGAATACCGAACTCTCTACCAGCGAGACTTATAAGGATGTGGTACCCCAGCGTATCGGCATCGGTCATAAGATTGGTGGTTTTGTGAGCATTATGCGTGGTTGCAACAATTTCTGCCACTACTGTATTGTGCCTTACACCCGTGGTCGTGAGCGCAGTCGCGATATCGAGAGTATCCTGCGCGAGGTGCGCGACCTGCGCGATAAAGGTTATAAGGAGGTTACCCTGTTGGGGCAGAACGTAAATAGCTATAAACTAGAAAATCCAGAAGGGCTAGATAGTATAGATTTCCCTGCGCTTCTGCGCAGAGTAGCCGAAGAGGTGCCCACTATGCGTGTGCGCTTTACCACTTCGCACCCTAAGGATATGAGCGATGAAACCCTAAAGGTGATCGCCGAGGTGCCCAACGTTTGCAAGCACATCCACCTGCCCGTACAGAGTGGTAGCGATCGTATCTTGAAGTTAATGAACCGCAAATACACCCGCGAGTGGTATATGGATCGCGTACATGCCATCCGTCGTATCATCCCCGATTGCGGTCTTTCTACCGATATCTTTGTAGGTTATCACTCCGAGACAGAGGAAGACCACCAGCTGTCGCTCGACCTGATGCGCGAGGTGGGTTACGATTCTGCCTTTATGTTCAAATACTCCGAGCGCCCAGGCACTTACGCTTCGAAGCACCTGCCCGACGATGTGCCCGAGGAGGAGAAGATTCGCAGACTGAACGAGCTCATCGCGCTACAGACCGAGATGAGTGCTATCCAGAACAAGAAGGACGAGGGTAAGGAGTTCGACGTGCTGGTTGAGGGATTCTCAAAGCGCAGCAGAGAGCAGCTCTGCGGTCGTACCGAACAGAATAAAATGGTGGTCTTCGATAAGGCCGGTCACCATATTGGTGAAACTGTTCGTGTGCGCATCACCGGTAGTACCAGTGCCACCTTATTAGGAGAGGCGGTGGAAAAGTAAAAGGGTAAAAAAGTAAAAAGTAGAAAAGTGAAAGAGTTCCTGAACGTACTGAGGCGGTTTGTACCTCCTTACAAAAAATATCTGGTGGCATCGGTAGTGTTCAATATCCTATCGGTTATCCTGAATGTCTTCTCGTTTGCAGCCCTGATACCTATCTTGCAGATTATCTTCAAGACAGGCGATGGCGACACAGCAACCGCACTGATGGCATGGGATTGGGCAAATGCGCAGGAGGTGTTGATGAACAACATGAACTACTATGTCAACCACCTCATTGCCGATCTTGGTCCTACCACCACCCTGCTCATCATCGGCCTCTTCCTGGCCTTTATGACTTTCCTGAAGACGGGTGCTTACTTCCTGTCGTCGGCCACCATCGTGCCCATCCGCACAGGTGTGGTTCGCGACATCCGCAACCAGTTGTACCAGAAGATAAACACCCTGCCATTAGGTTTCTTCAGCGAGGAGCGCAAGGGCGACATCATCGCCCGTATGAGCGGCGATGTACAGGAGATTGAGAACTCTATCATGTCGAGTCTCGAGATGCTGTTCAAGAACCCCATCCTGATTGTAGGCTATTTCACCATGCTGCTGTTTATCTCATGGCAGCTCACCGTGTTCACCCTGGTTATCGTACCCATCATGGGTTGGTTTATGGGTTGGGTTGGTCGAAAGCTCAAAGCCCAATCGGTCAAGGCTCAGGCGCTTTGGAGCGATACCATGAGTCAGGTCGAGGAAACCTTAGGTGGTTTGCGCATCATCAAGGCCTTCTGCGCCGAAGATAAGATGAACAAGCGTTTCGACACCATCAACTCGGCCTATCGCAACGACATCATGCGTGTAAACATCCGCCAGTCGTCGGCCCATCCCATGTCGGAGTTCCTGGGCACCGTGATGATTGTGATTGTGTTGTGGTTCGGTGGTGTATTGGTACTCAACAACCACACGCTCTCTGGTCCTATCTTTATTTATTATATGGTGATGCTCTACTCGATTATCAACCCACTGAAGGATTTCTCGAAAGCCGGATATAACATCCCCAAGGGACTGGCTTCGATGGAACGTGTTGATAAGATCCTGATGGCCGAGAACACCATTAAGGAGCCAGCAGCCCCCAAGCATATCGCTAACTTCGAGCACCAGATAGAGTTCCGCCACGTATCGTTCAAATACGGTGAGCAGTGGGTATTGAAGGATATCAACCTGGTAATCCCCAAGGGCAAGACCATCGCTTTGGTAGGTCAGAGTGGTAGCGGAAAATCTACGATGGTAGATCTCATTCCCCGTTACTACGATGTACAGGAGGGTGAGGTGCTCATCGATGGCATCAACGTGAAAGAGTTGGGTATTCACGATCTGCGCCAGCTGATTGGTAATGTAAACCAGGAGGCTATTCTCTTTAACGATTCGTTCCGCAATAACATCTCGTTCGGTGTGGATAACGCTACCCAGCAGCAGATTGAGGAAGCAGCCAAAATTGCCAACGCCTACGATTTCATCATGGCATCCGAGAACGGTTTCGATACCAATATCGGCGATCGCGGTGGCCGCTTGTCAGGTGGTCAGCGCCAGCGTGTCAGCATCGCTCGTGCCATTCTGAAGAATCCACCTATCCTGATTCTCGACGAGGCCACCTCGGCCCTCGATACCGAGAGCGAGCGCCTGGTGCAGGATGCCTTAGAGCGCCTGATGAAGACCCGCACTACCGTTGCCATCGCACACCGTTTGAGCACCATTAAGAATGCCGACGAGATTTGCGTACTGCACGAGGGTAAGATAGTAGAACGTGGCACCCACGATGAACTGTTGAATATCGACGGTTATTACAAGAAGTTACATGAAATGCAGAGTTAGTTATCTGATAAAGACGTACCTCTGGACGGTTCTTGTGTTCGTCTTGGCCAAGTTGGCATTTATGCTTTTCTGCCGAGAGGGACACGAGTTCGTGTTTATCGATATGTGGCAGGTGGTACAGCACGGACTGTCGCTCGACTTATCAACAGCCCTTTACTTTTTTATTGTACCTTTTCTCGCCACCATCGTCAGCATGTGGTACACAGGCCAATGGCTGTTCCGCATCCTGAAAGGGTATTACGCCCTGATAGCCATCGCCTTTGCTTTGGCTTTTGTGGCCGACACCAGTCTTTATCCCTTCTGGGCATTCAAGCTCGATGCCTCGTGCCTGCAGTATCTCGAAACACCCAACGAGGCTACAGCCAGCGTCTCTATCGTCTATCTCATCTGGCGATTCGTAGCATTAGTAGTTACGGCTGTAGTTATCTATAAGGGTTATGCTAACGCCTTATGCAGTCTGAAAGGCACCAGCCCACTGAAGAGATCACTCAAAACAGCAGTCATCAGCCTGGTTACTTTCCTGGTCATGGCACCATTGATAGTTATCGGTATTCGTGGTGGCTTAGACGAATCAACCACCAATATCGGTCAGGTGTACTATTCACAGAATCAGTTCCTCAACCACTCGGCAGTTAATCCCGTTTTCAGTTTCCTGGCTTCGCTAGAGAAAACGGGCGAGCTAGAGAGCTACAACTACATGAGCGACAAGGACTGCCAACAGATTATCAACAAGCTGTATAACACCGAGAGTGTAGATAGCGATACCCTGTTGAACACCCCAACCCCTAACATCATTGTGATACTGATGGAGAGTCTCGGCGGTGAGTTTACCGAACTCAGCGGTCGCCAGGATATCACCCCCAACCTCAACAAGTTGGCTACCGAAGGTGTTTACTTCACCAACTGCTATGCCAACTCATGGCGCACCGATCGCGGCACCCTGTGTACCTATAGCGGCTACCCCTCGTTCCCCAACACGTCGGTAATGAAGTTGCCCGCCAAATCGCGCACCCTGCCTTGTATCGCCCGTTCGCTACGCGACGAGAAGCAGTACAACACCCACTATCTGTATGGTGGCGACATCAATTTTACCAACATGCGCAGCTATCTGATTAGCGGCGGGTTCGACCAGCTTACCTGGAAGGCCGACTATACAACAGCCGAACAGAAATCAGCCGAATGGGGTGTACGCGATGATATCACCTTCGGCACCCTGTATGATATGGCCACCACCCTCCCATCGCCTTATCTCATTGGCTACTCTTCGCTGAGCAGTCATGAGCCTTGGGATGTGCCCATCAAGCATTTCGACGACGAGATTCTGAATGCCTTCTATTATCTCGACCAGTGTATTGGCGATTTCGTAACCAAACTGCGCCGCACAGAGGCCTGGAAGAATACGCTGATTGTGCTGCTGCCCGATCACGGCATCAACTACAAAGCGTACGACGAGCAGCATCCGCTACGCAATCGCATCCCGATGATTTGGGTTGGCGGCGCCGTAAAAGCACCTCGCCGTATCGATACCATCTGCAATCAGACCGACCTGCCCGCTACGCTGTTAGCCCAGTTAGGTCTGTCGCATAGCGATTACACGTTTAGTCGCGATGTGCTCAGCAGCACCTATACCCACCCCGTGGCCATGCATACCTTTACCGAAGGTTATTCGATGGTAGATAGCACTGGTCTCACGGTATTCGACCTGAATAGTCAGCGGGTTACCACAGGTAAGGGCGATATCACTATTGCCCAAGCCATTCTGCAAGCCGCTACAAAAGATTTAAATCAACGATGAAACATCTTCTCAGCAAGCCCTACGCCCCTATCGTGGCCGTTATCTGGAACATCCTGTTAGTCTATGTGGTTTACCAGATAGCCCGATTGGCATATTTCTTCGAAAACGCCCAACTGCTCCATTATAACAGTGATGTATTCTGTGGCGGACTCTTGTTCGACACCTCAGCCATTGTTTATACCAATGCGCTTTATGTGGTGCTGATGATAGCCGTTGGGGCATTTACGCTGAAAGGTCAGAAAGCCCTTAAGTGGCTGTATCTCATCATCAACGGTCTTGCTTTAGCCATCAACCTAGGCGATGCGGTTTATTTCCAATACACCATGCGCCGCACCACTACAACGGTGTTCGGCGAGTTCTCGAACGAGGGCAACTTAGGTAGCATTTTTGGCACCGAGTTCATCAACCACTGGTATCTGGTACTGCTGTTTGCTGTAGTGATGATAGCTCTCTACAAGCTGTATGCCCAGCCCCGACGCAAGCATGCAGCCAACTTAGCCAGCTTGCTGCTTATCGCACCTCTGAGTATTGCCGGCATGCGTGGCGGTTTTACCACAGCCGTTCGCCCCATCACCGTATCAAATGCCAACCAGTACGCCCAGCATCCTACCGATGCCGCCTTGGTGCTCAACACCCCCTTCTCGCTCATCCGCACCATTGGCAAAAGCGTATTCACTGTGCCCAACTATTATCAGAGCGATGCAGAAATGGAGGCAGTTTATTCGCCGCTCCATCAGGCTAAACTAACTAGAGATTCTAGATTTTCTAGAAAGAACGTTGTTGTTTTGATTATCGAGAGTTTCGGTCGCGAGTATATCGGTGCACTCAATCACGATTTAGAGGGCGGTAAGTACAAGGGCTATACCCCTTGTGTTGATTCGCTCATTGCCCACAGCACCACCTTCCGCTACAGTTTCTGTAACGGCCGAAAGAGTATCGACGGTATGCCCAGCATCCTCTCCAGCATCCCTATGTTTGTTGAGCCGTTCTTCCTCACCCCAGCCTCGATGAACGATTATACCGGTCTGGCTGGCATCTTGGGTAACGAGGGATACCAGACAGCTTTCTTCCATGGGGCCCAGAATGGTTCGATGGGCTTCGAGGCCTTTGCCAAGAAGACGGGTTTCCAGCGTTATTACGGTCGTACCGAATACGAGGCTGCTCGTGGCACTAACGATTTCGATGGTACCTGGGCCATCTGGGACGAGCCTTTCTTCCAGTATTATGCTGAGGAGATGAGTAAGATGCAGCAGCCGTTTATGACGGCTATCTTCTCGGCTTCCAGTCACCATCCATTCGCCATCCCCGAGCAGTATAAGGCACAGTTCCCCGAGGAGCATCTGCCCATCCAGAAGTGCATCCGCTATACCGATATGGCCCTTGGCAAGTTCTTTGCCACCGCCCGTAAGCAGCCTTGGTTTTCTAACACCATCTTTGTGCTTACCAGCGACCATACCAACCAGAGCGACCACGCTGAATATCAGAGCGATCTGGGTGGATTCTGTTCGCCCATCATCATCTACGATCCTTCGCAGCCTGTAGGCCGAATGGAAGAGAAGATTGCCCAGCAGATAGATATCATGCCCACCATCTTAGGCATGTTAGGCTACTCTAAGCCCTATATGGCCTTTGGTATCGACGTACTGAACACACCCGCCAACGACACGTGGGCGGTTAACTACCTGAACGGCATTTATCAGTACGTAAAATACGGTTATGTGCTTCAGTTCGACGGCAAACAAACCAAGGGTGTTTACCAGTTAACCGACCGTCTGATGCAGCACAACCTGAAGGGCAAGGTACCTCAGCAGGCGCAGATGGAGCGCGAGCTGAAAGCCATCATACAACAATATATGATGCGCATGACCAAAAACAAGTTGCTTTAGAACTTATACCAAGGTTTCTTGGGAGGCGCGGGCTTATTGTCGGGATGATCCTTAGCTATCACCTTACCGTCGATCACCTCAAAACGCTCGTTAAACTCAGCGCGCGTACGCTTCCAGCGATCGTGACTCCACAACCAGAATTCAGGCGCCCGCTTGATACTCTTCTCCAACAGGTCGAAGTACATATCCGTGAGTTCGTAATCCTTCAGCTGTTGTGGTTCGCGTGTCATGGGGATAAACTCAGCCTCATAGTAGCCACGCTTCACCCTGCGCACATCCATGAAGAACACGGCATAGTTCATTTTCTTGGCAATACGCTCGGTACCCGTGAGCACAGGTGTGTCGTGATGCAGGAAATCTATCCAGTGATGGATGTTCACCCAATGAGGCTTCTGATCCGAGATAAAGCCAATCACGATAGGCTGCTTAGCCCTACGGTATTCCACCATCTTGCGCAAGGTATCCTGCATGGGGATACAAACGGCCCCCATACGCTGGCGCGATCTCAGGAACAGACGGTCGAAATCGCGGTTCTCAATCGGATGGTATATCTGTCCGCACTGAGCCTTAGGTGTCACCCAAAGCGGTAGCGATGTTATCCACTCCCAGTTGCACAGATGCCCCAGATACACGGCGCACGACTGTCCCGACTCGATGACCTCGTCAACCAGTTCAGCCCCTTTAAACACCATGCGTCGCTTCAGGTTCTCGGGGCTCATCGTCATCAGTTTCACACTCTCCACGATATAGTCGCAGAAGAAGTGGTAGAACCCGCGTTCAATCCTGTATCTCTCGTCATCGGTTTTCTCGGGGAACGACTCTTTGATGTTGCGTCTGATAACCTTTTTACGATAGCCCAACACGCCATACAACAACCAGAACAGCAGGTCGCTGATAATATAATGTACGCGTAAGGGCAATAACGAGAACACATACCAAACGGCTAAAACAATATAGTAGAGTACCTTCATGGATGCAAAATTATATAATTATTTGCAATCTCACAAGCGTTTTGATTGAAATATGCAGTTTTTTGCGTACCTTTGCCACGAAAATTTATACAATTAACAATAGTTTATATGGCAAGTTACGATATCCGTCCGCTTCAACTCCACATTCTGAAGATTCTTCAGGCCGTCGATCAAGTCTGTCAGGAACACCACCTGCGCTACTACCTGTGGGCAGGCACCATGCTGGGTGCAGTACGTCACAAGGGTTTCATCCCCTGGGACGACGATATGGATATCGCCATGCCCCGCAAGGATTACGACACGCTGATGGCGCACGCCCACGAGTGGCTACCCCAACCCTTCGAAGCCGTATGTGCCGAGACCGACCCCAACTACCCGGGTGGATTCGGAAAGATTATTGACGCATCAACAACACTTATCGAACGCGAACATAGCGATTATCTCGGAGGTGTATATATCGATGTATTTCCACTTGATGGTGTTCCATCAACAAGATTTGCACAGAAACTTAACTGTATGCGTTACGCCATAACAGACCGTCTAATCTATTATGTGCACAGAAACCCGTACAAGCATGGACATGGCTTTGACTCTCTAATTATCAAAACCATACAGGCATTGTTTACACACAAAGAACTACAGGCAGCCATCAGACGAATCAGAGTAAAATACGATTACGACAGTAGTAAAAAGATACTTGACTACGATGACGGTTTTTCTGGCATTATGGATAAATCCATTCTCGGCGAACCCACACCTATCAAGTTTGAGGATTGCCTGCTGATGGGGCTAGAACATTGGGACAAATATCTTGCCAACAAATACGGCGACTATATGACCATTCCCAAGCACGACGAACAACGACAGCATAATTTCTTCTATCTTGACTACAACATGCCCTATAGGGCCTATCATGATACCCGTAAATTTGTAAAGCACCATGAGTAGACTTCCTTTAGTAACCGTAGTAACTATATGTAGAAACAACAAGTTACAGTTAAAAAAAACTATCACCAGCGTAAAAAGTCAAGACTATCAGGCGATTGACTACCTGATTATTGATGGTGCTTCGACAGACGGAACAAAAGAACTGTTAAGCGCTACCACTGGAATAAGGTGGATATCTGAACCAGATGACGGCATATATAATGCCATGAATAAAGGTATCAGAATGACCAAAGGGGAATGGGTTATCTTTATGAATGCAGGTGATACTTTCGCTTCTCATGACGTCATCAGTAAAGTATTCAGAAAAGATCACTATGCAGACGTTATTTATGGTGATGTGATTAAAGGTAAAACGATTAAACGTGCAGAACCGCCGCATAACAGCCACCGCATGTATTTCTGTCACCAAAGTGCTTTCGTTAGTACCATTTGCCTAAAAGAGTTTCCCTTTGACGAAAATCACAAGATGTCGGCAGACTTTAAACAAATGAAACAATTATATCTCGCAAAAAAGAAGTTTCTGCGTTTAGACTTTCCCATCGCTGTATTCGATACCACAGGCGTATCAAATGCACACCGTTCGAAAGGGCTCTATGACAACATTCTTGTGGTATGTGAAATAGACAACTGGAAAGAAAAACTGAAACTCCTGCCAAGACTCTTGTTTACCTACTGGATGTGTAAACTAAGAGGCGCATAAACCATCAATACAATTCTTGAGGTAATGCAGCCGAAGCCTTTTCCAAGTCTTCGGGGGTGTCAAGTTCATAACTGAACAGGTCGGTGGTATCCACCACTTCGAAGGTATGTCCCTGAGGTATCAGGCGCTCAAAGGCGCGCTCGTAGAAGATGTCGATGAGCCCCTCGTCGAGTATCATCTTGCGCAGTTCCTGATAGAGTGCATCGGTATAAGCAGGCGTCATCTTCTCGATACCCACACTCTCGCCGATGGCATCGGCCACCTTGCAGGTCTTACTGATTTCGGTGATACGTCCAGCCTCGTCAACCACGATTTTCATCTCCTCCTCGCCCAGCTCGTGCTGCTGCATGGCTAAGGCAGGGTTGGTTTTGCGGGCAACGCGACGAACCGCTTCCGGATCGCACAGAATATCGCTATCCATCAGCAGCACCTCGCTGCCATGCCACTGCTGCATGGCCAGCCACAACGAGAAAATGTTGTTGTTATGCTCATAATCGACGTTGTCGATGAAGTGGATCGTGACGAGTGGATAGTGAATAGTGAGGAATTCGCGAATCATGTTTTCGCGATAGCCTGTTACCACCACAAGCTCTTGCGCGCCAGCGCTTATCATCGCATCGACCGTACGCTGCAACAGCGTTTTACCGCCCACTTCCAGCAGGCACTTGGGCTTTGTATCTGTAAGCGGGCGCAGTCTCTTGGCCATCCCCGCTGCCAATATCACACCTATCATCATTGTCAATTATCATTTGTCGATGACACGCAGAATCGTGTCAACAACCGTCTGTGTCTGCTCCTTACGACCCAAGGTAATACGCACGCACTGCTCCAGCCCCTTGTCGGTCATAAACTTAATCTTGTAGTTCTGGTCGGCCAGCGCCTTCTGCAGGGCCTCCTTAATCTCAATAGGATATTTGATAAGGATAAAATTGGCCACACTCTTATATACCTTAAAGCCAGGCTTGTCGCCCAGCGCCTTTTTATACAACTGTCGGCCCCACTCCATATCATCAGCCACGCGGCGGTAGTGCTCGTCGCTATCCAGTGCAGCCAGTGCTACAGCCTCCGAGAATCGGTTATAGCCTAAGTATTTATTGATATAGCTTACAAAATGATCGTGTCCGGCACCGATAAAGCCAAAGCCACAACGCAGTCCAGGCAGTCCGTAGAACTTACTCAGCGTACGCGAGATAATCAGGTTGCGGTATTTGTTCACCAGCGGAGCGATATAGTCGGTATCGGTGGTGATAAAGCTGGCGTAAGCCTCATCTATCAGCACCATGGTATCTTCGGGGATATTCTCCATGATTCGTCCAATCTCCTCAGGAGTCAAGCAATTACCCGTAGGGTTGTTAGGCGATGCCAACAACAGCATCTTGGGGTGTATGCGATTGGTATATTCTATCACCTCATCCACATCGTAGGCAAAGGTATCCTCCTGCTCGTGCAGAGGGTACATCTCAAAGGTTCCGTAGCACTCAGCAGCCACCTTGTTATAGTACCACCACGAGTATTCGGGTATCAAAATTTTCTTGTTATCGCCTTTCATCAGATAGTAGTGAATGGCATTCTTCAGAATGTCCTCACCACCGTAAGCTAGCAGCACCTGCTCTTCGGGTACGCCGTATATCTCGCTCAGCTTTACCGATACAACGCTTTTCTTGCCCTGATCGTAAATGCGGGTATAAAAACACAATGTCTTTGGGTCAAAATTGCGGATAGCTTCTACCACCTTCTCACTGGGTTCGAAATTGAACTCATTTCTATCCAGAAAATTCATTTCCTTCTCCATAATCAACTTATTTGGGTGCAAAGTTACAATTTTTTTAGCTTTTTATACCAAAATATGCATTTTTTTTGTATCTTTGCCAAGAATTAAGTACCTTGATAATGAAACAATCTGTATTAACCTCTAAGATAAAACACTACCTGAGCGATTTTCGTGTCGTTTTTGCCGCATGGCTCATCATGGCCATCGTGCCTTGGTTGCGCATTTGGCTCAAGGGCAAGTTCGACCTCGATTATTCCATCTTCTACCACTCCTTCTGGCATGCCTGGCAACAGATGCCGCTCTATATCATCTATCCCGAAGATGGTAATTATTTTCTATACGGTCCACTCTTCCCGCTGCTCATGGCGCCCATGGCGGTACTACCGTATCAACTGGGGCGCCTCATCTGGATGTTGCTCATCACGCTGGTACCCTATTGGAGCATCCGCCAGTCGTTTTTCACCCGCAGTCAGCAGCTGTTCATTCTGTGGTTTGTGGCCGTCGAGGCCTATACCTGCATTCTTGATTCCGAGAGCAACAGCCTTATTCTCGCCTGCATCCTGTTCACCTATTACTTCACGCAGAAGGAGAAAGACTGTTGGGCTGCGTTTCTCATCGCCTTGGGCACGGTGACCAAGATCTACGGCATCGTGGGTTTGGCGTTCTTCCCCTTCTCGCAGCACAAGGGCCGGTTCTTAGGTTGGTTTGTGGCTTGGATGGTCATCCTGTCGCTACTGCCCATGCTGGTGTTCGGTGTGGATTACATCAGCAGTCAGTACGTCGCGTGGTACGATGTGCTGGTGCACAAGAACGACCTCAACCAGTTTGCTGCCGGTCAGAATATCTCATTGCTTGGTATGGTGCGCAAGATATCAGGCATCGCCACCTATAGCGACATCTGGCTTCTGCTGGCAGGTGCCATCGGTTTCGGTCTGCCTTATCTGCGCCTGTCGCAGTATCGCCATCAGGCATTCCGCCTGGCAATCGTGGCTTCGGTGCTCATGACGGTGGTGCTGTTCAGTACCTGTTCCGAGTCGTACAGCTATATCATCGCCATGCCCGGTGTTGCCATTTGGTATCTCACCTGTCCCTGGCAGCGCAACCGCTGGGACTTGGCACTCATCATCTTCGCTTTTATCATCACGTCGATGTCGCCATCCGACCTGTTTCCACGCGAGGTATGGCGCCAACTCATCAAGCCCTATTCACTCAAAGCATTGCCTGTAGCTATCATCTGGTTCAAACTTATCTACGAGCTACTCACCAAGGACTATGCCTTGACCACCGCCCAGATCATGCGGCCCCAAGCCAACGTCATGCAGTAGATATCAAACCAGAAATTATAGTGAAAGAATTTATATACAGCCACCGGACAGAGCGCATCAACGGGGAAGATACAGAAGTTGACGAACAGTAGCCAGAAGATGACCCAATCTGTTTTTGTACGCTTAGGCTGCAGCCAGAACACCATCTGGTAGCCTGCCAAAGCGATGATGTACGTATGCGTTTCCGGACTGTCACTAAACAGTATCACGTAGCCCATCATCACAGCTAACGCCGATACTTTGAATCTGAAATCGCCCCATAGTTTCTTCTTCCAGAAGAAGATGACGGCCAAGACCACCAACACGCCCAATTGTATGGCACGCATATTGGGCAACAGCACATCGCGCAGTACAGGTGCAAACAATAGTCCTGCCCAGGTACCCGAATCGCCGTGCTGGGTAAGCATCATGCCCATCTGTCGGTACAGATCCAGCGGGTGTTCAAACGTCGGGTTCATGGCTGGTAGTAGCAGCAACCCCACGCCCATCAGCACCGCAGCGCCTAAGTTACGCCACATTTTGGGGTAGCACAACAGCAGCGCCAGCTCTATACCGCCGTAAATCTTAGTGGTAGCCGAAATCATTATCAGCAGCACCGCCCACAACGGATGGTTGCGCTCCATCAGCGTAAAGGCCAGCAGGAACAGCGCACACACCACTAAGTTATACTGAAAACAGAAGGTCCCCTGTACAATCAACAACAGCAGAAAGGCAAAAATCTTGGTTCGATATTTGTTCACCTCGCCCGGCAGTGTTCTGATGGCCATTACCATCAGGGCATATAATCCGCAATTCCACACAAACGCCCCAAACCATTTGGGCAGCAGTAGGATAGGTGCAAACAGCGTGGTAAACACGGGAGTATAAAGGAAATAGCGCCCATGGTCGGTAATAAACTGTTGGGTGTAAGGTGTCAGTCCGTGCCAGAACATGTTGGTGGCATCGCTGTACACATAGTAGTTGCTGGCCCTGCCACGCAGCGTTTCGATGGCAGTTGCTGCCACCATAATAATCAGTCCCAACCAAAATAATATCTGTTCTTTATTCTTAATGTTCTTAATTTTTTGCCACATGGTTTCGTTCGCCATTATACGAGTTCAGGAAGTAGCCCGGTCGGCCCTTCACTTCATTAAAAATCTTTGCCACATACTCACCCAGAACACCCAAGCTCAACAGCTGAATACCACCCAAGAAGAGTATCGTTACCATCATGGTAGGATAGCCCTGAACCGGATCGCCATACAGGTTTGTTACCACAATGATATATATGAGATACAGGAAAGCCACAAACGACACAATGAGTCCCATCACCGATGCTATTCGCAACGGTGCTGTGGTGTACGACATGATGCCGTTCAGCGCCAAGTGCAGCAACGCACGCGTGCTCCATTTACTTTCACCCTTCTGCCGCTCCAGTTGCTTGTAGCCGATACCTTTTTTGCGGAATCCTATCCACGAGTACATACCCTTGGTGTTACGCTCGGTTTCGCGCATCTGCTTCAAGGCCTCTACGCACGAGCGGTCCAGCAATCGGAAGTCGCCGGTATCCTTCTGTATGGGCACCTTGGTAACCGATTGCAGCAGTTGGTAGTACCAATGCGATGTCTTACGCTTCAGCCAACTCTCCTTACTGTCCATGCGGGTGGCATACACATCATCGTAACCCTGCTCCCAGTATTGCAGCATCTCGGGTATCACATCTATCGGATGTTGCATGTCGGCATCCATCACTATCACTGCATCTCCTTTGGCATAGTCAAAGCCAGCCATCATCGCTATCTCCTTGCCGTAGTTGCGGCTCAGGTCCAGATAGCAGTAGTGTTGGTCCTCACGGTGCAGTTTCACCATCTGCTGCAGCGTATGATCGCTACTGCCATCGTTAACCAATAGAAATTCCCAATTGTACCCTGGGTTCTGTTTCACCACCATACTCATCCGTTCTTTCAGTAGCTCGAACGACGACTCTTCGTTATAAGCAGGTAGTATAATTGTAATCGTTTTCATACATTCGTTGCTGTTTTCTTATAGTTGCTTGTCAGTAAATTCCGTATAGGTTATGAATGTGTGCCCTTGGGCTTTCAGCATCTTAATCAGTCGGTCCAGTCGGCCCACCATCTCGCGACCGCTGTGATTTTTAATAATCAGGGGCATCTTAAACTCCGGGTGTTCCTTCAGGTCGTAAAACTCCCATGGGTGGAAGTAAGTCACAAAGTAGCCGTCTTTCTTCAGCACCCGTCGCACCATCCAGTGATACAGGCTTTGCGGCAGATTGTGCAGTGCCAGCCAGAATAGCGGGAATCTGATCAGCGGTGTCACCGATGCTGGTATCTGCATCACCCCGTCCTTCATAAACCATGTTCTGGGCTCGGTTAGATGCATATATCGCCCGGGGATGAACGCCGGGTTCAGACTCGAGTTGTAGCGGTAGCCCGCCCGTTTTATTTCACTCTCCACCACGGGGAACATGCGCGGTTGTCGATAGCCGTACACCTGTCGGCCCGTTACGCGTTCAACAATCTCTTTCGAGCGCACAAAGTCACTCTCTGTGGGCTGCCAGTGGTCCACACCATGACAGGCCACTTCGTGCCCTTCGTCCATAATCCGTTGCATCAGTTCGGGTGCATTCTCTGCAAAATTACCTGTGCAAAAAAAGGTTGCCTGCACACCATTCTGTTTCAAGCAGTCAAGTATGCGGCGTGTGCCTTCCTTAGATACATCCATACCCTGTTGTAATGTAAAATCCACGCCATGCTCGCGGGGCACATCAAACTCTTCGGTATCAAAACTCAGTAGTATCATGATAATAATTAGTATAATTTGGTGCAAAGGTAGTAAATTATACCGAATTATTTGTATCTTTGCACCAAAATTTGATATTCATGTTGGATAAAGAAACATTTTTCCAGATAGTTCGCTTCGGTATCGTGGGCACTACCGCCGCCGCCATCCACTATGGTGTGTACTGGTTGCTGCAGCACTTTATCGAGGTTAACATTGCCTATACCGTGGGTTATATCGTCAGTTTCTTGGTCAACTACTATCTGTCGGCCCACTTCACCTTCCGCGAAAAAACTTCTGCCCGCAACGGCATCGGTTTTAGTGGCGCCCATGCGGTCAACTACGTGCTGCATATCGTGCTGTTCAACTTCTTCCTATGGATAGGACTCAGCCGTGCGGTTGCCCCGCTGGCGGTGCTGGCCATCGCTGTGCCCACCAATTTCGTCATGGTGCGTTTTGTATTCAAGCATTTCAAGAAAACCCCACAATAATAGCATTTTTATCATGAGCGACACACTCCTTCACATCGGTTTCGATGCCAAGCGCATCGTTCGCAACGGCACAGGCCTGGGCGCCTATGGCCGCACGCTGGTCAACGACTTGTCGCAGTATCCTCTGCAGCTCAGTCTCTATGCCCCAGATGCTGGTCGCCAGCATCTGCGCAATCAGATACTCCAGCGTCCCAACATCACTTTCCGCTATCCCCACACCGTGCTCACCACCCACCTGCCGTCGCTGTGGCGCAGTCACTATATCATCCGCGATCTCCTGCGTGATGGTGTGCAGCTCTATCACGGTTTGTCGGGCGAGTTGCCTGTTGGCATCCGCGAGAGCGGCATCCCCAGCATCGTCACCATCCACGACCTCATCTTCCTGCGCCATCCTGAGTTCTACAATCCCATCGATGTGCGTCTCTACACCTGGAAGTTCCGTCGCACCCTGCGCGAGGCCACACATATCATCGCCATCAGCGAGTGCACCCGTCGCGACATCATCGAGTTCGGTCAAGTGTCGCCCGATCGCATCTCGCTCATCTATCAGAGCTGTGCGCAGCGTTTCGGTGCCGAGACCGATGCCGCCATGCTGCAGCAGGTGGCTCATCACTACCAGTTGCCCCAACGATTTATTCTGAATGTAGGCACCATCGAAGCTCGTAAAAACGTGCTACAGGCCGTTCAGGCGCTGCCCTATCTGCCCTCCGACGTGTCACTGGTCATCATTGGCCGCCCCACCCCTTACACCCAGCAGGTGGTGGCTTTTGCGCAGCGCCACCAATTGCAGCAGCGCGTGCGTGTGTTGCATGGCGTGCCCGACGAGCATCTGCCCGCCCATTACGCCATGGCCGAAGCCTTTGTCTATCCCAGTGTTTACGAAGGATTTGGTATTCCCATCATCGAGGCCATCCGTTGCGGTCTGCCAGTAGTGGCTTGTAGCGGTTCGTGCTTAGAAGAGGCAGGCGGTCCCGACAGCATCTATGTCAAACCGGGCGATGTGTTAGGCATGGCAGATGCCATCCGCCGTTCGCTCGTTGGTAGTCCCAACCGCGAGGAGCGCATCCTGCGCAGTCAGAAGTATGTGCAGCGTTTCGCCGGTCTTGATGTCGCCGGTCAGGTTCATCAGCTCTACCATCAGATCTTAAGTCGCAGTTGAACTTGCGCATCCGTTTTGGATGGACGAGAGAAGGTGTTGTTCACCCCCATTTTAGCTGTGAGCAGCATCATTTGTCCGATTTTTACCCGGAGCATCAGCCAGTAGCGTATGCCCTCGCCATACAACTGTTGCATGGTATAAGTATATAACGGTCCGTTCTCATATACAAACATTCTGGTGTCGTAACTGTCCGTACGAAAATAGCCTGCTCCTGCATTCAGTCGCAACCATTGATAGGTATAGGCCAGACTCTCGCTCACCATGGCACCCGTTTCCGTATTTTTTTCACCCATACAGACGCCATCCAGTTGGGTGCGCATCACTAATCCGCTGTTGCTGTTATACTCTGCCGTCAGCCGTGTGCGGCGTTCCTGATGCTGCGATTTCAGACGGAATCTGCCGCTCAGTTTCCAGCTGCCAGTGGTGTACATTGCCTGCAACAGATAGTCCGTCGTATAAGTGCCAGCCGGTTGTCGATACCTCACCCATGGATGATAAGCCCAATCGACATAAGCCATCAGCTGCCATTGATTCGAAGTCTGCCAAGTGGCTCCCACGTACAAGCCACTCTCGTTCTGCACGCTACCACCGTCGCTATAACTCTGTGCATCCAGTGAGGTGTAGCGATACTGGTAAAATCGTTGCAGCGCCATCAACGTCAGTCCGTTGCCCATCGCCACGCTCGCACTGTTAATCGTAGCTATATGTCCGTTGCCATCCAAGGCCGTTTCGCCATTCAATGCCCAGCGACTATTGACATAACCATACTCCATGCTCATGTTCACAAATCGGCTACCTTGCGGTTTGTACAAGTTGTATAGTTGTTGGATGTTCGGTTGTAACGGACGACTCAGGTACACGTAGAGCGCGTTCAGTCCTAAGTGCAGTCCGTGCCCCGTATAACGCAGGGTGCCGCCCGTTTTCAAGGCATGCATATTATGCTTCTTGCTGATTTCGCTGTCGGTGCGGTGATAGCCTGTGGTGAGTATCGTACGGGCACTGCCATCCTTGTTGAGTGTGGCATCCATCGGCACATCACCCACAAACGCTGTTGCCTGCCAGCCACGGCCCAATTTCAGAGTAGCGCCTACCCCTTGCAGTGCGTATTCCGAACGCGACGCATGCGCCCTTAACGTATTGGTGCTGCGACCCAAGTTCTGCAGCATGGCTATCTTTCCCAAGCTAAAGCTGTTGTTCATCACCAGTCCCATACCCATGCTTACCTTGTAGCTGCCTAGCACCAATGTCTCTAGGCGCCTCCAGTGGTTCAGCTGCACATAAGGTGCATAATAGTCGTAGCCCCATCGGTTACAATCGCGCAGAAAGGGTTCGTCGGCATCCGCATCGCCCACCAGTCCGACTTTCAACCGATCGCCATATTGCATCTGGTAACGAAACCAGTGTCCGTCGCTCAGTGGCAGTTTAGCGGTGGCAGTCAGCTCATGGTGCAGGTAGCGTTTAGTTTCGCGCTCACCGATATAAACACAGTAACTCAGCAGTTCACGTTGAGCTGGTGTCAACAGTTTCATCAGTCGCAGTTCAGCCGTTGATCTCATCGGCGCATAGTGATGCAGATAATCCATCAATTCCTCTACCTGTTGTGCCGACAAAAAAGGGATGGCCTCCAACTGCTCGCGGGTGGCAGTATTAATATTGATGGGATGCTGAACCAGGTCGCTCAGCAGGTCGTAAGTCTGCTGCCAACCATCCGAAGCCGCATCCTCAGCCGTCATCACCTGGTTCAAGTACGTCTCCCATTCATGCGATTCCTGCGCTTTTAAGCCCAGGAATGGCAGTAAGAGTAGTAACGATAATCTTAGTTTCATTAATTTAGCGAATCTTTTGACGGTGCAAAGGTATAGAAAAATTTAGAAACAACAAAATAAATTCAGTAAATTTGAAAAACAAATTCACTGAAATTGGTAATCAAATACAGTGAATTTGCTTTAAAGGAATTAGCGCAAGGAAGCCATACTCCTTATACAGACGATAGGTGGCACTCATATTGCCATCGTAGAATCCTTTGATCAAGTGGTAGGCAATGTCGCGAATTGCGACGGTGCCCTTAAGCCAATGAAGATTTTTCATTCTTAATTGACAATTGACAATCATATCAGAAAGTTTAAAAAGTCGTAACGGAATGATGTCGTTGCGTTTTTTTTTGTACCTTTGCAGCCGAAATGAGAAAAGGGTTGATCATCGCATTATTCTGTTGGGCTGTTGGCGCACAGGCGCAGGAGGAACAACGGATTACCGCTGAGCAGGTGCTGGCGGAGATGGACTCACCGACCTTTGTGCCTACCGTGAAGGTGGGAAAAGTACTGCACGAGGGAGACAGCATACAATATATGGAGATGAACCCAGTGTATGTGTATCCACAGCTGACTTTTAAAAACAAAAAGCAGGCACAACAGTATATGCGCCTGGTGAACAACGTAAAAAAAGTGCTGCCCATAGCCAAAGAGGCACGCATGATGCTGATTGAAACGACCGAATATCTGGAGACGCTACAGACTGATAAGGAAAAGGCGGAACACATGAAGCGCGTGGAGGCTGACATTTTTAAAACATACAAACCTAAGATGAAAAAACTAACATACAGCCAAGGAAAGCTGCTGATAAAACTGATTGACCGCGAATGCCACTCAAGCAGCTACGACATGATCAAAGCCTTTATGGGACCACTGAGAGCAGGATTCTGGCAGGTGTTTGCCTGGGGATTCGGCGCCAGTCTGAAAAAGGAGTACGATGCACAGGGCGTGGACCGACTGACCGAACGCGTGGTGCTGATGGTGGAAAGCGGGCAGATTTAAACTAAGAAAAATGCAAATATATTTTGCCGTTTAATAATAAATGTATATCTTTGCACTCGAAATAAACAATTATTTGTGTGAAAAAAACTGAGTTTACTCTATTAAATAAGATCCAGACACCTGATGATTTGCGTAAACTGAAGGTGGATGATTTGCCACAGGTGTGCGACGAACTGCGACGCGACATCATCGAAGAGGTGGCAGTGAACCCTGGACACTTAGCATCGAGCTTAGGTGTGGCCGAAATTACGGTCGCACTGCATTATGTATATAACACCCCCGAAGACAGAATTGTTTGGGACGTGGGACACCAGGCTTATGGACATAAGATACTGACGGGCCGAAAGGACCGATTCTGTACGAACCGTAAGCTGGGTGGTATCAAGCCCTTCCCATCGCCACAGGAGAGCGAATACGACACGTTTGCCTGCGGACACGCAAGTAACTCCGTATCGGCTGCCCTGGGTATGGCCGTAGCGGCTGAGCTGGAAGGCAAACACGATCGTCACGTGGTAGCGGTGATTGGCGACGGCGCACTGAGCGGCGGACTGGCTTTTGAAGGACTGAACAACGTTTCGAGCAGTCCCAACAACCTGCTGATTATCCTGAACGATAACAACATGAGTATCGACCGCAGCGTGGGTGGCATGAAGCAGTATCTGCTGAACCTAAGCACCAACGAGACGTATAATTGCTTTAAGTTTAAAACGGTGCGCTGGCTGAAAAACCACGGGATGATGCCCGACGACCGCAAGAAGGGACTGATACGACTGAGCAACGCCGTGAAAAGCGCCATCAGTCACCAGCAGAACATCTTCGACGGCATGAACATCCAATACTTCGGACCGTTCGACGGACATAACGTGAAGGAACTGGTGCGCATACTGAGTCAGCTGAAGAACATGACGGGACCGAAACTGCTGCACCTGCACACGAAGAAAGGGCACGGCTATGCACCGGCTGAAAAGGATGTGACGGTTTGGCACGCACCAGGCAAATTCAACCCCGATACGGGTGAGCGACTGGTGGACAACGACCCCACAAAGCCACAAAAATACCAGGACGTGTTCGGACATACACTGCTGGAACTGGCCAAGCAGAACCCGAAGATTGTGGGCGTGACACCTGCCATGCCCAGCGGCTGCTCGATGAACATCATGATGAAAGAGATGCCGGAACGCACATTCGACGTAGGTATCGCTGAGGGACACGCCGTGACCTTCAGCGGCGGTATGGCCAAAGACGGCCTGATACCCTTCTGTAATATCTACAGTGCCTTTGCACAGCGCGCTTTCGACAATATCATACACGACGTGGCACTGCTGAACCTGAACGTGGTGCTGTGTTTCGACCGTTCGGGACTGGTTGGCGAGGATGGTGCCACCCATCATGGTGCCTTTGACATGGCAGCCCTGAGACCGATTCCGAACCTGACAATCAGCAGTCCGATGGACGAGCATGAGCTGCGCCGACTGATGTACACGGCACAGCTGCCCGACAAGGGCCCGTTTGTGATTCGCTACCCCCGTGGTGGCGGCGAACTGCAGGACTGGCGCTGCCCGCTGGAGGAAATCAAAGTGGGCACAGGACGCAAGTTGCAGGACGGCGACGACATCGCAGTGCTGAGCATAGGCCCGATTGGCAACAATGTGACACGCGCGATAGAACAGTTGACAAAGGAAAGTGAAAAGTGGAAAGTAGCCCACTATGATATGAGATTCTTGAAGCCAATCGATGAGGCTATTCTCGAGGAGGTGGGACGAAAGTTCAAATACATCGTAACGGTGGAGAACGGTGCGCGTAAGGGCGGACTGGGCAGCGCCGTGCTGGAGTGGATGAACGATCATAACTATACACCGAAGGTGACCCGACTGGGACTGCCCGATGAATTTGTGGAGCACGGCACCGTGAAGGAACTGCAACATATCGTGGGCATCGACGAAGAGGGAATTAAAAAAGCGATTCTCGAACTCCTAATACCTAACACGCAGAAGTCATGAAAATCGTTATCGTAGGTGCAGGCGCCGTGGGAACTCACCTGTCGAAACTGCTATCGAGAGAGCATCAGGACTGTATCCTGATCGACGACGACGAGGAGCGTCTGGCCAAGATGAGCGAGTATGACGTGATGACCTATTGTGCATCGCCAACGAGCATAAGGGCCCTGAAAGAGGCTGGCGTGCCTAACGCCGACCTGTTTGTGGGAGTGACACCCGAGGAGAGCACGAACATCAACGCCTGCATATTGGCACACGCACTGGGTGCCAAGAAGACGGTGGCTCGTATCGACAACTACGAATATCTGGCCCCTAACCTGCAACCGTTTTTCAAAAACCTGGGTCTCGACTCGCTGATTTACCCGGAGGTGCTGGCGGCTATCGACATCAACAACGGACTGAAACTGAGTTGGGTGCGACAGCGTTGGGACGTGCACGATGGCGCACTGACGATGCTGGGCATCAAGCTGAGAGCTCAGGCCGAGATACTGAACCAACCGCTGAAGGACCTGTGCGGTCCCGACGACCCCTACCATATTGTGGCCATCAAGCGCGGCGGCGACACACTGATACCTGGCGGTATGGACGAACTGAGAGTGGGCGACCTGGCTTACTTTATGACCACCAAGGAGTATATTCCTTACATCCGCAAGATTGTGGGTAAGGAGCACTATACCGATGTGAAGAACGTGATTATGATGGGCGGCGGCAAAACAACCGTTCGCGCGGCACTCACCGCCCCCGAATACATGCATATCAAAATCATTGAGAAGGATGCCAAACGCTGCGAGAAGCTGAACGAGCTGCTGGAGAACATGGATACCATGGTGATTCACGGCGACGGACGCGACTTGGGACTGCTGGAAGAAGAGGGCATCCGCAACACGCAGGCTTTTGTGGCACTGACGGAAAATGCGGAGACCAATATTCTGGCCTGTCTGACAGCAAAGAAGATGGGCGTGCGAAAAACAGTAGCCATGGTGGAGAACCTGGACTACGTGAGCATGGCAGAAAGTCTGGACATCGGCACCATTATTAACAAGAAGACCATCGCTGCCAGTCATATCTACCAGATGCTGCTGGATGCCGACGTGAACAACCTGAGATCGCTGATGATGGTGGATAGCGAGGTGGCAGAGTTTACGGCTGCTGAGGGATCGAAGGTGACCAAGAAACCAGTGAAGGACCTGGGACTGCCGTTCGGCATGACCATCGGCGGACTGGTGCGAAACGGGCACGGACTGCTGGTGAACGGCAACTCGCAGATTGAGCCTGGCGACTCGGTGATGGTGTTCTGTCATGAACAGAAACTGAACAACATAGAAAAATACTTCAAGAAGAATACGATATGGTAAACTTCCGTATCATCAGTAAAATCATAGGCTCGCTGCTGCTCATTGAGGCATTATTCATGTCGCTCTGCGCACTGATGTCATTCTCTTATCATGAGGACGACCTGATGGCGTTTCTGCTCTCGCTGCTGACAACCTTCGGCAGTGGATTTACACTGATGTACCTGGGACGAAACGCTGACAACAGTCTGAACCGACGGGATGCCTACCTACTGGTAACAGCGGCCTGGCTGGTGTTCTCGGTGTTCGGCATGTTCCCATTCCTGACGCACGGTTGCATTACCAACGTCACCGATGCCTTCTTTGAATCCACATCGGGATTCACCACCACGGGCGCCTCGATTATCGACGACGTGGAGATCCTGCCGCACGCCATCTTGTTCTGGCGATCACTCACACAATGGATTGGCGGACTGGGTATCGTGTTCTTCACCATCGCCATTCTGCCGTCGCTGGTGGGAGGTAGCGTGAAGGTGTTTGCTGCCGAAGCAACAGGACCTATCAAAGCGAAGATGCACCCACGACTAACCACTACGGCCAAGTGGATTTGGAGTATCTACCTGATACTGACACTGGCCTGCGGACTATCGTACTTTGCTGCTGGCATGAACTGGTTTGAGGCGCTGAATTATGCGATGACAACAACCGCCACGGGCGGATTCGCCATACATAACGAGAGCACAGAATACTTCCACTCGCCCACCATCGACTATATCTCGATTGCCTTCCAGTTCCTGTCGGGCATCAACTTCACCTTATTATATATCAGTGTTGTGAAGCTGCGTCTGAAGTCGCTACTGACAAACTCGGAATTCAAACTGTATGTGAGCATGGTGGTGGGTGCCACTCTGTGGATTATGTATCTGCTGCTGACGCGCTTGGGCTACGACCTGGAACATGCCTTCCGCGCTGCCCTGTTCCAAGTGGTGTCGTTTATCACCACCACGGGCATGTTCAACGAAGATGCAGGCACCTGGCCACATATCACCTGGGTGATACTGGGCGTGGTGATGTACTTAGGAGCCTGTGCGGGTAGCACCAGCGGTGGCTTTAAGTGTATCAGAGGAGTGATGCTGCTGAAGGTGATACGAAACAACTTCCGTCAGATTCTGCATCCGAACGCTGTGCTGCCAGTGAAGATTAACGGTATGAACATCCCCCAGTCGAAACTGGTGGCGCTGTTTGCCTTTTATACGCTCACCATCCTGATGACGCTGGTAACGGCCACCATCATGATTGTAGCAGGCATCGACAACACCAATGCCATCACCATCGCACTGAGCTGCGTGAGCAACGTGGGACCAACCCTGGGCACACAGATAGGACCGGTGATGTCGTGGTCGGTACTGCCCGAATACATCAAGTGGATTCTGTGTCCGCTGATGCTGATGGGACGACTGGAAATTATGACGGTGCTGGTGCTGTTTACACGCACCTTTTGGAAAGAAAACTGAAAAAAGTGAGAAGTGATAATTGACAACATAATATAACTAAGACAATGTACAAATTTGAACCGCTGCTGAAGCAGACACTTTGGGGAGGCGACAAGATTATCCCCTTTAAGCATTTGAATGAGACGCTCGAGAATGTAGGCGAGAGCTGGGAGATTTCGGGTGTAAAAGACAACGAGACCATCGTGAGTGAGGGCCCGGAAAAAGGCAAGAGCCTGAACGAACTGGTACGCGAGCTGAAAGGCAAGCTGGTGGGCCAGGAGAACTACGAGCGCTTTGGTGACGAATTCCCACTGCTGATTAAGTTTATCGACGCACGACAAGACCTGAGCATACAGGTGCATCCTACCGACGAGATTGCACACCGACAGGGCAAAAGTCGCGGTAAAACGGAGATGTGGTATGCACTGGAGTCGGCTCCAGGAGCCCAGTTGTACAACGGACTAAAAAAGCAGATTACGCCTGAGCAGTACAAACAGATGGTGGAGAACGATACGATTACGGATGCACTGGCACGCTACGAGGTGAGCGAGGGCGACGTGTTCTTTATCCCTGCAGGACGTATCCACGCCATCGGTGCCGGCTGTTTCGTGGCAGAGATCCAGCAGACCAGCGACGTGACTTACCGTATCTACGACTTCAAGCGTAAGGATAAGAACGGTAACTACCGTGAGCTGCACACCGAACTGGCTGCAGAGAGCATCGACTACACTGTGCTGCCTAACTACCGCGCTGAGTATGAGCGCACGCAGAACGAGGGTGTACAAGTGGCATCATGCCCCTACTTCACCACAGCGGTTTACGACCTGACAGAGCCCATGACACTGGACTACAGCGAACTGGACTCGTTTGTGATCCTGATTGCCGTAAAGGGCGAAGGCACCATCAAAGCCAACGGTGAGGAGACAACCTTCCGCATGGGTGACACCATCCTGCTCCCCGCCACCAGCACAGAAGTAAAAATCGAAGGAACCGTCAAATTCCTCGAAACGTTCGTATAGAGATTTTAGGCACGGATTACACGGCTCTCTTTTAGAGAAACGCTGCTTTTTCGTTAACAATAGCCGTGTCTTTATTTATAAAGCCGGGTTAATCCGTGCCTAAATAATTATGGATGTCGGACTGCAGGCGTTGAAATTGTTCGCAACTCATGTAGCCTGTATTCTTTTTAAGCATCACCTTAATGTCCTGCAGCGAATTTTCGTAGCAGGACATTTCATTTCGCTTCTGCGTACGATGAGCCACCGCATGATAAATCTCATTCTGGCGTTCCTGGCGCAACAGATTGCATACCTTCGACAGAATGGGCGACACAACAGTATCGAACAGATGATGGCCCTGGATATACAGATAGGTGGTGGGCGGGGTGACGCCTAACGACAGGATATCTGCCTTGGTGCTGAGATACTCGTCCTTGGCATCGGGGAACTGGCGCTGCAACTCGTTGATTTTGGTGCGCACCTTACGACGGACATTGTTGATAGAAGCAGCCGGATTCTGCACACTGAAACCACCCGGGTCGGCAATCCGACAGAAGTCGGTGATGGAGAACTTGGGGTAATTGCCATTGCGATACACCATCACACTCCACACAAAGAGTGGAAAAATGGCCTCGGAAAACTGCGCAAAATAGTCGCGAAAATCGAAGATGCGGTGATCGTTGAGCGTGACCGACACGCACACATTATGCAGCGAAGGCGCGTAACACTGGAAATTCTCGATGGCATAGACGTAGGTGTGGAACACGTAAGGACTGCTGATAACGCGTCGCGACTGGTGCGTGCGCCCCTGTATCAGATAGTCGTAATCGGCATCCACACAGGCTATCATATCACGCCCTAAGATATCACCATCACCCACACTCTTTCCGCCTTCCTCAAGGAAATTCATCAGAACAGACTTTTTGCCGCGGGTGAGGTTGATTTTCGAGGGCAACATCACCTCGAAGTAGCGTTTATCGTCCTCGAACTCGCTGAGCACCGTACGCCAGAAGTAGATATCATCGTAGCTCTCGACATAGGCAACTATCCTACGTCGTGCCTTTTTAGAGGTGAGCGCATTGGCCGCCTCGAAATACCTGCTATTGATATGATCCGTAAGCCTGCTAGGCATAATTGTCAATTATCAATTAAGAAGTTATGTCACTAACTTCTGTAACGCAGTCAACCCAACCATTCATCACGATGGCAGGCGAATGGGTGGTGAGGATAATCTGTACGTTGGGATTGAGCTCGACACAGAGATCGACCAAGCGCTTCTGCCATTCGAGATGCAGCGACACCTCGGGCTCGTCCATAAACAGCACGTAAGGCTTATTGTCCTCTACCAGCACGGTGAGCAGGATGATGAGCATCTGCTTCTCGCCGCTCGACAACTGATAGGGCAACAGCACCTCGCCTATCTGGGTGAAGCGCAGTTCGTTCTCGGTACGGATAATCTTTTTTCCCGTTTCGCGGAACAGGTCATCTACAATATCCTGGAAACGAGACTTTTTTTGTGAAAGTTGCTGAGCAGCTTCGGTATCGCCACTCTGCAACTTCTCGATAATACGATTGCCTATGTTCACCTGATAATCCAGGTACTTACGCTGCAGGTTGTAAAGCTGGATATCGAGCAGCGAACCGCCACCCACACCAGCCAGCGCCGAAAAGGCCTGCCGCAAAAAACCTTCGCCCTCGGCCAAAGCCTGCTGCAGGTTGGTATCGAGCGAACGGATCATGTCGTAGCGAATCCACTTAGCATCCTCGGGCACCACATCCAGGTGAACACCCTTGAGCATGTGCGAGGGAAACTCGCCACCGGCAATCAAACCTTTCACCACCTTATTCAAGATGGTACTCTTGCCCTGACCGTTTGTACCACTGAGGATGTTAACCTGACGGTTAAGCTCCCACACAATATGTTTCTTACCGCTCCAAAGGGAGTCGATTTCGATACGTTTGATGTAATCGGCGTATTTAGGCATAGGCAATGGATTTTTATAAAAATTTGTATTCTAAGTGCTACTTAAAAGCAGGGCGAGACTCGCCAGGATGCCAGATATCAGCAATGGCGATTTCGAACACCAAAGTGCTGTAACCCGGAATGGATGATGAGCCAGTTTCGCCATAACCTAACTGATAAGGGATATAAACCAGCCAACGAGAGCCTTTCTTCATGTGCTGAAGGGCGGTACAGAAACCTTCGGTGAACAAAGTGTTGACAGTACCGGTAGAGGTTTTAACCGGGTTCCAACTAACACATGCCTTTAGCATAGCAGACTTTGACCAATCAAAGTCGCCCAAGAACGACTGATCGAAGACGAAACCGTTGGCATACGACTTGGATGGAATCAATCTGCCACGATAGGTATAGAATATCGAATCGGTGTAAAGAGGCGTCTGAGTACCACTACCCTCCTCCAATACATCTACATAGATGTAGTCGGCATTGCTGACACTTGAATTGGTGGCATCCTTGGTGTAGGTCAGAATCTTCTGGTACTTGGAATCAGAAACAACCTGATTAAAGTAAGCCTCGTTCTTCTGCTGCCAGTTGGCAAACTCGGCCTCTTCGGTCTCCTCTTCGCTGCACGATGATACCATTCCCACAAGTGGGAACAGTATCAAAGCGAGCCATATGTATTTTAAATTCTTCATTGTTTACTGAAGCTTCTTAAGCAGACTAGCGATGCTTACCTTATCCTCGATGATAGAGTTAAGATCGCTGATGTTGACACGCTCCTGCTCCATGGTATCGCGGAAACGCAGGGTTACCTTACCATCGGTGAGGGTATCGTGATCGACGGTAACGCAGTAAGGAGTACCAATGGCATCCTGACGGCGATAACGCTTTCCGATAGAATCCTTCTCGTCGTACTGACAGTTGAAGTGGAACTTCAGCTGGTCGATAATCTCGCGAGCCTTCTCGGGCAGACCGTCCTTCTTAACCAGAGGCATCACAGCGCACTTAACTGGTGCGAGGGCTGCGGGCAACTTGAGTACGGTACGAGTCTCGCCATTCTCGAGTTTCTCCTCCTCGAAGGCGTGACACATGATGCTGAGGAACATACGATCGACACCGATAGAGGTCTCGATAACATACGGTGTATAGCTCTCGTTGGTCTGAGGATCGAAGTACTTGATGCTCTTACCAGAGAACTTCTCGTGCTGACTCAGGTCGAAGTTGGTACGAGAGTGGATACCCTCAACCTCCTTGAAGCCGAATGGCATCTTAAACTCGATATCGGTAGCAGCATTGGCATAGTGAGCCAACTTGTCGTGGTCGTGGAAACGGTAGTTCTCAGCGCCGAAGCCCAGAGCCAGGTGCCACTTCATACGTGTCTCCTTCCACTTGGGGAACCACTCGAGCTCAGTGCCAGGCTGTACGAAGAACTGCATCTCCATCTGCTCGAACTCACGCATACGGAAGATGAACTGACGGGCCACGATCTCATTACGGAAAGCCTTACCAATCTGAGCGATACCGAAAGGAATCTTCATACGACCAGTCTTCTGCACGTTCAGGTAGTTCACGAAGATACCCTGAGCAGTCTCTGGACGCAGATAAACCTTCATCGAAGCATCGGCGCTGGCACCCATCTCGGTAGCGAACATCAGGTTGAACTGACGCACGTCGGTCCAGTTCTTGGTACCGCTAATAGGATCCACGATCTCCTCGTCGAGGATAATCTGCTTCAGGGCCTCCAGGTCTGGTCCCTGCATAGCCTCGGCATAACGGGCATGCAGGTTGTCACGCTTCTCCTTGGTCTCCTTCACGCGCTCGCTGGTTTCCATATACTTAGCCTCGTCGAAGCTATCGCCAAAGCGCTTGCGGGCCTTCTCAACCTCTTTCTGAATCTTCTCGTCATACTTGGCAATCTGATCCTCGATAAGCACGTCGGCACGATAACGCTTCTTAGAGTCGCGGTTATCAATCAAGGGATCATTGAAAGCATCAACATGGCCAGATGCCTTCCAGATGGTGGGGTGCATAAAGATGGCACTGTCGATACCAACGATGTTCTCGTGAAGCATCGTCATAGCCTTCCACCAATACTGCTTAATGTTATTCTTCAACTCAACACCGTTCTGACCGTAATCGTAAACGGCTCCTAAACCATCGTAAATCTCACTTGAGGGGAATACAAAGCCATACTCCTTGCAGTGGCTTACGATTTTCTTAAATACATCTTCTTGTGCCATCTCTTTTGATTATTTTATTTTTTTACTTTTTTACCTTTTTACTTTTTTACTCTTGTACCTTTTAAAGTATTTGGCTGCAAAGTTACACAAATTAATTGATAATTGATAATCGAAAATGGATAATTAACAAAAAATCAGAGAAAATCCCCGCCTTTCGGCGAGGATTCAATGCTTTTAATAAAGTTAAATCAGTTTAATCATTATTTCTTGTCCGCTATAATCGACGGTTCGGGATGTACCATCGGGGAGCACAACTGTAAACTTGCGGACAGTAAGCATTCCTGGGAACTGCCCCTGTCGTTCACCAATGGAAAGCGTATGACTGCTGTCATTCCAGTGAAATGCTATTGTCGAATAGACGCCATGCTCGTAATTATAATTATCGCCTTCGTCTTCATAAAGCGTAAAGTCACCATCAGCACCTGGGTAAAGACGAATTTCCAGATTGTCCCATTTTTTCTCACTGACATATTGCATCTCCGGTCCGAGAGGCAAAATACTGCCAGCACGTACAAACATCGGGATATGACTTAGAGAGGTCTGGATAGTAATCATCTGTCCACCACGATAGCTTTTGCCCGTCCAGAAATCATACCAAGTGGTTCCCTTTGGCAAGTATTTCGTAGCAGTTTTAAGATCACTCCAGTCAACAACAGAGTCACCATTTTCCGCCTTTATAGTCTTTTTATCCCAACCAGTCATGGCGTCCTCACGGATAATCTGCTCCTGCGTATATTGAGCTTCGAGGATTGGCGCTGCCAAGATACTATGCCCGAACATAAACTCATCGGTCATGTTCCACACTTTCTTGTCATAAGCAAAATCACTGAACAAAGGACGCAAATAACTGTCATTATTGCGAGTAACCTGCCATGCAGTGCTATAGAGATAAGGAATCAGCCGATAGCGGAAACGAATGAGCTTTTCTATGATGTCATAGACCATATCACCCTTCTTTCCAAACTGCCAAATCTCACGAGGTGCATCAGCACCATGACTGCGGAACACGGGGCAGAACAAGGCGTACTGCATCCAGCGTACATACAACTCCTGATACTGTGGATTTGTTGGAGCCGAGTTAGGACCTTTGGTATTATACGAGCCACAGAAGAAGCCGCCAATATCGGTATTGAAGTTAGGACAGCCTGTAAGCGAATAGCTCAAGCCGGCGGGAACCTGCTTTCGCAGCATATCCCATGAAGAAGCGACATCTCCACTCCACAGGCCTGAGCCATAGTGCTGCTGACCAGCAAAAGCAGAACGTGTCATAATGAAAACGCGCTTCTTCTCCGCTTCCTTACGTTGCGCTTGATAGACCCCACGTACTGTTTCCAATGGGAACGCATTACGAAGTGAACGCCATGTACCATTTTTGCCAGCCTTATGGTCATAGTCAGAATCCTTCGGGTTGAAGAAGTCGGGATCAGTAGAGTCCATCCACCATGCATCCGTTCCCTTGTCAAATAGCGTCTTCAGGGTTTTCCAATAAATATCGCGAGCCTCAGCGGAGAAAGCATCATATACACGTACACCAGAGGGATAATCCATGCGCGGTGGCCAGAAAGGCAGTCCACTCTGTGGCCATGTTTCAAAGTCGAAAAGCAGATTCTTTTCATCGAGTTGTCGATAAGCTTGAGTCTTAGGACCAAAACTAGCCCAGATAGAGATCATAAAATGAGCATTCTTTTGATGTATCTGTTTTATCATCTGCTCACCATTGGCATATTCTTCATTGAGGAAGTCCATAGCATTCCAAAGGTAATTTGAGCCCCAGTACTGCCAGTCTTGTATGATACCATCAATAGGCACCTGCAGCCTACGGTAATTATCAACAACGCCAAGCACCTCGGCAGCACTCTTATAGCGCTCCTTGCACTGCCAGAAACCATAGGTCCATAAAGGGAACATGGGCACATCACCTGAAAGGTGACGCATCTGAGCAATAACGCCGTCGGCAGAGCCACCATACATCATGTAATAATCCTCGCAATCACCAACTTCGGACGAGAACGACATGCCCTTCACAGCATCATCGTCGAACTGAGTCCGAGAATAGTTGTCCCAGTAGATGCCCCATCCTTTGATGGACTGCAGCACATTTTGGAAGTCTTCAAGATTTGACTGTTCCATCAATTTGTGCTCACCACGCCGGTTCATCTTGCCATTTTGGAAAGTACCCAAACCGTAGATAGCCTCATGACGGTCGAGCGAGAATGTTTGGGTAATACGGTATTTGCCTGCATCGGGGCCTGTTGTGCGGGCCTCGAACTGTGGAGCACCTTTCTCACGCAACAGTACTTTACCCTTTGCCAGGAATGTCAACGCACCTGTCTTCGGGTCAATCTTCACCGTGAGCACACTGCTGCTCACGGTGTTACCGCTACGCGTAACCTTCACCTCTTCGGGCTTGGCTATCACCACCAAACTATTACTCTCATACAGATGACCTACGGGTGCCTTGGTGACACGTACCGTTTGAGGAGTGTAAAATTCCAACCTCACATGAGTCAGACCTGCCTGAACCTCGACAGGTTCGGCGTTAACTGCAGTAGCAGCCATACAAAGCAGTACTGCCAAAATGCTTGATCGTTGTTTCATATTTTCTTAATATCCAGGATTCTGTTTCAACTTTCCATTGGTCAGGATCTGACTATTGGGAATAGGATAAAGATTCTTCGTTTCATCACTGGCATCATGTGAGAACCAAGAACGTGTAGAGAACACCCCGAAACGGATCATGTCTTGACGACGGCGCCCCTCCTGCGAGAACTCCCAGCCAAGCTCATCAAGCATGCGACCATACTTAATATCTGCCTGATCATGCGTTACTAAGACATTATCTCTACGGCCATAATCATAGCAGCTATTCTTGAGCAAGGCATCACCTGTTACGACAGCTTTTTCAGGATGAGCGGTAAAATTGCGCTCACGCACCGTTGTAACAAGGGCAGCAGCCTCGTCGGCCTTTCCGGTTCGCAACAAGGCCTCGGCTTTCATCAGATAGACATCGGCATAGCGAAGAATCGGGAAATCATTGCTCAAACGATTGGTGATGCCTGGGGCATACTCGAACTTTCCCCAACGATAACCATGATTCTCCTGTGAGGCGTCGATGCTGGTTACCTCGTTGACATAAACAAGAGGTTCGCCAACCAAATCGCCCATCGTACATTTCAGGGGGTTGCCCGACATATCATACTGAGGACCAGAAATAAAGTCGTCCTTCAAGCGCTCATCGTCGGGATCAAAGGTATCGATATACTGAGGGATGACACATGCACCACCCCAAGGAGTTTCCTTAAAGTTAAAGGTGGCCTGATTCTCAGGCTGGAGCGAATACATATGATAATCAAAACCGTTCCAATCGGTCACGTAGGTCTCGTCGAAAGGAAGCGAGAAAATAATTTCCTTAGAGTTCTCGTTATGAGTGACGAACACATTGGCGTGCTCGGACTCTAACTGATATTTACCACAGTTCAGCACCTGATTACAGGCCTCGATACATTTGTCGTAGTCATGATACGCTCCTGCCGAAAACACCTCGGAGTTAAGGTACATCTTGGCCAGTAAGGTATAGCCTGCCCACTTGTTGAATCGACCATAATACTCGGTATTGACTTCTTCGCTCAGGTTCGGAATATTCTCGGTCAGTTCCTTGATAATAAACTCGTAAACCTCCTTACGACTGCTCTGCTCGGGCAGGTAGCCCTCGGGCACATCAAACTGTGTGATAATAGGTACATTGCCAAACAAATCGTCAAGCAAATAGTAATAAGAAGCGCGTAGAACCTTCAACTCGGAAATGACAGATGCCTGGCGTTCGCCAAGGTCGATCTGGCCCGACTCGATCTGGAAGAGCACTCGGTTGCAGGCATTGATGCCATCGTATGTACGCACCCATGACTGTAAGGGGATATCATCCTCGCTGGTCCACTTATGCTGATGCATGCGCTTATAGACGCCACCATCAACCCATCCGTTGGGGCGGGCAGGAATAATATCCTCATCGGTGCATAACATCTCGGCACGAGCCACACCATTCCACAACAGGAAGGTTTTACGCCATGACACATAAGCCGATGCTAAAAGAGAACCGACATCCTCGTTGGTTGGCTGAAAACCATCTGCAATAATGCTATTATAGCTTGTATCCTCCAATTCTGTACAAGAGACCGCCGTTAACGAAAGGGCTGCGGTCAGCATACCTATATATATTTTACTTTTCATAATCCTATGTTCTTAATTAAAATGTGACATTCAAACCTAAAGTAAATGAGCGCACGTGCGGATACTGGTCGCGATCGTCGTAGCCAGGATTCAGTCCGGCTACAGATACTTCAGGATCTGTTCCTTTATAACCTGTGATGGTCAGAGCATTATTAACCGAACCGTATAGACGAAGTGCCTTAATGTACTTACCAATACGATGGAAATTGTAGCCTACTGTGATATTGTCGATCTTCCAGTAGTCGCCATCCTCGACATAGTAGCTATTAAACTCCTCGGAACAGAGGCTGTTGAGCACCGCTTTGCCGAACACCTTATCGTAGGCCGAACGCAGGCGATTCCAGTCCTGACGGCTGCGGTTCTCGTAGAAAGCGCGCGCTGAATTGATAATCTGGAATCCAAAGGCACCACGCATATTCACAGCCAAATCCCAATTCTTAATCTTAAACTGGTTGTTGAAACCTAAATACCAATCGGGCAAACCATTACCTATCACTTTTTTATCCTCGAACGAATGCTGGAAATCATCATAACCAACCAAATTGCCATCTCGGTTTTCATAGATCCATTTGCCATCGTTATCAACATCTACAACTTTAAAACCATAAATATCACCTACAGACTGTCCGACACGGACGATATGCGATTCTGTCTTGATTGGCTCTTGGATCCATCCTGTCATAAAATAGTCGGTAGAAGCCTGATACAGATCATTCGACAGACTCTTCAGCTTGTTAGTATTGGTAGAGAAGGTGACAGTACTGCTCCACTCAAAGTTTTTGGTCTTGACAGGAATAGCATTCACCATCACTTCAACACCGGTATTACTCATCTCACCGACATTAGCACGTGTTCGTGTATAAAGATTGGGAGGAGAGGGTACGGAATAGTCGTAAAGCAGACCTTTAATCAGGCGATAGTACCAGTCGATACTTGCATTGACACGATAGTTGAGAACACTAAAATCAAGACCGACATCAAACTCATGCTTCTCCTCCCATCTCAGACTGGAATTGGCATTCTGAGTAGGCTGCAGGGCACGAATCCACTTGCCGTTATAGAGATAGTAGTCGCCATAGCCAAGCATTGATTTACCAAGGAACGACTGGCTGGGTTGTGAGCCCGTTACACCATAACCGGCACGCAGTTTGATATCGTTGAACATCTGCTGGCGCTGCATAAACGGTTCTTCGGTAATACGCCATCCTAGAGATAGGGATGGGAAAGTTCCCCAAGGCTTATCGGTACCTGCTAACTGGCTGGCAGCCTCATGACGGATGCTGGCCATCAGCAGATAACGGTCCTTATAATTATAGTTCAGACGGCCAAAGAAGCCAATCAGGTTGGTATCAAGCATATAGCTGTACATGGTGGCTAGCCCCTCTTTCAAAGCCTGCCCCTGACCGATGTTATGATAGCTATAAAGGTCGGTTGGAAAATCGTAATTCTGCTCATACTGGTTGGTATAGCGGTTTCCCTGATAACTGTAGCCCACAAGAGCTTGAACAGTGTGCGCACCAAATGTATGATGGAACTGCGCCGTGAGTTCTAACAGCTTAGTCATATTATCCGACGAACCTGTTGAAGCATAGCCGTTACGACCATCGCGGATGGTAGAGATATGCTGTTTGGTTTCATAATAACCACCATTCTGGTTTCGCTTGTCGTAAGAAAGCAGGGCCTTCAAAGTGAGCGCCTTGATAGGATTATAGGTAATATTGGAACTTACACGGAATAACGAGATATCCTGATTGCCATCACACTCATAGATACGAGCAATAGGGTTGTCGTAATTGAAAATTCCGGTATTCTCGCGCCATGTACCATCATCATTCTTGACGGGTTCCGTAGGATTGTGAATCAGCGCCTGACGATAGCTATAGGTATTGAAACTACCACCATCACCAGTAGAGGTATAATCAATCTTGTTGGCTATCAACTGGAAATTAAATCGCAGTTTGTCGTCGAACATGTTGTGATTAATCTCGGCACGACCTTGGAACTCTTGTTTGTCAGAACGCTTAAAAACACCCTGCAGGTTTCTGTAGTTTATATTAAAAATGTAGTTCGTCTTACTACTTCCACCTTTATAAGAAAGGTTATGCACATGACTGAGCGGAGTGCGCAGCATCTCGCCTACCCAATCGGTGTCGTGACCAAGATCCCAAGAAGCATCGCGCAAGCCATCCTGGATTTGCTGGCGATAGTCGGCAGCATTACAAAAATCCAACCGCTTGGCAATGGTTGAGGTACTGAGATAACCACTGTACTGCACTTCATTGATATTGTCACCTTTCGACTTTTTGGTGGTTATCATCACCACACCATTTGTTCCGCGCGAGCCATAGATAGCTGCTGCAGAACCATCCTTCAGCACATCGATACTTTCGATATCCTCGGGCGCTACTGTGCCAAAATCGCCTGGAACACCATCAACAAGAATCAGCGGATTGGTTGATGCACCCAGAATAGTAGTATTACCACGAAGTGATATCTGGGTTCCTCCCGTTGGGTCGCCCGTGGTGTTAGTAACTGCAAGACCAGCAATCTTGCCTTGAATCAGCAGTCCGGCATCATTGATAGCGCCAGCAGTAAAGTCCTCGCTCTTTACACTTCCTACAGAACTGGTGACATCACCCTTTCGCTGTGTACCATAGCCTATGACAACCACCTCGTTCAATGCCGACACCTCCGACTCAAGCGTAATCTTCAACGAGGCTGTACTTGCCACCAGCTCTACCTTCTTGTAACCGACATACGATACCGTAAGTGTTTGGCCAATGGCATTTGGAATCGAAAAACGACCATCCAAATCAGTAACGGTACCATTCTTGGTGCCCTTTACTTGAATGGTAGCACCGATAACGGGATCGCCATTTTCATCTACTACCAGACCTTTCACCTGTCCAACCTGCTGAACATGCTGGACAATCACCTTCGCACAAACTGGTAAGGGTATGCTACCCATTCCAGCCCCCATCATCAGAGCCAATACTAAACTCCCTGATGGCTTTTTTAGATTGTTAATTATCATAAATGTTTTTAATAAAAAGAATTTATTGGCGGTGCGAAGGTACTAGAAAATCAGGCATTTATCACAAGACAAATGTTGATTTGAACAAAACAAATGAAGAATAAGACAAATGAATCAGCTTATTTCTTCATTTGTCTTATTTGTATATTCTGAGGGCTTACATCCATACGCTTTCTGGAAGCATTTACTGAAATAGCTGGACGAACCAAAACCTGTTGCAACGGCTATTTCGGAAATGCTTTTCTCGCCTTGCAATAGCATCTCAGCAGCTTTACGAAGTCGGATATTGCGGATAAAAATTACGGGCGAGGTATCCATCAAAAGCGTCAATTTCTTATAGAGCCCGGTACGCTCCATACACAGATCGCGACTTAATTGCTCGACCGTGTATGGCTGGTCGATATTCTCTTCGACCAATTTAATAGCCCGAGTCAGAAACTCATTGTCGGAAGGGCTCAGCTTCGGCTCTTCCTTCAATTCGGATTCGGTCATATCGGTCTGTCGCTCGTATTGTCCTACCTGCTCTATCAGGTTCTTTATCTTCAGCAACAATATCTCCTCATTATGACGCATCTTTATTTGATGCCTGTACAAGGCAAAGCAGCCTACAATAAAACCACAAATCAAAACAACATATAGCAGATAGGCCCATGTAGTGGACCACCAAGGATGATGGATTACAAAATGAAATTCTCTCATCTCTCCCTGCCAGGCATCAGCATCTAATGACGCCATAACCTGAAGTGTATAGTCGCCAGGAGAAAGATGAACGAAAGACAGTGACAGGATACCATTGTTACTTAGAATACCCTGCCTATTATTAGGCGTAACAACCTTCCATGTTGTATCGTTTGCGTTCAGTAAACGATAACGATAGCTTGTCCGCTCTGGCTGAGCATAGTTTTGTGCAGAAAAGACAAAAGAAAGAGAATTGTGCTGATAGTCCAATTCTTTCTCCTGGAGGAAAGTAACATGCTCTTCTGGCTCTCCATTAACAGAAAGCCCCACCAATGCAGGACGCAATGATATCTCAGGCATCAATAAGCTATCGGGATGAAACAATGTCCAGCCATTCAGTCCCCCCATGATGATGCGTCCATCTGGCAAAGTGGCAGCCTTTCCATCTGAATACTCTCCTTTCAAGGCACCGTCTGCCCAACTATAACTTGAGAAAATGAATTCTGGGATTCGTATCTGTGTGATTCCCCTACTGGTAGAAAGCCAGATATGATGATTTGAATCCTCTGTGATGCCGTGTATAAAATCAGAGGCAAGTCCATCTTCCATATAAAAACGCTTCACAGGCTTACCTGGAGTTTCAAGATGGACACCATCCGTAGTCCCAATCCATTTCCATCCTCGACTATCAACAAGGGTATCCGTTATCCTACTTGCCTGATAATACTTGATATCGCTTTTTTCGGGAAACGCGTAGGTCACACCCAGATCGCTAAGATGCGGAGCACTATGCATCCGGTTGCGGAGAGTATGGGTATAAAGCAAACCATGATTATAGGTTCCAATCCAGATACCGCCCTCAGAGTCTTGATAGATTGTGTTTGAGACTGCGCTCTCTGTCGTTCCATCGTCTATTTTAAGATGCTCCTTCAGCACATAGCTGTGCTGTTGCTGATCAATCACCCATAAACCTTTGGCACACGATATATAAATCTTACCCTCTTGGGTAACAAACATCGTATGTAACAGATAAGGTACTTTCAACAACTGTTGCCAACGGCGCGTGGTAGGGTCGAAAACCAAGCATACTGTATGAGTCCAACCATTACCACGAAGCTGATAGATACGTCCGTCGCTGCCTTTGGTAATCATCGAAGTCTCGGTATATAACGACCGTTCCTGAGGACCAAACGCATCTGAAGTATATTGCAACCGGCCACTCTTGGCATCGTAAGCAGCAACAAGACCGGTACTGAAAAAAAGGAATACCTTGCCCTTATGAAACTCTACATCCTGGAGCTGCCCCCAATGACCGGATATCTTTAACATCTGTCCAAACTGACCATTCCAAAGTCCACGAGATGTTAACAACCATATCTGCAGACTTGAATCAACAAACAAGTCGATCACAGAGCCGCGAACGCCCTCGTTCCTGAAATATGCTTCAAGATGACTGACATATTGATTAGTTTTAAGGTCGGCACACCATACTTGCTTGAAATTCTTAACCCAGAGTAGATGATCCTTACTCTCATAAACCCGATAAGCCCCCTTGTAATTACTCAAGGTATATCGGTCGATGTCTTTACCGTTAAAATGAATCGTCTGAAACCTGTAGCCATCATAAAGATTGATATTACCCAAAGTGGTAAAAGCCATCCGACCATCGGACAACTGAAGGATATGTTGCACATGGTTGTCGTTTAATCCATCCAAAACCGTATATTTTGAATACACGAATCCATCAGGATAAGCAGCCACATAAGTAATTATACTCAATAATATTAGTAGCAACCTCTTTAAATTCATGATAGATAATTTTTTAGTGTTGCAAAAATACAAAATAATGCTGACGTAGCAAAGCGATTTTGGAAGATTAACGCAATTAGACCCATAAATAAAGGCAATTCGAGGAAAATTGAGGAAAGTCCGCAAGGTGCCATTAAGCAAACCGAAGCGGATTGCAGAACGAATTAGGTTTCCAGTTCGGACTCGGCTTTGCCGCTTCGCTTGTCGAAGAACTCACGCCAGACTTCATCAAGGAGTTTGCCGTGTATCTCGCTAATGACCGAGGTCTGGCCAGTTCCACCATCTGGCTATCGTGTATGCACCTGAAAGGAGTAGTAGGCCGTGCTCATGATAATGGCAAGATACAGCGCAATGTATTTGCGCAGTTTCACATCAGTTCCAAGTGCAAGGAGCGTACCTTTCTGACAGAAGACGATGGTGAGCACCAATCGTCAGAACTGAAGAAGGTGATGACTCATGAGTTTGAGGATGCCAACCTCGCATTCGTCCGTGACCTTTTCGTGTTCATGAACTTTTTTATAAAGTCGTTGGCTTCGCCGACGACTTTATAAAAATCGTTTGTGGACTTGAAGGAACTGACTACGGACAACATTGTAGAGGTGAACGGTGAAAAATGGATTGTCGGCAAGCGTCATAAGACTGGTGTACCATATCTGGTGAAACTGTTGGCAGTGCCCTTGCGTAGTGGGAAAGTAAGCAAATAAAGTCCGTGATTCAAGAATCATGGGTGCAAAAATACAAAAAAGATAGCAAATTAAGTGTCATTTCTTCAAAAACTAATTGAAATCTTGTATAAATCGAGAAAAACATTATATTTGCACCCGAAATGAAGAAGATTCTCGGATAAGACAGTCCGAATCAAACGATAACAGAACCCGTCGGCATCCCGTAGAACTGCTGGCGGGTCACCTTTTTTTATAAACAGCAATGAGCAATAAGAAGCCATGCACGATAGATGAACTATCATGCAATTGTGAATCTCCTATTTGAGAAAGGGTTACTTAAGAAGATTCCTATTACTATTCCCCTCCAAGACCTGCATTTGCTGGATAGCAATCTGGTTCAGTTTCACAAGTCTTTCGCCCTGTGGTATTCCATCATTGATTAGCACTGCATTGATATTCTCCATATTCGACAGGCATATCAGTTCGTTGATGGTGGCATAGTCACGGATATTGCCTTTTAGGTCGGGATTTGCCTCTCGCCATTGCTTGGCGGTCATTCCGAACATTGCGACGTTAAGTACATCGGCTTCTTCTGCATAGATGACACTGGCTTGTGCTGGGGTGATTTCCTCTGGGATCAAGTGGCTCTTGATGGCATCCGTATGAATGCGGTAGTTAATTTTTGAGAGCTCTCTTTTAGCAGTCCATCCCAATAATTCCTGTTCCTTGGCTTTTAAGCGTTGGAACTCCATGACAAGGTAAAGGCGGAACTCAACGGAAATCCATGATGCAAACTCGAAGGCTATATCAGTTTGGGCAAAAGTTCCTCCATAGCGTCCCGCTTGCGAAACAATCCCAATAGCATTGGTGGCTTCAATCCAACGAGTAGGCGAAAGCGTGAAAGCATTCAAACCAGCCTCTTTTCTAAACCCCTCGAATTCGAGGGGGTTAAAATTTGGGTTGTGAAGAGTCTCCCATATACCAAGAAATTCCACAGTATTGCGGTTACGCATCCAGTTCGCTATAACTCCGTTGGGGTCTGTGGCGTTTTTCTACCTGGCGATGTCTGTGATGCTAATGTAATCTATACCATCTTTTGACATAGTCTTGATAGCTACATCTTTAACGATAATCTCATTTTTCTTTGCCATAGGATAGTCTCTAATATAAATTATGTGTGCAAAGGTAGCACAAAATCATGTGACAAAAGAACAAAAGGCGAAAAATCCCTCAAAAGTTTTGTTATCTCGCATATTCTATGTACCTTTGCCCCGACAAATAACCATTGAAACAGGCTGGTGGCTCAGCGTCGGGAGTTTTTGCGTCCCTTTGGTAGCAAGAACCGTTGCCAGTTCGTAACCCAGTTTTTCTCAATCCTTGCAACTGCCTTTATTTACAAAAGGTTTGCGATTTTATCCAAATTTACGAAATATAATTGATAATCGAAAATGGATAATTAACAAAAAATCAGAGAAAATCCCCGCCTTTCGGCGAGGATTCAACTTTGTTAATTAAACAGATAACGAATAGTGAACATAATCTGATAGGTGGACTGCAGTCCGAGGAAATCGGAATAGGTGTGCAGATGACGCTCACCATTAACCGTATTGTAGGTATATTGTCCCTTGTTATATGAGAGTAGCGCCGTTTCGGTAACCTGTTTGTAAAGGCCCCATTTCTTGTTGAGGAAATTGGGCAGATTCAGGATATCCACACCCAACTGCAGGGTGTGCTTGGTTTTACCGAAATCGAGACTCATATCATGCTGGTACTTGAAGTCGATCTGATGGTGCCAAGGCATCTTGGCGCCGCCACGCTCGGCATACTTGCCGGTGCGATGCTTCAGATAATCGTCCTGCTGGATATAGGCCCAGAAGTCGTCGCGCTGCATCTCGGCGGTATAAACCTGATGGTTGGTGCCGTAGGTGCTCTCGGCAAAATTCCAACTATCGAGTTCCTTGCGCGAAGCAGGCACGTAGATGAGATTAGCGGGTGCCAGCGCATCGTTGTTGACATTGGCCGAGAAGATGTAGCTGTAACGGCTGAAAGCATATTCGGTGAGGAAGCCATACTGATAACCATCGTAGATGAGCGAGAAGTGCGAGCTGGCATTCTTCGACTCCTTGAGGGTATAGCTGGCCGAGAGCAACAGGCGGTTAGGAGCCACAAAGGTGGCATAGCCCAACTCGTTGTCGTTGACGGCATTCACCGAGTTGCGGTAGTTATTATAGGCCGACGACACCTGATTGCCGATACCATCGGTATAGGTCTTGCTGCGTGAGAGGGTGTAGCTGGCCGAGAGGTCGAGACCGAAGTCGAACTTTTTGCGCAACTGGGCGCTAAGCGACAAGTAGTAAGCCTTATGACCGGCATTCTCGAGCACGTAGGCCGATGAACCGGCATCGTAATACGACATCGAATGGCGCACATCACCATGCCCCAAGTCGATGGTAGAGGTGCCGTCCCAGTAAATATCGCGATTGGCCACTACAACGGGGTTGATATCGCGGTTGTAGATACCCTCGATGGTGAAGTCGATATCGCCAGGCAGACGGGCATCGAGTGCCAACGAGGTTTTCCACGTTTTGGGCATGCGCAGGTTATCACTCAGGATGGTGGCGCTGCTGGGCACCGAAATCTTGCTCTGGGCACCTATCTGCTGCAGCATGTCCTTCTGACTGGTGGTGAAAGTGGGTATCTTACCCTTGGTTTGCGAAGCGATATAAGAGGTCTGACCGATACCGGAGTTGCCTACTGCTGAGATGAGCCATACAAACGGCAGGCGACCGATGAACAGACCCGTGCCACCACGCAGGATGAGATTGCGGTTGCCGGTGATATCCCAGTTGAAGCCCACGCGTGGCGATACCGAGATGCGGGCATCGGGCACATTATCGGTACGGAAATGCTCACCGCCAAAGTCAATCTTATAATAAGCTTCGTTGAAATTATCTTTCAGACTGGGATAAGAAGGCAGCTCGAAACGCACACCGAGCGACATACGGAAACGGTCGGAGAGGCTCATGTTGTCCTGCAGATAGAGCGACCACTGGTGGGTGGTCATCTTGGCCACAAAATCCTCGTGGTTAGGCCCATTGCCATAGGTGATACCAAACAGGCGGGTGTGTTCGGGGGTGAACACGCTGGCCCAATCGCCGGCTGCCACCTGCTCGGGTGTGGCCTCGAAAGCATAATAGCCGGCACCGGCCTGAGCGTAACCGTTGGCAGCCCAATTGTTCTCGTACTGCAAACCGCCAAACAGGTTGTGCTTACCCAGTTGGATGTTCACCTCGTCGGTAATCACCGTGGTCTTTGTCTTGGCCACATTGCCGTAGGTAAACAGGTCGCCTGTGAGTGCCCAGTAAGGATAGTGGCCCTGACCGTCGCTCATCACGATTTCGACCACAGGCACACCTACGCCATACGCATTGCTACGTGGCTGGTCCTGATACGAGTAGGTGCCACGCAGGGTGTTGTGCAGTTTACCGAACTTACTATTGAGCTCGGCAGCAACCGACGTGAAGCGGAACTCGGTCATATAACGGCTTGAGAGCGACGACATGCCGTAGTCGGTATTGCCACCATACGAGTTCTGGTTGCCACCATAGATGATTGACGTGCGGTTGCTACCGATACTGCGCGATGCCGAGGCAGGGTTAGCCTCCTTACGGTTCGACTTGGTGAAGCGCACGTTGAACTTATGATCGTCGTTGATATTCCAGTCGATACGCGCCAGAATGCGATAGGCGGGTGTCTTCAGGTTGTAATTCTGCCAAGGACCTGTAGTGATGCCATAGGCCTGCTGCATAAAGTTGGACAAGCTCTCCAACTCGGCATAACGCGGGCGACGGTTGGTGGCGGTATAAGGCGTTGAGCCATTGCCTGCCTGCACAGCAGGACCAGCCGTGACGTTATGCTCGTACTCGCCGTTGACAAAGAAAAAGAGTTTATCCTTGATAATCGGTCCGCCAATGCTCAAACCAAAGGTATTGTTATGCCCCTTGGATACGGGCAGTTCGGCGTGACGAATCTTTTTACCCTTCAGGTCGGAACTGGTGAGGAAGGTATAAGCCATACCCTTGAAGGTGTTGGTACCACTCTTGGTAACAGCATTCACGCCACCACCTGTAAATCCACTCTGACGCACATCATAAGGAGTGACCGAAACGGTCATCTGTTCGAGTGCCTCGAGCGAGATGGGCGTGCCGCCACCAGGCAGCGGACTGGGCTCCATACCAAACGAGTCGTTGAACGAAGCACCATCGATGGTGACATACGACTGACGGTAGTTACCACCACCAATCGCCATACCGCTGGCCGAGCTCGACTGAGGTGTCATCTTCATGATATCCAGCATCGAGCGCCCGATATTGGGCACGTCGGCCATCTGGTTGGCATTCAGGCTGGTGACAGCACCGCTGCGGTCGCTACGCATGGTATTGTTGGCCTTGGCCGTTACCACAATCTCCTGAATCATCTCAGAGCCTTCGCTCAGTGTGGCATCCACCACCGTATTCTGACCCAGTGCCAACTGGATATCGGTAAAGCGCGATGTCTGGAACCCGATATAAGATATCTCTACCTCGTAAGGTCCACCCACTTTCAGACCCGTGAGCGTATAGTGACCTTCGAAGTTGGTGACACCACGATAAACTGAGCCCGAAGGCACATGCTTGGCTGTAACAGTTGCACCAATAGCCTCTTCGCCATCAGCCATCACTACACCGGTGATACCAGATGTAGTAACCTGAGCCAGAACAGAAAGCGATATTGTCAAAAGTACTAATAGTAATACAGAAAGTCTTTTCATCATCCAACCAGTTAATTTTGTTCCACTTACGGGGCAAAGATACAAAATAAAACAATAGGATGCAAATTTTTATTAAGAAAAATCACATTTCTGAACTGCGTTTCAAATCGGGTATAGGCAAATAGTCGTTTGAGTATAGGCAAACAATCGTTTGAGTATAGGCAAATGATTATTTCTCAGGCTCTTTGTACCTGTTACCCCTAAGTATTGTACTGGCAGCCCTTAGGTTTTACCCATTCAAACCTTAGTTAACGAAAAAACGGTCACATGGTCACAGCTGTGACCATGTGACCGTTGTGACTTTCTTAAAGTCCCCAGGCAGAAATAATGTCGGCTGCTTTTTTGGATTCTAACTGTTCCTCAAGAGTATCAGAGAGATTGCAGAAGAAATCAATACCGGTTTTCTGCTCCAGCTCGTCGATGCTTACAACGTAGCCCTTCAGTGCATCGCCCGACTTATCCTCGTTCAGGTGCTCAGCCCAGAAGCCCAGCATTTTCTGACCAGTAGAAGTTTTAGCATAGAGGGCCATGAAGAAGTACTTAGGTACTACATGGTTGCCGATGGTCTTACCAAGAATCTGATCTTCCTTGTCGATGGTACCACCTTTACATACAAAGATGGTGTCGCCATCAGCCAATGCCTTACCCCAAGTGTTAACCTGAGTCTCCATCTTCTGCCACAACTTACCATTAAAATTAGCAACCATAGGCAGGATGTTGGTCATGTAGTAAGTCTGCTCGTTAGCATCCTTGCTATTCAGACGGTCCATAGATGGGCAGATGTGTCCCTTTTCGTAATAAGCAGTTGTAGAACCAGGATAGTAGCTCTTGCTCAACTCGCTATAGGTAGCCTGCTGCTCGCTTTTTGCTACATCTGGATCGTAAGCCCAAGGATCGCCTTCTGGCCAGAGGCTCTTACGGGTATTACCGTTGGTTGCCACATTCTTTTTGTTCAAGTCGTAGCAAGTCCAGCGCTGGGCTCGAATCTTACTGTCCCACTCTACTGAGTATGTAACGCCGAAGTTGGCAGTAGTATGAGTGATCACCTTAGAATCAGTACGTGCCTTGGGCATCTCAAGACGAGCCAAGTACTCATTGACCGAGGCATCGTTCTTATTCACGTTGCCTACCACTGGGGTTGGCGTAGGATCTGGTGTAGGCGTAGGCTCAGGGCTATCACTACTGCTGCCGCCACAGGCAACACACACCAGAGAGGAAAATAAAAGATATCGCCAATTCATAATTATTTGTGATTTGAAACGCGCCAAAACATTGTGGTGTTCACAACATTTCGGCGCGTTGTATAGTATTATGTAATATTATTCAACTGAATATACATAAGCCTTACCAGAAGATGTCTCATAGGTAGAGCCATACTTGGTAACCTTACCATGGAGGATTACCTTATTACCAACAGCTATCTGGGCATCGCCGTCCTGCCACTTCTTGTTGCCAAGCCAGAGCACACGATATGCCTCAAAGTCGTTTGACTGACCATCGTCGCTAATCCAGAATGTACCATTACCATACTGTGAACCGAACTCACCGTTCTTAGCAATTGATGATACAATACCCTTTACATAGACATCACCAGTTACACCATTGTCGATAGCAGCCTTAACACCTGCGATATTGAATGGAGCAGCAAGTGAACCAATACCATTGGCATCGTCCTGAACACCATTGATCTCGTAGATGTAAGCCTTGTTCTGGTTGGTCTCGGCAGTACCCTTATAAAGGGTAAGCTGACCACAGATCAAAACCTCGTCGCCTACAGAAATCTGAGCATTGCCCTCGGCCCACTTCTTGTTGCCAAGCCAAAGTACACGATAGCACTCGAAGTCCTTAGACTTATCGTCGTTGAATACGCCATCATCCGAAATCCAGAAGGTAGCATTACCATACGAACCGAACTCGCCCTTATCAACAATCTTAGAGATCTTACCCTTTACGAAGAAGTTGTTGGCTGTAGCACCTGACAGAGTCTGGCAGTAAGCAATAGCATCAGCAACTGAGAATGGGTTGGCAAGTGTGCCAGAGAGACCCATCTGACTTACAGAAGCAGTAACTGTAGAGGTAGAAGAACCAGATGTAGATGTGAACGATACGGTGGTCTTACGATCCTGCTCGCCAGCGTTCTTAGCAACGTGGAAGTTGACGTTAGTAGTTGAGTCGGTCTTAACAACCGATGTTACGCCCAACCACTCCTGAGCCTCAGCAGGGATATCAATGTATGGACCATCGCCGCTAACGGTGAGGCGAACTGTGAAGTTACCACCATCAGCATCGAATGCCTGGGTGTCGCCCTCTTCAATCTTAACCAGCGACTTAACAATCTTAATAACAGTTACGTTCTCGAGCTCAACAGTACCGTTATAGAGCTTCTTAGGACCTTCGATGGTGATAACATCGCCAGCACCAAAGCCCCATCCGTTAGCACCGCTGATAGGGAACTTACCCTTATCGCCCTTCTTATCGAGAGTACCATAAACATACACCTCGCCGGTACCGTCGTTGATGTGCCAGTTACCATACTGGTTATCAGGATTATCAACACAAACACCAGTTACACGATATGTCTTGGCCTCAGGACCAGCAAGCACCTCAGCACAGGTTGCATTCTCAACAGTAGCAATACCCTGAATGATGTTGATGCGCTGAGTAAGGTCGCCGCTGGTGAGCAGCAGCTGAGCGGTACGTCCTTCGCCAGCACCAGCTGAGAAAGAGATACTACCGTTGCCTGAACCAGATGCAGGCGAAACAGTTAACCATTCAGGAGCACCAGAAACAGCCCAGTCTCCAATGGCTGTTACGTCGATAGAAGTAGTGCCACCAGCTTTGTCAAGCGAAACATATGACTGAGACACCTGGAGTCCATCAAGATAGGTTGGCTTCTCATCATCCGAACAGCTTGTGAACATAGCAGCTACAACTGCTACGAGAGACGGAATGAAATATTTGAGTTTCATATTCTCTTAATTCTTAATTATTAATTCTTAATTGAAGTAGTACTTGATACCAACAGAAGCATACCAGCACTGACCAAGTGAGTAGTTGGTAGCCCAAGTTGATGTATTTCCATTGATAGAAGAAGGTGTAGAGAAGGTTGCGTAACCCTGGGCATCAACACCCTCATACTTCAGACAGCGAGCCTCTGAACCAATCTCAGGATTCAGGTACTTAGCAACACCCCATGCAGAGTTGAAGAAGTTGAGAACGTTCTTCATATCGAAGGTGAGCTGCAGCATATGCTTAGTCTGACCTACGTTGAACTTGAAGTCGTGCTTGTAACCGAAGTCGATGCGGTGTAGCCATGGAGAGTAAACACTGTAAGGCTCGGCATACTCACCCTGGTGCTTGCTCATGTAAGGATCGTTGTGAACGAAGTCCATGAAACGCTTAGCATCGTCGTCAGAAACAAAACGGAACTCCTTGTTAGCTACCTGCTCATCGGTTGGGATGTAGAGAGCATCGTAGTTGTAACCATCACCGTTGATATCGTTGGTCAGCATCCAACCGTAGTTGTAGCCACCACGCTGTGCCTCATAGATGAGGTTATAGTGGTTACCGCACTTATCGCTGATAGTAGCAGAAGCAACCAGACGATCGGGAACAACATACTGAGAGTTGTGCAAACTGATGTTGTTTGGACCCTGTACAGAAGGAATATAGGTGAATGCAGACTCAGCGTTAGAACCTGGCATACCAGTAACCTCCTTAGATACAGTGTGAGTATAAGATGCTGTCAGACTAATCCAATCGGCAGGCTGTGCCTTCAACTCAACAGAAGCGCTCCATCCATAACCCTTGCTTGTGTTCTCAAGAACGAATGCCTTGGTACCAGTACGGAATCCGGTTGGGAAGATAGGACGGTTGTCAACACCGTTGAAACGAGCAAAACCACCTACATTGGGGATAGCCCAGTCAGAAATTGTTACACCATTAATGGTCTTGTTGAAGATACCCTCGGCAGTCACAGTGAATGGGAAGTCAACAGGCAGCTGATAGTCGAGTGCTACAGATGTCTTCCATACCTGAGGCATCTTAAACTTAGGATCAACTGCAGAGATAGAAGAAGGCACAGTACCATCCTCCGGATTAATCGTTGTGGGATAACCCATGCCCTGCAGCTTAGTAAGCATATCGCTGATGTTGGTCATTGGACCACCTTTGAACTGATCCAAAACGTCGGCAACGGTAGCATACTGTGATTTCACAGCATCTGGCATATTAGCATACTTGGTAGAAGGACCAATCTGTGCCTGATACTGAACCATACCACCGTTGGTAGGCATGTTGGTGAAGAATACCAGAGGCAGACGCCCAGAGAAGAGACCTGTACCACCACGTACCTTCAGGCTCTTATCACCGAATACATCGTAAGTGAATCCGAAACGTGGAGAGAAGGTGATGCTGTTCTTAGGCCACTTACCAGTATCGATATGACGACCACTGTAATCAAGGTTGTAGATAGCAGCGTTAGTCATCAGGTCGCTGTTGTTGAAGAACAAGCCATCAACACGCAGACCATAAGTGAGCTTCAGCTTGTCGGTAACGTTCCACTCATCCTGAGCATAGATGCCTGGACGGTTGAACTGTACACGGGCAGCAGGAGCACTCTCACCATCGTAACCGTAAGTCAAGCAGAATACCTCAGGAGCGCTGTTGAACAGAGTAGCGCAATCGAGCTTACCGTTAACATACATATCATCGGTAATGTTGTAACGATAGTAACCAGTACCGTTACGCATATACATATTGTCGGCCATCTGATGCTCGAACATCACACCAGCCATAATCTTATGTGAACCCAGATAGTAGGTTACATCATCCTTGATGTTCCAGATCTTATTGTGAACGGCGTTGTTCCATGTAAAGAGCTCCAAACCAAGAGCCATGTAGTTATCGTCATCCTTTGTAATATCAATATGTGGGAACTCAGAAGAGTTAGTACCACGAACATCGTCGAGTTTAGAGTATGTGAACAACAGCTGGTTTGACAGATTGTCGGTCAAACGGCTGTTCAAATCGACAGTCCAAGAGTGTACCAAGTTCTCCATTGAGTACATATTATTGGCGAAAGCCATAGAGTACTGCGACATACGAGCGCCATTCTGACGTGTACCTCCATCCATAGAGGTAGCGTTAGGCGATTTCCATACATTGTTCTTTGTATAATTGTAGCGAACAGCCAGGTGATGACGGTCGGTAATATTCCAGTCAACACGTGCCATCAACTTGTAGTTGCTCTCATCTGCAGGGAAGCTGGTCCATGAACCGGTATTGTAGCCATACTTGCTGGCCATGTAGTTAGAAACAGCCTCCAAATCAGCGTTAGTTGTACGAGAGATGTAGTTATTTGGATCGGCAACACCATCTTCAGAACCACGCCAGCGGTTAACCACTGTAGGAATCTTAATCATCTCACCATTTACGAAGAAATGGAGCTTATCCTTGATGATTGGGCCACCCAAGGTGAAACCATAGGTAGTGGTCTGACTCTTCTCACGAGCACCCTGAATCTGCTGACGCTTTACAGCATCACCCTGCATGTTCTCGTTCTTGTGGTAAACATAAGCGCTACCCTTGAAGGTGTTAGTACCCGACTTGGTAATAGCGTTCACACCACCACCGATGAAGTTGGTCTGACGAACATCGTAAGGAGAGATAACCACCTGCAGTTCCTCGATAGCATCGATAGAGATGGGGTTACCACCACCTGGAAGACCATCAGACAAACCAAAGTTGTTGTTGAAGTTAGCACCATCCACAGTGAAGTTGGCTGTACGACCATCGGCACCTGCGAAGCTCATACCGTTACCACCATAAGGTGACAGACGTGTAACTTCTGTAAGAGAACGGCTAACTGTTGGCAGGTTAGTAATCTGTGCGCTGTTGATGTTAGTAGCTGCGCCAGTCTTTTCGGCAGCGAACTTAGAAGCCTTACCGCTTACTACAACCTCGGCAAGCTCGGTAGCATCCTCAGTAAGGAAGACATTCAGGTTGTAAGTTTCAGCCAACTGAAGGGTAACTCCCTTGATGGTTCTTGGCTGAAAACCGATGTAAGAAATGGTCACATTGTAAGGACCACCTGTACGCATACCATTGATCGAGAAACGACCCGAGGTATTTGTCACCGCTGTGTAACGAGTACCTGAAGGCTCGTGTACAGCCACAACTGTAGCACCAATGACTTCCTCGCCATTTGCATTGTCGAGGGTCACCTTTCCAGCCATACTTGAAGTTGTGATTTGTGCCATCAATGTTAACGAGAAAGTTAACATTAATGAAACCAGAAAGAGCAATCTTTTCTGCATAAACTAGAACTGTTTTAATTAATTAAATGAGCGGAAAAATTCCGGATTGTTTAAATTTCGGTGCAAAGGTATGAAAAATTTTCCGATTTAATGTTATAAATCGGCTACTTTTTTAAAAAATCGTGAAAATTGTTGTGTAACGTTAGGCCTCGTCCTCGAAGTCCTCGTACTCAAAGTCCTCGATATCCTCGATATCATCCTCGTCGATATACTCGATATCCTCGTCCTCACCCTCATCGGCAAGCTCCTGAGCAAAACGGCTCATATCCTTGTCGCGATGCACCAGCGAATCCTCCGAGGTGATGACGTTCAGTTTGTTGCTTTCGGCATTCAGCTCGTTCCAAAGCACATCCTTGAGTTCGTCGAGACCATAGCCGGTCACAGCCGAAATAAATACCACAGGCAAATCCTGAGGCAACGACTCCTTCAGCATCTCAATCAGTTCCTCGTCGAGCAGGTCGCACTTGGTAACGGCCAGCACGCGATGCTTGTCGAGCATCTCGGGATTGAACTGCTGAAGTTCGTTGAGCAGAATCTCGTATTCGCGTTTGATGTCGTCGGTATCACCTGGTACCATGAACAGCAGGAGCGAGTTGCGCTCGATATGGCGCAAGAATCTAAGACCCAGCCCCTTACCTTCGCTAGCACCTTCGATAATACCAGGAATATCAGCCATCACAAACGACTTGTTGTCGCGATAGCCAACGATACCCAGCGAGGGCTCCATTGTGGTAAAGGGATAATTGGCAATCTTGGGCTTAGCATTCGACAGCGATGATACCAAGGTAGATTTTCCCGCATTGGGAAAACCTACCAAGCCCACATCAGCTAAGAGTTTCAATTCCAGAATGATGGTCATCTCCTGCATGGGCTCACCAGGCTGCGCATAACGGGGCGCCTGATTGGTGGCTGTGCGGAACTGGAAATTGCCCAATCCGCCACGGCCGCCCTTGAGCAGCAACACTTCCTGACCATCGTATGTAACATCGCAGACATACTTACCGGTTTCGGCATTATACACCACGGTGCCACAAGGCACATCGATGTAAACATCCTTTCCGTCGGTACCATGGCACTTGTCGCGACCGCCATTTCCACCGTGTTCGGCAAAAATATGGCGCTCGTACTTCAAGTGGAGCAAGGTCCAGTAGTTATGGTTTCCGCGCAGAATAATGCTTCCGCCCTTTCCACCATCACCACCGTCGGGACCGCCATTAGGGTTATACTTTACATGGCGCAAGTGCATACTGCCTTTACCACCCTTACCAGAGCGACAGTAAATCTTTACGTAGTCTACGAAATTACTCTCCATTTAGATATTGTCAATTACATTGCAGATATCAGCAAAGATGCGGTCGAGCTCGCCTAGACCGTCGATGTGATAGTGAACACCCTCCTGCTTATACCACTCGATAAGTGGCATGGTCTGAGAGTGGTAAACCACGAGACGCTTTTTGATGGTCTCCTCATTATCATCGGCACGGCCGCTCTGCTGACCACGCAGAATGAGACGCTTCATCAGCTCATCCTCGGGCACGTCGAGCTCGATCATGGCAGCCACCTTGTCGCCACGCTCGTCGAGCATCTTCTTCAGAGCCTCTGCCTGTGGGATAGTACGGGGGAAACCGTCGAAGATCACACCCTTGCTATCACGTCCGAAGCTATCATAAACCGAAGCGAGAATGCTTACCATCAGATCGTCGGGGATCAGCTGTCCCTTCTCGATATAACCGGCAGCAGTCTTACCCAGCTCGGTACCTTTTTTGATTTCACCACGAAGCACGTCACCAGTTGAAATGTGGTTCAAACCGTACTTCTCAATCATCTTATCACTCTGTGTTCCCTTGCCTGAGCCGGGAGCACCAAAAATAACGATATTCTTCATTATCCTGATATTTAGTTTATTTTAAGCGATTAAAAAATTATTCTACTCGATAATGGTGTAAACATCCTTCAGTCCGCGGCCCTGCTGATCGTAATCCAATCCGTAGCCCACAATAAAATCATCGGGGATGCTAAAGGCCACGTATTCGGGGTTAATCTTCTCCTTCAGCTTGCTGGGCTTGAAGAAGAGGGTGCAGATATGAATAGATGCGGGATTACGGGTGCCTAACGACTCAATCATCTGCTTCATGGTGAGTCCGCTCTCCACGATATCCTCTACTATAATCACCGTACGATTGGTCAAGTCTTCGTTGATACCGAACACCTCCTTGATTTTGCCTGTAGAAGTGGTGCCCTGATAAGAGGCCAGCTTTACAAACGAAATCTCACAAGGAATGGTCATCTCGCGCATCAAATCGGCAGCAAACATAAAAGCACCATTCAGTACACCTAACAGCAATGGGTTCTTGCCCTCCATATCCTTACTAATCTGCTGGGCAACAGCCTTTACACGCTCCTTAATCTCAGCCTCTGAAATAGAGGTTTCGAACGACTTATCCTTTATCTTTACGATACTCATATGCTGAAAGAATTAAAAATTTGTGCAAAATTACAAAAAATCTGCCAAACTCCGTCATTCATTAGCTTTTTTTTCGTATTTTTGCACCATTATGAAGATATTCACGAGCGCTCAAGTCCACGAATTGGACAAATACACTATAGAGAACGAACCCATTAAGTCTATCGACCTGATGGAGCGTGCCGCCAAAACCCTCACCCAAGCTATCACCGATAACTGGGGTAACACCACTCCTGTGGTTTTATTCGCAGGTCCGGGCAACAATGGCGGTGATGCATTGGCCGTTGCCCGCATGCTAATCGACAAAAACTACGACGTAACAGCCTACCTCTTTAATATAACCGGTAATCTCTCGGAAGACTGCCTCGTTAACAAGAAGCGTTTGATTGAACGCCGCTCGAAAGCGCTGATAGAGGTGACCCAGGAGTTTGAGCCTCCACAGCTCGGAGAAGGTATGCTGGTGGTTGACGGACTTTTCGGCTCAGGCTTGAACAAGCCGTTGGCAGGTGGTTTCGCGTCGCTGGTAAAATACATCAACGCCTCGCCCGCCCAGGTGGTAAGTATCGATGTGCCTTCGGGACTGATGACCGAGGACAACACTTACAACGTAAGAGCCAACATCATCCGTGCCGATTTGACACTGACACTACAGTTGCCAAAGCTATCGTTCCTGTTCCCTGAGAATCAGATATTTATCGGCAAACTGAAGGTGCTGGATATCCGACTGAGCAAACTGGGCATCGAGAAGATTGATGCCAACTACACACTGCTGGAAGAGAACGATGTGCGCCCACGACTGCTGAAACGCGACCCGTTCACCCACAAAGGCAAGATGGGCAATGCCCTGATTATTGCCGGTAGCTATGGTATGGCAGGTGCTTCGGTGCTGGCCACTAAAGCATGCCTGCGCGTAGGTGTAGGAAAGGTGACAACCCACACTCCGAAACGCAACAGCAACATTCTGCAGGTGAGCGTGCCCGAGGCCATCATCCAGTTCGACAGAGAAGAAACCATCTTCTCGGAGGCGGTGGATACCGAAGACTTCAACGCACTTGGCATTGGTCCTGGTTTGGGAACCAGCGAGCAAACGGCCATCGCTATCATTGCCCAGCTGCGCCGCAGTCAGTGCCCCACGGTGGTTGATGCCGACGCCATTAACATCCTGGCCAGTCATCGTGCGTGGCTGCAGCAACTGCCTAAAGGCATCATCATGACCCCACATCCCAAGGAGTTCGACCGTATGGAAGGACACTCCAACGACAGTTTTGAGCGCCTGATGAAGGCTCGCGATTTGGCCGAGCGCCTGCAGGCTTACATCGTACTGAAGGGGCATCACACTTCGCTGTGCCTGCCCGACGGACATATCATCTTTAACTCTACTGGCAATGCCGGTATGGCTACAGCCGGTAGCGGCGACGTGCTGACGGGCATCATCACCGGTCTGCTGGCACGTGGTTATAATCAAGAAAACGCATGTGTAGTAGGTATGTATCTGCACGGATTGGCTGGCGACATTGCCGCTCGCGAACTTGGCGAGGAAAGCGTGATAGCCAGTGACTTGGTTCAGAATCTGCCTTACGCATTTAAACGACTTACTGAATGAAATTATTTAGCACTTTATTGATAGCCTTCACATTAGGCACGACCAGTTCGCTGGCTCAAACAGTTATCAGTTCGTACAAACCTGGTGTCACCAGCGAGGGGGCAGTGTATTATCTGCCCAAGACAGCCATCCGCATCACCATGCAGGTGGAGAAAAGCACCTATACCCCAGGTGAATTCTGCAAGTATTCGGAGAAATATCTGCGCATAAAAGATGTACCTGCCAGTACATCTACCAAATATCGCATTCTGTCGGTAAAGCAGGAGCCATTTGCAATGGCCGACACCTCGAAGTGCTATGCCGTGAAGTTTGATGCCAAGACATCGGCCTGCAACGTGCGCCTGAGCGACGAGGGCATTCTGCTGGCCATCAACACCGACGCCAAGCAGCAGCTCAAGAACACCCCTGCCCCAGTGCAGCAGATTCGCGCCTTGAAGAAATCGCCAAACTCATATCTGAACGAGGAGATTCTCTCGGCAGGCAGCACCGCCAAGATGGCCGAACTGACCGCCCAGGAGATATACGAGATACGCGAGAGCAAGAGCATGCTGGCCAAGGGACAGGCCGACTTTATGCCGAAGGATGGCGAGCAGCTGAAACTGATGCTGGAGGAGCTGGACACCCAGAACGAAGCACTCACCAGTCTGTTTGTCGGCACCACCGAGAACGACACCACCACCCATACGTTTACCTATGTGGTTGACAAGCCCACAACACGCGACGTTTTGTTCCGTTTCTCGAACGATTTTGGACTGGTGGATAACGATGATTTATCGGGTACACCTTATTATATTAGTATCGAGGACCTGAAAACGGTTGATGAGCCAGTGCCCGCCGATCCCAAGAAAGCAGCCAAACCGCAGCAGTCGGGCATCTATGTCAACATCCCAGGCAAGCTGCGCTCAACCATCTTCAGTGCCACAGCACAGATTGCCAGCAATGTGTTTGCTGCAGCACAGTTTGGAAATGTAGAGTTGCTGAGTGGCGTTTTGTTCAACAAGAAATACACCACACGCTTACAGCTCCACCCCCTGACAGGAGCGGTTGAAAATTTGGAAGCTGAGCAACCTAAGAAATAAGATTTTGTCGTGAGAAAAAACATTCAGGTACTACTTCTCGGAGAAGAGTACCTGAATGATTGTCTGCCCTACAGCCTGTAGGGTATTCTTTTCGATATGTGCCATATCATCATTAATGGTATGCCAAGTAGGTCCGAACGAACTCTGCTCGCAGTTAGGATAATAAGGTATGATATCGATAGTAGGAATCTTGGCTTTGGTGTTTACCGAGATATGGTCGTCGGTAACGCCGGTACCCTGTTGCGCGGGGAACATACTGCCATAGCCCACCACCTGAGCTGCGCGCCAAACCTTCTCAACTACATGGTTGGCATACTGAACAGACATGGCCTCCTTGTAGAACTGCGCACCCTGACCGCCTACCATATCGAGCAGGATGCCAAAACGGGCACGGTAGCCTTTCTTGTGCAGATTGGCCGACCAGTACTGAGAACCCAACGCCCACGAGTCGCTATCGAAATTATCCTCGCACCACTGAGGCACGCCCCAGTCTTCGGCATCAAAGCAAACAAAATCCACTCCAAGCTGCAAGGTGTCTTTTGACAGCAGACGGGCCACCTCGAGCATCACAGCCACGCCAGATGCGCCATCGTTGGCAGCCATCACGGGTGTTTTCCAATTGGCCTCGTCGGGATCGTTATCGGCCCAGGGACGGCTGTCCCAGTGGGCACACAGCAAGATGCGGTCGGCCAGATCAGGACGATAGCTGGCGATGATATTGGTACTGTTGAGCGAGGTGCCGTCGTAGCCCTTCAGCACAGCTTTCTGAGGTATCACCTCCATACCGAAGCTCTTGAACTTTGAGATAATCCACTTTTCGCAGTCATCGTGTGCCTTGCTGTTCATGATACGCGGACCGAAATCACACTGAGCCTGACAATACTGATATGCACTATCCGCACAGAACACCGGACCAACAGGCTGCAACGAAGCCGACTCGTCGGTAGTCTGCTTACGCAGATTTCCACAACTTACTAACAGTAAAAAGGTAAAAAGGCAAAAAGAAACCATCTTTACCAACCTTATTACTGTTGCTATTTTATTATCTCTCATCTCAAATATCACTTTTTACTTTTTTATTCTTTCACGTTTCCCTGTACTTCCTCCATCACGCGCATGAAATTACCACCCCAGATTTTCTGGATGTCGTGCTCGCTGAAACGGCATGCCAGCAATCTGCGCGTAAAATTAATCAACTCCGACGAGTTGGCCAGGCCACGCACACCGCCGTCGCCATCAAAGTCGGTTCCCAATCCCACATGATCGATGCCCATCACATCAATGGCATGCTCTAAGTGAGCTATCACATCGTTGATGGTAGCCTCGCCATCCTTCTTCAGGAATCCATGATAGATGGTGGTCTGTGCCACGCCGCCTTTCTGGGCAAGGGCGCGCATCTGGTCGTCGGTCAGATTACGGGGATGATCACAGAGCGCACGCGCCGACGAATGGCTGCACACGATAGGCATGCTACTGATTTCGAGCGCCTGATAGAAACTCTCCTCACCAGCATGACTCATATCCACCAGCACACCCAAACGGTTCATCTCCTTGATGACCTGCTCGCCAAACGCACTCACGCCATGATGCGTGTGCTGCGATTTCGAAGCCGAGTCGCAAATATCGTTATCGCCATTATGGCAAAGCGTCATATACACAATACCACGATCCACAAAGTGCTGCAGATTCTCCAGCTTACCATCGAGAGCGATTCCGTTCTCGATACCAAGCATGATGCTCTTCAGCCCCTGATGCTTGTTCATCCAAAGGTCGCGAGGCGTGTTAGCGATACGTACATAATCGCTGTTCTGACCCACAATCACCTCAATCTGGTCGAAGATGTTATCAGCAAAGGCCGTGGGATTCTCGGTTGGCTGGGGCAGATAAGCCACCATGATAGTTGCATCCTGACGGCCCTCGGTCATCTTGTGCAAATCGACAAGAATCTTGGGGTCGCGCTGTTCAAAGTGAATACCTTGAGGAAAAAACATTGGCGTGTCGCAATGGGTATCGAGCGTGAGCACACGGTCGTGGGTGCAATGCGCCGAACGATAACTCTTGGCCTCACGCACCAGCCACTGGAACAAGGGTAAGCCCTCTTCCAAACATTCGGGATGCCACTGCACACCCAGTATCGATTTAAACTCACTACTCTCCATCGCCTCGATGATGCCATCAGGTGACTTAGCTACTACTCTGAACTTATCGCCTGTTTCGGCCACTGCCTGATGATGGAATGAGTTGACCATCAGCGTTGCCGACTGATAAATATCGAATAAGCTTGATGCCTGCTCAATCATCACGCTATGCGTTGGTTCCGAGCGGTCGGCATCCTGCGAGTGCTTGATGGTTGCCACATCACTGATATCCTGTGCCACTCTGCCACCAAATGCTGTGGCCAACGTCTGTATGCCACGACAGATGCCCAGCATCGGAATCTGACGATTGTAGGCCAAACGGGCAATCAACAGTTCGGGCAGATCGCGCTCTTGATTGATTCCATGCAGCTTGGGCGAAGGCTCCTCGCCCGCCCAAAGGGGATTGATATCGCCACCACCACTCAACACCAGGGCGTCGATATGTTCCAAGGTATTGATAATCACATGCTTGTCGGCGACAGGCGGTATCACAACAGGCACACCACCCGCCTCGACTATCGACTGATAATAGCCTCGACCCAACTTACAAGTCAGGTCGTCGTAATTGCCAGTAATACCAATCACAGGACGCTTCTCAGCTTCTGGGAAGTGGGCATACACATCATTCAGATGCGACTGGAGATCAAATCTGCTCATAGTTTCTTATCTTCATCGTCGAGCACGATGGGAATCTCACGCTTCAAACTCTGCTCCAACGAAATGAGGGTTTCGGTAGCAACAACACCAGGAATACCCTGTAGCTTACCGTTCAGCAATTCCATCAGCTGCTCGTTATCCTTAGCATACAGCTTAACCAGCATGGTATAAGGACCAGTAGTGAAGTGACATTCTACGATTTCGGGGATATGCTGCAAACGCTCTACCACCTCTTTGTACATCGAACCCTTTTCGAGGGTGATACCCACGTAAGTACAAGTAGAATAGCCTAAACTCTTAGGATTAACATCAAAACCGCTACCCGTAATCACATCGGCATCAATCAGATGCTGAACACGCTGATGAATAGCAGCACGCGAAACATTACACTCTGCAGCAACATCCTTGAAAGGAATACGTGCATTCTTGGACAGAATACTCAGAATCTTCTTATCCAAAAAATCAATTTTCTCCATTTTTTCTCCCTCTTGGTTACATTTTGTTAGCAAAAGTAAGCAATTTAATCGAATAATGCAACTTTTTTGAAGAAAAAATTAAAAAAGTGTGCCACTTTCGTGACACACTTGCTTATTTCTTGGTCTTTTTTGACGATTTTGCAGGCTTGACTGGAGCAGGTTTATCACCTACGATTCCAACAAGCTCGATATCGAAAATCAGTGCGCTGTAAGGCTTAATCTGTCCGGCTTCGCGACTGCCGTAAGCCAGCTCGAAGGGGATGTAAACCTGCCACTTTGAACCTACAGGCATCATGGTGAGTGCTTCGGTCCAACCCTTGATTACAGCTGTGGGACGGAACTCGGTGGGCTCGTCGCCATGATTTCTTGAAGCATCAAACACGGTACCATCAATCAGACGCCCCTCGTAGTGCACCTGAACCTTATCGTTGGTGGTTGGCACAGCACCTGTTCCCTGGGTAAGAACCTTATACTGGAGTCCGCTGGGCAGGGTGATCACACCCTCTTTCTTAGCGTTCTCGGCCAGGAACTGTCGGCCAGCCTCGCGGTTAGCGCCATAGAGTCGCTCTTCCTTCTCGGCTTTATTGGCCTCCATCTTGGTTCTGAAGATAGTCTCGGCTGCATCTACCTTAAAGAAAGTTGTATCCTGCAGCAGGGCATCAGCGAAACCCTTGTAGAACACGTTGGCCTCTAATGAGTCGGCAGTACCCTCGAGTTCTTTTGCCACACCGGGCATCATGCGTTCAACCAGCTGCTGAGCGATGGTGATACCCATCATGTAAGCCTTCTCCTGGGGATTATCGAGATTTTTCGAAACGGTCTCGTTAAAACCACGCACAAAGTCAGCCATGTAAGCGGTATCCACCTTCTGCTGGAGCAGGAAGTTAACCAAACCAATGGTGCTACTCATACCGGCAGTATAGCTCACCGAATCGGAGCTGGTGGCAAGCTTGAAAGGCTCGACTACAGGAGCCTGCTCCTTGACAACCACCTTCTTTTTCTTGGCAGCATCTACTGTACACAAAGAAGCACCCGCCACAAGGGCGAGTGCAAATATCAATGACTTCTTCATTGTTACTTCTTAGGATTTACTTCGATCAACTCGATTTTGAAGATCAGTGCTGAGAATGGATCGATGTTACGCTGAGCACGCTCGCCGTAAGCTAGCTCCTGAGGAATGTAAACCTCCCAAATAGAACCAGCAGGCATGTGAGTGAGAGCCTCGGTCCAACCCTTGATAACCTGATTGGCACGGAATGTAGCGGGCTCGCCACGCTTGTAAGAGCTATCAAAGATAGTATCGTTGATGAGACGACCCTCGTAGTGAACCTTAACGAGTGAAGTATCAGCAGGGATAGCACCTGTACCCTCCTTAATAACCTTGTACTGAACACCACCAGCCAGAGTCTTTACACCAGCCTTCTTAGCGTTGGCAGCAAGGAACTTCTCACCAGCCTCCTTGTTAGGACCGTAAGCCTTGGCCATCTCTCTTGCCTTGATTTCCTGAATCATGCGCTGAGCAACCTGCTGAGCAGAATCAACAGTCATCAGCCCCTTCTTGCCTGTTGTACCGCTGATGAAACCTGCCATGAAGTTCTTCAAAGAGATTGTCTTTGTAGAGTCGTCGCCGAATACTTCATGATTGATACCCTTAACCATACGGTTAGCAATCTGCTGACCGATCTGGATACCAGCATAGTAAGCGGCCTTCTTCTTGTTGTCGCCAGCATTAGCACCCTCCTGCAGACCCTTGATAAACTCGGCCATGTAAGCGGTGTCGACATCCAGACTACCTACGAGATACTCCTTCAAGCCCTGAGTCTGAGCCATACCAATGGCGTAGCTCATGGTGTCTACGTCTGTCTTCAAACTTGCTTTAGGGGTAGAGTTGCCACATGCGGTGAAACCAGCAACTGCAATAGCCATAACGGCTACAATTGATAATTTTTTCATTGCTTTCTGTTATTTTTTTAAACTACTTGTATTAACTCAACATCGAAAATGAGCGCTGCGAATGGAGGAATAGATGCACCTGCGCCCCCCTCGCCATAAGCCAGACGGTAAGGGATGAAGAAACGATACTTGGCCCCCTCCTGCATGAGCTGCAGACCCTCGGTCCAACCAGCGATAACCTGCTGGAGTGGGAATGTAGCGGGCTCGCCACGCTGATATGAACTGTCGAATACGGTACCGTCGATGAGTGTACCCTCGTAGTGGCACTGTACGGTATCCTTAGCCGAAGGCTTCTTACCGTTACCCTCCTTCAGCACCTGATACTGCAGACCGCTGGGAAGTGTTACGATACCCTCCTTCTTGCTATTCTCGGCGAGGAACTTCTCGCCAGCCTCCTTATGTACCTTTCCTTTCTCGGCACGCTCAGCCTGGAGCTTCTGCTCCTGCTTCTGAAAATAGTCCTGTACGATAGCCTGAGCCTCGCGGTGCGAAACCTTCAGCTCGTTGCCCTTCAACACATCGTTGATGGCCTGTGCAAAATCTTCGGCACTGATATTGTCAGCACCCATCTGAGCCAACTGCTGACCGATGCCCAGACCTAAAGCATAACTTAATTTATCCATTCTCTATTTATAAATAATGTGTAACGTCTAAAAACGGCTGCAAAGTTATATAAAATATGGAACACAAAGATACAGAGATACGGAGATTTTTGTTTTTTTAATATAATTCTCTGCACCTCAGTATCTCAGTGTTTCAAAAAAAGCATTATCTTTGCAGTAGTTTAATTGAAATTGCTTATGAAAAAGATTGTTGTCTTAACCGGTGCAGGCATGTCGGTGGAGAGTGGACTGAAGACTTTCCGCGATGCTGATGGTTTGTGGGAGAATTACCCCGTACAGAAAGTAGCTACTCACGAGGGCTGGTTGGCCGACCCGACACTCGTCACAAACTTCTACAACATGCTGCGTAAGAAGTGCTGGAACGTGCAGCCAAATGAAGGACATAAGCTGGTGGCCGAACTTGAGAAAAACTATGACGTGACGGTTGTTACGCAGAATGTTGACAACCTGCATGAAATGGCAGGCTCAAGCAAAGTGATTCACCTGCATGGCGAACTGATGAAGGTTTGTTCGAGTCGCGATGTTGACGACCCACGCTACCAGATACAGCTCACCCCCGACAACTGCGAGATTGAACCAGGCACGAAAGCTGGCGACGGTTCGTTGCTGCGCCCGTTTATCGTGTTCTTCGGCGAGGCTGTTCCTAACATCACCATCGCTGCCGAAGAGGTACAGGAGGCCGACATCCTGGTTATCATCGGCACTTCGTTGGTGGTTTATCCTGCAGCGGGGTTGCTGCATTATGCCCGTCCGGATGTTCCCATCTATCTCATCGACCCCAACCCTATCAACGCCGGTGGTCGCGTAACACAGATACAGAAAGGTGCTAGCGAAGGCATGAAAGAGCTCATGAAAATCTTGAGCGAATAGTTTTTATAGATACGGATCACTCGGTTCTTTTTATAAAGAAACACGGCTTTAGTTCACCATACCAAAGCCGTGTTTTTAATTTATTAAAGCCGTGTAATCCGTGCCTAAATGCTAAAATAGTATCGCTTTATTTTTCACCGCGGTCCTTGCGGATGAATTCGATGAGACGTTCTACAGCTTCTTCCTCGGGGATGTTCTTCTCGATACACTCCTTAGCCTTGTAGAGCGAAATTTTTCCGCGTCCGGCACCTACGTAACCGTAATCGGCATCGGCCATCTCGCCAGGACCATTCACAATGCAACCCATGATACCAATTTTCAAGCCCACCATATTCTTGGTGGCAGCTTTAATCTTGGCAATGGTTTCCTGCAGATTGTAGAGCGTACGACCGCAACCTGGGCACGAGATATACTCGGTCTTAGTGAACTTAATGCGGGCAGCCTGCAGAATGGCGTCAGAAAGTTCGGTGAGCTTTTCAATTGAGAACTGCGAATTGACAATCGATAATTTGTGGGCCTTCTTATCTATCAGCAGGGCACCTACGGCCATAGCGGCCTTGAGCTGCAGTGTTTCCCAATCAGGAGCATCTATCTCCAGTGTGATGGTATCGTCCTTGATACTGGCCTCAGCCTGTTCGCGCAGGGCAGAGCACTCGGGAATCATATCCACCAGCTTACGTGCTACGGGGATTTCGCACTCGGGCTCCTCGGAGAGTGATACGCGGATGGTATCGCCGATACCCTCAGTCAGCAGGGCACCAATACCCACAGCACTCTTGATACGTCCGTCTTCGCCCTCACCAGCCTCGGTCACACCCAGGTGCAGGGGGTAGTGCATATCTTCCTTATCCATCGTCTGCACCAGCAGGCGCATAGTGGTGACCATCACTACGGTGTTAGAGGCCTTGATGCTGATAACCACATCGTTAAAGTTCTCGCGCTTAAAGATACGCAGAAACTCCATGCAGCTCTCGACAATACCTTCAGGTGTATCACCATAACGGCTCATGATACGATCCGACAGCGAACCATGGTTCACACCGATACGTACAGCTGTGTGGTGCTCCTTACAGATATTCAGGAAAGGCACCAGCTGCTTCTCAATCTTCTGCAACTCGGCAGCATACTCCTCGTCGGTATATTCCAGATGCTTGAACGTACGACCTGGATCAACATAGTTACCAGGATTGATACGCACCTTTTCGCAGTACAGGGCTGCCACATCGGCGGTGTGAGCAGTAAAATGCACATCAGCCACCAGTGGGGCATTATAACCATCGGCCTTCAGTCGGGCCGAGATGTTCTTCATGTTCTCTGCCTCGCGGGTGCCTTGGGTGGTGAAGCGAACCAGCTCGCCACCAGCATCGATAATGCGCTTGGCCTGGGCCACACAGCCCTCGGTATTATTCGTATCTACCGTTCCCATCGACTGGATGCGGATGGGGTTCTGTCCGCCAATGCCGATACCGCCGACACGGGCTTCGGATGATTGTCTTCTATTATACATTAAGCGTTAAACATTAATTGGTTTTGAATTTGTATTTGATGCCAGCCAGTTCCTCGTTGGCTCTCTCTATCTTAATGCGCAGATTGCCTTTGTAAACAGCCAGGCGCTGCGCCAAGTCCTGATCGGCCAAAGCCATCATCTCAACAGCCAGGATGGCAGCGTTCTGAGCGCCGTTGACACCTACTGTAGCTACGGGGATGCCTGGGGGCATCTGGATGATAGACAGCATGGCATCCAGACCGTCGAGCATACCCTTGATGGGCACACCGATGACGGGCAGAGTGGTTGAAGCAGCAATCACACCAGGCAGGGCAGCAGCCATACCGGCACCAGCAATAATCACTTTAATGCCACGATCCTTAGCGGTACGTGCAAACTCCTCGACAGCATCGGGAGTACGGTGAGCCGACAGAGCATTAACCTCGAAAGGCACCTCCATCTCGTCGAGCAACTTAAACGCTTTTTCCATAACGGGCAGATCGCTTGTGCTGCCCATGATAATACTTACTAATGGCTTCATATATTTTTTTAAATTGATAATTCACAATTGATCATTACAGATACAGCAACCCGAGTACCGAGCACACAAGGCCCACCAGGAAGCCGGCCACCACCTGCGATAGCGAGTGCTGGCGCAGTATCATTCGGCTGGTGCCCAGCATGCCAGCAAGCACAAATACCAGACAGAGCCACCAGATGGGATTAAAGGCAAAAAGTTCACCAAACACGAACAGCGCGCCTGCCACGCCACCGATAGCCGAGGTGTGGGTAGAGATTTTCCACCACACGTTGATCAAGGCACACACAATCTGTATGGCCAGGGCGGCAGATACGATGGTACCCATAAAGTGCGGAATGTGCAGCATGTCCATGATGTACACGCAGAAAAAGTAGCAGAGGATAGAGATCACATAAGGCACCATACGGCGCTCTTTATGACCGAGCTCAATCAGGTTCCAGCCGTTGTACTTGCGATAAAGATGGATGAGCACCGTGGGCAACAGGATGGTGAAGAAATACACCAGTGCCAAAACCTGGAGTTTATAGCCTAAAGGCATTAGGCTAAGGTAGCTCAGAAAGAAGAGCGACAGCAGTCCCACGATAGGCAGATAGAACGGTGTGAACACCATGCTCATCACCCTTGCTGTTAATATGATATTCTTTTCCCTACTCATTTTCTTAATCTTGCTATAGGAATACCCAACTGTTCGCGATACTTGGCCACGGTGCGGCGAGCGATAGGAAACCCCTTGGCAGCCAGCTGATCCTTCAGCTGGTCGTCGCTCAGCGGCTTCCGCTTGTCTTCGGCATCTATCAGGTCGCGCAGGGCAGCTTTGATCTGTCGGGTACTCAGCTCCTCGCCACTCTCGGTAACGTAGCCATCGCTGAAGAAGTGGCGCAGAGGAAAGGTGCCCCAACGCGTTTGAGCGTATTTCGAATTGCTTACACGCGAGATGGTAGATATATCGAGTCCGGCCTTTTCGGCCACATCTTTCAGAATCATAGGGCGCAGCGAGGCTTCGTCACCATCCAGAAAGAACTGGCGCTGCAACTGGATGATGGTACGCATGGTAACGGTGAGTGTGTGGCGGCGCACCTTGATGGCTTCGATAAAGCCCTGTGCGGCATCTACCTTTTTCTTTATGTATAGCAGAGCCTCCTTGGTTTGCTTGCTCAGGTGGTCTTTGTTCTGCTGATACTCCTTCATCGAATCGACGAACGACTGCGACACCTTGAGTTCGGGCACCTCGCCGTTGTTCAGCGTAAAGGTGATGGTGCCATCATCCTGTGTATCCACGATAAAATCGGGAGTTATCTGCTGCATGCTGCGGCCCACGGTTTCACCAAGCGATGCCCCTGGGCGCGGGTTCAGTTTGCGCAGTTCGCGAAACAAGGCTTCGGCCTGCACGTCGTTCAACTGCAAGTCGTCCTGTATCTTATCCCAATGCTTACGGGTAAAAGCCTCGAAGTAGTTTTTGACAACGCGCTCCATCAGGTCGCGCAAGCGCGATGGCTCGCGGCGCTCAATCTGCAACAGTAGGCACTCCTGCAGCGAGCGGGCTCCGATACCAGCAGGGTCGAAAGCCTGCAGCATCAGCAGCACGCGTTCAATCTCCTTGTCGGTGGCATCGATATTATGATAGATGGCCAGTTCGTCGCTGACTATCGAGAGGTCTTTTCGCAGCAGACCGTCGTCGTCGAGCGAACCTATCAGATACTCCAGGATATCGCGCTGTTTGTCGGTCAGATCCAGCTCGCCCACCTGCTCTTTCAGTTGGTCGTAGAACGATTCGGTTTCGCCATACACCATGTCTTCGCGTTCCTCGGTATATGAACTGCCGCTCTGATACACGGGCAGGTCCTCGTCGTCGCGTCCGATGCCGCTCAGAGCCTCGTCGAGTGCGCTCTGTCGCTCCTCGCGCTCGCTAACCGCCTCGAAATCCTCGGCGCCATCAGCATCGCCACCACCGCCGAAATCGGTCTCCTCGGTAGCCATCGTATCATCGTCGTAGGGCTGTTCGCTCTCCAGGGCGGGGTTGTCGTTCATTTCGGTATTGATACGATCCACCAGCTGCGTTACTGGTAGCTCTATCAGCGACGATTGTAACAACTGCTGCTGGGAGAATGTCTGCCCCAATTTCTGCAGTTGCTGCTGTTCCTGTATCTGTGTATTCTTAATGCTCAATGTTCAAAATATTCTTTCAGTTGTTCAGCATACGAAGCCAGGTCCTGTGGCTCACTGTTTCCGAAACGGCGCCATACCTGCTGACAAGCCTCCAATAATTCGCCTCCCTTCTCGTCCTTACGATTAAGATAGGGGTCGCAGTGCTGGAAAGCCTCCATCACATCCACCACCTCCTGGGGGGTCAGTTTCATCATCTTGGCCAGCGCCTGCACCTCGGGAGTCTCGGGCACCATCGTGATAGGTGTCAGCCTGAAGTACACGTCGAGTATCAGCACCAGCATCATGGGGGTCAGGGTGGTATTGCTGGCTATGGGTTTAAACTCTTTCTCAAAACTCTCAACCGTTTCAACGCCCTCGTAAAACTCCAGTGCATTGTTGAATCCCCACATTTCGCGCAACAAGTTCACAGCCCGCTTCAGCTTTCGCGGGTTCTGTCCGTACACCTCCCAGATGTGCTCGATGCGTGGTGTTTCGAGATTGGCAATCTGGCACATCTTATTGAAAAGCTGCTGGGGTGCGATGTGCAACTCCAGACTCAAATCTACCATTGCCTGGCTGTACATGGGCTTGATGCCAGTGGGTTTTTGTAAGTACAACTGCATGAGCAGTAGCCAGTATTCTTCCTGCCATTTTGAGTTTTTTGCCATATTTGCGCTATTTTTTTGCAAAAATAGTGATTTTTTTGTATATTTGCACCGAAAAGGAGAAAAAACTATGAGAAAAATAGTATTATTTGCCCTTTGGGCACTATCGGCGGCCTCACTATGCGCCCAAAACGTACGAGAAACACTTAAGCGTGATTTTATGAAAGCAGGCAGCAACTACTATGCTTACCAAGGACCGACACGCGCACTAACTGCTCCGCCCTCGGGCGAGAAACCGTTCTACATCAGCAGTTACTCGCGCCACGGGTCGCGTTACCTCATCAAGGGCGAGGAGTACGACTACCCATATCTGACTCTGCTTAAAGCCGATAATCTGGGCAAGCTGTCGGATTTGGGACAGAAAGCCCTGCGACTGCTTGGCTACCTGCGCGACGATGCGAGAGGCCGATATGGCGACCTGACACCCTTAGGTGCTGTGCAGCACCAGCAGATAGCCCAGCGCATGTACGACCGCTTTCCCGAGGTGTTCCAAGGGCGCGCTGTGGTAGAGGCCAAGAGCACAGTGGTGATACGTTGCATCCTATCGATGCAGTACGAATTACTGCAGCTGGCCAAGAATAATCCCAAACTGATTTTCAATGCCGACGCCTCGCAGTACGATATGTATTACATGAACATGCAGGATTCGGCACTCTACAAGCAGCGCTACTCCAAGAAAACGCGTGATGTGTACAATGAGTTCTGCGACCGATATGCTATCGACAAGCCCTCCATGGGCCGATTGTTCAACGACACGGCATATTTCAACAGTCAGGTTAACTCTTTCGAGCTGAACAAATCGATCTTTAAGATTGCTTCGAGCGTGCAGGGCACCGAGATGCGCGACCTGTTCAACCTATTCGACATCTACACCGACGATGAGCTTTACAACAACTGGCTGCAGGCCAACGCCTTCTGGTATCTCAGTTTCGGCCGCAACCCGCATAACGGCGGACAGCAGCCCTTCACCCAGCGCAAACTGCTGCGCCGCATTATCGCTGATGCCGACAGTTGCCTGGTGCTGCCACACCCTGGTGCTACCCTGCGTTTTGGTCATGAAACAATCATTCTGCCACTAGCCTGCCTGCTCGATTTGAACGGCTATGGTCGCGAGATTCACGACATGGAGCAGCTCGATCTTGAAGGTTGGATTAACTTCGAGGTGTTTCCTATGGCTGCCAACATCCAGTTTGTATTCTATCGTAAGAACGAAACCGACACCGATATCATCTTCAAGGTGCTACTTAACGAGAACGAGGCCACACTGCCCATACCTACCGATATAGCACCTTACTATCACTATCGCGATTTCCGCGATCACTACCTCAAGATATTAGACGAATACGAACAGAAGTTAGCCAAGTCTAAACACTAACATCTGGTTTCCATAATACGACGTGCCCCTCGTAAATCGATGCGGGCACGTTTATTATGCGTTGGTTTGATGAGCCACGAAACAGCAAATCGGGGTCTTTCAGTCGCTCGATAAAAGGACCATCCACCAGTACATCGATATTGGCCAGCAGCTCGCGCTGGTCGTCCTGTATCAAGCTTTCGAATGTAAAGCCCGTAAAACACCAGATATCCTTATTGGTCTGCTCGTGTATGGTGTGTGCCAACTCGGCAAAGCCAGCGGCCTGATACATCGGGTCGCCCCCCGAAAAGGTAACGTTGGCAAAGGGGTCGGCAACGATGATTTTCATCAGCTGCTGCGTGGTCATCTCACGACCTCCATCAAACGCCCACGACTGCGGATTATGGCAGCCTGGGCACTGATGATTGCATCCAGCACAATAGATGGACGTCCGGAATCCCGGCCCGTCCACCATTGTATCTTCTATGATATCGAGAACTCGAATCACTTTTATTTTTTTATTCTTTTATTTTTAAAACAGTTTCTGATCCTGTGCGCTATGATCGATGTGGGTTACACGATCGTTCAGTTCGGCCAGCTTACCACTGTTCCAACGGTCGGTAGTACCTACCAGATAGCCGGTGATACGCTGCAGCTTATCGATGTTAGCCGAACCGCACTTAGGGCATTTCTCCAGATGGTCGTCGGCATTCTCGTAGCCGCAGTCCATACAGCGGTTGCGGTTGTGGTTCACGCTGCCGTAGCCCATATTCAGCTGGTCCATCATGTCAACAACACTCATAATCACCTGTGGATTGTGAGTAGCGTCGCCATCAATCTCTACGTAGAAGATGTGTCCGCCACGGGTCAGGTCGTGATAAGGAGCCTCAATCTCGGCCTTGTGGCGCGCGCTACACTTATAATATACGGGCACGTGGTTAGAGTTGGTATAGTAATCGCGATCGGTTACGCCTGGCACCACACCAAACTCCTTGCGGTCCTTCTTGGTGAACTTTCCACTCAAGCCCTCGGCAGGTGTAGCCAGTATCGAGTAGTTATGATGGTAACGCTCGCAGAATTCGTTCGCACGGTCGCGCATATAGGTCACAATCTTCACACCCAGCTCCTGAGCCTCTTCGCTCTCGCCATGGTGCTTGCCAACCAGGGCTACCAGGCATTCTGCCAGTCCGATAAAGCCGATACCCAGTGTTCCCTGGTTAATCACGCTCTCAATGCTGTCCATAGGCTTCAGCTTGTCGGCTCCAATCCACAGGCACTGCATCAGCAGGGGGAACTGCTTGGCAAAGGCCGTCTTCTGGAACTGGAATCGGTCGTCGAGCTGCTTAGCAGTAATCTGTAGCATCTGATCGAGCTTGGCAAAGAACATGTCGATACGCTTCTGCTGGTCCTGCTCCTCGCGGCACTCCAGCGCCAGCTTCACGATGTTGATAGTCGAAAAGCTCAGGTTGCCACGACCGATACTGGTCTTAGGTCCGAATCGGTTCTCGAACACACGTGTGCGGCATCCCATCGTAGCCACCTCGTGCACGTAGCGCTTGGGATCGTCGGCACGCCAGTCGCTGTCCTGATTAAAAGTGGCATCCAGATTCAGAAAATTAGGGAAGAATCGGCGAGCTGTTACCTTGCAGGCCAACTGATACAAGTCGAAGTTGCGATCCTCGGGTAGGTAGTTCACGCCACGCTTCTTTTTCCAGATCTGAATGGGGAAGATGGCTGTCTCGCCATTACCCACACCCTCGTAGGTGCTCAGCAGAATCTCGCGCATTACGCAACGGCCCTCGGCACTGGTATCGGTACCGTAGTTGATACTCGAGAACACCACCTGGTTACCACCACGTGAGTGAATCGTATTCATATTGTGGATAAATGCCTCCATGGCCTGATGCACACGAGCCACCGTCTTATTGATGGCATGCTGACGGGCACGGTCTCTACCCTCCAAACCATCCAGTGGGGCCTTCAGATAGTCCATCAGAGGCTCGTCGTACAGGTCCTTAAAGTTCTCACCATACAGGTCTTCGAGTGCTTTCAGTTCCTCGACATAGCTCATGCGCACGAAAGGTGCCAGATAAAAGTCGAAAGCAGGAATAGCCTGTCCGCCGTGCATCTCGTTCTGTGCACACTCCAACGAGATACAAGCCAGCACGCTGGCAGTCTCGATGCGCTTGGCGGCGCGCGATGCACCATGACCGGCAGTGAAACCGTTATGCAGGATGTTATCCAGCGGGTGCTGCACGCAGGTAAGACTCTTGGTGGGATAGTAATCCTTATCGTGAATGTGCAGATAGTTATGCTCAACGGCGTTGCGACTCTCCTCGCTCAGCAGATAGTCATCCACGAATGGCTTGGTTGTTTCGCTGGCAAACTTCATCATCATGCCCGCAGGTGTGTCGGCATTCATGTTAGCGTTTTCGCGCGTCACGTCGTTATTCTTAATGTTAACGATGTCCAGGAACACCTCGCGTGTCTTGGCCTTACGAGCAATTGAGCGCTGGTTGCGGTAAGCGATGTACTTCTGAGCCACATCCTTTCGACTCGATTTCATCAGTTCCATCTCCACCAGGTCCTGAATCTCCTCTACCGTCATCTGACTCTCGCCACGCTGGGCAATACGGTCGGTAATCTGATAGAGCAGTCGCTCGTCTTCGCCTTTATCTGTATGCAACATGGCCTTACGTATGGCGGCCATCACTTTCTGTTCGTTAAATCCTACTATGCGCCCATCGCGCTTTTTTACAGTCTGTATCATGAGGTTCTTAATTATTTTATGATTAATTCTTCAATGTCTCGTTAAACGCCAGTGCGTACATCTTTATCTGCTTAACCATAGCCAACAGTCCATTGCTGCGGGTAGGCGACAGGTGCTCTTTCAGACCGATCTGCTCAATGAAATACAGGTCGGCATCCAGAATCTCCTGTGGTGTGTGGTCGCTCAGCACGCGAATCAGCAGGGCCACGATACCCTTCACTATCAAGGCATCGCTCTCGGCGCTGAAGTGAATGTTGCCATCCACCAGGTCGGCCTGCAACCACACGCGGCTCTGACAACCGTCAATCAGGTTCTGTTCTGTTTTATACTTATCGTCCAGCGGCTCCTGCTCATTACCTAAGTCGATGAGTAGCTGATACTTATCCATCCAGTCGTCGAAACCACTGAACTCGTCGATAATCTCGTCTTGTATCTCGTTTATTGTCATAGCTTATAAAATTTGCCTGCAAAGTTACTAAAAATCCCCTATCCCACCAAACATCTCCCGTATTAAATATGGTTAATATTTCGGCCCCATTTTTGTTACGTATTGAAATACAGAACCTTGCTAATTATCGTTTGTTTTTAACTGCAACACTGCGCAGGGCCACGTTGTCAACGAGGGGGCGATTACCACATCTCGGAACATGAACGCAAATTTTCGTTCATGTTCCAAACCTGGCTGATTGATGTCTTAAAAACATATTTCTAACTGTAGCGCTGTAGCGCGTAGCAAACTTCAGTTTGTCGGTCCAAAAAGGCAAAAAAAATGAGCGATGTGTCATCCTGTCACCGTTTACTGTTTACGTCAACCCTAACGGGACAATATTCTTACTTCTTTTTAAACAACTGCAGGCCGTAGTATCTTACATCGGCAACTACGGTATCGTTTAGGCAGATGCCTTCGAGCACAAGCATCAGCGAGTCGTTGCGATAGGTGAGCAGTTGATCGGGGTGATGCAGGAGCGATGTGTCCTTACTAACGATGTTTTGGATAGGATATACAAGAACGGTGTCCTTATCATGGGTAACAATCACACTATGCTCATCGTAGTCGTATTTATAATCTTTAGAGGGTAACATGATAGTATATTCGCCTAACTCTACAGGCTTTTTCCGGTTATATGTATCGGCATAATTCCGGTTATCGGCATTCTTGGCATTAGCATAGTTAAAGCTATACTCCGAATGCGACCATTTGCCGTATTTTGCTTCAAACTCCTTATCACCAACCTCATCGCGCACGTACTTGATGACACTGCTTACATCCTTGTATCGCTCGCACATCACACTGTCATGTCTGATACCCCAAAGGTCAAGGTTGTCGTTCAGTTTGCCCGTTTTGGCATCGGTAAGCTTCAGTTCGCCTATGAGCTCTGCCAGGCGTTGCTTTTGGCAATGCAGACCGATACTCTTGGCCGATATGCCAGGGATATAAGTAAACAGGATGATGGCTGCACAAAAAATGAGTGCCATCAATTGATATCTACGAGTGCGCTGGCGGTACAGCATCAGCACAAAGAGCGTCATCAGCACACCTGCCACCATCAGGTAGAATCTACTCTCGGTAAAACTGTAAATACGTATACGGTAGATAGAGCCTATCCAGTACATCACAAGTGGCGGGATGGCAATCAACGTAAAGTGGCGATAAAACCAGTCGTAGTATCGCTGACTTAGTATCGACTGCGCCACCCTACCTATCAATGTAACCGTAATAAATCCCATCACCATCCAGGCCACACCGCCCTTGGGCAAATCCCACTCAAATACTATCTTTACAAAATAGGTATAGAGTATAACTGTATAGATAATAACGGCTGGCGAGAGGATGAAGTTAAGGATTATCCGGAGCACCTTAAATGGTTCCTTTACCTCGTCCTCGTTTTGGCGTATAAGAGTGCAGCACACTTGCGGTGCCAGCACAAACCAGATAAACTGGGCGATATGTGCGTAGAAATGCTTGGGTTCGTTGATACCGAAGATATAGAAGAACGATGCACAGATAGCCATCACAGCCAAATTAAGTATACCCGATATCAGCACACCAAAAAACAGCTGTGTAGCCACATGCAACGCATGCGCTGCAAACGATCGGTTGTTTAATGGCTTATGACCGATAATGAGCAGAATGGCCGCCAGAACATAGGTAAAGGCAAAGCCGTAAGTTCTAAGAAAGGGTTGCAGATTGAGTGCCATCAAGGGCACAAAGAGCAAGAACGAGGCATAGTAAGCCCAGCGGTTAACACGATGCAGCCAGAATGTAAGCGCCATCAGCGGTACAAAAAAAGATAGTATATCGCCATTTACTGCGCTAACCATACGCGCCACTTTATCGTCCCAAACAGCCGTTTCAGCGTCGCACACGGCAATGACAAAGAAAGCCACTCCCAAGGCCAACTCAATAGGAAATCGTCGTGGACTTTGCAGCAACAGCTGCCATAACCACTTTAGTTTTGTATTCATACCGTTATAGGTTTTATCGGTTTCTTAAATTTCGCAGGCAAAGGTACGCACTTATTTTTAAACCGCCAAAGGTTTATGCGAGAAAAATAAACTTCGAACGTGATTTCTAAATGTACATATAATAGCCCAATTTATTGTCTGTGAGTGAGAAGAGAATCATTTTTCTGTTGATACAAACCAACACAACCCCACTACCACCTCCATCTTTCCTAATTACGGGCCAGTGATATGAATAACTAGAATTGTAATCAAAACAGATAACATCACCACCAACAGAACCAACATCGTTTGTATGTTTCCATTTGTAATGCGTTATATTTCCACTACGATTCATGTAGGCGTGAATAACTAACATGACTACAATCGCACAGAGTATATATTTAATCCTTTTCGCCATCTTAATTATATTACTTTTTCAAATACTCGTCTCTGCCTGGGAATTTTATATCACCAAATGCAGGTGAGCCATACTCAAAAACGACCCTATGATTATAAGGGATATACCTTACATCATTCTGGTAATGCTTATAATTCTCATTGCCCATTGTATCTGGAAAGATTATAAAATAATAAGCACTCATGCTCACTCTCCTGAAACCTATCTCTACAGCTCCTTTATTTTCGCTGAGAACATGAACAGAGAAACATCCTAAAGCATCAAGACGAGGCTGCAAATTTTTACGATCGACTATACTGCGAGCATAATTGCACAGACTATCCAATTCGACCTTGTGAGATTCGTAATAAGACTGCATGATATCAGGATTGCACCTGCGCTGTGGGTATTCTAAAGCAAGAAACAATAGAAAGAATACTATATTAAACGCCGTAATACCCAACGTAGCGAAATGCCTAAAACAGCAAAGTTTTCTTGAAGCATATATGGTTACAAGTGCTAGTGGAATAATAATCCAACCACCAATCAGTAAGAAAACAATCAGTAAATAATCAACCTTCCACCAAGCCAATAAAATAAAGGTAATGCCAAGCGATGGAAGAATATAAAAAGCAGAGAATACAAAAACTGCGACTTTATCAACCAAACTGTCACAATTGCCAAATAGCGAATCTTCTCTATCACTTTTCTTCCTATATGCATATAGCATTGTCGCTATTGCAATAATAAGGCTCAGGATGATTGTTATCTCGAATCTACTCTCCATATAGGGTTATGTTTTGATATAGTTGTGCAAGTATTTTTGTGAAATCACTTACCTCCCCTATATACCCCTGCAAAGCAGATGGAACCGAAATAGTCGCGGATGAAGTAGATGAAGGGACGATTGGCATAAAACTCCGCCCTGGTGGGGTTGCTCAATGAGCATAATGTAACAAAAGAAGTAGATGTGACAGCCTCTACATGAGTACCTTTTTCATCAACATCTATTTCGATGTCCTGTTTCATCTTATTGATATAAAATGGGGATTCGCTCATTAAACTAAAGTCAGCTTTCTTCGAAAAGATATCTGCGAGTCCCATTTCTTGCAACAGATACTTAATATCAATCTCTGATTTTACGTGGAACTTTGGAAAACTAACATCTAATACATCATACTTTTTAAGTTCTTTGGTACTATTTTTATACTGTTCCAAATCCATCTGTCTTATCAGACTATCAAGTGTAAGATCATTATTTGGCAGTATAACATCCATATAAAAGTCCCCAACATAAGGCATACGCAGCATGGCATATTTATTATTCTGCATATATCTAAAGCATCCTTCTTTTTCCGTATTACTCATCATATTAACAATTCGAGTCTCATCCTTTGCTACATAGAATGTATCTGGTTTAGTATCGTAAAATTCCCGAATCCATGCACCGTTAAACAGCAATGTATTGATGAGATAAGCATCGGCATTAGCATCAAATTTCAGCGAGATTTCCTTGATAGCATTATGATTATTTTCTTTATTCCAGCTATCAACAACACTTTTGGCATCATTCTCGTTCTGATACGACAGACAGTCGGCAAAATAATTATGACCGATTGTTTGGATATATTCTGGCTTTATCGTTTGTTCGTCATGATGAAGCAACAAATTGGATGATTTCATGAAAGCCGTTTTGGTGGCAAGAAATTCGGCAACAGAATCTTTAGCATGGCAAAGCATCATTTTGCGTCTTAGCGCATTTATATCGTCCTGATTGAACTTGCTTGTACCAAGTTGTTGCTTAAGCAGTTGTTTAGTATGCCCGCCAGTGCCATTGCTGATAATATCAAGCGAATATACCACGCCCAATGGGGATATGATGAAATCATTATCCTTATTATTAGCTGCTAGCGATTGAAACAGCTTGAAGGCGAAGTCATTTGTAGCACGGATAATTTCACGTTCCGATTCGCTAGTTGTATAACTCACATTAGCATGTTCAGCCGCATCTTCTACAGTTTCACGTGCACTACGGCAACCACACACAGCAACGCCCACCAAAAGCAGAGTAAATAGTTTATTCATACCGTTATAGGTTTTATCAGTTTCTTAAATTATGATGGCATCCATTAGTTGAGGGGGATGGAATATAGGGCGCTGCGATTGTGCAGGTAGAGCTTATTGCCGGCGATACCTAACCTGTGAACGGGGATGGTAAGTTGCAGCTCGGGCATGCCTTGTAACGTTACTAACCACACTTGGCGCTGACCATCGGCATTAGAATAGATACACATGTGGTTGCCTACCTGACACATAGGCCAATAGAGCGATGAAACCGGATAGTGGTCGGCTGTTCGTAACTCTTTATCAACCATCAGAATATCGCCTTTCTCTGTCATCAACGGGAAATAGATACCATCCGAAGCTATCGGCTCAAACATGTTATGAAATTTGTAGTTGGTATAAACAGGTTGGGTGATGATGGCATACAATTTACCATATTTTTGCACCTGCCATGGCGAGATGGTAACCACCGAGTCGGTAAGTTCGCGCTTATAGGCCAACGCATCGTCGAAGAGCATAAACGCACCTTCGGGTGTAAGCACCGCATCTTCAACCATATCCTTTTTCATACTCAGCATGTTCATAAATTGGCAGGCACCTGTACGCTTATCGAACGAAGCGATGAACGGGCGTCCCATCTTTTTACGGCTCACACCATTCTGCATACCAAAGCCCAGGTTAAACATATAAAGAGTACTGTCGGTGCTTACAAGCTGCGAAAAAGCCGAAGTTTTTGATGGCAACTCATAGCTCCACACGGTATTCATCAAACTGTCGAGACACACCACATGCTGGCGGTCGGCAAAGTAATACAGCGAGTCGTTGCGAAGCACATTAGAGTACAGGTGGTTTATCACATTCGAGTCGGTCATGCCATTTGGATAGTAAGCATAGTAAGGCACGTAAGCTCCGCCCGAAACCATCGCACCTGCCACGGCACCACCAAGCATGGCCAAGCCCTGCAACAGCGAGGCCTTTACATCGGTAACACCCGTCTTGGCATCGTAGGTGCTCAACTCGCCCGTAACAATGTTTAATCGGTTAAGGTCATCGGCCACCACCAACCAATGCACAGAGTCCTCACGAATAACATGGTTCCAGCCCCAGTTCTTTACATGGGGTATGTTAACGGTCCATAGCTGCTGACCCGAAGTGAGGTCGTAGGCACTCAGTTTACCCGAAAGCCTACCGGCATAGCCTAACACGATATGGGTTGAATCGTCGAACTGTGCAGGATAGAATTTCGACTGCCACATTACCTCGCCGGTACGAGGGTTGAGCATGGTTACCTTGTTATTGTTTTTAACTGTTAGCACACCCTGCTTGGTGCAGTAGGCCACCGTATTGCGATAGTCGAACGGCTGGGTCCACAGCAACTTCCTCTCCTCGAGGCTATAGGCGCCAATATCGCCCTTTAACTTTAAGTATTTACCATCTTTGGTAAGGTTACGGAATTTTAGTAGCATATAATCAAGTTGTGGCGACATAACCATGTCGTCCAACCATTGGTCGAACTTCTGGCAGTCGGCTTCTACAACCGTACTATCCAAGGTTATTCCTACCTGCTCTTTGGTTATACCGTCAGCTTTTGCCGACACACACACTACTAACAACGCAATCAGAATGATTCGTAATTGGGATTTCATTTTCTAAATATTTTTTTTATTTAAACGCCGACAAAGATACGCACTTATTTTTGAACCGCCAAATGTTTTGGATAAATCCATGCACATAAATCTGTTACGCGCTACAGCGCTACAGTTAGAATTGCGGGGTTTGGAGATGGCAAGTTAAGTATCTATATTTAGAGATAAATATAGAAGTAATTTTTGGTGTGTGATGGGGCGAAAACTAACTGTAGCGCTGTAGCGCGTAGCAGTTAGGCGATGGTGGCGATTTTTATGCGAAAAAGTGCGGGTGCGATTCGTGAACCGTAATCAAAATTTCGTACCTTTACAGTGTCAAAATAAAGATAGAGATTTCGCTCCCGCGCGAGGAAAAAGATTCTCCCACGTGTACTAGGAAAATCTACCACGTTTGGGCGCAAAAAGCTCATTGGACATCAAACATTAAAGATTAAACATTAAACATTTTAAAAACTTTTACAAAACAAACTGTTTAAATTATGGCATTGAAAGTTAAAGCACAGGAAAAGTTGCAGAAGATTGGCAAGTATGAGGGACTGGTAACAAGTCGCCGCATTATCTTCACGCCTACCGTCGACCTGAAGGACGAGCTGGCGAATACCGCCATCCAGAAATGTTATTGCATGCGCAGGCACATCATGGTAAGATCGTCGTTCGGGTCGGCACCATCTCGATGGCGTTCCACCTCTTTAAACAATGTTTCCACTACCTGACGAGCCCCCTCAAACTGGATTTTTTGCAGGATATCTATCAGTCGGTCATCGCCAAACTGCTGCAGCTCGCGGTTCTCGGCCTCATTCAGTCCGTCGGTATAAACAAACAGCGGACGGCCTTTGATGCTGTCGATCTCCTCGCCCTGGAACTCCAAGCCAGGCAGTACACCAATGGGGAAGTTAGGCAGCATCTTCAGGAACTCGCCATGCTGATCGCCGCCACCAATCACAGGTGGGTTATGACCTGCATTGCAGAACTGTAAATGGCCCGTTTGCAAATCCAACAAGCCCATAAACAGCGTTACAAACATGCAGGTGGGGTTCTCGTCGCCCGACAATGCCTCGTTCATTTGGGTACAGATGTCGGCAGGCGTCATCTGCTGATTGGCCAGTGTACGGAACAGTCGGGTTACCTGCGCCATGAACAGTGAGGCAGGTACGCCCTTTCCACTCACATCACCCACACAGAAGTAAAGGGCGTCACCTTTGAGCAGATAGCCATAAAGGTCGCCACCTACCTCCTTGGCGGGTGTCATCGAGGCATACATATCCAAGTCGTCACGGTTGGGGAACACGCTGGGCAGCATGCTCATCTGGATATTGCTGGCCACGTTAAGCTCACTCTCGATCGAGGCTTTCTGAGCGGTGGTGAGCTTCAGTTCTTCGATATACTTTACCAACGACTGCTGCATGTTGCCAAACGAGTGGCTGAGCTGTCCAATCTCGTCGGTGCGCTCAAAGTCAGGCAGCTCGGCATCAAACTGGCCCGAAGCAATGGTTTCGGCCTCGCGAGCCAGGCGGCGCAGGGGTTTCAGTTCGCGCGTGATGACATTAATAAATACGCACAGCATCACCAACAGACCCACACACACAATGCTCATTACGGTGTGACGCAAGCGGTTAAAGCCGCCAAAAATATCGCTCTCGGGGCAAACGATAGCCATCGAGCAGCCTGTTTTGCCCAGCGGTTTAAAGAACACATAGCAATCTTTCTGGTCGATCATCATGCGGCGCATGCCCTCTTCGCCTTTCTGCATGGCATGCCCCAGAGCCGTCATAGCCGTGTCGGGTTCAAGCATGGTTTGTGTAAAAATGGTTTGGCGGGTAATCTTAGTGCTGTCGGGATGCACAAAGTAGGTGCCACCACGACCTATCATAATGCTATAGGAGTTAGGATAGGGCTTTACCGATGAGATGGTTTGCGACAGCCAATTGATTGACAGACTGGTGTTGATAACGCCAACAACCGCGCCCTGCTTGTTTTTCAGGGCCTGGCAGTAGGTTGTAACCATCTCGTAAGTATTGGTGGGTGCATCAAGGTCCATGTAAGGATCGGTCCAGCAGGCATGCCCCAGCAGTGTGGGCATCAGATACCAGTCCATAAAAAAGTACTGATAGTTTTCGCTACCGCCTTGCAGGGTACGGATGCTGTCGCCCTCGTGCTTGGAGTAGGCCGAGAAATAACGACCATATTCCTTGAAATAATAAGGTTCGAAGGCAATAGAGCACGAGTAGAATTCGGGGTTGTTACGCAACATGCCTGCGCTGTAAACAAACATCGAGTCGGCCTCGCCGGGATGCTGCTGCACCAGCCATGCCGTCATGTTCGAAGCCACCTCAACACGATTAAGGATACCCTCGACCTGTAGCGACGTGCGCTCCAGAATGGTGGTGGCACGATGGATGGCCTCCTGACGCACCGCCTCGCGCGACTGATAGAACAGGAACCCGAGCGCAGCTATAAAGATAACAGCGGCAAACATCACCACCCACAAGCTTACCCTAATGGATAGTTTACGGCGTATATATGCTAATACTTTATTCATAACTGTGCACTATTATTTAGCTATTAACTCCTGGTATGTCACTTCGCGATCAAGCATGCGGTTCTGCAGCATCAGGTAGCTGGCACGTTTCACCATGTCGGGGCGCAAACGAAACTCGCGTTTCTTCGACTCGCGATCCACCTGCAGGCGCAATACCTCCTTCAGCATCAACTGCTGCATCACGCGGTTGGTGCCTATCTTATCCTTATTCACATACTTCATCACGATATCAAGCGTTTCGTCGGGATGCTTGGCAGCATACTCCCAGCCCTTACGACTGGCCTGGGCAAAACGGATGACCTGATTGCGATGTTTCTGGTAATATTCTCGCGTGACGTAAACGCCGTCCTCCTGCACATTGTAGCCATGGTCGCAAAAGCGATACACGTTCTTATCGGTCATGTCTATGCCTGCCTGCACCAGTTGGTAGTACTCGTTATAGCTCATGGCCAGCGTGGCATCGAGTGCCCCTGCCACAAACAGGTTTACGTTCTGGGCAAAGCGCACAAACTCGTAGTTCAGGTGATCCATGATACTCATGCAGATAGCCAACTGACCGAAGCCCACGCTCCAGATACCCACGCGCGCCCCCTTCTGCTTCAGCGGGTTTTGATTACGGGCCGATACAATCACCATGGCATTGTTCATGGATGTTTGCAGAACGTTTACCAGTGGTATGCCGCCATCAACCACCTCTAAGGCCTGGCAAAGCTGCAGCGTGGTGGCTTGGCATTTGTTGGTCTGCAATCGACTCATAGCGGGTAGCGTGGCTGTAGGGTGCTCTATACGCACCTTTACGCCTGCCTCGCGATAAAAGCCCATGGCCTCGGCCACATAATAACCGGCAAACTGCGCCTGTGCCGTCCATTGAGGAGTGAAAACCATGGTATCGCCTTGTGCTGCCAGCGAGAGCGGCACCACATTAAAGCATAGAATGAGGATGACCGTTAGCATCCGATGATTCATCTTCATAGCAGTATCAACTTTAGTTTGTAGGTTTTACATGGTGGCAAAGTTAGTAAATATTTCGGAAACAGCCAAACAATTTTGTAAACTTCTTAATTTTCGGACTTCTTAAGAAAATATAAATCGGCCGATTGGCTGAAAATTCAGCCCAATTGGTTGAAGAGATTTGTGAGATTCAGGCTTTCGGCGTACCTTTGCAACCGTAAATGATAACACAAGTAGATTGGTAACGAGTTAGTTTTTTCATACATTTCCTAAAATCCGCAACTATCATCCAATACACGATTAAGGGTAGATTTATGAGTCGTTAGTAGCAGCTTTCAGTA
>SUYC01000030.1 GCA_015060625.1 Xylanibacter ruminicola | reverse complement strand
GAGACGTTTGATGTCAACCGCTCGTTTAATATTGAGCACGAAATCAACAACTACCGCAACCAGCTGAAGTCGCAGAATATCAACGATGTCAACAACCACCAGTACACCTACGCTGTTGGTACCATTTATATGGACCTGATTAACGAGTGTGAGAAGCTGGGCGACTATGTAGTAAACGTAGTAGAAGCAAGAATGGGCCTAAGATAAGGCGCAAATTAGAAAATACTGATTTCTAAGGCAGAAACTATCAGTTCCTAAGGCAGGAACTGGTAGTTTCTTTATTAGAAATACCATCAACAACATAGACCTGAAAAGAAAAAACTACCCGAAAAGTATGGTCATTAAAGAAATAATCACTACCTTTGCAGCCGATTATCAAGGGGTGCCTACGGGTGTAGGCTGAGATGATACCCTAAAACCTGATCTGGATTATGCCAGCGTAGGGATGGATAGCAGACTTATACCCCCTTTCATTTATAAAGGTACAAAGAAGTATGAAAAGATTAATTTTAGAAACTGCTGCATTGGCGTGTGCAGTAAGCATGAATGCACAGAACAAAGCAGCACTCTACGATTCTACACAGGTAGAAGCGCTGAACGAAATTGTGGTAAAAGGTGTTAGAACACAGAAAAATGCACCATTTGCAGTAGCAAACATCAAGAAAAAAGAGCTTAACGCTTTCTCAAACACAGGTAAAGAGTTGCCTTTCCTTTTTTCGCAAACCCCAGGCGTACTAGCTTGGAGCGAAAACGGACTTGGCACAGGCACAACTTATATGCGAATCCGTGGTGCCGGCGATTCGCGCATCAACGTGACACTCGATGGTGTCCCCCTGAACTCGCCTGAGGACCAGTGCGTATTCTGGGCCAACATGAACTCATACGGCTCACTGCTGGGCTCAGTTCAGATTCAGCGCGGCGTAGGCACATCAACTAATGGCGATGGTGCCTTTGGCGGCACAGTAGCCCTCGCATCAGCCACACCAAGCCAGCAGGCTGGGGGAGAGGTATCAGCCTCTTATGGCTCGTTTAACACCTTTAATGTAGGTGGAAAGTTCTCAACAGGACTGCTATGGAATCATCTGATTTTCGACGGTGCCTATCACGAGACCAATACCGATGGCTTTATCCACGGAACCAGCGGGCGCAGCGGTTCTTACTACGGCGGACTCACCTGGATTGGCGATAAGTTCCAGATACGCTATAAGAATATCGGAAACTTCGAAAAGACAGGACAAGCTTGGAACGGTGTAACTGCCGGCGACAACGATATGAGTCTGATGGACGGCACCTATGGCAGCAACACAGGTATCAAGACTTACAAGGATATGTGGAATGCAGGTCTGGGCAAATACAATTCGCTTTACGAATACCTGACTGGCTACGAAAAAGATGCCAACGGCAACTATCCTACAGCCCGCTATCAGATGAACGACGGCAGCTACTGGCCAAAGACCACCGATAACTTCTGGCAGAACCACAACATCCTTTCAGCCGCTTACGACATCAACGACAATTGGAGCATTACCGGTTCGCTGCACTACACCCACGGCTATGGCTATTATAACGAGTTCCGCTATAACTACAAACTCAAGAAGTTTGGTATGACCTACGATGGTGTTAAGAAGAGTAACTTTGTACGCAAAAAAGGGCTATCGCAGAACACCTACGGCTTTATCTGGAACGTGAACTACAAGAACGACTCATGGGATGTTATCGGCGGCATGTCGCTTCAGGAGTTTGACGGCAATCACTTTGGTTATGTTACCTATATTGCCAACGATGATGTACGAAAGAAATACATGTCTAATGGCGACTACAAATACTACGACTCTGACGCTACCAAGTTCGATGGCAACGCATTCATTAAGGCAGCCTATCACATTAATGAGCATTGGGATGTGTTTGGCGACTTGCAGTATCGCTATGTTCAGTACGAGACAAACGGTATCAACGACAAGTTCTATGAAGAGAAAAGTATTTACTACAATCAGAAGCTTGACATTGACGAGAAGTACCGTTTCCTTAATCCAAAGGCTGGTTTCTCTTGGAATCTGAACAATCATCGCGTATATGGTTCGGTTGCCTTGAGTCATCGTGAGCCTGAGCGTAATAACTTTACAGACAACTTCAATTACCCATACCCCAAGGCTGAGAGTCTTTTTGACTACGAACTGGGCTATACCTTCAATAACGACATATTCCGCTTTGGTATCAATGGATATTATATGGATTACAACAACCAGTTTGTCCAGACAGGTCAGGAAACAGAAATAGGCGAGAAGGTTACCACAAACATCAAGGATTCATACCGCATGGGTATCGAAATCCAGGCCGCTATTGATCCTTTCTCATGGCTCACTATTGAGGGTAATGCCGCACTCAGCAAGAATAAGATTAAGGATTTCGACGAGGTGGCCAGCGTCAACTGGGAAGACGACTTCCGCACTATTCACTACGACAACTCTACACTTGCTTTCTCACCCTCAACCATCCTGAACGGTTTTGTAAACCTGCATTGGAATGGTTTGCAGGCTGTTTGGCACACCAACTTCGTCAGTCGTCAGTATCTGGATAACACAGAGAATGCCGATCGTTCACTGCCTTGCTATTCAGCCTCTGATGCCAACGTCAGCTACACCTGGAAGCCCAACAAAGCCATCAAGGAGTGCATCTTCGGATTGAATTTCAACAACATCTTCAATCGTCGCTATGCCGCCAATGGCTGGGTTTACTCAAGCATTGTAGAAGATTCTGGTCATCCTAACGAAAACCGCTACTATCAGATTGGATTCATTCCTATGGCAGGCTTTACAATGATGGGTAACATAACACTTCGATTCTAATGACAGCATTTATTTCAGCACACTGGCTCGACATCACTACCACACTACTCGGACTGCTCTATATTCTGTTCGAGTATCGTGCCAGCGTATGGCTTTGGTTTGTAGGATTTCTGATGCAGGCCTTAGGCATTGTGCTATACTATCAAAAAGGACTCTATGCCGATTGCGGCATGGAGTTCTATTATCTGTCGATGACCGTTTATGGCTATTGGAAATGGGTGCATGGTACGGCAGAGAAAAGAGAACTGCCTATCACACGATTTCCTCGCAGACTGATAATTCCCTGGCTCGCTCTTATTCTGGCTGTGTGGGGCATTATATACTGGCTGCTGATAACCTTTACCAACAGCAATGTTCCTGCAGCCGACAGTTTTACAACTGCCCTCAGCATTGTCGGTATCTGGGCATTAGCTCATAAGTACCTGGAACAGTGGTTCATCTGGATTGCCGTTGATGTTGTGACCTGCATTCTTTACTTCTATAAGGACATTCCTTTCAAGGGTAGTCTTTACGCACTTTATGTAGTTATTGCCATTTTTGGATACAAAAAATGGAAACGAATGATAGATAATCGGCCTATTTGAGCGGTTTTTTGCCATATAATTTGGCAATCTGCAGTATTTTACGTAATTTTGCAGCGAATTACAAATGCAAAATGCTTATGCAGACGAACAGTCATTTATCGCGATTAATTCATGACCAAGCCAAGAAGTATGGCGACCGTGAGGTTTTAATCTACAAAGATTTTGGCGGGTCAGTGTGGAAATCATATTCGTGGAATCAGTTCTCGGATATGGTCAAAAAAGTATCTAATGCCTTACTCAACCTGGGTGTAAAGGTACAAGAGAATCTGGGAGTTTTCTCTCAGAACTCTGTACAGTATCTGTTTTGCGACTTTGGTGCATGGGGAGTTCGTGCAGTAACCATTCCCTTCTATGCCACCAGCTCAGAACAGCAAATTCAGTTTATGATCAGCGATGCAAAGATTCGTTTCCTCTTCGTGGGCGAGCAGGAGCAGTACGACAAAGCACGTCGCATCTTCTCTACCTGTCCAACCCTGGAGCGCATCATCGTATTCGACAAGAATGTACATATTTCATCGCTCGACCTCAGTTCGATGTATTTCGACGATTTCCTGAAGTTGGGCGACAATTATCCACGTCAGACAGAAGTTGAGTCGCTTCAGGCTCAGGCTTCGATGGACGATATAGCCAACATCCTTTATACCAGCGGAACCACTGGCGATTCTAAAGGTGTTATCCTTACCTGTGGACAGTATCACGCTGCTATGGAGGCCAACGACAAGTGCGTACCCGTTGGCGAGAATGACCGCGTACTTAATTTCCTGCCATTCACACATATCTTCGAGAAGGGCTGGAAGCTTCTGTGTCTTTCCGAGGGTGCTACACTTATTGTAAACACCTATCCACAGGAGGTACAGCAATCGATGAAGGAGACACACCCCACATGTATGTCGTCTGTTCCACGTTTCTGGGAGAAGGTTTACATGGGTGTACAAGAACAGATTGAAAAGTCTGGTTTGGCCAAGCGAAAACTTTTCCGCCATGCCGAAGCAGTAGGCAAAAAGCATAACATCGACTACGTTTCGAAGGGCAAGCGTCCACCATTGTTCCTGCATATGGAGTACGAGTTGCTGAACAAAACCGTATTCTCGCTGGTTCGAAAGGAGCTGGGCTTAGAGAATGCACACTTTTTCCCCACAGCAGGTGCCACAGTAAATCCAAAGGTTGAAGAGTTTGTCCACTCTATCGGCATCAACATGATTGTAGGCTACGGTCTAACCGAAAGTCTGGCCACCGTCAGCTGTAATCACCTTGGCAAGCCATATACCGTTGGCAGCGTAGGTGTGCCCATTGATGGTATCGACATTAAGATAAGCGATGAAGGCGAGATACTGCTTAAAGGCCCAACCATCACCCGAGGTTATTACAACCGCGAGGATCTTACCAAAACCGCCTTTACCGAAGATGGCTACTTTAAGACAGGCGACTCTGGCTATCTGAAAAATGGCGAGCTGTTCCTGAAAGAACGTATCAAAGACCTCTTCAAGACCTCAAACGGAAAGTATATTGCCCCACAGATGATAGAATCGAAGCTGCTGGTTGATAAGTATATCGATCAGATAGCCATCATTGCCGACCAGCGCAAGTTTGTTTCGGCTCTGATTATCCCTGTTTATGCACTGTTAGAGGAATATGCCCGCGAACACAAGATTCCATTCGAAAACAGAGAGCAGCTTTGTAAAGACCCACAGATAAACCAGATGATGAAGGAGCGTATTGACACGCTACAGCAGTCGCTGGCTCACTACGAGCAGATTAAGCGATTCACACTGCTGCCTCACCACTTTACATTAGAAAAGGGCGAACTTACAAATACATTAAAAATCAAGCGTCGCGTACTGAACGAGAACTACAAGAAGGAAATCGACGCGATGTACGCAGAATAAGAGATATGATTACTCAGGATCAACTGAAAGACGTTTTAGAGAGAGCCGATGCGTTGCATCGCTATCTGGAGATTGACAAGAAGAAGATAGAATACGAGGAGGAAGATCTTCGTACGCAAGCCCCTGACTTCTGGGAAGACCGCAAGCGTGCCGAAGAACAGATGAAGAAGGTGAAAGGCATCAAGAAATGGCTCGACGGCTATAAAGAGGTTCGCACCTTAGCCGATGAACTGCAACTGGCCTTCGACTTCTTCAAAGACGAGATGGTAACCGAACAGGAGGTTGAAGATACCTATGCTAAAGCCATCAAGGCCATCGAGGATCTGGAGCTAAAGAACATGCTTCGCCAGAAAGAAGACCCCATGGAGGCTGTGCTTAAGATTAACAGCGGTGCTGGCGGTACCGAGGCTCAGGATTGGGCTTCGATGCTGATGCGAATGTATATGCGTTGGGCCGAAGCTCACGGTTATAAGGTAACCATCTCGAACTTGCTTGATGGTGACGAAGCCGGCATTAAGAGCGTAACCATGCAGCTCGAAGGTGGCGATTATGCTTACGGATACCTGAAGAGCGAAAACGGTGTGCATCGATTGGTACGTGTATCACCATTCAACGCACAGGGTAAGCGTATGACTTCGTTCGCTTCTGTCTTTGTATCACCTCTGGTTGATGATACCATCGAGGTTTATGTCGATCCCGCCAAACTCTCTTGGGACACCTTCCGCAGTAGTGGTGCTGGTGGTCAGAATGTAAACAAGGTAGAATCAGGTGTACGCCTGCGCTATTGGTACACCGACCCCGATACAGGCGAGGAAGAAGAAATCCTTATCGAGAATACAGAAACTCGCGACCAGCCTAAGAATAAGGAGCGCGCTATGACGCTGCTCAAATCGCAACTCTACGATCGTGCCATGAAAAAGCGCTTAGAGGCTCAGGCAAAGATCGAGGCTGGCAAAAAGAAGATAGAGTGGGGTAGTCAGATACGTAGTTACGTGTTTGATGACCGCCGTGTGAAAGACCATCGTACCAACTATCAGACGACCGATGTCGATGGTGTGATGGATGGAAAGATCGATGATTTCATCAAGGCCTACCTGATGGAATTCCCCGTTAACGACGATGAACAATAACGAATAACAAATAAAAATCATTAAAACTATGGCTCAAATTGCAAAATCATCTAAGTCAACCCAAAAGAAGGAGGCTTACCAGAAAAAACAAGAAGAAGGTGGCAAGAAAGTGCTGGAGTACATCTTTGGCGCATTACTTATTCTTGCTGTACTGTTTGTAGTTTATTCTATTTTCATTGTATCGTAAATGAGCGGCCTGGAAATAGAACGCAAATTTCTTGTAAGAAACAACGACTACAAGCGACAAGCTACCAGTAGCAGTCGCATCTGTCAAGGTTATATCTGCAGCGATCGCGGACGTACCGTCAGGGTACGCATCCGTGATAGCCGCGGATATTTAACCATTAAGGGTCCTTCAGATATCGGAGGCCTTGCTCGTTATGAATTCGAAAAGGAAATATCGCTCGACGAAGCCCAGCATTTGATGGACATCTGCGAACCAGGCAAGATAGACAAGACACGCTATCTGGTACCATGCGGCAAGCACACCTTCGAGGTTGATGAGTTTTATGGCGAGAACGAAGGCTTAGTGATGGCCGAAGTAGAACTGAGTGCTGAGGACGAAGCATTTGAAAAGCCTGACTTTATCGGTCAGGAAGTAACAGGCGATCGAAGATACTATAACTCCTGTCTGCTCAAAAAGCCTTTTACCTCTTGGGACGAAAACACCAAATAAGCAGTCCGATACCAGCTGCCAGCGAAACACCAGTCGCATTAGCCGCCAAATCAAGCCAGTCGCCACTGCGATGCCCAAAGGTACAGTATTCCTGTAACAGCTCCAACACACCACTCATCACGATTGGAGCCAACCAACCCCAAAACAACAGCTTCTCATAATCTGCCAGATGATGCTTGCAGGTATATTCAATCCATACCACTACAAACGTACAACCATACATCAGAACATGAACCCATTTATCGACAAACTCCACATTATCAAGCGGCGTTTCTGGAAAAAAAGGAACCAGCGAAAGTATCCATATCATTGCGATACAGACCATCGAAAAGGGGTACTTTCTTAAGAAATGAAACAAAAAACTCATATTTACTTGCAATTTAGGCGCAAAATTAAGAAATTATTTATATTTTTGCAATCAAATTGAAAAAAAAGTTGATATGACAAAACTTGAAAGGGCAAGTTTCGGTAGTAAATTAGGTGTTATACTCGCCACAGCAGGTTCTGCTGTAGGCTTAGGCAATATATGGCGCTTTCCTTATATGACAGGACAGAATGGTGGTGCTATCTTTATCATCATCTATGTGCTCTGTGTGCTGTTGCTTGGCATTCCTTGTATGATAAGTGAGTTTATTATCGGTCGGCATGGCCAAGCCAACACGGCACGTGCTTTCCGCATCATGTCCGGTGATACCATATGGTCGCTTATTGGCTATATGGGCGTACTCACAGGATTTCTCATTTCAGGCTATTATGCAGTAGTATCAGGATGGTGCCTCGAATACGTATGGGCTTCGGTTTCAGGTAAACTGTTAGGCAATCCCGACTATATCCAGACATACTTTTCTACATTCTCGCAGCATCCTATCAAACCTGTATTCTGGACGTTTATCATTCTGCTGGCAACCTATCTTATTATTGAGAACGGCGTTCGCAACGGTATCGAAAAGGCATCAAAACTCATGATGCCCATCCTGTTTATACTGCTGCTCATCATTGTAGTAGCGTCGTGCATGCTGCCAAATGCCGAAAAAGGTATCGAGTTCTTGTTTAAGCCTGATATAACAAAACTAAACAGCGATGTGTTCCTGGCAGCCTTAGGTCAGTCGTTCTATTCGCTGAGCATAGCGATGGGATGCATATGCACCTATGCCAGCTACTTCTCAAAGCAAACCAACCTCACAACTTCGGCAATCAACATCAGCATCATCGACTTTTTAGTAGCCTTGTTGGCTGGTCTTATCATCTTCCCCGCCGCTTTCTCTGTTGGCGTTAATCCCGATAGTGGTCCTTCGCTTATCTTCATCACACTGCCTAACGTGTTCCATCAGGCATTTGGCAATATAACAAGTTTGGGATACATTATTTCTGTGCTGTTCTACACGTTGCTCTCGATGGCAGCCCTCACATCACTCATGTCGCTGCACGAGGTTAGCACAGCATTTCTCGAAGAGGAGCTTGGCACTACCCGCAAACGTGCAGCTATGTTTGTAACCATCGGCAGCATTCTGGTGGGTACAGTATGTTCGCTGTCACTCGGTCCATGGCAAAGTTTCCAGTTATTCGGCATGACCATCTTCGACCTCTTCGATTTTGTAACCGGTCAGCTGTTCCTACCTGTCGTTGGCTTCCTAACCTGCATCTTTATCGGATGGTATGTACCACATAAGATTGTACGTGACGAGTTTACCAATATGGGCACATTGCGTAACGAACATCTGTTTCATGGTTACATCTTCCTGGTAAAGTATGTGTGCCCCATCTGCATACTGTTTATATTCCTTCATCAATTCGGACTTTTGTAAATGGAGAAAAGAGGTACATTTGGCAGCAAACTGGCCATCATCCTAACCACAGCAGGATCGGCCGTCGGTTTAGGAAACATCTGGCGCTTCCCGTTTATGACGGGTCAGAATGGTGGTGCCGCTTTTATACTTATTTATCTGGGTTGTGTCCTGATATTAGGCATACCAGGTATGATCAGCGAATTTGTAGTTGGACGCTACTCACAATCCAATGCTGCCAGAGCTTATGGTAACGTAGGATTCAAGCGCGCCAAATATATAGGCTACTTAGGCATTCTTACATCCACCATCATTCTCGGCTTTTATGCCGTTGTTGCCGGCTGGTGCTTACAATACCTGGTTGCCTCGATAACAGGGAAATTAAGTGGCGACACCAACTATATCATCGAATACTTTAAAACCTTCTCCAGCGATCCTATCCAACCTTGCTTATGGGCCGTTGGTTTTATACTGATTACACACTATGTCGTGGCAAAAGGTGTTAACGATGGTATAGAGCGGGCATCTAAACTACTCATGCCACTTTTGCTCATACTGCTGATTATTATCGTTATCGCATCATGCTTGCTACCAGGCGCATCAAAAGGTATAGAATTTCTGCTCAAGCCAAATTTCTCGAAAGTAAGCAGTAGTGTGTTCCTCGAAGCTTTAGGCCAGGCATTCTTCTCGCTAAGCTTAGGAACAGCCTGCCTGTGTACGTATGCTTCGTATTTCAAAAAAGATACCAATCTTGTTAAATCAGCCACTCAGATAGCCTTACTCGACTCGATGATAGCCATCTTAGCTGGTTTGATGATATTTCCCGCAGCCTTCTCTGTTGGTGTGCAGCCTGATAGTGGTCCGTCGCTGATATTCATCACATTGCCCAATGTGTTCCGCCAGGCATTTGCAGGCATGCCCATCGTCGGATTTGTTATCGCCATCCTGTTCTATGCGCTATTGGTGTTTGCCGCCTTAACATCTACCATCTCCATGCACGAGATTGGTACAGCATTCTTCCACGAAGAGCTGCGCCTGCCAAGAAACAAGGCAGCCTGGATTCTTACGACTGTGTGCGGATTCATAGCTATTTTCTGCTCGCTATCCGTAGGCGCTTACAGTCAGTTACAGATATTTGGTATGTCGCTAATGGACTTCTGCGACTTACTGACAGCACAAATCATGCTGCCAACTGGCGCATTCTTTACCAGCATACTAATCGGATGGTTTGTTGAGCGCAAACTCGTACTCAATGAGTTTACCAACAATGGCTCGCTGAAGGCCACTTTCTTTAGTGCCTATCTGTTCTCTGTTAAGTTCATCGTTCCTCTCTGCATCCTATTAATATTCCTGCACCAGTTCCATGTAATATGATACGCGAATTCTTTTATCTGCAAAAGTCCGACCGCAAAGTCATACTCTCACTACTTGTTGTCATTGTATCGGTATTCACCATGATATTCCTGACCGGTGGGAAAGATGCATCGACGATCACACCACAAAAAGACTCGCTCCAATCAGTCACCCGCAAAAACTATTACTACGCCAGCAGTTCTAAAAAGGTAGAACGTTTTACTTTTGATCCTAATACGGCAGACAGCACTCAACTGCTTCGTTTGGGATTACAACCCTGGCAGGTTCGCAACATCTATAAATACCGTGCTGCTGGTGGCATATATCGCCAACCTATCGATTTTGCCAAGCTATATGGTCTAACCATCAAACAATATCGCGAGCTGGAACCTTACATCCGCATTTCCAGCGACTATCTGCCTGCATCAACTTTAGTTAAATACAAGCCTAACTACAGCCAGAATGCGCCCAAAGATACAGCCGAGTATAAACCCACCACGAAGATAAAACCCACAGAGCACATTGTATTGAATACAGCCGATAGTGCTACGCTGATAACCATTCCTGGTATCGGTCCGTATTACGCACGCCGAATTGTGCAATACGGCAATCGGTTAGGAGGCTACGTCAGTATCGAACAACTTGATGAAATCGATGATTTTCCAGTCGAAGCAAAGCAGTATCTGGTGATAAACAATCCCTCACCCAAGAAACTGAACATCAACCAATTATCGCTAAACGAACTGAAACGGCATCCCTATATCAACTTTTACATGGCAAAGGCTATCACTGACTACCGCCGATTGCATGGCACCATCAAATCATTAAACGAATTACGACTCATCAAAGACTTTACGCCCGAAGCAATTAAACGCCTAACGCCTTATATTGCATACTGATATGTTAATAAATCATAGCGAATGACTGTTGATTCGGGGAAAAGTTGTATATTTGCAAAATAAACTAAAAAACTTTTGAGACATGTTTGGATTAGGATTCCAGGAAATACTGGTTATAGCACTGATAGTATTGCTGTTCTTTGGCGGCAAAAAAATTCCAGAACTGATGCGTGGCCTTGGCAAAGGCGTAAAGAGCTTCAAGGAGGGAATGAACGAGGTTACAGACCTGAAGAAAGAGGTAGAAAAGGACGATAAGAAGGATGAGTGATACGCCCACAATGACGTTCTGGGATCACCTCGACGAACTGCGTGGGATGATTATCAGAGTGTTGATGGTAACGGCTTTAGGTGCTGCAATTGCCTTCTGCCTGAAAGACGAACTATTTGCCATCGTACTGGCACCACGTAGCAGCGATTTCATCACTTACCGGCTGATGGGAGTAGAGTCGTTCAGCATCCATCTGATGAACATCGGACTGACAGAGCAGTTCATGATTCATGTCAAAACAGCGTTCTATGCAGGCATACTGCTAGTTTCGCCTTATATCATCTACCAACTCTTCCTCTTTGTATCGCCAGCGCTCTATGACAACGAAAGGAAATACGCCACACTGCTCTGCTTTAGCGGCTACCTGATGTTTATGCTGGGCACAGCACTCAACTATCTGCTGATATTCCCGCTTACCGTCAAGTTCCTTGGCACTTATCAGGTTAGTCCCGATGTAGCAAATATGCTCACATTGCAATCGTACATGGATACGTTGCTGATGATGAACCTGGTGATGGGTATTGTGTTCGAACTGCCTGTAGTAAGCTGGCTGTTGGGCAAGATGGGACTGATTAATGCTGCGATGATGCAGAGCATACGCCGGCATGCTGTAGTAGCGATACTGGTTGTAGCAGCGATTATCACCCCCACTACCGATGCCTTTACGCTCATTGTGGTAGCATTGCCCATCTGGCTGCTCTATGAACTGAGCATTATGATAGTAAGAATAACCCAATAGAACAAATACTTATTTAATATACCTATGCTACGAAAAGTAAGAACCATCCTGGCAGCAGTACTGTTTGCACTCATCACACTGCTATTTCTTGATTTTACAGGAACATTACATCATTGGCTCTCATGGCTGGCTAAGATTCAGTTTCTGCCTGCCGTAATGGCACTTAACGTAATAGTTGTCGTGGCCCTCCTGCTATTAACGATTATCTTTGGTCGCATCTACTGTTCTGTCATCTGTCCGTTAGGCATCTTTCAGGATGTATTAGCCAGATTACACAGAAAGAAGAATAAATACAACTACTCCAAAGAAGTTGTCTGGCTGCGATATCCAATGCTGGCAGTCTTCATTCTTGCAGCCGTAGCTGGCGCAGGTTCACTATTCCAGCTGTTGGCACCATATAGTAGCTATGGACGTATTGCCACCATGATTTTCCAGCCCTTGTGGAAGATGGGCAACAATGTGCTTGCCGTACTCGCCGAACGTGCTGACAGCTATGCTTTCTATAGCGTAGATACCTGGATGCGCTCTATGCCTGTATTCGTGATTGCAGCTGCAACCTTAGTAGTGCTATTTATTCTGGCTTGGAGAGGTGGACGCACCTATTGTAACACCATCTGCCCTATAGGAACCATTCTGTCGTTCTTCGCCCGATTCTCGTGGCTTAAAATCCGATTCGACGAAAATAAATGCAAGAACTGCTCGCTCTGTACAAAGAACTGTAAAGCAGCCTGCATCGACTTTAGAACCCACAGTATCGACTATACCCGCTGTGTGGTTTGTGGCAACTGTATCGATAGCTGTAAGTTTGGCGCGCTAAGATTTACTAGTAGATCTACTATTTCTAGCCAGGCTAGCACATCTAGCCCCATCGACAGCTCGAAGCGCAGCTTCCTGCTGGCAACAGCCTTGGTATCAACAGCCGCTCTGGCTCAGAAAAAGAAAGAGAAGCTGATGGATGGCGGACTGGCCGAACTGGAAGACAAGGTAGCTCCTGAGCGCCAGACACCATTAACGCCTCCAGGTTCGCTGTCGTTCCAGAATCTGGCCACACGATGCACAGGCTGCCAGCTTTGTGTATCAGAGTGCCCCAACCAGGTGTTGCGTCCTAGTAGCGATTTAATGCACCTGATGCAGCCCACCATGTCGTACGAGCACGGCTATTGTCGCCCAGAGTGTACGCGTTGCTCTGAAGTTTGTCCTGCAGGTGCCATCCAGAAGGTTGATAAGGAGGAGAAAACTGCCATCCAGATTGGTCATGCCGTTTGGATTAAGAAGAACTGCGTACCCATTACCGATGGGGTAGAGTGTGGCAACTGTGCCCGCCATTGTCCTTCGGGTGCTATCGAAATGGTTCCACTCGATGAGAACGATGAGGAATCACCAATGGTTCCTGCAATCAACGAGGCTGCATGTATTGGCTGCGGTGCCTGCGAGTATGTTTGTCCGGCTCGTCCATTCTCAGCTATCTATGTTGAGGGACACGAAGTTCACAAGAAGATTTAAGGAGGATAATTTATGGAAAAGAAGAATATAACACGCCGTGCGTTCCTTAAGCTCTTTGGAGCAGGATCAGTAGCTACAGCCGCTACACTTGCAGGATGCAAAAGTGGCAATAAGGCAGGTAGTCAGGCAAAACAAGAATATAGGAACCAGGTTGAACCACCTGTTGGTCAGATGACCTATCGCGTTAACCCAAAGAATAAGGACAAGGTTTCTATTCTGGGCTATGGTATGATGCGCCTGCCATCTAAGGTGGATAACAGCGATGAGTTTGATCAGGACATGATTAACAAGCAAATCGATTATGCCTTGGCTCATGGTCTGAACTACATCGATACATCGCCTGTATATTGTCAGGGAAAGTCAGAGCGCTGCACAGGTATCGCCCTGAGCCGCCACAAGCGTAGCGAGTACTTTGTGGCCACCAAACTCTCTAACTTCAACCACGACTACTGGTCATTCGAGAAGTCGAAGGAGATGTACCACAACTCTATGAAGGAGCTGCAAGTTGATTACATCGACTACTATCTGCTGCATGCCGTAGGTGGCAGCATGGAGGAGTTTAACGGGCGCTATGTGGATAATGGCATCATGGACTATCTGCTGAAGGAGCGCGAGGCAGGCCGCATTCGTAACCTGGGATTCTCGTTCCACGGTAAGCAGGAAGTGTTCGACGAGGTGCTGGCCCTCGACGAGAAGTACCATTGGGACTTTGTACAGATTGAGCTGAACTATCTGGATTGGGATTATGCCAACGAGATTAGTCAGAGCAACGTAGATGCCAGTTATCTTTATGCCGAGCTGCAAAAGAAAGGCATACCTGCAGTTATTATGGAACCGCTGTTAGGAGGCCGATTGGCTAACCTCCCACAGTATCTGATGACAGAACTGAAGAGTCGCGACCCAGAGCGTAGCGTGGCATCATGGGCTTTCCGCTATGCAGGCACCAACGAGGGTGTACTTACCGTATTGAGCGGTATGACCTATATGGAGCACCTGAAGGATAACCTGCTCTCGTACTGTCCGCTGAAACCACTTACCGAAGAGGAGATGCGATTCCTTGACAAGGATATCGCTCAGAAGATTGTAGGTCTCGAAAACATTCCTTGCAACGATTGTAAGTACTGCATGCCTTGTCCTTACGGTGTGGATATACCAGCCATCTTTGTACACTACAACAAGTGCAAGAACGAGGGTTCGCTGCCTATGGGAGTGGGCGATGCTGAGTATCGCAAGCATCGTCGCCAGTATCTCATTTCGCTGGACCGTGTAGTTCCTCGCGATCGCCAGCCTGATCATTGCATCCAGTGCGGCCAGTGTGAGCCTCATTGTCCACAAAGCATTCGCATTCCACGCGAACTGGCAAAGATTGATGAGATGATTGAGAGCTTGAAGCGCAACCCAGAGGGCCCAGAAGTATAAAAAGTGTAGAAAATTTGGTTAATTGCCTAATTTGCAGTACCTTTGCACCCGAAATAAACGTTTATAGAAGAAAATGGCATTAAAATGTGGTATTGTAGGACTGCCAAATGTGGGCAAGTCTACCTTGTTTAATTGTCTGTCGAGCGCCAAAGCTCAGGCAGCAAACTTCCCTTTTTGTACAATCGAACCCAATGTGGGTGTAATCACTGTACCTGATGAAAGACTGACCAAACTCGCTGAGTTGGTTCACCCAGGACGTATCGTTCCTGCTACCTGCGAGATTGTAGATATTGCTGGTCTCGTAAAAGGCGCCTCTAAGGGCGAAGGATTAGGCAATAAATTCCTTGGAAATATCCGCGAAACCGATGCTATCATCCACGTGCTGCGTTGTTTCGAGGATGAGAATATCACTCACGTTGATGGCACTATCGCCCCCATCCGCGATAAGGAGATTATCGATACAGAGCTTCAGCTGAAGGACCTTGAGACTATCGAGAGCCGCTTGGCTAAGACCGAGAAGGCCGCAGCTGCTGGTAATAAGGACGCTAAGATCGAGGCTACCGTACTGCACGCTTATAAAGAGGTGCTGGAGCAGGGTAAGAATGCCCGTATCGTAGAGTTCGAAAGCAAGGACGAGCAGGATTGCGCTCGCAATCTGTTCCTGCTCACTTCAAAGCCTGTGCTTTACGTTTGTAACGTAGGCGAGACTGATGCTAAATCAGGTAATGCCTTTACCAAGAAGGTAGAGGAGCTGGCAAAGGAAGAGGGCGCAGAAACCATGGTGATTGCCGCTAAGACCGAAGAGGATATCGCTGAACTGGAGAGCTACGAGGACAAGCAGATGTTCTTGGAAGAGCTTGGCTTAGAGGAGAGTGGTGTAAACCGCCTGATTAAGAAGGCTTATGCGCTGCTGAACCTCGAAACCTTTATCACCGCTGGTGAGATGGAGGTGAAGGCATGGACCTATAAGAAGGGCTGGAAGGCTCCACAGTGTGCTGGTGTGATCCACACCGACTTTGAGAAGGGCTTTATCCGTGCCGAAGTAATCAAGTACGACGACTATATCCAGTATGGCTCTGAGGCAGCTGTACGCGAGGCTGGTAAGCTGGCCGTTGAGGGTAAGGAGTACGTAGTACAGGATGGCGACATTATGCATTTCCGCTTTAACGTATGATGAACTTACTTAGTTATATTGTCTGGAATCCTGATCTGGTGGCTTTCCGCCTGGGTCCGTTTGCCATTCGCTGGTACGGACTGATGTGGCTCATTGGCTTTGTCCTGGGTTACTTCATCGTCAAGAAGCTCTATAAGGAACAGAAAATCAAGGACGAGCTTTTCGATCCCCTCTTTATCTACTGTTTCTTTGGCATCCTGATTGGTGCTCGTTTGGGCCATTGTATCTTCTACCAACCAGAGGATTTTCTCACCTCTTGGAAAGGCATCGTGGAGATGATTTTCCCCATCCTCATAGGCAACGATGGTAGTTGGTTGGGACAAACATTTGGCTTCTATATCATTGGCTATGCAGGCCTTGCCTCGCATGGTGGTACCTTAGGCTTGATGATTGCCCTCTGGCTCTATGTCAGGAAGACCAAACTCAGCATCTGGACAGTACTCGACAATATCGCTATTGCCACTGGTTCTATGGCTTGCTGCATTCGCTTGGGCAACCTGATGAACTCAGAGATTATCGGCAAGATTACCGATGTGCCCTGGGCATTCATCTTCGAGAAAGTTGATGCCGTTCCACGCCATCCAGGACAGCTGTACGAGGCCATCGCCTACGCCATCCTGTTTGTCATCATGTGGACTCTGCATAAAAAGAAGCCTGAGAAGATTGGTACTGGCTGGTATTTCGGATTCTGCCTTACGTATATCTTCACCTTCCGATTCTTCATCGAATACACTAAGGAGATACAGGAAGCTTTCGAAGCATCATTACCTATCGATATGGGACAGATACTCTCTATTCCCTTTATCATATTGGGAACCTACTGCATGATAAAAGCCAAGAAAAAGGCTTAATAAGACATTTCACTGGTTTCAAATACCTTAATTCCGCAACACTTTGATTTAACTTTATTTATAAGTTCCTGAGCAACAAAAAGTTGCTCAGGATTTTGC
>SUYC01000029.1 GCA_015060625.1 Xylanibacter ruminicola | reverse complement strand
AATCCCCTCTGGGGAGATTGTATTTTGGATAGCATCTCAAAGGGCATCCAAAATAAGTTTGTTTGCCTTATCTACCTGTGATGTGTCTAATTCTGCAAGATAAATTCGTGTAGTTTTTTCCGAGTCATGACCTAACGCATCGCTTATGGTTCCCTCTGGCACATGCTTCTCCTTAGCGATGCTTGCCCATGAGTGTCGGGCTACATACATCGTGAGCGGAGGGGTGATGCCTGCTAATTCTGAAACCTGCTTCAGACGGTAGTTGATACGATACTGAACTTGCTTATACTGCTTGCGCTTTTCGGTTGACTCCGTAATAATTGGAAGCATATAGTCGGCATAGCACTGATCGGCATACTTACCAACCAGGTCTCTCATACATTTTTCCCATTTGATGCCCAACTGCTGCCCCGTCTTGTATCGACGATATCTGAGACATCCTGATTTCAGATTGCATTTCTTCAGTCCTGCCATATCTATAAACGACATGCCTCGTGTATAGAAGGAGAACATAAACATATCTCGGGCAAACTCCAACGCTGGCTTGCTTTCTAACTTCAGAAACTTCACCTTTCTAATAATACTGAGATGAACGGCACGTTTGGCTGTTTTGTCATTTCCTGTATAGACATGACGGAATGGATAACACTGCTCCGCCAGTCCCTGTTCAACAGCTTGATTATATACGGCACGCAATTTACGCATGTAAAACGAGACTGTGTTAAGACTTACTCCTGTTGATTTAAGCCATGACTCATACTGTTGCATAAAAAAAGGCGTGATACTTTCAAAAGTCACATCACCACCATCGGTGAATTTCATAAAACTGTTAAGAGCTGCCAAATAGGTTTCTGCTGTGCGTACTCTGCCCAACGCGGTCAGCCGTGATGCGGTTTCACGCAGATGGCGCTCAAAACTATTCTGTGAAGAAAGTCGCAGATACTCTGTAACGATATCATCTGCAGAAAAACTTGTCTGCGTCTGCGTGAACAGTGACACAACCTTGCGCAAACGACGGATGTCCCAACTGATAAGTTCACTGTAGCTATGGAGTTTCCTGACTCGTTCAGGGTCAGTCACCTGTTGTGGTTTTCTAACATTGCCTGTTTGCTCATCCCACTCGTCGTCAAACACCTTGTAGGGGGTAGTGACTTGTCGAACCATACGACTATGAATAATCTGATAATAGATGCAACCCTCCTTACCGGCAACGGTTGACTTTCTGAATTTTACCTTAATAGATGTTACCATACCTTTATCTTAACCTGAAATAAATATTCTTAACACGACCGCATTTCGTCAACAAAAGTACACAAAAAAAGGGTCACCGCTGTGACCCAAACCTTTGTTAACCTTAAATCTAATACTATGAAAAACACACGCTGCAAAGGTACGTTTTTTTTCGTTACCAACAAAAAATTCCCAAAAATATCGTCACAAATTAACCTATTTTAAGGGAATCGCGTGTACATTTTACATAATTACAGATATATTTCTTGTCTGTCGTAAGCCAGATCAATACCTTCTGGTAAGCGCTTATTCACCTCTTCGTGTAATCCCACATCGTGACATACGTGGATGATGAGTGTTTGCTTAGCGCCTACCTTACGGGCAAAGGCAATCGCATCGTCTATCAGTTGATGCGAGTGGTGAGGTTTGTCAAATCGCAAGGCATTAACCACCAACAACTCGGTACCCTCCAGATACAGCAGTTCGCCATCATCAATGGTCTTCATATCTGTGATATACGTCAGTTTGCCAATCTTATAGCCTAAAATGGGCAACTTACCATGCATCACCTGGATGGGCATCACTTCCAAATCACCTATCTGCAAAGGTACATGAGGTTCAATCTCATGCAGTCCGATGGCAGGCACTCCCGGATAGCGATTCTCAGCAAAGCAATATGGCAGCATCTCCAACATCCCCTGCTTAGCCAGTTTGTCGGCATACACATTGATGGCCCCAAACTGACAATAAGGACGGATATCATCCATACCCCCCATGTGGTCGTAATGCGAGTGGGTAATCAGTATGCCATCAATTTTCCGGAAAGGTTGAGGTAATATCTGCGCACGGAAATCAGGTCCACAGTCTATCAGAATACGGGTTGTCTCCGTCTCAACAAGTGCCGAACAACGCGTACGTTTATCCTTTGGGTCGGTACTTTTACACACCTTGCACTGGCACCCGATAACGGGCACGCCACACGAGGTTCCTGTGCCTAAGAAAGTCAGCTTCATATCACGTTTACCTCCGGATAGATATCGATACCAAATTTCTGCTTCACGTCGGTCTGAATCTGCTGGCAAAGTGCCACCACCTCCTGACCTGTTGCGCCACCACGATTCACCAAAACCAAGGCCTGCTTATCATGCACCCCTGCCCTACCCATCGATTTGCCTTTCCAACCACACTGGTCAATCATCCAGCCAGCAGGTATCTTTACATGATTGGCATCGATATCATAGTGCGGCATACCCTCGTACTGAGCTGCCAGTTCATGATATTTCTGGCGAGTCACAATAGGGTTCATAAAAAAGCTGCCTGCATTGCCCAGCACTTTTGGATCGGGCAATTTGGCCTCACGAATACGGATAATCGTATGACGTAGCTGCTGGGCTGTAGGCTGGCTGATACCTTCTTTCTCCAACTCAGCGCGTATGTTACCATAGTCCAAACGGGGCTCGAATGTTGTCGAGAATTCGTAAGTCACGCTCAGTATCAGATATTGGTTTTTCCACTCATGCTTAAACTTGCTCTGACGATAGCCATATTCGCATTCCGCCTTCTCAATCACGCACACATTTCCTGTGGCAATCTCTATAGTACGGATACTATGGATCAAATCCTTAGCCTCGGCACCATAAGCGCCTATGTTCTGAACGGCACTCGCACCCACATCACCAGGAATCAGCGACAGGTTCTCGGCGCCATAAAGTCCCATCTCAATACTCTGGGCCACTACATCGTCGAACACCTCGCCACTTCCACACACCAAGCGGTTGCCATGGCGCTCAATACCCTTGCAGGCAGAGTGAACCACGATACCCTCGTAATCGCGAGTTAACAGCAGATTACTGCCACCACCTATTATAATATAAGGTACGCGCGTGTTACGCAGTAACTCAGCCACCTCTTTGGCTTCAGCCTCGCTGCTATACTCCACAAACTGTGCACACTTAGCCTCAATGCCAAATGTGTTATGTTGCTTCAGACTATAGTTCTGTTCTCTTCTCACTATTACCTATTCACTAATCACTATTCACTCTTATGTCATCAACTTCTTCAGCAGCCATTTGCCACCTTCTTTTTTAAAGCGCAACTCCATTTCGAGTCCGTTAGCTACCCCCCGCAGCAGATAAATCTTCTGTTTACCCTCTGGCTGTGGTTTACCATAAATTATGTTGTACAGGGTTTTATGAGGCAGAGTTGGTGCAAAAGCCTCCCATGTATCTGGTGTAATCACACCTTCCATCATATTAAAGTCGTCGTCGGGATCAGGCCCCACAAAATCCACCGTCTCGCTCAGGCTTTTAACCTGAAAAGCGCTATCAGTTACAAATCGACGATAAAAACTCAAGAACGAAGAGTTAGCATTAGCCTGCAGTGGCGTAACTCTGATTTCGAGCAACAGCCATGCGCCTTTGATACGCTGGAACCTATAGTTCTTCACCTGTTTTTTGGCCAGCAGTATCTTCTCAACCACAGCCTCGCTCACGGCAGTATCCTTCATCAGTTGCATCTGCTTGTCGTCGTTAAATAACAAGGTATAGTACCCCTGACGCATAAACAGGTGTTCCATCTTCCATTTGTCCTTTTCAACTGTGGTCGTCTTGCCGTTTTCGGTCACTCTGAGTGGGAAAACAATGCGTTCCTTCTGCAGTTTCTTGTTAGCCAAGAAGTTAAACAAGAAATCGTCGAACATGGCATCAGCAGCTCTTGGCATTGGAGTTTCTGTAATCAGCATCTCCATCGAGTCAACATCCGTGGTGTCAATAGAGTCAGCCACACTATCGGCTGGCACCTCTTCTGTCTGATTGGCTTTGTTCCCTGTGCATGAGAACATCATCAGTACCGTTGCGAAAATCGCGATAAAAAACCTTTTCATCTACTTAATGTAGTACCCTAATCTTTCTATTTCTCTCAAAATTTCGGCAAAGATACACATTTTTTTAGATATAAGTACATCAGAACAAACTTTTTTCTGTTCTTTTGTTCTTTTTATCCCAAAAAATAAGTACCTTTGCACGCAAAATTGCAATTTTTATAGTTTATGATACTTGATAAGATAGACGAACTTCTGAAAGAAGTACAGAATTTGAGCGCCAAGAACGCTGACGAAGTTGAGCAGCTCCGACTGAAATATCTGAGCAAGAAGGGTGAGATTACAGCCCTGATGAACGACTTCCGCGAGATTGCTGCCGACCAGAAGAAAACGGTTGGCATGAAGATTAACGAACTGAAAACACTGGCCACCGAACGCATCAACCAGTTGCGCGAGGAGTGCGAGACTCAGGAGAGTGACGAAGAGGCACTCGACCTTACCCGCACACCTTACCCCATTGAGCTTGGCACACGCCATCCACTTACTATCGTAACCAACGAGATTATCGATATTTTCTCGCGCATGGGCTTTGTGCTCGCCGATGGTCCTGAGGTTGAGGATGATAACCACATCTTTACCAAGATGAACTTTGCAGCCGATCACCCCGCACGCGATATGCAGGATACCTTCTTTGTATCGCAGCATCCCAACGATGTTACCAAGAATATTCTGTTGCGTTCGCACACATCAAGTGTTCAGGCTCGCGTGATGGAGCATATGCACGACGAGAACGGCAAGCTTACTGCTCCTATCCGCGTTATCTGTCCAGGTCGTGTATATCGTAACGAGGCCATCACCGCCCGTGCACACTGCTTCTTCCATCAGGTAGAAGGTTTGTATATCGATAAGAACGTATCGTTCACCGACCTGAAGCAGGTACTGCTTTCGTTCGCTAAGGAGATGTTTGGTGCCGACACCAAGATTCGTCTGCGCCCATCTTACTTCCCATTCACCGAGCCATCAGCCGAGATGGATATCTCTTGCTTCATCTGTGGCGGCGAGGGCTGCGGCTTCTGTAAGCACACCGGTTGGGTAGAGATTCTGGGTTGCGGTATGGTTGATCCTAACGTGCTCGAGCTCTGCGGCATCGACTCAAAGGAGTACACCGGTTATGCCTTCGGTATGGGAGTTGAGCGTATCACCAACCTGAAGTACCGAGTAAGCGACCTCCGTATGTTCTCCGAGAACGACACCCGCTTCCTCGAAGAATTCGAATCAGCAAACTAAAATAATTATTAAAGCCTCACCGCCAAGGTGGGGCTTTATTGTTAGCACGTCATCATCGAAGAGATGAACTACGAAACCCAAACCATCAAGTTTCGAGAATAGACGGTATAGTAAGCGACGTGAGTTAATTCCCACATTTTTCCACAACTTGTGGGAAATTCTCAATGTATCTACCAGTCATCCATTTAGCTTCAAGCAATTCTTTATTTACAGCACCCCCATATACGACGTTTTAAATCTTCTGGCGGTTGTATGCTTCTACCTGACGTTTGATTTCCGTTTTGATGGTTTCCCAATCTACCTTTTGGAACATATATGGCATAGGCTGAGGATCGGCATCAGCAAAATATGTCATACTTAACAACGCTCTGTATTCAGATCCGTCAGTATATTTTTGCAAATAGAGTTTGATAAGCTCTTCGAAAGAATAATGCTGAAGCAAGAAATACACATCAACAAAGTCTTTCTTGGTTCCTCTGCCCATTACAGCATTCACCTTCATGGCAGCAATATCCTTTGAAGAAGCTAACCTAATGCCATCTTCGATTACAGGATCATCTATCCAATCATAGCGATAGTTTACAGAAAGACTGTCTGAAATGATAACATCTGTAATCTTCTTGGTTAGTGTGCGAAATAGTGCAGATAAACGAGAGACATACAGGGTCGAGAGTACGCATCTGCTTGCACTCCTCTACTATTTTATCGAGCCCATAATAACGATTGATGAGACGCCAATCATTCATCTGTCCGTATTCCAAAACACGTTGAATGATATAACGAGCAGAAACCTCCATCGACAATTCTGATGGATCGACATCCCAAAACAGATTTTTGGAAAAACTCAACAAACAGTCTCTTTCGCTCATATTATCTATTGTTTATCGCTTGCAAAAGTAAATAAAAAAGCCGAAAGTTCCAAACTTTAGACAGAAAACTTGATTTTATGGGAAACATTACAGAAACACACGCACATTTAATGGCAAGATATCAACCTCTCACTCAAATGCGGCGAAAGGTGCATAAACACAGGGCTTTTGAGACATGAGAGGTTAAACAAAATAACAAAACTATTTATGAGCAAGATTAATTACGATGAAGTTCCTGGCTGCTATCTGCATTGCATAAAGGCAGATTGCAAGATGGCCGACCACTGTTTGCGCCAGTTGGCTATGCAGAATTTGCCTGGCAACCTGACAGCAGTAACCATTTTGAATCCACAGCTAACCCAAACTGCCCAACTATGTTCACCCAGCGATATCAAGCAAGTTGAAGATGCCCTTAAAGCCATCGGCCACGAAGAGCTAAAGTTTGATGCTTATGTAGAGAAACTGAACTGGAACGATTAATCCTCGTGCCAGTCCTCCTTATTGATGACTCGAGTCCTCCAAAGGAAGGACTCGAGTCATTTAATATCAGGACTGCAGTCATCCGTAAGGAGGACTACAACAAATCACAATTTAAAGCCTTTTGGAAGTGCATGGCGATTGAGGAAAATGTAGGTGGTGTTCATTCTCCTGTGCCGATGCCGTTGTTGCCATCAGCATCAATGCTATGATTATCCACATAACCTTCCTTTTCATAATTCTTTGTTCTATAAAATCTTCCGTTGCAAAAATAAGAAGATTTCTTGAACTTTGCAAGTTATTCTGTGATTATTTTTCTAGAAATAGGTTCTAGTTATGGGGATTATTTGTATCTTTGCAGCAGAATTAAATAGTTATCATGATGAGAAAAATAATTGCCGGAATACTCGTTTTGTTGGTTGCATGGACCTCATGCCAGTCTCATAAGAACGGCGTGGCGTCGATTCCTGAAGAGCCTGACTATCAAGATTCCACCCAGTGGTATATGACCGACCGGAAGGCTGATGCAGATATATTCTATATCACTTCTACGGAGACGGGCGACTACGCGCTACCTAATGGTGCAACCGCTCACTACGCAGATACATACAGCGACAGCCTGCGTGCCCCACTCTATGGCGAAATGGTTGGTGTGGATACACTCGTGAGCGGACGATTGAACTTTATCTCACCCTATTACAGACAGTGTTCGTTGCAGAGTTTCGAGAATGACAGTCTGAAAGCGGCACGTCTGCCCCTGCCGTTGGAAGATGTACGCCGGGCCTTCCAATATTATCTGAAGCATCTCAATGGCGGGCGTCCTTTCATTTTGGCTGGGTACAGTCAGGGAGCCTACATCATGCTGGAACTACTGAAAGAGATGGACGACGTGACCTATAAACGGATGATTGCTGCCTATGCTATCGGCATTACCATTCGCGAGAGCCACCCTCATATTGTACCGGCAAAAGGTGCCGACGATACGGGGGTAACCATCTGTTACAACTCAGTGCGCGACACCAGTTGTGCCATGCGGGGATGGGAGAAGAGCAATGTGGCCATCAACCCCGTCAACTGGCACACAGACAGCACCGTTGCCACCCTCATCACCGAGCCATCGCCATTGCAGCCTGTAACCGATCAGAAGAAAGACACGATGAATGTTAGTCTTGACCTCTCTACCGGGCTACTGATTGTAAAAGGTTTCAAGGCCCAAGACTATGTGCTGCCCTTGATAGGCAAGCAAGGCAACTACCACTCGCGCGAGATATGGCTCTATCGTGAACAGCTACGTGAAAACATGACCCTCAGGACAAGCCAATGGTTAAAGAGATATTTTCAGCAGCCGAGCTGATGGCATATATTCAGCAGATAGAGAAACTGATAGGGTAAAAAGTTACAGAAAGTTAAATTTATCGTTTTTCGATAAGTTTTTATCGTTTTTATTTGGTTGGTATGGATTTTATTTCTACTTTTGCATATCGATAAACGATAAATAAACAAATTAAAACGATAAATACGACTATGAGTACAAGTTTATTTCAGAATGCCAAAAAGAACCCAGTTAGCACAATTCTATTGTTGCTCTTCTTTGGCTATGTAGCCTATTCTATTATTGACGACATCCAGACCATGCGTCGAGCTACAACTGATTACGATTATTGTAAAGCCCTTTGCGACCTGGTTGAGTTTATTGGTAAGACTATCACCTGGTGTGTCTACTTCGTTGTGTGTTACCTTACTTATATACATAAGCAGTACAGCCGCTGGATTCTATGGCTGTATTATCTCGTAGTAGTGGTGTTTATCATTTATTATATTTCTGCAGGCAATACGCTCGACTATGTTTTCAACCACATTGGTACTGAACACCTCGACCGTTTCCCATCCATGGCCCGCAGTATATATGGTGCCCCACTCTATTTCCTTGGGTTTAGCTTCATCTTCATGCCTAAACTCATCAAGGACACCATCAAACTTAAGAAGGAACAAGAACTTACTGTATAATCAATAATAAACGATAAATTATATGAAAAAGAAACTGAATATCCTGTGTGTGTTGTTGCTGGTGCTGATGATTGCCGGCATAGTCATGACGCTTGTAGGCGCTTCCGACGATTTCCATAAGGGTTGGACAGAAGGACAAGACGGCAGCGAACCATCTACCCTTTTGGGTACATTCGGTATACTAATAGTGTTTTTATGTTTCATAGTCTATCTTTATACTTTTGCCTGCTTCGTGCGTTTTATCCTCAACATCAATCATGGCGAGGTATTCTCGTGGGCCAATGTAGACCTGCTTCGCACTGTGGGATGGTGTATCGTTGTACCTACTGTAATTATTTTTGCCATCATGTCACCCGATTTTGATAATCTGTGGGGAGCAGGGGCCGATGCTATCGGGTTCATCACGGAAGGAGTGTTTATCCTTATCATGGCCGAGGCTTTTGCTATCGGATTAAAGTTGAAAGAGGAACAGGATTTAACGATTTAAGCCTATGGGACAAATAGTAGTAAACTTAGACGTTGAGATGGCCAAGCGAAAAATGTCGCTCAGCGAACTGGCAGAGCGCGTAGGTTTGACGCTTGCCAACCTCTCGATACTGAAAACTGGTAAAGCCAAGGCCATCCGCTTCAGCACCCTCGAAGCCATCTGCCGCGAGCTGGGTTGCCAGCCAGGCGACATCCTTGAATATAGAGACGAATAATCACAATTTTAATTAAATCAGTATGCTACACCCAATTATCCTCTGGGCCATTCATTTAGCCCTCACCACAATAATCGGCATAGTAACAAGCATCATCAAATACCTGTAAGGTAAAAAACGTAAAAACGTTTTTGCATGAACTTAGAATACAGTATGTCACCTGAGTTAATTCAAAACCCCTCGTGAATTAATTCAATACCCTTTTTGAATTAATTCAACGCACAAAAGGAGTTTATAAGCGAAGTAGGAATTGTCAACTATTTTTCTTTGCGGTAACAACGGTGACGACGTAGGCATTCAAAAGCACTAATACTCCAGCTACTGGTTTATCCCAAGCCTGGAGTATTTTGTTCATATAGCTTGATTCTTTCTTGGATTGACATTTTGGCGAACTTTCGCCATTCGGTGGCCTCGCCATTGGTCAGGTAATCGAGATTATTCATGTGGCGATAGGCCTCCAGCTCGAAGGGATTCACCAGGTAAGCGCCATGCTTTAGCTGCCGATTGGCAGGCAGGGCCTTGAGCCAGTACCATATATATAGCAGGTAAAAGCGCCACCACGAATCGCCACACGACTGGGCTTGACGCAGATGAATCATTTCGTGGTTCTTCATCTCCTTGCTGCGTTCAAACAGATCGGCCTCAGATTGTGTGGGCGTAAGGATCTGACCGAAGAACGTGAGTCCCTCGAACCCCTTCCGCATCCAGAAAGAGTTTACCACAGCAGGCATATCAACCACCCTACTGGGACGAACAGCATGCCACATGATGGGCACCACACGAAACATCATCCACATAAAATAAATCATTCGTAAGCATATACAAGCCCATATTTCTCATGCAGTTTGCGTAGTGAGCCGTCCGACTTCATCTGGCGGATGACATTGTTCACCATCTGCAAGAGATCATCCTGCCCCTGCTGCATCAGAACGCCTATCTCACCATGAGTAAATGGCGCATTCAATAATGGAGCTGCAAGACGGGTGTCGGTCTGCACATAATAGGGCGCCTCTGTGATCTCTGTAATCATCACATCGGCTGCACCCGAGGCAACAAGCGACGGTATCTCCTCGTTCTTTTGATGAACCACTATATGAGCGTGAGTCAGGTTCTCGTTGGCAAACTTCTCATTCAGTCCGCCGGGATTCACCATGACTGTCACTTCGGTTTTGTCGATGTCGGCCAATGAGGTGTATCGTTCAGCTTCAGATGCTCGGCATAGGATAGTCTTACCATTTGCCAGATAACCCTCGCTCATGAGCATAGTTTCACGTCGGGCATCGGTAATGGTGATTCCACCGATGGCAAGGTCGAACAACTGAGGCTCTGTAATCACGTCGGCAGTCAGCGTAGGCCATGAAGTCTTTATGAACTTTGGTGTCACTCCCAACCTTTTTGCTATCTCCTTTGCCACATCAATGTCGAAGCCCCAATAGGTGCCATCAGGTTCGCAGAAGGATAATGGCCGGTAGTCACCAGTAGTGCCAAAGAGGATTGTGTCGCGTTCAATTATTTCTGAGACTTTTCCGTTATCCTCATTCGAAGAGCATGAGGCCAAGCAGGTCGTCCCACAAATAGTCAGAACGACTATAAGTAACCAGACTTTAAGACTTTTCCGTTTCATAGAATTTGCTCTCATATTCTTTGATTTCATCTTCAAACATCGCTGCAAAAATAAGAAGATTTCTTGAACTTTGCAAGATATTCCCAGAAAATTTGTAGGAATCTCATTTCGGGTTCCACTCATGCACCTGCTTCTTCGGCACTTTTATTTACGGCCATTCTGCGTTCGCTCGGCCTAAAAGGCATCATTATTCACTTATGAGCCCCTTCTTCCTTTTGTCATCTCAAGACAGAAAAACACACTTTTCTGGGGAAATGCTTGCATCATTCAAATAAAACCTTTATCTTTGTAGCGGAATAATATAACAATGATAATGAAAAAAAATCTATTAACGATGCTGGCCGCCATCTTTATTTGTGGCTTTGCAGTGACAGCGATGAGCGCTTGCTCAAGCGATAATGATAACAAGACCGAGACCCCGCAGGAACAGACGGTGAAGATGTTTTATGTCGTAGAGGTAAGCGACGATGTGCTGAAGGTGGCTGATGTGGAGGTGAACTATGTTGATCAGACGGGTGCCAAGCAGAAGGAGGTGATGACCTCGAAGGAGTGGAAAAAGACACTCGACACCAAGACCCTGCCACTGACTGAGGGTCTCTGGGCGAGGATCACCCCGAAGAGCGCTGTAGCCTCAGGCAACTATCAGCTGAAAGTAACTACAGCAGCAGGCTATCAGGCCAAGTTGACTAACGGCAAGACCGTATATGACGGCTATGGCTCCGACCCAGACGCGGCTCCCACTGCCGCTCAGACTGCCGCGGAGGTGGCTGTATGGTGCGCCAAGAGCGGCACAGTTGCTTTTACCGTCAGCAAGGAGGGCTATGCTAAACAGACATCAGTGGATTTTGGAGGAAATGATGATGGTAAACCTGATAATGGTTTTGGCACTTGGTTATGCCAGAAGTTCATGGATATTTTTGGCTATGATCCAGAAAAATATTGCAAATAATAACGATTAGGAATCATCCATGAGAAAGCTTCTGCTCTGGTTTCTGGCTGCGCTGCTGATGACCGCCTATGGCGGGTGTTCAGCGATTGACGACAAGGTTGACGGTGACGAGGTGACTGATGCCGACAGCCTTGTGGTGGGCGACCAGTTGCCAGCGTTTGAGGTGACGATGAACGACGGCTCGGTGGTGCGCACAGCCGACCTCAAAGGTCAGCCCTCAGTGATGGTGCTGTTTTCGGTGGACTGTCCTGACTGCCGCCATGAACTGCCCGAGGTGCAGAAGCTGTGGGATAGGAGTCGTCAGGGCGAATTGACGGGCAATGGCAAGCCCCTGCCCATCGTGCTCATCGCCCGTAAGAACCTGGCAGAGGATATTGAGCCTTTCTGGAAGTTTGCCGAGTTCACGATGCCCTACTCGCCACAGCCCGACCGCAAGGTCTATTCGCGCTTCGCTCCCTCGCGCATCCCTCGCATCTACATCAGCGATGCCAGCGCCACCATCCGTGTGGCCTATGCCGATACCGGCATGCCCACCGCTGAGACCCTCGCAGAAGAAATATCCCGTTTGAATGAATAATCCAATGAAAAAGAGCCTGAGCTTTATATTATTGGCCAGCATGTTGCTGACGTGCTGCACCAAGGAGGGCAACACGATCTACAAGCCCACACCTGGTGAGGAACAACCCGCCACAACACCGCTGGTGACGGTGATCTACGGCCCTAACGGCTTGGGCGACCGCTCGTACAACGACCTGATCTACAAAGGTGTGGAGATGGCTGCCAAGCAGTACGGTCTCCGCACCCTGCAACTGGCCCCGGAAAGCGAGGCGCAGGGGCTGATCTATCTGGAGACGATGTTCCGCCAGATGGAGAGTGCCAGCGACACCGTGCGTAGGCTGTTTATCACGCCTAGTCCCGTGTATGATGACTTTATCCGCAAGAACAACAAACGGCTGGAGAAGAACCCCTATGCCGACCTGCTGTATCTGGAGACCAGCACACCGCTGGAGGGCAAGGGCTCTACCTTCTACATCGACTACTACGGCGCGATGTACATGGGCGGCTGTATGGCACAGTATTGTTCCAACTTCCTGCTTTCGCTGATACTGGCTAACCCTTACACGCAAACCGTAGTAGAGGCAGGCGAGGGTTTCGAGGCAGGATTCAACGACTCGCCATCGGTATATAAAAACCCCATTACGCTGCACAAGCGCTATCTCAGCAACGAGCCTGGGGGCGGTTTTACGATAGCCGACTCAACGGCTACGCGCATCTACAAAGAAGAAAGTGACTACCTGCCAGAAGGTATGAAAAAAAACGTGACCATCGTACCCATCTGTGGTGGCGCCATGCACGCCTTCTACCGTGTCATACGATCTATGAATACAAGTGAGAATTATGTGGGCATCGATGGCGATATGACCGTCGATACGGATTGCTGTCCATACGCTATACTGAAACATATCGACAAGGTGATGGTTGACTACGTGGGCATGTGGCTTAACGGCACAATGCCCAAACACCAGACGCTGGGACTGGCCGACGGCACCACCGATGCGATTATCGGATATGACTATAAGTGGAAAGGTACAGATAAACTATGGCAAGGCGTGCTGGATATGGACAGTCTGCGCCAAGTAGCCATCAGAAAGGAGGAGGAGCGGTATGAGAGGTAAGATGGCTGATGGAAGATGGATGATGTGGCTCTGCGCGGCACTATTCACTATTCACTGTTCACTATTCACTAGTTGTAGGACGGAGGATGATAAAATCATCTATCAGGACTCGCGCCGATGGGTGGAGAAGACGGTGGCAGTGGTGGCACCGCTGAACGACCCCATCATGAAAGCCCGCCTGGAGCGCACCGCTGAGTGGATGCTGAAGAGTCTGCACAACGCCCAGTTGCACGACACGCTTTGCATCGACCTGAAATTAGAGTGGTACGACGAATACGGCAACGACCTGAAATCATTAGGCGAACGGCTGGCTAACCGCGACGACCTGTTGGCTGTGATCGGCCCCTTCGACAGCGACAACGTAGAGCAGCTGGCACCCTACTGTCAGCAGACCAAGAAGCCGCTTATCCTGCCCACTGCCACCAGCGAAACCGTGATACGCCGCTTTGCCATTACCAGCACTGGCAGCGGACAACAACCGTTCCTATGGTCGCTCACGGAGACTGACGTTTCGCTCTCAGAGGTGATGATGAGCCTCTATGCCAACTTTCTTGCCATTCGCGGTGGTACATGGCATGACAGAGAACAGTATTCAGGACTCTTTGCCCCTGCCAGTACCTACGGACAGACCTTTGTGGAGTGGGCTCCGTTCCAGGCAACTGAAGTAGGCATCAACTTCATTACTTGCGAGCAGTACACCAGCACCGATGACCTACGCAAGCGTGTTCGTAATTATCTGGACAGTCTGCCCCCTATAGCGATGGAGACGGCGCACTTTGTTGTGGCAGAGGACGCTGAGCAGATTTACCAGATAGCCCGCGTACGCAGCGAGTGGTGGGGAGCAGACCCCGACGACCCGAGTTATGACAATCCTGGCAGAAATGACATACGGTTGATGTGGGCACCCGTCTATTACGCTTGCAGCAACCTTACCGACGAGGGGATACAGGCACTCGGGGATCGCTGCGTAGCGCTTACCAGCGGCTATCAGGGCTTCTCGCCATACGCCGACCCGATGACGGGCTTCGAGATGAGTTACGAGACTCGCTTTGGCACCAAACCCACATTTGCCGAGTGTAAGTTCTACGACGCACTGCTGCTGGCAGCCTTCGCATCGAACTATTTGGAACACCATCAGGAGGTGCAGAACCTGAACGACGCCATCATCGACATCTGCACCACCAACAATCTCCTGTCTGGATTCGCTTGGAGTGAGGCAGGTATGGAACTCTACCTCTCTGCTTTAGAACAGGGGCAGTTGCTGGGATTCAAAGGCGCTTGCGGCTCAGTGCAGTTCGACAGCGAGTGCTACACCGCTGCCCTGAACACCACCTACGTCAACTGGATCATCAACAAAGGTCATCTGTATCATCAGAGCTATTACAGCACACAGGGCAACGCCCAGACCTCGCAGACACTGGCTTCGTGGAACTACATCATGAAGGATGCCGAGAAACTGTTCGACAGCAGATACAAAACGAGTATCATCCCCATCGATTATCCCGACCTCACCAGTCAGTATGCCGTATTGGTGCAGGGCAGCAACGGGTGGAGCAACTACCGCCACGAGGCCGACGTGCTGAGTATATACCAGATGCTGAAGCATAACGGATACGATGACGACCATATCATACTCGTGACATCCGACGATGCTGCCAACGCCACTAAGAACTCCGACAAAGGGGCCGTGCGTACTGATCCCGATGGCAAGAACCTGTACGAAGGGGCTGTGATAGATTATAAGAATGCCGACCTCACGCCGCAGGATATCTGCAACATCCTCAAAGGTGTGAAGACCGATAAGACGCCTGTGGTATTGCCTGCTGATGCGGGGCAGAACGTGCTGCTGTTCTGGAGCGGACACGGACGCAGCGAGGCTGTGAACGGTGCCAATGAGATGGCATGGCGCGATCTGCCTGCAGGACAGGGTATGACGGCCGACCTGCTGAGCCAGACACTGCAACAGATGGCCGACCAGAAGCAGTTTCGCCAGATGCTCGTTTGCCTGGAGCCCTGCTACTCGGCCAATATGGGCGCAGCGCTCGAGGGTATAACCGGCGTGCTGGCCATCTGTTCGGCAGGACCTTACGAACAGTCGTTTGCCGATTCCTGGAGCAACGAACTGAACGTATGGATGTGCGACCGATTCAGCCGCAACCTCGTGGGCCATGTTTCATCAATGCCCGACGGCACTTACCGCGATCTCTACCTCTACTGTGCCCAGCACACGCTCGGATCGCACGTGGGCATATATAACAATATGAACTTCGGCAACCTGTATGCCACAGGCCCGAAGGATTTCTTCGTAAAACGTAAATAATGAAGGAATGGTGGATGCATATTAAGCAATGGCTGCATAGGATTGATCTGCGACAGCAGCAGCCTACGACGCGCACGGAGCTGACAGACGAGCAACACGTCTGTTTGAACTGTGGTACGGCATTCGTGGGGCGCTTTTGCCCACAATGCGGTATGCGTGCAGTCTATGGGCGAATGACATCCAAAAACGTATTGTTAGGATTCCTCAACATCTGGGGTATGGGGTCACGGTCGATGCTTCGCAGCATCTATGAGTTGTTCTGGCGTCCTGGCTATATGATACGTGACTATCTGAACGGCCACCAACCGCTTTATTTCCCACCCTTTGAGATGCTCATTTTCATGACGCTGTTCTTTGCCCTTGTGGCTTTTATCCGAGGGGGTGATATAGAGACAGAGGCCATATTCCTATATGGTGACGTATTCGAACAATATGGGGCTGCACCGTGGGTGATCAGTCTCTTTGCACATATTGACAAGATACTACTCTGGCTTCATGAGAATACAGCCTTTCAGGTGATTACTGCCGACATCTTCTACATAGTGGCCTCCTGGCTGGTCTTCCTGCGACGAACGACGTTTGTGGAGGTATGTTTCTCGCAAGTGTACATCTCATGCCAAATGCAGATAGTTGGAGCTGCATGGATGCTGATAACCGGCGATGAGCCGTATTACAATCTGCCGCCGTTTGCCGTGCCCATGCTCATAGGAATACCTTTGCTCTGCTTAGACTACGCCCAACTGTACCGGTTTAACCTCTGGGCGTCGTTATGGCGGACGATACTCACTTTCATCTTTACGCTGATACTGATGCTGCTGGTGGGAGGCTTGCCAATCATACTGGTGAAATATATCTGACGAAATTAAAATTATTATAACAATGAAAAAGAGTCAATTAAGGATGTGGGTCGCCATCCTCGTTTGCGGCTTTTCGATGGCCATGTTTACAGCCTGTGGCAGTAGTAGTAAAGACGACGAACCCGGCGGCAATGGCACCGACGACCTGGCATACTTGCAAAGGCGTATAGCCGAAGAAGGAAATCTGGTTTACGGCGGACAGCTGGCTAACGAGGGTAAGGATATCATAAACCGTCCCGTTGAGTCGCAAGAGGAGGCTTTGGCAGAGTTTTATAAGCTGATACCTGGTGGTAAAACGCATCAAGGACTGTCATCATCGGGTAATGGTGCTATCACCTGCCGGCTGACGGGGCCCAATGGTGAATCACAGGGCACGATTACCTATCAGCCCACTACGGTCTATTACTGTGCCGAAGTGGTTTTCGGTTCTGAGGTCAGGTCGGCTACTGGCGTCAGCCGTTTGCGTTATATCCCCTACGACAACTGGCCCGACAATGGATTTCTGTCCGACCTTCTGGATTGGTTGAAGAAATAAGGCTGGGGGAAAATGGCTATGATATGAAAGATGTTTTATTAACTATACTGCTGTGCTTATTTGCCATAGAAGTTCCTGCTGACAGCTGGGATGAAGGGAA
>SUYC01000010.1 GCA_015060625.1 Xylanibacter ruminicola | reverse complement strand
TGGCAAAATCCTGAGCAACTTTTTGTTGCTCAGGAACTTATAAATAAAGTTAAATCAAAGTGTTGCGGAATTAAGGCATTTATAGTTTTTGTTAGTATAATGATTAGTAATTAATAATTGGTTAGAAAAGTTAGGGGCGCAGTGATGCGCCCCTAATTACTTATTAATCTGCAGGTTGTACCTGTTCGAGTTTAAACAGCTTATCGCTCTGGCGAATTTTTCCGCTTACGGCTATCGACACGCGGGTGCCCTTCTCGGCCACCTCTACCGGACCGTTATCACCGTGTATCTCATCAGCTGTCACATACATCACGCCTGTGGTTGGACCGGTAATCAGCATCTTGTCACCCACCTTAAAGGTGTTTGCCTCGACCGTAAACTCGGCCACACCCAACTTTGAGAAGTATTTCACGCCCTTACCGATATACACTTTGCGCTCGGTGGCATTACTGCCGTAGTGCTTGTTCCACTCACCCATGAGCTGCCCCTGATAGTAGCCATCCCAGAAACCGCGGTTAAACACGGTGGCCAGACGGGCATCCCACTCGTCTTTCTTCTCCTCGGTAAACGTACCATCCAGCACGGCCTTAATGGCCTCTTTGTAGGTAGTAACCACGGTGTAAACATATTCGGGACCGCGGGCACGGCCTTCGATCTTAAACACGCGCACGCCACTCTTCATCATGCGGTCGATAAAGCGCACGGTCTTCAGGTCCTTCGGACTCATGATATACTTATTGTCGATATCCAGTTGGTAGCCCGTCTCGTTGTCGGTAGCGGTGTACGAACGGCGACATATCTGTATGCACTCGCCGCGATTGGCACTGCGGTTGGCAGCATGCAAACTCATGTAGCACTTACCGCTGATGGCCATGCACAGAGCACCATGACAGAACATCTCGATGCGAATCTGCTTGCCGCTGGGACCACAGATATGCTCCTCCTCAACCTGACGGAAAATCTCGGCCACCTGATCCATGTTCAACTCGCGAGCCAGCACCACCACATCGGCAAACTGAGCGTAAAACTTCAGAGCCTCGATATTAGAGATGTTAAGCTGGGTTGACAGGTGAACCTCCTGCCCCACTTTGCGACAGTAGGTCATCACAGCCACGTCGCTAGCGATAACAGCCGAGATGCCAGCCTGCTTGGCAGCATCGATAATCTCGTGCATCAGGGGGATATCCTCGCCGTAGATGATGGTATTAACTGTAAGGTAGCTTTTAATGCCGTGTTCATCGCAGGTCTGGGCAATCTCGCGCAGATCGTCGATGGTAAAAGTAGTTGCCGAATGGGCACGCATGTTCAACTTCTCGATGCCGAAGTAGATACTGTCGGCACCAGCCTGTATTGCAGCCGCAAGACTCTCGCGCGAGCCCACAGGCGCCATTATTTCGTAATCTTGTATCATATTCTTTTATTTTACCAACACAGAGATACAGAGGTACAGAGTATATTTTTAAACTTTCCTCTGTGTGCTTTGTATCTCTGTTTGCTCTGAGTTATATATTACTCTAGCGGGAAGAGACCGTAGAGTTTTTGGTCGATCAGTTCGCATACCATCTTAAAATCCTCTGAGCGATCGCCAAACTTGCAGTTATCTCCATCGATAATAATCAGCGGGCCCTTGTAGGTAGAAATCCAGTCCTCGTAGCGTTTTTCCAGTCCCTGCAGGTAATCCAGGCGCATAGTTTGCTCGTATTCACGCCCGCGCTTGGCAATCTGCTCCACCAGTGTGGGGATGCTCGAACGGATATAAATCATCAGGTCGGGCAGTTTCACGAGCGACATCATCAGATCAAACAGGTCGGTATAATTAGCAAAATCACGATCGCTCATCATGCCCTGGTCGTGCAGATTGGGTGCAAAAATGCGCGCATCCTCGAAAATGGTACGGTCCTGAATAATCGTATCATTACTCTTCGATATCTCAACCACCTCCTTGAAGCGCTTGTTCAGGAAGTAAATCTGAAGATTAAACGACCATCTAGGCATATCGGCATAGAAATCAGCCAGATACGGGTTGTTATCCACGGGTTCGAAACGGGGAATCCAATTATAACGATGTGCCAACAACTTAGTTAGCGTGGTTTTACCACTACCAATGTTTCCTGCTACTGCAATATGCATAATCTTAAAGGAGTTTTTAAAAAAGTCGGAAGTTTAAAAAGAAGATTGAGAAAACAAACCGTACAACTCTGAGTCGATACAATCGATAATCCCAGCCAAATCTTTTGGAACATTTAAGAAGTCGAGATTGTCTTTCTCGATAGTAATCACACGACCGGGGTATTTGTTCTGAACAAAGTCGTCGTAACGGCGATTCAGGTTCTGCAGATACTCCAGCTGTATGCCCTGTTCATAGTCGCGGCCACGTTTCTGGATATTGCTCACCAGATGGGGCACCGAGGCATGCAGATAAATCATCAGGTCGGGCAGTTTCACCACCGTCATCATCTGCTCAAACAGCTCCATGTAGGTTTCGTAATCGCGCTCGCTCAGGTTGCCCATATCACGGTTATTCTCCATAAACACATACACACCCTCGTAGATGGTACGGTCCTGAACAATCGTATGGTCGGCCTGTGCAATAGTAATCAAATCGCGGAAACGCTCCTTCAGGAAAAACACCTCCATGTTGAACGACCAACGATGAATATCGCGATAGTAATCCTCGAGATACGGGTTATGCTCTACGGCCTCGAATCTCGGTTCCCAGCCGTAATGTTTGGCCAGAAGTCGGGTGAGTGTAGATTTACCACTACCTATGTTTCCTGCTACTGCGATATGCATACTTATTTAATTTTGGACTGCAAAGGTACGCAAAATAAAAAACACAGAGCCACAGAGATAGCGAGTTTTTTGTTTTTTTAATATAATTCTCTCTACCTCTGTATCTCTGTGTTTCAAAAAAACATTATCTTTGCAGCATGAAACTTAAAACCACCATAGCAAGTACGGTTATTTTGGTTACACTGATGGGCAGTTGCACCCACCAGCAAAGTGCTTATACCCCCGAAGGCAAACACTTCACCAACGAGTTGTTGAACCGCATGACGCCAGTAAAAGATCAAGGCGATAGTCAGACATGCTGGATTTATGCCATGCTGGCTGCCATCGAGACCGAGCACCTGGCATGGGGCGACTCGGTAAACCTGTCACCTTACTACATCGAGAAGATGATTGAGCAAGAGCAGGCCTGCCCCACCACCAAGCGCGGCGAGCCTACCACACTTATCAGCATGATTGAGAAATACGGCATCTGCGGCTACGACGCCATGCGCAAGATAACAACGCCGGTCCCCAAATGGGTATTTATGCTGGGTGCACAGTACACCCCACAGGAGTTTGCCCGTAGCGTGTGCAAGCCTGGCGAATACATCGCCCTGATGAGCAACAGTCGCCTGCCCTATTTCCAGGAGGCCGAACTGGACATGCCCGACAACTGGACCCACGAGCGCTATCTGAACATACCGATGGACTCGCTACTGGTCAAGACCGAACGCGCCGTGCGTAACCACCATGGCGTGTGCTGGGAGGATGAGAGCCATGCCATGGCCATCGTTGGTCTGGCCCACGATGAGGATGGCGAGCGCTACTTTATCATGAAAAACTCGTGGGGTGATCAAGGCCCGCACAACGGCCTGGAGTATTACCCCTTCAGCCGTTTCAACCAAGAAACCGTCGCCGTAGAAATGACACGCGAAGCTTACGAACCGTAATGTTCTAAGAGTGATTCATCCGATATTGCTGGGGCGTTACACCAGCATTCTTCTTAAACAACTTGTTGAAATACGAATAATCTTCATACCCCAAAGAATCGGCCACCTGCTTGACAGACAAATCGGAGGTGACCAACAGAAGTTCGGCTTTCTCCATTTTCTTCTTCGTGACATACACATTGGGGGTTTCACCCATCTCTCTCTTGAACACACGGATAAAATGATCTTTCGACATGCAAGCCTTATCAGCTAACACATCTATATCCAAACGAAGATGAATATTCTTTCTAATATAAGCCAACATCTGATGGATACGGCTATCTTTCACCTCTGTCTTTGGGGTGGCATACTTCATAAAGTGAGATAACAGAATATAAAGAATACCACATGACTCTAACTTGTCACAAAACGGACGGCGCTGATTTAACTGAATATTGCCGATGAGCGATTGGTGATTGTCATAAGAGTCAGGATTAGACTCAGGCAACTTGAGAAATGGATTAATATAACATAACCTCTTAAAAAGATCCAAATCATAAGCAGCAGCCTCAACCTCAACAGGAAAGTCGTATTCTTCCAGCCCCCCCGAGTCTCCCTGCATCTCTTCGTAAATATGAATATAATAGTGTTTAAACACAGAATTGCAAATACAATTATGCTCAGTGAAAGCAGGAATCAGATACAAGCGGTGGGGTAAAAGGGTATAGATACCCGATGCCATCTCTATCTGCGCCACACCATCAGTGACATAATAGAGCCGTGCGAAGGGGCTTCGTACTCTTTTCCAATTCCAATCTCCCAAATGCTGAGCATACCCTACATGAAGGGTAAGGAGATGCAGTTTATCAACAGTTATATACATAGTTTATTCCTTTTGACTGCAAAGAAACACATTTATTTTCAACCAACCAACTAAAAATCGATTTTTTATGAAACCAACAGCCAAAATGCGCACCATTCTCACACGTCACATCGATAAAATACCATTCAAAACGCATTTAAAACAATAACAGATGGCAAAATATCGACTATTTATTGTAGGCATCGATATTTTACCATTTTCTATCGATAAAACATAGCCATAATCCGAACAAAGCACACTATTTTTGCGCTAAGTTTTTACCAAATTCTATAAATAACTTTTTTATTATGACAAAGAAACTAAAAGAATTTACTGAGCATTTGGCCAGAACAATGCTGGTTTTGCTCCTACTCAGCCTGAGCAATATGGGTATGGCTCAGACTGGGACAACTATGTATATACACCTATCATACGCTATGCAGAGGTATTGCTCAGCTATGTGGAGGCCCTCAACGAGTCGCAGCCTTCAGCCGTAACACAAGACGTGCTCGACAAGACTATCAACGACATACGCAGTCGTGTGCAACTGCCAGCAATCAAGAAGGAAGACGTAGCCAATCAAGAAGCCCTTAGACAGGCCATCCGCAAAGAACGCCGCGTAGAGTTAGCCTTCGAGGGACTCAGATATTTCGATGTTCTGCGCTGGGGAATTGCCGCCGAAGTGCTGAATCACACCTTTACAGGTGTCAAACTGTCCGACAATCCCAGTGCACCCAACTACCGAGGTAGTGGCAGCACAGCCTCACCTGTTGATAAAAACGGGTATTATCAGTTTGAACCTCGCACATGGTCGGCTCATAACCGTTACTGGCCCATCCCACAAAATGACTTGAACATCAACAAGAATTTAAAGCAGAACGAAGGTTACAACTGATATGAAAGAAACAGAAGAAGAATATTCAGGCTATGAACGAAAGGAATTCGGGATACCTGTTAAACGTTATTGTCAAACTATGGATTTGAAAGACGATCCAAAATTGATAAATAGTTATATCGAAGCGCACAACAGATACAACTCGTGGCCAGAAGTCAGAGCAGGCATACGTGCCATCGGCATTTTAGAGATGGAACTCTACATACTCAACAACAAGTTGTTCATGATTGTCGAGACACCACATGACTTTAAATGGAAAAATGCGATGGCGAAACTGGCCACCCTTCCGAAACAGGCTGAATGGGAAGACTTCACTTCCATGTTTCAAGATTGTCAGAAAGGTGCTACTTCTGCACAAAAATGGAGAATGATGAAAAGAATATTTTATTTATATGACTAAGATTTAGTAAGACGTAGCATAATTTGATTAGTTAGTCGTGCCCTCGGGCTATTGTTATAGTTGCGAGGGCATTTTTTTTGTTTTATTATTGGTTATTTTCATTTAATTTAGTATTTTTGCAGCATGAAAAAATTTTTAGCTATCGCAGTAGCCTACGCCTGGTTCACAAATGCGACCGCGCAAGAGGCTTATCAGATAACGGTATCAGAAGATCAAGAGAAAATGCAAGTAGGCAAGTACGAGCCTACCTGGCAGTCGCTTGAGCAGCATCAGACACCCGAATGGTTCCGCGATGCCAAATTCGGCATCTGGGCTCACTGGGGGCCTCAGTGCGTGGAAGGCTCTGGCGACTGGATGGCCCGCGAAATGTATATGGAGGGCACCAAGGCTTATGAATATCATAAGGCCCATTATGGGCACCCCTCCGAGGTGGGATTCAAAGACATTCTGCCTCTCTTCAAGGCTGAGAAATGGAATCCAGAGGCATTAGTAGAGAAATACAAACGTTGCGGGGCACAGTATTTCTTTGTGCTTGGAAACCACCACGACAACTACGACTTGTGGGACTCGAAATACCAACCATGGAACTCGATGAATATCGGCCCCAAGAAGGATATCCTTGAGGGATGGGCGCGAGCAGCCAAGAAAGCCGGCCTCCCATTAGGCATATCGTTTCATGCCGACCACGCATGGACATGGTACGAGCCAGCCCAGCGCTACGACCTGCATGGCCCAAAGACAGCCGTGTACTACGACGGTAAGTTGACCAAAGCTGATGGAAAGGGAAAATGGTGGGAAGGCTACGACCCACAAGATCTGTACGCACAGAACCATGAACCAAGCGAATTCACATGGAATAACGGCCAGATACATCGCCAGTGGGACTGGACACACGGTGCATCCATCCCCAGCAAGGCTTTTGTAACCAATTTCTACAATCGAACACTCGATGCTATCAACCGCTATCAGCCCGATCTCATCTATTTCGACGTAACGGTATTACCCTTCTACAACATCAGTGATGCAGGTATGAAAATAGCGACCCACCTGTATAACAAGAACCCAAGGGGTGTGGTGTTTGGCAAGATTCTGAGCGACGAGCAGCGCAAAGCCCTGACATGGGACGTTGAGCGTGGTGCGCCCAACGAAATCATAGAAGAGCCATGGCAAACATGCAACTGTATAGGCGGGTGGCACTATAACACCGAGATCTACGAGAAAGGTCAGTACAAGTCGGCAGAGACAGTGGTAAAGCAGCTCATCGACATTGTATCTAAGAACGGCAATCTGCTGCTGAGCATTCCACTGAAAGCCGACGGTACCTATGACGAAAAAGAAGCAAAGATACTGGATGACCTTGAGGTCTGGATGACCGTCAATAAAGAGAGTATCTTTGGCACACGTCCTTGGGCTATATTCGGCGAAGGCCCTATTGCCGAAAAAGTCATCAAACTGAATGCCCAGGGATTCAACGACGGCCAATACGATGGTATGGACTATCGCGATGTGCGATTCAATCAAACCAAGAAATATCTCTATGCCACTCCGATGGGATGGCCTCAAGATGGAAAAATCATTATCAAGAGCCTGGCAAAGGGCAATCCATACATTAAGAAGCGCATAAATAGCGTATGGTTATTAGGTTATGGACGATTAAAGGTGACCCAAACAGCAGAAGGGCTCACAGTAAATCTGCCCAAGCCAACCAATGCTATTGCACCAGTACTCAGAATCACCAAATAACAACAATATCAACAATTACCACTAACATAAATATCAACTTATGATTTACAACGAAATCGGACATACAGGGATGCGGGTATCGAACTTAGGGTTCGGTGCCTCATCGCTGGGTGGCGTATTCCACAGCATTCGTGAAGAAGAAGGTATCGAAGCTGTGCACACTGCCGTGGACAACGGCATCAACTTTATCGACGTGTCGCCCTACTACGGGCACCTGAAGGCCGAAACCGTACTTGGCAAGGCACTCAAGGACATCAAGCACGACAAGTTCTTCATCTCAACCAAGGTGGGCCGCTACGGGCATAACGGCGTGAACACCTGGGACTACAGTGCCAAGCGCGCACAAGAGAGCGTGTATGAGAGTATGGAGCGACTGAACGTGGATTACATCGACCTGATTAACGTGCACGACATCGAGTTTCAGGGCGACATGGAAGGCGGATTGCAGCGCATCGTAGATGAAACGCTGCCTGCTTTGGTGGAACTGCGCGAAAAGGGTGTAGTGAAGCACGTGGGTATCACCGACCTGCAGCCCGAAAACCTGAAATGGGTGGTAGAGCACACACCCGAAGGCACGGTAGAAAGTATTCTGAACTTCTGTCACTACTCGCTGAACGACACGCTACTGGCTGATTACCTCGGATTTTTCGAACAGCACCACGTAGGTGTTATCAATGCGTCGCCCTTCTCGATGGGCCTGTTGTCGCAACGTGGCGCACCAGTCTGGCATCCTGCCAGCCAAAAACTGCAGGAGGCTTGTGCCAAGGCAGCCAAGTACTGCGAGAGCCAAGGCTACCCTATCGACAAACTGGCCATCCAGTTCTCAACCAGTATGAACCCACGTATCGCCACTACCCTCTTCAGCAGTGCTAATCCAAAGAATGTGCTCAAGAACATACAGTACGTGAACGAGCCACTCGACATGGAACTGGTGAAAAAAGTACAGGAAATCATAGGCGACCAAATGTTTGTGAGATGGAAAAACTCATAATCGATGCCCACAGTCATCTGTGGCTGAACCAGGATACGGTGGTGAACAACCAGCGCATCTGCCAGTTGGAGCCCAACCGCAGTCGCTCGCTGTTCTTTGGCGAGGAGCGCCAGATGCTGCCCCCGTTTATGACCGACGGTCAGAACACGGCCGAGCGTTTTCTGAGTAATATGGACTATGCTCAGGTGGCAGCGGCGGTGGTGACACAGGAGTTTATCGACGGCATACAGAACAGCTATCTCATCCAAGTAGAGAACCGCTATTCCGACCGTTTCTTCACCTTCGGCATGCTGGATTTCCGCCATCCCGACTTTATGGAGACAGCACCTGCTGTAGTCGATTCATTCAAGGGTATCAAGGTGCCTGCAGCCCGTCTGCCCCAGCAGTTCCTAACTGATGCCATGTTACAGTTGTTGCAGTTGATGGAGAAGCAAGGTAAGATATTAGGCATTGAACTGCAGGATGGCGATGCCCAAGTGGGGCAGATGGAGGAAATCATCCAGGAGTGCCCTAACCTGAAGATAGCCATCGGCCATTTCGGCATGGTGACACGCCCCGGTTGGCTCAGTCAGATTCGTCTGGCCCGCCACAAGAACGTGTATGTGGAGAGTGGTGGCATCACCTGGCTGTTTAACGACGAGTTCTATCCCTTCCCCTCGGCCGTGCGCGCCATCAAAGAGGCAGCCGACGAGGTAGGTATGGAGAAACTGATGTGGGGCAGCGACTATCCGCGCACCATCACAGCCATCACCTACAAAATGAGCTACGACTTTATCGAGAAATCGTCCGAGCTGACCGCCGACGAGAAACGTATGTTCTTAGGCGAGAATGCCAAGCTGTTCTTCGGCTTTGGCGAACTGCCCCAATTACCATATATTAAAAACATGAGTGAATAAAACGATGATGAAAGCAATACAGATTTCTGGTCTGCGCCAGATGGAAATAATAGAAGTGGCCGAACAAGAGATGAAGGCCGACGAGGTGCTGCTGCGCCTGGAGTATGTAGGATTCTGCGGTTCCGACCTGAGTACCTGGTTGGGCAAGAACCCCATGGTGAAAATGCCAGTCATTCCGGGACATGAGGTAGGTGCCGTTATCGAGAAAGTGGGTAGCGACGTGCCCGAAGGCTTAAAGCCTGGCATGGTGGTGACCTGTAACCCCTATACCAACTGCGGCAAGTGCGCCTCGTGCCGTAACCAGCGTGTAAACGCCTGCGAGCACAACGAGACACTGGGTGTGCAGCGCAATGGTGCCATGCGTGAGTATATCGTACTGCCTTGGGAAAAGGTGATACCAGCCGGACTGCTCGACACGCGCACCTGTGCCCTGATAGAGCCCATGAGCGTGGGGTTCCATGCTGTGAACCGTGCACAGGTTACTGATATCGACGTGGTCGTGGTGATAGGCTGCGGCATGGTGGGTATGGGTGCCATCGTCCGTTCGGCACTGCGCGGTGCGACAGTAGTAGCCGCCGATATCGACGACGAGAAGTTGGCTCTGGCTCGCCAGATGGGTGCCAGCTACACCATCAACACCAAGACCGACGATGTGCATGCCCGATTGCGCGAGATCACATCAGGCTTTGGCCCCGACGTGGTGATCGAGGCCGTGGGTAGCGCACCTACCTACCAAATGGCGGTAGATGAGGTGGCTTTTACAGGTCGCGTGGTGTGCATCGGCTATGCCAAGACCGATGTATCGTTCCAAACCAAGTTCTTTGTACAGAAGGAGCTCGACATCCGTGGTTCGCGTAATGCCCAGCCACAGGATTTCCGTGCTGTCATCCACTATCTGGAGCGTGGCACATGTCCCGTCGATCGCCTGATTAGTGCCGAAGTTTCACCCGAACAGGCCCCCGAGGCCATGCAGCAGTGGTGCGATGCTCCCGGCAAGGTGTTCCGCGTTCTTGTAAAATTTAAGAGTTGAAGAATTGAAAAATTGAAGAATTGAAGGCCTCGAGTAAGTGAGAGGGCTCAATACGAAGTATTAAGAATTAAAAATGAGCAAGCAACAATCTTTGATAAAAGAAAACGGCGTGAACTATCTGTTACCGTTTATTCTTGTAACCTTCTGCTTTGCACTTTGGGGGTTTGCCAACGATATCACGAACCCCATGGTGAAAGCATTCTCGAAAATCTTTCGCATGAACGTTACCGACGGCACCTTAGTTCAGGTAGCGTTCTACGGTGGTTATTTCTGCATGGCGTTCCCTGCAGCCATTTTTATACGTAAGTTCTCCTACAAGGCAGGTGTGCTGATGGGGCTCGGCCTGTATGCAGCAGGTGCCCTATTGTTTTTCCCCGCCAAAGCCATCGGCATCTACAGCTGTTTCCTCATTGCCTATTTTATCATGACATGCGGACTCTCGTTTCTGGAAACATCCTGCAACCCCTACATCCTGACCATGGGACCTGCCGAGACAGCCACCCGACGCCTGAATATGGCACAGTGTTTTAACCCCTGCGGCTCTATCATCGGTATGTTTGTGGCCATGAACTATATTCAGGCCAAGTTGAACCCCATGAGCAGCGACGAGCGTGCCCTGCTGAGCGACACGGAGTTTGAAGCGCTGAAAGATGCCGACCTGAGTGTGCTGATATCCCCCTACCTGATTATCGGACTGGTGATTGTGGCTATGCTCATCCTGATGCGTTTTACCAAGATGCCCAAAATTGGCGATGCCAACCACGACATCCACTTCCTGGTAACCATCAAGCGCATTTTCTCGCTCAAGTACTACCGCGAGGGTGTGATTGCCCAGTTCTTCTATGTAGGTGCGCAGATTATGTGCTGGACCTTTATTATACAATATGGTACGCGCGTGTTCATGGCCGAGGGTATGGACGAGCAAGCAGCCGAGGTTCTGTCGCAGCAATTCAACATCTTTGCCATGCTGTTCTTTATCTGCTCGCGCTTCATCGCTACCTTCTTGATGAAATACATAAAGCCCGCCATGCTGCTGGCCATCTTTGGCGTGCTGGCCATGGTGTTCACGCTGGGTGTTATCGGTTTCCAGGATCGCATGGGCATGTATTGTCTGGTATGCGTTAGTGGTTGCATGTCGCTCATGTTCCCCACCATCTATGGTATAGCACTCGACGGACTTGGCGACGATGCCAAGTTTGGTGCAGCAGGTCTTATCATGGCCATCTTAGGTGGTTCGGTGCTCCCCCCGCTACAGGCGATGATTATCGACGAGGGCACCATGATGGGTATGCCAGCCACCAACATCTCGTTTATACTGCCATTCATCTGTTTCCTCGTGGTGACAGCCTATGGCTATCGTATTCATATCAAGAAACATTTATAAATCCCATGAAGCAATTTTTGATTATACTTACCATCTGTTTGGGATCGCTCAGCCTGTCGGCTCAGCAGCCCGTATCGCCTAATGGCAAACTGACTGTTACCAACAGCGGCCAGGGCATCATCGTGAACTATCAGCAGCAAGAGGTGCTGAATATCCCCGTACTGGGCTACGAGGGCATTAAAAGCAATCGACTGAAATTTAAGTCCATTGGCAAGGTCACAGCCAACTATCAGATGCTGGCAGGCAAAAAATCTACCTGCACCAACGAGGCCAACGAGTATGTGGCCAAGTTGAGCGGCAATGTGCAGCTGGTACTGCGCCTGTATAACGACGGTGCCGCCTTCCGCTACGAGCTGAGTGGTTTGAAAGGTAAGCTGCCCAAGGAGCAGACTGCCTACATGATTCCCGAAGGCACCAAGCGCTGGATGCTGCAGTGGACCGACAGCTACGAGGGATTCTACCCCATGAGCACCACTGGCAAGATTAAGCCTATCGGACGCATGGCTGGCGTGGTAAAATCCGACGAGGGTTACAACCTGCGCTGGGGATTCCCCACACTGGTTGAGCCACAGCAGGGTGTGTTCATGCTGCTCTCCGAAGCTAACATCGAGCGCAACCAGGCTGCAGCATGCCTCTATACCGATGGCGATCTGCTGCGCGTCACACCCGACGTAAACGAGGTCAACCTCGAAGGCAAGTGGCATTCACCTTGGCGCATCGCTATCATCGGCGATATGAACGACTTGATTCAGAGCACCTTGGTTACCGACGTGAGCGAACCCTGCAAACTGAGCGACACCAGTTGGATTAAACCCGGCGTTGTATCGTGGATCTACTGGGCATACAACCATGGTTCTAACGACTACAACATCATTAAGAAGTATGTAGATATGGCCGTAACCCTGAAGCTGCCTTACGTGCTGATTGATGCCGAGTGGGACCAGATGCAAGATGGCAAGACCATCGAGGATGCCGTGGCCTATGCCAACTCGAAAGGCATCAAGCCCATGATTTGGTATAATTCTTCTGTAGGATGGATTGACGGAGCCCCCACACCTAAGTTCCGTTTGAACAAGCCCGAAGACCGCGAAAAGGAGTTTGGCTGGTGCGAGAAGATTGGTGTGGCAGGCGTGAAGATTGATTTCTTCTCTGGCGACTGTCAGCGCGATATGACCTACTGCATCGACCTGTTGGAATGTGCTGCCCGTCATCATCTGTTGGTTAATTTCCACGGTGCCACCGTGCCACGCGGATGGCAGCGCACCTACCCCAACCTCATGTCAACCGAGGGTGTTTATGGTGCCGAATGGTATAACAACGTGCCTACGTTTACCAACGTAGCTGCCAGTCATAACACCACGCTGCCCTTTACCCGTAACATCATCGGTCCGATGGACTACACCCCATGCACCTTCAGCGACTCACAGCATCCACACATCACCAGCGATGCCCACGAGCTGGCACTAACCGTACTCTACGAGAGTGCCCTGCAGCACCTGGCCGACAAACCTGAGAGCTATCTGATACAGCCCCAGCAGGTGCAGGATTTCTTCGGAAAGCTGCCAACTACCTGGGATGAAACCCGCTACGTGAGCGGTTATCCCGGCGAGAGCGTGGTGCTGGCCCGTCGCAGCGGCAATACCTGGTACGTGGCTGGTATCAACGGCACCAACGACAAGAAGGTGCTCGATGTGGATCTGAGTTTCATCAGCGGTGCCAAATGCGTACAGACATTTGCCGACGCCGATCCCACCGAGTATCAACTGACAGGCAACAAGGGTTGGCTCATCACCAGCGGCAACCAAATACCCAAGCAAATCGCCACCCAACCCCGTGGTGGTTTCGTGCTGGTCATCCAATAAAAACAATAATCCCCCGCTCTGGTGAGCGAGGGATTTTTTTTGTTTGCTATTATTTGTTCAGTTTCCAGGTCACACCATCCTTAGTGTCTTTAACCTCGAAACCAGCTGCTGCCAGTTCGTCGCGAATCTTGTCGCTAGTGGCCCAGTCTTTTTCAGCTTTAGCCTTGGCACGCAATTCCAGCACCATGTCCATCACCTTACCGAAAGCAGCCTCGCGCTCATCATTGGTACCGCTCTTCTCGGCCTTCAAGCCTAAGATGTCCTCGGCAAAGAGGTGCATGGTTTCTGAAAGTTCCTTCAGGCAGTCGGCACAAATGGTGGCTTTGTGGTCGGTGAGCTTATTCACTATGGTGCAAGCCTCGAACAGATAGCTAATCACCTGTGGGGTTGCCAGGTCGTCGTTCATGGCATCGTAGCACTTCTGACGCAAAGCCTTGACCACCTTTTCGGTCTCGGCATCGCACTTGTCGGCTACCTGAACACGCTCCAAATCGGCAATGGCATTCATCAGTTTCTCCAATCCTTTCTCGGCAGCTTCCAAAGCCTCGTTCGAGAAATCTACAGTGCCACGATAGTGAGCGCTGAGCACGAAGAAACGGATGGTCATCGGACTGTAGGCCTTCTTCAGCAGGGGATGATTGCCGGTGAAGAACTGCTCGAGAGTGATGAAGTTGTTATACGACTTACCCATCTTCTGACCGTTGATAGTCAGCATGTTGTTATGCATCCAGTATTTTACAGCGGGGTGCCCCATCGAGGCCTGTGCCTGTGCAATCTCGCACTCGTGGTGTGGGAATACCAGGTCCATGCCACCACCGTGGATATCAAACTCCTCACCCAGATACTTGCGTCCCATAGCTGTGCACTCGCAGTGCCAACCGGGGAATCCGTCGCTCCAAGGCGATGGCCAGCGCATGATGTGCTCGGGCTGAGCTTTCTTCCAAAGGGCAAAGTCGGCCTGATTGCGCTTCTCGCCTACACCGTCGAGCTCACGACTGGCGTCCTTCACGTTCTCCAGTGAGCGCCCAGAGAGAATACCGTATTTGAATTTTTTATTGTAAGCCTCAATATCGAAGTAGATAGAGCCATTGCTCTCGTAGGCAAAGCCGTTGTCGATAATCTGCTGAACCAGCTGCTGCTGCTCAATGATATGACCAGTGGCATGTGGCTCGATCGAGGGACGCAGCACATTCAGCGCATCCATAGCTGCATGGTAGCGGTTGGTATAGTACTGAGCAATCTCCATGGGTTCCAACTGCTCCAGGCGTGCCTTTTTGGCAATCTTATCCTCACCCTCGTCGGCATCGTGCTCCAAATGGCCTACATCGGTAATGTTACGTACATAGCGAACTTTATAGCCCAGGTGCTTCAGGTAACGGAACACCAGGTCGAAAGTAATCGCAGGACGGGCGTGCCCCAAATGGGGATCGCCATACACGGTAGGACCACACACATACATACCCACGTTGGGGGCGTGAAGGGGCTCGAAGCGCTCCTTCTGGCGCGTCAAAGTATTGTAAATTACCAATTTAGACTCCATAATCTCTTAAATTTTGGGTGCAAAGGTACAATTTTTTAGCATGAATTACGCGAATTAACACGAAAATTTTTACAACAATATAAAAAATCGTGAAATTCGCGTAATTCGTGCCTCAAAAAATCAGATGGTGTGCTTGGCTTGCTCCTGAGCAGCAATGACGCGGTCGCACCACTGATCGAACTCGGTGTCTTCAGTCTGTAGCTCTGGATGAACCATGATATATTGGATGCATCGGCGCACGCCCTCGTCGAAACGCGTGGTAGTCTGGAATCCGGGCACAGCGCGCTTCAGCTTACAGCAGTCGAACATCACCGTTACGCTTTTATCGCCTAACAGGTTGCCTGTAAAATTCCACTCCTTGGGTGATGTGGCAGCCAAGAACTCCGAGGCCACATAGTAGGGTTTAAGTTCCACACCCAATGCGTTGGCAATAGTCTGGTATATCTGATTCCATGATAACTGTTCGTCGCTCATAATCTGGAAAGCCTCGCCGATGGCTTTTGGGTTGCCCAGCAAACCGATAAATCCACGGGCAAAATCCTCGTTCCAGGTGACGGTCCAGAGTGACGATCCATCGCCGTTGATAAGCACAGGCTTGCCTTCCATCATACGCTTGATGACCTGCCACGAGCCCTTCGGACCATGCACACTCACAGGTATGCCGCGTTCACAATAGGTGTGACTGGGGCGCACGATAGTAATCGGGAAGCCATTTTCGCGATATTCCTTTAACAGCAACTCCTCGCAGGCAATCTTGTTGCGTGAGTATTCCCAGTAGGGATTGGCCAAAGTAGTTCCCTCGGTGATGACATGATTGGCAGCAGGCTTGTTGTAAGCCGAGGCCGATGAAATGTAAACATACTGACGAGTGCGGCCTTTGAATAAGCGCACATCGCGTTCAACTTGTGAAGGCAGAAATCCGATAAACTCGCACACAGCATCAAAATGTGCATCGCCTAACTGGCGCAACACCTCTTGAGTATCGTCGATATCGGCAATTAGCTGAGTCACATTTGCCGGCACTTCGTTCTTGCGAGTGCCACGATTGAGCAGCCACAGGTCGTGACCTGCAGCTGCCAGTTGCCGTGTGATGGCCGAGCTGATAGTACCCGTGCCACCTATCATTAATATCTTCATCCGCGTGCCATCTTATAGATTGCTTCCATGTCCTCAGCCTTCAGCACCTTCAGGTTACCACAGGTAATGGTACTGTTGCGACTGCACTTGCGTACCATCACCTTAATCTCCTCGTCGGTGATGTCCTTGCCAATCAGTTCCTTGATGTTGATAGGCATACCGATGGCATGATAGAAGCGCTCCATAGCCTGGATACCCTTTTCAGCCGTACCTTCGGGATCAGTAAAGTCGTTGGGCACGTCCATCACATTAACGGCAAAGCGCACAAAGCGACTCAGATTCTCATGCATGGTATAGCGAGCCCAACTTGGCCAGATGGCAGCCAGACCGGCACCATGAGTCACGTCGAACATACCACTCAGCTCGTGCTCCAACTGGTGGGTGGCCCAGTCGCCAGTAGCACCGCAACCAGTCAAGTCGTTGTGCATCAGCGAACCACCCCACATAATCTGGGCACGGTAACGATAGTCTTCAGGATTCTTCAGCACAGGGAATACGGCGTTCTTGATAGAGCGCAGCGCAGCCTCGGCCAGGTCGGTGGTAAAGTCCATGTCGTCGTCCTTGGTAAAGTAACGCTCCATGGTGTGCATCATCATGTCGGTAACACCGGCTGCTGTCTGATAAGGGGGCAGTGTCATGGTGCGACGAGGATTCAAAATAGCGAACTTAGGACGGCTCAGGTTGTTAGAATAGCCCACCTTTATATCGCCATCCTCGTTGGTGATCACCGAACTCTCGCTCATCTCACTACCTGCAGCAGGTATAGTAAGTACGGCTGCTACAGGCAACATGGTCTTAGGTTCGGCCTTGCCCATGTAGATATCCCATACGTTACCTTCGAAAGGCACACCATAGGCAATACACTTAGCTGAATCGATGACACTACCGCCACCAATAGCCAGAATAAAGTCGATCCCCTCCTTGCGGCAAAGCTCGATGCCCTGCTGAGCCAGCGATAAGCGCGGATTGGGTACCACGCCTCCCAGCATAACAAACTCAACACCACCATCGCTCAACAAACCACATATCTTGTCGAGCAGACCAGAACGCTTAGCGCTTTGACCGCCATAATGTACCAGCACCTTGGTGCCACCATACTTCTTTACCAACGCAGCGACCTGCTCTTCACTCTGTTCTCCAAACACCACCTCTGTCGGGGCATAGAAATTAAAATCCTTCATACATGTCTATTTTGGTCATTGTACTGGTGCAAATATACTATTATTATTTGGAAACACTTGTCTTTATTAACAATTAATTACCTAATCTATGGTATTTTACATAAAGAAATATGATTAACCTATTGATAATTCGTTTTTTTGCGTTAACTTTGCAACCGAAATAAAGAACAAAACAGACATAATAACTTATGATGAAGATGAAAGCAACATTGGCAGCCCTGTTATTGGCAGGATTAGCCCTCAACGCAAAAGCGCAGACCACCGACGAAGATCTGGATGCGAAGTACGCCACCAGTCTGGTACAGCCAGGCACTGTGGCTCCCGACTTCACCATGAATACCCCCGACGGCAAACCCTTCAGCCTCAGTTCGCTGAAAGGTAAGACTGTAGTACTGGATTTCTGGGCATCGTGGTGCCCCGACTGTCGCAAGGATGCGCCCGCAGTTGTCAAGCTCTACGACACCTATCACTCTGACGATGTGGTGTTTGTAGGTGTGTCGATGGATACCGATGTGGCGGCATGGCGCAAGGTGGCCAAGCAGTTTGGCATCGAGTATCTGCAGGTGAGCGAGCTGAAGAAATTCCACGATACCGACATCTCCAAGGCCTATGGTGTCAAGTGGATACCTTCGATCGTCGTCGTTGATCCAGAAGGCAAGGTGGCGCTGGCCACGGTAGTAGTGGATAAGTTGGAACAGTATCTTTCACAGATTAAAAAATAAGAATAATGAAAAAAGTTATCAGCACCCCCCAAGCCCCTGCAGCTATCGGCCCCTACAGTCAGGCCGTCCAGGTGGGAAATCTTGTGTTCACATCGGGTCAGATTCCTATCGATCCTGCCACAGGCCAGTTTGCCGAAGGTGGTATCAAGGAGCAGACCCGACAGTCGCTAACCAATGTCAAGGCCATTCTTGAGGAGGCAGGCCTGTCGCTGTCCAGTGTGGTTAAGACGACGGTTTTTCTGGCCGATATGGCCGACTTTGCCGACATGAATGCCGTCTATGCCGAGTTCTTTGCAGAGCCATTCCCAGCCCGTTCGGCTGTGGCTGTAAAGACTCTCCCCAAGGGTGCCTTGGTAGAGATTGAGGTCATCGCCGAGAAGTGATTTTTGGCTTCAACAGAATATCATTCTAAATCAGGGGCTATATTGCGCTCAATTTAGAATAAATACAAACATAAGTTCGCTTTATTAGGGATATCTTCTGTATTTCTTCTGAAATTTGGAAGATATCTCTAATCTGTGTACCTTTGCACCCAGCAAAAGGATAATAGAAATGAAGAAGCAAACTATAGCCCTCCACACCCCCTATGTACGGCCTGATGCCTACGGCTCGTTGGCTGTCCCTGTATATAATAATGTGTCGTTCGAGTTTCAGGATGCACAAGAGATGAGTGATGTGTTCTGCAATCGTGTCAAGGCCCCCGACTATGCACGTATAGCCAACCCCACGGTGACCCAGTTCGAACAGCGTGTCAAGGCGCTCACCTCGGCGGCTCACGTCACGGCCTGCAACTCGGGCATGGCTGCCATCAGCACCGCCCTGCTGGCTGTGGTGTCGCAGGGCAGGAATATTGTCACCTCGCGCCATCTGTTTGGCAACACACTGGCATTTATCAGTGGCACACTGCTGCGCCTCGGTGTGAAGCCCCGTCTGCGCGACCTCACCGACCTGGAGGCTGTAGAGGCTGCTATCGACGAGCAGACGGCCTGCGTGTTTCTGGAGATCGTGACAAACCCTCAGCTTGAAGTGGCCGACTTGAAGGCTATCGCTGAGATTGCTCACAGAAAAGGGGTGCCGGTGATAGCGGATTCGACGGTGATCCCTTTCACAGAGACCCGCTTGCAGGCGCTGGGAGTGGATGTAGAGGTGGTGTCGAGCACCAAATATCTGTCGGGTGGCGGTACTTCATTGGGTGGTCTGATTATCGATTACGCCACATTCCCCGATATCAACAAGCGGGTGAAATACGACCTGCTGATCAATCTCGGGGTATATATGACGCCTCAGACGGCTTATATGCAGACCTTGGGGCTTGAGACGCTCGATGTGCGCTATCAGCAGCAGGCTGCCAACGCACTCTGGCTGGCCAAGGCGCTGAAGCAGGAGGACGGTATCGCCAGCGTGAACTATATCGGACTGCCCGACAATCCTTATTATGAATTGTCGCAGCGGCAGTTCGGTCCCACGGCGGGAGCCATGCTCACGATAGATCTGGCATCGCGCCAGGCATGCTTTGAGTTTCTCAATAAGTTGCGACTCGTGCATCGTGCCACCAACCTCTTTGACAGTCGCACACTGGCCATCCATCCGGCCTCTACCATCTTCGGTTTGTTTCCTGAACGCCAGTTGGAACAGATGGATGTGCGGCAGACCACCATCCGTCTCTCCGTTGGCTTGGAGGCCCCGGAGGACATTCTTGCTGACATACGTCAGGCAATTGACAATTGATAATTGATAATGGACAATTAAGAATATGGCAGAGACAAAGAAACTGAGTATCATCGCCTTTAGCGGCGATTTCGACAAACTGACAGCCGTCTTCACATTGGCTACAGGTGCGGCAGCCGTAGGCTATGAGGTGAACATCTTCTTCACCTTCTGGGGCCTGGATGCCATCAAACTGAAGCAGGGACGCAGCTTCACCGGAGGCAATTGGCTCACCAAGCTCTTCGGATTTATGATGGGCGGTCTAAAGGTGACGCCTACCAGCCGGTTCAACTTCCTGGGGGCTGGTCCGCGGATATTCCGCTATCTGATGCGCAAGAACAATGTGGCAACACTCGAGGAACTGGTTGAGGCAGCCAAACTTCTGGGCATCAACCTCTATGCTTGCGAGATGGCTATGCACGTGTTGGGGCTGAAGAAGGAGGATTTTATTCCCGAAGTGAAGGATGTGCTGGGTGTAGCCTCGTTTCTGAATCTCTCGGAAGGCGGACAGACGCTGTTTATTTAAAGGTAAAAAAGTAAAAAAAGTAAAAGATAAGAAAATGGCAACAAAGGTATTGGATATTACGAAGGAGCACTGCCCGATGACTTTCGTGAAGACTAAGATTGAGCTCTCGAAGCTCCAGTCGGGTGACACCCTGGAAGTGCTGCTGAGCGAGGGGGAACCATTGGATAATGTGCCGCGCAATGCTAAGGAGCAGGGCTATCAGGTGCTCTCTATAGAGCATGTGGAGGGCACGACGCACAAAGTAACGATTAAAAAGTAAAAAGGTAAAAAATAAAACAGAAAAATTATGGCAGATTCTAATTTACAGCGCAGTGTGACCACTGCTACAGCCAGACGTCTGGCTACCACCACCAAGACCGCCCCACAGATGGGGTCTATCACGCCTCGTTTGCTCCTCAAGCTCCTGCCTTGGGTGCAGGTGTCGGGAGGAACCTTCCGTGTGAACCGTACAAAAGTGGAACTTCGTAAGAACGACCGCTTGCCTATCGTGTTTCAGAATGGTGTACCTTCGTTCACAGCCAAGGACCTGAAGGCCATTCCCTTGTTCTCTGAGTTTGATGATGAGATTCTGCACCGTCTGGTGAGTGCCTTCGAGGCTCAGGAGGTGGATGTGGACCGCCTCTTTGTAGAGGAAGGCAAGGACAAGCAGCGTTTCTTCATCGTGGCCACCGGACAGGCTGAGGTCATCAGTAAGGGGCCTCATGGTGAGGAGTTGCGGATAGCACTCCTGGGAGATGGCGAATATTTCGGCGAGGCTGACTTGCTGGACGAGCAGGAGTCCACGGTCTCTGTACGTGCCATCACGCCAACCGTCTTCCTGGGGCTGAAGCTCGACGAACTGATCCGCTTCATCAAGGATGTGCCCGACTTCCGTGAGACTTTCGACAAGGCTGTTGACAAGCAGTTGCGCCTGAAGGCTTCGGTCAATGATAATGGTGAGAAGCACATCGATCTGGTGAGCGGTCATGAGGAGGATAACATCATCCCCGAGACGTATATCGACTATGAGGAGAATCCCACCGAATACTCGCTGAACACCCTGCAGACCGTGGTGCGTGTGCACACCCGCGTGAGCGACCTCTACAACAATCCCTACAACCAGTTGGAGGAGCAGTTGCGACTCTCTATCGAGAGCATCAAGGAGCGCCAGGAGTGGGAGCTGATCAACAACAAGCAGTTCGGACTGTTATCGGCTGTAAACCCTGCTTATCGCATCACCACCCGTTACGGTGCACCTACCCCCGACGATCTCGACGAACTGCTGTCGCTGGTGTGGAAGGAGCCGGCCTTCTTTATTGCCCATCCGCGTGCCATCGCTGCCTTTGAGCGCGAGTGCACCTGGCGTGGCGTGCCACCGGTGACGACCGATCTGTTTGGTACCAAGGTCATCTTGTGGCGCGGTGTGCCCCTGATTCCATCGGATAAGGTCGAGGTAGAGGGGCAGTATCTGACAGGTCGCGGTGTCGGCACCACCAAGATTATCCTGGTGCGTGTAGGAGAGAAGAGTCAGGGTGTGGTAGGTCTTCACCAGAGTGGCATCCCCGGTGAGATAGCACCCAGTCTGAGTGCCCGACTGATGGGGCTCGATAAGTTTGGCGTTGCTTCTTATCTGCTCACCAAGTACTTCTCCCTGGCAGCACTCACCGATGATGCCATCGCTGTGCTCGAAAATGTGGAAGTGGGGTATTACCACGACTATCAGCATCGTAATAAAATAGAAAAGTAAATGATTCAGATAGAGAATATAGACGGTTACGGCATCGACGACCCCGGCTTTGCTCTGCTCAGAGAGGTGGCACAGAAGTACTGCCCCGAGGAGCTGCAGGCCGAGCGTCAGGCCGTGCTGCCCGACGAAAAGCTGAACCTTGAGGCATTGACATCCCTCTTTACTCAGGGTGAGGTCCCGGGAAATGCTCTGGGTGTCCGACCCTTCGGCGAGAGTGAGCTTTCCAGTCTGCATTACGAGGAGGTTGACACGCTCAATTCCGAACAGATAAAACGTGATTTCCCCGTGCTGCATCAGCAGGTGAACGGCCACGACCTGGTGTGGCTCGACAATGGTGCTACCACTCAGAAACCCAATCAGGTGATTGATAAGATCAGCGAGTACTATCGCACCTACAATTCCAATATCCACCGTGGTGCCCATACCCTGGCAGCCCGGGCCACTGATGCCTATGAGGAGGCGCGTGAGAAAGTGCAGCGCTTCATCAATGCTGCCAGCAGTGAGGAGATCATCTTCGTGCGCGGCACTACCGAAGGGATCAATCTGGTGGCTCAAACCTATGGCCGGCAGTATCTGACGCCAGGCGATGAGGTCATCGTCTCGGAGCTCGACCACCATGCCAATATCGTGCCTTGGCAGCGCATCTGTCAGGAGCGTGGGGCCACGTTGCGAGCCATCCCTACGGATAAGAATGGCGACCTGGTGCTCTCGGAGTTTGAGCGTCTCATCACCCCCCGCACCCGTTTCGTGTCGGTAGGTCATGTCAATAACACGTTTGGTACGATCAACGATGTGCAGCGCATCATCGAGATAGCTCACTCGCATCAGATTCCCGTACTCATCGACGGTGCACAGTCTATCGCTCACACACCTGTTGACGTGCAGCAGTTGGGAGCCGACTTCTTCGTGTTCAGCGGTCATAAAATCTATGGTCCTAACGGCATCGGAGTGGTGTATGGTCGCAAGGCGTTACTCGATAAGATGCAGCCCTGGCAGGGTGGTGGCAACATGATTAAGGATGTGACCATCGAGCACACCGAGTATAACCAGCCCCCGGCACGTTTTGAGGCTGGTACACCCAACGTGGCCGATGCCATCGGACTTGGGGCGGCGCTCGACTACGTGAGTCGCCTGGGCATCCGTAATATCGAGGCTCACGAGCACAAGCTCACCGAGTATGCACGCGAGCAACTGGCTCAGATTCCTGGTCTCACCCTCTTGGGCAATCCCAAGAATCGCGTGTCGGTAGTCAGTTTCGTGCTTGATGGCATCCCCGTGCCCGAGGTGGGCACGCTGCTCGACAAGGAGGGCATCGCCGTGCGTGCCGGTCACCACTGTGCGCAGCCGGCCCTGCGTGCTCTCGGCTACGAGATGAGCGTACGTCCCACCTTTGCGCTCTATAACACGCGCGAGGATGTGGATAAGTTAGTAATAGCAGTTAAAAAGATAATAGGAAGATAAAAGAATATAGTAGTTATGGCAAAGATTATAGTAAATGGCGAGGCACAGCAGGTAGAATTGCCTCTGAACCTTGCAGAGTTGATTAAGAAGAACAATGTGTTGCAGCCTGACATGGTGAGCGTGCAGGTGAACGACGATTTCGTGGACCGCACCGAGTGGGAGGCCCTGCAGATAGCCGAAGGCGACAGTGTTGATTTTCTGTATTTCATGGGGGGAGGCGCACTATGATTGATTTTACAGACGAACAGATTCAGCGCTATTCCCGCCACATCCTCTTGCAGGATGTAGGTGTGGAGGGGCAGGAGAAGATTATGAATGCCCGTGTGCTCGTGGTGGGTGCTGGTGGATTGGGTGCTCCTGTGTCTCTCTATCTGGCTGCTGCGGGCATCGGCACTATCGGCATTGTAGATGCCGATGTGGTCGATCTCTCCAACTTGCAGCGCCAGGTGATTCACTTCACCAAGGATGTGGGGGTGCAGAAGGTGCTCAGTGCCAAAGAGAAGATTCAGGCCATCAACCCCGATGTGAAGGTTGACACCTATTATGAGTTTCTTGACTCTACCAATGCACTCGACATCATTAAGAACTATGATTTCGTAGTGGATGGCACCGACAATTTCCCTGTTAAATTCCTGATCAACGATGCCTGTGTCATGGCAGGCAAACCTTTTTCGCATGGAGGCATCCTGCGCTTCAACGGCCAAACCTTTACCCATCTGCCAGGCACTGCCTGCTATCGCTGCATGTTCAAGGAACCGCCTCCAGTAGGTGCTGTGCCCACCTGTTCGCAGGCTGGTGTGCTAGGTGCCATTGCCGGCATGCTGGGCACCATCCAGGCTGCCGAGACCCTCAAATATTTCACTGGTGTGGGAGAGTTGCTCACCAACAGGTTGCTCACCTTCGATGCCAAGACCATGCAGTTCCGCACGGTGGCCGTGAAGCATCGCGACTCATGCGCCATCTGTGGCAGTCATCCCACCATCGACAAGTTGATTGACTACGAACAGGCCGCTTGCGACCTCAAAAATCACAAAGCACAATGATTATTCCACAGACAGTTATAAGAGAGATGATAAATCAGGCTCAACAGGACGCACCCATCGAGACGTGCGGCTACCTGTTGGGCACCTCTGGAGCCGATGGTGATGTGGTGACCGAGAACTACTGGATGGAGAATATCGACCATTCCGAAGAGCACTTTTCCTTTGCTCCCAAGGATCAGTTTGCTGCGTTGAAATATGCGCGCAGCAAAGGACTGAAGATCCTGGCCAACTGGCACAGTCATCCTGCTTCGCCTTCCCGGCCGTCGCAAGAGGACTTGAGGCTGGCCAACGATCCCACCATCCGCTACGCCATCCTGTCGCTCCACGAGGGCATCCACCTCAACTCCTTTAAGATTGTTGGGGCTCAGGTGGTAGATAAGGAAATACACCTATAGTTTGTATCAATTTGCGACAGAGGTCTATTTATTTGTGCTTGGGGGCACATGCATTTTCTCTATGCCGCAAGTGGCAAATCGTGATTGACCATCGCAGCCACACACGAGTCGGACCATACGTTTTCGGCTGTCTCTATCATATCTATGATCGTATAGATGGGTAAGATGATTCCTAATACAGCCACTGGTGCACCAATGCCCGACATGAGTGAGAGGGTGAGAAAATAGCACCCCATAGGTACACCGGCATTGCCGATGGCCGACACCACCGAGATGAACACCCACAGTGCGATGGTGGTGAACGTGATGGGCATGCCGCCATTCTGCATGACAAACAATGAGGTGACGAGGATGAACGCGGCACAACCATTCATGTTGATGGTGGTGCAGATGGGTAACACAAATCGGGCAATATTGATCCTGACGCCTAATCGGTGCTCGGCTGTCTCCATCGTCACAGGCAGGGTGGCAGCACTACTCTTGGTGAATAGTGCCATGAGCACGGCTGGCGTCATGCGACCTAACACGTGGATGGGATTCAGGCCGCGCAGCAAGAGGAAGAGGGGTAGTACTATAAAGAACTGTACCACATTACCCGTAAGTACCACCAGCACATACTTACCGATAGAGTCGGCCACGACACCGGCACTCACCTGTGCCGACAGTTGTGCTGAAAAAGCCACAATGCCCAAAGGCAGTGTCCAGATGAGCCAACGGATGAGTAGGAACAGCAACTCCTGCAAACCGAGTACTCCTTTCACCACAACGGCCTTGTTGTCGCTATCTGGCAGTTTCGACAGACCGATGCCCACAGCAAAGGCCAACAGCAGTAGCGACAGTACGTTACCGTCGAAGAATGGTTTGACGATATTGTTGGGGATGATACTGATCAGATGGTCGTAATAGGTCACGGCTCCCACGGCTGTCTCTTCTGTCTCTGCTGTAGGGAGTACCGGCAGATTGCCTGGGGCGATGACCACATAGAGCAGTGCGCCAACCACTGCTGCGGCAATGGTGGTGAGCAGTGTGTAAGTGAGTGTGCGACCAAAGATGCGACCCGAGCCATTGGAGCCGAACGTGGCAAAGGTACTGATTACTGCCAGTACGATAGTGGGCACAGCCAACAGTTGGAACAGTCGTGTATAGACTGTCGCCACAAAATCGGCAGTAGCATTCAACCAGTCATATCCCAATGCGCCTAACACAGCACCCACTACGAGTGCACCAATCCATAATAATGTTTTCTTCATAATGCCTTAGTTTTCGGCTGCAAAGTTACAATTATTTTTTGATATTCCGCACTAACATACTGATCAATCCACTGATAGAACTCTGTGGTTTCTTTGCCTGCCTTACCATTCTTCCGCAGTGTCTCAATCACCTGAGCTGCTTTACTGAAGATCGCGTCCTCTATCGGTGTTATCTGTTGCAGGATACCAGTACCGGCATGATTGATAAGACGTGCCAGGTTGATATAGTCGGCTCCATTGCCGCGCTTGATGGGGAAGAGTTGGTCTTTCAGTAGGAATCCTGCATCCACCAGCGTGGCGTGACCTTCATTGTTGCGGGTTACAATCTGTGGCAACTTACCGTCGGCAGTTATCCATAGGGGGATGGCGGGGGTGGTGAGCGTAGAGCCCGGTATGGTCCATGCGATGGTGAGACGTGGATTCTCACCAGGGCGCACACCTTGTATGAGTTGTGCCGAAGCTGTGTGCCAGCGGGGGATGAAATCACGGAATGGAAAATACACTGGTTGTGAATCGTCCTGTGGCGCAAAGTCCCACAGGTTCAGGCGTGTCAGTCCGTGTGTCAGGGTGCGTGTTACCTTGCGGATGATGGGTTCGAAAGCCAAATTGCCTTCAAAACTGGCACGCGTCATATAGTCCTGTATAGCCAGATAGCGCTCGATGCCCTGATCTAATGAACGGTCGCCCGACATACCATGATTGGTGCGAATAAGGTATCCGTAAGGTGCCTGAATGGGGTCGTTGGCATCAAACTTCACATACCCCTTGTTGCCTGTCTCATAGTATGCCACACCGCCTTCTGCATCGAGCACAGCAAAATTGGAGTTTGAATGCAGCGTGCCTTTGGCTTGCTTGATACTATCCAACAGATGCTCGAAATTGGCCAGTGTGGCGCATGTCTCTAATGCCTTATACATCAGGTTGCCATCCTTTTCATCGCCATTGGGGCGCGGCTGACCTGGTTTCTGTCTGCCATTGAGATTATAGGCAGCTGTGTTGGCAATGGCAAAGCCTGCCTCGTTATGCCCCGACCATACGTTCAGGTTCAGTGAGTCCTGACGGGCCACGATAGCAATAAAACGATATCTGCTGCCTTGTACCGTCACCACCAGATTATCCTGGTTAGGGGTGTCGCGGTTCTTGAAGATATAAGGACGTCCGTCTGGGGTTACCTTGCCCGACACGATGACACTGGTGCAGGCAGCAGACTTTGTGGCACCCGTCAAGAGTGCCACAGTCATCAACAAACAAATACTAGCAAAGAACTTCATACGATACTTTTTTTATTGATTAATATCTCGGGTGCAAAAGTACGGCGTTTCATTTACGTGTGCAATCGCTTGTTTGTGGTATTCGCATACCAAAGATATGTTATTATAGCTGGAAAGAAAGATTGAAATAGATGTTCCGACCTTTTTGGGGGATGTGATTCCAGTCGGAATAGGTGGAGTAATGGCGGTCGAAAAGGTTTTCTGCACCAAGGTGGATGTCGGTACCTACGGTGCCAATCTGGAAATGACCGCCAATGTTGAAATGCCAGATGGCATAGCCTGCCATAGAGGTCTCACCGTATTTGCTACCGTAATGACTGTTTCGTGCCACAGCCTGTACACCGGCTTCCGACTCAAAGTTCCTCCAGAATAATTTGAGTGCACCCTGATAGGTGAGTGGGGCTATCATGGGCAGACGGGCACCGGTGTTCTCCTTACCATAGCTATAGGTCAGGCGGTTGTGCCAACTCAGCCAGTCGGAAAACTGCCAGTTTACCACGGCTGCGGCGTTGACAATCTGTGCGTTATTCAGATTGCAATACACCTTCACACCCTCGGCACCGATGGTCATGGGTGACAGGCGCTCGTCGGGGGTTCCGATGATATAGTTCTGAAAGAAAAAGGCATTGGCCTCAAGGCTGGCTTCAACCGTTTCGGATGCCCAGGCCAGCGAGCCGTTAAGCTCAAAAGCACGCTCATGCTTCAGGTGGGGATTGCCGATATAATCGTAGCGGTCGAAGGTGTTGTTGAGAAAATAACCGTAGGCCTCGGTAACAGAGGGGGTACGACTGCCATAGCCTGTGCCTACAGCCAGTTTCCAACCGTTGTATCTGTAAGCATAGCTTAGTGCCACGCGGCCAGTCAGGTCGGATGCTGTGCGCTCCATACCAGGAAAATAGATGCTCAGTGCACGAAAACCTTCATCATCGTTGATGCGGCGATATTGCCATGCCCCTTTAGCCGACAGATGGATGGTGTGATGGGGTGCCAGCTGGATGTCGTCGGTCAGCGCCAGTCCCTGACTCAGGGTGCCCACATCGGGCCACGTGAGCATATACATGGGTTTGGCACCTTTAACATACATCGTCATATCAGCAAAGAGGGTGTTGTAATAGGCATCGTAGTTGAGCTGATATTGGTGGTTGGCACGGCTGCCCTGCAACAAGCTATAGAGGCCTGTGGTGCTGCTGCGCCCTGGCATGTCCATGTGGATAACCACGTCGGGACGCTGAGTGTCGTCCATATTATGGGTGATATGGTTGTAATACGCCTTGGTCTCCCAACGGTAGAACAGTCCATGCAGCTGCTCGCGACGATAGGATAGCGATGAGATGAAACCCGTGGCATCGCTCACGTCCATGGTGAGGGCCGGATACCCCACATCAGTGGCACGATCGAAGATAACAGTACCCTCGATGATGTGATTCTCGACCGGTTGCCAACCAAGATTCAGAAAAGCATTCACCTTCTGGAACTGTGAGAAATTCACCTCCTCATGGCCACCAGCCTTATAGTTGTCGGCATGGCGATAGAAGGCTCCCACATTGCTATAGAATTTATCGGTGGAGAATGCTGCATCGGCACCATACACTTGCAGATGCCCGTTGGCCTCATAGCCCATGGTGGCATTATATGCGTGCGACTTGGCGTCAAATCCTGCCTTGCGCAGTTTCAGGTCGATGCTACCACCGATATTACCGGTGGCCTGTGGATTGCCATCGAGACCAGAGTCAAGACGGATGCGCTGCAGGTTGCCACTCTCCACATAGCTCGTCACGGGGTCCATCTTGTCGGTGCAGGCATAGAATATCTTCATGCCATCGATGGTGGTGGATACGCGCTCGGTGGCCATGCTGTTTACAACGGGCTCCCAAGCATAGTTGCCACGGCGCACCATCGAGACATTCCCCAACTGCAACAGATGTTCTTCGATCGAAGCTGTACGTCCTTTGCCAGCCACCTTGCGCTTGGTACCTACGACAGAAGTGACGGTCACCTCTGAGAGCGATGCCTCGCGATGTATGCTGTCGGTGCTGAGTGCTTGTGAATAAGTAGGGGCAGCCATGAACGACTGCCCTAAAACAATGGAAAAACACAAACCAAGCCTATGAATGAAGCTATTTTTTCTGTTCATACAACCATATCTTATGTTTAAATTGTGATAGTCCAGTAGAGACTGCTGTATCCGCTACTGTCGTTATCGCCTCCAGCCACAATGTTCCCATCTTTATCTTTCACCACCAGATGTATATTCCACAAGCCTGTCATAGAGAGGTTGAGCTTGCCCTCATACACACCCGACTCCTGTTTCACGAGTGGTTCGTTGTTAGGAGAGCTATGATCACCCATATCGGGCATGGTGGGTGTTATCTCGATGGTGAAGGTCTCATCGGCAGTCAGATAAGGCTTGGTCTTGTCGATGCTCTGCTTCGACACGTAAGCCTGGATGGTGTTGATGCCGGTTTGGAAATTGTTGGGATTAACCAGCGAGAGATAGTAGGTGGTGTCGCCTGCTTTAAATGACTTGAGCCAAGCCAGTCCGCTGGCCAGTGCATCCACATTGATGACTGTGGCATCGTGAGTGATGCTTTGCTGCTGCGACGAGGCCTTGTACGACAACTCCCAGAAACCACCATCACTGCTACTCATGAGAAACGACACCCAGGCACGACGAACGGCAGGGAAAGTCTGATCGTAGAGCACAGCCTCTGTTGCCGTTGGGGTAGAGTGCTGCATGCCCATCATGGTCATCGTCATCACAGGTGTGATATCGCTGACTTCAAAGTCGCGCACATAGCCCTGCGTAGAAATCTTGATGAGTGCGAAGTACAGATCGTTGTAGCCTACGTGCAACTTTCCGCCTGCCGAATATGCTCTCAGTTCGTATTTGTCGGCAATCGTGTCGCGCAGTTCTGTTATCTCTTTCACGAATCCGTTGTTCAGGAAAGCATAAGCCAAGAATGTCTCTTCAGCATTGCAGCACTCGCTATCTTCTTCGTCTGGGACAATAATTTCGGGTATGCCATTGTCTGAACTGCCTCCGCAAGCGGTGAGGAGCAATGTAACGGTAACGGCGCTGATAAATAGATTAAATAATTGTTTTTTCATCATCTCTCTTCTTTTTGAATTTGTTCAACTAATGTTTGTTGCCATGGAGCGATTGTTCCTGTCATGATATCGCCTTCACGATAAAGAACTTCAATCACCTTCTGTATCGCACACAGATTACATCCGTCGCAGTGATCAAAATGATAACGGGCGTAGATATCACCACACGAAATGGTTCCCTGTTGTTTCTTGAACTCATCATATACTTCGGCAGCCAACCGCAAATGCTTCTCCTTATCACCGCTGGCATAGAACCCCAAGGCCGCGATGGCACCAGTAAGTGCACCACAAGTACCTTCACCAAACTTATGCCCGATACCACCAGAGAACGCCTCCGACATGCTTCGAAGCTGCTGCTCGCTTAGTGGACTGCCCAGCGTAGCGGCGATAGAGGTTAGTGAGAGTGCCGAGCACCCATAGTGCTGTCCGTACCGCTGCTCCAGTTGCAGCTTCACTTCTGCTTTCAGCGAGTCGAGCGTCTGATGTCGGCTTACAGCAGGAAAAGCGGCCGGACGAGCTATGCGTAGTGAGTCTGCCTGTGCATTGGTAGCACAAACGGTTACCGGCCAAGTAGCCAAAGCGAGTAAATATGCAGGCTCATACTTCATCATTATTGTCTTTTAAAACTACCACGTACGATGCGATGCTCGAATGTCTGTGTGTCCTTAAAGAGGTTGTACATGGGGCAAATCTTCTCTACAGCCTCAATCCATTCTTTCACTGCTTGTTCGCTCTCGGGAGTCAATACATGGAGTGTGTAGCGCACGTTCTGGGGAGCGATAGACAAATTCTCATAACCCTTGCGACCTGCTCGTGGGTCCCATTCAGCCTCGACGGTCAGCGAGATCGAATCGACATCCAATGCACGCTCGGCTGCCTGTCCCAGAGAGATGTGGGTGATACAGGTGCCCAGAATGCCCAGCACACCCTCGATAGAGGTAAAACCAAGGTTGGTGCCACCCAGATAGGCAGGGTTGTCGTGCAGAATGAGATACTTATCATTTACGGTAAGCTGACGAACACCATTGGGGAACACCTTTACCCATGGTCCCTGCTTGGGAGCAAGTGCTTTACGCAAGGCATCTGCGTCAGCCTTTGGATTCTTGGCTTTTGCTGCTTCTGCTTTCGCCTTGCTTGCCTCCAGCGCCTGACGCTTACCCCAGATATACTCGCGAAGTCCAGCCAAGGTGGCGCCTTCAACCTTCTTCTCGCGTGGTGACTCCTTGCGATCGATGGTGAGCTGTGGCACAACGGCTGCCTTTACCAGAGTAGCCACAGCCGAGTTCTGCTCTGCCAATACAGCCAACTTCTCAAGTTCGGCATCGGAGGCAGGAGAATCGATATAGATGGTGTAGAGGAAGTTGCGGGGATACCACACACGATTGGTTTTCACCTTGTCGGGCTGACCGTGGATTTCGATAGTCAGCGAGTCGATATCGATACCCAGCAGCGCAGCCTGATTCAGATAGCTGTCGGCAAGATCCGAAGCAAATACGGCCTGAGCTGTAGTTGGGGTGTCCACACCCGAATCCTGTCCACCATGTGCATAACCACAGTCGCCAATATAATGAAACTCTCTGATTCGGAGTTCACGCACGCCCGAGCGGTTCTTGGCGGTGACGTTAGCAGTCAGCGTCACAGGCTGCAGGTCGCTGGCAGGAATAGCCTTCCAGGCTTCGAGGGCCACCTTACGCTCCTTCAGGTGGTTACGCAACGAAGGGGCATTCTGTTCCAACTTGGCTTTCTGCTGAGCCGACTTAAAGATGTTGAGAGGCCCCTGTGCGAGTGCACTACTAACCTGCAAAGCAAGGGCTGCTGTAATGATAACAATCTGATTCTTTTTCATAACTACTTCTCCTTTTTTATGTGATTACTTATTTTTTGCTATTACTCTTTTTATACCTCCTTTGATTTCCTGCGCGTTGGTTACCAGATTGTAGATGGGGCATCCACGCTCGGTATCGGCAACCAGCTGACGGATCTCAGCCTCACTGCGTGGACTGCTTATCACCACACGCATCTGTATGTCGGTAGGATAAAGTGGGGTTTGCTCGTAGCCTTTGCGACCGCTGCGTGGGTCGAACTGGGCAGTAAGTGCTACGTTAAGGGTATCAAATGGAATCCTGTTGCGTGCTGCGGTTCCCTCTGCCACATGGGTAAAGCACGAACCAAGCAATCCGATATGACTCTCAACCGCAGTAGGTCCAAGGTCATTTCCGCCGAAGATCTGTGGATGATCCTGCAGAACTCTGTGATGGCGCACTTGAAGTACGGTTACACCTGATGAGGGGTTGATGAAAGCAGTGGGACCGTCAGGATTCAGATAGCTCTCGCTCTGAGCAGGCGTGAACTCGTTCTTACGAGAGTAAGGATAGTCGTAGGCATAGCCACCAAACTTCGCCTTATCGGGACGCTGACCACTTTCGCGCAATTGCTTGTTGGCCTCACCTTTACGTGTTTCCCATTCTATGAACTCGCGCAGACCAGGCTGATAGGTAGGTGGAATCACCAAATCCTTGGCACTCTTATGCAGTTCAACTGTTGTGTTTACCTTATGCGCACGTATAGAGAACTGATAAAGTGGTGAGTTTTTCTCGGCCAGGACACGTAACTCCTCAAGTTGCTGGTCAGAAGCAGGCGAATCAATAAAGATGGTATAATCCAGTCCCCAGTTCTGCAGCGAATGCCCAGTCTGCTTGATATTGATGGCAAGCGAGTCGATGGCAACGCCCTTGATAGCAGCCTGTGTGACGTAACTGTCGATGATATCACCGGCAATAGCTGCAATCACATGGTCGGGAGTACCAATTCCCAGGTCGAAGCCACCATTATTGTAACCACTGTCATTCAGATACTGATGCTCACGTATAATCACATGACGTGTGCCGGCACGCTGCTCTGCTGTGGCAAAAGCTCTGATAGTGATGGGTTGCAATGCTGCAGTAGGGATAGCCCTGAACTGATTGACTGCTGCCTTGCGACGCTTAAGCAGGTCGCGAAATGATGGTGCACTCTTCCAGGCTTTCTGAAAATAGCCTTTATCGGTGATGGCCTTATTCAGACGCTGATCGTTTTGTTGAGCAAGTGCCCCCGTGAGGGTGGCACTTGCAATTACGGCTGACAAAATTAATCTTTTCATATGATTCTCTCTCTTGTTTTTTATTCTCTGCCTACATAGGGGTTGGTGGCGATGTCGGAACCATCGTAGCCATAGTTTTGCCAGAGATTGGGGTTAACTACTCGTTGTGCTTGTGGGATGGGGAAACGATAATGCTTGAAATCAATCGTCTGCTTGTTATACTCTGGGAAGTTCTTGGCCAAAGCACTATTCTTAATGGTCTTCACCAGAATCTTCCAGCGCTTCAGGTCGAGCAGATGTTTCTGCTCCAGGACGAACTCCCATGAGCGTTCCTGTATGATGGCACTCTTGAAACCATCGTAATCCAGTCCTGCCTCCAAATCGTGTGACTGCGCTGCTGCGCTGAAGATATCCTCGCGGAATGCACGGCGACGCACCTTGTTGAAGGCATCGTAGGCCTGCTGATTAGGCTGTCCGTCACGCTCGTTGATAGCCTCGGCCAGTACCAGATACACCTCAGCCAGACGGATTACCTGACGGTTCATAGCACGGTCGGCAGCACTTGTCTCAACCCTGTCATGGTCGATGTACTTGTTGTAGCGTGAGAAGCCCGACTCGCGGATGCCATCACCGTCGGCATCAAAATAGAAGTGGAAATAGTTCTGTGTAGAAGGACGCCAAAGTGAGTCGGCAAATGATACCTCCTTGCGCTGATCACCCGGCAGATATGAATTCTCGACGGTGTTGTCCGGACCAGGTGCGATATGTGGCAGCGACACACTGAAGCTGGTTGAGAACGAGCAGTGGCACAGGTGGTTATTGCCCGAAGCATCGCCATCGCGTGTGCTTGATCCCAAATAGAACTGGATGGCAAATATGCTCTCCTTACCATTTCGATTCTGGTTGTTCCAGTTGTCGTAGAAATTCTCTTCCAGACTATATTCATTAGAATCGATCACCTGCTGTGCATACTGAGCCGACTTGCCGAAATACTCCTTGCGCTGCGCATCGGTCAGTTCGTCATCCACCTGAGCCCAGGTCAGGTAAACCTTTGCCAAGGCAGCCAAGGCTGCACCACGCGAGGCACGACCGATATCACCCTGACTCTGCTTACTGCGCTCAGGCAGTCGGGCTGCAGCATCCTCAAGGTCGGCCACTATCTGCTGATAGACCTCTGTCTCCGAGTTTCTTACTGCATTTGTACCGCCATTGCTGCTGGTGATGACAGGCACTGGCCCCCACAGCTGCACGGCATAGTTCAGATAGTAAGCACGCAGAAACTTGGCTTCGCCTATCACCTGCGATGCAATCTCGGGTGACACGCCTGCAGGATTAGTCTGCAACTTCTCGATGGTATCGTTAGCACGTGCCAGCGAGGCATATACAGCACGCCACAAGCTCACCACATAGGAGTTGGTTCCATCCCATGAGAGCAGTCCTAACATGCCACCTCCACCATTGGGATTCTCGCCGCTCACGGTGGTCTCGGTAGTGAGGTCGATAAGATACATGTAAGTAGTGGCCAGTTCTATATCCGAAGCATAAACGGCATTCACTAGCGCCTTGGCATCGGCATCGCTCTGAGGAAGATTGCTTTCGGCCAGCTCGCTCAGGTTGCCCTGATCCAACGACTCGCACGAGGTGAGTGACAAGCCCAGTACCACGCCTGCCAACAGCGATTGAGCTGTATGATATATCTGATTCTTTTTCATGTTTGATTTCCTTTCTAAAATTAATACGACAGTTTAACACCAAATGTAAATGTACGAGATGCAGGATAGGTTCCACGATCGACATAGCCACTGTACTCAGGGTCGAAACCACTGTAACTGGTTATCGTAAGCAGGTTCTGAGCCGAAGCGTAGAGATAGATACCCAGCTTTTGATTGTTACCGACCTGTGGTTGGAAGTTATAGCCGATCTGGATATTCTTCAGGCGCAGATAACTGGCATCTTCAATAAAGCGGCTATCCAGATAAGCGCTGTAGTTATTCTGAGCTACGGCACGTGGGATGGTAGTGCTGGGATTCTCGGCTGTCCAACGGTTCAGCAGCTTGGTGGAAGCATTATAGCTGGCATTAGGCGATTCGAGTGCCTGTTCCATCTGATTATAGAGCTTATTGCCGTAGGAACCTTGGAAATTCAGACTCAGGTTCCAGTTCTTATAACGCAGTTGGGTGGCAAATCCGTAGGTGAAATCGGGCTGTGCCGAACCAAGAACCACACGGTCGTTCTCCTGATCTACCACACCATCACCATTCTGATCGACATACTTCACGTCGCCATATTCTACGACCGGTTTGTTGGATGGTGAAGGAACCGACTTCAAATCCTCGGATGTCTGCACGATGCCATCAAACTGCCAGCCATAGTAAGTACCGAGTGCTTCGCCTGGACGGATAATGGTCTGGTTGCCGTTGATAATCTCACTCTGTCCGGTACCGATGCTTGTCACCTCATTGTGGTTGTGGGCAATATTGGCACTCACCTGCCATGTCAAATCCTTAGCCTGCCAAAGGGTGGCATTAACAGCAAACTCAACACCATCATTGGTGACGTTGCCTACGTTTGTAAGCTGACGACTGAAACCTGTAGTCTGCTCAACAGGAATATCCAGCAGCAGGTCGGAAGTTTTCTTGTGATACACATCGAAAACAAAACCCAGTTTACCCTTCAGGATATTAAAGTCGAAACCCAAATCGTACGAGGTGGTAGTTTCCCACTTCAGGTCGTCGTTGCCCAAAGCCGAACGATAATAGGCTATATTCTTAATACCGCCAAGGAAATAATGGGTGGCAGCATAAGTTGAGAGGAACGTATAGTCGCCAATCTCCTGATTGCCCACAGTACCGATGCTGGCACGCAGTTTCAAGTCTTCAATCCACTTGGTGTGCTTCAAGAATTGCTCTTCGTTCACATTCCAGGCAAATCCGAGTGATGGGAACCAGCCCCATTTCTTGTTTTTGGCAAAACGGCTTGAACCATCGGCACGCAAGGTGGCTGTAAGATGGTAGCGATCCAGCAGCGAGTAGTTGATACGACCGATACCTGAATAAAGAACCGATGTTACGAAATCGGTCTCGGTAGCAATCAGCTGTGAGCCCGACTGCAGACTCTGATACCCCAGATTGTCGTTGGCATAATCAGCCGTACTGCCAAGCAGACGCTCACTCTTCTCCTGCTGATAGGTATAACCACCCAGCACTTCGAACTCGTGGACGTGGCCAATCTTCTTGTTCCATGTCAGGGTGACCTCAACCTGGTCGCTCTCCCAGCGCTTTGAACCCACGGCACCATAGCCATCAGAGTTGAAACCAATCTGTGAGGTGGCAGGACCGAACACATTCTGACGGGTATTCAGGATGTTTACCGAACCCTGTGTACGCAATTTCAAACCTTTGATGATTTCCCACTGTGCAAAAGCGCTCACCAGTGTGTTGTCCACTCGCGTCTGTGCATCCACCTCGCTCAGGTCGGCAATGGCATTAGGAGTTAGGCCATTGCGCACAAAGTCGCCTGCCTCAAAAGGATTCGCATAGTTGTAGGTACCATCAGTAGTATAAATAGGTACTGCAGGTGATGTACGCAAGGCCAACTCCAGCAGGCCGCTCACACCGTTCGACTGTCCGCGGAACGACTGAGAACCGGTCTGAGTGCTCTTTGAGAAGCTCGACTTCAGACCAACGGTTATATTCTTCAGGATATCGCGCTCGTAGTTCAAACGTGCCCCCAAGCGGGTAAATCCTGTGCCGCGAATCACACCATCCTGATTGGTATAGTTGCCCGAAATGTGAAAGCGCTCATGATCCGATCCACCACTTACCGACACCTGGTGCTGCTGGGTGGTAGCTGTGCGGAACAAGGCGTCCTGCCAATCGGTTCCGTTGCCCCAGGTTTTCACTAATTCAGGTGTAACACCCGAAGCCTTCTTCTGGGCATCGGTTGCCAACTCCAGATATAACTCACCCCACTGTTCGGCATTGAGCACATCCAGACGCTTGCGAACCGACGACACACCGATAGAGTAACCGTAATCCACCTTTACCCTACCATGCTTTCCACTCTTGGTGGTGACGATGATGACACCATTGGCACCACGCGAACCATAGATGGCCGAGGCTGATACATCCTTCAGCACCTCGATCGACTCGATGTCGGACGGATTGATCGAAGCCAGCGGATTGAAATTGGTACCTGCCACACTGTTACCGGCATTGGTGGCCGAACTGCTATTGTAGAGCAGCACACCGTCGATGACATACAGCGGCTCATTGCCGGCATTGATAGAGTTACCACCACGGATACGGATGTTGATGGCTGCTCCGGGCTGACCAGATGATGCGGTGGCATCAAGACCAGCAACGGCACCACCAAGAATGTTATCAAACGAGGTTGAGGTATTAAGCAACTCATCATTCTTTACGGTAGTTACAGCACCAGTAAGCTGCTTACGCTTCTGTACACCATAACCTACTACTACCACCTCGTCCAGACGGTTCGAGTTATCAATCAGGGCTATCTCTACTGGCTCATCGAAATCGTAAACATCTACATCGAGGGCACGATAGCCTACGTATTCTACTTTCAGGGTCAGTGGGGCTTCTACCTTTGTCTCAAGCTTAAAGTTACCATCCACATCGGTCACCACACCTCGTCCCTTATCAGTTTTCACTATCACCGAAGCTCCTATCAGCGGCTCGCCGGTGCGAACGTCTGTGATGTGTCCGGTAATCAGGTTCTGCGCAAAGGCCACTAAGGGCCCTATTGCAACAAGCGTTGCAACTAACAATCTTTTTCCCATAAGACTAATACTACTATTTATTTAAGATTCAACAATCCATATTCGTGGTTGTACTTGGTACCCTGTGCCAGCACCCACTCCAGAAACTTGTTCACCTCGTCGTCGGTAGTGTTCACGCTGATGCCGACTTTCTCGATGGGCACTTCCGACTCCTTACCATTCTCGAGTGCAGCAAGCAGTTCGTCGAGTGTGCCGTTATCGCTGAAACTGTCGGCCACGTCTTTCTTCACATCCAGGCCCACCAGCGAGATGTCGCTCTTGAGATGACGGCTCTCCAGATCGAAGATGTTAGGCAGCGCGTTGAACGATACGCCGAGGGGATCCTTCTGCAGGGCAGCATTCAGAAACAAATCGTCGCCCGAGATGCGCTTGCCACGGAAACTACTGCTCTCCTCGCCAAAATTGTGAGCGAACGACGAAGCTACCGAGGTGGCATTGCTACCGCTATAGACCGTAATGGATTCGAAAACCTTGTTTTTCTTTACTTCCTCGTCGAAATCCTCATTCAGGAAATAAAGCTGTTTTAGCTTCTTGTTATTCAGGTGCTTACCTTCGAGCAGTCGGGCTGCCTCAGAGCTGCGTGCGGTGATAGGCAGCACGGCTGTCTCTCCGAAATAAACAATCTGACTAAAGCTCTTATCTTCAAGTACCACATTCAGGTCGGTATTACCTTGTCCCTTTGCAATCTGGAACTCTACGCCTGGCTGAGTTTTTGCGTATTCCTTGATCCACTTTTCGACCAATGGACGCGCAAAGCGTGGTGCTTTAATGGTGCGTACGGTTGTATTGTTGGTGCCCTTCACTTCGTTGACGCCATTCACTCCGTTACCTTCAGCCCATACGTTGCTGATGCTGAATAATACTGCTATTGTTAATACTAACTTCTTCATATCTTAACAACCTTTTTAAATAATTAATGTTTCTGGGTGCAAAGGTACGGCGATTTCTCCATCCCCACAATCCCTACCATGCGGCATTCCATATACCACATTGATGGTATATTGGTATTTTTCCACCTATTTTGTTATTTATTTGCAGGAAATATGTTAATTTTGCAGCCAAAATTTAAACAAGATGGCAATACAAGATGCAATTTTTAGACGTTCGGAGCTACTGCTTGGCAACGAGCGCATGGAACAGATAGCCCAGAAAAGGGTGATTATCTTTGGTGTGGGCGGTGTTGGCTCATGGTGCGCAGAGAGTTTGATACGTAGTGGCATACGCCAACTGACGATTGTGGATAGCGACCGCGTGTGCATCACCAACATCAACCGACAGCTGATGGCCACCACCAAAACCATCGGCCAGGTGAAGGTGGATGCGCTGAAAGAGCGCTTGCTCACCATCAATCCAGCGGCTGAAATTACAGCCCATCAGAAAATCTTCACCGCCGAGAATGCGGATGAGTTCGAACTCGACACTTACGACTACATCATCGATGCCATCGACTCGCTGAAAGATAAGGCTGCCCTGATATTGCTGGCTTGTAAAACCCAAGCCAAGTTGTTCTCGTCGATGGGAGCAGCCTTGAAGCTGGACCCCACACGCATCAAAGTCACAGAATTCTGGAAGGTGCAGGGCGACCCATTGGCACGCGCGCTGCGCAAGAAGTTTAAGTCGCAGAAGCAATTCCCGAAACGAAAGTTCCAGTGCGTGTATAGCGACGAACTGCTGGAGAACCGGGGCCATAATGCCACCTGTGGCACCGAGAAGTGTATGTGCCCCAAAGCGCAAGACGGCCCAGGCGACAAGAGTCTGCTGAACCATGAATGGTGCTCATCGAAAGCCCAAATCAATGGCACGCTGGCGCATATCACCGCCATCTTCGGATTTATGATTGCCGGACTGGTGATTGGGGATATCTGCCACGACTAAACCCGATAGCTGTCTCAGTATCGATTAGTACATCATCAGAATTTTATTCTATATCACAGATAAAAAAGCCATTCGTGCAAAAAAAACTTCCAAATCGCCGACGATTTTAGATATATTTTCTAAATATCGACGGATATTTGGAAGTTCTATCTAAACTTCGTATCTTTGCACCCAAAATCAGAACAGTTATGGCAAAGTATATATTAGCAGACAATCAAGAGATAACACGATTCGCCATCGACAGTCTTCTGCGACAGGACGAGGAGAATCAGATATATCGTGCGTCAGACAAGACCAGTCTGGTGGAGCAGTTGAAGACGCATGAGAACGCCGTAGTGGTGCTCGACTATACTTTGTTTAATTTCGCCGACGAAGACCAGTTGCTTATCGTGAGCGAGCGCTTTGCGCTGTCGCAGTGGCTGCTCTTCTGCGAAGAACTGACACCGCAGTTTCTGCGTCGCGTCATCTATTCATCGCATCAGTTTAGCATCATATTCAAGGATGGACCGATGAAGGATCTGCGCGACGCGCTGCGTGCCGTCAGTCGCCATGAGCGTTTCATCAGTCAGCGTGCGCTTGAGGTCATCATCAGTCAGCAGCAGGATGAAGAGAAGCCCGACATCCTGACGGCCACCGAGGCAGAGATCGTGAAAGCCATCGCTCAGGGCAAAACCACCAAGGAGATAGCCGAAGAGCGATTCTCCAGCATCCACACCATCACCACCCACCGCAAGAATATCTTCCGCAAACTGGGCATCAACACAGCCCACGAGCTCATCAAGTACGCCATCCGTGCCGGACTGGTTGACCCTTCAGAGTTTTACATCTAAAAAACGATTTGGCTGAATAAAATGCTGCGTTCGTTGAATATATTAGCGTGATAGATTTTATCATGCTACCTTTGCAACATGAAAAATTTGCTGAACGCCTTCGAACCCATCACGCTCGACGAGATGAAAAGTGTGAAACTGATGAATCGCACCGACACCAAGTTTGTGACGAACACCAGCAGGCTGCGCCAACTACTGAAGATGGCCAGGCAGGACTACTATGTGCAGGACATAGACGGACAGCGTAATCCCGACTACGACACCACCTATCTCGACACCCGCACGTTTGATATGTACGCACAGCATCAGTACGGGCACACCAACCGACAGAAAGTGCGTTTCCGCACCTACTGCTGCAGCAATCTGCAGTTTATCGAGGTGAAGACCAAAAACAATCACAGGCGCACCAAGAAAAACCGCATAGAGGTTTGGGATATGGATCTGAACGAAGTGTCGAAGCGCCTGTTTCTGCAGCAGAACCTGCACTACGAGGTGGACACGCTGCAACCCGTGTTGAACAATCACTTCAACCGCATCACACTCGTCAACAAGGGTATGACCGAACGCCTCACCATCGACACAGCCCTGCAGTTCGGCAACCTGACGAACGGGCATCATCTGGATATGGGGCCACTGGTAGTGATAGAGCTGAAACGCGACGGACAGGTATTCTCACCCATCCTGCACATGCTGCGACAGCTACACATACAGCCACATGGCTTTTCGAAATACTGCATGGGCTCGGCACTGACAGGCCACGACTATCTGCCTGTGAATCGATTTAAATGCAAACTCATAGAAATTAACAAATTAATAAAACAATAGTATATGCAAGTATTTTTTTCGAACGACTTCGTCGAAACTCTCATCAGGTTTATGCTCTGCCTGGTAGTTAACTGGGGCATCGTGAACTTCCTGTACTTCAAGAAAAGTCGCCGACGCGACTTCTACTTCACATTCATGATCATCTCGGTAGTCATCTACTTCCTGGTTTATCTGATGATGGGCATGGAGCGAGGCAAAGCCACCATGGGTGTGGGACTTGGACTATTTGGAATCTTCTCGATCATGCGCTATCGCACCGACTCTATGCCGGTTCGCGAAATGACATATCTGTTTGTAGTGGTTTGCCTGTCGGTGGTTCACGCCATGTCGTCGGCACTGGGTGTTGATGCCAGCGGCATCATCACAGGCACTCCACTCCTTGAGTTGCTGGTGATTGACGCGATAACCATCGCAGCTATCACGACTTTCGAGAAAACGCTGAAGGTGAGTGCCACCCGACTGGTACAGTACGACCGCATTGAACTGATTAAACCAGAGCGACGCGAAGAGTTGAAAGCCGACCTGGCGCAACGCTTAGGTGTGGAAGTGCTAAAAGTAGAGGTTGGCGGTATCGATTTCCTGCGCGACATGGCTGTACTGCGCGTGAGCTATGTAGGCGAGAACACGACTGATATTAATAACAAACTAAAACTGAAAGAAGCTGATTATGCACATGTTTAAACGAATGGCCGCGGTGGTCACCCTAATGGCAGCAGCACTACACGCCACAGCTCAGAGCGAAGGCGGCATGGTGCTCAGTGCCGAGGCAGAGAAGAAGATTGACAAGAACCTAAGTGTGAATGTCGAAGCCGACCTGAGAACCCGCAACGACTTCAAGACGCTCGACCGCTGGAGTATAGGCATAGGTGCCTCGTACAAACTCACCAGCTGGCTGAAAGCCGATGCAGGCTACATACTGCTCGACCAGAACAACCGCGAAAAAATCACCTACGAGGACGATGGCGACTATAATCACTTGCGTCCCAGCTACTGGAGCATCAAGCACCGTGTGTATGCCGGACTCACCGGCTCGTATAAGTTCAGCAACGGCATCAAGCTCTCGCTGCGCGAACGATGGCAGTACACCTATCGGCCGGAGAAGACCATGCAGCGCTGGGACTACGACGACGAGGCATGGGAGGACTATACACGCGCAGGCAAAGGCAAAAACCAGTTGCGCTCACGCTTCGAGATAGCCTACGACAAGAAGAACGCCCTCTTCTCGCCTTATGCCAACGTAGAGCTCTACAACGCGTGGGGCATCGAAAAGATACGCTACACCGTGGGCACCGACATCCGCCTGTCCAAACAGCATCAGCTCGGTGTGTTCTACCGTTTCCAGGACATGAAGCATGTAGATGCCGACGAGTATGATCCTGACATGCATTATTTAGGAATAGGATATAAGTTTAAATTCTAACATAAAACAATATGAAAAAGATTATTTTCAGTATGATGCTCATCGCCACGACGATGACGATGACAAGCTGTTCGACCGACGATCCGTTCAGCAGCTTAAGTAATGGAAGTGACAACAACTGGAATAACGGTGGTGACATATCTGGTTCAATCAGCACTGGCGGCAGTTCGACGACGACTGGCGACCTGACCACGTTTGCCGTGACTATCGACCAGACCACGGCCGAACCTGCCACCACGGCCACAGCCTATCTGCCCGACGAGGAAGATGCGCTGGAGAACAACAGCTTTACGACGGAGATAGCCATCGACCTGAGCAGCCCTACAGCCAAGACTGAGAGCGGTGTGGAGATCAGCGTCAACGGCGGTCACATCACTGCCAACCACGGCTCCGTCAAGGGTATCTGCTACGTGCTGAGCGGCACGACCGCCAATGGCTCGTTTACGGTGGTGGGTGACAAGAAATATGAGGTGAAGCTCAATGGTGCCAGCATCACTAATCCCGACTCGGCAGCGCTCAACCTGCTGAGCGGCAAGCGTGCCTTCGTCGTACTGGCCGACGGCACCAGCAACTCGCTGACCGACGGCACCGGCGGCAGTCAGAAGGGTGCTCTCTACTGCAAGGGTAAGCTGCTGTTCAGCGGCAGTGGAACGCTCAGCGTAGTAGGTCAGACGAACAATGCCATCCACTCGGCCGACTATATCATCTTCAATCAGGGTAACAATATCTATGCCAAATCCACGGCCAACCACGGCATCAAGGCCAACGACGGTGTGTTCGTCAATGGCGGCATCATCAACGTGGAGGTGAGCGCAGCAGCTGCCAAGGGCATCAACTGCGAGAGCAACATTATCGTCAATGGCGGACGCACCACCGTGATCACCACTGGCGACGGCACCTACGACACCGACGATCAGGAAGCCAAAGGTGCTGCCGGCATCAAGGCTGACTCTACCTTCACCATCAACGCCGGCGAACTGTGGCTCAAGAGCACTGGTTCGGGCGGCAAAGGTATCAATGCTGATATCGATGCCAACTTTAATGGCGGCAACGTGTATGTGATAACCGAAGGCGGACAGTATAAGAGCAACAACGACACCTCATCGCCTAAGGGCATCAAGGCTGATGGCGATATCAACATCAGCGGCGGCACTGTCTGGGTGCGCACCAACGGCTATAACGGTGAGGGCATCGAGACCAAGAGCGCGCTGAACATCAGCGGTGGCGAAGTGGCCTGCTATGCCTACGACGATGCCATCAACTCGAAAGGCGACATGACCATCACTGGCGGCTATGTGTATGCACAAGGCAAGAACAACGACGGACTGGATGCCAACGGCAATATCTACCTGAAAGGCGGACTGGTGTATGCCATCTGCTCTGGTCAGCCCGAAGTGGCTATCGACGCCAACACCGAAGGCGGCAAGAAGCTCTACCTCACTGGCGGCACCATCGTGGCCGTAGGCGGACTGGAGAGTGGCAGCAGTCTGAGTCAGTCGTGCTATCAGGCTTCAACATGGAGCAAGAGCACCTGGTACACGATGACCATCGGTGAGAACACCTTCTCCTTCCGCACCCCGTCCAGCGGTGGTTCAAGTCTGGTGGTTTCTGCTGCATCCACTCCCACCCTGCAATCAGGCACCAGCATCAGCGGCGGTAGCAGTTTCTTTGGCGGCTTAGGCATTGCTGGCGGCACCATCTCAGGCGGAAGCAGCGTTTCACTGTCCAGCTATACCGGCGGAAACAGCATGGGTGGTGGCGGCGGCTGGCCAGGAGGCTGGCGCTGAAAGAAATCTCACCGAGAGCACAATAAATCACTTTTCCACACGTTATTATTAGTAGTAATAGGCATGTACTGGATGAAGAATCAATCTCGACAGGAGAATCTGCTATATCTGGCGGTGTGGGGACTGCTTTTTGCAGCCCCACTCATCAGTTTGGGAGTGCGCAGCGTGAACGAGGCCGAAACAGTGTTCAACTGGCACGAAGTGCTGATGGTGTGGGACAGGTTTGGGGTGTTCCTCCTGCTGTTTCTGCTGCACAATTTCCTGCTGGCACCACTGCTCATCCACCAGCATCGCCGTGTGCTCTACACCACACTGACGATATTGCTGATAGCAGGATATATGGTATTCCAATACCAATACGCTCCCCGATACATGGGGTTCCGCCGACCGCCTATGGAGCAGCGCGGACCATATCCTATGGATATGCGCGGACCGCATCCTATGGATCAGCACGAGCCTCCCGACATGCCTCAGCCGGCAGCGCCTGACGACAGAACACCACGGCACGAGTTGCGCCAAGAACATGAGATGCGCGCAAGGCGCCACCACTTTGGTGAGCGCGACATCATGGGGGGAGTGATGCTACTGCTGATGCTGGCCGCCAATCTGGGTGCCAAGCTCTACTTCCGCAGCAGCAACGACCGACGGAAACTGGAGGCGCTTGAAAAGCAGAATCTGGAGCAGCAGCTGGAGTATCTGAAGTATCAGATAAACCCTCACTTCTTCATGAACACACTCAACAACATCCATGCATTGGTGGATATCAACCCTGCCAAGGCACAGGACACCATTCTGGAACTGTCGAAGATGATGCGCTTTGTGCTCTACGAGGGGGATAAGAGCGGGGTGCCGCTCACCAAGGAGTTTGAGTTCATCCGCAACTACACGCGCCTGATGCAGCTGCGCTATACCGACAAGGTGAAAATCAGCGTTGATCTCCCCACCGAGGCACCCGACAAAACCATTCCTCCCCTGATGCTCATCACGTTTATCGAAAACGCCTTCAAGCATGGGGTGAGCTATCAGCACGACTCGTTTATCGATATCAAGATAACGATAGAGCGCAACAGCCTTTGCTTTAATTGTCAGAACTCCAAAGCCGAGAAGCTGTATAAAGAAAATGCACAGGGAGTCAACGGCACGTCGGAAAAGAAAGGCGGCGTAGGTCTGGCCAACGTCAGGAAGCGTCTGGACCTGCTGTACGACAAGCGCTACACGCTCGACATTAAGGATGAACCCGATATTTACACAGTCAAACTAATTTTACCACTATGATACGTTGTTTAGCTATCGATGATGAGCCGCTGGCTCTTGAGCAGATTACTGCTTATATTAATAAGGTGCCGTTTCTGGAACTGGCTGCCAAATGCCAGAGCGCACTCGAAGCACGCACGTACTTAGAGAGCGACACCGTAGATGCCATCTTCTGCGATATTAACATGCCCGACCTGAATGGTATGGACTTTGTGAAATCGCTGGCCGTTCCGCCGCTGATTGTATTCACCACCGCCTACTCAGAATATGCGGTAGAAGGGTTTAAGGTGAATGCCGTTGACTATCTGCTCAAGCCTTTTGGCTTGCAGGACCTGCAGCGTGCAGCCAATCGCATTAAGGACCGACTGACCGAATCGGTAGCTGCATCAAAGCCTGCAACCGACTCCGACGACGCGCTTTTTCTGAAAACCGATTACCGCATCGTAAAGGTGAGCATCCCCAACATCAGGTATGTAGAGGCCATGAGCGAATACCTGAAAGTGTGGATAGAGGGTGAGCCCAAACCCATCATCACACTCCTATCCATGAAGAAGATGCAAGAACATCTGCCCAACTATTTCATGCGCATCCACCGATCGTATATTATCAATCTGAACAAGATTCAGGAGGTGAACAAAAATCGTGTCATCATGGACAGCGATACCTATCTGCCGATAGGCGATTTGTATAAAGATGCATTTCAAGCCTATCTCGATACCAAGTTTTTAGGAAAATAAAGGTGGCCGCAACAGCGGTCACTTTCTTTTTTCACACTTTTTAGGTATTGTGACATTAATTTAATCGCCGTACCTTTGCACCCGAATTAAAAATAAGAGACTTAATTCGGTTATGAGAAGGTATATATACACATTAATGATGATGGCGCTATGCTTATCAAGCAGCGCACAAAAAAGTAGCGCAGATAGCACCAAGACCTCACGTTTGAGCGTTGGTGGCTATGGCGAAGCAAACTTTACACGTAATTATTTCAGCGACCATGTGAGCCGCTACAGTCAGCCCGAGGAGCATAAGAACGATCCAAGTCACGGACGTTTCGATATTCCCCATGCTGTGATATATCTCGGTTACGACTTCGGCAAAGGCTGGAGCTTTGGTACCGAGATAGAGTTTGAGCATGGCGGTGCAGGCATTGCCTATGAGAAAGAAGACGAAGAAGGCGGTGAATGGGAGCAGGAGACCGAGAAAGGCGGCGAGGTGGAGCTGGAGCAGTTCTGGCTGCAGAAATCTTTTGCCAAATGGGCCAACATCCGCGTCGGTCATATCGTAGTACCTGTCGGCCTGAACAATGCCCACCACGAGCCTCTGAGCTATTTCACCGTATATCGTCCTGAAGGCGAGAACACCATCATGCCCAGCACCTGGCACCAGACAGGTGTATCATTCTGGGGTCGTGCAGGCAAGTTCCGCTACGAGGCTCAGTTCTTAGGCGGCTTGAATGCCGACCAGTTCACCAATGTGGGTTGGATTCACAAGGGGCACAAGTCACCCATGGAGTTTGATGTAGCCAACAAATATGCAGCAGCCCTGCGTATCGACAACTACTCGATTCCCGGTTTGCGTATCGGTCTGAGCGGCTACTATGGTCACAGCATCGGCAATACCTACCCCAACGATGCCAACGGTACAGGCGCCACCTATCAGGGTAAGGTAGCCATCGGCGCCATCGACTTCACCTATAATGCCCACAACTGGATTGTTCGTGGTCAGGCCGACTATGGTTATCTGGGCAACGCCAGCGAACTGAAGTACATGTACAACCGTCTGAACTCCAAGTCACCTTACAAGCACTCTGCCTTTGTAAGCGGCAATGCTTATGCCATGGGTATCGAGGCTGGCTACGACATCTTCTCGCAGATACAGAGCATGCGCCAGAAAAACGAGCGCCTCTATGTGTTCGGACGCTATGAGGCCTACAACCCCTATGCCAGCGACACCAAGGGGGTCAGCTACGACTACACGGCCGTCAAGCGCATGGCAGTAGGTCTGAACTATCACCCCATCAAGCAGATTGTGATCAAGGCCGAGTACTCTAAGCGCTTCTTAAAGAGCAAATACAACGACGAGCCATCGGTTAACATTGGCATCGCTTACGAAGGATTCTTCCTCTAAGATTAGTTAGTAATAACCACATAAATTAAATAAAACAATGAAGAAATCAATTTACGCAATGTCAGTCCTCTTGATGGGACTCTCTCTCACTGCCTGCAGCGACAGTGACAGCAACAATTCTGAAGATTCTAACGAGTTCAATGTTATCACCACCACACCACTCGTAGATGAAGACAGCTATGCTCAGAACACTACTGCAGCCAACTATAGCAGCAAGGCCTTCGGTCAGGATGCTATCGACAACTGTCTTTCACTCATCGACGAACTTGAAAGTGCTAACACCACCATCGCCACCTCAAAGCTCAGCGAGGCTCAGGAGGCTTATCTGCGTAAGGTTCTGGAGAACCTCGTTGGCAATGTCATCGTACCTACATACACCCAACTGGCCGACGATGTTGAGGACCTGGAGAAGACCCTGAACGGTCTTACCGTCAACAGCATCACCCAGGCTCAGATCGACAAGGCTTGCACCGACTTCAAGCAGGCCCGCCAGAACTGGGAGCGCTCTGAGGCTTTCCTGATGGGTGCAGCCAGCGACTTTGATATCGACCCAACCATCGACTCATGGCCTTTGAACCGCAGTCTGCTGCTCAACTACTTCAATAACGGCATGAACGACGAGATGCTCGAGGATGCCACTATCCTGGGTTTCCACGCTCTGGAGTTCATCCTGTTCCGCAATGGTCAGAATCGTAAGGTAGCCGAGTTGCAGGGCAACGACACTTATACTAACTTTGAGAAGATCACTGGTGCTCAGGAACTGGCTTACGCTCAGACTATCTGCGCCCTGCTCAAGCAGCGCTGCTTCCAGCTCCAGGTAGCCTGGGAGGGTGAGACGGCAGCCAACGCCGCTCGTGTAGCTGTTGTGAAGGCTGCTGGTCTTGACATGACCACCGCTGCTGGTCTCTCTTATGGTGAGAACCTCACTCAGGCAGGCATCAGCGGCAGCAAGAGCACATTCCCCACACTGAAGGACGCTATTGCACAGGTACTGAGCGCCGACGAAGGTTCGTGCGTAGCCATCTGCAACGAGGTAGGTACAGCCAAGATTGCCAACCCATTCTCTGCAGGCGATATTGCTTATGTTGAGTCGCCATATAGCTACAACTCAATCACCGACTTCCGCGATAACATCCGCAGTATCCGTAACGTATGGTTGGGTTCTACCGATAAGAAGGCCAACGACTACAGTTTCCACACCTTCTTTGCCAGCGTAAAGAGCGACAAGGTGAACACCGCTGTAGAGAGCAACTATGTTGGTGCCATCGAGGGTATCAGCAACATGCCTACTCCATTTGTTAAGTACTGCAGCGTGGTATGGGGCAAGAACTTCGACGATCCCGACAACTGGGACTCTACATCTGGAGAGTAATACACCTGAAAATTAATTAAACAAATACACTAATGGAGAAAATATCGAAACTAACATGTGTTGTATGTTTCGGAATGCTGTCGACCGCAGGGCTGACAGCATGTTCCGATAATAACGACTTCGCAGATCTGGGACCTCTGACACCTGAAGAACAAGCATTCGGAAAAGCTACTGGAAACTTTACTGCCGAGGAATGGTACCCCGGCGGTGAGCTCGGCACTACCGAGAAGGCCAGCTATTCGGCCATCACTCCTGCTGCTATTGCCGCTGGCATGGAGGATGACTTCAATACGGGTGAAGGTTTCTTTGAGAAGCTCTACACCTTTGAGCAGGAACCACGCAAAGGCTTAGGTCCTGCATGGGTGCGCAACTCGTGTATCGCCTGCCACCCCAGCTATGGTCATGGCAAGCGACAGACCGAATATCGTGCCAATCAGATTGGCAACGGCTATCTGCTGGTGATTTATCATCCTGATACCAACGGCTATATCACGGAGGTGACGGGTATGCCGCAGACACAGGCCATGTCACCCTTCAAGGCTCCTATCGACGAAAATCAGATAACCATCGACTGGAAGAATGTGACAGCCATGGAGAGTGGACTGCCCATGAAGTTTGAAGATGGTGAGGAATATGCCCTCATCTACCCCGAGGTAACCATTCCTCAGACCGCTTTCAACACCAATCCTAAGCCAACCAACTATGAGGTTCGCCTGGAGTCAACCATCGGCGTGTATGGTACTGGTTTGCTCGATGCCATCAGCGATGAGGATATCGAGGCACAGTGGTTGGCCGAGTCGAAGCATGCCACACTGAACCCCGCCATGTGGGATCAGGAGGCTGGCACTTTCAAGTCATCAGCCTACTATTCGGCTGCTTATAACGATCTGGGCACATTCCGTGGCTCTCATGGTCCGATTAAGCGTTTCACTTATGCCATGACTCGTGGTTCGCTGCAGGATGGTGCTGGTTCTAACGCTATCTGGAATATCACCAACGTCACCCGTAGCGACCGTCACTTCCTCTACACCACCCCAGCATGGGCAAAGGCACAGAGCGAGGACAAGGAGGTGATCAGCTATATCAAGGAGCACGGTGAATCACCACTCAGCATTCTGCACCCCTACTATGCCGACGGTACCGACGAGGGTATTGCTGCCCGTGTGAACGAGATTCTGAGCTGCTCATCGATTGCCAAGAAGGAATCTTTCGACAAGTACCTGTTTAACGGTGCACCTTACAATGGCAAGGAAGAGATGAGCGACAAGCAGTACTATCAGTTCATGGTATGGCATCGCGCGCTGGCTGTGCCTGCTGCCCGTAATCTGAACGATGCCGCCGTACAGCGCGGTAAGGACCTGTTCTCGCAGATTGGCTGTGCCCGCTGCCACCGTCCTTCATGGAAGACTGGCAACGACGATATGTGGGTGGATGCCAGCATCAAGGCATATGCCAAAAGCATTGGCAAGGATGCCAACAAGATGCTGCCACGCTATCCCAACCAGACCATCTGGCCTTACACCGACATGGTTCAGCATCGCCTGATGATGAAGAACGATATCCGCACAGGCTGGTGCCGAACCACACCTTTGTGGGGACGCGGCCTGTCGCAGCAGCTGACAGGTGCTAACGACCGTCTGCACGACTGTCGCGCCCGCAGCGTGCTCGAAGCCATCATGTGGCATGGCTATTCCAAGCAGTCGGATGCCTACGGTCCAACAGAGAAATTCTATCATCTGCCCAAGGCTGATAGAGATGCTGTGATAAAATTCATCGAGTCGATATAATAATCGCAAGCTATTTACGTTTTATTATATATGAAGCGAAGTATAATCATCCTATACATCGTGGTGGTTGCCGTACTGGCAGCCGCCACTGTTTTTGAGAAATATCTGGGTACAGATTATGTATCCGACCATATCTATGGCGCATGGTGGTTCTCGGCCTTATGGGCTTTATTAGCAGCCGCCAGCATTTTCTGGTTCATCAAGCGCAAGGTGCGACGTCCATCGGTAATCGCATTGCATCTGGCGTTTGTAGTGATTCTGGCAGGTGCCCTGCTCACGCATCTCACAGCAATCAGAGGTGTGGTGCCGCTGCGCAAAGGTGTGGACACCAACACATTCCTGACACGCGACATGCATCTGCACCAGATGCCATTCACCATCCGTCTGGAGCAGTTTGATGTGAAGTTCTATCAAGGCACCCAAATGCCATCCGACTATATCTCGCAGGTGACGATCGACGGCAAGCCGTTCACGATATCAATGAATCAGATTGCCAGTCACAAAAACGTGCGTCTGTATCAGATGGACTACGATGCAGATATGCTGGGTAGTATCCTGTCGCTGAACTACGACCCGTGGGGCATCCCCGTTACCTACAGCGGCTATGCTTTGCTTTTTGTGGCACTCATCTGGTTACTCATCGACCCCAAGGGAAGATTCCGCGAACAGCTGGCTTTGCTGCGCAATCATCGCCGACAACTGAATATCTTTGCAGCTGGCATCGCGGCATGTTTCTTATTCCTGATGTATCACTTCCTGAATAAGTACTCGCCCGAGAACCATCCCATGCCTGTACTCAACTCGCGCCTGCTGCCCATCCATATTGCTACCATCATGCTGGCTTATACCCTGTTGTTGTTTGCCTGCCTCAGCAGTCTGGTGGGTATTCTGTCTGCCAAATACCGTCAAGGCATGAAGCACCTATCGCAGATGCTGCTCTACCCGGCACTCACCTTCCTGGGCTTTGGTATCTTTATCGGTGCCATCTGGGCCAACATATCGTGGGGCAACTACTGGTCGTGGGACCCTAAGGAAACCTGGGCTATCATCACGCTGATGATCTACGGCATCCCTGCCCATCGCAGCATCAAGCTCAACCACAATCTGTACATGGTGCTGGCATTCCTCACCATCCTCATGACCTACTTTGGTGTGAACTACTTCTTAGGCGGCATGCACTCCTACGCTTAAATCAAAAGCCATACGACAATACGGATAGATGAAAAAGTGGCTAGTCATCCCGACTAGCCACCTTTACCCTAACTAAACAAATACTTATTATAAATTTACACCTGTGATTAAAGACTTGGAGTTATAGCCGACAACCAGGCATCGATACGCGTATCGGTCTGATCATCCTCGTTGATGTCATCAAGAGGAAGGCCAATGAACTTACCATTGATGACTGCTTCAGAGTCGTCGAAGGTATAACCATCAGTTTCTACACTGCCAATAAAGTTAGCACCACTGTCTTTGATGCCGTTGTAGAGCTCACCCATACCACCTACGAAGGTATCGCTGTAGGTAGAACAGTCGCCACAGCCAAAGATGGCAATGGTTTTACCGCTCAGGTCTGCTCCCTGCAGAGTTTTCAGTCCGTCGTACCAGTCGTCCTGCAACTCACCAGCTCCCCAGGTAGAGGTACCCAGAATCAGATTCTGATTTGCAGCTACATCATCGGCTGAGAGGTCCTGTACATTCAAGGCTTTGCATCCCAGTTTCGAGGCAATCTTCTCTGCTATGGCCTCGCAAGTTCCTGTTGAGGAACCATAAATTACAATAGTTGAATTCATTACTTTATAATATCATTTATGTGGTTAATTCTTACATCTACAGGTTGCGCCGCATTGTTCTTTGCGCTTGCAGTAACGCTCACACTGGGCACATAGATCATATCCCAGCATAGCCCCAAGAATAAAATCCTCCTCGGGTGTGAGCTGATTCAGCGGACGCGTAACAATGAGTCGGATAGCATCCAGACATTCGCGACGACCAAAATACACATTCAGATTCTGCCGACCAGCTGGCTGCAGCACATAGGGAATGCCCTGACTTTCGAGTCGCTCTACAGTCTGATCACCATATTTCTTATGACAGGTAAACAGCACCATCTGGCGCACACCCTTATTCAGCTCATAGATATGGTTCATCAAAACCTTCATCTCTGTTGATATGTTTGCTGTTGATCTCATTGTTATACTTTTAATTCGACGGTGCAAAGGTACGGCGAAAAAATAAAGTGCGCAATACCTAAAACCGAGTGTTTTAAGTAGCACCCATCTCAAAAAGCAATCAAAAACGGATTAATAAAAAATAGGTATATGGGAATAAAAAAAAAGCGCCCAGGCCTGCTGTCCGTTAGAAAAGCAACTGGCCTGGTGCACATTTGGCAGTTAACGCTTCGTTCCATGACGTACTGCCCTTACATTGTCAAAAGGATATTGATCATTAGGTCATATCGTTATGCTAATAAAAGAAAGAGCGATTGATTTTCTGTGTGCAAAGGTAAGGCAAAAAATCCTTTCCCACAAGGGTTTAGACAAATAGTCGGGTGGTTTCAGACAAATCGTCGGACATTTTAGACAATCGGTCGGACGAAACGACAAGCTGTCGGACAAATCGGATGGTTTCTCACTATTCACATCAAGAAAACAAGGGTATAAAATACAATAAAACTAGATATTTCTTTTCGGTTTCCAAATAATTATGTATCTTTGCAGCAGCAAACTATTTATGATGAGATTATTTAGATATATATATATAATAGGTGTAATTATTACTCTTACTATACTCACGTCTTGTGGCAGTAAGAGTAGAGAAAAACAGTTTGAAATTCCAGAGAAGAGGCAGACTACACATGGCGACAGTATTGCGTTGGCAGCCAGATTTACCGGTGATTTCGAGCATTTTCTGGCCGTTACCGACAGTTTGGCCGACATTGGCGAACTCACGCCTATACGTGCCGACGGCTATCGTGGCGTGGCCTATTTCCAAATGGGTCAGATGGATAAGTGTATCGAGGCCTTCCGTCGCGTCAACGCCATCGAGAATCCACCTGCCGAGGACTTTTGGGACTATATCCATGCCGGTACCAACCTCGTGATCATGCTCACAACCAATCGCGACTATGATAACGCCATGCGCACTGCTCTCCGACTTATCGACAAGTTGAAGGGAACAAACGATCCTAAAGCTGCAGGAGAATTACAGACGCTTTACTTGAGTCTTGGTGATACGCAGATGATGCTTGAGCGCCATGCCGAGGCTGCCCAAAGCTACAACGAGGCCTTCCAGTGGGTATTACAAACTCCCAATGATTCTACCTGCCGTCCGTTAGCAGCCTGCATAGAAACCCTCGAGAATATCTCCGTTTCATATATTCACCATCATATGGACGAAGCAGGTATATGGGTAGATCGCATGGACTCGCTAGTAACCATCTATGAGAGCGAACCCAAGCCGATTGAAAAAGAGGTAAAAACGCTACGTGCACTGGTATCACTCCACCGTGCTGAGGTATGCCAGATGCGCGGTCAGACAGCCGAAGCGGCCCGCTATTATGCCAGCTACATGTCGAGTGACTTTGGTCAGGGAATCGAAGGCCGCATTAATGGATGCGACTACCTGGTAGCAGCCCATCGCTATGCCGAGGCTGCCGATAATTACACGAATCTAGACCAGTTTATCAAGGAATGGGGCTACGACTACGATTTGGAAACCATTGGCAAGAACCTGATGCCTAAGTTACGTGCCAACTACCACGCCGGTCGCAAAGACTCTGCCCTGCGTGTGGCCATGCAGATAGCCGAACTCTATGATACTGCGCTTGTATGCCAGAAACGTAGTGAATCGGCCGAGCTCGCGACTATCTACGACACCCAAGGCAAGGAGCGCCAGTTAGCAGAACAGCGCGCCCGAACCCGTTTCGTCACAGCCGTCAGCATTGCAATCACTACGGTAGCGCTGCTGATTCTTGCCTTAGCGCTTTACGCCTTCCTGCAGTGGCGCATCACGCAGCGTCGCAACCGCATTCTCGTGCACCAAATCACCGAAGCAGTAGAATATAAGGAGAAGTACAAGGAACTCAAGGCAGCAAACCGTTCTATCGAGTCGGCACATTCGCCAATCCCGAAGGCCGATGCCACCGAATCAAGCACATCTGAAGCGGGCATCACCACCTCAGATGACACCACACTTACCGACGAGAAGTTGTTCCTTTACCTGCGCGATTTGATTGAAAACGAGAAACTGTTCCTACAGCCCGACTTCAGCAGGCAGTCGCTCATCGATCGCACCGGTCTGTCGAAAGAGCGTATCGGTGCTGCATTCTCACAGGGCAGCGATAGTGTATCGTTACCGGCCTACGTCCGTGAACTTCGACTCGACTATGCCGTCAGTATGATGAACAACCAGCCCGATTTGAATGTTGAACAGGTCAGTCAGGCCAGTGGTTTTACCAGCGCCGATACGTTTACCCGTAACTTCCGCGCAAAGTACGGCATGACCCCAACCACCTATAGACAAACGATTTTCCGCGAATAAAATAGCCGACGGATTGTCGAATCGTCCGATAATCCGTCGTTTTATCCGACTATTTGTCTGAAATCATCCGACCATTTGTCTGTGCTCTTGCGGGCATAGACTTTTTGTTATATCTTTGCAGCAGAAAAATAAAAATTTAGGAAAAGATATGGATACAAACTTAATGATTCTCTCAGTGTTCGCCATTGTAGTATTTGGCATGCTTGTAAGATTGTGGTCGCTTGACATGCACCACGAAAGAAAAGAGTATATCACAAACAAATCATATGGAAAATAGTCTTCTCATACTTCTCGTCATCGCTGTGGTGGTATTTGTCGTGGTACTAAGAATGTTAGTACTCGACTTGACCCGCAATGATTAAAATACTATTTTTTGAGTATTGCACATCTTGTAATTAAGTAGTAACTTTGCATTCATATAAAAAGTATATGTGAATGCAAAGATTTTTTTTATTGATTATAGCAGTAGTGATACTGCAAAGTACTCATGCTCAAGGTGTTTTTAAAGGTCTGGTAACTGATAAAGATACACACGAACCTATTATCGGAGCTACAATTACTGATGCCATCCGGCGCAAGCCACTGACAGTGACTAACGCTGATGGAAAATTCATCATACCTAAAAAAGAGGATGCGCAACAAACAACGCAACAAATCAAAATTACCTATATCGGTTATAAGCCGCTCATCGTCAAAGCCACTGCCAATGGGCACTACGAACTGGAGGCTGAGGTTAGCAAACTGGGTGAGGTGGTCGTAACAGCTCAGGAGAGTCGTGGACTTACCAGTGCCTCGAAGATTGAAAAGCATGCCATGGAGCACCTGCAACCGTCAAGTTTTGCCGATTTGCTTGAGCTGCTACCTGGCGGTCGCAGCAAAGATCCCGTCCTCAGCACCCCCAACAACATCCATATCCGAGAACTGTCAACCGGCAATGCCAATTATGCCACTTCTTCGTTAGGCACCAGCTTTGTCATCGATGGTGCCCCCATCTCCACCAATGCCAACATGCAGTATATGGCAGGGGCTTGGGATGCTGCCGCCACCGCTCGCGACAATACCAATGCCGGTGTTGACATGCGAAGCATATCTACCGACGACATCGAGAGCGTAGAAGTGGTAAGAGGTATCCCCTCGGTAGAATATGGCGACCTGACAAGCGGCTTAGTCAAGATAGAACGTCGTAAGGGTGGTCACGATCTGAACTTCAGACTGAAAGCCGATATGGGTTCAAAACTGATGTACGTAGCCAAAGACATGGAGTGGCAGGAAAAGCATCTGAGCCTGAATCTGAGTGCCGACTACCTGAATGCCAAGGCCGATCCACGCAACCGGTTGGAGAACTACAAACGTGTAACCCTCTCGGCGCGCTTGAACAAAGCCTGGGAGCACGAATCTTACAACCTGCAATTAACAACCAATCTGGACTACACAGGCTCGTTTGATAACGACAAACAAGACCCCGACCTGAACTACCACCAGGAGGATAGTTACAAATCGAGCTATAACCGCATGGCACTGATGAGCCAGCTGCAGATGAAGATGAAGCGCCAGCTATGGCTCAAATCGGTAGGTCTGACCGTATCAGCAGCCTACGAGCATAACCTGATGGAGCGCACACGCTTTATTCAGCTTTCGCGAATGACGGTGGCTCCCACCTCAAAAGAAGAAGGCGAGAACGATGCCTATATCCTGCCTTTCAAATACGTAGGCTACCACAAAGTAGATGGCAAGCCGCTCAACACCTATGCCAAACTGAACATGCGCCTGCAGGTGCCAAGCAACAAGGTGTCGAACACCCTGCTGTTAGGTGCCGACTGGAATATCGACAAGAACCTGGGACAAGGACAGGTGTTCGATCCCTACAAACCCGTTTACACCAGTATTTCTTCGCGCCAGCGTGCTCTCAAGGAGATACCAGCCAATCACCGCGTATCAGCCTATGCCGAAGAAAACATCAAGTGGCCCACTCCCGTTGGCACGTTCGAACTGATGGCAGGCATCCGAGGCACGCAGATGCTGAACCTGCCACAGGCCTACACCATGCACGGCAAGACCTACTGGGACCCACGTGCCAACATCGGCTATACCCTGCCCAAACTCACGGTATTTGGCAAGCCCACCTTTATCCGATTGGCAGGTGGAATAGGTCAGCACACCAAGATGCCAACCATGGAGCAGCTGTTCCCCGACAAGCTCTACATTGATTTCATCCAGCTGAACTACTATCACGATAATCCCGATTACCGTCGCATCAATCTGATGACCTACATCCGTGATCCTCGCAACACCGCCTTAGAACCAGCCCGCAACCTGAAGTGGGAGGTCTCTACGGATATCACACTAGGTGGAAACCGACTGGCAGTCACATTTTTCCGCGAAAAGATGACATCGGGATTCCGTTCACAGAGCTATTACGACACCTACACCTACAAGCAATACGACGCCTCTGCCATCAATGACGATGCGCTCACTGCTCAGCCCGACCTCGGCAGTCTTACCTATCAGGAGGTGAACGAACTGGCAGGCTATGCCAACTACACGAATGGCAGCTTGACACTGAAAGAAGGTATAGAATACACACTCGAAACAGTACGTTTCCCAGTGATTCTCACCCGTCTCACTATCAATGGCGCCTATCTGCGCACCACCTACAACAACTCGATTGTGGACAGCTACCGTCCCAGCGTGGTTATCGACAACCGCCAGTTGCAGTATGTTGGTCTGTATGCCAACGACGATGGCTCTGTACGCGAGCAGTTCAACACCAACTTTACACTCGACACCGACGTGCCCAAGCTAAAGCTCGGTTTCTCCTTATCGGCTCAGTGCCTGTGGTTCACCACCTCACAGCGCAAAGAGGTGAGCAACTACCCCACCCAGTACATTGCCCCTGATGGCAGCATTCACGAGTGGCAGGACGAATATGCCAACGACACCTATCTGCGCTGGCTGGTACGAGATTACTCGGCATCGCTGTTCGAAAAGAATCGCGTACCATTCAGTATGAACCTGAACTTCAAGGTAACCAAAAAGCTACTCGACGATCGCCTGAATGTAGCCATGTTCTGCAACCGCTTGCTGAACTATGCCCCCGATTACGACAGTCGCGGCACCACCATACGACGCCACGAAACGCCCTATTTTGGATTAGAAATGAATTTAAAGATATGAAACAACTGATATGCTGCATGATGACATTGGTGCTGTTCAGCGCCTGCCATCAGGAAGAGAATACGATTTTTACCACAGCCAGCATCACACTGGTTAGCAACGAAGTTGCCAACATCGGTCGTGTACAGGCTCAGGCTCAAATAACCAATGTAAACACCCGCCAGACCACCACAACGGCTGCCTTCAACGATGCAACCCTACAAGTAGAGCTGCTGCGCGGTGCCTACGAGATACTGATAGAAGGCGTGGCTACCTATACCGATGCCAACGGCACCGAGCATATACGCCAGTTCCGTGCACAGACCGACTATGTAGAACTGGCCGCCATGGATACAAACGCCACTACACTCAATATGATATTCCTTGATTGATATGAAGCGATACCTATTATATATATGTTTGATGGGCACCTCGTTGCAAGCCATGGCAACCGAGGCTGATTCTGCCTTGATAGAGCATACCATTCTGACACGAGAGATAACAGCCGATGCCGAACGCAACCCAGCCCTGCATGGTGCCGCCTACCACTCATCGTTCTCACAGCTGGCATTAGGCATCGACATGCAGCACCAATCCGAAGCCTTCGTACAGCAGTTAGGTAGCGGTTATACCCTTCCCTACGCTGGTGTTGATACCTACCTGCGCCTTTCTCCCCGCACAGCCGTATGGGGTTCTGCCTCGTACACCACAGGCACACAAAAGGAAGTACGCTGGAACTCAACCTCCGACTACGAGCTGTTGCAGCCTTACGTGCTGGCCGATAGCTTAGGTGGCGACACTCATCGCGAACGCTATGCCTTTTCTGGTGGTTATGCCACCACTGTGGGCAGTTGGTTGGCAGGTGCCGAGATGCTGTTCCGTGCCGAACAGGAGTATCGCGACTACGACCCACGTATGCGTGGTGTCGTAACCGACCTCACCATTCGCCTTGGAGCAGGCCGACAGCTGAACAGCTACCTGCTGGGTGCTGCCTTCGAGTGCAATATCTATCGCCAGACCAACAGCGTGACCTTCTATAGCGAAGAGGGTGTGATCCCCGAATATCAGATGACAGGACTGGGAACCGAATACAATCGTTTCTCAGGCGACAAGCGCAGTTTGTACTACGATGGTGGTGGCGTAGCCTTACTGCTCAGTGCAGCCCCTGCCGACCACAACGGCATGTATGCCGACCTGATGTTAGGCGAGCACCGCTACCAGCGCAAGTTGGCCGAGTATAACTCCATGCCTCTCACAACCTTGTACAATGAGCAGGCAGCACTAACCTTGGGATGGCGTAACAGCCAGTGGGCCTTGTTTGCGCATGCCGACTATACCAAACGTAGTGGCGATGAGCAGATTGGTGGAACCTCCGATGCCCGCTACTTCCCCACCATCGGCACACTCACCATGTATAAGAATCAGCTATTGGATGCTTATTTAGGGGCATTCTACAGCCAAGGAAGTCTCAGTATGATGCTTCGTGGCGGCTACCAAAGCTGCAACGAAAAATACGTTTACCCCGAGCGCCAACTGAACTACAGCAGGGCCTACGGCGAACTGAAAGCCCAGTGGATAAAGGCTACCAGTAGGCAGCTTTCGCTGACTGTGAATGCCCGTGCAGCCTACGAGGGTCAGCTAACCCACAAGATTTATATGCCCTACGCCAATATGAAGAGTAGTTTTATCGAGATGGTTAACCACACCTATCGTTACGCCAAAGCCAACTACACTCACTTAGGCGCCAACGTGCGTGCCGACTACCATTGGAGCAACAGCCCATATGGAGCTTTTGCAAAACTTGGAGCCGACCTGACACTCTGTTCGGTAGGCGAACACCAAACCACCTTACAAGGGGCCATAGGTATCACATTCTAAAAAAATAAACATAACAATTTAAAACAAAGAAAACATGAAAAAGAATCTGTTTGCCAGCATCATCGCGATGCTTACCGTGGGCATGACACTCACATCGTGCTCTGACGACAAGACACCCATTGTTCCTCAAACCGCAGTGTCATTAGAGATTCCTGCCAATCTTGAGAATGTAGATTTATCTGGTGCCAAGGTTGTGATGACCAATGTAGCCACACAGTCGGCACACGTTGTTTCAAGTGACAACCTGTTCCAGAAGAACGGCAACAAGTACCAGGTGCTTATCAACGATCTTGAAGAGGGCACTTACAACATCACCATCAGTGGTCATCTCGACTTTACCCTCAACAACGTAGCCGGACAGAAGGATTTTGAGATCACCTCCGAGAACGTCAAGATTAGCGAGACCAGCGCTGCCGTACAGATGGTAGTATCAACCTTCACCGCTCAGGGTGGTTTCGTGATTAGCGAGATATTCTTCACCGGTACCAGCACTGCCGAAGGTAAGAGCTACAGCGGCGATCAGTACATCCGCATTACCAACAATAGCGATGTCACACTCTATGCCGATAGCATTGCCGTACTCGAGTCGGCATTCCTCACAACTCAGAAGCAGGAATATACCCCCGACATCATGAGCACCGACTTCTCTGTTCAGGCTTGTTACATGATTCCTGGCACAGGTAAGAGCGTACCTGTAGAGCCAGGTGCATCGCTCACACTGGCTGTCAATGCTATCAACCACACCGCTGAGCAGCCTAACAGCATCGACCTGAGCAATGCCGACTTTGAGTTCTACGATGAGAGCTCGAACGCCAACTTCACCGACCCTGATGGCAAGGCACCCAACCTCGATAAGTGGTACTGCTATACCGCCACTATCTATCAGTTCCACAGCCGTGGTTTCAACTCCATGGCCATTGCAAAGATGAAGACAACCAAGGAAGACTGGCTGGCCAACAATGTTTACGATGCCAAGTATCTGTTCGTGTTCGGCGACTTCTCAAGGGAGATGACCAAGAAAGGCATCTATAAAGTGCCTAACTCATGGATTCTGGATGGTGTGAACCTCAGTGTTGAGTCGGTTCGCGAGTGGAACGTACTCGATGCCAGCATCGATGCCGGCTGGACCTACTGCGGTAAGGTGGATAAAGATGAGACCCGCTTCAACAAGGCCGTCATCCGCAAGCAGGATGCCAATGGCAAGTATGTCGATACCAACAATTCTACTAACGACTTCACACCCGAGGCAGCAGCTTCGCTGGTGAAGAATTGAAAAATTAAGATATTAAGAAATTAATAATGAAGAAACTATATTCTCTTTTCGCTCTGGCGCTGCTGTCGGTATCGGCAGTGGGCCAGAGCCTGCCACAGGACCCTACCATCCGTAAGGGTAAACTGAAGAATGGCATGACCTACTATATCCGCCATAACGCCAAAGAGGCTGGTCTGGCTGATTTCTATATTGCCCAGCGTGTGGGTTCTATCCTCGAGGAGCCCCGCCAGCGCGGACTGGCCCACTTCCTTGAGCACATGGCCTTTAACGGCACCAAGAACTTCCCTGGTAAAGGCAAGAAGTTAGGTATCGTTCCCTGGTGCGAGACCATCGGTGTGAAATTCGGTGCCAACCTGAATGCCTACACTTCTATCGACCAGACGGTGTATCATATTGGCTCAGCACCTTTGAAACGTGAGGGCATCATCGACTCTTGTTTGCTGGTACTGCACGACTGGAGCCATTACCTGCTGCTTGAAGATGCCGAGATTGACAAAGAGCGTGGTGTGATCCACGAGGAATGGCGCACACGCCGTGCTGGTATGGCCGTACAGCGACTGATGGAGCAGGCCATGCCCAAAATCTACAAAGGTACGAAGTACGAAGACTGCATGCCTATCGGATCGATGGACATCGTGGATAACTTCCCCTATCAGGACCTGCGCGACTACTATCAGAAATGGTACCGTCCCGACCTGCAGGCTATCATCGTCGTAGGCGATATCGATGTCAATAAGATGGAGAAGAAGATCAAGAAAACCTTCTCGTCCATCCCCATGCCCAAGAAGGCTGCCGAGCGCATCTACTATCCAGTAGGCGACAACGAGAAGATGATTGTGGATATCGAGAAGGATCAGGAGCAGCCTATCGCTCTCTGCCATATCTACCAGAAGCGTGAAGCCACTCCCGATAGCGAGAAGAACAACGAGCAATACCTGCGCGATGACTATATCGACGGTCTTATCAGCACCATGCTCAACGATCGTCTGGTAGAGTTGCGCCAGCTGCCAGTGCCCCCCTTCCAGAGTGCCACTGGTCGTGCCTCCGAGTTTTTCCTCAGTCGCACCAAGGATGCCTTCTCACTCAGCATCAGCTGCAAGCAGGACAATATCTTAGGTGGTATCATCAGTGCTGTAGGTGTGGCCGAGCGTGCCCGTCAGCACGGCTTTACTCAGAGCGAGCTGGCTCGTGCCAAGAAGCTGCGCCTGAACGCAGCCGAGCGCCGCGCTAAGATGCAGGACGACTATCGCAACTCGCACTACGTCAATGTATGTGTTGACAACTTTCTGGAGGGCGAGCCCATGCTCAGTGCCGACTTCAGGTTGGAGAACACCCAGAAGCTGGACCGTGAGGTAACACTGGCCGAAGTGAACGCTGCCGTCAAGGAGCTCATCACCGACAAGAATCAGGTTGTAGTGATGTACGCCCCCGATAAGGAAGGTTTTGAGATTCCATCAGAACAGCAGATTGAGCAGGTGATCCTGGCTGCGCAGCAACAGGCTTATGCTCCTTATCAGGAGGCTCAGCTGGCCAGTTCATTGATTAGTCAGCTGCCAAAGGCTGGCACCATTGTCGGCGAGCAGCCCTACCGTCATGGTTTCACCGAACTCACGCTGAGCAATGGCATGAAGGTATATACCAAGAAGACCAACTACGAGGCTGATGCCGTATCGATGCGTATGTATGGCGAAGGTGGCACCTCGCTCTATGGCGACGAGGATATTCCTAACTTCTCGATGGTTACAAGTGCCACCACCGAAGGTGGCGTAGGTCAGTTCGATGCCGTCACTCTGCGCAAGATGCTCACCGGCAAGAGTGTACGTGTCAGTCCTTCTATAGGTAGCAAAGGCCAGAGCATCAGCGGCAGTGCCTCGCTGAAGGATATGGAGACCATGTTCCAGCTCTCGTATCTCTACTTCACCCAGCCACGCCGCGATGATGCTGCTTTCGCCAGTCTGATCAACCGTCAGCGTGCGTTCCTGGCCAATCGTAATGCCTCGCCAAAGGTGGACTACAACGACTCTATCCGTGCCGTGCTCTATGGTCACCATCCACGTCTGGCTCCCGTTGTACAGCAGACGCTCGACAAAATCAGCTACGACCGTATTCTCGAGATCTACAAGGAGCGTTTCAGCGATGCTGCTAACTTTAAGACCGTGATTATCGGTAACTTCGACGAGCAGCAGTTGCGCCAGTACCTCTGCCAGTACCTTGCCTCGCTGCCTGCCACAGGTAAGCACGAGCAGGCCAATCAGGCCAACGTGCCACAGATTGTAGATGGTCAGCAGGTCGTGAAGTTCCATAAGAAGATGGCTACCCCATTGGCCAATGTCAGCATTTTCCTCACAGCTGATGTTGATTTCACCGCCAAGAGCGATCTCGAGCTCGACTTCCTGAAGCGTTGCCTCTCTATCGCTTATACCGACTCTGTTCGCGAAGAGAAAGGCGGCACCTATGGTGTAAGCGTTGATTTCGGTTTGGAGAAGGACGAGCATCCTAATGCGACCTTAAAGATTGCTTATAATGCCGATCCCAGTCGCTACAGCGAGCTGAACCCCATCATCTACCAGCAGCTGCAGCACATAGCCGACAACGGTCCTGCAGCCACCTCGCTCAAGAAGGTCAAGGAGTATCTCATCAAGCAGTATGCCCAGATGGCCATCACCAACGACTACTGGAGCTACATTATCTGGCACGAGTTGGACGATGATACCGACTTCGACCGCGACTACTGCAAGATGGTTAACGAGGTGACCGCCGCCGATGTACAGCGCATGGCTCAGCGCCTGCTGGCATCCAAGCGCTGCATCGAGGTAACGATGCTTTCAGAATAACAGATACGATACCTACTTATTGTTAACACTAAATAGTAGGGTTCTTTCGGTGCGCAATGCTTAAAACACTTGTTTTTAGGTATTGCGCACCTTATTTATTAGCCGTACCTTTGCACCCAGAAAAAGTTTGTTAGTTATCATAGTAAGAAGTAAGATGAAAATTGAAAAGATTCATGCAAGAGAGATTCTCGATTCAAGAGGAAATCCAACAGTAGAGGTAGAAGTAACACTCGAGAATGGTGTGATGGGCCGCGCTGCCGTACCATCGGGTGCATCAACAGGTGAGAACGAGGCCCTTGAACTGCGTGATGGCGACAAAGCGCGCTATCTGGGCAAGGGTGTTCTGAAGGCCGTTGATAATGTGAATCAAGTGATTGCCCCAGCCCTGACGGGCGACTGCGTGCTTGATCAGCGCGCCATCGACTATAAGATGCTGGCTCTTGATGGCACTCCCACCAAGTCGAAACTCGGTGCCAATGCCATTCTTGGTGTATCGCTGGCCTGTGCCCAGGCCGCAGCAAAGGCGCTGAATATACCTCTCTATAGATATATAGGTGGCTGCAATGCCTACACACTACCTGTGCCTATGATGAATATTGTTAATGGTGGTGCCCATTCTGCAGCCCCTATTGCTTTCCAGGAGTTTATGATCCGTCCTGTAGGTGCCAGCAACGAGCGCGAGGCCATCCGCATGGGTGCTGAGGTATTCCATAACCTGGCCAAGCTGCTCAAGGCACGCGGCCTTTCTACAGCTGTAGGCGATGAGGGTGGCTATGCTCCCAACTTCGACGGTATCGAGGATGCCCTCGACACCATTGTTGAAGCCATCAAGAAAGCAGGTTATGAGCCTGGTAAGGATGTAAAGATTGCGATGGACTGCGCAGCATCTGAGTTCGCTACCTGCGAGAATGGTGAGTGGTTCTACGACTATCGCCAGCTGAAGAACGGTGCGAAGAAGGATCCCAACGGCAAGAAGCTCTCAGCCGAAGAGCAGATTGCCTATCTGGAGCAGCTCATCACCAAATACCCCATCGACTCTATCGAGGATGGCCTTGACGAGAACGACTGGGACAACTGGGTTAAACTGACTGAGAAGATTGGCGACCGCTGCCAGTTGGTAGGCGACGACCTGTTTGTGACCAACACCAAATTCCTGGAGAAGGGCATCAAGATGGGTGCAGCCAATTCGATACTGATTAAAGTGAACCAGATTGGTTCGTTGACAGAGACCTTGGAGGCTATTGAAATGGCTCATCGTCACGGTTACACCACAGTGACTTCTCACCGTTCAGGTGAAACAGAGGACACTACAATTGCCGACATCGCAGTAGCCACAAACTCTGGACAAATCAAGACTGGTTCACTTTCTCGTACCGACCGCATGGCCAAGTACAATCAGCTGATTCGTATCGAGGAAGCACTTGGCAGTACTGCGGTTTATGGTTACAAACGACTGAAGTAAACGCATTAACTTTTTGAGTAAATCATTTATAATAAAACAACAAATCATGCAGATAAGCTGTGAAGCTTGTCTGCATTTTCTATTAATTTTAGCAAAAAAGGCATCTATTTGTCAAAATCTTCGTACCTTTGCAGCCGTGATTGCAATAAGGAGAAAAATATCAGCATATGTGTTATTGGCAGTATTCCTGCCAATACTGGTATTCTCGGCAATCCACGTTCACAAAACGCCAACAACTACCGACACCACCTGTACCGACTGTGTGCACCATAACTGCCATGGCCATCTGACAGCCACGGCCAGTTTCACGCACGACTGCGTGCTGTGCCAGTTCCTTTCATTACCCATGCTGGCAGCAGTGGTACTGAGTGTGGCAGCTGTAGCCAACAAGGACATACGACAGTATGCTCCTGGTCACAGCCGTTTAGCCTCTGCGGCTTGCGGCATCATCTACCTTCGCGGACCTCCTGCTTGTTTTAAAGAATAGGGTACAACTCATTTTTTAAAACAACAAGACATCCAATATGATTACATTATTATTGGCTGCGGCATCATTGTTATGCGCCGTGCCCGATACTACTGTAACACTGAAAGGTGTAACAGTGAGCGGTCAGCGACAGCACGACTATCAGATGCGCACATCGCAGTCGGCAGTGCAGATCAGTCACGACTATCTGCAACAGAATTTTGCAGGCAGCCTGATGCAAACGCTCGAAGGTGTGCCAGGTGTGAAGGCTATGGCCATTGGTTCAGGACAGTCGAAACCCACTATCCGTGGTCTCGGCTTCAACCGCATGGCTGTCACCGAGGATGGTATCAAGCACGAAGGACAGCAGTGGGGCGATGATCACGGACTGGAAATCGACCAGTTTGCCATCGACCGTGCCGAGGTGATCAAAGGTCCTGCGGCATTGCTTTATGGCAGCGATGCCATTGGCGGTGTGCTCAACCTCTTCTCCAACCATATCCCCACCGAGAAGTTGGAGGGGACCGTACAGCTGTTCGGCCGTTCTAACAACGAGCAGATAGGCGTATCGGCCAAACTGGGTGGACGCTCAGGCAAATGGTTCTACCGTGCCAACCTCACCCTGATCGACTATGCCGACTACAAGGTGCCCACCGACAGCATCCAGTATTATTCGTATTACATCAAACTGAAGGATCGCCGCCTGCGCAATACAGCCGGACTGGAACGTGATGGCAGTGTGATGCTAGGCTATGCCGGCTATCATTTCCATACCGATGTGCGCATATCCGACTCGTACTCGAAAAGCGGCTTCTTTGCCAATGCCCACGGACTGGAAGTGCGACTCAGCGATATCGACTACGACCATTCGCGTCGTGATATCGACCTGCCCTATCAATGGGTGAACCACTTGAAGGTGCTCAGTCACACCACCTGGCGCAACGACCGCTTGTCGCTCGAAGCCAATCTGGCCTATCAGAATAATCTGCGCGAAGAGCGCTCCGAACCCGTCAGTCATGGTTATATGCCCGAGCCTGACGGTCCGTTAGAGCGCCGTTTCAACAAGAGTACCTACACGGCTGCTCTGGGCATGAAACTGGCCTTAGGCGCTCAGCACGAACTGAGTGCAGGCATCAGTAGCGAGTATCAGCACAACCGTCGTGGTGGATGGGGTTTTATCATCCCCGACTTCGAAACGCTGAGCTTAGGTGCCTATGCTTTCGACCAATGGACCCTGAGCGAACAGCTGAAGCTGAATGCCGGCATGCGCTTTGATCATGCACACACGCACATCCATAGCTATAACGACTGGTTCCTGACACCTACTGCTGCAGGCGACTCGGCCTACATGCAGCGTTCGGCCGATATCAAGCGCAACTTCAACAGCTTGACCTGGTCGGCAGGTATCAACTACAGTCTTGGTCAGTGGGTGTTCAAAGTCAACATCGGCAAGAGCTTCCGCGTGCCTATCCCTAAGGAACTGGGTGCAGATGGCATCAACTACCACATCTTCCGTTACGAACGCGGTAACACCACGCTCGATCCTGAAGAGTCGTACCAGATTGATGCTGGCATCCATTGGGACAACGAAGTGCTGTGCATTCAGGTTGATCCCTACATCAACTACTTTCCCAACTACATCTACCTGAGTCCTACCTCACAGTATGTCGAGGGCTTGCAGCTGTATCACTACACGCAGGCCGAAGTGCTGCGCTATGGTGTAGAGGCTCAGCTCAACTGGCTGATGACCGAACATTGGGAAGCCGAACTGAAAGGCGAATACCTGAAAGCCGAACAGAAGTCAGGCGAGAAGAAAGGCTACACGCTCCCCTTCTCCACCCCGTGGTCGGCCGATGCTGGCATCAAATACCACTTGGATCGTCAAGGCAAAGGTTTCGTTGGATTGAACGCCCATTTTGTGGGTGCGCAACATGAGATTGTACCCCCTGAAAAACCCACCGATGGGTATTTCACCTTAAACTTCTCGGCAGCCAAAGCATACCAGCTGGGCCATACCACCTTGAAAGTGGCTTTGCATGCCGACAACCTGCTCAACAAGCGCTACTTCGACCACACCAGCTATTACCGTCTGATAGATGTGCCCGAACTGGGTCGCAACTTCTCGCTGATGGTGGGAGTGGAGTTTTGAGGAAAAATAAAAAAATAAAAAATTAAAAAAATAAAAGACTATAAGATTATGAAAAGATATATTTATTTGAGCCTGATGATGGCTCTAGATTGTGTGGCTACACTTGGTTTCTCATCTTGCAGCAGTTCTGATGACGATGCGCCTAAGGACATGACCCAGCCCGTCATCACCGAACAGGGGATTACTGCCAACCCTATCGACTGTCAGGTTTACCAGCGTGGCGAAACCATACCGTTCCACTATGTGTTTACCGATGATACCGAACTCGGCAACTTTAACATCGAGATTCACAACAATTTCGACCACCACACCCACAGCACCTCATCCACAGAGTGTGCCCCTGCCGACAAGAAAGCGCCTGTTAATCCTTGGGTCTATAACAAGGATTTTACCATCCCTGCTGCCCAGCGTAGCTACGATGCCCGCATCGACATCGAGATACCTGCCGACATCGATCCAGGCGACTACCATTTCATGGTGCGCCTAACCGACAAAGCCGGTTGGCAGCAACTCAAGGCTGTAGCAATTAAGATACAGTAAAAAGTGAGTGGATGACCAAACGGTCACCCACTCTCTTTTTTTAATATGAACAACTTAAAGTGGATAATCTTCGAAAGCGTAGAGCACTGTCGAGAGATAACGCTCACCCGTATCTGGCAGCAGCACCACAATCTTCTTACCCTTATTCTCAGGACGCTTAGCCACCTCGGTAGCTGCATAGAGGGCAGCACCTGCTGAGATACCTACCAGCAGACCTTCCTGCTGGGCAATCTCACGACCTGTACGGATGGCATCGTCGTTCTCTACATCAAACACCTCGTCGATAACAGCAGCATCATAGGTCTTGGGGATGAAACCAGCACCGATACCCTGAATCTTGTGAGGACCACTCTGACCACCGTTCAATACAGGGCTCGACTTAGGCTCTACGGCGATGATCTTCACGTTAGGATTCTGCTCCTTCAGATACTTACCTGTACCGCTGATGGTACCGCCTGTGCCTACACCACCGATAAAGATATCCACCTGTCCATCGGTATCACGCCAGATTTCAGGACCAGTGGTAGCATAGTGCTTGGCTGGGTTGGCTGCATTCTCAAACTGCTGCAGAATCACACTTCCAGGAATGCTGTCGCGCAGCTCCTCAGCAGCGCGGATGGCACCTGGCATGCCGTCTTTACCAGAAGTGAGTCGTACCTCGGCTCCATAGGCTTTCACAAGGTTACGGCGCTCAACACTCATGGTTTCAGGCATGGTAAGGATCAAGTGGTAGCCCTTAACGGCTGATACCAGTGCCAGTCCTACGCCCGTATTACCGCTGGTGGGTTCGATGATGGTTGCACCAGGTTTCAAGATACCTTTGGCTTCAGCGTCTTCGATCATCGCCAGTGCGATACGATCCTTCACGCTACCACCAGGATTAAAAAATTCTACCTTGGCAATAACAGGAGTCTCCAGACCCTTTGCCTGTGAATACTTGTTGAGCTCAAGAAGTGGAGTGTTGCCGACGAGCTCTGTCAGCTGCTTTGCAATTTTAGTCATAATCCTTACCTTATTTAAATTAATAACAAATAAAATTCTCTCTCTTTGTGATTTTTATTAACCACGGTGCAAAGGTACGACTTTTTTCTTAATCCCACAATCCCCTTAGTAGGGCATTCTATATACCAAACGTTTGGTATATTAACAAAAAACGGGGTTTTTAGCCCCGTTTCCTTGTTTTTAAATCTGGTCGAACGCCTGTTTCAGGTCTTCCAGGATGTCATCGATATGCTCCGTACCGATGCTCAGTCGGATGGTTGAAGGTGTGATATGCTGTTCGGCCAGCTCCTCAGGCGAAAGCTGAGAGTGGGTAGTGGTATATGGATGAATCACCAGACTCTTCACGTCGGCCACGTTAGCCAGCAGTGAGAAGATCTTCAGAGCGTCGATAAACTTCCAGGCCTCTTCCTGTCCACCCTTAATCTCGAAGGTGAAGATTGAGGCACCACCATTGGGGAAGTACTTATTATAGAGTGCATGGTCGTGATGGCTCTGCAGGGCTGGATGGTTCACCTTGGCCACCTTGGGATGGTTAGCCAGGAAGTCAACCACCTTCAGGGCATTCTCTACATGGCGCTCTACGCGCAGACTCAGTGTCTCAACACCCTGCAGCAGGATAAAGGCATTGAATGGCGACAGTGTGGCACCGGTATCGCGCAGCAGCACGGCACGGATACGGGTGACGTAGGCAGCAGCACCAACAGCATCGGCAAACACGATACCGTGATACGAAGGATCGGGCTTGGCCAGTGTGGGGAACTTATCGGGATTGGCCTTCCAGTCGAACTTACCGCCATCCACAATCACACCACCCAGTGAGGTACCGTGTCCACCCAGGAACTTAGTGGCCGAGTGCACCACGATGTCGGCACCATGCTCCAACGGACGAATCAGATAAGGTGTTCCGAACGTGTTATCCACAATGAATGGGATGCCATGCTTGTGTGCCACAGCAGCCACACCCTCAAGGTCGAGCACATCACTGTTAGGATTGCCGAAGGTTTCAGCATATACTACCTTTGTGTTGGGTTTGATAGCTGCCTCGAGGGCTGCCAGGTCGTTCACGTTCACAATCGTGTTGCCCACGCCCTGTGTGGCCAGTGTATGGGTGATGAGGTTGTAAGAACCACCATAGAGGTTGTCGGCTGCCACGATATGATCGCCTGCCTGCACAATATTCTGCAGTGCGTAGGTAATAGCGGCTGCACCGCTGGCCACTGCCAATCCAGCCACACCACCTTCGAGTGCTGCCACACGATCCTCGAACACACCCTGTGTAGAGTTGGTCAGGCGACCGTAGATATTACCTGCATCGCGCAATCCAAAGCGATCGGCAGCGTGCTGAGAATTGTGGAACACATAACTGGTGGTCTGATAAATGGGCACGGCACGTGCATCAGTAGCGGGGTCGGCCTGTTCCTGGCCTACATGCAGTTGCAAAGTCTCGAAACGATAATTCTTACTTGTACTCATAACTTGATTCCTTTCTTTTTTTTAGTGATTTATTTTTGTTCTTTATCTGGGTGCAAAGGTACAAAGTTTGGAAATATCCTCCAAATTTCTTGTATAATTCAGAAAATATACCTAATTTTGCAACCAAGGAAGAAAATCTTTCCGATTAAGCACTCAAATCAGTGCTCAAACAGAATAAATCTCTAAGTGATGGCAGAAGTATTAGATGAAACCGACCTGCAGATATTGAAAACGCTGCAAAAAAACGCCAAATTGACCACCAAAGAGTTGGCCGATGCTGTTCATTTAACACCAACCCCCGTCTTTGAGCGCCAAAAACGACTCGAAAGACAGGGGTATATCAAAAAGTATGTTGCTATTCTCGATCCCGATAAGTTGGGTTTGGGTTTGCAGGTGTTCTGCAATGTAAAGCTCAAGCACATCAACCACGAGATAGCCGACGCTTTTGTGCGCCGCATCCAGCGCATGCCCGAAGTGACCGAGTGCTACAACACCTCGGGTGCCTACGACTACTTATTAAAGGTACGCGCGCGCGATATGAAGCAATATCAGGCGTTTGTGCTCAACAAACTGGGTGAGATAGAGAGTCTGGCCTCTATCGAGAGTACCTTTGTGATGAGCGAAGTGAAGCAGTCGTCGGCTGTACCGCTTGATTAGAAAAACTTCACGATATCGTCGAGGTCTCTTCTATCGGGGTGTGTAGGCTCCTCGTTTCTGTAGCCTAAGGCAATCACCGCCATGATGGTCTCGTTCTCTGGTATGGCAAACAGTGCTCTCAGTTTGTCGGCATCGCGCATGCCCATAATCAGGGTGTCGAATCCCATAGCACGTGCCTTCAGAATCAGGTAGCAGTTGCTCAGTCCGTTATCATAGGCTCCCCAGCCTTCGCCAACCTCGTTGGTGGCCTGTCCCTGGAAGAATCCCGACTTGCCGCGCTCAAAGGTAGAAACAATCAGTACCGGTGCATCGGCCACGCGGTCTTTGTTGGCGCCAATCATCTCCATGGCAGCCTTCAGTTTCTCCTCGCCAATGGCCACGTAATACTTCGAAGGCTGCTGATTGGCCCACGATGGTGCCTCTTGGGTGGCCTTGAGCAGTTCGCGCACCTCGGCCTCCGATATTTTCTTGCTGGCATCGTAGCTACGCACACTTCGGCGTGTGGTTAATACTTCGTCGAACGAAACACTCGACGGTGTCTTACTGTTGTCGTTACAACAGCCGGTTAATACAAACAGTGCAGTCGCAGCACCTAATAAGAATTTCATTTTCTTCATAACCATTGTTTTTGTCATTGTGGCTACAAAGATAGTCAAATATTTTTAACGCGACATCATTAAGGCTGCGTTTTTAATCTTATTTTTGAAATAGTTTGGCAATCGTGGCAGCCTGCTGAATGCGGTGGCCCATACCGATGCCATCGCGCAGATTACCGGCGATAATCAGTCCTGGGTACTGCTGCTGGATAGCCTCCACCGCCTTGAAGCGTTCGCCACTGTCGGCGCCATACTGCGGAATGGCACGCTCATGACGGAAGATGCGTATCATGTCGGGCTCTACATTTACTGGATATTTCAGCATGCTGTGGAAAGCGTCGCGCACCATCGAGCGTATCTCGGCATCGCTCTTCTGCAGATAGTCGGTATGGCGTGCGCCACCCATAAAGTAGGAGTAGAGTGCGCCACCCTCGGGTGCACGCTGCACAAAGCAGGCTGATGGGAACAGGATGCCCAGCACCTGTTTCTGCTCCTTACTGGGCACCAGTCCGCCAAAGGCCGCATAGTTGATGCTGCCAGTGTTTCTGACGCCCACGCACACCTGGATGACAGGTGCATAGTAGAGCTTGCTCACAGGTGCCATCTGCTCGGGTGCCACAAAGGGCAGCAGGGCAGGCAAGGCATAAGCGCCCACAGTGGTAATCACATGGTTGCAATGTATCTCTTCGGTGCCGTTGCTATAGCGTATCATCCACTTGTGATCGCCCTCGGGCATCACGGTGATGACCTGTGCACCTGTCACGATGTCGAGCCCCTCGGCCAGTGCCTCTACCAGATTCTGCAGACCGCCATAAGCCGAGAACACCTTTTTGGTGGCCAGACGGTCGCGCTCGCTCTTGGGCTCCTTGGCCTTGGCAATGGCGCCACGCACAAAACTGCCATAGTTGGCCTCCAGGTTATACAACTTGGGCAGTGCATAACGGGTGGTGAGCTTCATCGGGTCGCCAGCATATACACCCGACACAAACGGATCGACAGCATACTCGTAGAACGAGCGCCCCAGTCGGCGCTGTGCCAGCGCACCTACAGGCTCATCAGGGTCGGTCCCTTTCTTACGCCAAGGCTCACCCAGAATGCGGAACTTGTCCTTGAGTGTAAACAGGGGTGTGGTGATGGCACCAGGCAAGCCGGCAGGCAGGGCATGGAAGGCACTGCCTTTCCATATCAGGCGGCATTTCGACGAGTCGCGTGCCGTCTCCATCCGGCAGCGCCCCTCCAGGTCGCTGAACAACTCAGCCACTTCGGGAAACGACACCACGCCTGTATTGGGTCCACTCTCGAATGTAAACCCATCCTCATGATGTGTATGTATCTGTCCGCCGATGCGGTTTGCCTTTTCAAGCACCAGCACATCGCGGCCCATCTTCTTCAGGTTAAAAGCCGTACTCAGTCCTGTCAGTCCGGCACCTATCACTACTATATCGCGGTTTTGCATGATTAAATCGGTTTTGAGAATTGTTTATTGTTGTTTGCCATCAGCGGGTCGAGTGCAGCTGCCACGCAGCGCACAAACGGGCGACCACAGGTGTTCACCTCAATATGGTCGCTGTCGAATCGCAGCAGTCCGTCGGCCTGCATCTCAGCCAGTCGCTGCTCGCTGTAGTGGCAGGCCTGTCGCACCTCGTCGGCGCTGGCGCCCACGTGTGCTGCCACGTCGTTCCAATTCAGGGCGTAGTTGCACATCAGCGTCTCCACCACCTGTCGCACCAGCTTTTCCTGGGCTGTGAGATGATAGCCGCGCGTGATGTAGAGCTGCCCCCTGCCGATGGTGTCGATATACTCGTGGATATCGCGACCGTTCTGGGCATAGCAGTCGTCCAACTGACTGATGCCTGTTACGCCGAAGGCATACACCTGCGCAGTGGTTCGACGCGTGCAGTAGCCCTGGAAATTGCGGTGCAGCTGTCCCTTGCCAAGTGCCACAGCCAGTTCGTCGTCGGGCAGCACGAAATGATCCAGTCCGATGGGCTGATAGCCGGCAGCCGTCAGCACGCTGGCAGCCGCCTCGTACATGCCGTTCTTCTCCTCGTTGGCAGGCAGCCCCACCTTGTCAAGAATCTGCTGTCGTGGAAACATCTTGGGCAGATGTGCATACGAGAAGGTGACCAATCGGTCGGGCCTCCAGGCTGCCGCCTGCTCGATATTTTCGCGAAACGACTGGATGGTTTGCAAGGGCAGACCATAGAGGAAGTCGAGATTCACCGTTGCCCCACTCTCGTGCAGCATCGAGATAATCTCGCCCACAGGCATCAGCGACTCACGACGGTTCACCACCTTCAGCACCTCGGCGTGCAAATCCTGCACACCCAAGCTGTAGCGTGTGAACCCACATTCGGTCAGCTGCTGCCAGTCGTTGGCATCCAGATAGCCTGGATGGCACTCGATGGCTATCTCAGGGCGCTCGATGGTTGGTGCCACCGAAAGCAGGTGCTCGTTCAGCTCCTTAATCATCGCAATGGGCAATGCCGTCGGACTGCCGCCACCATAGTGTATCTGCGAAATCAGTCGGCCACCGCTGATGTGCTTGGCCACCAGGTCGATCTCCTTGTGCAGTGCCTCGACATAGGCCTTTACCACCTCAGGCTTGGCCTGTGGATACGAGTTGCAGCCACAATAGTGGCACAGATGCCTACAAAAGGGGATATGCAGGTAGAATGATATCTGATTCTGTCGGGCCTGATTACTCTGTTTTACCATGTCGAGATAGTCGGCCTCAGTAAAATTGCTAAAATAATTGGCTGGTGGATAACTGGTGTATCGGGGCACCGGCCTGTTATACTTCTCAATAATATCTGTTTGCATGGGTGCAAAGGTACTACAATTAGCAGGGATGGACAATCCCTATTTATAGGGATTTAAAATGACTTTTACGATATTGTTGGGGCGTCATGCCCGAGTTTTTCTTGAAGATGCGATTAAAGTACGAGTAGTCGTCGTAGCCCAGACAGTCGGCAATACGGTTCACAGCCATATTGGTGGTCACCAGCGTCAGTTCGGCTTTCTCCAGTTTGCGCTTGGTGATATAGGCATTAGGCGTTTCGCCTGTCTGATGCTTAAACACCCGGATGAAATGATCTTTCGACATACCGGCTTTCTCGGCCAACTGCTCGATGTCGAGCTTCTCGCCCAGATGGTTGCGTATATGGGCGAGTGTCAGCTGAATACGGTCGTCGCGCACATCGGCTTTCGGTGTGGCATGCTTCAGGAATCGCGACATCAGGATATACAGGATGCCACGGCTCTCCACCTTGTCGCTGAATGGGCGGCGCTGATTCAGTTCGAGATTGCTCACCAGCGTCTGATGGTTGTCGTACACATCGGGATCGGGCTGCTGCAACTTCAGAAAGGGGTTGATAAAGCACAGGCGCTTTACCAGTTCCAGATCGCCTGGTGCGGCCTTCACCTCCACCGGATAGTCCCATTGCTCCAGTATGCCCGTATCGCTCTGCATGTCTTCATAAATATGTATATAATAATGCGAGAACGGTGCATCGCAGATATAGCTATGCATGGTATAGGCGGGAATGAAATACAGATGGTTGGGCCTGAGTGTGTAAACGCCTGTCGGCAACTGCACGCGTGCCGTTCCCTCGGTGACGTAATATAATCGTGCAAAGGGACTGCGCACGTTTTTCCAGTTCCAGTCAACCAAATGGTCGGCCAGTCCCACGTTCAGTGTCAGCAAATGAAGTCGGTCTATCGAATAGTTCATATAAAAGTCATCATCAAGTAACGCTTACAAAATAACGACAATTATTTTAATTATGCAAGCCTTTTATACTTTTTTTTCGAGATGGATTCGAAAACCAACCATAAAATATCGATAAAGTCCAATAAAAATATCGGAAAATTAACTTTTTTCAGCCTCATCAGTCGAATTGCTAAAAAAAAATCGCTAACGATGATTGGTGATTTCAAAATTTAGCCTTACCTTTGCGCCGCTAACAAAGAGAGCACGATAATGAACAAGAATGTTTCAGGTTACAAATGTAACACTTACGATACGCCTGTGAAGCGCTATTGCCAGACACTGGATTTGAAAAACGATCCAGAGCTGATAGCGAAGTACAAGGAGATGCACGACCGCCTGCATGTCTGGCCCGAGATTATAGAGGGCATCCGACAGGTAGGTATTCTCGAGATGGAGATATACATCCTGGACAACCGCTTGTTTATGATCGTTGAGACTCCGCTTGATTTTGACTGGGACAGCGCCATGGCCCGACTGGCCACCCTGCCCCGCCAAGCCGAATGGGAGGACTATGTAGCCGTGTTTCAGGCCTGCAAACCTGGCAGCACGTCGAACGAAAAGTGGCACATGATGGAACGCATGTTCCATCTGTACAGCGATGCGCATTCCGTTTAACGACATAAACTTACTAACAACTAAATTCTCCCCTTGATAGGGCAAACGGTGCAGCTCGTGAGAGTTGCACCGTTTTGATTACACGATTTGAACGCCAGAGGCAGTTGCTCCCACTGCACCTAACAAGGCGGTGATGACTGCCACCACGATCTTCGCGATCGTCTTCCAATGTCTCAACATAATTCCTCCTTTCCTTTTTTAATTTTTCAATTTTTCAATTTTTAAAGTTCAGGGCCGAAGCCCCAAACTTTAATCGCCGTTCGGACCGTCGCTGGGCTCGTTACTGCCGTTGCCGCCAGTGCTACCGCCGTTGCTGGGCTGAGTGCTGCCACCGTTACCACCGTTGCTGGGCTTAGTGGTATCGACGTCGTTCTTAGGCGCCTCCAGCACACTGCAACCGCTAATAAAGGTCTTCTGCATCACACCGCTACCATCCTTCTTCACCTCGGGCTGAAACAGCACGTGCAAGCCTTTGATGTTCTTGCCGATGCTGAAGTCGGCAGCGCTGTCAGCGCCCTCACCATGGATACCGATCTTAAACGAGCCAAAGCCGTTCAGCTTCACGCGCTTGGAATCCTGCAACTGGTCGGCCATCGTCTCGATGAGCTCACTGATCACAGCCACGATATCTGCCTTTTTCAAGGTACAGTTACGCTGCATGATAGTGGCCAGCGCATCGGTATCGACAGTCTGGGTGATCACGGCTCGTGGATACCACTTACCATACCCCTTGGCTTTGGGCGACGTTACCTGCGATAATCTGTAAAGTACAGACATATTGCTCCTCCTTTCTTTACTCGGGATTCTCATCCCTACTGCGTTAAACACTCTGACTTTTCGTCAGGCTCAGGATTCTCCTGAACACGTTGCAAAGGTACAAAAAAATAAGGCCGATTCCAAAAGAATCAGCCTTATGTAGTTAGCCAAAATTACGCATGTACAGTTCCACTATTATTATTCTAATTTACCGCCTCCACCTTTCTGTGGATTGCTGTTCAAGAACTGCTCGTTGGTTTTCAGCCAGTTGCCCCACCCCGTCAGCTTGTGGAAGTCGCACTTCTCGTAGCCTTCATTGTAGTTGTTCAAGGCTTTTAACTCCGGAACTTTCGTCATGTAGTCGAAGGTGTAGAAGAGTTTACTCATCAGGCAGATGCTCAGTGTGTAGTGATCCAGATGCTCCTTACTGTTGTTCACATCGCGATAGCATACAAAAGCCTCGTCGAAGGCCTTATCCATCGCTGCCGATATAGCTTTCAGCTCGGCATCGTCGGTTTCCTTAGCCAACAGCTGGGCATAGTTAGCGATGTCGAAGAATGGGTTGATAAACTCGTTTTTATTCGCATCGATAGGCTCGAAGCGATACACGCTCTTGGTAGCACGGTCGATGGCCTCCTTCTGTGTGGGATAGAGTGCCAGAATGCGGTCGCACAGCTGCTTGGCAGCATCGATGATAGGCTCGAACTTATCGGTGCGAATCATCTTGTAGTCGCCGTTGGCGTAAACATTCTTGGCTACGTCTACATAACTGTTCTGCCATTCAGGTGTACAGCGTTCAAACATCAGGTTGCCAGCCTTCTCGGCATCGCCTGTTTCTATAAGGCCGCGAATAAATTCCGTCATCAGCTCACCGCCGCTACTCAGTATATGGGCTGAGGCAAAAATGTAGTCGGCAAAGCTGCGTGCCTGTGTCAGCGTTTCGATATTACCCATAAAGCAGTTGTGGAACATCAGCGTGTTAAACTTCTCAATGCCCGCAGCCTGCATGGCATCGTACATCTCGTACATATCCATCCACTCGTTATCCACCCACTCGTCTACCATCACACCACGGGTAGCACGAGCCTGCTGCACTTCGTACTTACCAGGCACATCGTACATGGCATCAAAGCCCGATCCGTGCCCCCAGATGCCCATTACGTAATCCTCGGCAGGGCACAGCAGACTGCTGAACTCCAGGAACATGCGCATGGTGTTAGGGTCACAAATCTTCAGTTGCTTGGCTTTCTCGCCCATGCCGAAAGCCTGCATACCTTGTTCCTTAATTGTGTTCAGGTCGGTCTCGCCAGTCAGCTCAAACCACACGATATCGCCAGGCGCTGCATATTTGCCCGTAAAGGCCTTTTCAGGATCCGGCTGATCCTTACCATATTTATACATGCACACCACGCGCACGTTGTTGTGGTCGGTCAGGTACTGCTGCAGTCTCTCCCATAAGCCCTGTTCTATAATAAAATCCATGGTGCCACCCGCATTGCCATATACAAACACGGTGTATTTGGCGGGTTGCGGCACATCTATCATCTCATCGTCCTTGCTCCAGGTATCGAACTTAGCAGCCATGTCACTAGTGGTTTTCTTAAATTTCAGGTCGATATCGCCATCACCAAGAGTCAGCTCGTCGCCCACCAGCTGCCAGTTAGCGTACATCTTCTCCCTATCCTTCGGGTTCATCGTCAACACACCATTGGCCGATGCCGTGTACGTAAAGTCAATCTTCTCGCAACCGATGACATCATCCTCAAAGGTGTAGTAGATACGGGTGCTGCCCGTACCGTCGGCTTTAAACTCGGTGTTCTGCCATGTCTTACCATAGTTCCACTTGGCATAGGTCATCCCCGACACATCCGAGAACCAGTTGCCCACAATCCTGGTGTCGATTCCTTTCGCAGGGTTATCACCACTATCGTTAGTGCACGCCACAAAACTCAGCATGAAACATGCCAATAGCATCAATTGTTTTAGGTTTGTTTTCATAATGGTATTACTTTAATATTTACTTGTTGTTATTAGTATCACGCCGCAAATATAAAGAATTTTTTAATAACTTCCAAATTTCTTATAATAAAATAATCATATCGGCCAGTTGCAGGAAGTAATCGTTGCTCCAGATGTCGAGTTAAATCGTACCAATCGCGTCCTTTTATGCGATTCTTCCAAGCCCGGAATTGCAGTGGCAAAAATAAAAAGTAGCTTTTCATGCATCGAAAAGCTACTTTTTGATGAGTGAAAAGTTACTTTTCGGAGGGCGAAAAGCTACTTTTCGTTGGGATGGTGGCGGGCCTCCAGGTCGCGAAGGATGCGCCGATCGCGACTGGGCTTTACGTAGTACAGCCACTTACAGTGGTTGCACACCCGACGGTAGGTGCCCGTCTTCATGCGTTCTAATTTGCTGCGCGGCAGTGTTTGCCCGCAACGCGTACATGTAATGGTTTCGTCAGTCATTTTGCCAATCAATACCTTTTTGTACAGCCTTGGAGATCAACCAGTTCGACTTATCAGAAGGCAGGAACTCATACCTTACCACACCCCCATTGGCCTCTTCCGCCTTAAAACCCACAAACCGGTGGTTCTCCTCGTCCATCCGCACACAACACTCCCCCACCTGACCCAGATGCCCGAATCGCACCTTCTTAATGTGGATAATGGTACGCTTCTGCGAAAAATCACGCTCCAGGATTTCAACCCACGTAGCCTTATTGGCATAATCGCTGGTACCCGCAATATCCCACATCTCGGGCACATACTGCTTACCATCCTTTACCAACGGCGGCTTTCGCGGGTGAGCCACCATCCAGGTAAGCTGGTTTTCAACCTGGGCAAAGTCAACCACCTGCCCAATCACATAGTTGGCACGCTCCAGCGGGTCGCCCCCTTTGGCCTGTGTTTGATCAATCCAGTTGGCAGGGTCGATCAGCGTCATGTCGATGCCATAGCGCAGGTTTATCTGCCGGGCTGTTTCCAATATATCGTCGATACCCTTACAGCGGTTGGCATCAACAATATAAAAGTGATTACGCAAAAACTGCATCGCCTCGGTAAAGGTTCGCTCATCCACCAGCTCGCGTGTCAGTTGGCGACCTATCAGCATGGTGGCCAGCTCGTGAAACAGCAGTTTGTAGGGGAACTTCTCGGGCGAGTACAGACACATGCGCCAACCATGTTCTACTGCCAGCGACAGACACTTGAATAATGTAAAGGTGCTTTTGCCACTACCGGGGAATCCTGATGTAACACCAAAGTAGCCCTTCTCCAGTTTCTCCAGGGCGGCCAACTGTTCCAGATCGATGGTAAGCCCCTCGGGTATACTCCCCTGGTCGTAGTACCAGTGCACGCCCTGCTCCCACTCGTCGGCAACTATCTGACCTGTTATCTCCGACTGCTCGGCCGCCTCTATGCAGGCACGTACGGCCTCCACGCCACCTTGTCGCAGCATGTCGTTGGCATCCTTGCAATCGCGCCAGTGTACCACACGGCAACGGGCTGCGCCGAAGTACTTCAGCAGGTTGTCGCGTGCAGTATTGCCCGCCTCGTCGTTGTCAACAGCTATGATCACCGTCTTTACCTGTGCAAAGAGCGTGTGGCGGAATCCATCGAACAGTTCGGTACGTGTTTTTGCCCCGTTGCCCAGCGATATCACCGCTTCGTAGCCAGCCTGTATGCAGGCCAGGGCATCCATACGGCCCTCGGTGATGATCATCGTGTCGTGCCCTACCACCGAGTTCACATTCCAGGGTATCGGGTCGCAGCCAGCCTCCTGCGAGAATCCTTTTTCCTTGTGCAGGGCGCGATAATGCACGTTGATACACTTGGCTCCGTCGAAGGTGGGATAGGCAATCATGATTTCCTCCTTGCCGTCGATAGTTCGTGGTATCCACTTGATGCCCAAGCGGCGCACCATGTCGATTGACAGCTTACGATCCTGCTCAAAGTAATCGATGAGTTCCTGCGGGTAGTCGTCGCGCAGCAGACTGATGTCTATGGCCTTTTGTTCGTTCTTGTCGCTCTTACGTCCGCGTTTGGGAGCTATCTCCTTGTCGTAGTAAGCCTTGGTCCAGAACCAGGCGCCGCAGTTATGACAGTAGGCCCAGCCCTCGTCGGGATATACCGCCACGCATTTCTGCATGCGGTGCTCCAACTGTCGGCTGTCGCTGCAAAGTGGGCATCGGCATCGCCACACGTTCTTGGTGTCATGCTGCCTGTTCACCTTGTTTCCGCCTTTCAGATCGTCGTCTTCAAGCACATAATATTTTCCGTCTATCTCAATCATACTGTATCGTCGTTAAACAGTTGGTGAAACACTATCATCTCGGCGCTCTTTTCAAACTCCTCGGCCGGCACCCAGTCGTGGCGAATGTAACTGTACATGTCGTTACGACGGCGCTGTGGTGGTGCATCGGCGGGGAGCGGCTGACCATGCGAAGCATAGCGGCGGCCCGCGCGCAGGGTTTCAAACTCGGAGTGCGTGCCTTTACGGCGCACGCACTTTTCTTTTTTTTCTTTTTCTATATCTATTTCTACATCTTCGCGTGCATACCTATTATTACGCGCATGTGAATATTGGTTCATGAACGATTCATGAAAGCGTTTTCCCTCAATCTTAAACAAGCCATAATCCTCGATAATATGCCTGATATAAGCCCGAGATTTGCGAGCCTGATCGGCCAGACTCTGCAGCTGACCATTGGTGTAGGCACCCTCAAAATCATCACATTGCGACAGATACAGCACTATCATCAGGTACACGCCGAAGCCAACCGCACCCTGTTCGTTAACAAGATCGGTCATCTCTGGCTTCGACAGCATGCTGCGGTATAACTTAATAAAACCCTTATTTTTCATCTTTAATCACTTGGTGTCGGTTGAGTCGATAGTTAATGCGGCAGCTGATGTGCACCCACCAGCTGTTGCCACGGTGTTCGAGGATGAGCTGGTCGAAGTCGGCATACTGCTCGGCATAGCGCATAATCAGGCGTGCTGCCTGCTCATCCGTGGGGTGACCGAACGGACGGTGACTGCGGGGGATGGTGATGTCGGCTGCCTCACCCTTCAGGTGCTGCGACGTGGGCACACCGCCCACCATCTGGTTGAGCATCTGGCAGCGGTAGCCACTGTTCACCTTGATGGGCAGTCCCAACTGGCTGCGCATGGGCTCCAGGTCGCGCTGGCAAAGGGTCTGCATCGCCGTGATGTGCTGCTTCAGGGGGATGTTAGGAATCTGTTTAGCTTCGGCTGTTGCTGAGTAACACATCTCGCCGAGCGTGAAATGTTCTGACAGATGCATGGATGCATCGATAATTGGTTTTGTCATATTGAAAATTGGAGTTATTGATAATTATTAAAAAAAATGAAACCTAAGAAGGGCGCCACCCGACTGGTGACGCCCAATAGTAATAATCTGATTGCTTTACTTTGTTGATTCATGCTTTTGCTGTTTTAAGTTTATCACTAATGGTTCCCAGAACCACCTGCAAAGGTACAACAATCGCAAGCAGATATCAAGAATCCACGCAAAAACCAGTATACAAAATTCTTAAAAATTGTTTACTTTGTTTGTGCATGCAAACGTCTCAACTGTAGATACAGCGATGAATAACTCACACTCAGGTTTGAATGAGTGCTAAGATACTGCGCTAAGAGCCCCATTGGGGTTTTAAGCCCATTTTTATTCACTATAGCCAATAGGTCTAAATACACATCCTTGGCTCGTAAACGCTGCCTATCGAACTTGAAATAATTCAACTTCAATGCTTCAACAGTGGGATCATCATCAATCAAAAAAGGTCGCCACGAATCAATCATGTCTGCCAATTCCTTATGATGCTCTATACGGAACAGTGCCGACAGCGGTGTGCCGGCAGAAAATATTGTTTTCATCTGTTTGTCATCTATTTAATTATTGTCAGAATAATTAATAGATTAGACTGCATAATAATCCAGGAGAAACAGATTATTAGGCGAGTTTTCCAATCGTGCGCCCATAGCCAAGAAAGCAGCCCAACAAATTGATCCTGGGCTTAGATAATTGGTGGTTAAGTCTGCTTCTTTTTGCATTTGGGGTGCAAAAGTAACAAAAATATTTGGAATTTTGCTCACTTATTCGTATCTTTGCCACCGTAAACGATAATAATTAAGAAATATGACAGCAATAGAACTACGTGAAGAACTTTTCCGCGAAATGAATCCGCTGCTTGATAGTGAAGTAGCTATGAAGAAGATTATTTCGTACGTAAAGGAATTGGTTGTAGCCCAGAATAAGAAGTCTACTGTTGCCCCTCGCAAAGGCTGGGCAGCTGCGGCTAAAAAAGCGCATGCGGATGGCGAAGACAAACTTATGATTGCCGACGTATTTGAAGACGAGAGATTGGAGGATTGGCAATGGTAAAACAATATGATGTGTATTGGGTTGACCTAAATCCCACTATCGGTGCTGAGATGCAGAAAATACGCCCATGCGTAATTGTTAGTCCCAAAGAGTTGAATATCCATCTTGACACCGTCATCATTATTCCCATCACTTCGGCTATACATGGTTACCCCTATCGCGTGGGATGCCAATTAATGGATCGAGATGGCGAGATAGCAACAGACCAGATACGCACTATCGACAAGAGGCGACTTAAAAGCCGAATTGCAACTCTTACTACAGACGAGATTGCAAAATTACAAGATATTCTACACCAAATGTTCTGCGAATAGAATAAACAATTCAAGTGCCTTGCAAAAAATAACGCAAGGCACTTTTTTAGCTAATTATTTGGAATTTTGCTCACTTATTCGTATCTTTGCCACCGTAAAACAATCTTATTGACGAGTTAACATGACAGTGAAACACATCCTTATAGCGATAGGTATCGGCTGTTGCACACAGGCAATGGCACAGGGCAAACTGGCTACTTTCGTGAAGAAAGTGGGCACAACAATCGACTCGATGTCGGTGAAAGGGCTCGACCGAAACTATATCGATGCACCAGAAAAACCATGGCAACTCATTGCCAAAGGCAACGTGAATCAGACGATTGTGAGCATGAACGCCGATGGCAATATATTAGGCGTGGACTACAGCGCACGACCCTATCTTAAAACACAACCCTCACAGTATGCCGGTTTCTGGGCGGGCTACCGAGGCTATGGCATCGGCTACACCGTGAACGTGGGAGGCGACAAAGGTAGCAACCTGGTGTTTGGTGCCACAGGAGGCGCCTACGGCATCAACGTGCGCATACACTCGTTCGACAACAGCAACCCCAGCATCAACCTGAACAGCGAACTGCTGACCGAGGAAGAACAGAAAACCTGGAACAACGTGCAACTGATTGACCCTATACACGTGCGAACCGTGATTGCTGATGGCTACTATATGTTCAACGGCAAGAAATTCTCGTATGCAGCAGCCTACGACCAGTCGGTGATACAGAAACGATCGGCAGGATCGCTCATGGCCGGACTGATGTACAACTATACGCATATCGACTATGCCACCGACGTGAATGGCGACCTGGTGTATCTGATGCACGGACTGGGCAAGGTGAAACTGTGGCAGGGCAGCGCTGGCGTGGGATATGCCTACAACTGGGTGCCAGCACGCGGACTGCTGGTTAACGTGATGCTGATGCCCATGGTGACCTTCGTGAACAAACTGAAGGTGTTTGCCTACGCCACCAACGTGTCCGAACTGATGACCGACGAAAGATTCTGGGACGACGACATCAGCAACGAGGAATGGGACGAGTGGTTCTATAGCAATGTGCACATCACACCCATGGGCGACAAAACCATCAACAGCGGTATCAGTCTGGGATTCGACACACGCATGTCGGTCACCTACAACTTCGGACGCTACTTTATCAGTGCCTACGGACAGTTTAACAACATACGCTATCGCCACCAAAGCACGCATGGCTATCTGAACGACTGGTTTATCAACACAGCCTTCGGAGTGAGACTATAATTATGCAAATTATTAAATAATGTAAAATATCACGATTTAATCGTGAAAAAGTTGTATTTTTATATAAAAATTCCTATCTTTGCACTGAATTTGTATGCGCCAGCATTTACTAAAACAGCGACGTTGCGTTATCTATTAACTTATATATATATAGGACAATGATGAACAGAATGAAGTATTGGATGATGGCCGCCACCAGACAGTTGGCCCTTATCATCGTTTTATTGGGCGCCACAACCCTGCAGGCCGAAACCCTGCGTGGAACTGTAAAAGATGCCGTTACGGGCGAAGCGCTGATTGGTGCTACCGTAAAAATCGTAGAACTGGAGAATGCCGCCGCTGTGGCCGACATGGATGGTAACTTTACCATCAAGATCAGCAAGGGCGGACGTTACACCATCGAGACCAACTATATCGGTTACGAGCCCAGTGTGATGAAGGAGATTATGATTTCGGGTGCCAAGGAGGTGGTGCTCGACATCGCATTGCGCGAAAACAGTACTGAGCTGAAAGAAGTGGTGGTTCGTCCGCGTGTGAACAAAGAGGCCACGGTGAACCCCGCTGTACTCACAGGTGGAGTGATGCTCTCAATGGAGGAGGCCAGCCGATTTGCTGGTGGCTATAATGATCCGGCCCGACTGGTGATGTCGTTTGCCGGTGTGTCAGGAGAGGCCGACGGTAGCGGACTTTCTATTCACGGTAATGCGCCGGAGCGTATGCAGTATCGTATTGAGGGTGTAGAGGTATTTACTCCGAACCATTTTAATGATATGTGGAATGCCGGTTATGGTCTGGTGAGTGCGCTGAACTCGAACGTGATAGGCAACTCCGATTTCTTTACCTCTACTTTCAACGCTAACTACAACAATGCCTTGAGTGGTGTGTTCGATGTGAAGATGCGCTCGGGTAACAACTCGAAACACGAAAATATCCTGCAGTTGGGTACCGTGTCGGAGGAACTGACACTCGAAGGTCCTATCTCACGCAAGAACAACAGTAGCTATATTGTGAACTACCGTTATGGTTTCACATCGCTGGTAGATAAGCTGGGCCTCATTGATACCGAGGGGTCGCACATGGGATTTCAGGATTTCTCTATTAAGCTGAACTTCCCCACCAAGCGTGCGGGCACGTTCTCTATCTTCGGTTTGGCCTTCCATGATAACACTTATGATGATCCCTTGAAGTTGGAAGACCTGCACTCAGCCTATGATGCATCGGATAACGATAGCAAACTGACACAACTGTTGGCTGGCGTTTCGCATAAGATACACTTTGGTAACAAGTGGACCTGGCGTACAACCGTTGCCTATAACATGCAGCACCTGGAGAGTGATATGTTCTACTTCGGACTGAAACGCAATGCAGCTGGTGTTCCTGTCACTCCACTGGCTTTCGAGGATGCAGATAATCCAAAGAATAAAAAGTATCCCTTCAGTCAGCAGCAGATGAACGAAGACCGACTGGTGTTCAACACAGAGTTCTCCAAGCAGGTTACCAACAAGTGGCTCACCCAGTTCGGTGGTGAATACTCGCACCGATTCTTCGATCTTTTCTATAGGTCACATGATCAGCTTTATGACACGGTGAACCCCATGACAGAGTATGCCAAGATGAAGGACGATACCGGTCTGGCCAATCTGTTCTGGCAAAATGTTGTCAACGTGAGTGACCACTTTAGCCTCTCTGCTGGTGTTTCTGGCAACTACTTCCTGCTCTCAAAGGATTTCTCGCTGGAGCCACGTGTGAGCTTCAAGTGGGAACCAAACGAGAAGAACAGCTTCTCAATGGGTTACGGTCTGCACTCAATGATTGAGAAACTTGACACCTATTTCTATCGTGACGAGCTGGGACAGCTGCCCAACAAGGATTTGGGCATGAGTAAGGCTCACCACTTGCATGCTACTTATATGCACAAGTTGAACAGCAACCTGACACTGCGCGTGAATGCCTTCTACGAGTACGGATTCGACACGCCAGTGGGCATCAACGGCAGCACCTACTGTGTTACCAACCGTTACTTCTCTTATACCGACGAGAAATTGGTGGGCAAGGGTAACACCCGCAACTATGGTGGTGATATCACCCTGGAGCACTACATGAGTCGCGGATTCTTCGGACAGGTTAACTTCTCACTCTACAAGTCGCAGTATCGCGGACAAGATAAGGTTTGGCGTAACCAACTTTACGACCGCGGGTTCATGTTCAAGATCCTGGCCGGTAAGGAGTGGATGATAGGTAAGAACGTGCTCAACGTGAGTGCCAAGTATAGTATTCAGGGTGGTATGCGCTACACACCAATCGACGTAGATAAGATGCGTGCTAATGTGGCAGCTGGTATCATTGACGACAATCCTATCTATAAGGACAACGAGGCCTTTACAAAGCGCTTCGATCCAACAGGCGTTGTGGATTTGACCGTCAGCTACAAGATTAATAAGCGCAAGGTGAGCCACACCTTTGCTTTCGAAGGCCTGAATGTGCTGAGTTCCGAGGCACCTCAGTTCCAGCGCTTCGATCTGGGCACCAACGATGTTCGCATCGACAAGGCTGGCATCTCGCTGCCTAACATCTTCTATCGACTTGATTTCTAAGCTACAAAAAACACTTCAACGGTGCAGCTCTCTCACGGGAGTTGCACCGTTTTTTTGGGGGATGCTGTTTGTACTTTTTTGTCGATTGCTTGTATTATAGGCTACACAGCCGAAAATAATAGGCACAAGCACTTGACAAGTGGCAAAAAATAATGTATCTTTGCACACAGAGAACTATAAACAGCGAACAACAATGAAACTAAAAACAGCGATTGTAGCAGCAATAGGCTGTCTGCTAACTGCCAACTTGAATGCACAGAGCGTACGCGAAACCATCCGACTTGACAAGGGATGGCGATTTGCACTGGGAAACGCTGCCGACCCTCAAAAGGACTTCGGTTGCGGCACGGAGTATTTTAACTATCTGACAAAGGCCAACTCGATACACAACGAGGGGCCTTACGCGCAGAAATTTGTGGAGGACAACCGCTGGCACGAGGTGCAGTTGCCGCACGACTGGGTGACCACACTGCCCTATGCGGCCGAAGCCAGTCACTCGCACGGCTATAAGACGGTGGGCTACAAATATCCTGAGACCAGCGTGGGATGGTATCGCAAAACCATCCACATACCCAACGAGGATCTGGGCAAGCGACTGATGCTGCGCTTCGACGGCATCTTCCGCAATGCCCGTGTGTGGTTCAACGGCTTCTATATGGGCACCGAACCCAGCGGATATGTCACACAAACCTACGACATCACCCCCTATATCAAATACGGCGACGACAACCTGATATGCGTGCGCGCCGATGCCACCCTGGAGGAGGGCTGGTTCTACGAGGGGGCCGGCATCTATCGCGACGTGTGGTTGGAGAAAGCCGCACAGGTCAGCGTGGCACCTTTCGGCACGTTTGTATATGCACAGCTGCAACCGGCTTATACCGAAGCTAAGCTCACCATCGAGACCGAGGTGAACAACAGCAGTCTGCAGGCGCAGCAGTGCCAGATAACGCACCGCTTGCTGGATGCCGACGGCAACGAGGTTGGCAAGAGTAGCCCACTCGTAGTAGGTCTGAAGGCCAAGCAGACAGCTGGCTGCCAGCAGCACATCACCATCGGCGAGCCCCACCTGTGGAGCACTACCGATCCCTATCTGTATCAGGTAGAGACCACCATCCGCGTGGATGGTCAGGTGGTAGATGTGTATCGCACCACCACGGGCATCCGCGAGATAGCCTTTACAGCCGACAGGGGATTCCTACTGAACGGCAAGCCCCTGAAGCTGAAGGGCGTGAACCTGCATCAGGACCATGCAGGCGTGGGCGCTGCCATTCCCGATGCCTTACAGGCATGGCGCATCAAGCAGCTGAAGGCCTTTGGCTGCAATGCCTATCGCGCATCGCACAACCCCATGACGCCTGCACTGCTCGACATCTGCGACCGCGAGGGCATCCTGGTGATCGACGAGAACCGACTGATGGGCATCAACGACGAGCATCTGCGACTGTTGGAGCGGATGATCAAGCGCGACCGTAATCACCCCAGCATCATTCTGTGGAGCGACGGCAACGAAGAATGGGGCCTGGAGAACAACATACAGGGCACACGACTGGCCGAAGCCATGCGCGAACACACCAGACTGTACGACCCGACACGCCCCAGTACGGTGGCCAATGCCGGTGGGACAGAACTCATCAAAGGGCTCGACGTGAAGGGATTTAACTACATCATCCAGAACGATGTGGACAACCGAAAGAAGGCCAATCCCGACTGGAAGATTGTGGGCACCGAAGAGACTACGGGCTGCGGCACACGCGGCATCTACTTTAACCATCCCGACTGCAAGGGACGCATGGTGAGCCTGAACCGCACCATGGAACAGAACTATGAGAACATCATTGAGCGCGGCTGGAAGTTCTACGACGAGCGACCATGGGCTGCAGGACTGTTCTACTGGACGGGCTTTGACTATCGCGGCGAGCCTAATCCACTATCCTATCCTGCTCACGACTCGGAGTTCGGCATACTGGACTACTGCGGATTCTGGAAAGACGAGGCTTACTATCTGAAAGCCTGGTGGACGGATGAGCCCACGCTGCACCTGCTACCACACTGGAACCTGCAGGGGCACGAGGGCGAGGAGATTGAGCTGTGGGCCTACAGCAACTGCGACGAGGTGGAACTGATTGTGAACGGCAAAAAACTGGGCCGACAGGCGATGCCGAAGAACGGGCACCTGAAGTGGAAAGCCACCTACCAGCCTGGAAAGGTGGTGGCCATTGGCTACAAAAACGGCAAGCGCACACTGACACAGACCATAGAGACCACCAAACCGGCATATAAGACAGTGCTGAAGGCCGACCGACAGGTGATTACGGCCGACGGACAGGACCTGGCTGTGGTGACCATCGAGGTGCAGGACCAGAAAGGACGCGTGGTGCCTGATGCCTGCCCCATGCTGAACTTGCGCCTGGAGGGCGACGCCCGCATTCTGGGCGTGGGCAACGGCGACCCGATGTATGCAGGTGCCGACCACCCGCAGGAGCTGAACTGCAAGGCGTTCAGCGTGCTGGCCTTTAATGGCTTTGCACAGGTGCTGGTGCAGAGCACCACACAAAAAACAACCGCCACCCTGACATGCGAGAGTGACGGTTTGAAAAATGGAACAGTTATTATTGATACGAAATAAGCAACTGGTGCAAACGGGTATCGTCGTCGAGTTCGGGATGGAAAGCCGTTGCTATCTGACGGCCCTGACGGGCGGCGACGATATGACCATCCACTTCGGCTATCGGCACGCAGTCGGCCGATAGCACCTCTTCGATATACGGTGCACGGATAAAGGTCATGGGCACATCATTGCCAATGCCTTCGACAGCGCCGGTGGTATGGAAACTGCCCAACTGGCGCCCGTAGGCATTACGGCGCACACGGATGTCCATGGTGCCCAGATAATCCTTTGACAGCAGAATCATGCCGGCACAGGTGCCCAGCACGGGCAGACCGTCGGCAATGGCCCGACGGATGGGCTCCAGCAGTCCAAGCTCCTTCAGCAGGCGCATCTGCACCGTGCTCTCGCCACCAGGCAGCACCAGACCGTCGTAGGGACCAGCCTGCCAGTCGCGCAATTGGCGGATCTCGACGGTTTCAATGCCAAGGCGCTGCAGCACCTGCTCATGCTCAATAAATGCCCCCTGCAGGGCCAACACAGCTATTTTCATCACTTCCCTCGTTCGGCCATTAAGAGTTCGATTTCATGCTCGTTGATGCCCACCATAGCCTCACCAAGGTCCTCACTCAGCTCGGCCAGCAGCTTGGCATCCTTGTAGTTGGTCACTGCCTGTACGATGGCGGCAGCACGCTTGGCGGGGTTGCCACTCTTGAAGATGCCGCTACCAACGAACACACCCTCGGCACCCAACTGCATCATCAGCGCTGCGTCGGCTGGAGTGGCCACACCACCAGCAGCAAAGTTAACCACAGGCAGCTTGCCATTCTCGTGCACAAACTTCACCAGCTCGTAAGGGGCCTGCAACTGCTTGGCAGCCTCGAAGAGCTCATCCTCGCTCATCGATACCAAGCGACGAATCTCGCTCTGCATCAGGCGCATATGACTCACGGCCTGTACCACATCGCCAGTACCGGGTTCGCCCTTGGTACGAATCATCGTGGCACCCTCGGCAATACGGCGAAGGGCCTCGCCCAGGTTCTTGGCACCACACACAAAGGGCACATCAAACTTGGTTTTATCAATGTGATAGATGTTATCAGCAGGCGAGAGCACCTCGCTCTCATCGATGTAGTCGATCTCGATGGCCTGCAGAATCTGAGCCTCGGCGATATGACCAATACGGCACTTGGCCATCACGGGGATGCTGACAGCCTCCTGGATGCCACGAATCATCTTGGGGTCGCTCATACGGCTCACACCACCTGCAGCACGGATGTCGGCAGGGATACGTTCCAGGGCCATTACGGCACAGGCACCAGCGGCTTCGGCTATCCGGGCCTGCTCGGGAGTAGTCACGTCCATAATCACACCACCCTTCAGCATCTGAGCCAACTGGCGGTTAAGCAATGTTCTTTCGTTTGTCATTTTTATCTTATTGTTTATGTTGGAATTCGGTGGGGGAAACCCCTTTTCGCTGCTTGAAGAAGCGCGACAGATGGGCCTGCGACGAGAACCCTAACCAATGGGCTACGTCCTTCAGGGGTTTATTGGTAGTGGTAATCAGTTTCACAATCTCGGTGATGATACGCTCGTCGATGATTGCCTTAGGCGAACGACCGGCTATCTGACGGGTGACCTGAGCCAGATAGCGAGCACTGACATTGAGCTGCTCGGCATAGAAAGCCACATCGGCATAGCGATTGTAGTATTGCTCGACAGCATCCAGAAACTGATTGTAAAGCTCCTCGCTACGCGTGTTCTTGACAAAGCAAGCATCCCAGGAGGCTGAACGGCCATCGGCATAAACGGCTGGCAACTGCTTCACGTAGGCTTGCGCATGCTGCATGGCATCGCTCACCTGCTCGCCAAGACTGAGATAATAGGCCAAAGCCGAGCCTAACTGGTTGGCATGGCCATGGCGACGAGGACCGATGGGCAGGTCGGTTGGCGCCAGAACCACCGTGCACAGCGGGATGAGCAGGCGCTGGATGGCATCGTAAACACGCGGCTCTACCAACTGCTCGCCCTTGGTCGAGGTGAGCACGGGGGCATAGATGATGTACTGGGGCTGATGGCGCTTGAGCACATCGGCCAGCATCTCGACCACATCGATACGGCGCAGCAGACCTATCTTGATGATTTGCGGCTGCAGGTCGTTGATGATAGCCTCGACCTGTTGACGAACCACAGAGGCAGGCAGATCGTGGAACTCCTGGATGCCCAGGGTGTTCTGTACGGTAATCGACGTGATGGCTGATGCGGCCACACCACCCAATGCACTGATGAGTCGGATGTCGGCCTGAACACCCGAAACGCCTGTGCCGTCGCTACCTGTTATCGTGAGTATCGTATTCATGGGTGCAAAGGAAACAAAATTCACTGAAACAGCCAAAATTTATTCGCACATTGATAAAAAAAACTGCAATTTTGGAAAAAAATTGCAGCTTTTCTTTTGTTCTACCTATCGCGACAGCTTATCGGCGCCAACCACGACCACGGTTATCATGGCCGCCCCATTTCTTGTCGTAACGACCTTCGGTATCAATCTTACCACCAAACATATTCAAGCGGTAACGCACATGCAGCATGGCGTAGGAGTTGACACTGTTGAAACGGGTATCGCTGCGACCTGTGGCGTTGACCCAACGCTCGTAGTTGCTCTGCTGTCCCAACAGGTCGTAGAAGTTAAGCGCCACAATGAGTGACTTGTTCTTGAGGAAGGGCTTGGAAATCTGACCGTTCCACAGCAGCTCGTTGGTGTTCATCGAGGCATCGTTATAGCCACGACGACTGCGCTCGTGCAGGTTCATACTCAACTCGAAATCGAGCGGAAGGCGCACCAGGAACTGACCACCATAGTTAAACTGCCAGGTATCCAGATTGGCGGTGGGCTGCAGCTCGTTGCGGGTGTGCTGGTAGTTCAGCTGGCCGTCGAGCGACACTTCGAGCCAGTCGTTACGGTAGCCCATGGTGATGCGTTCGTGCAGATTGGTGGTGCGGGTGGTGTTCTTGGCGGCATCGGCCTTATCCTGTGCCACGTAGCTCACCAGATTGTTATAGCGCACACGAGTATCGGTGCCCACATTCCAATGGGCAGTGCTATCCAGGGCGGTGTTGAAGGTCACACCGGCATTCATATTCCAGTTGCCGTTGATGTTCTCAGGGCGCGTGGTGCTACCACCGGTCTCGGGATTGTAACGCACCAGGTTAGAGATAGAATTGCGGATATGGCGGTAGTTGGCATACACCACAATACTACGCTTGTAGCGCACAATATAATTGTTGTAATAACCATTGAGCGAGCTGGTGAACTGAGGCTTCAGACCGGGGTTACCCTGTGTGATGTAGAGAGGATTAGAATCGTCGGTGATGTCGAGCAACTGGGTCATCTCAGGCTGACGGGTATCGCCACGGTAGTGCAGCCACAGGTTGCTCTGGTCGCTGAACTTATAGTGGAAATCGAAGGTGGGCGTGAGGTTGGTGACATTGCGCACGGTATCGACATACACACCACGGTAGTTCTGGATAAAGTTAGAGTGCTGGGGCTGAACCAGGAAACCGATGTTGTAATCGTACTTCTCCACACGGTGGCGCAGGTTCAGGCGCACGTTGTGGGTATAGTTCTTATACTCGGAATAGCGGCTCAGGTCGCGCTCCAGATAATCATCGAGCGTATCGTACACGCTGTGCAGCCAGGGATCCCAGGTACGATACTCGGGGGTGATGCCTGCAAAGATGTTCGTTGGCATGCGACTGAAGTCGTAGGTCAGACGGTCGCTCTTGTTCTGATTGTAACGCAGCTCGTAGCTCAGTTGCAGGTGGGCACCCTTCCACAGGGGCTCGCTATACGATGTGCGCAGCACATAACCCCAGTTGTCGGCTGGTGTGGTGTTGTAACGGGCAGTATAGTAGGTTGAGTCGTTGCCATACTGGTCCTGCTTACGGAACAGCAGCACCTCGTTGTCGCTCACGCTCTGATTCTCGCTATCGCCAGCACTACCCTCGACACGCAGGATGATGTTTCGACCGCGAGGATTCAGGCGGCGATACAGCTGCAGCATGGCCCACGCATTCTTGTTCTCGCCATACGTCAGGTTGGCGTTCATATTCTGGTTGATGGCATAGGGCTTGAGCACCGAGAGCTGGTTGAGCGGGTCGGTGGCATACAGATAAGGGTCGGCATCGTAGGTGGCTGCCAGCGACTGGGTAGTGCCATCGTTGGTGCCATAGCTGCCATTGGCACGTACCAGGATATTGGTCAAACTGTCGGGCTTCCACTCAAAACGCAGGTTGCCCCACCAGTTATCACTACGAGTATAGTTGGCCGTGATGGTGTTAGAGAAGGTACTACCCTCGCTGTAGAAGTCCTCCTTGGCATTCTCGGTCTGGTTGTCGCCACCACGGTGGTTCCAACGCACACTGGCATCCAGCTTCAGTTTGTCGTTGTCGTCGAAATTGAAGTTGGTGCCCAGCATCTTGCGCGAGTTCAAGCCACGACGGTTCCACCAACCGGCATTCTCTTCTTTATTATTAAAGTTGCCTAGGAGGACAAAGCGCGTCTTGTCGGTAAAGCTGCTACCCATACCACGCGAGGCATAGCGGTGCTTGGTGCCGCCACCCAAGTCGAGGTTGGTCATGTAGCCACGGTTCATACCTTTCTTAATAGAGAAGTCGAGCACGGTTTCTTTCTCACCATCCTCGATACCGGTGATACGCGACTCATCGCTCTGCTGATCGTAGAACTTCATATTCTGGATGATGCTCACGGGGATATTCTTCAGCGCCGTCTCTACATCGCCCAGCATAAACTCCTTACCATCCAGCAGAATCTTTTTCACCTGCTTACCGTTGATGGTGATGTTGCCATCCTCATCAACCTCGGCACCAGGAATGCGCTTAATCAGCTCTTCGATAGGCGAACCCTCTGGGGTGCGGTAGGCTTCGGGGTTATACAGGATGGTGTCCTTCTTCACAATCACCTGTGCTGCACGACCGGTAATCACAGCCTCTTGCAGCATGATACTCTCGGTTTCCATGAGCAGATTGCCCAAATCCTGATTAACGTTGCGACGAAGGGTGATCTCACGCTCGATGGTCTGGTAGCCTACCGACGAGATTTTAATGCGGTAGGTGCCACTGGAGGGGGCCGTCAGATAGAAATTACCACGTTCGTTACTCACAGTACCACCTACAAACGTACTGTCGGAGGCGATAAACAACTGGATGGTGGCCTGCACCATCGGTTCCTTCAGCTCGGCATCACGCACCTGACCGCGAATAGTAAGCTTCCTATCCTCGGGGTCGGGCTGCGCAGCAGCTGTAAGGGTTACTAAAGATAAAGTTAAAACTAAAAAAGACCTAATTAAATTGTACATATTACTAATTAATTCTTATGTTGATTGTCATCGGGTACTGTCGCGCAACTCCAGTCGGGCTTTTACGATGACATGCTGCACACAGGTGTCGCCATCCATCTGGTCGTGCAGCAGTTTAAAGGCCTTGATGCCCATCTCTTTCTGGTTCTGCTTAACAAACGACACACGGGGCGTTAACACATCAGAGATCCAATCGCTCATATACCCCACGATTGAGATATCCTCGGGGATACGCAGTCCACGACTCTCGATAGCTTTCATGGCCGAAACAGCCAGCAAACCATGACTGGCAATAATGGCATCAGGACGATCATGCATATCAAGCAACTCGTCGGTATCCGATAAACCGGAGTTGAAGCTAAGGTAATTACACTTCACCAGTTCTTTACGGATAGGAAGGCCGCGTTCGCGCAGAGCCTCAAGATAGCCATGCTTGCGATCGGCCGTCTGCTTCAGGCGGTTAGGACCACCCAGGAAAGCAATACGCTTGGCACCACTGTCAATCAACCTGTAAGTAACTTCACGAGCTGATTCAACATCGTTGATAACTACCGACGAGATATCGATATCAGCATCTCTGTCAAACAGCACTACAGGCATATGAATCTTCTTTAGATGCTGAATATGAGAGAAATCAGTCGTATCCTGAGCCAGGCATAAGATAATACCCTCTACATGCATATTCACCAACAGCTCGAGACAGTTCTTCTCATTCTCGTATTTGTCGTTCGAATCGGTGATGATACACATATAACCTATCTTTCGGGCTTCGGCCTCAATACGCTTGACGATATGGGCATAATGGTTAAACGACACATCGGGCACCACAATACCTATGATACGGGGTGTATCGTAACGCAAACTCACGGCAAAGGGATTGGGACGGTAGCCTCGCTCCTTAGCAAGACTAAGAATTTTCTGACGTAATTCAGGACTAACGCCCTCTAGACCGCGCAATGCACGAGAAACGGTAGAGACGTTGACTCCCAGAAAGTTAGCGATTTCACGCTGTGATATTCTTTTCATCTAAGTTATTGTATAATGTTAGTCAGCACAAAAGTACACAATTTTGCGCAATAAACAAACGCAACACTTCAAAAATAATTGCGCAACGCGTTGCTAAAACACATTAGATGGGCCACCAACTTTCGGAAGCAGATGGCCTTATCTAACTCATCAAATTCAATGGATAGATACGCAAAAAAGTGCCGCAACGCGTTGCGGCACTTTCTATCACATTAGCATATAAAAGCCTACATTATCCTACCTTCAGGCACATCATCGTCAAATCGTCGTTAGGCTCGGCTCCTTCGCGGTGTGCCTCGACCTGACGCTTCAAACTCTCAACAACCTGCATGGCGCTTGTGAAGTGGGTCTCACGAAGAACCTCCAACATGTGGTCGTCGCCAAAACGAACCAGATCAGGATTCTCTGCCTCGTTCAAACCGTCGGTATAGATAAAGAGCGGTTTGCCCTTGATGCTCTCAATAACCTCACCCTCGTACTCAAGGCCCTGCCACAGACCGATAGGTGCATTTGGAATCATCTGCAGGAAGTTACCACCATCAGCATCGCCACCAAGTACTGGGGGATTATGACCGGCATTACAGAAGTCGAGACGACCGCTAGTCAGGTCAACCAAACCAATGAACATGGTGATAAACATACCATTCTCGTTATTCTCTGTCAACTCGTTATTGATACGGGTACAAATCTCGGCAGGCGTATAATGCTGCTTGGCCATCGCACGGAACAAGCGGATAACCTGAGCCATGAACAGCGAAGCGGGCACTCCCTTACCTGATACGTCACCAATAGCAATGTAAAGGTGATCCTTCTCAAGGAAGTAGTCGTACAGGTCACCTCCTACCTCCTTGGCAGGTGTCATCGAGGCAAACAGATCCAAGCCCTCACTCTCAAGATTAGAAGCTGGAATCATCGACATCTGAATATCACGTGCAATACGCAGCTCACTCTCGATACGCTCACGAGCTGTGGTGGCCTCCTCAAGCTGATCGTAAGCATCCTGCAACAGGGCAAAAGCCTTACGCTTGTGGATGACATAGAAGCCCAGGAAACCTGAGAGCAATACGAAGATGATACCCAAGGTAATCAGACGCTGACGGAACATCTCATGGCCGCGCTTCTCCACCTCCCACTGACTGCGGGCCAGTTCCTCTTCCTTCTGATGGGTCTCGTAGATGGTGGCCATCTCAGCGGTGTCATCACGCTTGGACCATACCAGAGCTGAATCGTAGGCATTACAGATCTGGGTGGCCACGTACAGGGCCGAATCCTTGCGCCCGGCACCTAAGTTGGCACGAAACTTGGGGACAAGATACATGGAAATATTGTCCAGATTCATCTTCATGTCGCGGTAACCGATCCAGTGGTCGAGCAAGCGGAAGTTCTTGGCTGCCTCGGCATAGCGATGGGCTTTCATCAGATAGTCGTTGGCATCCAACTGGCCTTGTTCGCTCTTGGCATACTCCGTTTTCTGGAATGCCTCAAAACTGGCTTCGGCCTCAGCTGTACGACCTGCGGCATAAGAGGTAAGGGCATTAAACAGACGGATACGCGCACGGAAATGATCGCAGAACTCTGAATCGGCATCTGGGCGCAAACGATACACGTAGAGCACAGAGTCGGTGCGGTCATTCCACTTCTTACCCATATCATAATGCTGAGTGTTCAGGCACGCTACCGTGATGTTATTGATACCAGTAATAGCTGCACGGATGCGCGAGCCGTTGGTATCCTTCTCATTGATAGAGTGACGGTACTGCTGATAGGCCATCTCATAACTCTCTTCAGCATCCTCAACATGCCCCAAATACATCTGAGCAGAACCAATCACATAGTAAAGCACTGCCAAGTCGCGAGACTGGGCCTTAGGATGGCCCTCCAGCTTCTCTACAGCTGGGGTAGAGATGCGCAAAGTTGTCTCATAGTCGTTCTTGACCGAAAGCGACTGAGCCAACGTACGAGCTGAACGACTATAGAATACAACATCCTCATCGGCCAGCTCCTCTACATCCAGAGCCTTCTTAAAATACACCTCAGCACCAGCCTTATCCTTCTTACTGTTTAGAGCGCTACCACGCATGTAGTTCGCTCTTACAGAGCTGATGTCTCCTGTCTTTTCCAAACTGTCGGCCAAAGCAAACTTACGATCAAAATCTTTTGCTTCGTCAACAGCCACAATCATACTATCTATGGCATTTACTTTTAGCGAGTCCTTAGCCGACTTGTTATTGCCCTTCCATGAACGCGTATTACCGCCACATGAAACAAGTATAACAGCAGTAAGGAGCAAGGTAATCCTGACTTGCCATCTTATCAAATCTCTCATATATTAATAATTAGTCCTATATTTCTTTTATCTTCCTTTTATTATTTCACATATTCAGCAAAGTCTGTGAGTTTCATGTCGCCCTTGCGAGCCAGTGTGTCATGCATGGCAAATGCAGCTGTGAGGTTATGTCGGGTCTGTCCCATCTTCGAAATCTTCAGGTAATCCCACAACAGCTGTTTATAATCTGGATGTGCGCAGTTCTCAATAATGCACTCTGCACGCTGGGCAGGGCTCTTACCACGCAGGTCAGCTACACCTTGTTCGGTTACGATGATGTTGACATCGTGCTCCGAAGAGTCCTGATGACTCACAAATGGTACGATTGAACTGATAACACCACCCTTAGCAATTGAAGGACAGGTAAAGATTGAGAGGTAAGCATTGCGGATAAAATCACCGCTACCACCGATACCATTCATCATCTTCACACCACTGATATGGGTCGAGTTCACATTACCATAAAGGTCGGCCTCGATAGCCGTATTGATAGCAATCACACCTAATCGACGGATAACCTCGGGTGAGTTACTGATCTCACTCTGGCGCAATGTCAGGTGCTGCTTCATATAATCCATGTTATCATATACCTGCATCAGACAGTCGTTAGAAACAGTCAGCGAACAAGCTGATGCATCCTTTACACGTCCGTTCAGCATCATCTCAATCACCGAGTTCTGAATAACCTCTGTGTAGATATTGAAATCGGGCACGTGCTTATCCTCACCAAGTGCACCAAGAATAGCATTGGCTGTTGAGCCTACACCACTCTGCAGAGGAAGGAACTCCTTAGGAATGCGACCTTTGTGCATTTCCTCTACCAGGAACTCGGCTGTCAGGAATCCAATCTTTTCTGTTACAGGGTCGCTATCCTTAAAGGCACGGGCCTCATCGGGGATATTACACTCCACAACACCTACCACCTTGTCCTTGGGAATGCTCACATAGGGCTTACCAATACGATCACCTACATGCTCGATGGGAATAGCCTTACGGTAAGGGGGGTCGAGTGGCTCATACACGTCGTGAATAAACTTGGCATTAGGATTGTGGAACGCGTTAAGCTCAAGAATAACCTTTTTGGCCAAACGGGCGGCTGTAGGCGAAATACCACCAGCTGCAGTCAGATACACATGGTAGTCGTTGCCTACCTCTTCGATTTCGCACACCTCGAGGATAGCCCAATCCAAATCACCATAAAAACCATAGCGCAGCTCCTGAGCCATATGACTCAAGTGCAGATCGTTGTAAGGGATTTCACCCAGATTCACGTGCTTACGGAAATCAGGGTTAGTAGTATACGGAGCACGATACTTAATAGCCTGAGCATTTGCCAGGTCACCATCTGTACTCTGACCAGTAGAAGCACCAGTAAAAATGCCAACCTTAAATTCGCGACCAGCCTCATGTTCAGCCAGCGCAAGTTTAGCTAGTTCTTTAGTTGTTGCTTTGGCCACACCAGCGGGTGTAAAGCCACTCATGGCGATGTTCTCACCATTCTTAATCAATGCTGCAGCTTCGGCAGCTGTGATACGTGTAAATGCCATATATAGACCTAATTTGCAAATTTGCGTGCAAAATTACTACTTTTTAGCGAAATGACCAAGAAAATACCAAACTTTTAACCATTATAAGTAGTCCATCAGCACATCCCAAACAGCAATGATATGACAAACGCTACCTGCAAGCACAAAAAAGTGGAAAACAGAGTGCATATATTTGGTCTTATTCAAGGAATAAAAAACGGCACCCGTAATATAGCTCACGCCCTCGGCAATAATCCAAGTAACAGCCGCTGTGGATACCGAATCAATCAGGGGTTTGAAAGCCACCAGCACACTCAGTCCCATACCGACGAAACAGAATGTTTCAACGTTAGAATGCTCTTTCAGATGGATAAAACTGATAATCGTGCCTGCAATAGCACAAGCCCATACAAAGCAGAAAAGACTCCATCCCCAATAGCCTTGTTCGCGCAAAGCTACCAACGTCAATGGCGAGTACGAACCAGCGATGTGCCAATAGATGGCAGCATGATCCCATTTGCGCAAACGCTCCTTCCATTTGGAGTGGTGTTTGATGGAGTGATAGAGGGTAGAAGCTGCATAGGAGCCCAACATGCCAAACAGATAAAGAATCACACTGACGCGTGCCCAGTTATTATCTGCCCGAAAGCACCATATCAAAAAAATAATACCAAACACTACACCTATCAAGACACCCCCACCATGTGATGCCGCATTCCATATCTCCTCTTTCTTAGTATACCTAATCATAACTTTGTTATAAATTCTATTGCAGAGTTATTTACATTTTCTTGTAGTTCAAACAAATAATTCCTATCTACGAGAGTAGGCCCGAAGTCATCGGCAGCCTTTCATAACTAAATGTTTCTGAGCGCAAAACCATCAACATAGCAAAAATATTGGCACCGACATCTTCTTGCGGCTGCAAAGTTAATCATTTTCCTGAAGAAACAAACCATTTTTAGATATAAAAAAAAGGAATCCGAAGATTCCTTTACTTTAGGATATTGTACCCAGACCCGGGATCGAACCGGGATGGATTGCTCCACTGGTGTTTGAGACCAGCGCGTCTACCGATTCCGCCATCTGGGCTTAACAGTTTGTACGGCTTAATCTCCTAAAGCGGGTGCAAAGATACGACTTTTATTTGAATTACCAAAAGAAAATGAAAAAAAACTTGTTTTTTCTTGTTTATTTCGCAAATTATTTGTACGTTTGCAGGTAGAAAATAATGCTAAAATCCTAATGATGGAAATAAATAACAAGAATAATTACTGCGTGATTCTGGCAGGGGGTCGCGGTCAGCGATTGTGGCCCGTAAGCCGTGAGCAGCATCCTAAACAATTTTTAGACCTATTCGGCACAGGCCGCACTTTGCTACAGACAACATACGACCGTTTTGCCCGATTGCTGCCTCAAGAGAACATATTAATATGTACGTGCGCGGGATACCTGGAACTGGTGAAAGAGCAACTACCAGAGGTAGAGCCACGAAACATCATAGTAGAACCCATTCATCGCAACACAGCCCCTAGTGTGGCATGGGCAGCCATGCGCATTCACCACCAAACACCAGATGCCAACGTTATCGTATCACCAAGCGATCAGTTGATATTAAACGAGGCTTCGTTTGCACACAGCATGGAAGTGGGCATCAGTTACGTATCCAAGAACAACGTACTGCTGGCCATGGGCGTTAAGCCCACACGCGCTGAGCCTGGCTATGGTTACATACAGCTAGGCGACCTGACGTGCAAGCCCGACGTGTACGAAGTAAAATCGTTCACCGAGAAGCCTGAACGCGAATTTGCACGCATGTTTATGGAGAGTGGCGAGTTCTACTGGAACACAGGTATCTTCATCTCTAATGCCTATCACTTACTCGATACGTTCGAGCATGTGTTCCCACCTGTACTTCGCGAACTACGATACGACACCCCATCCTATACAGAGGAGGAGGAAGCCAAGTTTGTAGCCGAAAACTATCCACGCTACCCTAACCTATCACTCGACTATGCCATTCTGGAACAGAGCGACAATAACGTATATGTGATGAAATGCGACTTTGGTTGGGCCGACTTGGGTACTTGGCATGCCATCTACGAGGTGATGCACAAAATACCCGATGATAATGTGGTGATGGACTCAGAGGTGATACTTGAGGACTGTAAGAACAACATCATCAAGCTACCCAAAGGAAAACTGGGTGTATTCAACGGTCTGGAAGGCTATATCGTTGCCGAAGAAGACGGTGTACTGCTCATCTGCAAAAAGAGCGACAACTCGTCGATGGTGAAGAAATATGTAAACGAGGTAAGGATTAAATATGGTGATGAGTTTGTGTAATCACACAAACTCACCACGTATCTTTTCGGCAATAGCCTTAAACTGATCTTCTGTAAGTTTCAGCTTTTCACGACGGAAGTCAACATCGGCCTCACTCTGCATAGGAATGAGGTGGATGTGTGCATGGGGCACTTCAAGACCCAGCACCACCTGTGCCACCTTCTTGCATGGGAAAGCCTTCTTAATGGCCAGCGCCACACGCTTAGCAAACACCTGATAGCGAGCCAACTCGTCATCGTCCATATCAAAAATATAATCCACTTCACGACGAGGAATAACCAGTGTATGCCCCTCTACCAATGGATTGATATCCAGAAACGCATAGAACTCATCGTTCTCAGCGCACTTATAGCTGGGAATCTCGCCAGCTGCAATTTTGCTAAAGATATCCATACTCAATTGTCAATTATCAATTATAAATCACCCTACAGTAATCTTATCAATACGGAGTTTGATGGTTCCACGAGGAATCTTCACCTCAACCTCATCTCCTACCTTATGATTCAGCAAGCCCTGAGCAATAGGAGTCTGGATCGAAATCTTACCCTCACGCAGGTTGGCTTCACTCTCGCTCACAATGGTATATGACATCTTGGCCTTGTTAGTCAGGTTAGTCATCTCTACTTTCGAGAGAATCTGAACCGAGTCGGTACTCAAACGACTGGTATCTATCACCTTTGCTTCGGCGATAGTCATTTTCAACTGGTTGATCTTATCCTCAAGGTGAGCCTGTGCCTCCTTAGCGGCATCGTACTCAGAATTCTCACTCAGATCACCCTTTTCACGAGCCTCGGCAATAGCAGCAGAGGCCTTAGGACGCTCAACACCTTCTAAACGCTGCAGTTCGGCTATCAATTTATCGTAGCCTTCTTGTGACATGTATGCCATAACTATTCAATTTTAAAAATACTCTTTATTACTTGGACGGACAAAAAAGAAAAGAATCCCGACTCACTTCGTGTCGGAATCCCTATTTCGTAATATGTCTTATCCCTACTTAATCGGTTGCAAAGATAAGCATTATTTTCGAATCAAACAAATTTTTTCGATAAAAAAAACAAAACCGCATAGATGACCACAGCCGAAATCCAACCACCTATCACATCAACTGCATAGTGTGCCTGAATGTAAACCGTAGCAAAACACATCAGCACATAAAAGGGCAGCAACGTGTACAGTAATTTACGGTTACGGGCATGCCAAGCCAACAGTAACAGAATGGTGGTAACACCTACATGACTACTGGGGAAAGCCGCCGTAGGACGCTCACCTGCCTCATGCGCACTGGCCACACACTGATAGAAGAAACCATCTTTCCAACCAGGTATAGTCAACGCCTCTGAATGAGTGGCAAAATAATCACCCACGTTGGGGAAATGCCCCTGTGCTATCTGATCGACACCTGCCGCTAAATAGTAATACTGCGGACCAGTAACGGGCAACAGCACAAAAATCACATAATAGAGCATGAACGACGCCAGAATAATAAACGCCACACGTGTAAATTCCTGATAGCGATACAGGAAATAGTAAAATGTTACCAAAGCTATAAGCGGATAATACGAGGCGTACCCCAGGTGCATCAACTCACTGAACACCGGATTAGAGATGGCCTGCGAAAAAACAAGAGCAGGTTGAAGGTGGAACAACTGCTGCTCATAACCAGCAAACACATGGTCGACATTTGGAAACACCTGATTGATTTCGTAGGTATCGGGATACCACCACGACAGCAGTATTAGCTGCAGCGCCACACGAAACATCATTGTCAGTCGGCATGGAATCATACGATACACACCCCAGAGTGCCAAAGTCGAGATAACCACTTGAGCACGCCCCCAAAGCATCTCACCTGGATGCTGCAACTTGGTATAGGTAATCATAATGAGCAACAGCGTAAACAGCATATAAGCCAGCACAGCCCACTCAAATGCCATCAGACCTTTGCGAGGTTTCTTTTCTATCTCAAATATCTTTTTTATAACCATTTATTATCCTGATACCATTTAATCGTTTCTTTCACACCACGCTCCAGATCATACTCAGGCTTATAGCCCAGTTCGGTGATAGCAGGCTGTATATCACAGCGCCAATTACGCTGGCGCAGAATATTATATTTATCATTATTAAGCGCTGTAACCTTACCTGTCAGTCGTCCGAGATACTCACCAAAGAAGGTTACTACACGCAGCACCCAGATAGGGGCCTTAATGCGTATCCACCACGGGCGCCCCAATTCCTGATGAATCAGATTACTAAAGGTTTCACTCTGATACACCTTACCATCGCTCAGGAAGTACTTCCTACCATTCTCACCCTTACCCAAAGCCAGGAAGATGGCCTGCACCACATCCTTTACATATACGAAGGTAATATCCTGACGCTTGTAGCCCACAGCAAAATCGGAGTGCTGCTTAATGCTCTTGGCCATGATAAAGTAGTCTTTTTCGCGAGGACCATAAACGCCTGTCGGGCGCACTATTATATAAGGTACGCGCGAGGCCATCTGTTCCAGATACTGCTCAGCAGCCAGTTTACTACAGCCATAGGCGGTATTAGGTTGGGGGATATCAGTCTCCTTAATCTCTTGATAAGGCTGCTGTTCGCGGATAGCGCCAAAAATGCTTAGACTGCTCACAAACACCAATCGTTTCAGCGGCATGCCCACCTCAAGGAGTGCATCAACCAGATTCTTGGTACCCTCGGTGTTAATGCGGAAAAAGTCACGTTTATCCAAGCACTTAGTCACACCTGCAGCATGCACCACGTAGTCGAAAGTCTGACCACGCAACTGTTCCACCAGTTGAGCCTTCGACGAAAGATTCAATTCGATAAAGTTGATACGCTCATCCTGCAGATAAGCCTTAGAGCTACTGCCACGCACCGCAGCCCAAGTATCAAAGCCACGGCGGAGCGCCTCTTCAACAATAAACGAGCCGATAAAACCACTAGCCCCTGTTACTAATATCTTCATGCAGTTTATAATTTGAGTGCAAAGGTACACAAAAGTTAAGAGTTAAGAGTTAATAATTAAGAAAAAATGAGTTCTGGCAGCAAATTTTCCTAACTCTTAATTCTTAATTCTTAATTTAATTACTATCTTTGCAGTCAGAAAAGAAAAAAAAGAGACAAGCTATGGGTAAGAAGAAAGGCGGAAAAAGGTTAGGCAAGAAACAGGTGAGCGAATTGCTACAGAACCTGTTTCAGCACAATCCTAACGAAACATTCTCGTTCAAACAGATATTCAAGGTATTGAAACTCGACACTCATCCACTCAAGATGCTAGCCATTGATGTGATGGAGGAGATGGCATGGGACGATTTCCTGCTGAAGGTGAGCGACAACTCCTACAAACTGAACCTGAAGACTCAGGTACAGGAAGGTATTTTCCACAGAAAAGCCAACGGACGCAACTCGTTTGTGCCTGATGAAGGTGGTACGCCAGTATTTGTGGCCGAGCGTAACTCTATGTCGGCTATGGATGGCGACCGTGTAAAAGTATCGCTCATGGCGCGCCGCGATAAGCATATCAAGGAGGCGATGGTCATCGAAATTGTGAAGCGTGCTCACGACACCATCGTAGGCAAGCTGCGTGTAGAAAAGGATATTGCCTTCCTGGTAACAGCCGACTCAACGATTGTCCACGATATTATTATCCCTAAGCGCAAGCTGAAAGGAGGCAAGACCGACGACAAGGCTGTAGTAAAAATCGTTCAGTGGCCCGATCAGGATCATAAAAACATCATCGGTCAGGTCATCGACATCCTGGGAAAAACAGGCGAGAACAATGCCGAGATGCACGCCATCCTAGCACAGTACAACCTGCCTTACAAATATCCTAAGCATGTAGAAGAGGCCGCCGAGAAGATTGATGCCACCATCACCCCCGAGGAGATAGCACGCAGAGAAGACTTCCGCGATGTTTTCACTTGCACCATCGACCCCAAGGATGCCAAGGACTTCGACGATGCCCTGTCAATCAGACCTCTCACCAACACCCAACACCCAACATCTAGCACCCAGCTTTGGGAGGTTGGCGTACACATTGCCGATGTGTCGCACTATGTTAAGGAAGGCTCCACCATCGATAAAGAAGCATATGCACGTGCCACCAGTATCTATCTGGTAGATCGCACAATTCCTATGCTGCCCGAGCGTTTGTGCAACTTTATCTGTTCATTGCGCCCTGATGAGGAGAAACTGTGCTACAGTGTCATTTTCAAAATGGACGACGAGGCCAATATCAAGGACTGGCATCTGGCACACACAGTGATTAAGAGCGATCGCCGCTATGCCTACGAAGAGGTGCAACAGATCATAGAAGAAGGTAAAGGCGAAAACGCCGAGTTCTTACTGAAACTCGATGCACTGGCTAAGAAACTGCGCGAAGCCCGATTCAAGAACGGTAGTGTGAAGTTCGACCGCGAAGAGTTGCACTTCGATATCGACGAGACAGGCAAGCCCATTCGTGCTTACTTCAAGGTGTCGAAGGATGCCAACAAGTTGATCGAGGAGTTTATGCTGTTGGCTAATAAAACTGTTGCCGAGAGCATCGGCCGCGTTAAAAAGGGCGCCAAAGCCAAGACGCTCCCCTATCGTATCCACGACCAACCCGACCCACAGAAGTTGGAGAATCTGCGTGAGTTCGTAGCCAAGTTTGGTTATAAAGTGAAGACTGCCGGTACCAAGGGGGCTATCACCAAATCGCTCAACAGTCTGATGTCGCAGGCCGAAGGAACCCGAGAGCAGAATGCCATCGAGACAGTTGCCCTGCGTGCCATGATGAAGGCCAAGTACAGCGTACACAATATCGGCCACTATGGTCTGGCGTTCGACTACTACACGCACTTCACGTCGCCCATCCGTCGTTATCCCGACATGATGGTGCACCGCTTGCTTACCAAGTATCAGAATGGTGCCCGTTCGGCCAATAAAGAAAAGTACGAGGAGTTTTGCGAGCATTGCAGCGACATGGAGCAGATATCTATGAATGCCGAACGCGACTCCATCAAATACAAGATGGTAGAGTTTATGGCCGACAAGATTGGCAACACCTACGATGCCCATATCAGCGGCATCCAGTCGTTCGGCATCTATGCACAGATTGATGAGACCCACTGCGAAGGTATGATACCTATTCGCGACCTGGGTAACGACTACTACGATTTCGACGAGAAGAACTATATGATTGTTGGTCGTCGTCATCACATCAAATACCAGTTAGGCGATCCTATACGCATTCAGGTAGCCCGAGCCAATCTGGAGCGCAAACAGCTCGACTTTACCCTGGCAGAAGATTAAGGAAACAAAGAACTTATATTTATAATACAGATACACGTGATTAAGAAGAAACATGACAGATGCAGGCTTGTAGGGTTGCTGGTAGCAGTCTTATGCAGCTTATCTATGCGAGCAGTGGCATTCGTGCCGCCAACCGATCAGATTACCATTGGTTTGGATGCCAACTACGCCCCACTGCAGTCGGTAGATAAAGACGGACTGCCCCATGGCTACGACATCGACTTTACACGTGAGTTGATGAAACGTATGGGTATCAAGTACTATTATGTGCCCAACCTGTGGAATAAGGTAGCCACCTCGGTGCTCAACGGCGATACCGATCTGGCCATGATGGTTTACTCTCCATATCGGAAAGACACCATCCATTATTCACGTCCCATCTTCCGTTTGTATTATCAGGTAGTGTATCGCAAAAGCGACTATAAGGCGTTTGATTTCCGTAACCTGAAAGGAAAGACATTTGCCTTTTTGAATTCTCGCCACATATCCGAACTGGTTGAGCGCGAGGGCGGTACATGTGTAAAAGTGAACGATCTCGACCAGTCGTTCCACGAACTGGCAAATGGCCGTTACGATGCCATTATCTGTTACAGTTATCAGGCCAAGTACTTTATTGATCATTACAAACTCGACGGTTTGGCACGAGAGGAGATTTCACTACAGCCGCGCGAGTACTGTTATGTAAGCCATAACAAGGAACTGATAGACGCCATCAGTTTGGAGATAGCCAAGATGGAAAGCGAAGGAGTGATTGATAAGATTTATGGTTCAGAAATCAAGTATGGTGTTGCTCATCATGGTGTGCCCATGTGGGTATGGTATGTAAGTATAGTGATTATACTGGCGCTCATATCACTTTATATCATCACCTTGTACCGCTCACGCCGCAAGTTGCGGATTAGCAACGCCATGTTAGAGACCAACTACAACATTTTGGAAATGAGTCACATGGAGTTGGAGCAAACCAACCACCAGCTGATAGAAGCCACAGCCAGAGCCGAAGAATCGTCGAAGATGAAGACGCACTTCATTCAGCAGATATCCCACGAGATACGCACCCCTTTGAATATTCTGAGTGGTTTCACACAGATACTCACCACCCCTAACTTGGAGTTAAGCGAGGAGGAGAAGAAACAGCTTGCCAACGACATCATCCTCAACACCGAACGTATCACTGGTTTGGTGAACAAGATGCTGGAGCTGAGCGATGCCAACAGTCGGAGCGTAATTGAGCGAACCGACAAGGTAACACCCAACAAGATTGTAAGCGAAGCCCTTGTCAAGAGCATGATAGCCGATAAGCCCTCACTGACATTCGACTTGGAGATACAGCCTGAGGCTGAGAAGATTCAACTAAACACCAATCTGCAGGCAGCCGTTCGCGCCTTAGCTCTGTTGCTCGACAATGCCCGCAAATTCTGTGCAAAAAGTACAGATCAGCATGTAAAACTGCATGTAGAAGTCTTACCTGGCAACGTACAGTTTATGGTCGAAGATAATGGTATAGGCGTACCTACCCAAGAAGCCGAACATATCTTCGACGAGTTTGTGCAACTCGATACTTATTACGAAGGAACAGGCATCGGACTAACCGTTGCACGTAGTATGGCCCGCCGCATGGGAGGCGATATAAAGCTGGATACGTCTTTCAGTCCTGGTGCCAGATTCATTATGACACTCCCCCGTTAGGCAGATATGACAGTATGCAATCGTTTGCATCGAGAAACTATCAAATACAAGCCCGTTTGGAAAACACCGAACGGGTTATTTTCGTACTTTTGCCAAAAATAACTAAAAGCAAGTTGGTATGAAGATCATTTTCAACCTGGAGTACCAGACTGTCTTCGGTGAAGAGCTGGCACTGAACATCCTAACGGATGATAAGACTGAAGAGCACAAGATGACAACCCTCGACGGGCTTCACTGGATGTGCGAGATGAGTAAGGCAGAGAAATCAGCTGCCCACATCGACTATTATTATACCGTGATGCGCGGCGACCATGAGCAGCGCCACGAGTGGTTGGTCATTCCTCACCGTTTGGAATTTGCTGCTGCCAAGGGGGCCCGTTACATCGTTTACGACCACTGGATTGATATTCCAGAGGATTCGTACATGTACTCTACGGCTTTTACTGAGTGTATAGCCGCCCGTGCACAGAACATGAGCGTCCTGACATCCTATGGCAAGACCGTACGCCTCAAGGTACGTGCCCCACAGTTGCGTAACAACGAACGTCTGGCACTGATTGGTGGCGGCGAAACCTTAGGCAACTGGGAGGCTAAGCGTGCCATCGACATGGCTGAGCACGAGAACAACGAATGGGTGATCAGTCTTGACGCCGACAAACTCCCTCGTACCATCGAGTTCAAATTCGTGGCCCTCGACGAAGAGGTAGATGTCACTCTATTGTGGGAGAACGGCATGAACCGTACCGTTGAGCTACCGGAAATAGCAGATGGCGAGGTCGTTGTCTATGAACTGTCGCAGGCCTACTTCCCTGTCTATCCTTGGAAGGGTGCCGGTACCGTTATCCCTATCTTCTCACTACGCAGTGAGGGCAGCTTTGGTGTTGGCGACTTCGGCGACCTGAAGCTGATGATTGACTGGTGCGACAAGACCAAGCAGCGCGTACTGCAGGTGCTGCCCATCAACGATACCAATATCACCCACACCTGGCAGGATTCATATCCCTACAACTCTATCAGCATCTATGCACTGCATCCGCAATACACCGATTTGCGCCAGCTGCCACAGCTGAAAGACGAAAAACTGCGCCAGGAGTACGAGGTTCTGCGTAAAACACTGAACGCTCTGCCACAGATCGACTATGAGCGTGTGAACAACGCTAAGATGGACTATCTGCATGCCATCTTTGCTCAGGAGGGTGCCAAGACGATGAAGACGGCAGCCTTTAAGCAGTTCTTCGAGCAGAACAAGGAGTGGCTGGTACCTTATGCCGCTTTCTGTCATTACCGTGATCTATACGGCACAGCCACATTCCAGGACTGGCCCGACCATCATGAGTTGCCCGACAGCGAGCGCGAAGCCATGAGCAAGTCAACAACTAAGTTATATAAAGAGGTGGCCTTCTGGTACTATGTACAGTTCAACCTCGATCAGCAGATGCGTGCTGCCCATGCTTATGCCCGCAAGAAGCGCGTGGTACTGAAGGGCGATATCCCCATCGGCATCAGTCGCGATGGTGTAGAGGCATGGGTAGAACCCAAGTACTTCAATCTGAACGGTCAGGCAGGTGCACCACCTGATGCTTTCTCAGCCAACGGTCAGAACTGGGGATTCCCCACCTACAACTGGGATGCTATGCTCGAAGACGGCTGCTCTTGGTGGGTTCGCCGTTTCCGCAAGATGGCAGAGTACTTCGATGCCTATCGCATCGACCACGTATTAGGCTTCTTCCGTATCTGGGAGATTCCTATCGATGCCGTCCACGGTCTGTTAGGTCAGTTCTCGCCTTCACTGGGTATGACGCGTGAAGAGATTGAGGCCTACGGACTGCACTTCCAGGAGGAGCTCTTTACTAAGCCATTCATTGCCGACTGGACACTGGATCGCATCTTTGGCGAGCGTGCTCAGTACGTCAAAGACACATTCCTGGATCATGCACATGATGATATCTGGCAGATGAAGCCCGAATACGACACCCAGCGCAAGGTAGAGGCCGCCTTTAAGGGTAAGACCGACGAGGCCGATCAGAATCTGCGCGACGGTCTGTATGCCCTCATCAGCGATGTGCTCTTTGTGCGCGATCGCAAGAACAAGGACAAGTTCCATCCCCGTATCGGCGTTCAGAACGACTTTATCTACGAAGCCCTTTGGGACAACGATAAGTTCGTGTTCAATCGTTTGTACAACGACTACTTCTATCGCCGCAACAACCAGTTCTGGTACACCGAAGCGATGAAGAAGATGCCACGTCTGACACAGGCCACACGCATGCTGGTATGTGCCGAAGACCTGGGTATGGTGCCCGATTGCGTACCCTGGGTGATGAACGAACTGCGCATCCTGAGCCTCGAAATCCAGTCGATGCCAAAGGATCCGACTACACGCTTCGGCAAACTGTCGCATAACCCCTATCGCTCAGTAGATACCATCTCTACCCACGATATGTCAACATTGCGCCAATGGTGGGACGAGGACGAGGAGCAGACACAGAGCTACTACAACACCACACTTCGTCGTGGTGGTGCAGCCCCTCACCCACTGCCAGGTTGGTTGGCCAAGGACATTGTGAGCCGTCACCTCACATCGCCTTCAATGCTCTGTCTGCTGTCTTTGCAGGATTGGCTGAGCATCGACGAGGGCCTTCGCCTACCCGACCAAAATGCCGAGCGCATCAACATCCCGGCCAATCCACGCCACTACTGGCGTTACCGCATGCACCTCACCATCGAGCAGTTGCTGCAGGCCGACGACTTCAATAACGAAATCAGCACATTAATTAGTCAAAGCGGAAGAAAATAAATGAAAAAGTTACTCTTATCGCTGGCTTTGCTGCCACTGATGGCCATCGCCGGCAATGTGAAATCGCCTAACGGCAACATTGAATTAAAGTTTTCTGTTGACAACACTGGTCGCCCTGTCTATGAGATGACCTACAAGGGACGTGCCGTCATCAAGCCTTCTCATCTCGGACTGGAGCTGGCTAAGGACCGCCACTCATCTAAGTGGACCAACGAGACCGACCTGATGGACGGCTTCGCTATCGCCAAGGAAGAGACCTCTACCTTCGACGAGACCTGGCAGCCAGTATGGGGCGAAAACAAGAACATTCGCAACCATTACAACGAACTGGCAGTAACGTTGGATCAGCCATCGGCTAAACGCCAGATGCTCATCCGTTTCCGTGTCTATGACGATGGTATCGGATTCCGTTACGAGTTCCCTCAGCAGAAAGAGCTCAACTACTTCCTGATTGAGGAGGAGCGCACCGAGTTTGCCATGGCAGGCGACCACACAGCTTGGTGGTTGCCTGGCGATTACGACACGCAGGAGCAGGTGACACAGGAGACCAAGCTCTCAGGCATTCGTGGACGTTTCAACGAGGCTGTCAACTGGTACAACTCCTCGGTAGCCGTATTCTCAGAGACGGGCGTGCAGACATCGCTGCAGATGAAGAGCGACGATGGTCTTTACATCAATATCCATGAGGCAGCCTGTCTGGACTATGCCACCATGCATCTGGAGCTGGTGGATGCTCAGACCAAGCACCTCTCACAGGAGCTGAAGGGCTTTACTAATGCCTATACCCCAAATCCGGCTCCTTCACGTTATCCTTTGCCACAGCCTTTCACCTTCGTGAGCCACCTTACTCCCGATGCTACAGGCTTGAAGGGTGCCATGCAGACACCTTGCAACACCCCTTGGCGCACCGTGATGGTATCGGATGATGCACGCGACATGCTGTCGAACAACCTCATCCTGAACCTGAACGAGCCTTGTAAGATTGAAGACACCTCATGGATCCACCCCACCAAGTACTGCGGTGTATGGTGGGAGATGATTGTGGGCAAGAGCTCATGGAACTATACCGATGAGTATCCCAGCATTAAGCTCGACCAGATCGACTGGAACAAGGTGAAGCCTAACGGTCGTCATGGTGCCAACAACGAGAAGGTGAAGCGTTATATCGACTTTGCTGCCAAGAACGGCCTCGACGAGGTATTGGTTGAAGGTTGGAACGTTGGTTGGGAAGACTGGGCCAACCTGTGGAAGCGCGACGTGTTCGACTTCGTGACCCCCTATCCTGATTTCGACATCAAGATGCTCAACGACTATGCCCACTCTAAGGGCGTGAAGCTGCTGATGCACCACGAGACCTCAAGCTCTACGCAGAACTACGAGCGCCACATGGAGCAGGCTTTCAACTTGATGAACAAATACGGCTACGATGCTGTGAAGACTGGTTACGTGGGCGACATCATCCCACGTGGCGATCACCACTACTCGCAGTCAATGAACAACCACTATCTCTATGTAGTGAAAGAGGCTGCCAAGCACCATATCATGGTCAACGCCCACGAGGCAACACGCCCCACCGGTATCTGCCGTACATGGCCTAACCTCGTTGGTAACGAATCGGCTCGCGGCACTGAGTACGAGGCCTTCGGTGGTTCAAACCCCGATCACACCTGCATTCTGCCATTCACCCGTTTGCAGGGCGGTCCGATGGACTACACCCCAGGTATCTTCGTCACCAAACTAAAGGAATGGAGCAACAACGACTCTTGGGCACGCATCACCATCGCTGGTTCGCTGGCTCTCTATCTCACCATGTACTCACCATTGCAGATGGCTGCCGACCTGCCTGAGAACTACGAGAAGTTCGACGATGCCTTCCAGTTCATCCGTGATGTGGCTTGCGACTGGGACGAGAGCATCTACCTGGAGGCCGAGCCTGCCGACTATATCACCGTAGCCCGCAAAGCCAAGGGCACCGACAACTGGTTTATCGGTGGCAAATGTGATGAGAACGGACACAAGAGCACCATTAAGCTCAACTTCTTAGACAAAGGTCGTAAATACGACTGTACCATCTATGCCGATGCCAAGGATGCTCACTACGAGAAGAATCCTCAGGCTTATGTCATCACCAAGAAGGTGGTAACAGCCAAGGATGTGCTGAAGCTCACAGAGGCTCCTGGTGGAGGTTTCGCCGTATCACTAATTGCAAAATAAAGCATGAAGAAATTGATTTTTGCAGGATTGTTGTCTATGCTACTACCCCATCAGGTAGTAGCACAGACGTTTAAAGAGGTGAGCTATGCACCTCAAGCAACCAAGTTCCAGTTGTTTGCACCCAATGATGCCAAGCAGATTACTGTCCGTGTCTATAAAGACGGACTAGGCGGCAAGGCCATCAAACGCGTAAAAATGCAGAAGACTGGCAACGAGTGCTGGACAGCTACCATCAAGGGCGACCTGATGGGTATGTTCTACACCTTCGACATGGGCAAAGGCGAGTGCCCTGGTGTATTCGCCAAGGCCGTAGGTGCCAATGGCAAGCGTGGCGCCATTATCAATCTTGCAAGCACCAACCCCGAGGGATGGTGCGAAGATCAGCATCCCGTATGCAAGTCGCCTGCCGACCTGGTTATCTATGAGATGCACCATCGTGATTTCTCTATCCATCGTCAGGATGCCCAGTATCCAGGCAAGTTCATGGCACTCACCGAGCCTTGGGCCATCAATCACCTCAAATCGTTAGGTGTGAATGCCATCCATATTCTGCCCAGCTACGACTACGGCTCGGTGGATGAGACACGACTGAGCGACAACAAGTACAACTGGGGCTACGATCCAGTGAACTACAACGTGCCCGAGGGTGGCTATTCCACCAATCCCTACAAGCCCGAAGTGCGCATCCGCGAGTTCAAGCAGATGGTGCAGGCGCTGCACAAGGCTGGCATCCGTGTGATTCTCGACGTGGTGTATAACCACACCTACGACATCGAGCACTCCAACTTCCAGCGCACCTATCCCGACTATTTCTATCGCAAAACAGCCGATGGCCAGTACAGCAACGGCAGTGGCTGTGGCAACGAGACTGCATCCGAAAAGCCCATGATGCGCCAGTTCATGATTGAGAGCGTGAAGTACTGGATTAACGAATTCCATATCGATGGATTCCGTTTCGATCTGATGGGAGTTCACGACATCGAGACGATGAACGCCATCCGAAAGGCTGTTAACGACATCGATCCCACCATTTTTATATATGGCGAGGGCTGGAGCGCTGGCAGCTGTGCCTATCCGCAGGAAAAGCTCGGTATGAAGGCCAATATCCCACAGATGCCAACTATTGCAGCCTTTAGCGATGAGATTCGCGATGCGCTGCGCGGTCCGTTCAGCGACGATAAGCAGCCCGCATTCTTAGCTGGCTTGGCAGGCCATAAGGAGAGCATCAAGTTCGGTATCGCTGGTGCCATCAGTCATCCGCAGGTGGATATGACCAAGGTGAACTATAGCAAGGAGCCTTGGGCCACAGAGCCCACGCAGATGATTAGCTACGTGAGCTGTCACGACGATATGTGCCTGGTGGATCGCCTGCAGAGCAGCATCCCAGGCATCACGATTGAAGAGCTGATTCGTCTCGACCTGCTGGCACAAACAGCCGTATTCACCTCACAGGGCGTGCCTTTCATGCTCAGCGGTGAGGAGTTGCTGCGCAACAAGAAAGGCGTGCACAACAGCTTTGAGTCGCCCGACAGCATCAATCAGCTCAACTGGGACAACCTGAAGCAGTATCCACAGGTGTTCAATTATTATAAGAACCTGATTCAGTTGCGCAAGAATCATCCAGCTTTCCGTTTAGGCAATGCCGACTTGGTGCGCAAACATCTGGAGTTTATCGATACACCAGAGAACGTGGTAGCCTTCCGACTGAAGAACTATGCCGGACGCGACGACTGGCGCAACATCATCGTGGTGCTCAATGCTAATAAGGAGCCCATGGAGCTCACCATCCCTGATGGCCGCTACACCATCGTATGCTGCGATGGCACCATCAATGAGAATGGCCTGGGCACCATCAATGGCACCAAAGCCATCGTAGATGCCCAGTCGGCATTAATTCTCCACGACTAAATCAAAAAGCTACTTTTCGCTAGTCGAAAAGTAGCTTTTCACCCAACAAGAAGTAGCTTTTCGCATGGCGAAAAGCTACTTTTGGTTATAAGAATAGTCATATTACAGGAGAGCCTTCAGGAAATTCACCATCTTCTGAAGGTTTTCTTCTACATACATAGCTGGTCCGCCATGACTGCCTTCGGGAACGAAGGTGGCCTCGGTCTTTACACCTGCAGCCTTCAACGTCTCGAAGAAAGCCTTTCCCTGACAGCAGGGAACCACGTTGTCCTTCTCACCGTGGAAGATGATGATAGGAGGATCGTTCTTATCCACATAGGTATTGGCACTCAGACTGAGATACTTATCTGGTTCCTTAGCCAACTTAGAGTTCAACAGCACGTCTTCAGGACTGTTCTCACCCATCTTCATCGACTCACCACAGTCCATCGCAGTCAGGTCGATAGGCCCCGACCAGTCGCAAGCAGCATTTACAGAACTGCTCTCGTTCAGATAGTTACCTACGTTGCCCTCCAGGTCGATATCCACGGTGCCCACCTTAGTCTGCTTGGTACCACTGGTAGTAGCAGCAGTAGAAGCCAGATGACCACCTGATGAGAAGCCGCTGGTAGCGATGAACTTGGTATCAAACTTATACTTCTTAGCCTCACCACGTACAAAACGGATGACGGCACGGATGTCGTGAATCTGTGCAGGCCACTTGGCATCCATGCTCGAACGGTGGTTAGGGCAAACCACTGCAAAACCGGCATCCAACAGACTCTTGACGATGGTACCCAAATCGGCCATACCCTTACTGCTGTTGCTGAACCAGGCACTGCCATAGATATGAATCACCACAGGATAGGATGCCTGCTCCTTCTTAGGGAGATAGATATCACAGGTGTGGTAAGCCTGGTCGTCGCCAGCATAGTTCACATCCTTCCATTCCTGCGAGGTTTCCAGCCTCACCTGAGGTGCCTGAAAACCTCCGAATCCGCCTGCTGGCTGAGCCATAGCTACTGCAGAGAGGCTTAACATACAAACTGAGAATAGTATTTTCTTCATTTTATGAGGGTTTTAGAATATACGCGTATATCGTTCGTGTTAGTATCTTTGCCTAATAAGAACTTGTCTAAAAAGGCCAGCACCTCGGGCCATTGGCACTCGGGCAACTGACAGTGGCCGTGACCACCTACGATGCTCCAACCCATACGATCGGCAATACCGAAACGCTCCCATACCTTCTTGGCAGCCTTGGCTGATACCAACATGGCATCGTCGGCCAACCATTTGTAGTCGGGATTGCCCAACAGCAACAGGGCACGTGGGCACACCAATGCACACAGCTCGTGCTGGTCGTAAGGCAGCTGATACACACTGTCACCATGAAAGTTAGTGAGCTGACTCTCCAAGAACCAGTGATAGTCGGTCTTATCCAAATTCTCTACGCTGTCCTGCAGATGCGAGTAGCGCCAGGCAGCAGCACCGCCACCACCAGGCTCCTGAGCGATGGTGAGTGCCACACGCTCATCAAAGGCACCGCAATAGAGTGCCATCTTACCAGCATACGAGCAACCGGTAACGCCGATATGCTTGGTGTCAATCTTGGTGATCTCAGGACCTAACAGTTCCAGTCCATCTATCAAACGACTGAAACCCCAAGCCCATTCGCTATAGGCACCGTTATCCTTCAAGTGCGGATAAAGTCTGTCGAAGTTATGCTCCCCTCGCTCATGGTGCTTGCCCCACTGTCCGTAGTCGTTCACCTGCTTCTCGTGGAAGTTCATGGTGGCAATGGGACGGTCATCGAACAACTGGCGTGGCAGCGCAATCATGCTCGAGCCAATCATCAGGGGATAAGGCGCCTTGCCCGTTTTGGGATATCTGATTTCAGAGGTCAGAGTGAGTGTCTGTCCATTCACGGTCACATCCACAATGAGGGTGTCGCCACTCATGCGGGCTTTGATATGCTCTTTCTTCACAGCCGGCTTCTCGCCAATGCCGTAATGCTGTATCAGGGCAGCTATCTCACTGCGGCGACGCGCCCAGTCGCTGAAACCATTCACGCCTTTCAGTGGGTCGGGCAGGTCCTTGATGACCGGCAACTGACTGGCCTCGGGCATGGCAGGCTTAGCAAAAGCAGCACCTGTGTTTTCTACTTGATAACGCAAAGGAAGTTGGCCACCCTGCTGCGCCTGAGCGCAGAGGGCAGCACAACACAGTACAATAGTTGATATAAGTCTCATAGTTCTTTTCTCTTGATTTACATACCGAAGCCGCCGCCAAAGCCACCGCCTCCATTAAAGCCGCCACCGCCAAAGCCGCCCATAGCGGGGAACTCAGGATCGGGCTGTTTCTTAATTTCGAGCAACAGTTTTACTAAGGCTCTGCGACGCAAGCTCCATGTAGGATAATCGTTGGCGTCCAGCTTATTCATCTTAAAGCCAGGCATCTGCATACCACCCTGCTGCTGACTCAGATCCTGAGCGCTCACGGTGATCATACAGGGCTTGGCATTGCCATCGGCAATCAAACGGTCGGTAATGGCATCGGCACCACCTACCTTAAACCAGCTTTCTACCGATTCGCCTTCGACAGGAATCAGCTGGATAAAGGCAGGCATCACGCCCATACGCATATTGCCAGAGATATAGAAAGCGGTATTACGCTCCAAGTCGTAGCTGACACGACCGTGATCCATCTCACCTTGCGAGGCAAAGTTGAATGGCGACTTGGGATTGTCGGCCACACTGTACTTAAAGCCGGCATCGGGCGAGATATACATATTGCTGGGGTCGGTAACCTGCATGCTGTCAACCACAAAGCAATACTTAAAGGTCTCAAACAGATACTCGTTCAGCTTCACGCTCCACACGCCATCGCTGTCGCGCTCCATAGCCACATTCTCGGGCAGCATCTCGCACTCCAGCTCCACCTTCTTAGCATCAGGCGCCTTGAAACGGAAGATGATACCATCCTCGGTATATTCGGGCGAAATGATGGGACGTGGGAAGAGACGGGCCATCACACCAGGAGTGAACTGCTGCTCCTTTCCGGTCTTGGCAGGGGCTGGCTCACCAGCAGCCATGGCTGCTTCGGCAGCTTTCTTATTGAAGAGCAATGGCAGGGTCTTGGTCAGGAAATACTTGGCGTTCATCCAGGTATGTCCGAACTTATCGTTGGTAAACTCCTTCACACTGCGGATACCCTTGGTGTCGAGGAACTCCATATAGTCGCGGGCATTGCCATACAGGAAGTCGTCGGTACCAACACCCAACCAGAACAGGCGTATCTTCTTATTCGTATCCTCAGCATTATCGTAAACACCTGCAATATCGGTTGATGTAAACGAACTGTAGCTGCACAGATACGAGAACTTATCGAGGTTGTTCAAACCATTGAACAAAGCCTGGTTTCCACCACGCGAGAAGCCACCGATGGCACGATGATCCTTATTGTTGATGGTACGGTAGTTTTTCTCGATATAAGGCATCAGGTCGTTGATCAGGTCCTTACTGAACACGTCGCCACCAAAACGGGTTTGTGGGGCACCGTTAGCAGCAGGCGCAGCCAACAGCTTGGTAGGATTACCATAAGGCAGCACGATAATCATCTCCTTGGCAGCCTTCTGTGCCAGCAAATTGTCGAGGATATAGTTCACACGACCCACCTTATAATAAACCTCTTCGGTATCAGTAGTACCACTAATCAGATAGAATACAGGGTATTTCTTATCACGGCTCATCATGTAGTTGGGTGGCAGATACACGATGGCGGTATTGGTGCCGCCCAGACTCTTAGAGTAATAATGGATATACTCCATGGTGCCATGGGGCACATTCTTGATGTCGTGGGGCAATCCGTCTTTCGATTTGATTTCCAACAGGCTGTTCTTAAAGCCCTCGTTGGGGAAATACTGCGGGTTGTCGGGGTCCATGATGCTCACACCGTCAACCACGAAGCAATAGGGATACATGTCGGGGGCAGCCGGACCCAGTGTCACGGTCCATAAGCCTGTTTTGGCATCTTTCTGCATGGCTTTACGCCCTGCAAACTGCACATCAACCAGCACCTCTTTGGCCTGGTCGTTCTTGTACTGGAATGTTACCGTACCATCAGCATTGGTGATGGTGCCGGCCTTTGCCTGCATAGCGCAGGCCATGAGTAGAGTTAATAATAGTTTTTTACTCATAAGTTTAAAGTTTATGTAATTATTCTATAGAATATCCAACTCTGACAAACACAGGGATATAGGCCTTAGTTACTGGCGTTTCAACATACTGTCCGCCATCGTAGTATTTTCCTGTATGATAGTCGGTCCAACCGCCAGGATGCTTGGGCAGATAGGTGCGCCATGTGGTCACACCTGGCTCGGTAACCGGACTGATGAGCAGTGCCGGACCAAACATGTATTCATACTTTTGCTTCAGAGCCTCGACATCATGCGCGAAGTCAAACACCAATGGGCGCATCAGTGTACTACCCTGTTCAGAGACAGCCTTGGCGCAACGCTTGATATAAGGCAGAAGCTGATAGCGCTCTTTCAGACAGTCGGCAATGATTGTCTGCGCCTCCTGACCATAGTTCCAGGGTTCGGTATTACTCATATAACCATGCACACGCATCAGTGGCAGATAAACAGCGGTCTCTATCCAGCGCAGCATACGCTCGATATAGGCACTATCGGTATATTGGTCTTGCGGACGGAAGAACCCACCGGCATCGTAGGTCCACCAGGGGATACCAGCAGCCTGCATGCCTAAGCCTGCCGTAATCTGGCGGCGGAAAGTCTCCCAATCGTTGCCCACGTCACCACTCCACATGGCCGAGCCATAGCGCTGGATGCCAGCAAAACCGCAACGGGTGAGTATCATCGGTTCCTTACCAGCTGCCACAAGACCTTCATACACCGTCTTGTTCACCAGTAGCGGATAGACATTACGCACCTGTTCGCCACGCCATCGCCCGTTGTTCACCTTACGGCCCAACAGGTCGTCGTTCTCAGGTTCGGTAGCATCCTGCCACCAGGCATCGATACCCAAAGGCAACAGGCGCTCTTTGAAGTTCTTCCAATAGGCAGCGGCAGCCTCAGGATTAAAAAAGTCAATCCAATCAGTTTCAGGAATATAATAGTTGGCGGCTAGCATCTGCTGACCCACTTCTGAGTTCTTGTCGATCTTCGACCACACACTCAGCATCAGTTTCATACCCATCTGGTGCAGACTGTCGGTCAGCGCCTTGGGATCGGGATAGAACGCCTCATCGAAACGCATCGAGTTCCAACCGTATTTGCCCCAATACTGCCAGTCCTGAACCAGCATACTCACGGGCAGGTTCTCGCTACGGAAGCGGTTGGCAGTCTGCAGAATCTCATCCGACGAGTGGAAACGCTCGCGACAGTGGATATACCCCAAAGCCCACTCTGGCATCTGAGGGCACTCACCGGTCAGCTCGCGATAGGTCGCAATAATCTCATCAGGCGAACCCACAAACACCGTATAGTCAACACCATCGGCTACTGGCGAACGGAACACGGTCTCGTTTTTCACCTTATTATAATATAATATAGGTTGATCGTCCTTGGTCAGTTCGGCAGACAGCTGATGCTTTCCTTTCGAAAGCTGAACAATCGTCGAGGCCGTGGGGGGCAACCAGAGGTTCTGCATCTCAATCACTGGCTTACCATCAATCAGCAGGTTATGGCGGCGCGCCATCTTCTGCCCCACATCGAGCAGCAGCGCATAATCGCCGGTTTCATCGATATCAATCGTGGCCTCGAAGATATGACGTTCGCGTACCTCACGCTTGCCACCTTCGGTAGAGGTAACATCCACCACCTCACGCTCACCGGCTCCTGCACGCTTCGTTAGTTTCACACTGTGGCTGCATGGGTTAAAGTCGGTCAGGCCGTAGTTATTCCACAGCACGCCATAGCCCTTACTCGAAATCAGCATGGGGATGCTGATCTGGGTGTTTACCTGCGTGAGTCGGCGCGACAGTCCACGCACATTGCTGTAGCCATCCTGGAACTGTCCCAGACCGAAGAGATATTCATCCTTAGGCGAGACGAAAGTCAGTGTAGCCTCGCTACCCGCCAACTGATGGTCAGTGGCTTTAAATACAGCTTTACCTGTTTTATCTTTCACCGTCAAGGTGCGACCATCCACCTCGGCAGTAATATCAGCTTGTTTCAGTTCATCATGACTCACATACAACCAGTCGGGCAATTCACTCTTTGTAGCCGGATTGGCGTATCTCACTCTCACGGCATTCTTAGCCACATAAGTTACAGAAAGGTTCTGCGCAGTGGCCGACACTGCCACTACACAGAACAAAATAGTTGATATTAGTTTTGTCATTTCTTTATTTACTTTTTAAACTGCCACCAATCCAGACGAACATCACCTGATGCATTGTCGAAACATATATAAAGATCGTGCACACCAACAGCATCCTTCACTTTGCCACCGAATGAGCGATATTTCTCTACGCCACCAGTCTTACCGATAGTGACGGTACCTACTACAGGACCATCGGCACTATCTAATCGCAGATTGATGGTACAACCACCTGTAGCGGCTGCGGTGATATTAAACTGCTTGGCACCCTTACCGAAGTCAACACCACGCAGTTTGATATACTCACCATCATTGACATCAAAGATATACATATTCTTCTTACCCGTTGAGGTCGGCATATCAGCTACCACACCGGTATTCTCAATACCCATCTTGGCACTCTTCAGTCCAAAGCCCCAAGCCATGGTCTCAGCCTCTACTCGCTGGTAGGGGTTCAGCCAGTGCAACTGTTTCATGGGCTGCTGGTCCAACCAATAAGGAATCTCTTGGATGGTACCATCGGCATTGTAGGTAATCTCCTGAGCCGACACACTGCGACGCTCATGGTGCACAAAAGTCTCCAGATGCATCAGGTCGTAATTCTGACCGAACACATACGAATGCCCCTTGAAATCGCAGATACCAGGATGGTTACCACGGTCGCGCTGGGTGGGCTTCATGATATAGCCCTTCCACTCCCAAGGTCCGGTGGGACTATCACTCATGGCATACCCTAAAGCCTCAGGACAGCAGGTAGAAGCAAAGCCCAGGTAGTAATGACCATTGCGCTTATAGAACCAAGGCCCCTCCTGATAGTTAGGAATATGTGGCAACTTGGTGACACCACTAGCCAGCGATGTCATATCCTCGCCTAACTTAGCCCAGAAGGTATGTGGGTTTCCCCAGTACATATAAGCCTGCCCATCATCGTCGGTATAAACCGATGGATCGATATCATACCAGTTACTCTGATCCCAAACCAATGGTTTGCCGAGTGGGTCTTTAAATGGTCCGTAAGGCGAATCGGCCACCAGCACACCAATGCCATGACCATGCAGAGGGGCATACAGGTAATACTTACCGTTACGCTCTACGGTCTGGATAGCCCAACCACCGTTCTCGCGACTGCGCCAGGCGAAGTCCTTCAACGAAGCCACTGCACCATGTTCGGTCCAGTTCACCATATCAGTAGTGCTCCACAACAGCCAGTCGTACATAAAGAAACCTGCCGAACTCTTCTCGTTCACATCGGGGATATCCTCGGGCGAGGCATCATGCGAGGTATAGAGGAACAGAGTGTCGCCTACTACCAGTGGCGATGGGTCGGCTGTATATTTGGTTTGGAACAGTGGCATGTTCACCTGCTCCAGTCCGCGCATCTCCCACCAGTCGAAATTAAAGAGTTTCGGACCCTTACGACCTTTGAATACCAGATAGACATCGGCTGTCTCAGGGAGTTTTAAACCCGAGATGGTACGTGTAGGTGCATCAATATCAGTAATGGTCGAGTAATCCAAATCGATGGTTACGGTCTGCCATTTCTCCCAACCACCAGTAGCAGGCACATTCAAGGTGCCCAGACATTTGCCACCGATACTGTCGAGATGAATCTCAATTCTGCCACCACGCAAACCACTGGCCACACGGGCTGTAAACGTACGTGGATACTTGTTGGCAAAGGCCACATTCTGCAGTTTGATATAGTCGCCATTATGGATGTCACTGACATAAACCCCTACCTCATCATTTTGCTCGGTCTTCACACCTTTCGAGAAAGCCATCGTCTCGGCCTCAACCTTACGATAAGGGTTAAACGTGCCAACAGGCTTCACACCGGCATCGGTAGGCAGAATCTTGGGGAAGCTGCCATCTGCATTGTACTTAAACTCCTCGACGGCCACACTACGACCAAAGCCACCACCATTGGGCAACTTACCTGTATGGTAGAAGAAATAGCTATGCCCCTTATAATCAGCCACGCCACAGTGGTTGGTAAACGAGTTGGTATCGCAAAGTGGCATAATCTCGCCGGCATATTTCCAAGGACCCAGAGGCGATGGAGCCGTGCTATAGGAGATATGCTCAGGCACGCCGCCAGCAGCATAGAGCAACTGATAGGCCTTTGAGCTATCAACTTTAAACTGTGAACTGTCCACTTTCCTGAGCCATGGCCCCTCTACGTACGAGTCCTTATAGGTCTTGCCCTTCTCACGCTCCTTCATCATCGGACCGCCAAAAGCCTCTTCGGTCATGGGCAGCTTGCCCAGCTCACCCTCATACGATATCATGTCGCGGTTCAGCTTCAGGTAATACACCTGGGGGTTACCCCACATCAGCCAAGCCTGATCGTCATCATCAATAAACACGGTGGGGTCGATATGGTCCCACGAACCATTCTCAAAGAGCGGCTTACCGATAGCATCCTTGAAAGGTCCTGTAGGCGAATCGCTCACAGCCACACCGATGGCCATTCCCCCCGACAGCTTAGAGTGGGCACAGATATACCAGTAGAACTTACCATCACGCTCGATGGTCTGCGAGGCCCAGGCCCTATCGTCGGCCCACGAGAAACTCTCCAAGGCCAAGGGCGAACCATGGTCCTGCCAGTTCACCATATCCTGCGTAGAATAGACACGCCACTCCTGCATCCAGAAGAAGTCAGCACCATCTTCGTCATGGCCAGTATAAACATACATAGTTCCGTTATGTACCATTGGTGCAGGGTCGCTGGTGCACCAAGTCTGCACGAAGGGGTTCTGTGCCTTCGCACCTGTAGCTAAGAGCAGGAGTGCTGCTATGGCTGCCGTTTTATTGATCATTCTTTCTCGTTTATTAGTTTACTGCTGCAAAGGTACATCAATTTCGCGACATCACTTTGCGCAAATGTATCATTTACTTTGTCAGAGGTAACACACTAAAAAAGTCCGGGCTTATAAGCTCGGACTTTGGTATGTTTTTGGCGATTCTTTACCAAATAAATACTGCGGGTGATAACCACCAAGGTCAATCACAATCTTCTCGAATACGATTCCTGGATCCTGCGGATGGATGGTCAGCGTGTGCACTTTCTCACCGGCATCAAGCGGCAGTTCTACCACCATCTCTACCACACGCTTAGCCACTGTGGGATAGTAAACCGAGTAGATATTTTCGGGTTTCTCGTTCAAATTCTTATTAAAGTTCACAGCAACAGACTGACCGCCATCGATAGCCACATCATAAACCAGGCCTCCCTTATCCAGAAAATCGAGTGTCGATTTGGTCACCACATGCACCTTCACCGTCTTCACGCCATCGGCCTTGAACTGATAAGTGAGTTTAGCCTGATCTGTAGGAACGGTATAAGGCATCAGCGAGACACCACTCAGTGTACGCCCCATATAAGGAATCACTGTCCAAGTAGCATTTTGAGCATCCTCACGACTATAGGTATGCTCAGCCTCCATACTGATATAGCCATTCTGAGACGAGAATACGGGGCCGTTGACAGGCTCGGGCACCTCTACCAGACGTGGACAAACATCGGCACGGTAGTTATCATTCCAGGTGCGATAGCTAATATGTTTCTGAATCATCATACCATCCCACTTTCCACTGGCCATCACCTTATTATAATAGTTGCACAACAACGAGTCGCGCTTAAAAGCCTGTCGGCAGCGGTCAGCCCACGCATTGGCTTCCGGGTCATGATTCTTAGCCAGCTGCAGGTTCATGGCCTGTGCATAGTACATCTCATAAATGTTACCCATGGCCTGTACGGGGAAGAGAATCAACTGGCGATAAGCATCCTGACAGGCAGGCTCCAACTCAAGGAACAAACGCAGAGCACGGGTTTCGAGGGCCTTATACTCGTTGACCACACGTTCAAACTCCTCACAGGTATAAGTACGTGCATCCAGCATCTCTGAGGTGATACGTCCGTTATACTTACATACCAGATTCAAGATGGATGCTGCCTCATCGGCATGCGCCTCACCAAAGCTCTCGGCACAGAAGTCACGGGTATGATCCAGCAGGTTGTCCACCTGGTACTTAGCAGGATTCCAAGCCATATCCATAAACAGCTGGATAGGATACTCCATCGGCTTCAAGTCACCCACATTCAGTATCCACAGCTTCTGGATACCACCGTCATAGGCCAACTGCAACTGCTCCCACATGTTCTGGATAGGCGTCACATTAATCCACTTAGAGTTACGGGGGGCACCCACATAGTCCACATGGTAGTACAGACCCCAACCACCTTTACGTTTCTTTTCCTCGGCAGTAGGAATACGGCGCACATTACCCCAGTTGTCGTCGCAAAGCAGGATGGTGACATCATCTGGCACACGCAAACCGGCATCGTAATAGTCCTGCACCTCTTTATATAAGGCCCAGATCTGAGGTATTTCCTTAGCCGGACGCTTGGTCACCTCCTTTATAATACGACGCTGGTTGTTGATAATCTCTTCGAGCAAACGGGTATCAGTACCGCTGCCCATGGCCTCATCACCATCGCCACGCATACCGATGGTCACAATGTCGTCGGTGTTCTTCATGCGCTCTATTCCCTCACGGAAGAAGCGATCCAAATTATATTTATTCGTAGAATAGTTCCAAGCACCCCACTCCTGACGGTGACGGGCATACTCCTGATGGTTACGCGCCATGGGCTCGTGGTGCGAGGTTCCCATCATCACACCCATCTTATCGGCAGTCTTCAGATTCTCTGGGTCGTCGGCATAGAAAGCCCATCCCCACATGGCAGGCCACAGATAGTTACCTTTTAAACGCAGAATAAGCTCGAACACCTTCTCATAGAACTGATGACCACCGAAATCGGTACCGAAGGTATTCTTCACCCATGTCGTCAGACAAGGGGCCTCATCATTCAGAAACAAGCCACGATAGCGAACGGCAGGTTCGCCATCGGTGTACTCTCCTTTTTTAATATATATAGCAGCATGCTGCTCTACAGGTACATCAGCCCAGTAATACCAAGGCGACACACCCATCTGTTTCGACAACTCGTAGATACCATACACGGTGCCACGCTTATCGCTACCGGCTATCACCAACTGACTGCCGATAGTCTTAATCAGATACTTCTCGGTTTTACCTTTCAGTCCCGAAAGCACACCCTGTTTCACCCATTGGTCGATCTGTGGATTGCAGCCCACGGTACCAACCAGCACCTCAGCGGCACCATCCGAGAACGATGCTTTCTGCCCGGTTACTTTTTCAAAATCAACTAAAAGGTTCTGAGCCGCCAACTGCACACAACTATGCTCTTGCTGACTCAAGCCAACCGTCATCGTTTTCAACTGCCACGCATCCTCTAAAGGCAGGAACGACACAAATCGGTCGGCCGCCATCAACCGGGCAGCCGCTGTCACACACACCAAAAATGCCATCATTTTTAGCAAAATCAGTCTTCTATTCATCATCGCGAATGTTACAAATTATATAATTTGGCGCAAAGATAGGGCAATTTTAGGAGCAAAATCATATTAAATGTATCAAAAAGTTTAATATTTGTAACATTTGTTTGTTACATCACGAAAAATACACTATCTTTGCAACAAATAAACAATAAAACGACTAACGCAACCATTTAATTACTAACAAAACAATGATAGTTAAGTACATACTGACACTAGCTACTTTATTACTCTCGTCGAGTGCTTTCGCCCAAAGGGGAAAGTTCTTCTCAACTGATCATCAACTATCAAGTAGCTTTGTAACCCAAGTGTATCTCGATAACGACGGATTCATTTGGACCACCACTCGTAACGGTATCAATCGCTACGATGGCTATCAGTTCCGCGTATTCAAGAAAGAGAATGAGCACGACAGTTCACTGGCCAGCAACTACGTGAACAGTATGACACAAGACCGCAATGGGTTATTTTATTTTGGTATGTATGGTGCTCTGCAAACATGGGACGGCAACCGTTTCCATAATGTAACCATGTACGACAAGAACGGCAACGTAGGTCACAGTTATCCTAACTGCTTCCTGGAACGTGCCAATGGCGACGTACTGGTTGGAACCTCTGGCTTAGGCGTTCTGAAGTTCAAGGATCAAAAGACGGCCTATCAGGAGAAGGGACCTTTGGCCAACATACACACTGTTTACAGTATGGTTGAGGACCGTACGGGCACCTTGTGGATTGTCACCGAGCACATGGGACTTATCTCCTATGATGGCAAAACAGCAAAGCGCCACATGAAGGACCTGCCCAACGTGGTGTGCTCGAGCCTCTGCGAAGGCAGCGATGGCATCATCTATGTCGGCAGCACCAACTGTGGTGTATTCAGAATGCAGGGCAACACGTTCGTACACATTGCCGAAACAGGTACCAAGGCCGTTTCATCGCTCTACTGTGCCAACGATGGTAACATTATCATCGGTTACGATGGTAAGGGTATCGCACTCTACGATCCTCGCAAGCACGAACTCTCCGACAATCCATTCTTCTCGCTCGAGGTCGATCTCTCTACGAGCAAGGTTTATTCCATTACCGAGGATAAGAGCGGTAACCTCTGGTTCGGATTGTTGCAGAAGGGAATCTTTATGCAGCCCATCAGTTTCAAGGGCTTTAATTACATGGGCCACAAGCTTGGCTCACATAATATATTAGGTACAGCCTGCGTCATCAGCGTCATCTTAGACAGCAAGAAGCGCGTATGGGTGGGAACCGATAAGGATGGCTTGTACTGCTATGATTTCTATACCAAAGCAGCCAAACATCTCAAAGACCAGTACCCATCAGTCATTGTGTCGCTGGCCGAAGACCACAAAGGGCGCATCTGGTTGGGAACTTACCGCGAGGGTATCGGTTGGGTGGATCCTGTCAGCTTCCAGTATCACAGAGTACCATTCCCCAGGGATCCCAACCTGATTGTAATGGACATTGCCGTTGACAACGATGGTTACCTGTGGCTGGCCACCATGAGACATGGCGTTGTGAAGATGAATCCCGACAACGGACATGTGATGGCCGTTTATAAGACGAAGGAAGGTTCCGACAAGAACAGAAAGATGAACTGCATTACCAACGACTATGTATCGCAAGTTCAACTGTCGCCTGACGGCAAGCGTCTGTATGTATCAACCACCATGGGTCTGTGCTGTCTGGATATTCCTGCCAATAGCTGGACCACCACCTTTGGCATGAACTGCTTGAACTACAGCACCCCCGTGAGAATCACCCGCGAATATGATGATTATCTGTGGTACGGCACCAACGAGGGTCTGTTCCGCTACGATCTGCGAAAACATGAAACCAAGCAATATACCCGTTTCAACGGTTTGGCCGATAACGGTATCGCAACCATAGAACGCGACCTGCAAGGCCGTCTATGGATAGGTACCGACCATGGTCTGAGTTGTTTCTCACCCAAAACCGAAATCTGGCAGAACTACTTTGTGGACGACGGTCTGCAGAGTAACGAGTTCAGCGACGGTGCCTCATTCATGTCGCCCGATGGCATCCTTACCATGGGTGGTACAGCAGGTATCTCCTGGTTCGATTCGCACCATATCGCTCCCAGCAAATGGGAGGCCGAGGTAGAGCTGACCTCTTTCTCCATCAATGGTCAGCAGGTTAGTCGAGCCACCCATTCAGGCAGCTACCAGGTTACCGACACCACCATCATTGCCAGCAATCGCTTCGAACTCAGCTATAGCGATAACACGTTCTCCATCCAATTCTCTACACTTACCTACGAGAACCCTGAGCACATTTCCTATTTATATAGTATCAATGGCGAGCCCTTTAACCGCTTACAGCCAGGCGAGAACGTGCTGACCCTGTCGCACCTGCCACAAGGCACTTACCGCTTCAGAGTAAAAGCCGAGCGCAACAATGTCGAAACGCCAGTCAGAGAGTTCACGGTGGTTATCCACAGTCCGTGGTACCGCTCTGCATGGGCTTATTTCTTCTACGCCATGATTATCGGCATGTTTGCCTGGCAGTACTTGGTTTACCGTCGCCACAAGGAGCAAGACAAACTGAATCTCCAGGCACATATCCATGCCGAGGAGATGGGCGAGGCCAAGTTGCGTTTCTTCATGAACATGAGTCATGAGATTCGCACACCTATGACACTGATTATCACCCCGTTGCTCTCGCTCATTAAGAGCGACAACGATCCTAATCGCAAAGCCGTTTACGAAACCATCCGCCGTAATGCTGAGCGTATTCTCAGCCTGATCAACCAGATGATGGACCTGCGAAAGATTGACAAGGGACAGATGCAGATGCGCATGCGAGAAACAAATCTGGTATCCTTTGCCAAGGATATCTACGACCTGTTCGACAACCAGGCCAAGACCAAGCAGATTAAGTTTATCTACAACTATGATGACGAACAGATTCCTGTATGGATCGACCGTCAGAACTTTGATAAGGTATTCATGAACGTGCTCTCGAACGCGTTTAAATATACGCCTACCGGTGGTGAAATCGGCATCAAACTGACACATACAGCCGAATCGGCCATCATTGCCATCTACGACAACGGCGAAGGCATCCCCGAGGATAAGATCAACAAGATATTCGACCGTTTCTACCAGACACCGACATCGGTCAACGACCGTTATGTGGGCACTGGTATCGGCCTCGACCTCACCCGTTCGCTGGTTGAGCTACACCATGGTACCATTACCGTTCACAACCTGGAGAAAGGCTGTGAGTTTGTCATCACCATCCCCATGGGCAACAGCCATCTGAATGCCGATGAGATGATTACCGAGGCCGAAGCAGCCGAAGCCGACGAGGCCATCACACCCGAACTCCTGTTGGAAGAGGAGAACGAGGCAGAGTTGATGAACCCAATGGCCGAAATGGCACCATCAAACCGCAAACCCACCTTGGTGATTGCCGAAGACGACGAAGAGATTCGTAACTATTTGGAGGGTGAACTCTCGAAGGATTACGATGTGCATGTCTGCACCAACGGTCGCGAGGCACTTGGCGAAGTTATCCGTACCAAGCCCGACCTGATACTGAGCGACATTATGATGCCCGAGATGGATGGTAACACCCTGTGTGCCCGCATCAAGACCAATCCTAACACCAACTTTATACCAGTGGTGCTGCTTACAGCCAAGAACCGCGATGAAGATAAGTTAGAGAGTTTGGAAACCGGTGCCGACGCCTATATCGTTAAACCATTTAATATGGAGATTCTGCGCCGCACCATCATAAATCTCCTAAATAAGCACCGCCTGCTACGCTTAAAGTACGAGCGTAACGACAATCTGGAAGAGCAGGTAGATGAGATCCAGCTCAAAACGCCCGACGAGAAACTGTTGGAGCGCGTCATGGAGTGCATCAACAAGAATCTGAACAACTCTGACCTGAGTGTAGATATGATTGCCGATACCGCTGGTATCAGCCGTGTACACCTGCATCGCAAGATGAAGGACCTTACCGGTCAGACGCCGCACGACTTTATCCGCAATATCCGCCTGAAGAAGGCCGCTCAGCTACTGGCCACCCAAGGCATGAACGTTACCGAGGTGATGTACGCATGTGGATTTGCGAACTCAGCCTCGTTCTCTACCGTATTCAAGAAATTCTACGGTATGTCGCCACGCGACTATATAAAAGAACACGAAGAGCAATAAACAAAAAAAGGAACGATATGAAACGACTAGCAACCGCAATACTTGCCTTGTGTTGCAGTCTGGCAACACAAGCTCTGGATCGTCAGCAAGTACTGAAGGTATATAACTGGGGCGATTACATTGGCGTGGGTGTTATTGAGAAGTTTGAAAAATGGTACCAGCAGGTCACAGGCCAGTCAATCAAGGTCAGCTACGTCACCTACGACTACCCTGAGGATTACTTTTATAAGATTAAGAACCGGCAGATTGAGGTAGATGTGTTCTGTCCAGCAGAGTATCTGGCCGAACGCATGATGAAGCACAAGCTGCTCATGCCTATCGACACCAGTTTCGTGTCGCAAGGCATTCCTAACTACCTGCATGGCACATCCCCCTTCATCGATAACATACTGCAACTCATCGGCGAAGCCCAGGGCATCAACGCCAAGGATTATACCGCAGGCTATCTCTGGGGTAACACCGGCGTACTTATCAACACCAAGTACGTGAAACCTGAAGAGGTCAGCAGCTGGGGCTTTTTGCTCGACTCGAAATACCGTGGAAAGGTGATTATGAAAGATTCGTTCAGCGATGTCTATAATGTGCTTATCAATTACGCCTTCTACGATGACATCAAATCGGGCATCGCCAGCCGCAACCTGCTGGCCGCCTATCTTACCAACCGCAATATCGCCATTGTCGAAGACCTGTTGAAAACAGCCCGTCCACAAATGAAGAAGTTTGATGTAGAAGGCGACAAGCGCCTGATGGCAGCTGGCAAGGAGTGGATGAGCGTAACCTGGAACGGTGATGCCAAATGGGCTATCGACGAGGCAAGCGACGACACCAACCTGCAGTATATTGTACCCATCGAAGGTAGCGATTGCTGGGTTGACTGCTGGGTGATTCCCACCACCTGTAAGAATATCAAGGCCGCCAGCCTTTGGATAAACTTCTTGTGCCGCCCTGATATCGCTCTCTCGTGTATGCAAGAAACAGGCTACAGCTCAGCTATCGGCACCCCCGAGATACTGCAAGCCGTTACCAACGACAGTCTGCCAGCCATCAACCTGAGTTATTTCTTTGGTCCTGAAGCCACCGCTGTTCATGTAGATAGCGTGATGTATCCCACAAACGATGTCATCAGCCGTTGCAGTTTTCTGCGCGACAGTGGCGACCGTCAGGAAGTGCTCCGTGAGATCTGGGAGAAAATCAAGAAGAAAACCATTGTTGATTATTGGTTCTATGTGTTTGCAGGCAGTGTAGCGCTGCTTATGATTATTATCACCACGCTTTTGTTACGTCAAAAAAAGACCACCACTATAAAGTGATGGTCAGTTTTTTCAGATCTTTATCCAACGAACTGGTTCCGTAGAGTATCTCATACTTTCCAGGTTTGGTTCGCATGGTGTTTGTTTCTGTATCCCAGAACTCCAACGACGCTTTGGTAATCTTCAGGTTAGCCGTTGCCGTTTGGCCGGCCTTGATGTCTAATCGCTCAAAGCCACGCAGACTCTTCAGCGGCCCATCGGGATCCTGCAGGTTACGGATATACAGTTGGATGGTTTCTGTACCATTCTTTGCACCCGTATTGGTAACAGGTATCTGTACGTTGTAAAGCGCACCATCGGTAGCAGCCTCAACCTTAGCCTCGCCAACCTCGAAGGTGGTATAGCTCAAGCCATAGCCAAAGGCAAACAGCGCATCATCAAAATAGCGATAGGTACGACCTTTCATCGAATAGTCGTCGTAGTCGGGCAACTGCTGATCGTTCTTATAGAAAGTGATGGGCAGTTTTCCACTGGGGTTGCAGTCGCCAAACAGCACCTCAGCAATGGCGGTTCCACCTTCCTGTCCAGCATACCAGGCCTGCACGATGGCATCGCAGCTCTCTGTTTCGGGTGTGAGTGCGATGGCCGACCCCGAACAGTTCACAAAAATTACCTGCTTACCGGCTGCTTTAAGTGCCTTCAGGAAGTCGCGCTGCACCTTCGGCAACTCAATGCTGGTGCGGTCGCCACCCTTGAAGCCATCAATCTGTACAGGCATCTCCTCGCCTTCGAGTGCTGCCGAGATACCACCACAGAAGATGACCTTATTGATACCTTTCAGCTGAGCAATCATCTGCTGATAGTCGATAGGCAGCTCCTTGGCGATATTGATTTTCAAGTTGGCATTATAAGTATGTACATGCGAGAAACGCACTTCTATCCGATAGCTCTTACCCTTCTCGGCCTGGATGGCCACACGGTTAGGTGTGGTGCGCCAGATATGGTGCATAAACTTACGCTCGCCATCGATATACAGTTCGAAATGACCGCAGCCATCTACATTCACCACATACTCACCAGACTCTTTTGGGGTAAACACCGTTTCGTACTTGGCAGCAAAATCCTCCAACTGCACGCCAGGGGCAAAGTTATGCATACCAGCGGTGGTAACAGCCAGCGGGGTGGTGTAATACTGTGTAGTAACAGGCTTACCTTCCATCTTACGGTTGTTCCAGAAGGTGCCCTTCATACCCTTTTTACCTTCGAAGCTGCACTGCGAAGCCATCAAGCAGTCCATCACCTTATCGTAGGTCAGGTCGCAACCAGCGGCATAATAGAGTTTTTTCTGCTTGGCTTTGATACCATCCAGAATGGTTACCGTGTGGTTAGGCATACCATTGTAGTTACCCCACATCATGGGGGCGTTATCGGCATTCGGTCCAATCACGGCTATCTTCTCGGCATTCTTCTTCAGGGGCAAGATATTTCCCTTGTTCTGCAACAGCACAATCGTTTGTCGGGCCATGTCGAGGGCGGTCGCAGCATGCTCCTTGCACGACATCTTTGAGTAGGGAATCTTACTCCACTCCACGAGCGAAGGGTCATCCATCTCGCCCAGGTCGAAACGACCTTCCAACAGTCGTACCACATGCTTATCCACCTCGGCCTCGGTAATCAAGCCACGCTTCACAGCCTCGGGAATACTACGGTAGGCATAACCATAGCCACACTCCACGTCGGTACCGGCAATGGTAGCCTTAGCCGAGGCATGTACTGGGTCGCTCGATGATTTGTGCGACTCGTAGAAATCACTCACGGCACCACAGTCGCTCACCACCAGATACTGGAATCCCCACTCGTCGCGCAGAATGGTCTGCAACAGGCGCTGCGAACCACAGCAGGGGTCATCATCCAGTCGCTGATAGGCACACATCACCTCACGCACCTTACTATCCTCGACCAACTTTTTAAAGGCTGGCATATACGTTTCCCAGAAATCGCGTGCCGACACATTCGTCAGGTTGGCACTATGACGGGTATATTCCGGACCACTGTGCACAGCATAGTGCTTGGCGCAGGCCCACAGCTTACGGTACTTGGCATCCTCAGGACCTTGCAAACCTCGCACCACCTGATCGCCCATCACACTGGTGAGATAGGGGTCTTCGCCATAGGTTTCCTGTCCTCTACCCCATCGTGGGTCACGGAAGATGTTTACATTTGGCGTCCATACACTCAGACTGTGGAACTTCTCATCCTGTCCCGAACCACGCAGCATACGTTCGTTATACTGGGCACGGAACTCGGTTGAAGCAATGTCGAACACCTTAAACAGCAATGCAGGGTTAAACGATGCCGCCATAGCCACAGGCTCTGGGAACACCGTTACATGGTCCATGTTAGCAGCGCCATGCAGCGCCTCGCTCCACCAAAAGAACTTTTTGATACCCAACCTGGGAATGGCCGGACTCTCATCGAGCATCAGCATGGCTTTCTCTTCCAATGTCAATCTACTGCAGAGGTCAACAGCTCTCTCTTTAGCCGAGAGGTTGGGGTTCTGGTAAGGCAATGTTTGTGCTGAGGCTCCCAGCCCCACACAAAATGCCAATGATAAGAATAGTTGATATTTCATCTTTAATGTTTAATGTTTAATGACATACGTTTCCCCTGGCGACGTCATGATATCATACTCGTACACCTTACGGACGGGCAGTGTCTTGAAGTCCTTCAGCTCAGCCGATTTCAGAGGCTCGTTGATGACTGCTGGTGCCAGCAAGTCGTTTGTGCATTCACCCTGGGCTGGTTTTAAGCCAGCACCTCGCAGTGGCACATACGAACGCAAGCGCAACTGTCCACCAATCTTTGAGTATATCTCAGCCTGAGTCAGTGCACCATCGTGCCACTTCATGCTCACCGTGAAGGCACCTCTGGCCACCAGACCACTCACCTCGCCATCCTTCCAACTATCAGGGAGGGCAGGCAACAGGTGTACAGCACCATCATGACTCTGCAACAGCATCTCGCAAACACCTGCCGAACAGCCGAAGTTACCATCAATCTGGAATGGTGGATGGGCATCAAACAGGTTGGGATAGGTTCCGCCACGAGGGCCCCACTCTGTGGTGCTAGGTATCACGTTCAGCATGTTCCTGATAATCTTAAAGGCATGATTGCCATCCAGCATACGCGCCCAGAAATTGATTTTCCATCCCAGACTCCAGCCAGTAGCCATATCGCCACGCTGGTTCAGGGTGTTGGCAGCCGCTGTAAACAAATCGGGATGCGTATAGGGTGAAATCTGATTCGAAGGATACAGTCCGTACAGATGCGAGATATGACGATGCTCGTCCTTCGGATCGTCGCCATCTATCAGCCACTCCTGCAACTGTCCGTAGCGCCCAATCTGCATGGGTGGCAACTTTGCTATAGCATTGGTTAGCATGGTGGTATAAACCACATTGTTATAGCCCAATATCTGATGCGCCTTCAGGGTACTGCTCAGCACATCAAACACAATCTGATTGTCCATTGTCGATCCGGCTGTTACTGTGGTGTTCTTACCCACAGGTCCATGTTCGGGCGACACCGTTGGTACCGTTACCAGCCAACCGGCAGCCTGCTTCACCTCACCGTTCTTTGGATATTCCTGCATATACGACAGCAGGAAATCGGCAGCCCCTTTCAGGATAGGATAATAGGCATCAAGGAATCGCTTGTCGCCTGTATATAGATAGTACTGCCACAGATGTGTGGTGAGCCAGGCACCACCTGTTGGGAACATTCCCCAGCTGGTACCATCCACAGGACCGGCGATACGCCACAGGTCGGTGTTATGATGCGCCACCCAACCCGGACAGTTGTACATGGAACGGGCCGTTTTAGCGCCTGTAACACTCAGGTCGCGAATCATCGAGAATAACGGTTCCTGTGTCTCAGCCAGATTAGCCACATTGGCCGGCCAGTAGTTCATCTCGGCATTGATATTGATGGTGTATTTCGAGTCCCAAGCAGGATCCATCTTATGGTTCCATACCCCCTGCAGATTGGCAGGCTGACCACCAGGCTGCGATGAAGATATCAGCAGGTATCGTCCGTACTGCATCATCAGCGACACCATATCCAGGTCGGTACCATCGAAAGCTGCCAGACGCTCATCGGTAGGCAGCTCCGACTGTGCCGATTTTGGCAACGACAGCGTCACACGATCATACTGGTCCTGATATTTATCCATATGGCGTTTCAGCAGTTGCTTGTAGTTCTTGCCTTTCATCAACTGCATGGTCAGGTTGTTTTTTGCAACCGGATCGCCGTTAATAGTCTGATAATTCACGTAGTTGGTGGCCGCCGTAATAAATATGGTGGCATTGGTAGCATTTCGCACCTGCATATCGCTGCCCACATCAGCCACGTTTCCATCTGCCACCACTTTTACACGCACCTCGGCCTGCAGCTTACCAGCAATACCCTCATGCTCTACATTATTAATAGTATAGGTATGCTCGTTCTTAGCCACGATACCTCCTTCTACTGGTTGTTGGTTGCGCTGATAGCTCACGCCGAAGTTCAGGGCTTTCTTCTTGCTGGCTGTTATCTGGATGATAATGGCGTTATCGGCCTGCGAGGCAAAGGCAGTACGAATAAATTTCACACCATCCACATCAAAACTGGTGGTGCAGAGTGCATCACCCAGGTTCAGTTCGCGACGATAATTGACAGGAGCAGCCTCAGATTGATAGTCGAAAGAAAGCATCAGGTCGCCCAAAGGCAGATACTTTTGTCCATGAGGTCCTTTAAAGAAAGCCTTGTCAATCAGCGCCTCGGCTTTTTTCTCTTTCCCCTCAAAAATCAGGCGTCGCACATCCTTCATAGCCACCTTGGCATCAGGATTATTGTTATTGTGTGGCGAACCACTCCAGAAGGTTTCTTCGTTCAGTTGAATCTGTTCTGTGCTGGTACCGCCATACACCATAGCACCTAAGTGTGAATTGCCTATAGGCAGGGCTTCCAACCACTGTACGGCCGGTTTACTGTACCACAGCTTATGCTGCTGGGCGTTCATACCAAGCACCACACACACACCGGCAAGGATAGTCAATAATCGTTTCATATTTATATATTGGTTTTAAATTTCGCTGCAAAGATACAAATAATTTATGATTTTAAAAAATAACCCTGGGACAAGAAACGCTTTTCTTTAGTCCCAGGGAAGGAAAAACTACTAACTACTAATATAACTAAAACAATTTTAACCGATTCTTTATCTTATCTGGGTGCAAAGTTAGTGTATTTTCTCGAAAGTGGCTTATTCTCATGTTACATTTACTTTTTATTTTGTTTCAACCACTAAAAAATCACACTTTTTCTGCACTTTTCCTTACTTAAAGAGGTTCTGCGCCATCTTTTCAAGGCAACGGCGCCAAGTCAGGAACTCGTGTGCTGTGCCCTCAGAAACCAGACCTTCGGCCTTAAATCCGGCAGCCTTCAGTGCTTCAACGCTCTTGTTGATGCCCTCTGGGTTCTCCTTATCGCCACAACCTACGAAGATATACTTCACAGCCTTAGGATCCTTAATCTCCTCGGGCATATAGGTGCCACCACTCAGCAGTCCCCAGTAACCGAACATTTCAGGACGACGCAGGGTGATGAGTTTGGTTTCCATACCACCCATCGACAGTCCTGCCATCGCACGGTTCCACTTGTCGGCCTTGGTCAGGAAGTTCTTATCGATAGTAGGAATCAGCTCGTCGATGAGCACCTTCTCAAACTCCTCGGCAGTAAACTTACCGATTGAACCAAACTTAAAGTCGTTGGTCAGTCCGTAGGCCATTACCACGATAAATGGCTTAATCTTTCCATCAGCAATCAAGTTGTCCATAATGAGTCCAGCCTTACCCTGTACAGGCCAGCTGGTTTCGTTCTCACCCCAGCCGTGCTGCAGGTACAGTACTGGATAACGCTCCTGTGTCATCTTACCATTCTTACCTTTTACCAACTTGCCGTAACCGTAAGGCAGATAAACATTGGCCGTCTGCATCTTACCTGTGCTCTCGCTCCAGAAGGTTACCTGCTGGATGTTACCATGGTTGATATCCTTGCGATAAGCGTAGAAGTCCTGATCCTTGGCAGGAATCTCGATACCACTCTCCCAACGGCAAGAACCGAAGTAATTATGTGTACCAGGATCGTTGAACACGCCACCATCGATAGTCAGGTGATAGTAGTGGAAACCAGGATCCATTGGACCATCTGTAGTACCAGTCCACACGCCATCCTTATCCTTGTGCAGTACGGTACCGCCACGGCCACCAAGACCCAGACTAACGATAACCGACTTAGCATCGGGAGCCACCACACGGAAACGGGCATAACCCTCAGAGTTAACCTGTGGATACTCCTGACCAGGCTGGTTCATAGGGTTGGGCACGAAATCCTCTTTGGGCTTGCGGTTGTCCATAGCGGCATCAAAGTCGCGGATAATCTGCAGCGAACGCTTTGCCTTGAAGTTCTCGTCGAAAGGCAGTGGGTGATTGTTCACACCCAGCCAAGAGTCCTTATCGCTCAGGTTCCAGAATGTAACGTTCTTAATCACATCCTTGTGCTTGCGGAAAATCTTGAACAAGCGGGCATACTGGTCCTCCTGCAGTGTCTGCATATAAGCAGGCTGTGGCTTAGCCTCGCCACGCGAGAACATCAGCTGTCCACCGCTCTCGGTATTGGTACGCAGATCCAGCTCTGTGATATGGATTGTGTTTACAATCTCGCTGAAACGGTTGATAGCCTTCTCCAGCTTCTCCTCATCAGGGAAGTAGATATTGTAGTGACCCTGCATGCCGATACCATCGATGGGCACACCAGCCTCTTTCATCTTCTTCACCATATTATATATACGCTCGCGTTTGCCCTCGTCAACACAGCTGTAGTCGTTGTACATCAGCACACCTGTTGGGTCGGCTTCGCGTGCAAACTCAAAAGCCTTAGCAATAAACTCATCGCCACACAGCTTAAAATGGCGGCTCTGACGATAAGGACTGGCAGGAACCATCTTGCCATCAACAAACTCGAATGGACGACCATCGTCGGCCATAGCCTCGTTTACTACGTCCCAAGCATAAACCACGTCCTTATAGCGATTAACCACGGTGTGGATATGCTCGCGCAAACGCTGGTAGAACACCTCTTTCTTTACAGGCTTACCCTTCTTGTCGGTAAACATCCAGTCGGCAAACTGCGAGTGCCAGCACAAGCAGTGACCACGCATCTTGATACCGTTTTCGCGACAGAAGTTGGCAATGCTGTCAGCCAAACCAAAGTTCCACACACCCTCTTTTGGATGAATCTCGCCAGGTTTCCAAGCATTCTCAGCAGTTACACTATTGAACTGCTTTTTGACGATTGCCGTCTGAGCAGGATCCGAGATGTTGAACTTGTTTACAGCCACACCGATAGTAAAATAGCCTTTATAGGCATCTTTCAGTCCTGGACCCTCGCTGAAATCCACGGGACGCCCCCACTGTGCCGATGCTGTCAGGCTACCGGCCAAGAGCGATAACGCTAAGAATAGTTTCTTCATATTTATCAATTTGATTTCTGTTTATTAATTAATTCGGCTGCAAAGTTACAATAAATCTAGCAAACCTTCTATTCCCAGAGTATCATAAACTTTATTATTTGTACCATCAATGGCACAAAATCAAAAAAAACCACTATCGTTTGGGAAAAACAATATTAAACCTAAAATCCGCAACTATCATCCAATACACGATTAAGGGTAGATTTATGAGTCGTTAGTAGCAGCTTTCAGTAA
>SUYC01000028.1 GCA_015060625.1 Xylanibacter ruminicola | reverse complement strand
CGAAGAGCCGTGTGACGGGAGACTGTCAAGCACGGTTCCGAGAGAAGGGAGGGTGAAAGTCCCTCCACTTACTCGACAGCTAAATTTAATAATAATAATAATGAAAAAACTAATGCTTATGGCTGCCCTCTGCCTGATGGGTATGGCAGCCCAAGCTCAGCAGAATCTGAGCTGGGGCCAGGGCCCACAGGTGGCCTCGCCCGATGTACATGCCGACAACAGTGTGACATTCAACCTCATTGCCCCCGAGGCACAGAAGGTGCAGATTACCGGCGATTTCCTAGCCCCGAAAAAGGTAGAGTTTGGCGGTAACACCTACGACGCTCCCAACGTGGTGGATTTGGTGAAGAACGAAAAGGGTGTTTGGAGTTTCACGACCGAACCCCTGAAGCCCGAGCTTTATACCTATAATATGATTGTGGATGGTGTAAAGATTATCGACCCGCTGAATGTGTATAACATCCGCGACATCAACAACCTGTTCAGCGTACTGCTGATTGGTGGCGATCAGCGTGCCGACCTCTACAAGGTCAACAAGGTGGCTCATGGCACCGTTAGTAAGGTGTGGTACGAGAGTCCTACAGCCGGTCTCACCCGTCGTCTCACCGTTTACACCCCTGCCGGCTACGAAACCAGCGGTAAGGCGTATCCTGTACTCTACCTGCTGCACGGTATCGGTGGCGACGAGAATGCCTGGAGCGAACTGGGACGTGCAACCCAGATTCTCGACAACCTGATTGCTCAGGGCAAAGCCGAGCCTATGCTGGTGGTGATGACCAACGGTAACATCTCGCAGGAGGCTTGTCCTGGCGAGACCAGCGAGGGCTTCAAGGTGCCAACCATGATGCTGCCTAAGACCATGGAGGGCAGTTTCGAGACTGCCTTCCCCGATGTCGTGAAGTTCATCGAGAAGACCTACCGTGTAAAGAAGGATAAGGCCCACCGCGCTATCGCCGGCCTGTCGATGGGTGGTTTCCACAGCCTGTTCATCTCTATCAACAATCCTGATATGTTCGGTTACGTCGGTCTGTTCTCAGCCGCTGTCGATCAGCAGCAGAATGGTCAGGGTGGCGTGCCCAGCGTTTATGCCGACCGCAATGCTAAGATCGACCAGCTCTTCGCCAAGAACCCCAAGCTGTTTTGGATAGGTATCGGCAAGACCGACTTCCTCATCAAGAACAACAACGATCTGCGCGCTTATCTCGACTCGAAGCACCACAAATACACCTATCTGGAGACCGAGGGTGGTCACATCTGGCGCAACTGGCGAATTTATCTCTCAGAATTTACTCCGTTATTATTCAAGTAAAAAATAAACACAGAGATACAGAGGTACAGAGTTTTTATAGGATAAAGACTTAAAAATTACCCTCTGTGTCTCTGTATCTCTGTGTTGAAAGAAACAAAGAAGAATATGAAGAAATCTTTTATTTTATTAGCCTCAGCCGCACTCGTAGTTGGCTGCGCTACAGCCGACAAACAAGGTCCCAAGAACACCATCAATCAGGACGAGGTGATGTCGAAACTCTCACTTGAGGACAAGGCACACTTTGTGATCGGTACCGGTATGGCGGGGTTCTCGGGCAATGATGCCGTGATTGGTGCTACCCGTAGTTTAGTGCCTGGTGCCGCCGGTACTACCTACCCTCTCGACTCATTAGGTATTCCCGCTGTGGTATTGGCCGACGGTCCTGCCGGACTGCGTATCGATGCCAAGCGTGAAGGCGATTCAGCCACCTATTACTGCACCCACTTCCCCATCGGAACCTTGCTGGCCTCGACTTGGAACACCCAGCTCATCGAGCAGGTGGGACAAGCCATCGGCGAGGAGGTAAAAGAGTATGGTGCCGACGTGCTGCTGGCCCCTGCCCTGAACATCATGCGTAACCCACTGTGCGGTCGTAACTTCGAGTACTACTCTGAGGACCCCGTGGTGGCTGGTAAGACAGCTGCTGCCTATATCACCGGTGTTCAGAAGAACGATGTAGGTACCAGCATCAAGCACTTTGCGGCCAACAATCAGGAAACCAACCGCATGAACAACGATGCGCGAATCTCTCAGCGAGCCCTGCGCGAAATCTACCTGAAGGGCTTCGAGATTGCCATCAAGGAGAGTAAGCCTTGGACGGTCATGACCTCTTATAATTATATCAATGGCGTTTACACCTCCGAGAGCAAGGACCTGGTAACCACCATTCTTCGCGACGAGTGGGGCTATGAGGGTACGGTGATGACCGACTGGTTTGGCGGCAAGGATGGTGCCAAGCAGATGTGGGCCGGCAACGATATGCTGCAGCCGGGTAAGGCCGAGCAGTTCGACAGCATCGTAGCTGGTGTGAAAAGCGGCAAACTGAACGAGGCCGACCTCGACCGCAGCGTCAAGCGCATTCTGAACCTGGTTGAGAAGAGCCCCCGCTATCAGGGTTATAAGTATTCAAACAAGCCTGACCTCAAAGCACATGCTGCTGTGACCCGTCAGAGCGCAGCCGAGGGTATGGTGCTGATGAAAAATGGAGGCGCCCTGCCTTTTGCCAAGAGTGTTAAGAATGTGGCTCTGTATGGTAACACCTCATATGATTTTATTGCCGGTGGTACTGGTTCTGGTAATGTGAACCACGCTTATGTGGTATCGCTGCTCGACGGTCTGAAGAATGGTGGTTATACCGTTTCGGACGAGTTGAAGAACGCCTATGCCGCCTACGCTGCCGAGTGCAAGGCAAAGGTAGAGGCAGAGATTGCAGCTGCTGCCAAGAAAGATCCCAAGAACGCCATGCTGATGCGCTTCATGCCCCGACCATTGCCTGCCGAAAAGCAGTTCAGCGCCGACGAGCTCACAAAACAGGCCGCCGCTTCGGATATCGCCGTGATCACACTCGGTCGTATCTCGGGTGAGTTTATGGACCGCAAGGCTGCCGACTTCAACTTGAGCGACTCAGAGCGCCAGCTCATCACTCAGGTTTGCGATGTTTACCACAAGGCTGGCAAGCAGGTTGTGGTACTGCTCAATATCGGTGGCGTTATCGAGACAGCCTCATGGAATCAGTTGCCCGATGCCATCCTGTGTGCTTGGCAGGCTGGTCAGGAAGGTGGTAACAGCGTGGTTGACGTGCTCAGCGGTAAGCAGTCACCCAGCGGAAAGTTCACCATGACCTGGCCCGTGAAGTTTACCGATGCATACAGTTCAAAGAACTTCCCCGTGGATCAGGATCCACGTATCGACATGACCAATCAGGGCTCAAAGAGCGCCAATGTGAAGAATGTGGATTATACCGATTACGAAGAGGATATCTACGTGGGCTATCGTTATTTCGACTCGTTCGATGTGCCCGTTAGCTATCCATTCGGTTTTGGTTTGAGCTACACCACCTTTGCGTATAGCGATGCCAAGATTGTTGAGAATGGCGACGCCTACGAGGTGAGCGTAACGGTTAAGAACAACGGCAAGCACGAAGGTAAGGAAGTGGTTGAACTCTACATCTCAGCCCCCGACAACCAGGCTGCCAACAAACCCGTCAAGGAGCTCAAGGCCTATGGTAAGACCAAGCAGTTGGCTCCAGGCGAGAGCGAGACAATAACGATGACCGTACAGGCTGCCGACCTGGCTTCGTTCGACGAATCAGCCTCGGCCTGGGTAGTAGCCGCCGGCGAATACCAGTTCCTGGTAGGCGCCTCATCGCAGGACATCAAAGCCACTCTCAAAGCCAACGTCGAGGGTCAGCAAACCAAGGTTAACAACGTGATGAAGCCCCAGGGCACGATGAATCTCCTGAAGAGATAATACCTAATCAAATTTCTAACTATTCCCGCCGCCGATGAGCATCTCCCCAGATCTCACCGGCGGCTTTATAATTAAAGTCTGGGGACAAATAGTGCTTTTGGGGACAACTACTTTTAAAATTACTTGCTTGCTGCTTCTAATTCTTTTCGGATGACATCATTGCCGGGGAAACCGATGCTCTTGTAGGTCTGATGGCCTTTGGTGTCGTAGATGGCGTATGTGGGGATGCCACTGGACTCGAAGTGCTGGAGGATGTAGTGGTTTTGTTCTTCCGTCAGGTAGTAGTGGTCACCGTCGATATCCGTTATCATTCTCTGCCATGTGGTCGGAGGCGACGAGGGCGAGGCGATGTAGACAAACTGAACGTTTTGCCCCTTCATCTGCTCCTTCATGGGTGCCATTGCCTTATGCCCTGCACGACAGGGACCGCACCATGTTGCCCACATATCGATGAGCACGGCCTTACCCTTATAGTTGTCTAGGATGGTCTGGAGTATGTTCTCTGGCGCTACGCCGTCGTATTTCTTGAAAAATACACTCTCATTGCCGGCTAATTCCACGGCTATCTGCTGCTCATCCTTCGCATAAACATAGGAATGAATCTCTGCCAGCTGATTTTCAAATCCTTTAGGCGCACGGGCGGCGAAAGTCTTTTCCACTTCTTTCAGCTGCTCCATATACGGAAAGTCTTTCCTTATCATTGCCGTTTCAGATATGCCCAATAGTGCCCGGATTGTGGCTGCATCCACAGGCAGTGATGGCAGGATATCCATTTGTTGTTTCATCCATATCAGCGTAACGGAGTCTCGTTTCTCCCGAGGTGCATTAGCCAAGTCCATCTGCAAGGCTTCTGTCCTCACGTCGCGGCAATATTCCGTCAGACGGTTCTGGGTCTGCTGTTCAGGTATCGGGCTTTCCACTTTCCATAAGGGGTTAAGACAGTCATTGCCCGTCACTTTCACAGTCACATCGGGACACAGAAAGATTACAGTGTAAGAATTAGGACAGCCTTCACCATAGAAAGAGAGAAAACTCTCAGTGAACTCCACAACGGGCAGGGTGTAGGTGAACCGTCCAGCTTGCACGGTATCAACAACAGTTGACCTACTGCCAGTACCGGCAAACACCAATGTGCCGTCTTTCAGAGCGGGTGAATAACCAATGACCGTTGCAGTCTTTGTCTGTGCCTGCCCTGTCATTGCCACGAGGGCGAGCATCATTGTAATGAATGTTTTCTTGTTCATAATCATTTGGTTTTATTTTATCTTCTTAAATTGTGCAAATTCTTTGTTTGATGTTTCTTTACTTGTCATGCATTTGGTTGTCAAAATACAAATCGAAAGTATCTGGGTCGTCTGCCATCCATTGCAGTACTTTTCCATCGGGGGCAATCAGCACATAAGTGGGGTATGCCTGAACGCCATAGAGTGCCGCCACATCGTTCGTTCCCTCTCCGTTCAGAACGTGTAACCAAGGCAATTCGTGTCGCTTAACTGCTGCATTCCACTTCTCTTTAGTGTCGTGACAAGCAATGCCTATGACTTCTAATTTGTCACGGTGCTGCTCATAAAACGCTCTCAAATGAGGAAATGACTTGATGCATGCTCCACACCATGACCCCCAGAAGTCGAGCATTACATATTTCCCTTGCAGTGATGATAATGTCAATAAATTGCCGTGAATATCTTTCAACGAGAAACCAGTAGCCTCTTTGCCGATGGTGATGGCCTCAGCAGTTTTTGCGAGATAGGCATCAGTTTCGGCTTCTGCAGCAATGAAGAAATCATAGAGCCGTTTCATAATGCCATCGCTTACTCGTTCATTCAGCGCGGGAAGGCATTTCTTGAAGTTGATGGTTCCCGAAAGGTATCTCATCAAATATAAAGAGCCGTCGCTGTCGGGATGGCTCAAAACGTATTTCACAATGGCACGATGCTTAGTGGGTTCATCTGTGATTCCTTGTACAACTGATTCCGCCTCTTGTATTTGAAGATAGGTCTCTGATGACTTACTGATGGTTATAGTATCAATAGCCTGATAGCCATAATACACTACGATGGTTGTATCTGCCTCTTGTGCAGATACCATCAGTGTGGTAATTGTCGATAATAGGGTTAGGATTATTCTCTTCATATCGTTATCTGTTTCTGATTACTCTGAAAGTAAATGTCTGACATCCCATCAATCCTGTGCTGTCGATAGCTTCAATGATGCCAACAAACTCAGTGTTGACATCGGAGGTTCTGAAGGAGATTTCTGCCTTTCCGTTTTCATCGGTCAGCACATAGGGCTTCCATTGTAGCAAGTTGCGTGGGTCTGGCATTGGCGAGGCAAGTTCAGCGGGGTCGGGTTCATAGAACTCGCGTTGAGGATAATAGCCCTGAGCCTTCCACATTCCGTACATCCTCAGCAGTTCTTCCTCAGTGTATTGTGGTCCAGAATACTTGACACTTGTGATGTCAGTCACTATCCAACTGCCATCACTCCCAACAGGCTCATATTTAATCAGTTCGTAGTTCTCACCTCGTTTGGGCATAAGTCGCTTACCTGAATAAGTGGTTACTGAGCATCCATCGGGATGATGGGAATAGCCTTTATAGTTGTTCAGGTAATGTGATGCCTGACCAGCTTTACACTCACAAACCCACTCACCACTTGCCATTGTAGCTAGACTGTCAAGATAACCCGTCACTTTGTCGCGATAGGGTGAACGTCGTTTGGCCGTAACATAGATATCTTTTAATACTACCGTTCCAAAACCATTGGTAATAGCCCGTTCTCCGTTGGCTGTCTCATAGATATAGTTCTGCGGTAGGTTTCTTGGTCTGCCTTGCTGATAGAAATTAATGCTGTCGAACGGATTGATAATTGTCAGTTTTGCCTTGTACTTTTCGCTCAGCAGTGGCTTCAGGTAGATATTTCCGCGCATAGTCATCATCTGGTCTGGAGTAATTTCAAAGCATCCAATGGAATCCGTCAAGATGAAGCAGGAATCACTCCGGAGCGAAAACGCACTGATTAGTTGCATTTTGTTGGTGAGTTTGTTGCTGGTTGTTTCTATACCATACAACCCGTCCGTCAAAACTTGTCGTCCTTTTATCGGCTTCTCATTCCAGACATAGGAACGCCAGCCTTGCGTCATCAGTAACAGGTCAAGTGCCTGTAAACGGTCTTCGTTCCGTTCGTCAAAATAGTAAGTAGGATTGAAGATGTTACCCCGAATTTCTTCGGACAAATGACAATGGGATAGGATATTCTCATGCCCAGGCAGATAGAGATAGGCTTTGTCGAAGATACTTACGGCCAGTTCTGCTTTGAGAGGCAGACCAGAAGAATCAGTGACTTTCAGACATACTTTTCCCTCGTCGCGTCTGTTGTATTGCTGACGGTCTGTTGAAACGGTGATGTTCAGCTGTTGCGTAGGGTTGACATATACCAATCGTTCTGCAACAGGATAGTCGTTTTCGTCAGATAACGTAATTTCAGTAATCCCTTGTAATGGAAACCTATCTATTGGCAGTCTGACTATTTGCTGACCTTTTACTATTCCCCTGGCAGTACAGCAAGGAACACCTCTTTGTTTCGCAAATACCGTGAAAGGATGTGGGAGACTATCGGATGAGGATACAAGCATTGTGACGCTGGTATTATTGTTGCGTAATACGCGAAGTGCCATACCTGTCCGTTCTATTGCTGGAAGTGAGTATGTCCTGCCATCAGTTAGTACCACCTTATAATCCTTACCCTGTCGTGGTGTTAAGGCAAACTTACCCATTCCATCATGCACACTTATGAATGATGCAATTTCTTTCCCATCCTCCAAGACCTTGCCTATGACATCATCAGGAAACCCTTTTCCGTATGTTGCCTTGAAAGCCATCACGCAGTTGATACCATCTACCAAATGCCCACCTTCTGGGAAAAGGTCAAAACGATGTTTTGCCGTCAGCCGTTGTATTGAATCGCTTTTGACCGTTTCTGCCGAAATGGAATCCATTTGTGTCACACGCTCTACCACTCGGATCCGTCGTGGATGAGTATTTGTAGTACTGTCAGCCGTAAAGGAAGAACGCGTATAACCCTCCATATAATATTCCCCCTGCTGCCAATTCTCTCCGATATAAATATGTCCGTCGCCTCGTCCTGCCATAAGGGGATATTTCTCACTCCATATTACCTCACCTTTTTCGTTTCGCATTTGCAGATAGAGCGTTTGACTTTTATCTGATAAGGCCAAAGTCTGCCAATCCATCAAGTATGCCTTGAACCACAAATCCTCTCCCGTCTCGCATATTTCCTTAGATGGCAGCAAATACACCACATCACGATTCCAATTTGCAAAGGCATTGCTATCCTTTATGCTGTCGGTCTGTGCATTTGCCAAAGTCATTGCCGACAGCATAGCCAGCAGGAGTAGGAATCGTCTGTAATGTTTTACATTCATTTCGTTATTTTATCTTCTTAAATCGTGTAGATTCTTTGTTTGAGGGTTCTACATATTGTTGATTTCACGATTATTTGTTCATTTCAATCTTTCAGAACTCTTTTCATTACTCTCTCTGTGAAGTCTGCGGGCAATGTCGGTGTATTAGCGTATTTGCGGCGTAGTGCTTCGCGGATGTCGGTGTCTTTGAATGTAATCATATTACTTGCTTGCTGTTTCTAATTCTTTACGGATGACATCATTGCCTGGGAAACCGATACTCTTGTAGGTTTGATGGCCTTTGGTGTCGTAGATGGCGTAAGTGGGGATACCACTGGACTCGTAGTGCTGGAGGATGTAGTGGTTTTGCTCCTCCGTCAGGTAGTAGTGGTCGCCGTCGATGTCTTTGATCATTTCCTGCCAAGTGGTCGAAGGTGACGAGGGTGAGGCGATGTAGACAAACTGAACGTTTTGCCCCTTCATCTGCTTCTTCATGGGTGCCATTGCCTTATGCCCTGCACGACAGGGACCGCACCATGTTTCCCACATGTCGATGAGCACCGCCTTGCCCTTATACTTGTCGAGGATGGTCTGGAGTATGTTCTCTGGCGCTACGCCGTCGTATTTCTTGAAAAATACACTCTCATTGCCGGCTAATTCCACGGCTATCTGCTGCTCATCCTTCGCATAAACATAGGAATGAATCTCTGCTAATTTCTCTTCAAATTCTTTTGGCGCACGGGCAGCGATGGTCTTTTCCACTTCTTTCAACTGTTCCATGTGTGGGAAGTCTTTCCTCTTCTTTGCCATTTCCACTGTCCATCTGGCTATGTCCCAAAGTGCCTGGATTGTGGCTGCATCCACTGGCAATGAGGGCAGGATATCCATTTGCTGCTTCATCCATATCATCGTAACGGAGTCCCTTTTTTCATGAGGCGCATTAGTCAAATCCATCTGCACTCTTTCTGTCAGCACGTCGCGACAATGCTCCTTCAGACGGTTCTGGGTTTGCTGTTCAGGGAGCGGGCTCTCCACTTTCCATAGCGGGACGCAAAGGTCTTTACCCGTTACATTCACACTTACATCAGGCTTCAGGTAGATGTTCAGAAACATTCTTGGGCAGCCTTCGCCATAGAAAGAGAGGCTGCTCTCGGTAAATTTCTCAACGGGCAGGGTGTAGGTGAAACGTCCGGCCTGCACAGTGTCTACGACAGTTCCAGAAGTACCTGTACCAGCCAGCACCAGCGTGCCGTCTTTCAGAGCGGGTGAATAACCAATGACCGTTGCAGTCTTTGTCTGTGCCTGCCCTGTCATTGCCACGAGGGCGAGCAGGATGGTGATGATAGCTTTCTTGATCATGGTTGCTTATTTTACTGAAACATTACGGATGACAAATGCACCTTGTACGTCGCCCTCTATGAAGTCGAAGGTGGTGGGGATGGTGTCGAACGGCTCGAAGGTAAGCGTGAAGTCGCTGTAGTTTATTTCGCCTATGTAGTCTTCCTTGGCAGTAAAGTCGTTTACCTCAGGGAAGTTGTCAACATCAAGCTTGATGCCGTCAGCTGCTGTTAGTTTATACTTCTTTCCATTGGCCGTGAGATAGGAATCCTTGGCAATGCGGAACCAATACCCTTTCTTTGTATAATAGCGGAAACTGACCTTGGTACCTTCTGCATAGGCATCGACATGACGCACAACGAGCCCCAGATTAGAACTGTTGTCCTGTTTTGGGCAATTAAAGCTCTCCGCCATTCCTAAGAAATATCCTGGTTGATAGCCAACAGCCTTCCAAACAATGCGCTTATCAGGTGAAATGAGGACATAATAAGGCACAGCGCCAACGTCGCAGTATCTGCTGGCGACGCTACTTCCCATTTTTCCATCGTTCCAGTTCTTCCAAACGATGCTTTTACTGAAGTCGTTGTTTTTCCATGTGGAGAGATTATCTTGATTGATACCAATGATTTCCAGTTTATCCTTCATTCGCCCATAGACCTCCCTCATCTCTGGTTCAGATAGTCGACACGGGCCACAACCGATGCTCCAAAAATCGAGCAACACGTAACGGCCATCAGAGAAGGCATCAAACAGACGATGCTTGTTACCCTGCATGTCGAAGAGTTCAACATCGACGGCCTCTTCGCCCACCTGTAAGACATGCGGAGGATAAATATAGGTGTGAATCTCTGCCAATTGATTATCAAATTCTTTCGGTGCTCGGGCTGCGAAAGACTTCTCCAAACTCTTCAACTCTTCCATGTATGGGAAGTCTTTCATGTTCTTCAGTGGTCTGGAAATTCGCCACAGGACATTTAAAGAAGCAGCATCCACAGGCTGTGATGACAGGATGTCTATCTCCTGTTTCATTAACTTCAAATTGATGGCGTCGCACTTATCCCTGTCTTTATACCATTCTTTGTTCTCTTGAAGATGGAGATATTCTGCTATGACATCACGACAATGCTCCGTGATACTGTTCAGTGTCTGTTGCTCAGGAATCGGGCTATCCACATTCCATAGTGGATAGAGACAATCCGTACCCGTCAGTTTTACAGACACATCAGGCTTCATCATGAAGAAGAAGGAATAATTGGGACAGCCTTCGCCATCTAAAAAAAGAGTGCCCACTGTGAGTTCCTCAATTGGTAGAGAGAAGGCGAAATGGCCGCTTTGGACGGTATCTACAACAGTTCCCGACATACCAGCACCGGCAAGCACCAACGTGCCGTCTTTCAGTGCGGGTGAATAACCAGTGACAGTTACTGTCTTTGTCTGCGCCAATCCCGTCATTGCGACGAGGGCGAGCATCATCGTCATAATACTTTTCTTCTTCATAATCGTTTTTCTTTTGATGATTTGTTTGATTTAATCCGATGGCAAAGTTAGTATGAATATATGAACCGCGCAAGGTTTTGAGGGGGAAATTGCCATAGAGGGTGTTGCATGCTTTTTGAAGATAATTGATTGATAATAAACAAGATAAATAAAAACAAACAAAGAAAAAAGTGGCTGAGAGGAACGGGCAGAGAAGGCAAAAACCATGAAAAATACTTGCTAGTATGATGAAATAGCCGTAATTTTGCAGGCAAAATATAGTGCGTATGAAAAGACTACTCATCATACTGGCAGTCATGGCTGTCATAATAGGTTGCGCCGAACAACACCCTCCTCAGTTTGGACAAGTCTGGAAAAAGATTAATAAACCTGAGGAGGCAAGAGTCATTTTGGCTAAGGTAAATACTCACTATCTGACGGAAAGCGGCAAGGCTGAATACGGGCTGCTGAAAACAATTGTGGCCTATAAGACTCATAGAAAGCTAGAAAATGACTCACTTATATCTGCCAGTATTTCCTACTACAATCGTTATGGCGACGACTGGCTCCGTAGCCGTGCCTATTTATACCGTGGAATTGTAAGAATGTACCGATTTGGTAATATTATTGATGCCGTCAAGGATTTCAAGGTGGCAGAGTACATCTCGGAAAAGAATGATGACGAAGAATTGAAAAGCCAAGTCTATCAACTGTTGGCTCACGTCAACTACTATTTCAGGAATCAGCCATCTATTCTGAAGTATTCGCATAAGTTGCTGGACAGTAGCATCGAACTCAACGACAGTACGATGATGGTAAAAAGCCTGCTCATGTGTGCAACCGCTCATGCTGACATGGATCAGTTGGACAGTGCCTTTACCTATATTATGAAAGGTGTTGAGATGGAGAAACATGCAAACATGTCCATGTTGTCAGATATCTATAGTTTAGTTTCAGAGTTATATGCGGAGAAGGGTGAAGCCATCAAGGCAGAAGAATACTTGCAAGAATGGAAACAATTGGACGGCACCCACGCCACCCACACCACATGGTATCTGATACCGGCTTACATAAGAAAGGCCCAAGGAGAATATGAGAAGGCTATCCAACTGGCAAAGATGGGTCTTGAAGATAGTGACCAGAGGACTCGCAGAAAATGTCTAGTACTTCTGTCCGAACTATATGAATTGACGGGCAATCAAGAGCAGGCTTCAGAAACAAGGATGATGATAGGTGAGTATGACGATATGAAATACACCATTCAGGCTATGCAGATGGTTGACTGGCAACAAAAGTTTGACGAGATACAGCATAGCAAGGACTTTTACGGTCGTATGACTTGGATGCAGAGACTGATTATCGCCCTGATTGCGATGGTTGCGCTGGGCATCGTAATTGGTATGTGGTGGCATCGCAGGAAGGTACGCAAGTTAAGTTTCCGACTGGACGAAGATACCAGACGTATCAGCGAACTACGCACGAATATTGAACAACTGGAAAAGAGTGGAGCTGAGAACGGGCAGGAAATGGAGCGGATGAAAAAGGAACTGGAGAACCGCATGGAGCGAATCTCAGGAACACTGCTGATTGGCACGCAGATGTTCAGCCAATTGCAGCAACGCCAGTGCATCGCCGAGGTTACGGCCAAGGAGCAGCAGTGCTTAGTGGACTACTTCGCCCAACTGCGCCCGAAGCGCTGGCAGGAGTGGGAGCGAAAATACAACGGACTCTCCACCGCGCAATATATCTTCCTCATCATGCAGGACGACCTCCATTTCGATGACGAGGCCATCGCCACCATCCTTGATGTGAAACGCGTGTCAGTGAGAAGCATGAGGGCAAGGATTAAGAAGAGCGAAAGATAGACAAAAAGCCCCGACAAGGGGTGCTCATTCAATTGTAAAATTACAATAGACGCTTTGGGGATTGCTCTGTCTGGATTTGGAAAGTTCTTTGACGATGCGGTATTTCTGTCCTCGCTCGAAGTCGTATTTGTCTGGCTCCACGTGTTTGCCGTGCCGATGGCTTGCAAGAGGCGAGGGAGAAAGCAGCAAGCATCATAAATGCGATTCTCCAGAGTTTCTGCTGATTCATTTTTTTCTTCGTTTGAGGGTTCTACATATTGTTTCTTATCTTCTTAAATCGTGCAAATTCTTCGTTATAATCTTTTGACAATTCATAAGTGAGCAAGTCATAAACATTACCACCCTTAATGACGGCATTTGGGATAGCACCCATATACTTGAAGCCATTCTTTTGTAATACTCGTATTGAAGCGATGTTTGTGTGAAAGACATTAGCTGTTATTTGTTCAAGCGACAAGACTTTGAATGCAATGGGGCATATTTATTTGACGGCTTCTGTGCCTATCCCTTTGTTTGAATAATCATTGAGAATCATATAACCGATTTCTGCATCATCATCTTTCTTCTCAACCGATATGCTGCCTATTAGTTTTCTATCATATACAATAGCTCGATATATACCAGTAACTGCTTCATTCTCAGAAACCGTCTTCAGCCATTCTTCCGCATCCTTTTCTGTATAAGGATTGGGCAGACGGTCTGAAAGGAAACGCCTGTCAACAGCATTGCACAGGCTTGTCAGTTCCATTGCGTCTGCTTGCGTCCAATGTCTTAGTTCCAATTTCAAATGTTTCATTTTACAATAATTTTGTCATTCCGAGCCACAAAGTTACAGAAAGTCCCACGAAAAAGCCTCCGACAAGACCGAAAAAATGTCTGCCGAGGTGAAAGTCTGAACAAATGTTCAGGGGTTTTGTGAATATTTGGAATTATTTCTCCGAAAACGTGACGGCCTTGCGGATGCGTGACAACTGTTGGGGAGTGACGCAGAGGAACGAGGCGATGGCGTTCAGGGGGAGATGGCGGGCGATGCCCGGGCAGCGGCGGAGCAGCAACTCATAGCGTTCGCGGGTTGTGACGCGTCAGTAAGAGGCATGAGGTCAAGGATCAAAGGATGGGAGAGGTATGTGAACAAGGAAAATACCGAAAATATGAAAAAAGAAGGAAGCAAAGTGCCGGAAATGTGATTTTTGTCGTATCTTTGCAGCCAGTACCGTGGTACATAAAAAAACAACCCGCCAACTTTGATAGTGGCGGGTATTCGGAAACTTGGTTACGTGCTTTGATAGCAGAGGCTTGACCAAGCATTACGGATGCAAAGGTAAACAATAAAATTGAAACTTCCAAATGAATTATCAAAAATTTGCGAGATTATACTCATATTCACGTATATCAAGATACCTGAAAGCCTCTAAAGGCAACAAAAAGAAAGCTCAGCAGATGTATTATGCGAATGCCAGATTAGCACAGGCATTCCAACCTCTGATTAGTTTCTTTGAAGTTATTCTTCGCAACCAGCTTCATTATGCCATAGCTAAGCACTTCGGTGATGTACAGTGGCTAATAAATCAGAAGAATGGGTTTATGTCAGACCCTTCGCTTACTCATGTTGTCAAGAAAACAGGAAAAACTAAGACGAATGATTTCTTGAAAAAAGAGGTCGAGAAATCAGAAAAGACATTGCTGGGGAAAAGGCGTAACGTGACTGCTGGAAGGGTGATAGCGGAATTGAATCTTGGTTTTTGGAACAGTCTATATGAAACTCACCACTACGCCTTATTGCAGGGGGTACCTTGCACAATATTCAGAGGACTGCCTACAGGCTATGGACGGAAAGAGATAAATACCATCATCCAAGATATCAGAATTATGAGGAACAGAGTGAGCCACAATGAACCTCTATGTTTTGATAGCAGGCAGTTTGACATGACGTATGTAAAGCAAATGTATGTTTTGATTAGTGATTTCTTTACGTGGATTAACCCGAATATCATTCCGACAATGGCCCAGGAGGCTTTGGATAACGTTCAGGCAGAGATTGCTAAAACCGAAGCCATCATCAATTCATAAAACCTCGCCGTCAAGCTCACGTCTGTATGCAACATGAGGGAGAACGAAAAATGGGGACACCCTTCGCCCACTAAAGAGAGAAAAACACTGAATAGTTCTTCAACAGGTAGTGTGAAGGCAAAACGCCCGTACAGAAAGCCCCACGAAAAAGCCCCCGACAAGACCGAAAAAGTGTCTGCCGAGGTGAATGTCTGAACAAATGTTCAGGGGTTTAGTGAATATTTGGAAGAGAAGGGTTACGAAACGGCGGTTATTGCCACAAAGGTTCGCTCTCCCATCCGCGAAGGAAGCCCATGGCGGTGACGTCGATGGACGGGTAAGCGGCGAGCAGGGCATCGACCTTAGCCTTCATGTCATTGTTGGGCGAAATGATGTTGAGGAAATACTTGATGATGCAAAGATTGAAATAGATGCGGAGGGCATCGGTAGGCAGTGTAATCCAACTGCCTGTCATGCGGTTGGGGAGCAGCGGACGGATGGTTTCTGGAATGGGATTCTGTTGCTCATCGTATAAAAATAAAACGACCCGCCGATTTAAGCATTGTGAAGAGGCTTGGCGGGTTCTCGTGGGTGCAAAGGTAGTGCTTTTTATTGAATCGACCAAACTTTTTGATGGGAAATTGTTTTTTGAGCGGCGATTTTGTTGCTTTTTTATCTCTTATGAAAGAGCTGTGTTTTCATTTGCGGGCTCTTAACATGCAGTACACGCCGAGGATGATAAACGGGATGGAGAGTATCTGACCCATATCGATGGGCAGCGATGCCTCGAAGGCTTCTTGTATCTCCTTGGTGTACTCGATGAAGAAACGGAAGGTGAAGATATACGTCAGACAGAAGCCGAAATACCAGCCGGTACCTATCTTCTTTGGCATCCGTTTGTGTAGTGTCCACATGATGAAGAAGAGCACGGCATAGGCTAAGGCTTCATACAGCTGGCCAGGATGACGAGGTACGGCATCGACCTTCTCGAAGACAAACGCCCAGGGAACATCCGTAATCTTGCCGATAATCTCGGAGTTCATCAGATTGCCCAGACGAATGAAACAGGCTGTCGTCCCTGTGGCGATAGCTATGTTGTCCAACACGCGCCAGATGCTGAGTTTGGTTTTGCGAACATAGAACCACAGGGCAACGATAAGGCCGAAGGTACCTCCGTGTGAGGCGAGGCCTTGATAGCCAACATATTTCCATCCGTCATTTGTCAGGAAGCGGATGGGTAGGAACATCTCCACAAAACCTTTTCCTGAGGTCAGGAAATGGTCGGGTTCATAGAAAAGGCAGTGCCCCAGTCGTGCACCAATCAGGATACCGAAAAAACAGTAGATGTAGAGTGGGGCGAAGAGCTCATCCTTGATCTTCTGCTCCTTATACAGGCGTTTCACCACGAGAAAGGCCAGCGCGATTCCGATGGCCCACATCAGCCCGTACCATCGCACCGACAGCGGACCCAGTCTGAATGCCACGAGGTCTGGATTCCAGACGATATATAGCAATTGATTCATAGAATAAAACTCAGCAGTTTAAAATTGTTGTATTTAACAGAAAAAAAGCTTCTCATCGGGACAAATGACTACCTATAATGTTTATCAATTGAAGATTCATGAATTTCTTTCTATAAATGTCATTCTTCGGGAGGGCTATCTTTGGCAAATTTCTCTTGCTTCCCTCCTTATTCGTGACATTTGCCTTTAAAAGAAACAGTTTGTCCAAAGGACAGTTTATTGTATCGGACTTGGCTATTCTTTCTTGACAAAGTGAATCCTTTGGAATAGAGCAACTATCTTTAGGCGTTTGTGCCTGCCCCGCCATTGCAGCGAGTGCGAACAGGATGGTGATAATGGTTTGCTTGTTCATATTCGTTTACTTCTTCAGTTTGCTTTTGCTCTCAAGATACTTGGTGAATGTCTCCCACTGCATGGCATTCTTCTTGATGTTGGCCTTCGTACGCTCGTCGTTGATGAACTGTGCAGGGTAGCAGTCGTGCAGGTAGTAGCGGGGATTGACCTCATCCTCGCCAATCGTGGAATAGTGTAGTACAAGGTCGTAGAAGATGCGGCTGTCTATGTCGGACACGAAACGGCTGACCTCGAACAAGACGTTCTCGCCAAGACGGAACTCCAACCCCTCCTTATGATAGTTCATCTTCAGCTTCTTGAAAAGCTGCTCGTCCTGTTTCTTGAAGCGGATTTCGCGGGTGCTGACGTTGAACCACTCTATGTCATCCTCGGTGAAGAGGGTGTCAATGACCGCAGTTGCACCCCTTGTCTCACCACTTGCTTCGCAGACGTAGAATTTGGTCTGATCCACGGGGCAAACAGTAAAGGGCTTTTCATGTTCATCATCATTGCTGCTGCAAGAGGCGATGGAGAAAGCAGTAAGCATCATAAAGGCGATTCTCCAAAGTTTCATAGTTTTCATATCTATTACGAATTTTAGTTGATTTATCTTGATGTTAGAACACATTTCTTAAATTCCTTTCTACAGTTGACACGTCTTTGAATATCGCGTATTTATAATCAATCTCCAACTTGTCTGACAGGCGGAGGAGATTGAATCCCGTGGCATAGTAATACTTGCGTCCAACAGTGTATAGCCATTTGGCATCGGACAGGTTGAAGTTTCCAAAATGCCGATACAGACAATATTCGATATAGCGAGCAGAACCTTCCATCGTTTCATACAACTGCTCTAAGGCTACAATGTCTATACAAAGTTCCTTTTTCACCCTTTCCCTACGTTCGTTACGCAACTCAAAGAACGACTGGATATAGGCTCTTGATACCTCAATATCGTTGGCATCAATTGCTTTTAGCAGCAAGTCGTTCTCCTGAGTGATGCTTTCTCTACACCAATCATGGCTGGCGGCTAATTCGATTAGAGTGTCTGGCAAAACCGTATTGGTGATTGTTTCGTAAGTTTCCAGATAGCCATCGTTCTTGAACTGGAAGCCATGAAAATACTCGTGCATCACCATCGTGGCCCATTCGTTGACTGAAGTGACATCTGGAATAGTCTTACTCGTCTGCTCCAGACTACTGCATCTCATGAAGGGTGTGCGGTAGTCGATGTTGCTTTCCTCATCTGTGAAGGTTACATGCATGTGGAATGGTTTATCATCGACTTTCTCCGTCTGATAAATCTGGATGTTGTTGTCGCTATGTATCAAGACTGACGGATACATAGCCAAGAACTTCTCCGTGGGATTCACCACATAGCAACAGGTATCGCCATAATATAGTAGAGGTACATCATATTGCTTATCAGCAAATCCACTCCAGATGCTATCGTTGATGACCATTTTAAGGGCATAGACATATTGCATCCTCTCAACATCCTTGTTAAGACTTTGTGCATCGGCTGACATTGCGACAATGGCGATTAGTGCGGTAATGATGGTTTTCTTGTTCATTGATTTCTATTGATTATGTTTTATCTTGTTTCTTCTGTCAATACGTAAATGAGCAAGTCATAAACATTCCCATCCTTTATGACGGCATTTGGTATAGCACTTTTATACTTGAAGCCATTCTTCAGTAGCACCCTTATTGAAGCTATGTTTGGTTGAAAGACATTAGCCGTTATCTGTTCAAGTGACAAGACCTTGAATGCAATGGGGCATATCTGTTTGACTGCTTCTGTGCCTATCCCTTTGTTTGAATAGTCATTATGGAGCATATAACCGATTTCTGCATCATCATCTTTCTTCTCAACCGATATGCTGCCTATTAGTTTTCTATCATATACAATAGCTCGATATATACCAGTAACTGCTTCATTCTCAGAAACCGTCTTCAGCCATTCTTCCGCATCCTTTTCTGTATAAGGATTGGGCAGACGGTCTGAAAGGAAACGCCTGTCAACAACATTGCACAGGCTTGTCAGTTCCATTGCGTCTGCTTGCGTCCAATGTCTTAGTTCCAATTTCAGATGTTTCATTTTACAATAATTTTGTCATTCCGAGCCACAAAGTTACAGAAAGTCCCACGAAAAAGCCCCCGACAAGACCGAAAATCGGATGCGGGGGATGCAGGTCTTAAACTAGTTAAAGAGTTTTGCCCTTTTTTTTGCTTTCGAACGTGATTGACTTGCGAATCGTGCTCAGATAGTTAGGGGTGATGCAAAGGAAGGAGGCGAGGTCTTGTAAGTCAAGATGCTCAACAATGCCGGGGCAACGCTGCAGCAGCAACTCATAGCGTTCGCGGGCTGTGGCACGATGAAAGTCTTGATAGCGTGCCTTGAACTGGTTGAGCATGTGCTCGCCTATAACAGCACGCAGTTCCATGTTCTTGATACTCTGACGGAAGAAGCCAAACAACTCCTCACCGCTAACCCTCCATACACGGCAGGACATCATGGCTTCAATGGTAGCCTGGGAAGGTTGGCCTGACAGGACGCAAGGATAATCAGCCACGAATTCGCCCTCAAACGAGAACCATGTGAGATGATTGCGCTCGTCGCTGATGCCGTGTGTCACGTACTTGAAGCACCCTTCGGTGACGAAGCCGAACCACCGTGCGGGGTCGCCCTCGCGCTCCAGCTGTTCGCCCTTGCGGTACTCCACCATCTTGCCCTCGCGCTCGCAAAACTCGCGCAGCGCCTTGATGTCCGCTCGGCTTGGCCGCTTGGCTCGTCCAAGAATGCTATTTTTCCCGAATTTCTGTTCCATCGTCTGAGAATTTGCTAGCGTTACCACAAGTAATCTTCAACATAACCATTAAACTCTATGGGATGCTGCCAGCCGTAGCGGAGGGCTGCCTGACGGATATATTGTTCGTGGACGGGGGATACAGGACGGCGACCGAAGTGATACTCGTAGTAACGCTTGCGGTTGAAGTAAGCAATAAGATGCTGCTTGAGCGGACTGGCAATGCGGGCTGGCATGTCGTAATAGATGTTTGAGATGCCAAGCGGCATGCGTACTGGCTGGTCGCTGAGATACGCAGGACATTGCGCCGTTTGCATCAGCGGATTGTTCAGGTTTACACAGGTCGTATAATAACGATCCTGGGGCACATAGCTGCACAACAGAGCGTGCAAACAGTGCCCACGCTGCTCGCAGGTTTGACTGTGACAGATACCATAGCCCTTATCGGCCTTCTCCTTGAAAACCTCTTCGCGGTTTTTAGTTGTATATTGTTTCTTTCCCATTTTTAGATGATGATTAAGACGTCATATCAGGTGCAAAGATAGTAAAAATGTGAGATATAACAAAACGTTTTTTGAAAAAGAATATAAAAAAGTATGCAACTATTCATATTTGCTCATAACATCTTGAAAAATAAGGCTTTAGATAATGAATAGTGGCTCAAAAAATGAGTGCAACTATTCATATTCGACGGTTAAGATAGGCTTTATGCATCGTTTAGATAGGTCTAATCCATTGAAAACATGCAAGTTACATGATAGCAACTCATTGGGTAACAACTTGTAACTCCAAGGGAAACACTTTGTTACCACGGGAGAAACAAAGTGTTTCCACTAAAGTTACAAATGTGAAACACGCATATATGCATGATGAAATATACTGACAACGGATTAAAAACAGGCCAAAATATGAATAGTGAGCACATCAAAAACAAGCACTATTCATAGGCTAACTATCTGATAATCAAGTTGTAATCAGAAAATATGAATAGATAAGCATATTTATAAGGAAATTGGGTTCTGCGTCAATTTGGGTGGTAAATTCTTGTTATATTATTTAACTAACAAATTGATAATCAATACATTAGTT
>SUYC01000009.1 GCA_015060625.1 Xylanibacter ruminicola | reverse complement strand
GGCAAAATCCTGAGCAACTTTTTGTTGCTCAGGAACTTATAAATAAAGTTAAATCAAAGTGTTGCGGAATTAAGGTTGTACTGAATGCTATGCACCCAGAAATGATTGATTGCAGATGATGGCAGGAGGACACCACGGGGCGAACTCCAGCCCGAGTTTCTTGCCGTTTTCCTCTTGGATAAGGTGACGCTTCAACTCCAGTGGATAATAAATAGTCATATTGCCTCTGAATACAATATATCCTTCCTGTTTGAGTTTCACGCGCAAACGGGATTTCGGCTGATTGGTGACAAGCCTGATATTGGTGTGCTGGTCAAGTCCGAAACAGATCCTGGCACGTTCTACCTTCATAAGCTTACTACGGATTCTGGAGCGCATCTGGCTCTCTTCCACCTTGGTTCGGCTCAGCCCCAGTCTCAGGGCAACCCGCTGAACGGTTCGGCAGCAAACGTGAGTCTTTTCACTCATTTCTTGCAGCGAGTGAGTGGGGTACATTTCCCTAATGACATCTTCAACTGCCTTGGTCTTAGTGATAAGCTTTGGTTTGTATATGCCCAACTCCTTGGCCTTTCGCACAATAGTTCTTGCGCTGACACCCAGACGTTCCGCTACCTTACTGGTGGTTTCTACATCGTAGTATTTACGCAGTATTTCGACGTTCTCATCAGTCCATTCTATCTTGTTGCTTGGTTGCATATCTACGTATTTTAATGGTTCTACAATAAACTATCTCTCTTCTTGAAACACTGGCGCAACTCCTCCTTGTTAAGCTCGATGAACGAGCGGAGGATAGCGTTTATCTTGTCTGACATCGACATGTGGTTAATGTCACAGGCTTTGAGCGTATTAGCAATATCTTCATCCACCCAATAAGATTTGCGGTCAGGCTTTCTGACGTGGAAGTCGTAACTGTCACCTGCATCAAGGAAGGTGTTCCACCAGAGATTGCCGTCTTTGGGCAATGCAGTCGGCTTCGGTGATGTGGATGCTGCCTTAGTCCTCTGTCTTGGAATTGCTGTAGGGGCAGGCTCAGTGACCTTCTCCTCTTGCTCTTTCTGTACGGGGGCAGCAGTCTGTGCCTGCCGTCCCTGTACGTCAAGAACCAGTCCTGCAATGTCATCGGGCAACTGCATCAGGTCATCTGAAGTCATTTCATTCCTTTGCTTTGCCATGTCCGTTCTCTCCATAGATTACATTATAGATGCTATCGAAACAAGGAGTGACTATCTCCTCTTGGCTGACCGTCAACTCTACGGTGTTGTAGCGTTGCATTTCCACCCGCTGTTCAATCTTCGGCATAACTTTTCCGTAATTTGCCCACTGGGCATCGGTCTCTGCCCAGAGTTTTCTTTCCCTCTCTGTTCCGTAACGCTTATCATGGCGGTTGACAACAAAGAGTATTTCGGTTGCCATCGACTGAACACGCTTTTTTAGTTGAAGGATAAAGCCAAGGAAGGTAACGGTAGAATTGATGGAAGTGGTTTCGTACTGATACGGACAAACAACATAGTCGCTCTGTACAAAAAGGGGAATGAGTCCCTGCTGGGCAAGGTTGCCTGGGGCATCAATGAGAACAGTACCCTTCATCTGGCGAAGGTTCTGCATCAGGTTCCTGACATTCTCTGGATCGGCAATACTGAAAGCCTGTACCTTGTACGGCTCTTTCAAGTCCTTGTATTTCTTGTGGTCAGCCTTGCGTTTCTCGAAAATAGTCTGCTGGCCATCGCAGTCTATTACGATGGTTCGCTTACCCTTTGCCACAAGATAGTTGGCAAACATGGTGCATAAAGTTGTCTTGCCTACGCCACCTTTCTGGTTGGCAAATGTGATGATTGTTACTTCGCTCATTTTTGTAATCGTCAATTTAAAGTTCGAATATTTGTTCTCTTCACTCACCATCTGCATCATACCGATGTCAGACTTAAAGGCTCCCTTTTATGTAGGCCAATTCTTACGAGGAGTCGGGCCCCAGAACAAGTATTCGTTGACGATGTACCAGTCATCACACACCCTCAAAACGGGTGGTCAACCATTGAATTTCGGTGCAAAGGTACGTATAATATTTGTAACCGCCAAACAATTTATCTAAAAATTATAATAATGATGTTTTATAATATTGTATTAAATCTAATTATCAGAATAGATAATTGTAGTTTTGCTGTTTTGTAGTAATGCAATAATGTTCTTTTTCGAGGCAGACAGTCGAACATTACTGGTATAGGAACAGAATAATGGGTACAATTATATTAGAACAGAGCATAATTTAGCGAAATTAGCATAAAAACGTTCATTTTGATAGTCCCTGACGGTTATCGCTTCAACTGGCGTTCGTCATCGATGTCATTGTAGCGAGAGTTGTGACCTACCTCCCATTCGCGGTTCTGGTCATGGGAGCCTCCTTGAATATTGGCGGGTTTGCGGATTCGGTGGTGACTGTCTGGCTGTTGCTGCTGGGTGGTCTCGATGCTATGAGCGTGACCGTGCTTCTGAGTTGATTGATGCTCCAGTTCTGGATGGGCATTCATCCATGCCTGAAGATCATTGGCTTTGAGCGTCCGAAGCTGATACTCTTTGAGGTCAATGAAATCGTCACCGTATGCGATGCGGCCTTTGGAAATGTGGGTGCCAAACTGACGGCGAAGCATACGGTTCAGTTCACGGGTGGTCAGGTCGGGGTTATCCTCCAACATGGCATCGATGAACTCATCCATACGATGCAAGCGTTCGGTCTTAGACTGGAACTGGAGCAATACTTTTAGTTTCAGCACTTCACCACCTTTGAGGACAGTTTTGTTTTGGTGGTCGATGATGGTATAGCCGTAGGGCTTATCCTTGGAACCATGAAAGATGAGATCAATGCCAAACTTCTTCTTCATCATGGAGCGTAACTCTTCTTTGTTGGCTGTCATATCACGATACTTCAGAAGGATGGCTCGAAGCTGTTTTCTTCGCTTTTCATCAGGTTCGAAGGTCTGGCAATGCTGTTGGATGGTGGCCAATGGCAGGGTTTCAATGACGTGACCATCACGTTTGATGCAGAGGTTATCATCCTTGTCGTAGCACTCATAGCCAGAGGATTCGAGGATTGCCTTGAACTGGTTGACGGTGGAGAAACGGTACTCCAGAGCCTTTTTTACAGACTCGGATGCCCGCTGCTCCTGGTTCTCGCCCATGATACGATTGATGACTTCCTGAGAGTGTACCCGTTCGTGGTGGTCATCAATCTTATGGCCATCGGGTGCAACTCGGCTCGTCACTATATGAATATGGTGGTTGTCAGTATCGTGATGAGCATAGATGAGTAAGGGCTGGCCTTCCTCTCCATATCCCATTTCTTTGAGGTACTGATGGGCAATGTCCAGAAGTTGCTCGTAGGAGTATTCGTCACCTCGGCAGGAGATGGCGAGGTGGAACTGGGGTTTCTTGATGCGCTCGTTATACTGATAGGTGTAGTTGAGAAGCTGTTGTTTCAGGTCATCGGGGGTGTACTGCTGGTCAATGAGGTCAAAACCTTTTATCTCCAGCAGTTCGGCAACTCCCTCTGAGACCTTGCGCTCGTTGTAATCAACGGCGTGGAAGGTGGTGCTTGAAGGTAGAATAGTGGCTATCATATTGAGAATTACTATAAAAGTGTATTGTAGTATTACAGTAATTCAGTAAAACAGCAATATATTAAAGAAACAAATTAAAGAGGTTGTTTTCTGAATTTTGCGTGGGGTGGTGAGTCAGAGCCTTGTCAACTGTTTGGCTATGTGATGTTGCTCCCGCTTGATGTCGTTAATGAGCTGTTGCAGTTGAGTGACTTGCGGATAGAGCACCTGCTCGAAGAACTGTGGGGTGAGTTCCTGGGTGATGGCGAGTTCGTTGGCCCGCTTCATCGTCTGGTTGAAGTTACCGCCAAGCCAACCGAGGTCTTGCTCATACTTGTGATAGAGGGCTGTCATTTCACGGAGAGCCTTGACTTTGCCACGGGTGGCGGTGTCGTCGAACTGTGCTACGGCATCGCGAACCATTGCGCTGACAGTCTTGTAGCGTGCCGCCTTGCGCTTGAAAAGGGCATCCTCTTCTGGAGTGAGCCTCACTTTGCGAATGATGTTTCTTTTGTCCATTGTTTCCTGAAAATAAGATACGAGTTGCGAGTATCTTTGCCCCCAGTGCGACAGCTCTGGCAAGTCGGCTTTTGAGACTACGAAACCTCGTCAGAGGGCTTTGTGGCCACAAAAGCACAACTTGCTATTCCGATTCGCATAGACTCGCCTTGCGGTCGGGGTTGCCAGTCGCTTGCCGATGGGTGGCCTCGCTGATACAAAGGTACGACTTTTCGCTGACGTGGGCAAATAATCGGGGCAGAAATGCCGATGAAATCGGGAGTTTGATGTAATGTGATAATGACGTATTGCAGCATTGGTGTAATGCGGTTTTGCTGCGTTGATGTAATGTAGTTTTGCTGCAATGGTGTATTGGAGTAATACGGCATTGGACTATTGTAGTTTTATTGTTTTGCGATATTAGCGTAATGTAGTAATAATGTATTGCTGATTTGTGATATTGATGTTTTGCGGTATTATGGTTTTTCTACATTATTATAATATTGTAATACAGCATTGACGTTTTGCGGTATTAGGGCATTATAGTATTGCGACAATGCTCTATTGCGTTATTGCGCTAATGGAATATTGCAGTAATGGTGTATTGTACTATTACATTACTGCTTTACGGCATTGTGGTTTTGTATTATTACTATAATATGGCAATACGACATCGGTGGGAAAAAGAAGCCTGACGGGATGGGCATCGGGAGCAGGAGAAAGAAGGCTGGAGCCTTGGCAGTCTCACGGATTTTGCTTAACTTTGAGTAGATAAAAACGAAATCGTATGGTAACATTCATCATAGTATGTAAGCTCACGGAACTCATCGTGACTGGCTTGTTCAAGATAGTCGGTGGCATCTTCAAGATTGCCTGGCTCCTGATAGTGCTTCTAAGCCGTATGGTAAGCGAGGTAGTCAGCAGCGTACACTAACGAAGGGTGGCATAAGTAAGTGGCTGAGCGGCCAGATTCCATTTTCAAAGGTTGGAGTCTGGTTCTTCATCGTGTGCCAATATGTGCGAAAATCGGGCAAAAATCGGAGCGTTTCTCACTATGACAAACGGCGGCAGCAAACGATGAAAACGCGGTTTTTGCGGTCTGATAACAAAAAATCTTCATCAAAACATAAGGGAAAAGGATGTCTGTGGTCTATCATGAAATCGCATGGGCAATCAAACTTGGTAGGGATTGCGCTACGCTATGACGTTTCTTTTTCCCTTAAAGTCCCCCATCTCTTTCCCTTAAAGTCCATCAGCCTCTCGTACGCGCGTTTGAAAGCTTTATTTATTGATTTATTTATTAAAGCTTTATTTACGGACGACAGAAATGCCCTGTTTATAGGGGTTGCAAGGCTTTTATGAGTAGGAAATGCGCTGAACTTGCAAGGAAATGCGCCGTAACTTGCAAGGGATTGCGGCTAACTTGCAAGGAAATGCGCTGGGGTGAAAACCGTGATAGTCTAAATAAGCGAACTTGGTAGGAAATGCGCTCGTGATTTTAACAGTCGATTCGGAGGCATGTCTCATAGGTTCTTCATAACTTTGCATGAAAATCATGCGAGGCTGCTTGCGCTCGGCATAGTGAACACGGTTCCCTCTGCTCTCGCTTAATCGCAGCCTTGCCCTGCCAAACGGCAAACGTGTTGCTTTAAATTGGAGCGAAGAATGTAGAACTTTAAATGATTTGATAATGACGAAAGAAAAGAAACAGATGCCGTCGCATCTAGTGACAAGCAAGGTGAAACATGAGGCTGTGCGATGGAGCAACAGCATCGTAGATACGCCCGTAGTCTATGGGCTGATAGAGCGAAGGACGCTCTACTTCATTACGGGCGAGGTGAAACACAAGTATGTGGAGAAGAATCTCGGAGTGCCTGACAACTGGCAGGATCTATACTTTCATCTGACGGACGATGATCTGGGTGTCATCGGGGGAGAAAAGAATGTTCCTCGGACATACGAAGCACTGTGCAAACTCGGAGAGAAGTTCTTGCCTGTCAGCTTCAGAAATGAGAAGGGCGAACTGGTGACGGGTAAGGTTCACTGGATTGATTCGTTCTTCTACAACAGCGTTACCAAGCGGTATGACGTGCGTGTATCACCTGAGATTATGCCTTATCTGATAGACATCAGCCAGAGTTTCACCACCTTCGACCTCGGTACGGCAATGCTACTGCGGTCTAAGTACACTCAGAAGATGTATGAACTTTGCAGCCAGTTCTGTGGCGATTTCCGATACGTGGAAAACGATACAGAGACAGCCGGAACGGTCTATAAGAAGCGTGTGCTGCCGATTGAGATGGACAAGTTCCGTCGTATCTTCAATCTTGAAGAGGTGGTTGACCCAAGAACGAAGAAAGTCATCACGCCAGCCACCTATACCAACTTCAAGAATATGCGCATGAACATCCTCGACGTGGCACAGGCAGAGCTTTACAATCTCTACGTGTTCCATCACTCCAACATCTGGTTCGACTATCTGCCAGGGCCGAAAAAAGGACGTGGCGGCAAGGTGTCATCGGTGTATATCTTCATTTATACCCGTGACTTCCCCAAAGCAGGACTCGACAGACCTTGGCAGAAGGACGATGAGCCACTGGAACCGTTCGAGAAGTTCACGTTGCCCTCATTGCGTCCGTCACCACAGCAGCGTGTGATGGAAAACCTCTGGTATTCGCTGCCTAACGACACACAGGAGAGGGCGGTGGAAGCCTTGCTGGGGCATTATCTCCATGAGGACGAGGTGAAATACTACATGCGCCAGATAACGCTTGTTGCCCAATGTCACAAGGATGCTTGGGTACAGGTGATGCAGGTCATCAAGGACAAGGAGCAGCAGCCCAAGTTCAAGAGCGGCACCGAAGCCTACAAGCGCAAGAGCATCATGGCCTATGCCCTGAAGGAGAACTTGAAGGCGTTCGGCTGGTCATTGGAGCCTATGTCAAAGATTCGCCGCTCGAAGAAACCGGTAGAGCCAGATATGTTCAATATGTAGAGCACCTTTCACTACATATACGTTGGGAGAAGTCCCGCCACGCTCGATAAGCACCCGCTTAATGAGGCATTGAATATCAAGATCGAGGTCAGTTGGCGGGCTTCTTCGTGTCTATTCTGCAATATTTATTTTTTATTCCTGCCGCAATTTGTCATAGTGAATTGCAACCCGAATATTGCAAATTAAGGGTGGGCGCATCATCGATTAGGAAAGTTTAACAGGCAAGAATTGGCTGAAAATCAGGGTGAAGAACTATAAGTCCATCGTTTAAATAAGCTATCAGCCGATAGTGGATGAATGCTTATAATGTCAAAATTTTAGTAATCTCAGAGGGTAGTCATTGTACACCATTTGTTCAGCCTGTTAATTTGTAAGCATGAAAAAAGGAGTTAGATTGTCTCTAACTCCTTGATTTTCAGCCTTTTATGTGGCGCTTCAGGATGGGCTTGAACCAACGACCCCCTGATTAACAGTCAGGTGCTCTAACCAACTGAGCTACTGAAGCAGGTATTGCTGTTAAGCGGGTGCAAAAGTACGAGGATTTTTTGAAACTACCAAACTTTTTTGGAAAAAAATGACTATAAACCTTAATTTTTTTCATTTTTCAGACAAAAATGTACGTTTTTCGAGGTAAAACATGTAATTTTGCACCATCAAACATTAATTATGATAGGATGATGAAGAAACGATTAATGATAGCTCTTTGCGCGATGGCACTATCCACCACCGCCACGATGGCCCAAAAAAACAGCGACCATAACTTTGAAGTGGCCAAGCAACTGGATATTCTGAACCACGTATATAAGAATCTGGATCTGCTGTATGTAGATACGCTGAACCCCAAGGAAACGGTGGGCACAGCCATTAACGCCATGTTGCGCAGTCTTGACCCCTATACCGAATACTACGCACAGGACGAGACCAAGAACCTGCGACAGATGCTTACAGGAAAGTATGCAGGCATAGGCGCCGTGGTGCGCAAACACCAGAAACTGGACCGTGTGGTGATTGACGAGCCCTACGAAAACATGCCTGCCGCCGAGGCCGGACTAAAGAAGGGCGATATCATTCTGAGTATCGACGACTCGATGATGATATCGAAAGAGGTGGGCTATGTGAGCAGCCATCTGCGCGGCGAACCAGGCACTACCTTCGTACTGAAAGCCATGCGACCCAGCACTGGCAAACTGATGAACTTTAAGATTACACGACGTAACATAAAACTGCCCGAACTGCCCTACTACGGACTGAAAGACGGCGTGGGCTACATCGTGCTGAATCAGTTTACCGAGGGCTGCGCCAAAGAAGTGCGCCGTGCCTTTGTTGATTTGAAAAAGCAGGGAGCCACATCGCTGATATTCGATTTGCGAGGCAATGGCGGCGGATCGGAACAAGAAGCCGTTGACATCCTGAACATCTGGCTGCCCAAAGGCGTAAAGGTGGTTGAGAACCGCGGCAAACTGCGCCAGGCCAGCAAAGCCTACGAAACACGCATCGAACCGGTTGACACCGTGATGCCCATGGTGGTATTAGTAAACGGCGAGACGGCATCGGCCAGCGAAATATCGAGCGGCGCCCTGCAGGATTTGGACCGCGCCATTATATTAGGTACGCGTACGTACGGAAAGGGATTGGTACAGATTCCTATCGACCTGCCCTACAACACCAATATGAAGGTAACCACCTCGAAATACTACATCCCCAGCGGGCGCTGCATCCAGGCTTACAACTACAAGCGTGGCATGGGGTATCAGGAGCATATACCCGACTCGCTCACCAAGGTATTCTACACCCGCAACGGGCGTGAGGTGCGCGACGGCGGTGGTATCATGCCCGACGTAGAACTGAAAGGCGATACCATCCCTAACATCGCTTTCTACCTGAGCGCCAGCGGTCAGGATTCAACCGAAGTGATGTTTGATTACGTGGTGGATTACGTTGCCAAGCACCCACAGATTGCCCCCGCCACCGAGTTCCACATCAGCGATGCCGACTGGCAGGAGTTTAAGGCACGCGTCGTGAAGAGTGGATTTACTTACGACCCCGTGAGCAAAAAGCAGCTGGCCGAACTGGTAAAAACAGCCAAGTTTGAGGGCTATTACGATGATGCCAAGCAAACTTTTGATGAGCTGGAGAAACAGCTGAACCACAACGTGGCCACCGATTTGGACAAGCACGAGAAAGTGCTGCGACAGGTACTGGAGAGCGACATCATTGCTGCCTACTACTATCAGCGCGGCACCATCGAGGCGGCTCTGAACTACGACAAACAGGTGAAAGAGGCCATCCGTCTGCTTAAGAATCAGGAGGAGTACAGAAAGATACTCCAACCCCAAAAACCTAAGCAAACAACCCAGCTGATAGAACTGAAGAAGAAAACAACAACTAACATCACTAAAAAAACGCCTAAACTGATGATTTTTAGCGATTTGGCGTAAAAAAGTGAGGAAAAATTTGGAGGTTTGCAGAATTATTCGTAATTTTGCACCCGTTCAGCGGAATGAGAGGCTCGAAAGAGTCTCTCATTTCACATTTAATAACTGGTAGATGATAAATAAAGAGATTATTCAGACATTGACGGAAGAGTGGTTGCAGGGCAACGAGTACTTCCTGGTTGACATCAACTTTGCAGCTGATGACAGAATTGTAATTGAGATTGACCATGCCGATGGTGTATGGATTGAAGATTGTGCAGCTTTGAGCCGATTCCTGCAGGAGCGCCTGGGTGAGGAACTCGGAGAATACGAACTGGAAGTGGGCAGTGCCGGATTAGGCCAGCCTTTCAAGGTAGCCCAGCAATACATGAATCACATTGGCGACACCCTCGAGGTGCTGCAGGCTGATGGCAAAAAGGTGCAGGGCGTGCTGAAGACTGTAGATGCTCCCAGCTTTACCATCACCGTACAGGAAAAGCAGAAGGTGGAAGGCAAAAAGCGCCCCGTGCTGGTAGATGTTGACAAAACCTACCAGATGAATGAGGTGAAGTACGCCAAGTACGTGCTGGCCTTTAAGTAGAGTTCAAGAAATGAAGTTTAGAAAGAAATTAAAAAATTAAGATAATGGCAGTAAAAAAAGAAGAGAAGGGCCCCTCAATGATTGAGACCTTCCAGGAATTCAAGGAAACCAAGAACATCGATCGCACCACACTGGTGAGCGTACTGGAGGAAAGCTTCCGCAACGTTATCGCCAAGATTTTTGGTTCGGACGAGAATTTTGACGTGATCGTAAACCCCGACAAGGGCGACTTTGAGATTCACCGCAACCGCGTGGTAGTTCCCGACGGCGAGGTGATGGATGAGAACAAGGAAATCGAACTGAGCGAGGCTCAGAAAATCGAACCCGACTACGAGGTTGGCGAGGAGGTATCTGAAGAGGTACAGTTTGCCAAGTTTGGTCGTCGCGCCATTCTGAACCTGCGTCAGACTCTGGCTTCAAAGATTCTGGAGCTCGAGCACGACTCACTCTATCAGAAATATAAGGATAAGGTTCACCAGATTGTTAGCGGTGAGGTTTACCAGATATGGAAGCGCGAGGTGCTGCTGATCGACGATGAGGGTAACGAGCTGCACTTGCCTAAGCAGGAGCAGATTCCTGCCGACAACTACCACAAGGGCGAGACCGTACGTGCCGTTGTGAAAGAGGTGCAGAACGAGAACAACAATCCTCGCATCATCCTCTCTCGTACAAGTCCTGTATTCCTGGAGCGTCTGCTCGAGGCTGAGGTGCCTGAGATTCAGGACGGACTGATTACCATCAAGCGTGTGGCCCGTATCCCTGGCGACCGTGCCAAGGTGGCTGTTGAGAGCTACGACGACCGTATCGACCCAGTAGGAGCCTGCGTAGGTGTAAAGGGTAGCCGTGTGCACGGTATCGTTCGCGAACTCTGCAACGAGAACATCGACGTTATCAACTACTCTGCCAATACTCAACTGTTCATCCAGCGTGCTCTGAGCCCTGCCAAGATCTCAAGCATCAACCTGGATCAGGAGAACCACAAGGCCGAGGTTTATCTGCAGCCCGAGGAGGTTTCGCTGGCCATCGGTCGTGGCGGTATGAACATCAAGCTGGCCTCAATGCTTACTGAATACACCATCGACGTATTCCGCGTACTGAACGAGGGTGAGGCCGACGAGGATATCTATCTGGATGAGTTCTCTGACGAGATCGACCAGTGGGTTATCGATGCCATCAAGGCTATCGGACTGGATACAGCAAAAGCTGTGCTCAATGCTCCACGCGAGATGTTGATCGAAAAGGCCGACCTGGAGGAAGAGACCGTCGACCAACTGCTGGATGTACTCCGCGCTGAGTTTGAGTAATTATCAATTATCAATTTTCAATTATCAATTTGAATTAGATGGGTGTAAGATTAAATAAAGTATTAACAGAATTGAATATCGGACTTCAGACGGCCGTTGACTATCTGAAGAAGAAGAACCTGGGAGAAATCAACGACGCCACAATGAACACCAAGATTAGCGACGAGCAATACAACGCGCTGGTCAAAGAGTTCAAGGGCGACAAAGATGTGAAGAACCAGGCCGCTATGATATTCCCCAAGAAGGAGAAGAAAGCTAAACCTGATTTCAAATCTGAGACTGTTGAGGTTAAGGATGAAATCAAGCAGACTTTCACTCCATTAGGAAAGATTGACCTGAACAGCATTGGCAAACCCGCCAAGCATCAGGAAGCCAAGCCACAGGCACCAGCAGCTGCTGAGCCTATGGCCGAATCAAATCCCGAGCCAAAGCCAGAGCCAAAACCCGAGCCTAAGCCAGAGCTCAAACCCGAGGTAAAAACCGAGCCTAAGCCTGAGCCCAAGCCCGAGCCTAAGCCACAGCCAAAGGCAGAGGTGAAGCCTGAGCCCAAACCCGAGGTTAAGCCCGAGGTAAAACCAGAAGTGAAGCCCGATGCCAAGCAGGAGCAGAAACCTGCCGCAGAGCAGCAGAAGGCTATCTTCACCTTGAAGAGCGAAAAGAAGATGACTCCCAACTTTAACGTGGTTGGTAAAATCGACCTCGACTCGCTGAACCAGAGCACTCGTCCTAAGAAGAAGTCGAAGGAAGAGCGCCGTAAGGAGCGCGAGGAGAAGCAGGCTCAGATGCATGGCGAGAAGAAGAAGCGCGAACGCATCCACGGAGGCAAGGAGCGTGTTGACATCGAGGCTGCTGCCAATCAGGACAACCGTAATGGCGGCAACCAGAATAATAAGAAAAACAAGGGTGGCAACCAGAACTACCAGGACGGCAACAATGGCGGCGGCAAGAAAAACAAGAAGAACCGCCCCATCCAGAAGCCTCTGGAGGTTGACGACGAAGCAGTAGCACGTCAGGTTAAGGAAACGCTGGCCCGCCTCACTTCTAAGAACCAGAACAAGAAGGGTGCCAAGTATCGTCGTGAGAAGCGTGATGCCGTAGCAGAGCGTATGAACGAAGAGATGGCAGCAGAGGCAGCACAGAGCAAGATTCTGAAGCTCACCGAGTTTGTAACCGTATCAGAGCTGGCCACCATGATGAACGTTGGTGTCAACCAGGTAATCGGTACCTGTATGAGCATCGGTATCATGGTATCAATCAACCAGCGTCTGGATGCTGAGACCATCAACATCGTAGCCGAGGAGTTCGGATTCACCACCGAATATGTATCTGCCGAGGTACAGAATGCCATTACTGAGGAGGAAGACGACGAGAACGATCTGATCAGCCGCGCTCCTATCGTAACTGTGATGGGACACGTTGACCACGGTAAGACATCGCTACTCGACCATATCCGCAACACCAACGTGATTGCTGGTGAAGCTGGTGGTATTACCCAGCACATTGGTGCCTACAATGTAAAGCTGAAGGATGGCCGACAGATTACATTCCTGGATACCCCAGGTCACGAGGCATTTACCGCCATGCGTGCCCGCGGTGCTCAGGTAACCGATATCGCCATCATCATCGTAGCTGCCGACGACTCGGTGATGCCTACCACCAAGGAGGCCATCGCACATGCTCAGGCTGCTAACGTGCCAATGGTATTCGCTATCAACAAAATTGATAAACCAGGTGCTAACCCCGATAAGATTCGTGAGGACCTGGCTAATATGAACCTGCTTGTTGAGGAATGGGGTGGTAAGTACCAGTGCCAGGAGATTAGTGCCAAGAAGGGTATCGGCGTGGATGAGTTGCTTGAAAAAGTACTGCTCGAAGCCGAGATGCTCGACCTGAAGGCTAATCCTAACCGCAAGGCCACAGGTTCTATCATCGAGAGTTCGCTTGACAAGGGTCGTGGTTACGTATCTACCGTACTCGTATCTAACGGAACCCTGAAGGTGGGCGACGTTGTGATTGCAGGTACTGCCTGGGGTAAGGTAAAGGCTATGTTCAACGAGCGTAACCAGCGCATCGAGAAGGCCGGTCCTGCCGAGCCTGCTATCATCCTGGGACTGAATGGCGCACCTACTGCCGGCGACTCGTTCCACGTGATGGAAAGCGAGCAGGAGGCCCGCGAAATTGCCAACAAGCGTATCCAACTGCAGCGTGAGCAGAGCTTGCGTACCACTACCAAGCTTGGTCTCGACGAGCTGTCGCACCGTATTGCTCTGGGTGAGTTCCACGAGTTGAACATCATCGTGAAGGGTGATACCGACGGTTCTATCGAGGCGCTCTCTGATTCGTTCATCAAGCTCTCTACAGAGAAAGTTCAGGTGAACGTGATCAACAAGGCTGTAGGTCAGATTTCAGAGAACGATGTGATGCTGGCTTCAGCTTCTGAGGCTATCATCATCGGATTCCAGGTTCGTCCTTCTGCCGATGCCCGTAAAGCAGCCGACCGTGAGGGTGTTGAAATCAACACCTACTCTATCATCTACGATGCTATCGACGATGTGAAGAGCACGATGCAGGGTATGCTTGATAAGGTTAAGAAAGAAATCATCTCTGGAGAAATCGAGGTTAAGCAGGTATTCAAGATTTCTAAGGTTGGCACCGTTGCCGGTGGTCTGGTTACCGAGGGTAAAGTTCACAACAAGGACAAGGCCCGCGTCATCCGCGATGGTATCGTGATACACACCGCTCCTATCGACGCCCTGAAGCGTTACAAGGACGATGCCAAGGAGGTTGCAACCGGACTGGAGTGTGGTATCTCACTGGTTAATTTCAACGATATCCAGGTAGGTGATATCATCGAGACCTTCACTGAGATTGAAGTAGAACAGAAACTTTAATAATGTCAGAACATAAGAATGAATATGTACGCCAGGTGGCCGAGCAGAAATATGAATTTGGCTTTACCACCGACGTGCATACTGAAATAATTGAGAAAGGGCTGAACGAGGATATCGTTCGGCTCATCTCTGCTAAGAAAGGGGAACCAGAGTGGATGCTCGAGTTCCGACTGAAAGCGTTCCGCTACTGGAAAGAGCAGCAGGAACCTAAGTGGGGACATGTGCATGTGCCAGAGATTGACTATCAGGCCATTAGCTACTATGCCGACCCACTAGCCAAGAAGCCCGAAGGCGATGGCAAGATCGACCCAGAGCTCGAAAAAACCTTTGATAAGTTGGGCATTCCGCTTGAAGAGCGTTTAGCCTTGAGTGGTAACACCGCCGTTGATGCCATTATGGATAGCGTATCGGTAAAAACCACATTCAAAGAGAAACTTCGCGAAAAAGGTGTCATCTTCTGCTCGATTGGCGAGGCCATCAAGGAGCACGGCGACCTGGTGCGCCAATACTTAGGTACCGTAGTGCCTTACAAGGACAATTTCTTTGCAGCACTCAACTCGGCTGTGTTCAGCGATGGTTCATTTGTGTACATCCCAAAAGGCGTTCGCTGCCCTATGGAACTCAGCTCGTATTTCCGTATCAATGCAAGAAATACAGGACAGTTTGAACGCACATTGATTATTGCCGACGACGATGCCTACGTATCGTATCTAGAGGGATGTACAGCCCCCATGCGCGACGAGAATCAGTTGCATGCCGCTATCGTTGAGATTATCGTGATGAATCGTGCCGAAGTGAAATATTCAACCGTTCAGAACTGGTATCCTGGCGACGAGAACGGGAAAGGTGGCGTGCTGAACCTGGTAACCAAGCGTGGCGATCTGCGTGGTGTAGATTCCAAGCTGTCGTGGACACAGGTTGAAACAGGATCTGCCATCACCTGGAAATATCCATCTTGCATCCTGCGTGGCGACAACTCACAAGCAGAATTCTACTCGGTAGCTGTGACCAACAACTATCAGGAGGCCGACACAGGTACCAAGATGATTCACATCGGCAAGAACACCAAGAGTACCATCATCTCAAAGGGTATTTCAGCCGGTCACTCGCAGAACTCGTATCGCGGACTGGTACGTGCTGCATCAACAGCCGATAACGCACGTAACTACTCAAGCTGCGACTCGCTGTTGTTAGGCTCTGATTGTGGCGCGCACACATTCCCCTATATGGATGTGCACAATGATACCGCTGTATTTGAGCACGAGGCAACCACCTCGAAGATTTCGGAAGACCAGCTCTTCTATTGCAACCAGCGCGGCATACCAACCGAGCAGGCCGTTGGACTTATTGTTAACGGTTATGCCAAGGAGGTGCTGCAGAAGTTGCCTATGGAGTTTGCCGTTGAGGCACAGAAACTATTATCAGTATCATTAGAAGGAACTGTTGGATAAATAAAAACGATATGCTTCAGAAATTATTTGGATTTGATGCCTCCACAATGACTTTGCGCAAGGAGGTTATTGGTGGTATTACCACCTTTTTGACAATGGCTTACATCTTAGCCGTAAACCCAAGCATTCTCTCGGCTACCGGTATGGATGCGGGGGCAGTGTTCACCACCACATGTATCGCAGCTGTTGTTGGTACATTGGTTATGGCCATCTATGCCAAATTGCCTTTTGCCTTGGCACCTGGTATGGGACTGAATGCATTCTTTGCATTTACCGTGGTGCTCACAATGGGCTACACCTGGCAGTTTGCACTAACGGCCGTGCTGATTGAAGGATTGATTTTCATCCTGCTCACTATTACAGGCTTGCGCAAACACATTGTGAACGCCATACCATTGGTATTGCGTCGAGCCATCAGTCCAGGTATCGGATTGTTTATCGCTTTTGTAGGACTGAAAGGCGCTGGTATCGTTAGCGCTTCAGAGGCTACATTCATCACCTTGGGAAATCTGCACGACCCCGCTGTGCTACTGTCTATTTTCGGCATTCTGCTTACAGCCGCCCTGCTGGTACGAAAGGTTACTGGCTCGCTGCTCATCGGTATCCTGATAACCACCATCGTGGGTATTCCCTTGGGGGTTACCAACTTTACAGGCGTGATGTCGGTTCCACCATCAATCAGCCCCATCTTCTGGCAGTTTGAATTCCACGACATCTTTACAGTAGATATGGTGATAGTGGTACTTACCTTCTTGTTTATCGATATGTTCGACACCATCGGTACCCTGATTGGTGTATCAAACCGTGCCGGCATGGTAGATGATAACGGTAACGTAAAGAACCTGAACCAGGCCTTTATGGCCGATGCCATCGGTACCACCGTGGGTGCTATATTGGGAACATCAACAGTAACTACCTATGTTGAGAGTGCATCGGGTGTAAACATGGGCGGACGTTCTGGTCTTACCAGCTTCACAACAGCCATCTGCTTTGCAGTTGCATTGCTATTTGCGCCTTTGTTTCTGGCCATCCCAGCACAGGCCACAGCAGCCGCGCTGATTCTGGTGGGTGTAATGATGATGCACGACATCCGTAAGGTTGACTTCAGTGATTATGTTACAGCTATACCTTGCTTTGTATGTATCGTCATGATGCCACTTACATATAGCATCTCTGACGGTATTCTGATGGGTGTTATCTCGTATGTACTCATCCACCTGTTGTCGGGCACACTCAAAGATAAGGACGAGCGTAACAACATTAACTGGGCCACTATCCTGCTGGCTGCATTGTTTATCATGCGCTACGCATTCCTGTAATTATAAAATAGAAAATTCTTAAATAAATGTTAGAGGTTAAGAACTTACACGCCAAGATTGGCGATAAAGAGATATTAAAAGGCATCGACCTCGTGATTAACGATGGCGAGACACATGCCATCATGGGCCCTAACGGCTCAGGAAAATCAACCCTGAGTGCCGTACTGGTGGGAAATCCACTCTACGAGGTTACCGAAGGCGAAGCTTACTTCAACGGCAAGAACCTGTTGGAGATGAAACCTGAAGACCGCGCCCACGAGGGGTTATTCCTCTCATTCCAGTATCCCGTTGAGATTCCAGGCGTATCGATGACCAATTTCATGAAGGCTGCCATCAACGAGAAACGCAAGTATCAAGGTCTGGAGCCTATGAATGCTGCAGAATTCCTGAAACTTCAGCGCGAGAAACGCAAGATTGTAGAGCTTGACTCAAAACTGGCTAACCGCTCTGTGAACGAAGGCTTCAGCGGTGGTGAGAAAAAACGCAACGAGATTTTCCAGATGGCCATGCTCGAACCCAAATTGAGTATTCTCGACGAGACTGACTCTGGTCTGGATGTTGATGCCATGCGTATTGTAGCCGAAGGCGTGAACAAACTGCAAACACCTGAGACGTCGTGTATTGTTATCACCCACTACGACCGCTTGCTCGAGATGATAAAACCCCAGTTTGTACATGTGCTCTACAAGGGCAGGATCGTAAAAACTGGTGGTCCAGAACTGGCTGTTCAGATTCAGGAGCACGGCTACGATTGGATAAAGGAAGAAATCGGAGAAGAGTGATCATAATTGAGAATTGAAAATTGATAATTGAAATTTATGATTACTTCAAGTGAGAAACAATATATAGAGCTCTATCAGCAAGCCCGACAGATGATCTTTGATCATGCGCCAAAATCGATGAACACGGTTCGCGACCAGGCCTTCGAAGACTTCCGTCGTCAGGGCTTCCCCTCCAAAAAGGTAGAGCGCTATAAATATACTGATATACAGAAGCTGTTTGAGCCCGACTACGGTGTAAACCTGAATCGCCTTCAGATACCTGTAGATCCTTATGAAGCGTTTCGCTGCGATGTGCCCAACTTGAGTACCAGCTTGTATTTTGTGGTAAACGATATGTTCTACCACGACGATAAGCAGAAAGGGCACCTGCCTGATGGTGTGATTATCGGCTCTATGCGCGATTACCCCGAGATAGTAAGCAAGTACTACACCAAGCTAGCAAAAACCGGCGACGATGCCCTGACGGCACTCAATACCATGCTGGCACAGGATGGATTACTGGTTTACGTTCCTAAGAACGTCAAGGTTGATCGCGCCATTCAGGTCATCAACATCCTGAAGGCAACACCTAAGAATGCTCAGCGTGTGGTGCCCGACCTGATGGTTAACCGCCGCGTGCTCATCGTACTCGAAGAGAATGCCGAAATAAAAATGCTGTTCTGCGACCATGCTGCCGATGATCGTAACTTCCTGGCCACACAGGTGATTGAGGCTTACGTAGGCGAGAATGCTTCGTTAGACCTGTATTGCATGGAGGAGACACATCACAAGAATGTGCGCATTAGCAACGTTTATATCGACCAGCAGGCTAACAGCCGTGTAAACCATAATGTGATTACACTACACAATGGTATCACACGCAACAAGCTCGACCTCACCTTCAGTGGCGAGGGGGCTGAGTGCCAGTGCTACGGTTGTGTGATTGCCGACAAGCAACAGCATGTAGATAACAACACACTGATAGTACACAAGGTGCCTCACTGCAACTCGCAGGAGCTATACAAATATGTTCTTGATGAAAAGGCAACAGGCGCTTTTGCTGGTCGCGTATTGGTAGAGCACGGTGCACAGAAGACCACCTCGCAGATGACCAATCAGAATCTGACTGCCACCAAGGAGGCACGCATGTACACCCAGCCGATGTTGGAAATTTATGCCGACGACGTGAAATGTGCACATGGTTCTACTGTTGGTCAACTTAACGATGCAGCCCTGTTCTACATGCGTCAACGAGGCATCTCACTCAAAGAGGCCAAAGTACTGCTGCAGAACGCCTTTATCAATGAGGTTATCGATCACATGCAGTTAGAGCCACTGCGCGACCGTCTGCACTACCTGGTAGAAAAGCGATTCCGCGGCGAACTGAACAAATGCTCAGGCTGTAAACTCTGCAAGTAAAGGGTATTAATTTTTAATATTCACTATTCAATGTTCAATATAGAAAAGGTACGCGAAGATTTTCCCATTCTGTCTCGCGAAGTGTATAAGAAACCGCTGGTTTATTTAGACAACGCGGCTACCACTCAGAAGCCATTGATGGTGCTCGACGCTATGCGCGACGAGTATCTCAACGTGAATGCCAATGTACATCGTGGTGTACACTACCTCAGTCAGCAGGCTACCGACCTGCACGAGGCTGCCCGTGAAAAAGTGCGTGGTTTTATCAATGCGCGTAAGATAGAAGAAATTGTGTTTACACGTGGTACCACAGAAGCTATTAACCTAGTGGCCAGCTCATTCTGTGAAAGCCAGATGCAGGAGGGCGACGAGGTTATCGTTACTGAGATGGAGCACCACTCAAACATCGTTTCATGGCAGTTGCAAGCAATGAAACGGGGTATCGTGGTAAAGCACATCCCCATCACCGACGATGGTATCTTGTGTATTGATCAACTGGAACAGTTTATCACACCTCGCACTAAGATTATCAGCATAGCCCATGTAAGCAACGTCCTTGGCACGATAAACCCTGTTGAGCAGATTATCAAGACAGCCCATGCCCACGACATACCCGTTTTAGTAGATGGCGCTCAGAGCGCCCCGCACTTTAAGGTGGATGTACAAGCTATGGATTGCGACTTTTTTGCCTTCAGCGGTCATAAAATGTATGGTCCTACCGGCATCGGCGTACTGTATGGTAAGGAAGAGTGGCTAGAGAAACTGCCTCCCTATCAAGGTGGTGGTGAAATGATCGACAAGGTGACTTGGGAGAAGACCACCTTCGAACGCCTGCCATTCAAGTTCGAGGCTGGCACACCCGATTATGTAGCTACCCACGGACTGGCAAAAGCCATCGAATATATCGAAGCCATCGGTTTTGATGCCATCCAGCAGCATGAGCAAGCTCTTACCCGCTACTGCATGGAACAGCTGATGACCATCGATAACATGAATATCTACGGTCCGCAGGATGCTTCGAAAAAAGATGCCGTAGTTAGCTTTAACGTGGGCGATATACACCATCTGGATATGGGCACCCTACTCGACCGTCTGGGCATTGCTGTTCGTACCGGTCATCATTGTGCACAGCCATTGATGGACCGTTTGGGCATCTCAGGCACCGTTCGTGCCTCGTTCGCACTCTACAACACCAAGGAAGAAATCGACGCTCTGGTGGCTGGTATTCGCCGTGTCAGCACGATGTTCTAATGTTTAATCTTTAATGTAAATGTTAGCATCGCATTACTACGAAGGTAAGATAGAGGCAGGTTGCGACGAGGCTGGGCGTGGTTGTTTGGCAGGTAGTGTGTATGCTGCCGCTGTCATACTGCCAGAAGGTTATCAGAACGAGTTACTCAACGACTCCAAACAACTGTCGGAGAAAAAGCGCTATCAGCTGCGAGATATGATTGAGCGCGACGCTGTAGCGTGGGCTGTAGGCATTGTTACACCTGAAGAGATAGATAAAATCAATATTCTGAATGCTTCTATCTTGGCGATGCACCGCGCACTCGACCAACTGAAGGTACGTCCAGAGGCTATCATCGTTGATGGCAACCGTTTTAAGCCCTATAAAGAGCCTTCTAACGGCGAAACACTCCCCCACACTACCATAGTCAAGGGTGACGGTAAATACCTTGCCATAGCAGCTGCCAGCATCCTGGCCAAGACTTATCGTGACGACTATATGAACCAGTTGGCTGAGGAATACCCCCAGTACGACTGGCTCTCAAACAAAGGCTATCCTACCAAGAAGCATCGCGAAGCCATCAAGCAATTTGGAATCACACCCTACCATCGCCGCAGTTATAACCTGCTGGGCGATGGACAATTGAGCATTGATTTTGGTGAGTTTTAGCCCAAAAAGAACAAGCTAACACCTACCACAGAAATAACAGCACCCACAACGGCGCGCAGGGTTATCTTCTGCTTAAACAACCAATACGACGGCAGCAAGATAATAATAGGTGTCATCGCCATGAGGGTGCTGGCGATGCCTGCTGCTGTATATTGTACAGCCATCAGAGAGAAGCCTACACCAACAAACGGACCAAACACGGTGGTGGCTGTGGCAACTGCCAATCCCTTGCGATCGTGCATAGCCTCGCGCAGTGGCTCTAAACCCTTGCGAAAGTATAATAACAACGAGAAGCCAATGATACCCGCTACACAGCGATAGAAATTGGCGCTAAAGGGCACCAGCCATTCGGGCATACCTGCCAGCGAAGCCTCATAGTGGTCCATACCTATCTTACTAAGCACCAAACCAATACCTTGGCACATAGCCGCACCTATAGCAAACAACACACCGTTAAGGGGCAGTTTCAATCCTACTTTATGATGCTCACCGCGCCCCAATACTGAGATACTGATACCAACCAATGTAATCAGCATAGCCAGAATGCTCATCGCATTCATTTGCTGACCAAGTGTTATCCAAGCCATCAGGGCTGCAGAAAGCGGTGCCAGCGTCATAAACAATTGACCATAGCGCGAACCAATGATAATATAACACTGAAACAGACAGAAGTCGCCTATCACATAGCCAACCACACCCGACAGTAACATCCATCCCGCCGCCTCGGCCGAAGCACCTGGGGGCATCATACTACCTGTCACCACAAAAAATAGCACCAACGAAAACACCAAAGCCATACCCATACGCAGCACATTCAGCGTCAGGTTGCCCAGTCGTTTACTACCAAATTCACTCAAAAGCGCCGTAGCTGTCCATGAAAAAGCTACGCCAATCGAAATCAACTCTCCTATGTAAGTCATGCTTAGTACACACCTATTTTTTATATCGGCTGCAAAATTATACAAAAATTCGTTAAATAAGCAATTCTTAATGCAAGTTTTTCTGTTTGTTCATGTTATTTAAGAAAATACTCATTCTTTTGTATCCATTTTTAAATAGAATCGAACAATGAAAGTAAGAATCAATCGCTGGTATAACTCCATCCTCACAGCTCTGTTGTCGCTGTTAGGCTATGGTTGCTCATCGGAGAATTCCTTAGAGATGTATGGCACACCGGTACTCATGTATGGTGTTCCTTCAGCCGAATATAAAATATCGGGGACAGTAACCAACGACAACAACGAGGCTGTACAAGGCATCAAGACCTCGCTGAAGAATGTGATTAACTACGAAGGCAAGAAAACGGTGTTTGGCATTGATTCCGTGATGACAGATGCCGCTGGACACTATGATGTTACGCTGAAAGGGTTCCCGCGTAATAATGAAATCAAGCTGATGGTTGAGGACGTGGATGGCGAAGCCAATGGTGCCTATCAGAACGACACTATTGATATAAAGTATAACGATGCCCAACTTATAAAAGAAGGTACTGGTACATGGGATAGCGGCACATTCACCATCAAACAGGATATTAAACTGAAGAAGAAGTAATGAAGCCCACTCCCCTCACACTCCGCAAAAAACTTGCCTTAGAACTCTGGCGACAGAAGGAAGAAATGGTACGCAAGGAACATCCCCTGAAACAACTGTTTTGGGAGTGTACATTGCGTTGCGACCTAAAGTGCCGCCACTGTGGCAGTGACTGTAAGATGAAGTCGGAAAGCAAAGATATGCCCAAAGACGACTTTTTGCGTGTACTTGATAGCATCGCCCAGAAAACCAATCCACACCAGGTGTTTGTGATTATTTCGGGTGGAGAACCACTGATGCGACAGGATATCGAGGAGTGCGGACGTGCAATTTACGACAAAGGATTCCCATGGGGAATGGTAACTAATGCGCTGCATCTTACGCCCCAGCGCTGGCAGAATCTACTACGTGCGGGTATCCACTCGATGGCTATCAGTCTGGATGGCTTAGAGGATAATCACAACTGGATGCGTGGCAACGCACAAAGCTTTCAGATGGTGAGCAATGCCATCGATATGCTGGTAGCCACCAAAGGGGTTGTGTTCGATATCGTAACATGCGTAAACCATCGTAACTACACCCAACTAAACAACATCAAGGAGTTCCTCATTTCAAAGGGTGTAAAGCGCTGGCGATTGTTTACCGTTTTTCCTGTTGGTCGCGCAGCCAACGACCCCATGATGAAGCTCACAAACGAGGAGTTTCGTGGTGTATTTGAGTTTATTCGCACTACTCGTAAAGAAGGCAGAATCATGGCCGATTATGGTTGCGAGGGCTTTCTGGGTAACTATGAGGGCGAGGCTCGTAGCCGTTTCTTTGCTTGTCAAGCTGGTGTTACTGTTGGTTCGGTGATGGCCGATGGCTCAATAGCCGCATGTGCCAGCATCCGTGCCGACTACAAGCAGGGCAACATCTATGAGGACGATTTTATGGAAGTGTGGGAAAACAAATACGCACCCTATCGCCAACGCGATTGGATGCGTAAGGACGAATGTGCCGATTGCAAATACTTCCGTTATTGTCAGGGCAACGGCATGCACCTACGCGATGCTAACGGGCATCTGCTGTTTTGTCACTTAAAACGATTACAACAAGACAACCTTATCAACACTACCGGCTTCGAGTAAACGCTGACGGGCTTCGTCGTATGGGATTCCTAACGACTCTTGAATCATGCGCGTGCCACGATCTATGAGTTTCTCGTTGGTGAGTTGCATCTTCACCATGCGATTACCTTTCACTCGCCCCATACGAATCATCAGCGCCGTCGAGATCATGTTCAGTACCATTTTCTGTGCCGTACCGCTCTTCATACGGCTGGAGCCCGTTACAAACTCAGGACCAACTATCGTTTCAATGGAGTATTCCGCGGCAGCAGCAAGCGGTGTATGAGGATTACTGGTCATACACCCCGTTAGCAAGCCCAGCTTGCGTGCATGCTCTATAGCGCCAATCACGTAGGGTGTGGTGCCCGATGCTGCAATACCAATCACACAGTCGTCGGCTGTAGGAAGATAGTACTCTAAGTCCTTCCAACCCTGCTCGGCATCGTCCTCAGCATGCTCAACAGCCCGTTTCAAGGCTACATCGCCTCCAGCAATAACACCTATCACCCAATCGGGCTGCACGCCAAAGGTTGGCGGCAGTTCGCTGGCATCCAGCACTCCTAAACGACCGCTGGTACCTGCGCCTACATAAAACACACGTCCACCTCGCTTCATGCGTGGTTCAATGGCTTTTACTAATGCTTCTACCTGCGGTAGCGCACGCTCTACAGCCTTGGCTACCGACATATCCTCTTGATTCATTGCTCGAAGCAGCTCGCCCACCTCCATATCTTCCAGATGGTCGTAGTGCGAAGGTTGTTCAGTAATCTTATCCTCTATATTCATAGGCAAACCGATATAGGGTTACTTTTTCTGGTACACGCGAACGTAATCTATTTCATAACGCATCGGGAAGGCTGCATCATCAATAGTACCGCCGTTATCACCACCAAGCGCCAAGTTAAGCAGGATATACTGCGGGCGGGTAAATGGATTCGTATACTGTCCGATAAAGCCATTCTTGGTGATACATAGCGGAATCTCGTTCAGTAGCTCATCATCTAGAAACAGTCGGATTGCAGTTTCGTCCCAATCCATACGCCATACATGAAAGTGCTGTGTCCATGCCGCATCTTTCTCGATGAAATGCGTAAAAACAATCTTCTTACTATTCCAAACAGCCTTGTAAGGCTGATCATTCCCCCAGCAAGCATTGGCTAAGATATGAGGCACACCATTGATACGATAGTACTCCATCAAATCAATCTCACCACACGAGGGCCAAGGCATATCGTTACCCAAGGTCCAGATAGCAGGCCAGGCACCTCCAGCAGTTGGAATGCGTGCACAAACCTCCAATCTACCATACAGAAAACTATACTTTCCCTTAGTATTCAAACTGGCAGAAGTATAAGGAATACCCTCACGACTTGTTTCCTTACGCGCTTCGATAACCAGCATACCATGATGCAGATAGGCATTATCCGACTGATACCATTGGGCTTCGTGGTTACGTACAAAACCTTGTTCGTAGCCCCAGATGGTACTGTCAGGTCGCCCATTTCCATCGAATTCATCGGCAAAAACAAGCTTATATTCCTGTGCCAGAGAGGGCACTGCAGCTAATCCAAGCAGCAACGACGAGAGCAAAAACTTTCTCATACGATCAAATAAAGTCTTTGAAAGCCTCGTCATACTCAGGACTATTGGCCAGACGACCGTTAACCAAGCATACCAATTCAATATCACCCTTCCATGCCAATTTTTCATCACTAGCGCGATAAATGGCCTGATGGAACACATATTTGATGCCCTCCTTGGTAAGCGAGAGGCGCGAAATAAACTCGTCATCACAACGGAGCGGCGTTTTATACTGCAAGTTCATTCGAGCCACAACGGCATCGATGCCCAGTTCATGCAACGCAGCAAAGCTAACGCCCAGGCTGCGAAGAAACAAATGGCGGGTATGCTCGGCGTAGTGCAGATAATTGGCATTGTTAACGATACCTTCGATATCGCACTCGTAATCGCGCACTTCCATACGGGTTTCGAAAATAGGAGTCATAATAGTTTCAATATTTCGTTGAAATGGGTTATTTTTGTAAGTCGCGGATGCTCAATATCCTCAGAATGTTCTAACTGCCAGGTTACGTGGAAAGGGATATGTATAGCCCATGCGCCGATATGAAGCGCAGGAGCAATATCGCTTTTAAGCGAGTTTCCCACCATGAGGAACTGCGATGGCTGAACCTCCAGACGTTCACATAGCTGCGAAAACTCTGTCTCTGTTTTATTGCTGGTGATTTCTACATGCGAGAAATACTTATCGAGATGACTGCGATACAATTTATTCTCTTGGTCCTGCAACTCGCCTTTGGTAAACACCACAAGACGGTATGGATAGGCTTGCAGACGTTGCAATGTGTCTTCAACCCCAGGCAAGGGTGTTGCAGGCAGATGCAACAACTGTTTGCTATGAGCCAACAAATCAGCCAGTTGAGTATGAGACAAATGCGCACCGCCGACTCTGAGCGCTGTTTCAATAATAGAAATAGTGAAAGCCTTGCAACCATAGCCCAAGTCGGCCATGTTCCCCGATTCTGTCACAAACAGCTCATGGGCAGGATCTGAGCAATAGGGTGCTATGAGCTCGTAGAGATGCTGCTCTACTTCCTCAAAATGGCTCTGACAATCCCATAAAGTGTCGTCAGCGTCGAAAGCTATCACACGAAGGTTTCTAACATCAATCTTCATTTCTTACAGTGTGGACAAGTACCTTTAAAAACATAATTAGACGAATGGGCCTCAAAACCCTCAGGCAATTCTACCTCTGGCATCACAACACCATCCAGACAATAGGTCTGCTGACATTGCTCGCAGTAGAAGTGGGGATGTACATCATCATCGTGGTCATCATGATGACTATGACAGAGTTCAAAACGCAGACCATCCACAGCCCCATCAATGGCATGCACCAAATGGTGCTCGCGAAAAAGCTGCAACGTACGGAAGATACCCGATTTATCGATGGTATCTATTCTTCGCTCCAACTCGGCCATCGACTGTGGCAGTATAGAAGCTTCGAGCGCCTTCACCACAGTAATGCGGTTGGCTGTGGGCTTGATGCTGTGCTCTATCAGCAGTTGTTCGTAATTCTTAGTTTCCATAAGCTATATTCGTTTTTATAAACCTCGCTATTAACGTTCACACCAATCGCTACGGTCCAGATTGCGATAACCGATTGCCTCGGCTATATGATGACTCAGAACGTGCTCCTCTCCTTCCAGATCGGCAATGGTACGAGCCACCTTAAGAATGCGATTATAAGCACGTGCACTAAGGTGCAAGCGTTCCATCGCTAAGCGCAGCATATTCAAACTATCCTCATCGGGTTCGCAGAACTGATGAATCATACGCTCCGACATCTGTGCGTTACAATATACGCCCTTAAATGCCTTAAAACGTTCTTCCTGTCGCTTACGGGCGGCTATTACACGAGTTCGGATTACCTCACTGGATTCGCCCTGCTGCATCTGCGACAACTGGTTGAAAGGCACTACTGGAACCTCGATATGCAAGTCCATTCTATCAAGAAGCGGACCAGAAATGCGATTCATATAACGCTGAATCTGTCCTGGTGTGCACACGCAATGATGGGTAGGATCGCCATAATAACCACAAGGACATGGATTCATCGAAGCCACAAACATAAATGAGCAAGGATACTCGATGGTATATTTAGCGCGACTGATAGTTATTTTTCTATCCTCCAATGGTTGGCGCAACACCTCAAGGGTTGCACGACTAAATTCAGGCAATTCATCGCAAAAAAGCACCCCATTATGAGCCAGACTCACCTCACCAGGCTGAGCCTTCTGCGTTCCACCCGTCATAGCCACCTGAGATATCGTATGATGCGGACTGCGGAAAGGGCGCTGCGATATAAGCGAAGTACCACTGGGCAGAATGCCTGCCACAGAGTGTATCTGAGTGGTTTCGAGACTCTCGGCCAGCGATAACGGCGGTAAAATACTTGGCAAACGCTTTGCCATCATTGATTTTCCGCTACCCGGAGGACCAATCAATATGACGTTATGGCCACCAGCAGCAGCCACCTCCAAAGCACGCTTTACACTCTCCTGACCTCGTACATCAGCAAAGTCGAGATCAAAAGCATACTGGTGGTCGTAAAACTCTTTACGCGTATCTACGAAAGTTGGTTCATAGTTCTCGGCACCATTCAAAAAGCCGATCACATCGGCAATATTTTCCATGCCATACACTTCAAGTTGGTTTACGACTGCTGCCTCACGCACATTCTCCTTGGGCACAATCAGTCCCTTAAACTTCTCTTTACGTGCACGGATAGCAACCGACAACACACCACTTACAGGTTTCAACTTTCCATCCAAGCCCAACTCGCCAACCATCATATAATCCTTTAGCGCATCTTCTGACACCTTACTGTAAGCTGCCAAAATACCGATGGCCAATGGCAAGTCGTAACCACTACCCTCTTTACGGATATCGGCAGGACTCATATTAATCGTCAAATCGGCTGTTGGGGATTTATAACCGATATTCTCGATTGCAGCGCGAATTCGGTCGTAACTCTCTTTGACTGCTGTGTCGGCCAAGCCCGACAAGTGAAAAGAAGTACCTCTTGTCAAATTAACCTCGATGGTTATGGTGGTTGCTTCGAGTGCGGTAACAGCTGCACTATAGGTTTTTACTAGCATTGTTTATTTGATTAATTCCTGTAATTTATTGGTTAGGTCCTGATAGTTTAGCGTGCGCGCCACTATCTTGCCCTGATTATCGATGACTATGTTATCAGGCAGATAAGTCATGCCTAATTGTTGTAAGACAGGCGATTCCCACATGCGTCCATCGCAAACGGTACTCCATTTAACGGAATCGCGATCAACGATATGCCGACAGTCCTTTACACTACCATCCACGCTGATGCTTACAACCTTTAGCTGGCCTGGATGTTCGCGTTGCATACGTGCCAACAAGCCCTGAATGCTCATACTCTCGTAGTTCCATGAAGCCCAGAGACTAATCACATTCACCTTGGCATTTAAGTCGGTCGACGATACCATCTCACCTTTCAAGCCCTTAGCAGAGAATGTAGGCAAATGCCCTCCCTTCTTGACGGCACGCAAGGCCCCCAACCTCTTCAAGAGATCGGCTACTTGCTGATTATCAGGCTGAGCCTTCATAATCATTTTGCCCAATTTCTGAATATTATCATAATCAGGATTGGGCACCATCACAAAATACTTGGTAAGCAGATAGGCACAGATGGGGGATTCTGGACGCTCGTAAATATACTGCGTAGCTGTGCCTTTCACACCTGGAGGCATCATCGCGCTGGTTTTCAGGCGGAATGCCGTCATTTCCTTATTAATATTGGTTCCCTTTACCTCTGTTTCCTTCAGATGCACAGCGTCACCCTCCATAGTGATGGTAACACCAGGCTCAGCAAAAACAGGAATCTCGGAGAAGTTTGGGAATACCACGACGAGTGTAGTAGGTTCGGTGATGTCGGCCTTGTAGGTAAACTCACCCCTACTCACTCCGATGGTATCAAGTTTTTGGGCGCCATTCAGCGCATAGATGTAGAGTTCTCCCTGATTAAAACCCTTAAAGCTGCCCTCTATCTTAAACTTCTTCTGGCCATCGCCACAAGAACACAACAAGAACGCTGCTACAAGAGCAAGGAGAAACGTCTTTTTCATCTTTTATTTTTCAATATTCTTCAGTTCAATATCGTTAGCTGCATACTTAGCAAAAGCAGGATCCATCTTGATGGCCTCCTTCAAAGCCTCGGCAGCATCAGCATTGTTACCCATGCGAGCACTCATCAGTGCCTTCAGATAAGCAGTTACTGCATCAGGGTTCTGAATATATTTCTGTGTAACGGCAGCCGATACATAATCATGGTTCAGAATCTGAGCCAACATAGCGCTGTTAGAGTAATTCTCAGAGAAGTTCTCCTCAGCCTGTGCGTAGTTACCCTTAGCAAGATTCAGATTACCCATAATCTCAGCCAGACCGTTAGCACCGGTAGCAGCAGCAATATAGCGCTCAGCGGTAGCAACGTCGCCATCCTTCAGGGCCAGCAAGCCAAGGTTTGCATTAGCCTCGGGCACATTCTTAGCCTTCTCCAGATACTGCTTGGCTGTCTCGTAGTTACCCTGCTGGTATTCGACAGTAGCCAGGTTGTTGTAAGCACGATAGTCGTTAGGATAAACCTTAGCAGCTGTCATGTAAACCTGCTTCTTCTCATCGAGAGTATTCTTCAGAGTAGCACCATACAAGATCTCCTCGATGCTCAGCTTAGTAGCATCGCTCTGGAGCTGCTCCTGAATCTGCTCGTCGCTGCGTCCGATAGTCTCATAGTTGATGGTGAGACGAGCACGACGCAGTTCTGGCAGTACGCCATCAGCCAACTCGCGGAATGCAGTAGAGATATTTTTAATCTGCTGCTCGCGCTCCTGTGGATCCTTATACATAGAGAGCACACGCAGAATAACCTCTTTATCCTGAATATTGCTAGCCTTAACCAGCTCCTGGAATCCCTCCCAGTCCTGAGCGGTGTACTTTGCGTCAACAGGGGCATCGAGCTTAATCTTCTTGAGCTCCTGATTAACGTACTTCTCAGAAACCTTCTGACGCTCGCCAGCCAACTTATCGTTGATGCTAAAACCTCCATCAGGTGAAGCATAAGCCGATACCTCGATATTGTCAAGATTCAGCTTCTCGCGATCGTTGTTAATCTGCTTCAGCATACGTACGAACTCCTTAACCGAATTGTTCTTGAGCTCGCTCTTGCGCAACTTAGCCTGCTGGATAAGGAACTTGATGTTAGCATCCAACTTTTTCTTAGTTACACGCTGATAAGCATCTGGAGCCACAGCAGCTTGAGTCGACAGAATGGTCTGCTTGTAGAGTTCAGAGGTAGCAATAACGCCATCGGCCACCTTCACAGCAGGCACCTCCATCTTTTTGTTACCAATGCGGGCATCAAATGTCAGGAACATCTCTGCCTTGTTGTCGCCAGCATAGGCAAAACTGGTTTTCATGGTGTAGTTACCACCCATCTTGTAGTTGATGGTCTGGTCATTACCACGAACGCTCTCGCCTTGGAAAGTGGCAGAGGTACCCTTCTCTACCACACCATTTGAATAGCGCAGTTCGGGCACGACTGTTACTACAGCCTTTTTCTTCATATACTTCTCGGGGAAATGGCCGTTGATAGTTGCAGGAACGGCTCCTTTCTGAGTCTCGAGGGGATTAGGTGTTACGGTGAAATTATCTGCTGATAATTCGCCAAGTTTTGAACACGATGTAAACATCATCAGCGTAGCTGCTGACAGTAATAGAATTTCTTTTTTTTGCATAAAATAAAGTCTCAGTATTGTTGTGTGCCGCGAGCGGGACTCGAACCCGCACAGCCGTTTAATGGCCAAGGGATTTTAAGTCCCTCGTGTCTACCATTTCACCATCGCGGCGCCTTTATTGCGGTGCAAAGGTAAGTTTAATTATTGGAATCACCAAACTTTTTATCTTTTTTTAATTCCAAACCCTCAGAATACCGCCATCTAAGCTCACTTTATACCTGTAAAGTGCAATTCCGGGGCTACCCTCGGCCACGACACTATTGTTAACATTATAGGTTCGATTGCATTTGTTGCAATGAAGATACAGTCCATTATTCTGCCACGTCAGCGGATAATTACGACCGCCCATCTCCTTCAAACAGTTGGCACACTGTCCTTCATAAGCCACCAACACATTATCATAACTGCTCAAACCCACAATAATACAGTTGTTAGCCCCTAATGCATAAGCCTGTCGCGACTCGCGCTCGGTATTCAAACGGATATCCTCGATGGAACCATCAAAATTTCGCGTCGTCTTCAGGTGACGCACACCTTGCTGCACACTTGTTTCAATCTTCATAAACTGACCTGGTGTAGTGAGCATCGCCGTTAACTGACAAGGCAGGGGATGAATTGTTGGGTCGAACACAAATCTACACTCATACTCACGATAGATATTCCCATCGCCCACACAAGCCATCAGCAATGTGCAGAGTAAGAGTGCCAACCAGCGTTTCATGCCAACAGTTTCTTTTCGGCTTCAACCATACGTTCAAAGTTAAAGCCTTTCAGTGTCTGCTCCATCAAAGCCTGAATCTGGTCGTTGCACAGATTACCGATGCTACCCTCATGCGTATGGTGGATATCATGACTGGCCTTAAACTTGCCTGCCTCGATATCAAGACCCACCTTTTTATAAGCATCGCGGAACGGCATACCATTGGCAGCCAGACGGTTCACCTCCTCAACCGAGAACATCGGGTCGTACATGGGATTATCAAGAATATGCTTGTTAACCTCTATCTTATTAATAATGTATGCACACATCTGCAGACAATCCTTCAGTTCGCCAAAAGCAGGCAGGAACACCTCCTTGATAATTTGCAAATCGCGGAAATATCCCACGGGTAGGTTATTCATCATGAGCATGATCTGCTGAGGTAGCGACTGCAGTTTGTTAGACTTGGCGCGAATCAACTCGAACACATCAGGATTCTTCTTGTGGGGCATAATGCTCGAACCAGTGGTACACTCCTTTGGCAACTTGACAAACGAGAAGTTCTGCGAGTTAAACAAGCAAGCATCGAACGCCATCTTTGCGATAGTTCCAGCAATCGTAGCAATGGCAAATCCTACGTTACGTTCCATTTTTCCACGGCCCATCTGAGCATATACCACATTATAATCCATCGAGTCAAAGCCTAACAGATTGGTAGTCATCGTACGATTCAATGGGAACGAGCTGCCATAGCCAGCAGCACTACCCAATGGGTTGCGGTTGGTCATTTTATAGGCCGCCTGCAGGAACAGCATATCGTCGGCCAAACTCTCGGCATAAGCTCCGAACCACAAGCCAAAGCTTGATGGCATAGCAATCTGCAGATGAGTATAACCAGGCATCAGCACATCCTTGTACTGATTACTCTTCTGGATGAGCTCATCGAAAAGACTTTTCACCTCCTCGGCAATCTCCATCAACTCATGACGTGTAAACAACTTCAGATCTACCAGCACTTGATCGTTACGTGAGCGACCAGAGTGAATTTTCTTACCCATATCGCCCAACTTACGTGTCAGTAGCATCTCAACCTGCGAATGCACATCCTCCACATCGTCTTCAATCACAAACTCCCCACGCTCGGCCAAGTGGTAGATATTCTTCAACTCGGCCAACAACTGGGGCAGTTCATCCTTCTCCAGCAGTCCGATGCTTTCCAACATAGTGATGTGAGCCATAGAGCCCAGCACGTCGTACTTTGCAAGATAGAGATCCATCTCGCGGTCGCGTCCAACAGTAAAGCGCTCTATCTCCTTGTTGACTTCAAAATTCTTTTCCCAGAGTTTCATCTCAATTATTAATTATCAATTATCAACTACTCATAGCGTACCAATGCAAGAGCCTCGGCAATCTTCTCAACGCCTTCCTGCAAAGGTTTCTCTACCATGCTTTTGATAAATGGGTTCAGTTCGGCCTTAACCGTCACCTTCATTTTCGATGAATTTTCATCTACAGGCAATACCTGTACCCAAACATTGAAGGGGACTGGACTTTGAACCGTCTCGAACTTGACGCACTTAGGCTCTTCGCGATCGCATATACGCAGTTTCAGTTCGCCCACAGGGGCCACATTAATACTCACGGTGTCGGCATCAAAACTAAAATCCTTTACCTTATCCTCAGGCACGCGGTCGCGCACCTTTTCCAGATTGGTCAGATCGCTGATATTGTTATAAACAGCCTGCTGCGAGTAAGGAACCAGCTTCACGCTGCTCTCAAACTTACTTTCTCCTCCAAATAATCCCATAAATTATACTATTATCAGTTCACTAATCCTGCTTCCAAGTATCAGGACTCTTACGCCACTCTGCCAGGACAACTTTGTCCTCTTCCTTGATATAACCAGTCTTAGCAGCCTCTTCAATTACTGCCTCATAATTGCTCAGTGTAATCAACTTCACATCAGCCTTGGCAAAAGCCTGCTCAGCTACTGGGAATCCATAGGTAAACGAAGCAACCATACCAATCACCTCTACACCATAGTCGCGCAATGCCTGAACAGCCTTCAGACTGCTACCACCAGTAGAAATCAAATCCTCTACTACAACCACTTTGGCACCCTTCTTAATCTCGCCTTCTACCTGATTACCCATACCATGATCTTTAGGCTTGGGACGAACATAGCTATAAGGCAATCCTAACTCTTCGGCTACGAGAGCACCCTGTGCGATAGCTCCAGTAGCAACACCAGCAACTGCTTCTGCCTCGGGGAAATTCTCCTGAATAGCATGGCAAAGCTCGAGCTTTACAAACGAACGCAGACGTGGGAACGAAAGCGTCTTACGATTATCAGTATAAATAGGTGACTTCCAACCCGAAGCCCATGTAAACGGGTCGTTTGGCTGCAACTTGATGGCCTGAATTTCCATCAGTTTTTGGGCAAATTGATTCTTGATTTCCATAACGTCATTCAGTATTTTGGGTGCAAAGATAGTGCAAATCAGGCTAATAACCAAATTATTACCTATCTTTTTGTACAACCTAGTGCCAGAACACTTATCTTTATGCCACCATTTTGGGCTATTTGCTTAGCACAAGCAGTTACAGTAGCACCAGTAGTCACCACATCGTCAATGACCAACAGATGACTGACACCTGCAGGAATCCTATTCAACACAAACATCTGATTCACATTCTCGGCGCGCCCCCATCGGCTTTTTCTCGTCTGGCTCTCAACAAAGTCCCGACGCATCACCACATCCCCCATAACAGGTAAGCCAGTTATCTCACTGATACCCTGAGCAATGGCATCGCTTTGGTTATAACCACGTTGCCGCAAACGTTTTTTGGCTAACGGCACAGGCACCATTCCATCGATTCCATCGAAGAATCCAGCACCTTGCATCTCTTTAGCCAACATGCGTCCCATAACAACTCCCACTTCTGGATGATTCTTATATTTTAACTGGTAAACGATGTTAGCTGTATCTGAATGATCTTCGTAATAAAAATAGGCAGCAGCACGTTCTATAGGAATCTGATGCCAGAAGTTTTTTGCCATCTCATTCTCGTAGGGATTAAGCCAAAATTCTGTACGGGGCAGATGGAAGTGGCATTTCATGCAGAGGACCTCTTCGGTAACCGATAGTCTGCGACCACATACCATACAGATGCGTGGTGAAATAAAATCCAGCAGTCGTCGCCAGATACTAATCCATTTCATCGCTAAAATCCATTTCCTCGTCAACATCTAGGCACTGGCGAATAACACCATAATCGAAACCTCGACTCAGCGCAAAGCGCACCAGTTTCTGATTCAACTCGTAATCATTGGCAGCCTTGATGCTTTTGCGTTTCTGCTTCAAGAGTGGCATCAATACCTTCAGATACTCAGCATCATCGATTTCATCAAGTACACGCTGCTGAATATCATCATCAATACGCTTCATCCAAAGAGCCTGCTGCACTTTGCGACGCCCCCATTTGTTATAGCGTACTTTATCTTTCACAAAAGCACGCGCATAACGTTCGTTATCAATATAGCGCTCTTGAGCGAGTCGCTCTATGACACGGTTCTGCGCTTCAACATCCATTCCCCAGCGTTTCATCTTGTCACGCATCTCCTGCTCACAATGCTCAGCTTGCGCACAAACTGCAGCCAACTGTAGATAAGCCTCTTGTTCCGTTTTCTCTTTTGTCATGGTTTGGTTGCTTTTATAAATCTTGTTTTACCATATTGATCATCGAATTTCGCCACGTCCACAAAATCCAGCGCCAACAGGCTATCAACGATGGAATCGGCATAAATTGGATTAATCTCGTAATATAATCGCCCACCCTGCTTCAAGGCCGATACAGCATAATCCATGATATGGCGATAGAACAGCAACGGGTCGTCGTCGGGTACAAACAGCGCTGTGACAGGCTCATACTTTAGTACATTTTCATCCATTTCATCGGCTTCTTTGCGACAGATATAGGGCGGATTGCTTACTATCACATCCCATCTGCCGGTCTCAACCTCTAAAGCCAAGGCATCGCGTTTCTCAAACTTCACCTTAGCTCCAAGTGTTTGGGCATTATGCCTGGCAATACCCAACGCATCCTCTGAGATATCCCAAGCCGTCACCTGAGAGTTGTCCACATCAAGTGCCACAGTGATAGCAATACAACCGCTACCAGTACCAATATCCAAGATATCGCCTCCACCATCTTTTTCGATGAAACGGCATAATTCTGCCGTTTCTGGACGTGGAATCAGCACACCTGGAGCGACAAAAAACTGGCGATCACAGAAGTCAGCCACACCCAAAACATACTGCACAGGCTCGGCTTTTTCGAGTCTTTGCATGATTTTTTCAAGTTCTGCTTGGTCGTTTGCTGATAATTGTGTAACTTTGCCACAATAAATATCGGCCATAGATAGGCCGAAGCGTACATCAAGCACCCAGCGGACAAGCGCTTTCGCCTCGCCAGCATCGTAAATCCGACTAAGTCTTTGGCAGAGTTCTTCGTAATTCATGGTGCAAAGATAGGCAAAATAATTGATAATTGATAATTGATAATTGATAATTATATGAGTAGCGACGAAAAATTCATGCAACGCTGTATTCAGTTGGCAAAAAATGGACAGCAAAACGCCAAGCCTAATCCCATGGTTGGTGCTGTTATCGTACATAACGACCGTATTATTGGTGAGGGTTACCACGTGCGCTGTGGTCTGGCTCATGCTGAGGTTAACGCTTTTGCCTCCGTTCAGGCAAAAGACGAAGTTTTGCTACCCGAATCCACCATCTACGTTTCGTTAGAGCCCTGCTCGCATTATGGCAAGACACCTCCCTGCGCCGACTTGATTATCAAAAAAGGAGTGCGTCGTGTGGTAGTGGGATGTATCGATGAATTCGCCGAAGTTCAAGGTCGAGGCATTCAGAAACTACGCGATGCAGGAATAGAGGTTAAAGTTGGTGTACTCGAAGCCGAATGTAAGGCTTTGAACCGTCGTTTTTTCACATTCCATCGCGAAAAGCGCCCTTATACCATCTTGAAATGGGCTCAAACAGCCAATGGATTTATCGACGATCATTATCAGCCCGCACCAATCTCAAGCGCCTTTACCAAGATGCTTTCACACAAGCTTCGGGCAGAGGAAGACGCCATTCTGGTGGGCCGCGTTACAGATGAGCGCGAACATCCGCAGCTGAATGTCCGCGACTGGTATGGTCCCGCCCCAAAGCGTATGGTGATAGATCGTGCCCATCCGTTGAATCTCGAGAGTTTGCACGCCCAGAATATCCAGTCGATGATTGTCGAAGGCGGTACCGAAACGTTACAATCCTTTATCGTGCAAGGTCTTTGGGACGAGCTACGTGTTGAAACCAACACATCGCTGACCGTTAGCGATGGTACGCGCGCACCACAGATTCCTGCTAATGCCCAAGTGGTTAGCAGTAACAGTTACGGAAAGAATGTGATTGTGCTTTATCAGCGAAAGGATTAATAACTACTTTCTTCCAAAATCAGCAGGCACCTCGCCCCACTTCTTAGTTTCCCATTTCACGATGGGATTGCAATATTGGTGGGTGCGCAACCAATTCTCGGCTCTTTCAATAATCTGGAAGAGCTGTTCGGTTTGTGGGGTGCGTTCAAGTGTAGTTTTACATTTGCCTTTCGACACCCAAAGAATAGCATTATAGCTATCCGAATAAATGGTTTTATGATGCCATCCCTTTTGCCAGCAGAGCGCCAGAGCATGCACGATAGCCAAGAATTCACCGATATTATTCGTACCTTTAACTGGCCCATAATGAAAAGCCCTAGCACCTGTTGCCAGATCGATACCCTGATACTCCATAGGTCCAGGGTTTCCGCTACAAGCCGCATCAACAGCAAAAGCGTCTGCCCTTACCTCCATTGGCAAGGGCAGAACTGTATCGTGTCTATAATCCGGTGGATTCTGCATATTACATACGCTCTGGGACTTCGATTCCCAGCAGACTCATACCATTCTTGATAATCTTAGCTACATTCTTAGCCAGTATCAAGCGTACTGTCTTCTTCTGCTCATCGGGTTCGTTCAGAATGCTGTAATCGTGGTAGAACTGATTAAACACCTTGGTCAGCTCGTAACAATAGTTAGCGATACCGCTAGGTGAGTAGTCCTTACCAGCCTGCTCAACAGCCGCACCAAACTCATTCATCTTCTGAATGAGCTCTACTTCCTTTTCGGCGAGGCTTGTTGAACTAGAAGAACAAGTAATGCTAGATACACCAGCTGCTTTACGCAAGATAGAGCGGATGCGAGCATAAGTATATTGGATAAATGGACCGGTATTTCCGTTGAAATCGATACTTTCCTCTGGGTTGAACAGCATATTCTTACGAGCATCAACTTTCAGGATAAAGTACTTGAGGGCACCCATACCAACCACGCGGGCAATCTCACGGCGCTCCTCTTCGGTCATATCATCAAATTTACCCAATTCCATCGAGGTCTTATAGGCATTCTCAACCATCAGTGCCATCAGATCGTCGGCATCAACAACGGTTCCCTCACGACTCTTCATCTTACCGTTTGGCAATTCTACCATACCGTAGCTGAAGTGCGTAAGTTCCTTACCCCACTTGAATCCTAAGCGGTCCAGCAAAATAGAAAGCACCTGGAAATGATAGTTCTGTTCGTTACCTACTACATATATCATCTTGTCGATAGGATAATCCTTAAAACGCATCTCGGCTGTACCAATGTCCTGAGTCATATAAACCGAGGTACCATCGCTACGCAGCAACAATTTCTGGTCAAGTCCCTCGTTTGTAAGGTCGGCCCAAACCGAGTTGTCGTCGTGGCGCACAAACAGGCCTTTAGCCAATCCCTCTTCCACCTTAGCCTTACCTTTGAGATATGTCTGACTCTCGTAATATATTTTGTCGAACGATACGCCCAACTTCTTGTAGGTTTCGTCGAAGCCGGCATATACCCAGTTGTTCATCTTCTCCCACAAGGCACGAACCTCGGGATCGTTCTGCTCCCATTTTACCAGCATCTCATGAGCTTCCTTAATCAGTGGAGCCTCCTGCTTGGCTTTCTCCTCGTCCATGCCCTGGGCTACGAGTTCCTTCACCTCCTCGCGGTAGTGCTTATCGAAAGCTACGTAGTAGTCACCAATCAGGTGATCACCCTTCTTGCCCGATGTCTCAGGAGTTTCGCCATTGCCGTACTTCAGCCAAGCCAGCATCGACTTACAGATATGAATACCGCGGTCGTTCACAATATTGGTCTTCACCACCTTATTGCCATTGGCCTCCATAATCTGTGCCAAACTCCAACCCAGCAGGTTGTTGCGCACATGCCCCAGGTGCAAAGGTTTGTTGGTGTTAGGCGATGAATATTCAATCATAACCAGAGGCGACTCGTCGGTAGCCTGCTTCATGCCAAAGCGCTCGTCCTTATCAATAGCATCGAGCAACTGCAACCAAGCACCATCGCCAACACAGAGGTTCAAGAAGCCTTTAACGACATTAAACTTCTCAACAGCAGCACAGTTAGCAACCAGGTACTCACCTATCTCCTGTGCAGTCTGCTCCGGACTCTTCTTGGCAGCCTTAACAAAGGGGAATACCACCAGAGTCAAGTTACCCTCAAACTCACTTCTTGTCTTCTGCAACTGTAACATCTTCTCTGTGGCATCCATGCCATAGAGTGCTTTTACTGCGTCGGCTGCAGCCTTGCTGATTAATGCTTCAATATTGACTTGCGTCGAACTTTGTTTCATATCTTTTGATTTTTGGGTGCAAAATTAATAAAAATATATGGAATTTAGACATTTCACGTACAAAAAGTTACATCTTTGTACTAAAAAACGCATATAGTTTAAAACTTTTTTGTATCTTTGCGCCCAACGAGAGAGGAATAAGATGAAACATAGCCTTAAATATATCACCATGGTCTTTGCTGTGATGCTGGCTTTACCAGTAACGGCAAAGGGTGAAAGATTTGTGTTTACTACTATCTGGACAGCCCAAGCACAGTTCGCAGGCTATTATGCCGCCAAAGAAAAAGGATTTTACGACGAGATGGGCCTGGATGTTGTTATCCAGCATCCATCACTCACCAGTTCGGCTTCTACCCGATTGAAGAACGACCAATGCGACGCCGCTATGTTCTCGATGATGTCAGCCATGGACTTTATAGCCCAAGGCACACCATTGGTAAACATCTTTCAGGACTCCATGAACAGCAGTAACATTTTAGTCTCGCGCTGGGGTGCCGACCCGTTAAAGGTCAAATCACAGCGTGTAGGCATCTTCAATTCCGACCCCAACTACCTAACCTATATCATGAGTAAAAAGGAAGGTCTGGATTATGAGTGGGTGCGTTTTACCAGCGATATCAACGTGTTTCTGTCGGGAGCTGTAGATGCCACCATGGTGGTTAGCTACAACGAGTTCTGCCTTCTGAAACAGGCAGGTTTTAACCTACCCGAGAAGAGTTTGTACCGTTTTAGCGAACACGATTACAACATACAGGAGAATGGCGTTTATGTCAAGCGCCACTATTTCGACACCCATCGTAGTACCGTAACAAAGTTTGCCGCAGCCAGCCGCCGTGGCTGGGAGTGGGTAGCAGCTCACCCCGACGAGGCTCTGGAAATCGTGATGAAGTATGTACGCAAGCACGGCATTCACACCAACCGGGTGATGCAAAAGATGATGCTCGAAGAAGTACTACGTTTGCAGATCGATCGCGAATCGAAACGCCGCGAGTTCCGCGTTCGCGCTGATATGGTACGCAAGGCCAGCAAGATGATGTATGAAGCCGGTATGCTGAAACGCGAAGTAACTTACAAAGAATTGATCGGCCTATGAGAAAGCATCCATGGATAACAGCTGCCATCGGCACAGCCATCGCGCTCCTGTTGCTGGCAATACTCACCTATAGTCGCCAAGTCATACAGCAGCAGGCGATGGACGATGCCGTTAAGTCACTTCAACAAGTGATGGAACTTACCGACCGTCATCTGCACCAGATAGAAGCTGCTGCCGACAGTCTGATTCCTCAGATAGAACAACACATCGACCAGCCCGATATGATGTTTGAGTATAGCCGACAGTTGCTGGAGCAGCATCCTGACCTGAAAGGCTGCAGCATCTCGTTCGATCCATATTTCTATAAAGAAAAAGGGCAATATTTCTCGGCTTACTCGTATAATAATGGAAAAACGATTGTAACTGAACAGGAGGGTAGCGACAACTATCAGTACTTCTACATGGACTGGTACGTCATTCCACGTATGCTATACCATTCTTACTGGATAGAACCGTATGCCGAAAAGGATACCAGTGGTATTGTGGTAAACGATATCATGACCTCGTACTGCCAACCTATACAGGGTGCGCCCGACAAAACCGTGGGTATCCTTTCGGCCGATGTTCCACTGAGTTGGCTGGCCAATCAGATCGCCGGTTACCAGCCCATTCCCCAATCGTATTGCATGCTGTTAGGTCGTGGCGGTTCGTATATCGTTCATCCCGACAGTACACGCCTGCTATACGAAACCATCTTTACCTCAACCATCGAGCATCCCGACACCGCCCTAACATCATTAGGCCGAGCTATGACCGATGGTGAAACGGGCTATAAAGCACTGCGCTTGGATGGTGTAGATAGTCATGTATTCTACATGCCTTTCCGCCAAACAGGCTGGAGCATTGCCCTAGTATGCCCCAACGAGGTTATACTTAGCAACTATCGTCTGTTGCTTTATTTTTTATTGCCACTAATACTTTTTTCTGTTATGCTCATGTTCATGCCCCTCTGGCGCTGGATGTACCGCCAACGCCACTTTGGAGCAGTATTACTAACGCTGTTAGTACTCACTGCCACTTCGTGCCACAACAACCAGCCGAACAAACCAACAGCCTCGGACCAACCCACCCCCGAAGAACAAGCCGACAACGACATTAGAGAACAGCTAAACAAGTACGAGGGCAATCGCTGGTTCCAGGTGCTCGACAGTTTGGAACAGATAGGCAAGGTAGCAAGCTGCCAGGCCGACTTTATGAGGGGCGAGAAGTATGAAGAAATGGAGCAACCTCGTTCAGCCTTGATATTCTTTAATAAGGCCATTGAAGGCAAGAAACTGCTACATATCAACAATAGGCATTTCTACGATGCCTACATGGGTGTATGTACAGGCTATCTGAACAATAACAACGTAGAACTGGCACTTAAAACCGCTACCGAAGGTTATGAGATTGCCAGCAAGGATAGCACCATCGTCGGCCGCGACATGAGCAACAATCTTCTGATGGAAATTGGCATGTGCCAATTACGACTAGGCCATAACGAGGAGGCTGCCGAAACCTTCGAAGAGGTTCGCCAGGAAGCCCTGCATCTGGCGCAGAGCTATCCCCAGAGCCCCAACTGCCAGGAGAGCTGCCTACTAATAGCCTCGAACATCATCAACTACTACATGAACCAGAAGAGGTTCGACATTATTGAGCCATGGCTTGACATGATGGAATCCTCACTTGAGCGTTTTGCAGCCACCAATGTATCTACTGATAAGTATAGCGACTATCTGGCCACACTGAATTGCGACAAGGCCATTATGTGGGCCATGACCGGACACCCCGAAGAAGCAGAGGCAGCCTATCAGAGTTTCCTGGCATCCGATTACGCCAAGACTTTCCGTGGTATATATGATCAAGGTTTTTACCTGGAAACCACCGAGCAATGGGAGAAGTTGCTCTCGATTGCACTCCGCATCGATTCTGCTGAAGTAGCAGCCGAGATTCCCCCCACACTCGACTATCTGATTGCCAGTCCTACTATTATCTTTAAGGCAATGGTAAAAACCGGGCGAAAAGAAGATGCGCTACAGAAAGCAGAGCAGATTATCAATTTGCTTGACTCGGTAAAGGCCTATCAGCACCGCAGCGATGCCGAAGAGTTGGCTGTGATTTACGAAACAGAACAGAAAGAACAGGAGATAGCCGCACAGCGAGCCACACTGAACAGACAGCGCATGCAGGCCATTGTGGTAGTGCTACTGCTACTATTAATATTCCTGGGCGTTCTGTTCGAATTCTATCGCAAACTGCGCCGTGCCCACTCCATGCTAGAAATTAGCTATAATAATCTGGTAGTAGCCAACGAGCGTGCCGAGGAGTCGTCGAAGATGAAGACCAACTTTATCCGTCAGATTTCGCACGAGATACGTACACCATTGAACATTCTGAGTGGTTTTACGCAGATTATCACCATGCCTGATATGAAGCTCGACGAGGCTACCCGCACCGATATCAACCAGAAGATTGTAGAGAATACCGACCGTATTACCGGTTTGGTTAACAAGATGCTGGAACTGAGCGATGCCAGCAGCCAGGCCGTTATCGACCGCACCGACAATGTGCTGGCCGTACAGATTGCAGCACAGGCCACCGATGCCAGCGAGGTTGCCAATGCCAAGCACCTGAAGTTCGATTTACAGGTTGGCGACGCCGAAGGCGCGGTAACCATCACCACCAACGAACAGGCTGCTACCCGTGCACTTACCATGCTGCTTGATAACGCCCGTAAGTTTACCCGTCCGGCCGAGGCTAAGAATGAAAAACAAACTGAACAGCAACAGGTTACGCTTACACTCAAAAAGACAGAGAGCACCATCGAATTCATCGTTGAGGACACAGGTATTGGCGTCCCCATCAATGAAGTTGAACATATCTTTGATGAGTTTGTACAACTCGATGAATACTACGAAGGTACCGGTATCGGACTTACCGTAGCACGCTCGTTGGCTCGCCGACTGGGCGGTGATGTGGTACTCGACACCACCTATACCTCAGGTGCCCGATTCATCATGACACTACCCTTGACCTAACTAAATCAGGTCAAAGTGCTGCAGGGCCTTACGCACGCCATCATCGTCAACCGATGCTGTAATATAGTCGGCTTCGGCTTTAAGCTCATCAATGGCATTACCCATCGCTATGCCAACTCCAGCCTTACGAATCATGGTACTGTCGTTACCGCCATCACCAAAGGCCATGGTATGGTCGGGGTTCAGACCTAGATGTTTAGCCATAGCCAGCAGTCCCTCACCCTTATCAGCACCTAGCGCAGTTACATCGGTAAAAGCCGGATGCCAGCGCCCCGAGGTACAACCAGGCACACGTGCCATCAGCTCAGCCTCATACGCCTTACTGAAAAAAGGAGTTATCTGCATAATACGCTGATCAAGCACCTGCTCCATGGGCTTGGCCTTATCCAGATTCTCCACAGCCAGATGCTGACGGAAAATCTCATCTACCTGCCCACGCGGATCAAGCACAGCCACATCCTTTTCGCCAACTACTATCACCCCATAGTTTTTCTCAATGGCATCGTCAACAATCAGCCGTGCCTCATGAGGTGGAATACTCTTACAGGCCACCACCTCATCGCCCACAAAACAATAGGCGCCGTTGGTAGTTACATAACCATCTATCAAATGTTCAATAGTACCTAAATTGGTAATAATAATAGGTGGACGTCCGGTGGCAATAAACACCTTGTGCCCATTGGCTTTGGCCTGTGTAAGTGCCAGAATGGTAGAAGCGGGAATATGGTGCGTCTCGAAACTCACCAACGTACCATCAATATCAAAGAATAATGCGTAACTAGTCTGCATAATCAATTATTTTTAGGCCCAAGTGCCCGTCGGGTTTGCAACAGCACACTGAGCAGTATCAGGGCGATGCCGATATAGAACGAGAAGTTTATCTCGCGGCCCTCGCCAAAAATCAGGAATGCTAATATAATGGTATAACAAGGCTCCAGGTTATACGTCAGGTTTACCGTAAAGGCCGACAATCGCTTCAGTGCCTGAATCTGTAGCAGATACATACCCACCGTGCAGAACAGCGCATGACAAAGCATCAGCCAAAGGTTGGTGCCCTCTGGAATAACCACCACAGGCTGATTACTGGGGAAGAAAGCCAGGTAGATGGGGATGATCATTGATACCAGCACGATGCCTCCCGACATCTGGTACATCAACACCGTACGACTGCGCACACCCACGCTTGCCTTTTTGTTGCAGATGGCATAGAGCGCACACACGGCACTCGACACCACGCCAATGCCGATACCATAGCGGTAACGGGCATCTAACGAAAAAATGCACAATACGCCTAACACAGTTATGAGTGAGAACACCAGCTCGGTAGCCGATAACTTGCGATGGTAAATCAACGGCTCGAAAAGGGCAGTAAAAAAGCCCACCAGCGAAAAACAGATTACACCGATTGACACGTTTGAAGCCTTTATGCTACTGTAAAACAGTATCCAGTGCAAGCCTAACAGTGCACCGCAACCACACAACTGCAGAAACTTACGCCAACCCACGCGTGGTAGCCCTGTGAACACCAACAGAATGGCACTCGTAAACAGCATGCGGTACCACACGATATCCACCTCGTTCAGGGTAATCAGTCGCCCAAACAGGCCCGTGAAGCCTGCCAACAGCACGCTTAGGTGCAGTTGTATAAATCCACGTTGTGTCTCGTTCATCACTCCCAGCACTCTAATTCGTTCTCCAACTCAGGAAACTGACTACGGTGGAATGTAGGTTCCTTGATACCTGCACGCTTTTGCTGGCGGTAATCATCGAGCAGTCGGAAAACATAACGCCCCAACAGCACAATAGCTATCAGATTACAAGCCGTAAGGAAAGCCATAAAAAAGTCGATAATATTCCACACCAACTCAAAGCTGGCCACAGCACCAAAAATCACCATCACACCAGCCGAACAGATGCGATAAACTGTCATCACCTGGCCATTCGACGTGATAAAACGGATATTGGCTTCGCCATAATAGTAGTTGCCAATGATGCTAGAGAATGCAAACATAAAGATAGCAATAGCCACGAATATCGGTCCTACCGCACCTACCTCACTCTGCAAAGCCGACTGCGTTAAAGCGATGCCATTCAGTCCGGGCACCTGATACAAACCACTAATCAAAATGATAAAGGCTGTACATGAACATACCAGCAAGGTATCGGTAAACACACCCAGCGCCTGTATCAACCCCTGTTTTACGGGGTGCGATACGGCTGCCGTAGCGGCCACGTTAGGTGCACTACCCTCGCCTGCCTCGTTCGAGAACAAGCCACGTTTCACACCAATCATAATCATAGCGCCAACACTGCCGCCGGTTACCTGATGAATGCCAAAGGCATCGGTTATAATCACCTTAAACACATGCGGGATAAGCTCGATGTTCGTCACAATAACCACAATAGCAACCAACACATAGCCGATAGCCATCACAGGCACCAGCACCGCACTTACATGGGCTATTCGTTGAATGCCACCAAACACGATAAACAAGCCTATCGCCGCCAATCCAGCACCTACCCAGGCTGGATTCCAGCCAAAGGCTTCGTTCATGGCACCACAAATCGTGTTTGCCTGAACCGAATTGTTGGATAATCCGAACTGTAGGGTAATCAGTACGGCGAATGTCACTGCCATCCATCGTTGGTGCAAACCTCGCTGGATATAATAAGCAGGTCCACCAATAAACGAATCCTTGTGTTTCTGCTTAAACAGCTGGGCCAGCGTTGATTCCACAAATGCCGTTGCCGATCCGATAAGAGCAATAATCCACATCCAGAACACAGCACCAGGACCACCGATGGCAATGGCCGAAGCCACACCAGCCAAATTACCTGTACCCACACGCGTGGCTACACTCACGGCAAAAGCCTGAAACGAGGAGATATGCTTACGCTTGCCCTCTGCACCTTGATTTTTAACTTGGTCACCTACTGTATCAACAGCCGAATCGGTTAGCAGTCTGATCATCTCGCCTACCATCCGAAACTGCACGAAGCGTGTTTTAATGGTAAACCACACGCCACAGCCCACCAGCGCAGCAATCAGTACATAGCCCCAAACGGCATCGTTAATCTGAGTTATCAGTTCGTTCATTTATGTTTCGTTTGTTTTATTTATTGCAAGGGGGTTAGTGGATACACCATGTTAACTATAAATATGTTGGCTAACAGAATAATAATATTCATCAGCAGACCGATACGCATAAAGTCGCTGAACCGGTAACCACCAGGCCCATATACCAACATGTGCGTAGGCGATCCAATTGGAGTGGCAAAGCTACTGCTCACGCTTACCATCAGGGCTATCAGGAATGGGTATGGCTCGTAGCCCAACTTCTCGGCAGCCTCGTACATGATGGGGAAGAACATGGCACCGGCAGCAGTGTTAGATATAAACTCGGTGATAAACGTACCCACAAAGCAGATGGCAGTCATCACCACTATCGGGTTGGTACCACACACATCCAGAATACCCATGGCCAGGCGCTCGGCGATACCTGTTTTCTGGATTGCCAGCCCCAGCACCACGCTACCAGCAAACACCATCAGTATGTCCCAGTTTATGGCACGCATAGCTTGGTCGGGGCTACAACAGCGCAGTATCATCATCATAGCAGCAGCAATAAAGGCACAGTGCAGCAGCGGCATTATACCCAAAGCCGATACCGTAACCATTGCTATCATGATAAGTGCCGACAACAGTGTTTTCTTACCCACATTAATCACCTCGTCGCCAACCTGCAGGCCACGCTCCTCGGCCAATTGCAGAATATCCTTAATATGTCCAGCATAGGTCAGATGGTCGCCACCCATCACAAATTCATTCTTGTTCAGTGCCACAGGCACATTGTCAAAGTGGCGGATCCTTATCAGTCGCCCCCCCTTCACATCAAACAAACCAGCATAGTCCAATGTCTCGCCAATAAACTTGTTGTTCGAAGGCACCAGCAGCTCTACGGTATATTCGGCTGTATCCTCAAACTCCGATTCGGGTGCTTTTCTATCGGGCAGCAGCTTGCGCATGGCAATAATGCTCAGCACACCTACCAGCAAACAGAACAAGCCTGGAATCGTGGTAGCCAGCACGTTCATCACATGGCCCGACTTATCGGCATACAGTCCACTGATAATCAGGTTTGGCGGTGTACCAATCAGCGTACACACACCACCCATACCCGAGGCATAACTCAGAGGGATTAGCAGTTTTGAGGGCGAGATGCCCAGCTTTTTCGACCACATTTTTACAATGCCCACGAACATGGCCACCACCGTGGTATTACTCAAGAACGAACTCAGTCCGGCCACAGGCAGCATCAATCGTATCACGGCCTTGCCGTAGCTGTTGGGTTGTCCTAACAGGTTTTTCACTATCCATTGCAGCACGCCGGTATAGGTAAGACCGGCCACTACCACAAACAATACTCCGATAACCACTACCGACGATGAACTGAAGCCCGAAAAAGCCTCTTTAGCATCGAGCACGCCCGTAACAAGTAATATGCCAATGGCAGCTAAGAACACCACATCGGCCCGCAACTTTGTTAGCAACAGAGTAGTAAACATACCCAACACCGTAATAATCGTGATCCAGGCTTGGAGATTAAAACCCCATAACAGTTCTGTTTCCATGATTCATCAGATTTGTTTATTTAACATGCGGACAAAGGTACGTTTTTTCACCGAAAAGAGCAAGCAAATCTATCTTTTTTTGCTAATTATAGGAAAATAGTTGTACCTTTGCGCCCATAAACTTACTTAAACACCAAGCGCCCCAAGCTATCGGCTTAGTATCTGCTCGGCGTGCTCCTTGGTCTTTACCTGCTTACCGGCGAAAATCTGCTCGATGATGCCATCCTCGTTAATAATAAAGGTGGTGCGTATGGTGCCCTCGGTTTTCTTACCGTACATCACCTTCTCGCCCCAGGCACCCATCGCCTGTAGCAGTTCCTTGTCCACATCCGCAATCAACGGGAAAGGCAGTTCGTGCTTCTCCTTAAACTTCACGTGCGATGCTGCCGAGTCCTTACTCACGCCCACCACCTCGTAGCCAGCCCCTTGCAGTTCGTTGTAATGGTCGCGCAAACTACAAGCCTCAGCCGTACACCCGCTGGTATTATCCTTTGGATAAAAGTACAACACCAACTTACGTCCACGATAATCACTCAGTCGGATATCCCGTCCCTGTTCATCCTTGCCCAGAATCTCTGGCGCCTTATCACCAATATTCATACGCATTATAGTTTTATGTTCCTGCGGCAAAGATACAAATAATATCCGAATAATCAAATTTATAGCTAAAAATAAACTTTTCGATTTGGGTGTTTCAAAGATTTAGAGTATTTTTGTAACCGTAATCCTTCGCGTACACATGTTATTTTTATATTCCTACGCGGTGGCCGAACTGCACCGACTACATCATCGTACCGGCGATACTGGATATACCGCCGAGATGGTTGAGCGCATAAAGTACTATCTGTGTATAGATTAAGACGTGTGGGCGATGTTAGGGCATCATGATACACATCTTAGTGAGGTCGTCGCTGGGTTCGGCATCGCCCACAAACTCTTCTACTGCCCTGTGGATGGCCTCGGACGTGCTGCGGGCATCGCCGTGGTTGCGACGCAGGAGGGCCTGCAATCGAGCGTCGCCAAACTGCTCTTTGTTCTTGTTCTCGGCCTCGTTGATGCCATCGGTATAAACAAATAGCGTTTTACCGTGCATATCGGCCACTTCCTCGCCGGTAAACACCACGTCGGGCCACAAACCTATAGGTGCATTGGGCTCCATCTTCATGTATTCGCCATCGAGCAGCGGTGGATTATGGCCAGCATTGCAGTACTCCATGTGGCCGGTAGTGAGATTAATCAAACCGATAAACATGGTTACAAACATGCCTTGATCGTTGTCTTCGGTAAGAGCGCGGTTCAGTCGGTTGGCAATGGCCTGGGGCTGCAGATGCCCATCTACCAGAGTGCGGAACATACGTGTGACCTCGGCCATAAACAGTGCGGCGGGCACTCCCTTGCCACTCACGTCGCCCACGCAGAAGTACAGCTGATTATCCATCAGGGCATAGGCATACAGGTCGCCGCCCACCTCCTTGGCAGGAGTCATCATGGCGTAGATATCTACATCGCGGCGCCTGGGGAATACATGTGGCAGCATGCGCTTCTGTATCTCGCGGGCAATGCGCAGTTCGCTCTCTATGCGCTCTTTGGCCTTGGTGGTATCTTCCAGTTGGTCGTAGGCATCGCGCAGGCGCTGGTTCACTTCCTTAAGGTTTTTGAGCTGCTGACGGCGACGATAAATAAACACTGTGAGGAAAGTGATGACTAGAGCGGCTATCAGAGCGCCTGCACCAAGCATTAATCGATTTTTGGCCAGCTGCTGCTCTTTGGCATCGTTCTCGGCATAGGTGATGGCAAGCTCTGTATCAAACTCCGACATCTGTGAGCGGACCTCGCTACTCTCGATAGAATCCTTAACCTCGCGGGTGCGTTTCTGCCAGTAGAGAGCCTGTTTAATGTCGCCCATGTGTTCGTAGATGATAGCTTTCTGCTCGCACTTATTCTGCAGGTGCACCAGCTTATCTGCACGTTGCAGAGCCAGATTCCACTGTTTGTGGTTCTTGGCCTCATATACGCTTAGTAGTTCGCCAAAGATACCACCCTGTCCGCCATACTTCTCAGTGAGCTTCTGGCGCTCCTTGTAGGCCTCGTTGAATCCCTTGCTGTCGCCCATATGGTAACGAGCCAGGCACTTATAGGTCCATGCTGTAACCTGGTTCATAGGCATCACGCCCGGCTCTTCGAGTGCCAAGCGGGCATACTTTTGCACGGCTTCGTAATCCTTATGATACAGGGCTATCTCGCACAAGCCCAAATAGCATGGGGCGCCGCTCTCGTTCTTCATGTATTTATTCTTGAGTTCCAGCGCCTGCAGGAAACTCTTTTCGGCCAGATCATGATTGCCCGACATGTTGCGGATATAGCCCAATGTGTAGGTGGCAAAAAACATACCTATGTTGCTATCATGCGACTTGGCGTGTTGAAAAATCTCGTGGGCCAGCATTACGCCGTCTTTACGATCCACATACTCAAACACGTACATGGCCTCGTACGAACAGGCCCGATAGAATGTCTCGTCGTAGCCACTGTTTTCGGTAGCAGCCTTAATCTTCTGTATATCAATCAGAAACTTGCCCGTTTCGCGCGAGCTGTACAGTTGATAAGCCTCGTCGGTAAGTTTTCGCAGTTCGGGCGTAAGTTCTTTCTCGGCCCAAACCGTAAGGGTGCCCACAGTAAGCAGCAGTAATGCAACGAGTAAACGCGTTAATCTGGTAATCATATATATGAAATCGTTAATATGGGTTAGATATTTAGTAATATTGGTGCAAATATACGAATAAATATGATTACAACAAAGAAAAATGAGTTTTTTTTCGAATTATTGTTAATAAATTAATGATTATGCCGATTGTACTTTCTTTAAGTAGTTTAAGACCTACACCCTCAGCACCCGATTTGCTTTTCCCTTCGGCCAGCGACCTTTGGTTCCGGGCTTTGCCGAGGGCTTTTTTGTGTAGTTTTCACTATCTTTGCCAAACAGAAATGATAATAAAAACTATTATGAATAGGAAAACCACTCACAGAGAAACTCTTCCTAGTCAACTGGTCCAAAACCCAAGTCGAAGAGTAGTTGGTTAATTATTAAAATATTATAAATTAACCACGCTTTTGCTATTTAATTTGCAAGATATTAGAAATTATATTATCTTTGCAAACAAAAATAGGAACGATATGTGGACAGAACTAAGTGATCCTGCTATCCTGCAGAAAATGGGACGCAGAATACGTGATTATCGCATGCGTATGGAAATGACCCAAAGCGAACTGGCTGAAAAGTCGGGCGTAAGCATGGGGACAATCGTAAGAGTGGAACAGGGCAATCCTATATCCACCTTATTACTTATAAGCATCCTAAGGACCATGGGGCTACTCGAAAATCTGGAAGTTCTACTACCGGAACTCAGTATTAGTCCACTACAGATGCGAAAACTACAAGGTAAAAAGGTACAGAGAATAAGACATAAAAAAGAAGAATAAACGACAATGGACGATTTATTACAGAGTGGTTTACTCGTCAGGGATTGCCTATAGGCGAGATAACACCATTAGAACGATTGTGCTATGTAGGACAGCGGGCTATGGGAGCCCTGGAATTTGAGCCAAGCAAGGCTTCTGACGTACTGAACGAGTCGACCGAGATTTATATCGACGAGTTAACACGATTGGCCGAGGATATATTTACAAAGCGCGAATCCTTTCAGGAACGCATGTTCCAGCAAGACAAGACTATACTCGATATTCTGCGTGTCGGTACATCGGCTGGTGGTGCTAAACCCAAAGCAATTATAGCCTACAACGAACAAACAAACGAAGTCCGCTCAGGTCAGGTTAAAGCCCCTGATGGTTTTGGCTATTGGCTGCTTAAGTTTGATGGTGTTACATACTCAGAGCATGGTTCGATAATGGAAAATCCCCAGGGAATTGGAAATGTAGAGTATGCATATTATCAAATGGCCAAAGCTTGCGGCATAGATATGGCAGAGTGCAGATTGCTTACCGAAGGTGATAATCATCACTTTATGACTCGCCGTTTTGATCGTACCAACGATGGCGAAAAGATTCATATGCAGACGGTTGCAGGTCTGGCCCATCTCGACAGAGATCAACGCCATTCGTACGAAGAGATCTTCGGCATTATCCGTAAGATGAATCTTAATATGGATGCCACGCTACAACTGTATCGCAGGATGGTATTTAACGTAGTAGCCAGAAATAACGATGACCACACCAAGAACTTCTCGTTCCTGATGGATCGCCAAGGCAAATGGGAGTTAGCTCCTGCCTATGATCTATGCTATTCATATAAACCAGGCGGAAGATGGGTAGGACAACATCAGTTATCGCTTAATGGTAAACAAGACGAACATACACGCCAAGACCTGCTTACTGTTGGCGAAAAGATGGGAATCCGTCGTAGTTCAGAGATTATCGACGAGGTGATTGATGCAGTTAGCCATTGGCGTACTATCGCTCAAGACTCTGGCGTAAAAGATAGTCATATCACAGAAATAGAAAACAATCTTCTGCTATTGGCATAATGCAACCGCGCAGAGAATAATAGATACTTATGGAACAGAAATTCAGCAATAACAGCATTGACCTTCAGATGCTGCGCGAGTTCTTTGCAAGCAAAGCGGCATAGCCGAGCGTTGCGAGGGTGAAAGGTGAACTTGTGGAATACCGCAAGGATATCACGTTCGAAACGAAAAAATAGCGCACTTTCTTTAAGTAGTTTAAGACTTTCACCCTCGGCACCCGATTTCCGGGCTTGGCCGAGGGCTTTTTTGTGCCGTTTTAATAACTTTGCCCACAGAAAAGGGGCGATAAGTGGCTGCACGAATTGAATTTTGAATGATTAATTTGACCTTAACCCTTTTCATTCGTATTAATTATAGAGTAATAAAGAATGACTCAAACAGAGCGCGATATCATTATCCGCTGTCAACAGGGAGACAAGCAAGCCTTCCGTTGGATAGTGAAGATGCATCAGCAGATGGTATTCTCGCTGGCGCTGAAGATGTTGTGCGACGAAGAAGAGGCTAAGGATATGGTGCAAGATACATTTATTAGAGTGTGGTTAAGCATCAGAGACTACGACCCGCAGCGAACTTTTACAACTTGGCTCTATACTATTGCTTCTCGGTTATGTTTGGATAGGTTGAAGCGGAAAAAACGTATATTATCTGTGCAAGAAGACGAGCTCGTTCTAAAAAACTATGCATCTGACACAGATAGCCAACGAATCTTGGAGAATAGCGAATGGATATCTATTGTAAGGCTGATGGCCGATAAACTTAGCGCTAAACAAAAGCTGGTTTTCACGCTTTGCCAATTAGAAGGTATATCGTCAGAAGAAGTTCAAGAAATAACAGGATTCGATGCCCGTCAGGTAAAGAGTAATCTTTATGCTGCTCGCCAAACAATACGCAAAAGATTAATTGAATTAGGTTATGAGTGATATTAACGACATATTCGAAAGACTGAAAGGTCAGAAGCCTGTAATCAGCAACCCTGATGAACTGACAGACTTCATCATGGATAGTCTGCCAGACATCAGCGAAGCCACAGAGCCGACAGGGGCTCGAGTGGTCAAGATGCGCTGGTGGATGGCAGCAGCAAGCCTTATTATTATAATAGGTATAGGAACTATTTGGATGTTTGATAATGAGCAGCCAAAGCTACAAAAACTTACTGCGCAACATTCGGTTGTTGCACCAACTCCTAAAGTTGTTACGGATTTAAAATCCACAACGAAAGAATACGGGGAATCGAAATCGCCCGCAACGAAGAAATCTGGTGACTTAAAAACATCCGTAAATACTAAGGTAAAAACTGAAGAAGACAAAACGGAGAAACAATCCCACACTGCAGTGATCTCCAACCTTCATTATGCAGTCTATACTCCAGAGGAAGACTCTGCATACCAGGCCCCAAGCCGTATAGACGAGTTCATAGCAAAGTTAGCCGAATATAATAAGGTGAAAGCTGTAGCTATCGATTGCAAGTCTGACAAAGGTGACAGCACTATCGTCAGTACGGCTTACGTCTTCGAAGACACCAAGGAACTCGACCTTTTCGGTCGACTACTACAAGTAGCCTGTTGGTACGACACCAACACACCAGGTTTTCTGCTAAACTTTTCACGTCAGCAGTTCTTTTTCAGTCTGAAAGACCTGCGCAAAAGAGAAAAGTATCTTTGGATAGCTGAGCGCATCAATGATCAGCACATACTGCTTTTCTGCGTCCGTTCACAGATTGATACCAACATCTCATCGACCTGCATCCAAGATTATCGTGAGCAATTGACTAATAGAAACATTCATACATTATTCTAAAAACAATAAAGTTATGAAACGAATATTTCTCCTAACTATTCTCGCAATCACCAACCTCACTGCAATAGCGCAAACAAGAGGAATGAAAGTACTAGCAAAAAGCATGGGTGTATATATGCCACGGCCAGATATCCTAACGGATAAAAAAACTCATAAGACCTTTGCTGTATGGCATAACACTAACAATGCATGGATTAAGGATTTTTGTGAGACAAAAAATGTAGCAATAGAAAAAGAATACAACAAATTGTTTCCTAACGCAGTAAGCGACATGCCATATATGCCTATGAGCTGGATGCTAACAGAAGAGAACAATGAGACTGTACTTCATTGCTATTTTCAAATGCCAGCCGACGAAGTATCAAACCTTTGGCTTGCATCGGAAGAGACGTGCATTGTTGACAATGCTACAGGTAAGCAATACCGCATCCGTCGTACTGAGCCAGACACTTTCCGTAAGCACTTCAGTGTTAAAGCGCCAAAGGGTTCAGTTCTTGATCTAAAGGTGTATTTCCCCCCATTACCAGAAACAACGAAAAGTGTTACTATGTTCGGCATTCCTAACTGGAATCTGGTTGGTTGGCATCAAGAGCTTAACAAGCCTTTGAATATTCATGTCTCATGGTCCCCTATTAAATGCGACACAGTTCCCAAATTCCATAGTCCACGTATTCTCCAAGAACATCTATGCGAGGACAAACCTTACGACATGCAGAATTGGAATACTTGGAAGGTACTAACAGATGTACATCTCATCAAACCGCAGAAAGACGAAACATTGGCTATCTGGCTGACCCCAGAGACCACATATGTAGCCATTGCCTATGAACAGAATTGGACAAGAGAATACTTCACTTTTAGTAGTGGCCTTATCCTGCTTGACGAGACTGGACATCAATACAAACTCCGTAAAGTTCAAGGTGTTCCATTAAATGAATTATTCTTTATGGAGGGCAACGCTGGCGACTACATTGCTTTCCTGATGGAATTCGAACCTGTGCCCCTGAACATGGAAACCATCACATATATTGAACCTGACATCGAACCTTTCAATGCATGGGGAGCCAATAACAAAGGAACTGTTCTACACAACCTAAGTATTCAACAACTCCGCCTGAACCAAAGTCTCTTCGAGTATCTTCCTCGAGTAGTTGTAGAATAACGTCAAGGACGTTTATTTAGTTAGATAAATTCTTTGGTGCAGCATCCGTCGGGATGACGCATGCTGCTTATAAAAACAAAAGTTAAACCCAAATAAAAACAATTATGAACAAGAAAACTTTTTTTACAATGATGCTTGCCCTTGTTACAATGACAGGGCTGGCACAGACAAAGACAGCAACTGTCACTGGTTATTCACCTGCTCTGAAAGACGGCACTTTAGTGTTGGCCGGAACAGGCACTATCGGAAATGTTGTAGATACCGTCCAAGCCGGACGGTTCGCCTTCACTCTACCCGTAGAGGAACTCACCGAAAGCTTTCTCGGTTTAATGGGTGAAGGTTGTCCCAATTTTAATTTAACCCTCTTCCTGCGTCCCGGTGTGACTGTGAAATTGACGGGCACAGATTGTTTCTACCCTTTATGGAAAATTGAGAGCCCCTTGCCGGAACAGCAGACAGAGAGGCGTATAACGGAGCATTGCCGCGACGTGGTAACGGAATTAATGCAGATGGACTTGGATAAAAAGCCTTGGGAAGAGAGAGAAGTTGTCGAAATGAAGTGGATGAAGCAACGGATAGACATTCTGCCTTCACTACCTGTGGATGCTGCTACGATTTATGCGTTATGGCTTACATCCATGACAGCAAAGAACACTAAAGACTTCCCACACATGGAGCAGTTGAAAAAGCTGGAAAAGACTATCGCAGCCCGCGCACCAAAAGGGTTTGAAGAGCAACTGGCCGAGATACATAATAATGTATATCCACCACGCCTTTTACAGGTGGGCGACGAGGCTGTCGATGCCGAACTTCTTGATATGCAAGGGCAGAAACACCATCTATTTGAAGCCTTTGCTGATGGCAAATATGTATTGCTCGATTTCTGGGGTATCGGCTGCGGTCCTTGTATGATGTCTGAGCCTGAGATGAAAGAGTTCTATGAGAAAATGAAGGATAAGATAGAGATCATCGGTATCAATCAGAACAAACTCACAGAGTGGCAGAAGCATGAATTCAGCAAGCGTATTATCTGGAAGAACTGGAACAATGCCTCGAAGGATATCAGCAGCAGATATTGTGACATAGGCGCCATTCCTTATTATGTAATGATCTCGCCCGACAAGCGCATCCTTTGGAAGAGTGTGGGTTATGGCCCAGGATGGTTTATGGGTATGGCTGATGCCTTCAACGGCCTCAAACAGGACAACAGCGCCAACCTCTCGCTGGTTATCCAGAATGTTAATGCCAATACCAGCGGCACTACTGTTAGTTTCCGCTGTTATAGCCATAAGGATTATTGGTTCCGTATAGCCAAAGACTCCTATCTTGAGGCTAATGGTAAGAAATATAAGCTGACGGCAGCCGATGGCATCAAACTCGATGAGGACAACTTTACCAAGGTGAAAGCCTCAGAAGCCACAGACGAATTTCTTGGCAACATTTGCTACACAGACTTCACACTAACATTCGAGCCGTTCGACACCACCCCCGCCACCTTCGACTTCATAGAGGGTGATGTTCAGGGTGCCTTCGTCATCCGCAATGTTTCAGTAAAGTAACCAATCATGGCCAAGAAAGCTATTATTACAATGATGCTTGCCCTCGTCGCTATGACGGGGCAGGCTCAGACAAAGAACGATAGAAAGAGTAAAATATCCAGAATACCCATTATCATAGAGGCAGGCGACATTATGTTTATATCTATGGTATCGATGCTCTCCCTGAGACCATTCTATTCGCCCCCGATGGCACCATCATCGCCCGTGGATTGCACGGCAAGGACATCGATAATCAGTTGCAGAAACTATTTTAAGAGTACAAATAAGAAACATAATCAGCATAATCAACAACAAAAAAGTGAATAAAAGTTTGGAACTATCAGATATACTTTGTATCTTTGCTGCCGAAATAGAAGAAAGGATTATACTATGACATCAGTAGCATTTAAAAATCGTACACGCGATGAAATTATAGCAGCATTTCGTGAGTCTATTCGTAAGAAGCACGAATGGCAAGAAAAGGCAGAAAAGGAAATCGAGAAGATTCGTCAGGAACGTTTGCAACTAAGTATCTGATAAATGAATCCACTCAATCTGGCATATATTAATCGTCTTGCGCCTTATAAGGTGTGGACTGAAAATGGACGTGATTATCTCATAGAAACCAGCAGAGGACAAATCTTTGTGATTGGTTTCATGGATGATTATTCTATCTGGCAGACTGGAGCATATCAGTTTACCATTAACAACCAAAGCCATCAACCGTCACCACTTGATTTTAAACTACGCGAAACAATTCTATTATTGATTGAAGCGTTCTTTAGTGCGAATCCCGACATATTACTATATATATGTGAAACAGGAGACGGCAAACAGGCGTTACGAAGTCGCCTTTTTGTTAGATGGTTTAATACTTACAGCCATCGTGATGCATATATATTAGAAACAGCAGAAGTAATGGAAGGTAAAACCAAGAATTTTGCTGCGCTCATAGTACAAAAGTCAAATCCACGTCTAATAGAAATAGTTTCTGAATTTAAGGAAACTATTAATATCTTGACCAACAAACCTGAGTAAACGAGCGAATACTCTTAACCTGAGTTAAGACCCATACCCTCGGCACCCAATTTCTTGGCTTTGCCGAGGGGATTTTTGTGCCGTTTTCCGTAACTTTGGCAAACAAAATAATTATTTTCGCAAAAAACATATCGGAAAAGAAATTTGTGGGGAATAGATGGTTCTTGAGAGAAAATTCTGTGGGGATTAGTATATTTTATTGAAATATATTTGTGGGGATTGAATAATTTTGCTATCTTTGCACCGTAAACAGAGGACTTTATGAAAGAAAGACTGTTCAAAAGAAAGATTTACACTCAATTGCTGAACTGGAAACAGGAATCGGACGGTAAGAGTGCATTGCTTGTTGAAGGTGCGCGACGTGTCGGCAAGTCGACCATCGTGGAAACCTTTGCCAAGAACGAATATGAGTCATACTTGCTGATAGACTTCAACAAGGCATCGAAGGCCATCAAGGATTTGTTCAACGACCTGATGGATTTGGACTACCTGTTTCTGTATCTCCAGACTGCATATCATGTGACACTGAAGCCACGGGAATCTGTCATCATTTTCGACGAGGTTCAGAAATGTCCGATGGCGCGTCAAGCAATCAAATATCTGGTGGAAGACGGGCGTTACGACTACATCGAAACGGGTTCGCTGATCAGCATCAAGAAAAATACTGATGGTATCACGATTCCAAGCGAAGAGGACAGGATACAGATGAATCCGATGGATTTTGAGGAGTTCCGGTGGGCATTGGGCGACGAAGCAACAGTTCCACTGCTACGCAAGTTCTGGGAGCAGCAGCATGCCCTCGGGCCAGCCCATAGGGAGATGGCACGCAACCTACGGCTATATATGCTGGTGGGTGGTATGCCGCAGGCCGTCAATGCCTACCTTGACACCAATAACTTCAGTAAGGTTGATCAAGTGAAGCGTCGCATACTCAAACTTTATGAGGACGACTTCCTAAAGATAGACCCCTCGGGACGAGCATCGGTAATGTTCCGTTCCGTCCCCGGACAACTAAGCCGAAATGCCATACGATATGTGCCATACGCAGTTGTAGGTAGGGTGGACGACGAGAAAATGACGGAACTGCTGAAAGACCTTGAAGACAGCAAGACGGTAAACATGTGTTATCACGTGAACGACCCACAAGTGGGTATGGGGCTTACGAAAAACAAAGACCAATTCAAGATGTTCGTTTGCGATACGGGACTGTTTATCACGCTGGCGTTTTGGGACAAGAGCTTTACAGAGAATATCATTTACGAGAAGCTTTTGGCAGACAAACTACCAGCCAATCTGGGCTATGTATATGAGAACCTTGTCAGCCAGATGCTGGTGGCTGCAGGGAATGAACTCTTCTACCACACTTGGCCACGTGATGAGAAACACTACTATGAGACTGACTTCCTATTGTCTCGTGGAGCAAAGATTTGTCCTATAGAGGTGAAGTCGTCGAGCAGTAAGTCACATGCTTCGCTTGATGAGTTCTGTCGTATTTATTCGTCCAGGATATTGTGGCGATATATGGTGTATACCAAGGACTTCGCAAAGGATCAGGAAACCATTATGCTACCGGCATACATGGTTCCATTTTTATGATGAAATAGAATATAAGTATATCCATAATGATTCTTGTAGTTGATGACGATAAAAACATACGGCTCTCGCTATGAACGCTTTCGTGGGAATTTTAGTAACTTTGCAGCCAAACAAGCACTGACGATGGAACAGAAATTCAGCAATAATAGTATTGACCTTCAGATGCTGCGTGAGTTTTGCGAGGGCGAAGGTGAACTTGTGGAATATCGCAAGGGTGATCAGATGGAACGCGAGGGCGACCCATCGCGTTGGTTTGGATTTGTAACGGAGGGGTGCTTTAAGTATGTGAACCATGGTATCAGCGACGACAAGGAACACATCACATGGTTCTCGTTTGCGGGCGAGTTTGTAACCGACTATCCTACGTTCCTTTATGGTCGTCCGTCGCAGACTACCATCGTGGCAATGATGCCCAGTCGCGTGCTCAGGGTTACAGGCCAGCAACTGGAACAGTTTTTCGACCAGAGCAAGGATACGATGAAGCTGCGTGCTTTCATTGCTGAACACATTCTCTTCCAGTTCCGTTCGCGCTACCTCGACCTACATTGCGCCACGGCCCGCGAGCGCTACGAGTTGCTGCTACGTCGTTGTCCCGGCATCGTGCATCACCTTGCCTTGCAGGACCTCGCCTCTTTTCTCTGCGTCACGCCCAATTACCTGAGCACCATCCGCAAGGATATCACGTTCGAAGCGAAAAAATAGCGCCACTTTCTTTAAGTAGTTTAAGACTTTCACCATCGGCACCCGATTTCCGGGCTTTGCCGAGGGCTTTTTGTGCCGTTTTCCGTACCTTTGCCAAACAAAACTGATGAATTATGAACTGTAACATTTTCGCTTTCTGCCTACTATATAAATAGGTAGAAATGACTATGTTTATTTGCACAGTGGAACTGGTGCGGATATCTTTTTTCTGTAAAATTTTAGAATTCTGGTTAGCTTTTGGATACCTTTTCCTGTCTATTATAATAGATGAAAGAAATAGAGATAGAACGGCTTTTCCGTCAACACTATGACCGGATGATACGGTTGGCGAGGACGATGCTCTACGACGACGAGGAATCACGCGACGTGGTAAGCGAGGTCTTTGCTACGCTGGTGAAGACGGACATTATGCCAAAGAATGTTGAGAGCTATCTGATAACGAGCGTAAAGAATCGTTGCCTGAACCTGTTGGAGCACAAGGAGGTGAGGGCGAGGTTTGAACAGGCTTACACCGCAGAGAAAATCTCCAATTCTTCTAACCAAGAGCCATTGCCTTACGGCGAAACAGAACCTGCCTACGCAGAGCGGTGGGAGCGACTGATGGAGTATGCCAGACGAAACATGACAGGTCAGACGCTAGTGGTTTTCCAAATGCGACACCTGAAAGGCATGAAGTATCAGGATATTGCCAACGAACTGGGCATCAGTAAGGTGATGGTTTACAAGCACCTGACGAAAGCGATGACAACAATCAAGGAGTATAAACAGAAAAATAGATAGGACTATGGAACTGAACGAAAAAATCCAGATGCTGCTCGATATGCAGGAGCATCCCGAAAACTACTCGGAACAGACATTGGAGACAATGCTGAAAGACCCCGAAGTGCGCGAACTCATGGAGGCTACGGCGCAGTTGAAGCAGGCCATGACTTGGGAAAATGAAAGCAAGAATACTGCAAACGTAGATGCCGAGTGGCAGCACTTTTCAAAGACCCATTACAACGAAAGTAAACCCCGTCGCGGATGGCTGAAGGTCGCCGCAACATTCATTGGTGTACTCTTTATCACAGGCATGGCTTTTGCAACTATCCACATCGTTCGTAACGTTGTAGCAAAAGACACAAAAGCCCCTGTTCAAAAAACAGAGATTTCAGACTCTCATCAACCTGTCATATCGGCTGATACCATCAAAAGCGACACCATTGTCATGGCAACACCAGTTGTTTTCGACAATGCTACGCTGGATAGCATTGCCAAGGACATTGCAGCCTATCATCACATCGGTATGGACTTGCAGAACGATCAGGCTAAGCAACTCCGTTTCTATTTCGTTTGGAAACGGAACGACAGTCTGCAAGAGGTAGTCGAAAAGTTGAATATGTTCGAGCATGTCAATATGGCTGTAGAGGACGGTAAACTGATTATCCGATGATGAAGCATTTAATGATGACCCTTATTGCCCTGTTCTGTTTCATCAACGTTCAGGCGCAGAAAATAACGCGCAGTTACGACAATGTATCTATGTCGGAGGCTCTGCGTGACCTCAACGAGCAGTCTCGCGATTATTACATCAGCTTCCTTTACAACGATTTGGAAGACTTCCGCGTGACTACCAGCATCAAGCACAAGACCGTCACAGAGGCTATCATGCAGATTGTCGGCTTCTATCCCGTCCGGGTCGTGAAGCGTGGCGAGAGCGAAATCTATGTGGAGTGTACCCATAAGACTGAACGCCACTTGACGGGCACCATCATCGACGAGAACCGCCAGCCCGTGCCCTACGCCAATGTTTACCTGCTTCATCCATCAGACTCGACCGTCATCGGTGGAGGCGTGAGCAACGAGGCTGGCGTCTTCGTCATCCCCTACGAGCAATCACCAGTATTGGCTCGCATCTCATATGTCGGTTACAAGACCGTCTACAAACTTTGCGACCAGTCTGAAGTGGGAACAATAAAGATGCAGCCCGAAACAATGACTATCAAAGGCGTAGTGGTGACAGGCGAGCGTCCCAAGGTGCAGCTGCAGGGCAACGCCCTGGTGATGAATGTGGAGGGCACAGTGATGGAACGGTTAGGTACTGCTGAAGACGTACTTACACGTGTTCCGATGATTGCCAAACGGGGTGAGGGCTTCGAAATCTTAGGTAAAGGCGCACCGCTCATCTATGTAAACGGTCGAAAACTCCGCGACCTGCAAGAACTGAAAAACATCCAGTCTGACAATATCCGTAACGTAGAAGTCATCCAAAACCCTGGTGCCCGCTATGACGCATCGGTGAATGCAGTCATCATCATCCGCACCAAACGGGCGGCAGGCGAAGGATTAGGTGTGGAATTGTCATCGTGGTCACGCAGTGGACGTGGTTATGCCAATAACGAGCGCATCAACCTTACCTATCGTACGGGTGGTCTGGAACTCTTCGCCAACCTTTTTGGGGCATATAACAGAAGAAAGAGTCATGGCGAGTTCGAACAGACCATCTTTGCAGATACACTATGGGTGATAAACAATCAGCAGAAGAATCATGTTCGTAATCCTTTCCTCGAAGGACGATTCGGTTTCAACTACCAAATCAATGATAATCACTCTTTCGGTGGATTCTACCAGAATACGTATGACTATGTAAAGACCCGCAGTGAGTACGATGATAACCTGTTGGCCGACGGAGTGGCATACGACCATTTACAAAACAGCAGCGTCAGACGCAACAAGAACACCCCCATCCATCAGGCTAATCTTTATTACACAGGCAAAGTGGGGCAACTCAGCATCGACTTCAATGCCGACTACACTTCCCGCAGACAGCAGAGTCGTAACCAGCAGCAGGAACTCAGTACTGAGTACGAAGACCGTGATGTGAATACAGAGAGTCTGACACGCAGTAAACTGTTTGCAGAGAAACTATTCGTTACCCATCCGCTGTGGAAAGGACAGATAGAGATAGGTGAGGAATATACCAATACGCGATGGAAAAGCAGATTTGATAATCAAGAGGGATACATTGCCAATAGCAATAACGAACAGCACGAAAGTAACATTGCTCCCTTCGTGGAACTACGCCAACGTCTGGGACGCTTCCAGTTGTCGGCAGGTCTTCGTTACGAACATGTGGAGTCAGAGTACTTTGTGAGTGGTCAGCGTCGTGATGAACAATGCCGTACATACGACGACCTGTTTCCGTCTCTTTCTATATCTACATCAGTTAGGAATCTGCAACTGTCTTTCAGTTATGCGAAGCGAACAACACGCCCTTCCTATTGGCAGTTGAGTAGCGATGTCACCTACGAGAATCGCTTGAATCTGCAGACGGGTAATCCCTATCTGAAGCCCGTTAAGTATCACAACCTGAATGCGATGGTAATGTGGAAGTGGCTCTATCTTATGACCAACTTCTCCCATTGTGTCGATCCAATTCTCTATACGGCGGGCGGTCTAGAAGATGACTCAAAGGTGAATTTCGTGACTTACTTGAATTACGATCATGCCGACTGGCTTACTATTACTTTGGGTGCACAGAAGAACATCAAATTAGGTAACGGGATAACATGGACTCCGCAATACAACGTGTCGTTGATGAAGCCCTGGTTCAAGTCCATGTTTAATGGTCAAGAGAAAAGTTTCTGCCATCCGATGCTGACTCTGCAACTGGGCAACATCCTGACTTTACCTCACGACTGGCTGTTGCAGGCCGACTTCTACATGCACACCCACGGCAACACAGGTTCAAACATCTATGTTGGCAGTACCAATCCAATGCTCTCGCTCAGTGTCAGCAAAGACTTCTTCCAGCACCGTCTGAATGTTAAACTGACTGGTAACGATATTTTCAATGGCGGTATCAATCATGTCATGCTTTACAGCAATAGGATGATGTTTCGTAAAATAGAGGACAACGATTCCCGTTGCATCCAACTCTCCTTGCGCTACAGATTCAATGTCACCCCGTCGAAGTATAAGGGTACAGGTGCCGGTAATGCAGAAAAGAACCGATTATAAAAATCTGCTGTTCGGTATAGATGTAAAACACCCCTGTCCGTTGCAGACACAGACCATCAACCATACAAAACAGGACTTGCATTTAAGGCAAATCCTGTTTTTTTTATGTGCTATTTTATTTTCTTTCTCAAAATGGTTAGCTTTTTTTATCCCTTCCTGTCTATTATTATAGAGTTAAGTCAGCGTACCGACGTGAAGTCAGGCAAGGGCGACATCAGGCACACACTACAGACGCGAGTCAGCAAGCCTACACATGGCGTTGACCAAAGGAATAGAAATGTTTACCTGCTTCATCAAAACAAAGATAGACATTGACCTGCGGAAACGCCATTTTCGAGCGACACCTTTTTTTATTTATTATATAATTAACAATTTAAAACGAAGTATGATGAAACAGGTACATTTGAAAATGCCTCTGAGGATGTTGGCCGCACTGTTCGGCTTGATTCTTTCAGCGAGTGCCCTGGGCCAGCAGATTACGGTCAAGGGGCATGTGGTGGATGCTACCGGAGAAGGCGTCATCGGTGCTACCGTCCGAGTGAACGGAACGGGTGGGACGGTGACCGACTTCGACGGAAACTTTACGTTACAGGCGAATCAGGGCGACCGACTGACCGTCTCGTATGTGGGCTACAAGGATGCTGCGGTTCTCGCTGCTCCCACGGTCACCATCCGCATGGAGGATGACACGGAAGCGCTGGAGGAAGTGGTGGTTATCGGCTATGGTCGTGTGAAGAAGAACGACCTGACGGGTAGCGTGACTGCCCTCGGTGCAGACAAACTGGTGAAGGGTGCCGTCACCTCGGCCACGGATATGCTCGTAGGTCAGGCGGCTGGTGTCAGCGTGATTACCGACGGTGGTGCTCCTGGTGGCGGCGCAACAATCCGCATCCGTGGCGGCTCGTCGATGTCAGCCTCTAACAATCCGCTCGTCGTAATTGACGGCGTGCCTGTGGACGATGGCGACATAAGCGGTATGCGCAATCCGCTGGCAACCGTTCACCCCAACGACATCGAGACCTTTACGATCCTGAAGGATGCCTCGGCTACGGCCATCTATGGTAGCCGTGCCTCAAATGGTGTAATCATCATCACTACAAAGAAAGGTCAGGCTGGCAAGGTGAAGGTGGGTTACAGTGGAAATGTGAAGATCAGCACCCGTGCCAACGACGTGGATGTGATGTCGGCAGAGAGTTTCAAGCAGTTTGTCAACAATAGGTTTGGCGCAGGCAGTCCACAAGTGGCCGCCATCGGAACGAATAACACTGACTGGCAGAAGGAAATCTATCGTACGGCAGTCAGTACCGACCATAACATAAACGTATCAGGTGCTCTGAAGAATATGCCCTACCGCGTCTCTGTAGGCTACACCAATGAGAACGGTATCATCAAGACCTCAAAAATGGACCGTCTGACGGGTGCCCTGAGCCTCAATCCACAACTTTTCGACAAACATCTGAATATCCAGTTGAACGTGAAGGGTATTTACACCACCAACCGCTTCCCGGATATGGGAGCAGTTAATCTGGCAACACAATATGACCCGACGCAACCCGTCTATATGACTGGTTCGGAGTACGGCAACGGCTACTTCATGTATCTCAACCCCGTGAACGGATTGCCTATAGACATAGGTCTTACGAACCCTGTATCGATGCTTGACAGCAAGACAGATAAGTCAACTGTCTATCGCAGCATCGGCAATGTACAGTTTGACTATAAGTTCCATTTCCTGCCCGAACTGCGTGCCAATCTGAACCTTGGCTATGACGTGTCGAAAGGAGAGGGCGATGTCACTATTACCGACAACTCACCGATGACTTGGTCGGCTGGCAACTACAAGGCTGGCTTCGGTGAAAACACCAGTTACTGGCAGTTGAAACGTAACACATTGTTGGAGTTCTATCTAGACTATGCCAACACTTTCGGTGTCCACAACATCGACGTGATGGCAGGCTACTCCTGGCAGCACTTCTACAAGTCCGACTGGACGAAATACCCTTATTCAGAGAAGTTCGCCAAAGAGAAAGGCGCTGAGTTTTACAAGGATATGGAAGAGAACAAGACCGAAAACTATCTCATATCGTTCTTCGGGCGCTTGAACTACACATTGCTTGACCGCTACCTCTTTACCTTTACCCTGCGTGATGACGGTTCTTCACGCTTCAGCAAAGAAAACCGTTGGGGACTATTCCCGTCGGTTGCTCTGGCATGGCGCATCAACGACGAGCCTTTCTTGAGGAATGTGAAGGCTATTTCTGATTTGAAACTCCGTCTGGGTTATGGTATCACAGGACAGCAGAACCTCAACAACGGCGATTATCCCTATATGGCTCGCTATTCCTACTCCAAGGCTGGTGCCAACTACTATTTCGGCAATACAAAATATCGCCTGATAGCCCCGCAAGCCTATGACGAGAATTTGAAATGGGAAGAGACCACGACTTATAACGTAGGGCTGGACTTCGGTTTCCTGAACAACAAGATAACAGGTACGTTGGATTATTACTATCGCAAGACTGACAACCTCCTGAACACCGTAACTGCTCCAGCTGGTACGAATTTCAGCAACGAGTTGCTGACGAATGTGGGTACGCTGGAGAACAAGGGTATCGAACTTTCGTTGACTGCCCATCCTGTTGACACAAAGGACTGGCACTGGACCGTTAGTTATAATGTCTCTTACAACAAGAACGAAATTACCAAACTGACCTTCAACGACGATCCGTCCTACAAGGGCGTGATTCATGGGGACATCGACGGTGCCACAGGCTATAAGATTCAGATCAATGCCGTGAACCATCCTTATAACTCGTTCTATGTATTTGAGCAAATGTTTGACACCGACGGCAAGCCCATCGAAGGGGCATACGTTGACCAGAACGGTGATAACAAGATTGACGAGGAAGACCTGATAGCTTACAAGAAGTCGGCTCCTGATGTCTATATGGGTCTGAGCAATCAGATCTCTTATAAGAACTGGGACCTGTCGTTTGCTGTACGTGCCAGTTTCGGCAACTATGTATATAATAACGTGCAGTCGAACCGTGAAGCTTGGGATGGATCTCAGATGTACGATCAGAGCGGTTTCCTGAAGAACCGCCTGGAGTCAGCATGGGATCATAACTTCAAGGCTGGTCAGTATCGCAGCAGTTACTACATCCAGAACGCCTCATTCTTCCGTATGGATAATGTCACGTTGGGCTACACTTTCCCGAAACTCTTCAACGATAAGCAGACCGCCCGCGTGTATTTCACCGTACAGAATCCGTTTGTCATCACGAAGTACAAGGGGCTTGACCCGGAAATCAGCGGTGAGGGTATCGACAAGGAAATCTATCCCCGCCCCCGCTCGTTTATGTTAGGCGTAAATCTTAATTTCTAAATCAGCAAAAGAAGATGAAAACAATGAAATTCAAAAATATCCTGTCAGTTGCCCTCGTTGGTACAATGCTGGGCACGACATCATGCACGGGTGACCTCGACACCGCGCCCATCGACAAGGACGACTTGGTTTCAAGCGTCGTGTTCGGAAATGAGATAGGTGCCTATGAGGAAAGTCTGGCCAAGATTTATGCCGGACTGGTGATAGGCGGAAACAAAGGCGGTGACGACGAACAGGATGTGGTAGGTATTGATGGCGGTTCACAGGCTTCGTTCATCCGTGTATTATGGAACATGCAGGAACTGGCATCCGATATGGCGCACTGCTGCTGGAACGATCCCGGTATCCCTGATTTCAATCATATTTCATGGGCCGCCTCCTCTCCTTGGGTGAAAGGTAGTTACTATCGTCTGTTCTATCAGATCAACCTCTCCAATGCCTATCTGCGTGAGACCACTGAAGGCAAGTTGTCAGAACGTGGTTGTTCTGAGCAGATGAAGGCAAAGGTGGCTCAGTATCGCGCTGAGGCCCGTTTCATGAGAGCCCTGATGTACCAATATGCGCTCGACCTCTACCGCAACGTGCCGTTTGTCGATGAGAACAGCACCGTGGGTAGTGACCGTCCGAAGCAGATTCTGGCGGCAGACCTCTTCAAGTATATCGAGAGTGAGATGCTGGCCTGTGAGAGTGAATTGGCTGACCCCGTTGTAGGATGGAGTGAGAACTACGGTCACGTGAACAAGGCTTGTATGTGGGCTGCACTCAGCCGTCTGTATCTGAATGCCGAGACCTACGTGGGCGAGAACCATTATACCGACTGCATCACTTATTGTAAGAAGGTGATAGGTGCTGGCTATCAGTTGGAAGAAAACTACGGTGATATGTTCAAGGCCGATAATGACCATTCCAAGGAGATGATCATGCCGTGTCGCTACGAAGGTGAGGAGACCATGACGTGGGGAGGTATGACGGCTCTGCTTTGCTGGGGCTCCTCGGAGTTCCAGGAAGAGACCAACGCCAAAGGTGCCTGGCAGGGCGTTCGTGCCAAGTCATCGCTCTACAACATCTTCACCCGTGAGAACGAGATGGACAAGGACAGCCGTAGGCAGATGCTCCGTACTGATGCCACGACGAGTTTCGAGATTACCAACGAGGCCAATTTCGTGAACAACGGCATCCCCGTGACTAAGTTCTACAATGTCTATAAGGATGGCTCAAAGCCCGCTTCCTCGGAGGCATGGACGGACTTCCCGCTGTTCCGTTTGGGTGAGATATACCTGAACTTAGCCGAGGCTGTGCTGCGTGGTGGTCAGGGTGCTACGAAGGCCGAGGCTCTTGGCTATCTGAACGACCTGCGCAAACGTGCCTATACGGATAAGTTGGCAGCACCGATCTCTGACAGTGAGTTTACGCTTGACTTTATGCTTGATGAGCGTGGACGTGAAATGTTCTATGAGGCACAGCGGCGTACCGACCTCGTGCGCTTCGGCAAATATACCGGTGGTGACTACGTATGGCCCTGGAAGGGTGGCGTGGCAGAAGGTAAGGCTGTCAGCAATTTCTATGCCGTCTATCCCATTCCTTCCGACGATATCGGCTCTAATGAGAATCTGAAACAGAATGAAGGGTATTGATAAATTAGAAATTAGGAATTAGAAATTATGATTACCAAAAGCATATATAAGAAAATAGGTGTGTTCTGTGCAGTCTGTAGTCTTTTAACCTCGTGCGCAGAGGACACCACCGAACCCGTGCTACAGTTGCGACAGGCGGCTACGCTGAATGCTGTCAGCCCTGCCGACATCACCATCACTAAGAACAACAGCACGGCACAGTTCCCTGAGATTACTTGGGAGAAAGCCAACTATGGCAATGGGGCAGTGGTCAACTATGAAGTGACGCTGACTAACAACAGTAACCAGAAGAGCGTCGTCATCGGTGAGACGGGCGACACGAAACTCTCGTTTACCAATGCTGAGATGAACAAGATTCTGGCCAGCATCGGTGCCTATCCCGGACAGGCTTACGACTTCACCGTATCGCTGAAGTCAACGGCTTTCGATGTGTATCAGAACGAGGCTACGAACACCGTGGCGTTCAAGGCTACGCCCTACGACCCGAACGTGGATGATATTGACTGGCCATACGCCTACGTGGCCGTTGGCTATCCAAACTGGGATTATACGACGGCCTATCTGATTGGTGATCCCGACGGCGACGGTGTTTATCAGGGCTGGGTACAGTTCGACGATGCCACGACCTACGCCATCCTCGACGGCAAGGACGTGACGAAGGTGCTGGCACAGGGCGAAGTAACCGACGACGGCAAGGGCTTCGTGGAGGTGAAGATGGAGGCCGACGGAACACTGAGTCAGTCGTGGGCTTGCAACACATGGGGCGTCATCGGCGATGCCACCTCTGGCGGCTGGAGCGACGATACGAAGATGGAATACGACAAGAGCACGCGCCTCTGGACGGTGATTACCTCAATGACCGCCAAGGAGTTTAAGTTCCGCGCCAACAGCGACTGGACGATTAACTACGGTGGTGACGGCGTGACGGAGAACGGACTGGCTCCGAGTGGCGATAACATCAAGGTGCCGAAGGAGAGTGCGTACATCATCACGCTCGACCTGACCAATGCCGGACGCTATACCTACGCGATGGAAGAGACGACCATCGAAATGAGCAGTGCCTTCATGACCCTGCCGGGCAGTTACCAGGGCTGGAGTCCTGAGGCTGAGAGTGCATACAAGGTGCTGTCTGAGGCCCGCGACTTCAAGTATTCGGGGGCTTACTACTTCGCTGCGGGTACGGAATTCAAGTTCTATGACAGTGGCTCGTGGATTGGCATCGTGGGCGACATCAGTTGGAACGAGACCCGCACAAAAGGCGACTTCGTGATTGGCGACGGTGCGAACATTGTCATTACCGAGGGGGCCTACTATAAGATTACGGCTGACACGAAGAAGATGGTGGCCTCGCTGGCAAAGACTGGCTGGGAGGTAATCGGCGACGCTACGGCTGGCGGCTGGGACAAAGGCCAGGTAATGGACTACGACCCGGACACTGACACATGGTCGACCATGATTACCGTCAGCGACGGCGACATCAAGTTCCGTTGGGATGCCTCGTGGACGATTAACCTCGGCGGTGACCTGAATGCCTTGACGCAGGACGGCCCGAATATCCACATCAATGCCGGAACCTATAAGATCGTACTCGATGCGAATAATAACACCGCGACCATTACGGCAGTTTGATTCATACTTAGGTTAGTTAGAAATTAGTTTAGTAGAGGACTGCTGGACGCACAGAGCCGGCAGTCCTTTTCAAACTCCAAAATCATACGCTTATGAAAGTGAATAAATCCTTTTCTCTTTTTCTTTTATTGGGACTGGCGGCCTGCTCTACGCAGAAGGACGAGCCGTTGCAGCCGTTGGACGACGTGATGATGCAGGCGTTCTATTGGGATGTACCTGTGGACGATCAGGCAAAGAACGGCACATGGTGGGATCACCTTTCTTCGTTGGTACCCGAACTGAAGGCCGCAGGCATCAGCAGCCTGTGGACACCCATTCCCGCAAAGGGTAACTGGGGCATCTATGACAGCGGCTATGGCATCTACGACCATTATGACCTCGGGAACTACGACCAGAAAGGAAGTGTAGAGACACGCTATGGCAGTCGTGCCGAACTGGAACGGATGATTGGCGTGATGCACCAAGCAGGCATTAAGGTCTATTCCGACGTGGTACTAAATCACCTCTATGGCGGCAATGAGAACTTCGAGAGCAATCCCGCTGTCACGGAATATATTAAGGTCGGGCGTGGCGAGCCGTACCCTAAGAGCGACATCCAATGGAAAAACGATACGGCTTATACACGGACACATCTTTTCTTCCCGAAGCATACGGGCGATGGCGAACCAAACTATGAATGGCACTACCAGCATTTCCATCCATCATCGGCATCCGACTCATTGACAGACTTTACCGACGATGTGCTGCGTCCATGTACCAAGTTCTTCGGCAACGATCTCGACACTTATAACGAGGAAGTGCAGCAGCGGCTTTGCGATTGGGGCAAATGGCTGAAGGGCAAGATAGGCTTCGACGGGTTCCGTCTGGACTTTGTGCGTGGCCTGCAGCCGGAGTTTGTCAGCCGTTGGGTGAAAAGTTTGTCACTACAGGATGGTCATCAACCGTTTATTGTTGGTGAGTATTGGGCCGAGGACGGCCGGTATATCAAGGAATGGGTGGACAGCGTCGCCCAAGGCGGTGCCGATGTTCATGCCTTTGACTTTCCTTTGAAGTTCACACTTACTGAGATGTGCAACAAGTCGGGCGACGAATTCGATATGTCACGCTTGGCTCATGCGGGAATGATTCGTGGTTTCGGTTTGCCTGTTGACAACGTCGTGACCTTCGTAGATAACCACGACACAGGGAAGGAACATGACAAATGGATCGTCAAGGATTATGCGATGGCCTACGCCTATATCCTCACCCACGAGGGTACGCCATGCGTGTTCTATCCCCACTTCTATGCTGTCACCCAGCACGACGTGGATAATCCGTCGCTCGAAGTCACGGCACCTACAGACTTGCAGTTGGATCTCCGTCATTTAATTGACATTCGCCGCCAGTATCTCGGTGGCACATTAGCAGTCTTAACAGAAGAACAAGTTGGAAGGGATTTGCAATCCCCGACCAAGCACCTATATGTCGCCCGCCGTCAGGGAAATGGTCAAAAGGACGGTGCCATCATCGTGTTCAACAATCACGACACCGATACCCTCAGCATTACCCTCAACGTGAATCCTGATGGCTTTACGGATTGGTCAGGTCAGACGCTCGTCAATCTCCTTAATCCCAAAGAAACCATCACTGTCGGCAATGACGGCCAAGCAACCCTCTCAGCCCCCAATCGAGGTTATTCAATTTGGACTATCCAATAGAGATAAGAAGATGAAACAGAATCTGCCAGTCCGCTACGTTCTATTATCAAAATCGCCCAAAACTCTGAACATTTGTTCAGACTTTCACCTCGGCAGACACTTTTTCGGTCTTGTCGGGGGCTTTTTCGTGGGACTTTCTGTAACTTCGTGACACGAAATGACAAAAGACAGTAGAGAAATGAAGGAAATTTGAAAAAAGTTATCGTTTTGCTTAGTTTTTCGGTTCACTGAATCGTCCTTGTTGTATATGATTAATAATTATGACGAAAAAAGAATTTGAAGACATATACCGTCAGCATTATGCCAAGATGTACCGTCTGGCAAGGACGATGCTCTATGATGCCGACGAGAGCAAGGACGTGGTGAGCGACATCTTCGCCCGACTGTTACGGGATGGTGACAGGCCACAGAAGGACAGAATGGAAGGCTACCTGATGACTGCCGTGCGCAACCGCTGCCGCGACGTGATTAGCCACAAGTTGATACGGGAGCGGGTGGAAAAGTTCTTCTTGCAGGAGTCAATGCAGAGCCAGATCGTTTCGATGAATGCTGACGACCGTCTGGAACGGCTGATGCAATTCATCGAGGCGGAACTGCCACCACTCAGCCAGCAGATCTTCCGACTGCGGTTTATCCGTGAGATGAGTTACGAGGAAGTAGCGCAGACCGTGGGCGTGACCAAAGTGACAGTTTACAACCATCTGTCGCAGTCGGTACAGCGAATCAAGGAACATTTTCAGCAACAAACAGCAAAACGATAACTAATATGGAACAGAAAGACAAATTTGACCAGTTAGAAGCAGAGAACCAGGAATTGCTCGCGCTGACGAAGCAAGCCTTTGTGAAGCGGGAAGTCGAAAAGGAATCCATCCCCGTTGACGAGGAATGGGAAAAGTTCGCAGCGGAACACGCTGATGAATTAGAAGCCCTTGAAAAAGACGAGCCACCCACAGCCACCATTAAGAAACTGATGGAAATTGTCCCTTACAAGGTTGCAGCAGGCATCATCGGCATCCTCTTTACGGTAGGAGTGGCTTTTGCAGCCATCCACATCGTGCGTATGGTTAGCAATCCCAAACCACAGACTATGCAGGCAGAGCAAACCATATCTGCCAAACCTACATCGGCATTGCCGACAGATACTGTCAAGACGGACACGACAACCACAACAATGCCCATTGTTTTCGACAATGTTTCATTGGATAAGATGATGCCACAGATAGCTGCCTATTATAACAAGGAGGTGGAATTCCAGAACGAAGATGCCCGCCAACTCCGTTTCTATTTCGTGTGGAAGCAGAACGAGACGCTTGAAGTCGTGCTGCATCGGCTCAACCTCTTCGAGAGCATCACCATAGAACTGAAGGACAACAAAATAGTAGTGGAATAAGCCATGAGAAGAATCATTTTTACTTTCATCTGCTGTATGCTATTCATGGCGGCAACAGCTCAGCGTATTACACACAAATATAATAATGTGTCGCTCAGCGAGGCTCTGCGCCAGTTGAATGAGCAAAGCGAAGAATACACCATCAGTTTCCTCTACAACGAACTGGAGGACTTCCACATCACCACTTCGGTACACCGCAAGACCGTGCCCGATGCCATCCGTCAGATGATAGGCTTCTATCCCATCCGAATGACCGTTGAGCCGGGGATAGCCAATCCCAGCCAACAGGAAATCATCGTCGAGTGTCCGCAGAAGACAGCCCTCCGCTACAAGGGCACCGTCATCGACGAGCAAGGCCAGCCCGTAGCCTACGCCAACATCGCCCTGCTTTCGCCTCAGGACTCCACGCTGATTACCGGTGGCGTGTCGAACGAGAGCGGTCTCTTCGTCATTCCCTGTGAGCAGCAGCCCGTCCTTGCCCGCATATCATTCGTAGGATATAAAACAAAATTCGTCATGTTTGATTCACGAAATGCCAGAAATATTCGCCTCAAGCCTGAGACTATTATGCTGAATGGTGTGAAGGTGACGGGCGATCGTATTTTCTCAAAGGCAGAAAACGGACATCTGACCTACAACATGCCGATGCTCCTTGAAGTCTATCCTGCCGATAACGCCTACGAGGCTCTTACACGTATTCCTGGCGTGATTGACACGGGCGAAAACCTTACGTTTTGCGGACAAGCCGTGACGCTCATCATCAACGGCAAGGCGACGACGCTCAGTGCCGACAAAGTGGTGGAGCGATTGAAATCTATGCCCGCCGCCATGCTGGCCAAGGCCGAGGTAATGCCGTCGGCTCCTGCGAAATATCATGTGCGAGGCATGGCAATCAATATTGTCACAAAGGACTTCGCAGGAACGAACCAATTCTCAGGCCAACTGAAGGGAGGCTGGCAGCAGAATAAATACGGCACAGGCTATGCGGGCGGCAGTTTTATCTACAACCATAACAAACTTGGACTGGATATGTCGTACACGTTCACCGATGGGGCAAATTACGGACAGGTGGAGCACGAAGCCAACCATACGTTGGGCGACAAGCGCATTGCTTACGAAGACAAGACACGCAACCGCAGCGACGGCATCGATCATGAGTACCGCATTGGCATGGACTATGCCATCGCTGACGACCATCGCCTATGCCTGGCCTATACGGGACAGTGGAACTCCACCCGCTCCACCAACACCACGACAGGTACGGCCCAGTCCACGCAACATTCCCGTGAGCACACTTACCTGCACAACGTCGATGTCAACTATGCGGCTCCGTTCGGTCTGCAACTTGGCGTTTCGTACACCAACTATCAGGAGCCTCGTACGCAAAGCCTTGAGGGCGAACTGTACGACATCAACCGAAACCTGTTAGTCGATAGTCGCCAGAAAGTCAGCAAGTGGCTCTTCACCGCCGACCAGACCCACGCGCTGCCCAATGACTGGGAACTGAACTACGGGGCAAAGGCGCAGTTCACGAACAACAACAGCGATCAGACCACCCTCGACCAGAACCAGCAGCCCATGCCCGACGCCACCAGCAGCGTTGATTACGACGAGCGCATCCTGAATGCCTACGCCGGACTGAGCAAGCAGATAGGCAAGTCGCTAAGCCTCGACGCCTCGCTGACGATGGAGCAATACCATGCCACCAAGTGGAACGAGTGGCGCGTCTATCCGCAGTTCAACGCCATGTGGAACATCAACCCAAAGAATATGCTCAATCTCTCGTTCAGCAGCGAGGCCGTCTATCCCTCCTACTGGAGCACCATGAGCAGCATCTACTACGCCTCGGCCTATACAGAGATATGGGGCAATCCCGACCTGAAGCCCATGTCGAAATATGAGGTAAACCTCATGTGGCAATTGAACCACAAGTACACGTTCACTGCCTTTGCCGAGTTTGAGCCTGACTACTTCGTGCAGCTCCCCTATCAGACCTCCGACCGAATGGCCGTCATCATGAAGGAGACCAACTTCGACTACTCCAACTACTACGGTCTGCAAGCCTCGGCGCAGTTCCATGTCGGCCAGTGGCTCAACGGTACCGTCAATGCCACGGGCCTCTACCGTCACGACAAGAGCAGCAACTTCTTCGACCTACCCTTCGACCGCACCCGCCTCTCGGCCATCCTCGGAGGAACAGCGGTGGCCAAACTGTCCCAGCGGCATAGCATCCAGTTCATCCTCAATCCGTTCTTCCAGTCGAAGGCCATCCAAGGCGTCTACGACATCAGTCCGCTGTTCTATCTGAATGCCTCGCTGCGCTGGAACTCCGACAACGGCAAGTGGAGTGTCATAGCCAAAGCCAACAACATCTTCAACTGCTACGCCAACACCCGTTCCACCGTCGCCAACCAGGACTACGCCATGCGTGTCTGGATGAACTACGCCAGTGCCTCGCTCACCGCAATCTACCGCATCGGCAACTTCAAGGAGAAGAAAAAGAAGGAGGTGGACACCTCGCGAATGGGTTATTAATGTAAACAAGATGAAAAGAGTCATAATACTTCTGCTATTCATAAGTGTAGCTATTTCGGTAAAAGCCCAAAGAGTCACACGCGAATATAATAATGTGTCGCTCAGCGAGGCCCTGCGCCAACTGAACGAGCAGACCGAGGACTACACCATCAGTTTCCTCTACAACGAACTGGAGGACTTCCGCATCACTACCTCTATTCATCGCAAGTCCGTGCCCGATGCCATCCGTCAGATGATAGGCTTCTATCCTATCCGCATGAGCATCGACAGCACAGAAATCACCGTCGAGTGTCCGCAGAAAACCGCCAACCGCTACAAGGGTACTATCATCGACGAGCAAGGCCTGCCCGTAGCCTACGCCAACATCGCCCTGCTTTCGCCTCAGGATTCCACGCTGATTACTGGTGGAGTATCGAATGAAAGCGGTCTCTTTGTTATTCCCTGCGAACAAAAACCAGTCCTTGCAAGAATATCTTTTGTCGGCTACAAGACGATTTACAAGCAATGTAACACCAAAGAAATCGGCACGATACGGATGCAGCCAGAAACGTTGACGCTGAAAGGGGTAACGGTGAAGGGCCAAAGGCTTTTATATACCGCAACAGACAATGGATTAAAGGTCACCGTGCAGGGAACGCCATTAGAACAATTCGGCTCTGTTACGGATATGCTCACTCACCTGCCATTGATGATGAGCAATGGCGAGATTGCAGGTCACGGCAAACCAGAAGTCTATATCAACAATAAAAAGGTGCGCAATGAGGATGAGTTGAATCGCCTCCGTGCCGACGAGATCCTGTCAGCTGAGATAATTACAAACCCAGGCGTAGAGTATGGAGCAGAAGTAACCTCCGTCATCCGCCTCAAGACCATCCGCAAGACGGGCGAGGGCTGGAGCGGCAACTTCTCCGCTGTCTACAGCCAAGGCAAGGAATACTATGCCAATGGCAATGCAGCCCTGAACTATCGCACCCGCAATGGCATGGACTTCTTTGCCCGAGGGTTTCTGACGAGCAACAACCTGGTGGTTAACGCCACTGCCAACGACCAACTACAGGCTTCCAGCACGTGGGACTTCAAGAAAGAAAACACTTTTCTCAACCGCTACAACTACTATTTTGCCGACCTCGGCTGGAACTGGGAGATATCCGAGAAACATTCTCTCGGACTGACCTACACCGCCAACAACTATATCACCGATGCGACACGTAGTATAGAAACTGACGAGGAGGTGTGGCGTGACAGTCAATTCAAGGAAGCGGAGACCAACAAGACGGTCACCTCCCTGAAGCCTTGGATGGAACATGCCGTGAATGCCTATTACGTCGGAGAAATCGGCAAGTGGAAACTGGACTTCAGCGCCGACTACTACGGTGGACACTCTGAGAGCAATATGGAAGGTGGCACCGTTGGCGAGAAGGGAGTCGGCAGCAAGACGCTGACCAAGAACAACCTGCTGGCAGAGAAACTCGTTGTCACAGCCCCTATCCCCTCGGGGACCCTGACCTTTGGCGAGGAAGTATCGGGAGTGGACCGCAAAAGTGACTTCACCCAAAGCGGTTTCTCTGCCGACAACAGCGTACACCAACAGACCGTGACGTGGTCACTGTTCGCCAACTATGCCCTGCAAGTGAGGAAGTTCAATCTCAATGCCGGATTGCGATGGCAGAACGAGCACAACGACTACGAAACCAATGGTCGTAAAGATGCCGAACAGAGCCCGGACTATCATGTGCTCATCCCGCGCCTCTCGCTAAGTTACCGCACAGATCGATGGACGCACACCTTCAGTTATCAATGCTTCCGGCGCAATCCCGCTTATTCCACGCTCAGCACTGCCATCAACTATCGCAGCAAATACGAGTACCAGACTGGAAACCCTTACCTTAGCCCTACAACAACCCATTATGTCTCATGGACGACTAACTACCGATGGGTTCACGCCGAGTTGTATTACCAATACATCAAGAACCTCAACTATTCTTTTCAGGTCGCCTATGATGATATAGACCATCCAGGCGTAATACTCGATGACCGCCGCAATGTGCCCAAAAGCCAGAATTACGGAATGGAAGTTAGCGTCTCGCCAAAGATTGGTATCTGGCAGATGAACTACTCTGCAGATTTCTATTTCAACAACCGAGACTTAGAAGCCATCGGCATCAAGCATAAGTGGAACGGACTTGGTACCTACTTTAATCTTGACAATACATTATCACTGCCACACGACTGGTTGCTAAACATCAGAATGGAACTGGAGCCCTACAATGAGCAGGGCTGCTCGCAGACAAAGACCACAGGCGGAATAGACCTCCGGCTGAGTCACCAGTTTCTCAAAGACAAGAGCCTTAGCGTAGCCATCTTTGCCAACGACATCCTCCATACCCGCTACATCGAGATGACGGCTTACGGAGGTATCAATGTCCGTACCCAGTTCAGGGAGTATCGCGATACCCGCCGCATCGGCATCAACCTCTCATGGAAATTCAATGCAACACGAAGCCGCTATAAGGGTAGCCATGCCGGACAAAGTGAGCGCAACCGACTATAAATTCTCTCTCGTTAGGGCAGTTGTCAGCCTTCGTGCTGACACTGCCCTCGTCAAAGAATTTGCACGATTTATAAAGATAAGAAACAACATGTCGAACCATTAAACTAAGAAAAAATGAGTCCATAAAAATAAAAAACCGTAAACATTTGGGTGTCTCAGAGAATAATAGTATCTTTGCACCCGCTGAGTTATGACAGCTTTCTTGCCATTCCTTTAAAATCGTTATAAAAATCGCGGGAAAGAATGTCTGCTGGCTCACGCATCCTATACGGAGGCGTGGGCTTTAGTGTATGGCATTCGCGAACAGGTGTAACGAGCCTTAAGGAATAATGTTGTACATATAAAAGTCCACGTTATCCGTTTCTTTCTTTTAGCATTGTAGAACAAGAAAAATTAATGGCATGGATTTAAGTGAAGTAAAAATACTTAGATTAATAAACCGTCTGCTTGAGAGACTGCATCAGGCAGACGGAGAAAAGAATTGCAGTCACATTACTTTAAACTATATCGCCCCTGGGGCGCAGTACGTCAATCATATCGATACGCAGGTATTCGATTCAGCTAAACTACAGAAACCACCACAGGATAACCACATCAATCAGAATACAACTAAACTTCCTGATTGCCTTGCTACCAAGGAGGCGATGCTGCTGTGGAAAAGTGCGATGGACAAAGGATGGGTAGATGAAAACTATCAACCCAAACTGTCGCGTACCTTGTCGGCTTTGCTGGCTTACGAAATGGCCGAGCGACTTGGTATCAAGGATAAATGGAAAACTTTTGAGAAGCTTTGGCATCGTAATAATATGCATAGCGATTATAATACCGCACTATCCCAACACCAATCACTCGAATTCAATGAAAAACTAAAAAAGTTATAAACGATAGCAATAAGTCCTGGTGCAAACAAGCATCAGGACATTTTTTACTACCTCCGGAGGTACCCCAGTAGGTAGTTGGCATTTGTTTTTTAATTATCTTTGCCACCGATTAAATATTACGATTTACCAATAAAACTATAATTATGGAGGAAGAAACCAAAGACCCCAAAACCCACTCAGCGCAAGGGGAAACTCAGCACAAAAAGAACTGGCGCGAGGTGCGTGCCTCTGAGGAGGACATACAGAAATTCCTGATGGGCACGCTCTACCTGCGTCACAATGTGATAACGGGTAAGGACGAGTTCAAGGTGCCCGAAATCAGTGCGGGTGCAGCCAAGGGCATTAAATACCCTACGGGTGATACGCCCTTGATAGAATGGCGAAAGCCCGGCTGCTGGTATGAGGTGAGCGACAGGCTAGTGAACTCGTTGTGTAGTATGCTGTCGAAACAAAAAGATGTGAATCCCAAGAAAATCTGGCAGGTTATCGACTCTGATTTTGTGCCGTTGTATAATCCGCTGAAAGCCTATCTGACCCGACTGCCGCCGTGGGACGAGACGACTAACCCCATACTCTCGTTAGCGATGGATGTAAACGTAAAGGGTGGTCCCGACGAGCAACTGCTGTTTTACGCCTGTCTGCGTAAATGGCTGGTGGGCGTGGTGGCAGGGTGGCTGGAGGAGAAAGTGGTGAACGAGGAAGTGCTGGTGCTGGTAGGCGAACAGGGTATCTACAAAACCCGTTGGCTTGAGAGTCTGATACCTCCCGAACTGTCGGCCTATTTCCACTCTACTTCTACTTTCGGTAAGATGGATAAGGACGAGGTGCTGAAACTATCATCGTTCGGACTGATTTGTCTGGATGAGATAGATGCGCTGAAGACAGAGGCAATGAGTAGGCTGAAATGGGCTGTGACCACCAAAGCTACCGATGCCCGCAAACCGTATGCGCACAATTCGGAACGTCGTGTACACATAGCCAGCTACTGTGGCACCAGTAACAACCTGCAGTTTATCGACGACGACACGGGCACCCGCCGCTGGTTGCCGTTCGAGGTGGAGAGTATCCGTTCGCCCTACGAGTATCCTATCCACCACGATGAGATTTTTGCCCAGGCCTATGCCCTGTTTCTGCAGGGATTCCGCTATTGGTTTGAGAAAAAGGAAACGGATGTTGTGCAGCTGCATAACAAACGGTTCGAGGTGTCGAAACCCGAGCGCGAACTGGTAAGCAAGTTCTATCGTGTGCCTGCTAAGGGTGAGGCATGCGAGTTTGTGAGTGCTTCGGAGATTATGCAGACCATTGGCGGCTTGCTGATAAACCGATTGACGCCCAACAAACTGGGACGTGTTATGAAGAGCATGGGTTTTGTAAGCCAGCGATCGCGTGGTGAGCGTGGCTACAACGTGGTGGCCTATAGCGGTGCCGACATCGAACTGAACAGAACGCTGATGGCTCAGGAAGCCAAGCCCGAGGATGAGGTGTCGGTGATAGACAACAAAGTGATATTTGACGCATTTGACACATTGTTTTAGGAATCCCTCACGCGTACCGCGCACGCACCTACACGGTACGCACGTAACTTTTACAAATTAATCTGTCAAATGTGTCATACATTAAAGATTATTTTTTCTCTAGGTACTTTTCAAATGTAAAGTAGTTAGCGTGCAAAAAAACATTAGGTACTTTTCAAAAAAAACAAAAAGATAGCTTATGAAATCAATGTCGAAACAGAAGTTGGCCGATAAGGCTGGAGTAAGTTTGAATACCTTGAACCGTTGGTGCAAGCCTTATCGTAAAGAGTTAGAGGCACTTGGACTGCAACCCAGGGCAAGGATGTTGCCACCAGTGGTGATTAAGTTTATTGCTAACAAGTTGGATATCGACTTATAACTTTAAATCACTTTATGTAGCCCTATCTCCCATAGACGGTCGTAATTCACCAATGCCCTTGCAAAATGTGGTATCTTTGCAATGTCAATCAGACAATCTTTAATGTTTAATTTTTAATGTTTAATGTAGCTTATGGCAATTAAAGTAAAAGCAGTAGAGCGCGAGCTCAAGGTAGGCAAGGATGCAGGCAAGTATCGTTTTATGATGCAGGCCGAGATCTACAACACACTGTCGGCACAGAAGGTTATTAGCGAGGCCTCTGTTCGCAGCGGTATCGCCGAGGGTGCCCTGAGTGCAGCATGGGATGCCATCGGACAGGTGGTAAAGGTTTGGGCCACCGAGGGACACTCCATCGCCATCCCTGGCCTAGGACGTATGCGATTCGGTGTGAGGGCCACCACAGTAGAGGACGTGAGCAAGGTAAGTACGGGACTGATCACCACCCGACGTGTGATTTTCTCACCATCGGTTGAGATCAAGGATGAGCTGAAGGACACGGCTATCAACATTACCTGTTACGACCGTGAGGGTAAGATCGTAAAGCGTGTTACCAGTACCGACCCAGGTAATATCGAAGACCCAGATTCGCCAACCGATCAGCCTTCGACTGGTGGCAACAACAGTGGCAATAGCGGAAACACCGGCGGTGATAATACCGGCGGCGGCGGTAACTCTAGCCACGGACCAAATGGTGACTAATCCTTTAAAAATAAAAGCCTATGTTAAGAGTAAATTGGAATAGAGTAGCTAAGGTGTTGCGATTTGTGGCAACAGTGATTACAACAGTTCTGGGAACTATTGCTGTACAGTCATGCGGTCGATAACCCTGATAGTGTTGCATTGTTCGGCAGTGCGGCCCGACCAGACATCATCGGTGGCCCAGATAGATACCTGGCATCGTGATAGAGGCTTTAAGTTTGGTGTAGGCTATCACTACGTGGTCCGTCGTAACGGAGAGATTGAGGCTGGACGACCGGAATGGCTGGTGGGTGCCCACTGCGTGAACCATAACAAGTACTCCATCGGGGTGTGCTACGAAGGAGGACTGAATGCTCGGGGACAACCCGCCGATACGCGCACACCGGAGCAGAAGGCGGCCCTGCGTACACTACTGGAAGATTTGCATCGGCGCTATCCTAGAGCCGTTATCGTGGGGCACCACGACCTGAACCCGATGAAGGATTGCCCATGCATCGAGAGTGTCACAAAAGAGTACGCCGATCTTCAGCCCAAATGAGTTTTAGGCACGGATTCTTTTACAAGAGTCCGTGCTTTATGATCTCTATTAACAATATTTAGGTAACAGTTTGGTTGCGTGATGAAGAATTATTTGTACATTTGCAACATAATATCAATAAGTATAATCTATTAACAACATTATTTATCATGAACACAAAGGTATTTATGCATGCTATCGTGGCAACAGCCATGTTGGCAACAGCTACTACTTTTACCGCTTGCCTTAATTCGCACGCCGATAACGGAGCAGCGGCCAAGGTAGAGAGCGTAGAGCTGATTCGTACAAGTCAGAGTTGGGACGGTGTAGAGTTGCCCGACTATTTCCAGGGGCGCCCCGAACTGGTGGCCGTAAAGTACGTGTTCCCTCCAGGACAGAAGTTGGGATGGCACCACCACGTAGCTATGAACTACGGTGTACTGACGCAGGGCGAGCTGACCATTATCGGACAGGATGGCAAGACCAAGGTGGTACACGAGGGCGAGGCCGTAGTTGAGATGGTAGGCACCATACACCATGGCGAGAACCGCGGCACTAAACCGGTTATTCTGTACATGTTCTACCTTTCGCAGAAAGACCTGCCACTGGCCGTACAGCACCCCGATATCCCATTGGAGTAACACTACCCACAGCACATAAAAAAGCGCCGCAGCGTAAAAACTGCGGCGCTTTTAATATAGATAATGTGTAATTACATTAATCAGCCATCTTAGCCTTAATCATCTCGCGGTTCAGGCGAGCGATGTTAGCGATAGTCTCGTTCTTAGGACATACAGCCTCGCAAGCGCGGGTGTTAGTACAGTTACCGAAACCAAGCTCGTCCATCTTGGCGATCATGTTCTTCACACGACGGGCAGCCTCTACGCGGCCCTGAGGAAGCAGGGCGAGCTGGCTAACCTTAGACGAAACGAACAGCATGGCAGAACCATTCTTACAAGCTGCTACACAAGCACCGCAACCGATGCAAGATGCGCAGTCCATAGCCTCGTCGGCATCCTCCTTAGGAATCAGAATAGCGTTAGCATCCTGAGCCTGACCTGTGCGGATAGTGGTATAACCACCAGCCTGCATAATCTTATCGAAGGCTGTACGGTCAACCATGCAGTCCTTGATGACAGGGAAGGCGGCCGAACGCCAAGGCTCTACGGTAATGACATCGCCATCGTTGAAACGGCGCATGTAGAGCTGACAGGTGGTAGCACCACGCTCGGTAAGACCGTGAGGTGTACCGTTGATGTAGAGCGAACACATACCGCAGATACCCTCGCGGCAGTCGTGATCGAATACGAAGGGCTCCTTGCCTTCGTTGATGAGCTCCTCGTTCAGGATGTCGAGCATCTCGAGGAACGAGGTATCATCGGGAATATCGTGCATTTCGTGGGTGTCGAAATGTCCCTGGTCCTTGGGGCCGTTCTGGCGCCAGAACTTGATTGTGAATGAAATATTTCTTGCCATAATTACAAATCCTTCTTAGTTCTTATAGTTACGTGTCTGTACCTTGATTGCCTCGTACTCCAGTGGCTCCTTAATGAGCTCAGGCTCGTTGCCCTTGCCTTTGTACTCCCAGCAGCCTACGTAGAAGTAGTTCTCATCGTCGCGCTTAGCCTCGCCTTCCTCGGTCTGATACTCCTCGCGGAAGTGACCACCGCAAGACTCGTTACGAGAGAGAGCGTCGAATGCTACGAGCTGACCCATTGTGAAGAAGTCACGGAGGTGGATAGCCTTATCGAGCTCCACATTGAGACCCTCCTTAGTACCAGGAACAAAGAGGTTGGTATCGAACTCCTTCTCGAGCTCGTGCATCTTCTTCAGACCTTCCTTCAGGCCCTCAGCGGTGCGGCCCATACCTACATACTCCCACATGATATGACCCAGCTCCTTGTGCAGAGAGTCAACAGAGCGCTTACCCTTGATGTTCATCAGACGGTCAATCTCTGCCTGAACACCCTTCTCAGCCTCGTCGAACTCAGGACGGTCTGTAGGAATCTTCGGCCAAACAGCCTGATCAGCCAGATAGTTCTGGATGGTGTAAGGCAGCACGAAGTAACCATCGGCCAGACCCTGCATCAGAGCTGAAGCACCCAGACGGTTAGCACCGTGGTCAGAGAAGTTACACTCACCGATAGCGAAGAGACCAGGAATAGTAGTCTGCAGCTCGTAGTCAACCCAGATACCACCCATGGTGTAGTGGATAGCAGGATAAATCATCATGGGCTTGTAGTACTTCACGCCATTGATCTCGTTAGCAACATCGCCAGGGAATACGTCGGTAATCTCCTCGTACATCTCGAACAGGTTACCATAGCGCTGCATGATGACATCAAGACCCAGACGGTTGATTGACTCAGAGAAGTCGAGGAACACAGCCAAACCGGTGTTGTTCACGCCGAAGCCCTTATCGCAACGCTCCTTAGCTGCACGGCTGGCAACGTCGCGTGGTACGAGGTTACCGAATGCAGGATAACGGCGCTCCAGATAGTAGTCGCGGTCCTCCTCAGGAATCTCCCAACCCTGCTTGGTTCCTGCCTGAAGTGCCTTAGCATCCTCGAGCTTCTTTGGAACCCAGATACGACCATCGTTACGCAGCGACTCTGACATCAGAGTAAGCTTTGACTGCTTGTCGCCGTGAACAGGGATACATGTTGGGTGAATCTGAACGTATGATGGGTTTGCAAAATAAGCACCCTTGCGGTAGCACTGAACAGCTGCGGTACAGTTACATCCCATAGCATTGGTTGAGAGGAAGTAAGTGTTACCGTAACCACCAGTAGCGATAACTACGGCATTAGCCGAGAAACGCTCCAGCTTACCAGTAACCAGATTCTTGGCGATGATACCACGAGCGCGGCCATCAACAATAACAACATCCTCCATCTCGTAACGGGTGTAGAGCTTCACCTTACCGGCGTTTACCTGGCAGCTCAATGAGCTGTAAGCACCCAGCAGCAGCTGCTGACCGGTCTGACCCTTAGCATAGAATGTACGGCTCACCTGAGCACCACCGAATGAACGGTTAGCCAGCATACCACCGTACTCACGAGCGAAAGGTACGCCCTGAGCCACACACTGGTCGATAATATTATTTGATACCTCAGCCAGACGATATACGTTAGCCTCACGAGCACGATAGTCACCACCCTTAACGGTATCATAGAACAAACGGTAGATAGAGTCACCATCGTTCTGGTAGCACTTAGCAGCGTTGATACCACCCTGAGCAGCAATAGAGTGAGCACGACGTGGAGAATCCTGGATACACAGGTTAATCACATTGAAGCCCATCTCGCCAAGTGAAGCAGCTGCAGAAGCACCAGCCAAACCGGTACCTACTACGATAATATCGAGCTTCAGCTTGTTCTTGGGGTTAACCAAACGCTGGTGAGCCTTATATTCCTTCCATTTCTCAGGTACTGGACCTGCAGGAATCTTTGAATCTAATACTTTTGCCATGATAATTTACAATTTAGCAATTTACAATTTACAATTAAATTAGCAGCAGCCAAGACTTGGAGCGCAACCAAATGCGAAAGCCAGAACTACTACGAGGAACATAAGCATGAGCACGCTAACATAAATGTTACCAATGCACATCCAGCGCTTGAGCCAGATCTTACCGCTAACACCCAGAGTCTGCATAGCACTCCAGAAACCGTGTGAGAGGTGGAACCAGATAGCAGCAAGCCATACAATGTAGATAACTACGAATACAGGATTTGAGAATGTTTCCTTAATCCAGCCGAAACCATCTGTTGGGCTGATAGCAGGCATAGCGCCTACAAGCTCGGCAAACATCATGTTGTACCAGAAGTTCCAGAGGTGAACGAGCAAGCCAATGAGGATGATGAGACCCAGAACGAGCATGTTCTTTGAAGCCCACTCTACCTTGCCAGCCTTAACCTCGGTAGCAATCTCGTAACGGTTGTCGCCACGAGCGGTACGGTTCTGCGCAGTCAGGATGAATGCGTACACAATGTGAAGCACTGCCAAGGCAGCCAAACCAAGTGTTGCTACAACAGCATACCAGTTGGCACCCAGGAATTCGCAAATCATGTTGTAACCCTCTTCCGAGAACAGCGCCACTACGTTCATGCAACCGTGGAAGGTCAGGAACAGAATGAGCGCAATGCCCGTAACAGACATTACAACTTTTCTACCAATTGATGAATTGAATAACCACATAAGTTGTTGAGTTTTAATGAATTATTGAATGTTATATACTTACTTGTTAGTACGTGCTCTCGTGATTAGGGGACAAAGATAGTCAAAAATAGCGATATATACAAGTGTTTTCGCGAAAAAATACATATTTTTTGTATTTCCTGAGGATTTCGTGTAGTTTTTTATATCACTGCCGAAAACTAAAGCTCTTCATCCTGCGACAAGTATTCGCTAGGCAGCACACCGAACTCTTTCTTGAAGCACTTGGTAAAATACTTAGGCGTATTGAAACCAACGGCCATGGAGAGTTCGGTCATTTTTATGTTCGGCTTCTGACGGAGAATGCGACAGGCCTCTTTCAGTCGGATGCTGTTGATAAAGGCAGTAACATTCTCGCCTGTCAGGGCACGCAGCTTGTTATAGAGGGTAGATGACGATACGCACATATCGCTGGCAAACTGCTCACGATCGTAGTCGGCATCATCAATATGCTGTTTCACACACTCGATAGCTTTCTGCAGGAACAGCTCGTCGGGCGATGAGTGTTGCTGCTCCTCAACCTCGAGCACCTTACGGGCACCCTCACGCTCAGCCTTGCCGCTAGGCTTATTGATAAACTGCTTCATCACCATCATCTCGCGGTAGTGCAACAGTTCGCTCACACGCTGCTGCAGACGGGCACGGCGGTTAACACGAGCTTTATACCACTCTTTTACGCCATAGGCAGCGGCCAGTAGCAGCACCAGGTAAATGAGATAGGCCCACCAGGTGCGATACCATGGCGGCAGTACACGTACCATAATAGCGTAAGGCATTTCAACCAGTCGTCCGTAACTATCTACAGCACGCAACTTCAGATGGTAGGTTCCCGAGGGCAGGTTCTGGTAGGTAGCCACACGGTTCTGGGCATCGGTATCGTGCCAGTCGTTGTCGTAACCCTCTAAGTAATAGGCATATCGGCACTGTTCCTGGTTCTGATAGGTAAGCAATGCAAACTCTACCGAGAACTTACGAGCATCCGATGGAATGGTGATTTTTTGCGTAAAGAAGGGCTGGTCGGCCGATATCCTTTGACGGTGCAGAGAGTCCTGCCAAAGGTAAGGTCTATCGTCAATCATCAGTTCGGTAACCACCAACGATGGCGAGGCCCCCTGCTGCCAGCGTTCTATCTCGGCAGCATCGAACGAGAAGAAGCCCTTGGCACTGCCGTAAAAGAGTTCCTTACCATAGCTGAAAGCACCATTCGACGAGAAGCTGATGGTCTCGATACCATCCTCCATGTTATAGTACGTGGTTGTCCCCTGCTTATCCGATGGCGCAAAGCGCACCAAACCTTTATCGGTTGAAAGCCAGATACGACCGTTACTGTCGCCTTGGATAGAGTAGATGCTACCCATGCCAATGTAATAACGGTGGTTTACAGGTTCAAAAACATCGGTTTCATCGTTATATTGGAAGAAATCGCCGCTATTAGAAATGGCCCATAAATGGTGGTTGGCATCCTCGTACACTGCCGTAGCCTCATCAATAGGATAATTGTTGGCAACAGGAGCGTACTGGTGATAGGTAAACGACTTAGGATCGTCGAGCCTTCTGGTGATGCGGATAATACCCTGTCCCTCGGTGGCTATCCACAAGCGATGATGATGATCTTCGGATATGGATAAAACATGACAATTGCTAAAGTCGCGTTTACCTTCAGTCATCTTCAGCAAACGTCCTTTATTCTCGCTAAACGCAATACCAAGACCATTATTCTGACCCACCAGCACTGCGCCATCAGTTAATGCATGAAAAGCATTTACTTCGCTATCGCCGATAAACGGTGAGTTACTACGCACTAACAGGCGTGCCGGTTCGCCCTCTTTCCAAATCACAACCCCTCGCGAGCTGGCCAGCCATATACTGCCATCGGGGCGCTCGATCATATCAGAGATAGTTTGTACGTATATGCCCTGCTGACCAGTCTCGTTCTCCAGTCCGGGAATGTGGTTATTGTACAGCACCTGACCGGCCTGGCGATCGTAAAGGGCCAGTCCGTAAGGCTGCAAACCTAACCAGAAACGGTTACCATCGGTAGTAAACACCTTCTGAATGCGGTTTACAGGCAGCTCCAATCCAGCGGGATCCAGATGATAGAAGTGGAAAGGCGATGGTTTAGTGCTCAGGTGCACGATACCGTTGTTACGGGTAAGTGCCCACAGGTTACCCATGCCATCTGTCACCATATCGTAGCAGAAGGTGAGTATCGGATAGTTCTCAACCTCGGCCTCGTTATCCATATCAACTCGGGTCAGTCCCTCAATACAGCAACCCCACACAGCATGACTGACGGAATCTTCAACCAGTCGATGGAATGTACGAAAATCGGTTCTACCCTCGTTCATTTTGTGCATGCCAGGTGCCGTCTCGTTTTCGGGATGGTCCAGGCGCACAATACCATGCTCCCAGGTGCCAATCCACAAGCGACCGCGACTGTCCATCAACATGGTCTGAGCGGTATTACGCGTACTTAACGGCGGATAGCTTACCATCTTACCAGTTTTCTTGTTCAGGCGCAGCAAACCGCCCTCCCACGTACCTATATACAGATTACCACGGGCATCTTCGGCAAACGAAATCACGCCAGCCGAGAGGTTTATATCGATGAAATCGTCGGTTTTTGCATTGTATCGCGACACGCCTGCATTGGTTCCAGCCCACACCGTACCGCTTTTATCAGTATAAAGGGTATTAATCAATCGGGCCTGATCGCCACGCAGATGATACGTTTTAAACGAACCGCGACGACGGTCGAAACGAGCCAGACCATCGCGGGTACCTATCCAAAGACCATCGTGCTGGTCTTCGGTCATCGAACGTACATAGTTATTAGGCAGGATGCCAGGGGTATAAGCGTTGTTGCGGTAGGTTTTGAAGCTGTAGCCATCGAACGAGCGCAAGCCCTGATCGGTACCTACCCACATCATGCCATAGTGGTCGAACATAAGCTTTCGTGCCTCCTCGATGCCCTGAACAGGTGTCTGCGACATAATTCTGAGCGACACGGGGCATGCCATGGACATCTGCCCAAGCACAAAAACAGTTATCAGTAAGGATATTACACGCCTCATTAGTTAGTTGCAATTACGGTTGCAAAGATACAAAACTTTTGTGAATCATCAAAGAAAATCGCAAAAATAACAATTTGTTCCCCCTAAATAACGATGTTGGGACGTTGATATAAATCAATTGTCGTACCTTTGCACCTGCAAAACCAAACACTAACTTGTAAGAAAATGAAGAAAGTACTGTTCATTGCATCACTATTGCTGGCCTTTGCGGTCCAGACCGATGCCAAAGCCAAGAAAGCGCTCACCGAAAAGGATATGGGTGCCTATCTGTTTACGTATTTCAACGATCCAACCCACTCGCTGTTTATGGCCATCAGCTACGATGGCTACACGTTTACGGCGGTTAACAATGGCGAGCCCATTATTGCCGGCGACTCTATTGCCGACCAGCGAGGCATACGCGACCCTCATATCTACCGTGCTCCTAACGGCAAATTCTACATTGCCATGACCGACCTGCATGTGTTTGGCAAGGAGATGGGATTGCGCGCCACCCAGTGGGAACGCCCCGACGAGTTTGGCTGGGGTAACAACCGCGGACTGGTGCTGATGGCCAGCGACGACCTGATACATTGGACCCACCACGAGGCACGTATAGATAAACTGTTCCCCGAGAAGTTCGGTAAGATTGGTTGTGCCTGGGCACCCCAGACCATCTGGAATCCTGCCGTAGGCAAGCCTATGGTTTACTTTACCATCAGACAACACGCGGGCGGGCGCACGAAACTATACTATAGTTACGCCAACGAGGAGTTTACAACACTTGAGACCGAGCCCCAGCTGCTGTTTGAGTATCCCGACGATAAGATTCAGGTTCTGGATGCCGATATCTGTCCCATGCCCGACGGCCGCTACTTTATGAGCTATGTGGCCCAGGAGAATCCTGGCGGCATCAAGTACATGATTAGCGATAAAATTAACCATTTCAACGATTATCACGCCGAGCAGATCGACGGCGAGAACCGTGGTTGCGAGGCGCCAAACGTATGGAAGCGCATCGGACAGAAGAAATGGGTAGTGATGTACGATATCTACAGCGTGAACCCTCATAACTTCGGATTTGTAGAGACCAGCGACTTCAAGACCTTCAAGCCTCTGGGCCGTTTTAACGAGGGTGTAATGAAGGCAGCCAATTTCTCATCGCCTAAGCACGGTAGCGTGATTCATATCACCAAGGCCGAGGCCAAGCGTATCGAAAACTACTGGAACAACCAGCAGAAGAAAGCCAAGATGATTCGCTCGGGTGAGATCTGGCCCGATGCCAGCGGCCGTCATATCAACGCCCATGGCGGTGGTATCATGAAGTATGGCGACACCTACTACTGGTTTGGCGAGAATAAGTGCGACACCACCTCATCGGCAATGATTGGTGTACAGTGCTATTCATCGAAAGACCTCATGAACTGGCAGAACCGTGGTGTGGCACTCTACGTGAGCGACGACCGCCGCAGCGATATTACCCGCGGTTGTGTGCTGGAGCGCCCCAAGGTTATATATAATAAGGTAACCAAGAAATTCTGCATGTGGTTCCACCTGGAGCTGAAAGGCAAGGGCTACAGCGCTGCCCGCTACGGTGTGGCTGTAAGCGACAAGCCCGAAGGACCTTATAAGTTTCTGTACTCGCAGCGCGCCAATGCAGGCACCTACCCTATTGAATTTGGCAAGAACGAACTGGGTACCCTCGACACCCTGAATGCCGACAACTTTAAGAAATGGTGGACACCCACCTGGATGGAGGCTATCAAGCAGGGCCTGTTCCTGAAACGCGACTTCGGTACGGGTCAGATGGCTCGCGATATGACACTTTATGTAGATGATGATGGCAAAGCCTATCACATCTTCTCATCGGAGGATAACCTGACGCTGCACATTGCCGAACTGACAGGCGACTACCTGCACCACTCTGGCAAATATACCCGCGTAGCTCCTGGCGGCCAGAACGAGGCACCTGCCATCTTCAAGAAGGATGGTACCTACTGGATGATTACCTCGGGTTGCACCGGTTGGGCTCCTAACGAGGCACGTATGTTCTCGGCACCCAGCATCTGGGGACCTTGGACTCAGCATCCCACACCTTGTGTAGGCCCGAAGGCCAAAATCACCTTCGAAGGACAGTCGACCTATATCCTGCCCTACGGCAAAGGTTTTATCTTTATGGCCGACATCTGGCGACCAAAGCATCCAAGTGATGCCCGTTACATCTGGTTGCCTATCGAATTTGAGAACGGAAAACCCGTTATCAGGTGGCGTGATGCGTGGAATCTTAGTGAATTAGGGGAAAATTAACGATTTGTTCCCCTAAATTCACGCATTTTAACCCTTGATTTATATCAATCATTATATCTTTGCACCCGACAATTCGAACCTATCCCAGAGAAGGAAGAACTATTCAATTATTAACAATTATAATAAACTTAAAACATTAACAAATGAAGTATGCTAATTTAACAAATCCATCCCGCAAACTATGTTTTGTGATGGCGTTGGCAGCAGGAATGATTTCGTTCCCAATGTCAGCAATGGCAGAACCTGCAGTTCAGGCTACGCAGCAAAGCGGAGTTGTGAAAGGTCAGGTTGTTGAGAAGAACGGCGAACCAGTCATTGGTGCAACCGTAAAAGTAAAAAATGCCGAAAAAGCAGGAACAGTTACCGATTTCGATGGAAACTTTGAATTAAAAGGCATCCCATCTAATGGTACTATTATTGTATCATATGTCGGTTTCAAAACCAAAGAGGTAGCCTACAGAAATGGTCAGACCCTTAACATTACTATCGAGGAAGATGCAGAAACCCTGCAAGAGGTTGTTGTAGTTGGTTATGGAACAATGCGCAAGAAAGACCTGACCGGTTCTGTTGTTCAGATTGACCCCAGCAAACTCGCTGACCAAAACCCTGGTAGTGTACAGGACCTTCTGCGTGGCACACCTGGACTTCAGATTGGCTTCGATTCTTCAGCCAAGGGTTCTGGCGCCAGCATCCAGCTGCGTGGACAGAATTCACTCTATACAGATGGCTCTCATAATTCACCACTGATTATCCTTGACGGCATGCAGTTTGCAGGTGAACTCTCAGAGATCAACCCTGACGACATCGAACAGATTGATGTACTGAAAGATGCTTCGTCGGCTGCTATCTATGGTGCCAAGGCTGCCAGCGGTGTTATCATTATTACTACCAAAAAAGGTAAGGAAGGTAAGCCCATCATTAATGTAAGCATGAACTTGGCAGCCAACACGAAAGCTGCATACCGCGATGTATTCAATGCCAGTGAATATATGACCTACCGCGAGGACTGGTTCAAAGCCCAGACTTATGGATACCGCGAGGATGGCACATGGGGCTACTATGGTAAAGACAGCGGTATTCCTACTGGTTACTATGATAACTTCAACAATATCAGTCAATATGGTATTTCGCAGGACCAGTGGGCCAGCAATGGTCCTAAGACATTGCAGGCAGGCGAGTCGATGCTGAGCCTCTACGCACGTCGTATGGGCTTTGACGCTGACGCAGCCCTCGTTATGGAGAACTTCCTGGCAGGTAAGACATACAACTGGGAGGATGCTACCTTCCGTACCGGTTTCAATCAGGACTACAATGCCAGCATTTCAGGTGCTACCGATCGTGTAAACTACTATTTAGGATTTGGTTATCTGAAGAATCAGGGCGCCATTCAGGGCGATGACTACCATGCTTATCGCGCTAACATGAAACTGAACGCCAAAATTACAGATTGGCTCGAAGTTGGTGCTAACGTAAACTTCCAGGATCGTAGCGACACCTCAAGCCCCGTGCCCTTAAAAGACAACTACTGGGAAGACAACCAGTTGCGTGAGTCGCCATACGCTTCACGTTATGACGAGAATGGTAACGAAATCCAGTATCCTCGTACAGGTAACCCTACAAACGGTGGTTACAACTACCACTTCCAGCAGCAGTATATCGGCCTGGAGAAGGGTTATACCGTACTGAATACCATCTTTAACGCTAAGGTAACCCTGCCATTCGGCATTACCTACCAGTTCAATATTGCTCCACGCTACCAGTGGTTCTACGATCGTTATCACATGTCGGCAGAACTGCCAAACAGCGACCCTGCTACACGTGGTGTAAACCGTAACTCTTCAAAGACATTCAACTGGAACTTGAACAATACACTGACATGGGATCGCACATTTGCCGACCTTCATCATGTTACTGTTACTTTAGTTCAGGAAGCAGAAGAGAACCGCTACTGGGAAGACAAGATTTCAGCCCGCAACATCACGCCTACCGACGTGCTGGGCTTCCACTATATCCAGGGTGCCAACAAGGAGCAGAGCTCATTCGAAACCAACGATACCCACTATACAGCATCGGCCTATCTCGGACGTCTGTTCTACGGATTCATGGATCGCTATATGATTACCGCTACTGTACGTCGCGATGGTTATTCTGCATTCGGACAGAACAATCCATGGGCTAACTTCTGGTCATTAGGTTCTAGCTGGATTCTCTCGGAGGAGAAGTTCGCTCAGGATTGGAAATGGTTGGATATGGCTAAGGTTCGTTTGAGCTATGGTACAAACGGTAACCGCTCGCTGAAGGACACCTACCTGGCACTCTCTAACCTGTCGAATGGCGGCTTGTATGCTTATTACAAGTACGGTTCAACATCACAAGAAGTGCTGAATGCATTGAGCGTTAACCGTCTGGGTAATCCTAACCTGGAATGGGAAAAGACCTCATCGTGGAACTTCGGTCTCGACTTTGCCGTACTTAACAAGCGCCTCTCTGGTAGCATTGACTTCTACCACAAGAAGACTCACGATATGATCATGGCTCAGCGCCTGCCTAACTTCACCGGTTTCGGCAGCATCACAACAAACCTCGGTGAGGTTACCAATACTGGTTTCGAAATTACACTGAACTCAAGAAATATTGACACTAAAGACTTCAAGTGGAGCACCTCACTCGGATTCTCTTACAACAAGAATAAGATCAAGCATCTTTACTATGAGTATGACGAGGACGGCAAGGAAATGGACGATACCAGCAACGGTTGGTTCATTGGCAAGCCTATCGGCGAAATCTGGTACTGGAAGACCGATGGCATTTGGCAGGCTGACGAAGCCGAGCAGGCTGCTCTGGTAAACCAGAAGCCTGGTGATCCAAAGGTTGTTAACGTATATACTGAAGACGATAAGATTCTGGAAGATGGTACTCGTGTTCCTGTTTATAATGACAAGGATCGCGTATATCATGGCACCACTCAGCCACCAATCTATTGGAATATGCGCAATGACTTCCAGTATAAGGATTTCACCTTCTCGTTCTCAATGTACAGCTACATGGGTCATAAGAGCCGCGCTGGCTACTGGTTGAATGGCGACAACTCTGGTTCTATGTTTACACAGACTTGTAATACTTACAAGAAAGAATACTGGACACCAGAAAACCCAACCAACGACTACGCACGCTTGAATGCCGTAGGTCCTTCAGGAGTGACCGGTATTGAGAAGGTGTACAATCGCAGTTTTGTACGTCTTGACAATATCACACTCGGCTATACCATTCCACGCGACATTACAAATAAGTGGGGTATCCAGCGCGTACACGTAACTGCTGGTATCAACAATGTATTTACTATCGACAGTTGGGAATATGGCGATCCTGAAACAGGAGGCTTTGCTAATCGCCAGTTCCAGTTCGGTCTTAATGTTACACTTTAATAAATCATCATCATATGAATATCAAAAAGAACAATATACTTCGCGGAGGACTCATGTTAGCCCTTGCGGGAACCATGGTAGGATGTTCGGACGGCTTCCTGGAGCAGGATCCATTGTCATTCTATGAACCGGCTACTACCTACAGCACGGAAGCCGGTCTGCAGGCTGCTTTGGCACAGTGCGACAAACAGTTAAAGACATACCGTATCGACGGTAACTGGAACAACGTTGGTATCTTTACCAACTACCTGATGTCGGATGTAGGCATGTACGCCAAGACCGATATGGGTGGTGGCTTCCAGGACAACTTCGATGCCAAGCTCACACCAACCTCTGGTATGGCAGGCGGTGGTGACGGCAACTATATGCAGCGTTTCTGGGATCAGGGATTCAGCATGGTAAAATATGCCAATACCATTCTTTCGTACATTGATCAAGTAAAAGGTCTAGACGATGCTACTCGTGATGCCTATAAAGGCCGCGCTTACTTCCATCGTGCATACGCTTACTACAACCTGGCTTTGCAGTTCGGCGATATTCCTTTGGTAACGAAACTGATTAGTGTGCCTAAGCGCAACTATACATCAACCAGCAAGGAAGCAATCTTCAAGATGCTGGTACACGATTTGGAATTTGCTGTACAGCATGTTCCTGCACAAGCCAAAATGACCTACGTAGGACAGGTTAATCAGGAGGCATGTATGCACCTACTGGTAAAGTGCTATCTGGCTGTTGGAGAGTATGCCAAGGCCGAGTCGGTAGCTACCGACCTGATTAACAACCACGGTTTAAAGCTGATGACCGAGAACTTTGGTACATGGCAGCCCTCTGGCGCCGAGAACACTTGGAAGGTAACACGTAACGTGGTTTGGGATTTGCACCGCACACCCAACATCGCTGATCCTGCCAACAAGGAGACCATCATGATGATCTCTAACTCGAACGACCAAGACTTCACTACCTATAATGTGATGCGTGCCTGCTTTGCTCACTGGAGTAATGGTATCATCCGCGATCCTCACGGACTGGGTGGTCCTGGTAAGAACATTGCCCGTAACAACTGGGAGTACAACGACACTCTCGACTGGGTACGTGCTGCCGGACGTGGTATTGCTGTGAACCGTACATCGTACTATTACAACAAGACCATCTGGAACTACGACGGTGAGACCGACTGGCAGGACCTGCGCCACAACCGTAAGGTAGGTAACTGGATGGAGATGGAAGACTTTAAGTACAACAACAAGAACTCAGACTGTTACGGCCAGAACTATCAGCTTTATGCTACCGAGGATTATGCAGATCCTTCAGATCCCTCAAAGATTCTCGTACACAAGGGCGATATCCTCTGCTCTGACACCATCCGTAGCTGGTATCCTACTCCATTGTATCAGCTCTACATCCTTGATACTCCAAACGAAAACAATACTGGTGCCAACCAGTTCCAGGGTGCATCAGGTAAGGGTGCCAATGGCGATATGTACCTGTTCCGTCTGGCCGAGACTTATCTGCTGCGTGCAGAGGCTCGACTCTATCAGAAAAATGCTGCTGGCGCTGCAGAAGACGTGAATGCCGTACGCAAACGCGCAAATGCCAAGAAGATGTACACAACTGTAAACATTGGCGACATCATGGCAGAGCGTGCACGCGAGCTGTATCTGGAAGAGTTCCGACAGGCCGAAATGGTACGTGTCAGCTGGTGTCTGGCTCGTAGCGGTGTAGCTGACGAATGGGGTAACACTTATGACCTCAATACATGGGACAAGCAGGAAGGTACCGATTTGAATGGCGGTAGCTATTGGTATCGTCGCTGCACAACCTATAATGTATTCAATCGTCCTTACGGCAAAGGACAGCAGGGCAACCAGACATTCGAATACAAGGTCAATAAGCACAACCTGTTCTGGCCTGTTCCAAACTCTGCTATCACAGCCAACAACAAGGGAACACTTCGTCAGAACTATGGCTACGACGGCTATAATGAGAACATCCCCATGTTTACCAACTGGGAGGACGCTGTTGCCGATGAAGAATCTGCAGATTAAAAGATTGTTCATACACATTAAGGTTATTTGTTAGTATTTCTAAGGTGGAGGGGCGGCCTATAATCCTTTAGGCTGCCCCTTTTAAAACAAACCAAACAACAAACTCTATGAGAAAACTATTATTATTGGCATGTTTGCTGAGCACCATGATGGTTCAGGCCAAGCGATGGACTACCGACGAGGTAAAGGACATGATACGCTTGGTAAATACCTACTGGCAGACCAATAATCCGGCCGAAGTACGCTCTTTCTGGGACAACGCCGCCTACCATACAGGTAATATGGAGGTGCACAAGCTCTTCTCAGAGGAAGGAGGAAAGAGGAAGGAGGAAGCCAAGCAAATGCTGGACTACAGTATTCGCTGGGCGGAACACAACCAGTGGAAAGGTGCCACCGAACCCAACCCCGCCAACTGGAAATACAAGAACTACGGTGAGGGACAGGACTATGTACTCTTTGGCGACTGGCAGATATGTTTCCAAACGTACATCGACCTTTACAACCTGGCCCCTGACGAGAAGAAAGTGGCTCGTGCCAAGGAAGTGCTGAGTTACGAGGCTGACTCGAAAGCCAACGACTACTGGTGGTGGGCCGATGCACTCTACATGGTGATGCCCGCACTCACTAAAATGTACAAACTGACTGGCGACACCAAATATCTGCGCAAACTCTACCAGAACATCCTGTATAGCGACAGCATCATGCTCGACAAGGAGACTGGACTGTACTTCCGCGATGGCAAATACATCTACCCAAAGCACAAAACCGCCAAGGGCAAGAAAGACTTCTGGGCACGTGGCGATGGCTGGGTGCTGGCCGGACTGGCCAAGGTGTTACAGGATATGCCCGAGACTTACGTCCGTCAGCCATTCTTTGTTGAGAAGTACGTGAACCTGGCACGCGGCGTGAAGAAGTTGCAGCAGCCACAGGGCCACTGGACCCGCTCGATGATGGACCCAGAGCAGGCGCCTGGCTATGAAACCAGCGGTACAGCCTTCTTCTGCTACGGACTGCTGTGGGGCGTTAATCACGGCTATCTGTCGAAGAAGGAGTTTGCACCAACCATTGATAAGGCCTGGAACTATCTGACCACCATCGCCCTGCAGAAGGACGGTAAGGTAGGATATGTACAGCCCATCGGCGAGCGTGCTATTCCCGGACAGACTGTTGATGCCAACTCGCAGGCCAACTTCGGTGTCGGCGCCTTCCTGCTGGCAGCATGTGAATACGTGAAATACATTGGCCGATGAATCTGTTATTAACAATAGCACTCGGTATAGCCAACCTGTTACCGCAGGCAGAGGATGCGTTCTGGCGCGACTCCATCCCACAAGAGATGAAGCAAAGCTATACCGTATATGGCGAACAGTATCTGGGCAAAGCGTGGACGGCTTTGCCCTGGACTGTTTTTGCTGAGAACAAAATAACAGGCAATCGCGTGAACTACGAGGGTATCTGTTTTGAGAAGCGTCGGCATCTAGCTGCACTTGTGATGGCAGAGATTGTAGAAGGCAATGGAAGGTTTATGAACGACATCATCGATGGAATCGGTAGTTTTTGCGAAGAAACCTGGTGGGGCATACCTGCCCATTACGGCAAACGCATCCCCCTACGGGAGATACAGGAGGTTGACTTGTTTAATGCAGAAACAGCCAGTTTGATTGCATGGACCCGCTACATGCTAGAGAAACAGTTGGATGCTTTCTCGCCCGACATCTGCCAGCGCATAGATCGGGAGATAGAGCAGCGCATTCTGAAACCTGCCGTAGCCAACAACTATTGGTGGAAGACGGCTGGTATGAACTGGAACCCGTGGATATGCAGCAACTGGCTGACCTGTGTGCTGATTTGTGAACACGACGAGGCCCGCAAAGCCGAAGCTATCGCACAGATAGAGAAAGCCACTCAGGCTTTTATCGATGCCTATCCCGAAGATGGCGGTTGCGATGAGGGCCCAGGCTATTGGGACAGGGCTGCCGCCTCGATGTTCGAAGTGCTCAGGCTGTTGCCTGAGGATTCTAGTCTAGCTAGATTAACTAGGAGGGCTAGTAGTGCTAGTAATACTAGCATCTCTAAGAAGATCAGGGCGATGGCCTCATATAGCTACAAAACCTATATCGAGCACGACTACTGTGTGAACTTTGCCGATGCCCATGAGAATAAGGCTGCTCAGCAGGTAAACATCGTGTATCCGTTTGGCCACTGGCTAAACGATAAGACCATGCGCGAGTTTGGTGCTTACTTAGGACGAACCAAGCAAGTATTAACCCAGCCAGCCTTGCTCTATGACAAGAGCGGCAACTTCCCCACATTGGGGCGCGAGCTGTTCTTCTTGCGAAATATTCGCGATTTCATCGCAGAAAAGCCTCAGGAGCCGCTGATTAAGGACGCGTGGCTACCTAACCTACAGATTATGACAGCGCGCCGTGGCAGCCTTTATACGGCCTTTAAGGGCGGTCATAACGGTGAGAGTCACAATCACAACGACGTAGGTTCGTTCTTAGTTTATGTAGATGGCGAACCGCTGTTCATTGATCCGGGTGTGGGCGAATATACCGCCAAGACCTTTAGCAACAGGCGTTATGAGATATGGACCATGCAGTCGGGCTATCACAATCTGCCACAGATTAACGGTACCGACCAGCAGGATGGTAAGGCGTTTGGCGCCAAAATGGTGAGTCACCAGAACGGACAGCTGACACTCGACATAGCAGGTGCCTACCCCCAACAGGCAGATGTTAAATCGTGGAAAAGAACCGTTACAGCAGCCAAATCGGGCATCACGGTGACCGAGGATTTTGAACTGAACACCTACAAGGCCCCTACCCGTCTGATGCTGCTGACCACCCGTAACGATGCGCTGAAACACATCAGTTACAACGCTAAACAGTTGGAAGCAACCATCGAGGACATCAGCAACCAGCTCGACCCACTGCTACAAGGTGTATGGGGACCAAAGATGTACCGCGTGGTGCTGACGGTGAAATCAACAAAGACTAAGCAACAAATTAAATATACGATCAGATGAATGGACTACTATTTACTATAGTTTTGCTGGTAGCATTGGCCACAGGGGCCAATGCCCAGCAAACAACCCTTGCTGTAACTAACCCTACCGACTACCAACGTCAGGAGGTGGTAGAGGCTGACTTACAGGCCGTTTACAACCGATTAGGTTTGACCGCTGGCGAAACATTCGTGATAAAGAACGGATTCGGCCAGGAACAGGCCTACCAGCTATCGTATGATGGCAAACTGCTGATGTATGTATCGGTTCTGCCTCACAGCCAGGCCGAATTCACCATCGCCAAAGGGCAGCCTGCAGCGATGAAACCGTATGTTTTCGGCAGACTCTTCCCTGAACGCGCCGACGATATGGCCTGGGAGAATGACCGGGGAATCTATCGCATGTACGGTCCGGCGCTGCAGCGCAGCGGTGAGAAATCGTTTGGTACCGACGTATGGACCAAGAGCACTCCGGAACTGGTGCTTGAGAAACGCTATAAGATGCATATGTGGGGTGTGAGACAGAGAGACTCGCTGAGAAGAGCAGGCAAACAGAAAGAAGGCAACGATATTTACATAGCAACCTCGTTCCATCACAACCATGGTGAGGGAATGGATGTATATTCTGTAGGTCCCAGCTTAGGCTGCGGCGCACCAGCACTGATGAAGAACGGCGAGCTGGTTTTTCCATATTGCTTTAAAAACTACAAGATATTAGATAATGGTCCGCTACGTTTCACCGTAGAGCTGACCTACCATCCCAACAGCGATGGTGTAACAGAGCATCGACTGGTGAGTCTGGACCGAGGTTCACATTACAACAAGATAACAGTTTGGTACGATGGCCTGAAACAAGCCAGCGCCTGGGCCTCAGGTGTGGTGCTGAATGGCGAGGGCGAATTAGCAATAGGCAAAGACTATGTGCTGTATGCCGACCCTACCGACAACCCCAAAGTAAACCAGTCGCAGATTTATGTGGGTACCTTGTTCCCCAATGGTGTAGATGAGACCATCCGCCTGAATGGCAACAAGAAACACGCCTTAGGCATTGTGCACCAATACAACGGCAAGCCCTACACCTACTATTTCGGTTCGGCCTGGAGCAGTAGCGACGTGAGGACGATGGCCGAGTGGCAGCTATTGGCCAACAACTATCTGAACAATATCAAGAAACCACTAATAACAGAGATAAAATGAAACGAACAACAACCTTGTTGGTAGTCGCTATGATGCTGATTGTACCAACACAAGCCAAGAAAACAAAAACAGTAGTACAAACCGACCGCCAATACTGGTGCTCGCTGGCCTACAAGATGGCTCAACCCGTATTGGAGAATATGGCCAAGGGTGAACTGCAGAAGAACATGAAGACCGAGTTCTCGCCCTCGTTTGATAACCGCGACCGTTCGGTAGTGTATATGGAAACCTTCGGACGCCTGATGGCAGGTATGGCCCCATGGCTCGCCCTGCCCGACGACAACAGCGCCGAAGGGCAGCAACGCCGCCAGTTACGCGAATGGGCATTGGCAGCCTACAAGAACGCTGTTGACCCTGCATCGCCCGACTATCTGTGCTGGGGCAAGGCCGGACAGAACTTAGTAGATGCTGCTTATATCGCCGAATCGTTCCTGCGCGCCTGGGGCACCCTGTGGCAGCCACTCGACGAGGTAACCAAACAGCGTTACATCAAAGAGTTTCAGGCCCTAAGAAAGATCGACCCACCCTACACCAACTGGTTTCTGTTCTCATCAACCATCGAGAGCTTGCTGGCCAAGGCTGGTGCACAGTACGACGAGTTTCGTGTGAACACCACCTGCCGTAAGGTGGAAGAGTGGTATGTGGGTGATGGCTGGTATGCCGACGGTCCTGTGTTTGCATTCGACTATTACAGCAGCTACGTGTTCCACGCTATGTATCTGGAAACCCTACAGGCAATGGTAGATGCAAAAGCCAATACCCGTATCGACTATCAGAAGTACTACGATCGCGCCTTGAAGCGTGCCCAGAAGCATGCTATCATTCTAGAGCGCTTCATCTCACCCGAAGGTACCTTCCCTGTCGTTGGCCGCTCTATCCCCTATCGCACAGCCGCCATGCAGACGCTGGCTTTGATAGCTTGGTATCAGAAACTGCCTAAGGAACTGAGCAACGGTCAGGTGCGCGCTGCCCTAACCCAAGTGCATCACCGTATGTTCGACTATCAGCAGAACTTTAACGATGCCGGCTACCTGACAATCGGATTTTGCGGACATCAGCCTGAAGTAGCCGATTGGTACACCAACAATGGCTCACTCTATCTTACCAGTCTGAGCTTTATGCCACTTGGTTTGCCTGCCGATCATCCTTTCTGGACCGATGCAGCAGAGCCTTGGACACAAGTAAAAGCCTGGAACGGACAATCGTTCCCCAAGGATCACCGCTGGGGTGATGATATCCGCACACACGACAAATGGTAATGATTAGCTCACAAGAGATGATAAAAGAAAACGCGGGCCGTCCAGAATTGGGCGGCCCGTGTTGATTGCGAATGTGATTATCTAACTAATTAATTTCTGTATGCAGGATTCTGATATTCCTTCTTCTCCTCATCAGTCATCTCCATACCATCGAGCTGTCCCTGTGGGATAGGACGGAGGTAGTAACCAGCAGGAATGTCACGCTGTACAGTCTGCAGATCCTTGTCGGTAGGATTAGAACCAGCGATACGGTAGGTACCTGCACGCTCGGCCCACTTCTGTGTACGAACGAGGTCGAACCAACGATAGCCCTCACCCCAGAACTCACGGCTACGCTCGTCGAGGATAAAGTCGATGGTGATAGTAGCAGGTGTAGCAGCTACCATTTCAGCGCTCTTATCAACAGATACGGCAACATTGTCGTTCTGACTGAAAGTCTGCTTACCGGCACGGGCACGGAGCACGTTAACCAGTGTCTTAGCCTCGGTCTGCTTACCGAGCTTCACAGCAGCCTCGGCACCGATGAGGTAGAGCTCAGAGAACTTGGCAATGTTCCAAGGACGTGGGCTACCACCGTTAACCTTTGAACCCAGGCCACCATCGTTGTCGGTACGATAGATACCAATCTTCCAGTTGATGGGGTACTTTTTGCGGCTGATGTGGTTAACGGCAACAACGAAGTCGGCACGACCAGGCATCTCACCAAATCCGAGCTTGCCATCAGCACCAGTGTAGTTAATCTTGCTGTCCTCGCTCTCAGGAACCCAGCTGAAGTAAACCTCATTTGGATAAACCTTCTCGCCATTAGCACCGATTACGTAAGGTTCAGTGTTACCACTCTTCTGCCAGTTGGTGTGATAGCGCAGGGTGAAGGTGGCATCGTAACGAGAGTCGATAGCCTTAACAGCATCTTCCCAAACACCACCTTCCATGAAGTTGTCGGCGATAGGTGCCATACGAGTCCAAGGACGACCGAGTGCCTGAACAGCCTCACGCTGGATGGGGTTGATAGTGTTACCCGAAGCAGCCTTGGCAATCATCTCGGTGTAGTTCCAGGTTTCCATCCAGTAAGCGAAGTTCTCAGGAGAACCGCCGCTACCCCATCCGTAGCCAGCACCACCGTTACCATACTTCTCGTCCTCGTCGTGATCAGCATAGAGCATGATCTCAGAGTTACGGTCGTTGGTAGCCACGTTTACATCGTAGAATGTAGGCTGCAGAGCGTATGGTCCAGGATTGTTGATGGCAGCCATAGCTGTGTCGTAAGCCTTCTGGAAGTAGCTGTTAGCCTGACTGGCATCACGGCTGCACTCTGGGAAGGTAGGAATGTTGTTAGGATTCTCCAACCACCAACCATAGGTGAGGTAAGCCTTAGAGAGATACAAGCGAGCCAGATTCTTGGTAGCTGTACCAGTGAGACGTGGGTTATCGGGCAGATCGTTAACAGCCTTCTCAAGGTCGCTGAAGATAGCAGCATAAACCTCAGGAACGGTGTTACGTACAGATGTGCGGATGGTAGAAGTATTGAACTTCAGTTCGCCAGCACCCAGATCGAGGGGCACACCACCGTAGGTCTGAACCAGGATGAAGTAGTCGAATGCACGGAAGAAATGAGCCTCGGCGAGCAGCGCTGGGTCGATACCAGCAGTAGCGCCGTTCTCGATAATACCGCTGGCAGTATTAATATTGGCAAACAATGTGCCCCATGCGCCACCAGCAACAGTACTAGAAGGTGTAACAGAACCAACACCAGAGAGGTCGGCATCCTTGAAGTTACCATCGGCACTCTGTGCGTAGGTATATTCGTCGGTACCAGTCTCGAGGGTGTTCAGATAGTAACCGTTGCCATAGAAATAGCGCAGGTGAGCGTAGAGCGATGTCAGACCGCCCTCTATACCCGCCTTCGTATTGAAGAACGTTGGGTCGAACTGGCTACGGGGCTGCTCATCGAGCACGTTATTGCAGGATGTCATGGTAGTAGAAAGACCACAGCATACAAGACCCGCAGCAAGAATATATTTGATACTTTTAGTTTTCATAACTCTTAATTCTTTAATAATTCATTAGAATGTTACGTTAAGACCGAAGATGAAGTTGCGGGTAGCAGGTGTGTTATAACCTACGATAGGCATTCTGTGACTACCGAAAGAGTAACCTACAGCCGTGTTCTCATTTGACCAAGAGTTTGTCTCAGGATCAAGTCCGCTCTCGTTGTTGTAAGGTGAGAAGAGAACGAATGGGTTCTGAACAGTAGCGTAAACACGCAGACGGCTGATACCAAGATCCTTCACAGCCTGCAGCTTGTCGAAGTTGTAACCCAGAGTGATAGTGCGGAACTTCAAGTAACCAGCATTGAAGTAACCCAGTGTAGAACCGTACTTGGGGTTATCACTACTCATGATACCACCTGGTTTTGGATACTTAGCACCAGTGTTGTTCTCGGTCCAGTAGTCAACGTCGAGGTTGTTACGACGACCGCTCAGCATGTTCAGGTAACCGTTAGAAGAGTGGATGGCAGAAATCAGCTTACCACCAATCTGGAACGAACCGATAACGGTCAGGTCGAAGTTCTTGTAACCAATAGTAGTATTGAATCCACCAACGAGATCGGGCTCCATGCTCATGATCTGACGGTCGTCAGGACCAATCTGGCGACTTGGTGTAACACCATCTTCCTTAAAGTCACCCTTAGAGGCATCGCCACGATACTTCACCTTAATCATACCTACGTTACCACCTGGCTCAAGAATATCCAGATATGGATCGTCCTTCTGCCACAGACCTACATATTCATAGTCGTAGATAACATCGATAGGATGTCCAACGAACCAGAGGTTACCCTCATCACGACCATCAGGATCATTTGTAGCCAGCTTGGTCAGCTTGTTACGGTTCTGGTAGAAGTTGATACCAGCCTCCCAGTTCCAACCATTCTTGTTGTCGATGATGATACCGTTCAGAGAGAACTCCCAACCCTTATTCTCGGTGTTACCGATGTTACCGGTATAGCTGCTTACACCTGATGTATCAGGCAGCTTAACGTTCAGCAGAATGTCGTTGGTCTTCTGAGTATAGTACTCGAACGATCCAGACAGACGGCCATTGAAGAATGAGAAGTCGAGACCGAAGTTCCAAGTCTTAGAGTACTCCCATCCCAGCTCTGGGTTAGGCAGAGAGTTTACATAGTAACCTGACTTATAAGTAGAACCGAAGTTGTAGTTACGTGTAGCCAGTCCACCAAGAGTAGAGTAAGGATTAATACTCTGGTTAGAAGTCTCACCATAACCAACGCGAAGCTTCAGGTTGTCGATCCACTTGAGGTTCTCCATGAAGTTTTCACGAGCAATGTTCCAACCGGCACTTACTGCAGGATATGTGTGCCACTGATGACCCTTAGCCAGACGTGATGAAGCATCCGAACGAAGGGCAGCCGAAAGCATATACTTATTATCATAAGAGTACATCACACGACCCATCCAAGAAACGAGACCGCTCTGCCAGTAGTTGTAACCAGTGAGGTTAGCCTGACCAAGAGCCTTGTCGAGTGCATAGTACTGGAAGTAGTCGGCAGGAATCTCCTGAGCCGAAGCACCAGTCTGCTCGTAAGTAGTCTGCTCGGCAGAGTACATAGCAACAACGTTCAGGTTGTGCTTCTCGGCGAATGTGCGGTCGTAGGTCAGCAGGTTCTCAACAGCCCAGTTACGTGTCTGGTTCTCGTAGATAGAACCGCTGTTAACAGCATTGGCATCCTTGTTGTTGATACCAGTACCTGTGAAGCTACCGCTCTTAGAGCTGCGGAAGTTCAGACCTACGTTAATACGATAGGTAAGACCCTCGATCCAAGGGCACTTCAACTCAGCGAACAGCGTGTTGTAAGTACCGATACCCTTGTTCTCGCTCATCCAAACATCCTTGTCGCGCTTTACAGTTTCCTTGGTTACAACAATCTGATCATCTGCAGGCAGAGCGTTGTAGCGCTTCAGGTTACCATCAGCATCGTATGGGCTTGACAGAGGAGATGAACCCAGTACAGCGTACATATTGTTCACACCCTGAGTTTTGCGATAGCTGTTGTTGGTGCTCAAACCAAAGCGGAAGTACTTACCAATCTTCTGGTCGAAGTTACCACGAACAGAGATACGGTCGTAACCCTCGGTAGGAACAACCGACTCGTCCTTATAGTAACCAGCACCGAAGCTGTAGCTACCACCATTGGTACCACCAGAAACACTCAGGTCGTGGTTATGGCTGATACCAGTCTGATAGTACAGATCCTGCCAGTCGGTGTTAGTGCTTTCGCTCTCGTCGAGTGAGTTCTGGTAGATACCAGCATACTGACGCATCTTAGAGAACGTAGGTCCGTCCATCATAGGATACTTGTGGAATACCTTCTTGAAGCTTACATATCCATTATATGTAACCTTAGCAGGTGCTCCCTGTGTGCCCTTAACGGTTGTGATGATGATAACACCGTTAGCACCACGCGAACCGTAGATAGCGGTAGCAGAAGCATCCTTCAGGATATCCATCGACTTAATATCGGTAGGGTTGATATCCGACAGCTGACCCATGAATGGGATTCCATCGAGTACGATCAGAGGGTCGTTACTAGCAGTCAGTGAGCGCTGACCACGAATACGAATCTGCATCTCAGCACCAGGCTTAGATGATGTCTGTGTCATAAGTACACCAGCCACACGTCCCTGCAGAGCCTGTGCGGCGTTAGTAGCAGCCACTTGGTTAAGTTTTTCACCACCAATGTTGGCAACAGAACCGGTAACGGCCTCGCGACGCTGGGTACCGTAACCAATAACAACCACCTCGTTAACAACGTGTCCGTCTTCTTTAAGGTTGATTTTCAGGTTATCGCCAGCCTTCACCTCCTGCGATACATAGCCTACATACGATACAACAATTGTTGCACCGGGCTTAACATTGAGAGTAAAGAAGCCGTTAAAGTCGGTAACGGTACCATTATTAGTACCCTTCTCCATAACCGTGGCACCAATCAGCGGACCCTGTGAGTCGGCTACATAACCGGTTGCCTGCTTCGTTTGCTGAACGGAAGCTACTGCTGTGGTAGCTGCCGAAGCCTGCTGTGCAGGTACCATGCCCAAAAAGCATAAACCTGCGACCAAGGCTGTTTTCTTTGCTTTGAAACTCATACGTTTGGTTTGTTAGTTAATAATTAATTGAATAATTGATTAAAAAAAATCTGCCGCAAAGGTAGGCAGATTCTTTTTTAGAGGCTTTAACGTATGTTTCGTTTCGTTTCATTTTTGTATCAACCGGGATTTTTTAGTCCTTTTTGCTCGATATATTCGGTTGGCGACACTCCAAATTGCTTGCGGAACACGGTTGAAAAGTGAGCCAAATTGCTAAATCCAACCGAATAAGCCACCTGGGTAACATTGATTTTTTGCTCCTCGAGCAGTCTGACGGCTTGCTCCAAACGGATGTTACGAACGAACTCGCTGACGGGGATACCTGTGAGCTCTTTCATCTTTCTGTGCAGCTGGGCGCGACTGATACCCACGGCCTTGGCCAGCATCTCGACGCTAAAGTCGTTGTCATCGATATGCTCGTTGACCACCTTCAGTATGCGCTCCATCAGCAGCTCATCGTTGCCCTTAATCTGTTTCTCCTCAATCTTATCCTTGGGTTGCTGCAAACCAGAGTATTTGCCTTTAAGGCGCAGGTTGGTGCTAATCAGGTTATTGATAACCATGTGCAACTCGTCCATGTCAAACGGTTTTGCCAGGAAGGCATCGGCACCTTTCTCCAAGCCCTCCAAGCGATTAGCCACAGCAGCCTTCGAGGTGAGCATCACTACTGGGATATGATTCAGGTTCATATTGGTCTTGATCATGCGCAGCAACGTAAAGCCGTCCATCTCGGGCATCATCACATCGCTAACCACCAGGTCGAACTGCTTATCGGGTTCAGAAAGCAGCAGTCGGAGTGCCTCGCGCCCGCTGGTGACGGGGGTGATATGATAGTAGCACCCCAGCTCCTGGGCGATATAACGACCTATCTCCTCGTCGTCGTCCACAATCAGCACATGATAGCTGGTTTGTGCGCGCTGGCGCGCTGGCTTGTCGATTTCCTCAACCTTCAGCAGTTCTTCTTCCTTCAGATGCTCACAGCCCAAAGGCAGGTGAACGGTGAACACACTACCCTGCTCGTCGCTGCGATTGGCGGCCTCGATAGTGCCATGATGCATCTCAACCACCATCTTGCACAGGTTTAGTCCGATACCTGTGCCCTCGATATGCAAGCTACGCGAGCTGGCACCCTGATAAAAACGGTCGAAGAGCTTACGGGTATCGCCCTTGATGCCCATACCATTATCAATAACCTGCAGGATGGCAGCCTGACTGTCGGTATCTTCGGCCACACGCACCTCGATCTCACCACCGTCGTAGGTGTACTTAAAGGCGTTAGAGAGCAGATTGTCAACCACCTTATCGATTGACTTGCGATCGAACCACACGTTAAGTTTGTCGAGTGCAGGTGCATAGCGGAAGTTGATATGGCGCTCGTTGGCGGTATATTCGTAGGATTTGAGCAGATTACCCACATACTGCACCATATCGGTTTCCTGGCATTGCAGTTTCATCTGCTGGCGGTCCATCTTGCGGATATCCAGTATCTGGTTCACCAGATTCTGCACGCGCTGGGCATTATGCTCGATGGTTTTCAGCTCGTTGGTTACCTCTGGGTCGAAGTCGCGCTTCATCAGTTTGTGCAGCGGACTCATGATGAGTGTCAGCGGCGAACGGATATCGTGGGTGGCGTTGATCAGGAACTTCATCTTGTCCTCGTCTAACTCCTGACGGCGACGACGCACATAGCTCCAAACCAAGGCACCGATGGTGATCAGAGCGATACATATATATAATAGGTACGCCCATGAGGACCTGTACCATGGTGCATGCACAATAATGTGATACACCTCGGTATCGGTATAGATGCCGTTATCGTAGGCTCTTACCTCGAGGATATACGAACCAGGCTGCATGTGGGTGAATGATACCACGTTTCGGCCAGCCTCGGTCTGTCCCCACTCGCGATTGCCATTCAGGCGATATTCATAAATCACGTTCTCGGCATTGGCAAAGTTGAGCGACGAGAACTCTAGCGAGAAGGTGTTATCGATGAAATCGAGCTCGATACGCTTGGTGCTGGGGCGCGCCATGCCACCCACATAGATGCCAGTGAGCAGCACCTTGCCAATCTCGGTGTTCTTCATCTGCAGGTCGGCTGGGTTAAACGAGGTGATACCGTCGCTAAAACCAAACCATATTCTACCATCGGTAGTACGCATAGCGGTGCCGCTGACATATTCGCGGCTGGCCAGACCATTGCCGTAAAGATAGCCCGCAAACTGCTTCTCTACATGCTTATACTGCCACAAGCCCATGGTGGTACTGATCCACAGGTCGCCCGAGAGGTCCTCGATAATACCACCAACCACCTTGTTGCTCAGCACGTTGGCATCGGGGAAGGGCTTGGCCTTTTTCTCCTTTTCATCGTAATAATACAAACCGGAATAGGTGCCGAACAGTATCTTGTGGTCGTGAGTTTCGCATACCGCCTCGATGGTGCTATAGTCGAGCAGCACCTCCCAGCCGTTAGAACGGAAACTGTCTTCGCTCGGGTCGTAGCAGTTGATACCCGAAGCCGAACAAATCCAGAGTTTGCCCCGACTATCTACCAACATGGTTCTGATCCAGTCGTTATGCAGGCGGCCTTTGGGACCGTCGCCATCGTACATGCTGAAATGGCGCAATTCATCGGTATTGGTATCATACGAGAAGAAACCTGCCGAATAGACCGAGAAGAAGAGTTTGCCCTTGCCATCGTCGGTGATAGCATTCACGAAACCACTCCTGAACGATGACTTGAGCTGGAACTGCCCGGTTTGGGGATTGTAGGCATAAAGCCCCACGTTAGTGCCAATCCAATAGCGCCCCTGGGTGTCGCGATAAATCACGTATGTGCCCTCGGGCGAAGCTGGATGAGCCACCAAACGGCCTGCAGCATCGAAGCCGAAGATACCATTATTCTGTACAGCACACCAGGTCATGCCGTTGTCGCCTGCACAGATAGAGGTGAGCGAACCACCTGTACTGAGGTGCTGATCGATGAATTTCCACGAACGGAAGGGCGACTGGTGCTGAGGGATGAGCAGCAGACCGCGACTCTGGCAACCTATCCACAGGTTTTCCTGATTATCCTCGAACAGCGCCCAGATAGTAGCTGTATTCAGGTCGAGCGAGGCATTCTGGTATTCGTAGCGCCGCATCTGTCGCTCGCCACGAGGCACCCACCACAGACCGTTGCCCATGGTGCCGATATACAGGTTGCCAGCCTTATCGCACTTGGCAGTACGCAGCAACAGGTCTTTACCACGCAATTCGCCCGGATCGATGAAATCGGTCACAAGCTGTCCGTCGCGATAGTAAAGCAGGCCGTGGTTACACACAATCAGCACGCCCCCCTCGTAGCCCACGAATCCGGTTACCATACCGTAAGGCGACTGCAGTTCCTCGATTTTTCCCTTAGGCGAACGACGGGTGATGGCATTGCCATGCCCCGACTTCCAAAAATACCCCTTTTTATCGAAGAAGATGTAGCTGAAATAGTTGTTGTCGCCCTTGGCATAGCCCTCAACGCGCTGTGAATTATTGTTGCGGGTATCCACACGGAAGAGTCCATAGCCAGCCGTACCAATCAGCAGGTGGTTGGCATCTTCCTGAATGATGGCGTTGATACGGGGCACGCTGGTGGCGCCTTTCATTTCGACCGAAATAAACTGGTTGTTGGCAGCATCGTAGCGGTTCAGTCCTAACTGGGTTCCTACCCACAGGGTGCCGTTAACATCCACAAACAGATATGATATCACGTTGCTGTTCACGGTGTTAGGGTTACCATTCTCGTGCAGATAGTTGGTAAAACGGTAACCATCGTATTTGTTCAGTCCATATTCGGTACCTATCCAGATATAGCCATCCTTGTCCTGACATATCTGGGAAATCTGGTTACTCGACAATTTCTCGGAAGTGTAGAAATGCGACTGAGCGAAACTGAGTAATGTAAATGTTGCAAGTAATGTAAGTAGTAAGTAACGACGCATTGTTTGATTGGCTTGTTTGATTGAGTTATAAATAGAATATGCTTTCGGGGCCCATATTGAACAGCAGATCCAAAACCGAGAGATTAGGCAGGAATCCATGTTTCTGGGCGTAAACCTGATAATAAGGATTAGGTGTAAAATCGGCATCGGGTGCCGGGTGCTTGGGGTTGATAGCTGTGCGATAATCGACTATGCCTTCGGGGGTTGGCACAAATGCCGAACTGCGTGCCACCTGGGGTTGGATATCGATGAGTTCGCACATTTTCTTGCAGATGGCCTCGTTAAAATCTACGAGATACTGCCATCGCTGCTCGAAGAATGGACGGATATCGTCCTGATAATATTCGAAAAAGGGCGATTCGCCATAGGCGCTCTGCAGGGCCATCCAGTGCAGATGGCGCCAGTTGCCGTGATCGCTGATGCGGATGTCCTTGATGAGTGGTGATGTGCCACGCTCTACGGGCACGGTAAGGGCTTGCACACCGTTGGTGGTGGCTATCAGGCAGCGGTTGCGATAGGTTTGCTTGAGGAAACTCTCCCACTGTTCAATCAGCACAGCATCAGCCCGATGCAGCTTTTGATACCACTGCACCGGGCCGAAATAGGTTGTACTGAGCAAAACCTGCATAGGCTTTACCTTATTTAATATTGTCGACAATGCTACCGATACGGCTCCAGCGAACGCCGCTGAATCCTTTGCGGTCGGGATCGCTGCTCCACCAGATGAAGATGGGCTTACCCACGATATGATCTTCGGGCACAAATCCCCAATAGCGTGAGTCGGCTGAATTATGACGGTTGTCACCCATCATCCAATAGTAGTCCAACTTGAAGGTGTACTTGCTGGCCTGCTTGCCGTTGATGAAAATCTGGCCATCGCGCACCTGCAGGTCGTTACCCTCGTAGGCACGGATACAGCGCTCGTACATGGGCAGATTCTCAAGGGTGAGATTGATAGAGGCACCCTTCTTCGGAATCCAGATAGGACCGTAGTTATCGCGAGTCCAATGGTAGTTACCGTTCTGTGGATACAGGCTCCATGTTTCGGTATCGTAATGGAAAGCGATGCTCTCCAGCAGGTCGCTGCATTGTTTCATCTCGTTCACCACGCGATTGGTGAGTGGCATGTAGCCACTATTGTTCAGCGAAACCAGCTCCTCCTGTGTGATGCCCCACTTCTCCATCTCCTCGTCGGTAAAGTGGCGCTTCAGGCGCAGTTCGTAGGTGTACTGCACGTTGTCGGGCTCCTTGTTGGCCTTACCGTCGAGATAAACCACGTGGTTCTTAATCTGCAGCGTTTGTCCGGGCAGTCCCACACAGCGCTTCACGTAGTTCTCGCGACGGTCGGTGGGTCGGGTAGCAATCTCGCCAAACTCCTGTGGGTGGTCCTTAATAATCGTCTTACCTGTCTCATAGATATCGCTGTACAGCTTCAAGCGCTGCTCGGCTGATAGTGAGTCGGGGTTAGGCATGTTGGGATAGTTGCCAATGCCGTAACCGTAGCACAGGTTGTAATATTCGGTCTGATACTGCAGAGCGGTACAGATGGTATCGCCAGCAGGATAGTTGAATACTACGATATCGTTGAGCTGTACGTTGCCCAAGCCTTTTACACGACGATAATCCCAGTGTGGCCACTCTATGTAGCTCTTGCACTCTACTACTGGCAGAGTGTGCTGGGTAAGAGGCATCGTCAAAGGTGTCTGAGGGATACGAGGACCGTAGCTTACCTTTGATACAAACAGATAATCGCCTGTGAGCAGCGACTTCTCCAATGAGCTTGATGGAATCACGTAGTTCTGGAAGAAGAACTGGTTGATGAAGTAAACGGCCACCAGCGCAAACACCAGGGCATCAATCCACGACATCACAAACTTAACGGGCTTTTCGGCCTCTTTCCACCATTGCCACTTGATTTTCTTGGTGATATACACATCATAGATAAAAGGTATCACCAGCAGTCCCCACCAGCTGCCAACCCAATAAAGGAAGAGCAGATACAGCACCAGCACGCCAATAAACTTGGCCCACTGCACCTTGGGGTCGAATTCTTTCTTTTTTACCATTATTGCTAAGGCTTAGAATTTAAACATATCTGATATGGTGAGCAGACCCTGATGCTCCTTGGTGTACTCGGCAGCCAGCACAGCACCCAGGGCGAATCCCTTACGACTGTGGGCATCGTGAGTAATGGTAATCAGGTCGGCATCGCTATCGTAACGGATGGTATGGATACCAGGCACCTCACCACGACGGATATGATCCACGCGCAGATATTTCTTGTCGGTTGTATCTTCCTTCCAAGCCTCCTTGCGGTCGATGTTATCTACAATCTCTTCGGCCAGTGTGATGGCAGTTCCGCTGGGATGGTCGAGTTTGTGCACGTGGTGTGTCTCCTCTATCTCCACATCATACTGTGGGAACTGGTTCATAATCTTAGCCAGATAACGGTTTACAGCCGAGAAGATGGCCACACCGATAGAGAAGTTGGATGCCCAGAAGAGTGTTTTGCCCTCCTCGTTGCAAGCCTTGCGCACTTCGTCGCCATGCTCCTTCATCCATCCGGTTGAACCACTCACCACTTTCACCCCCTTAGCCCACGCCTTGAGATAGTTGCCATAGGCAGCCTGTGGGGCAGTAAACTCGATGGCCACATCGGCCGATGCGAACTCAGGTGAATCGAAATCCTGCTGATTATCGATGTCGATAATACTAACAATCTCATGACCACGGTCGCGGGCTATCTGCTCGATCATCTTGCCCATCTTGCCGTAGCCGATTAAAGCTATTTTCATAATTAATTCGAATTAAAACGCCGCAAAGATACTACTTTTTAGTCAACAATCACCCATTTTCAACAGAAAATAACTAAAAAATTTGCTGATATTAAAATAATGTCATACTTTTGCACCCTCGAAGAGAGTATAGAATTCTATTTCAGGAAATGAGAAAATCTATTTTTGACTTACTAGAACGTAAGGGAAAGCAGCCGATCAGCATGCTGACGGCTTACGACTATCACACAGCCTGCACCATGGATGAGGCTGGAATCGACATGATACTGGTTGGCGATTCGCTTGGCAACGTCATGCTGGGCTATGAGAATACACTCGCTGTGACTGTTGAGGATATGATTCATCATGGCGCCGCAGTGGTGCGTGGTGCCAAGCAGGCTATGGTTGTTATCGACATGCCGTTTATGTCGTACCAGGCATCTGTAGAGGATGCTGTGCGCAATGCAGGCCGCATTATGAAGGAGACAAACTGCCAGGCCGTGAAGCTTGAGGGCGGTGCCGAATATGCCGACCGCATCAGAGCCATCGTGAATGCCGGCATCCCTGTGGTGGCTCATATCGGGCTCACCCCTCAGTCGGTTAACGCGCTGGGCGGCTTTAAGGTTCAGGGCAAATCGCTCGAACAGGCTCAGAAACTGCTGGCTGATGCCAAGGCTGTGGAAGAGGCTGGCGCTTTTGCCATCACGCTGGAGTGCGTGCCTGCCGAACTGGCCAAGTTGATAACCGAGCGCAGCGGAGCGCTCACTATCGGCATTGGCGGCGGTAATGGTTGCGACGGCCAGGTGCTGGTTTATCAGGACATGCTGGGTTATACCGATGGTTTCACACCAAAGTTTGTGAAGAAGTATGCCGACCTGCACAGCGTGATGCTCGAGGCCTTTAAGCAGTACAAGCACGATGTAGAGACGCGCGAATTCCCATCTAAAGAACAAACATTTGCTATCAACCAAGAGGTGATAGAAAAACTATATTGAGATATGAAAGTTGTAAAGACAGTAAAGGAGGTAAGAGAAATTGTAGCCGGTTGGCGCAAAGAGGGCCTGACCGTGGGACTGGTGCCCACGATGGGATTCCTGCACGAGGGTCATCAGAGCCTCATCAGCAAGTCGGCCAATCAGAACGACCGCACGGTGGTTTCTGTATTCGTTAACCCCATCCAGTTTGGTCCTAACGAGGATCTGGAGGCTTATCCACGTGACTTGAATCGCGACATGCAGAAGGTGGAAGAGGCAGGTGGCAACCTGATTTTCAACCCCGAGCCTGCCGAGATGTATCCTGGCCACTTTACTTCGTTTATCGACACCACAGAGACAACCGAGTTGCTTTGCGGCGCTGTGCGCCCTGTTCACTTCCGCGGCGTGTGCACCGTAGTAGGCAAACTGTTCAACATCGTTTGTCCTGATCGTGCTTACTTCGGACAGAAGGATGCCCAGCAGCTGGCTACCGTGAAGCGTTTTGTGCGCGACCTGAACTTCCCCGTGGAGATTGTGCCCTGCCCTATCGTTCGCGAGGACGACGGACTGGCCAAATCGAGCCGTAACACCTATCTGAACGCTGAGGAGCGCCAGGCAGCGCTGATTCTCTCAAAGAGCTTGAAGAAGGGTAAGCAGGCTATTGAGGCTGGCGAGCGCGATTCGGAGAAGGTGATCAGCATCATCCGCGAGAGTCTGGAGACGGAGCCTATGGCACGCATCGACTACGTAGAGGTGGTGGATTTTGAGAATATCCAGCGCACAGCGCGCATCGAAGGCGAGGTGCTGGTGGCTATCGCTGTGTATATCGGTAAGACACGCCTCATCGACAATTTCATCGTAAACATTTAGGATATGGATATAACACTACTGAAGGCCAAGATTCATCGTGCTGTAGTGACCCAGGCCGATCTGGACTATGTGGGCAGTATCACTATCGACTCCGACTTGCTGCGCGAGAGTGGCATCATGGAGTATGAGAAGGTGGAGATAGCCGACATCGACAACGGCAACCGCTTTGCCACCTATACCATCGCTGGCGAGGCTGGCTCGGGCATTATCTGCCTGAATGGTGCTGCCGCCAAATGTGTGAACGTGGGCGACAAAGTGATTATCATGGCCTACGCACAGATGACTCCCGACGAGGCTCGAGAGCACAAGCCTACCGTGCTGTTTGTGGATGAGCACAACAAGGTGGTTCGCAAGGCTAACTACGAGAAGCACGGGCTGCTGAAGGAACAGTGAAGAGTGAAGAGTGAACAGTGAACAGTGAAGAGTGTGAGATGCTGACAGGAAAGACCATAGTACTGGGCGTTACGGGCGGTATTGCTGCCTATAAGAGCGCCAACCTGGCTTCGATGCTGATTAAACTGCATGCTGATGTGCATGTGATTATGACGCAGAACGCCACTAAGTTTATCACGCCCATGACGTTTGAGACGCTTACCAACAATAAGTGCATCGTGGATACCTTCGACCGCAATTTCTCGTTCGACGTGAAGCACGTGTCGCTGGCCAAGCGTGGCGACTTGTTTGTGGTGGCTCCCTGCACGGCTAATGTCATCGGCAAGCTGGCTCACGGCATCTGCGACGACATGCTCACCACCACCATGCTGGCCACACGGGCTCCAAAACTCATCGCTCCGGCTATGAATACCGGCATGTGGGAAAACCCTATCCTGCAGGATAATCTTGTGAAGCTGCAGGGCTACGGCTATCATATCATCAGCCCAATTGTGGGCCGACTGGCCTGCGGCGATACGGGTACGGGCAAGATGCAGTCGGAAGAGGTGATCGTAGAGCATATCCTCAGTTATATGGCCAAGGAGAAGGACCTGCAGGGCAAGCGCTATCTGATCACAGCCGGACCTACTCAGGAGGCAATCGACCCCGTGCGCTATATCACCAACCACTCATCGGGCAAGATGGGCTACGCCATCGCTAAGATGGCCCGCCTGCGTGGCGCTCAGGTCACGCTGGTGTCAGGCCCCGTGGGCATCAAGCCTTTCGAGGGTGTAGAGGTGGTGCCTGTGGTGAGTGCCAAGGAGATGTTCGAGGCCACCACGAGTCGCAGCAGCGAGTCTGATGTCATCATCATGTGCAGCGCTGTGGCCGACTACACACCCGCCGTTTATGCCGACCAAAAGGTGAAAAAGCACGACGGCGAACTGACAATTGAACTCAAACGAACACAAGATATCTTAGGTTGGTTGGGCGAACATAAGCCCGCCAACCAAACTCTGGTGGGATTCTCTATGGAAACAGAGAATCTGATTGAGAACTCGCGCGCCAAACTGCTGAAAAAGCATGCCGACCTGATTTGCGCCAATTCGATAGCTGGCGGACAGACGGGCTTTGCTGTTGACACCAACAAGGTGACGCTGATTGGCCCTGAGGCGGTGAAAGAACTGCCGCTGTGCTCGAAAGAAGAGACGGCTAACCTGATTATCGACCATATCCAAACCATCCGTTAAGCGTATGCATATACTCATAGATATCGGCAATTCAACCGTTGTAGTGGCTCTGGCTGATGATCAGGGAAACATTGCCCACACATGGCGATTCAAGACCAAGAAAGAAGAAACGGCCAGTTTTTTCCGCTACGAACTGCGCCAAGGTCTGCGCAAGTATGGTGTTGAAGCGGCTGATATCCAGCAGATTACCATCTCGTCGGTAGTTCCCGAGGTGAACGATGATATGGCCCAGGCCATTACTGACCTGACGGGATTGCAACCCCATTTCTTCTCGATTGCTGATGCAAAGGATATTATCTCGATAGATGTGGAATCGCCCGCCCAGTTGGGTAAGGACCGCTTGGCCGACGCCATCGGTGCTGCCTGCTGCTATGGTGTGCCCGCCATCGTCATCGACTTTGGCACAGCCACCACCATCGGCGTTATCGACGAAAACCGCGTGTTCCGAGGCGGCATCATCATCCCCGGCGTTAAAACCTCGATGAACGCTCTGAGCGCTCGTGCCTCGCAGCTGCCCGCCATCACCATCGAGAAGCCTCAGCATCTGATAGGTCGCAACACACTGGAATGCATGCAGAGCGGCATCGTGAACGGCACTGCAGCCATGATTGATGGTCTTATCGACCAACTGCTGCCCACCCTAAACGGCGAACCCCACATCATTGCCACTGGCGGCATGTCGCGCACCATCGCTCAGCATTGTCGTCACCAGATCACCATCGACCCCTACCTCCTCTTCAAAGGCCTGTTCCAGGCCAAATAACTTAAATCTTGTTATTATTCTAACTTTTAAGATATCGCAAACTGCTACTGCTTGATACAGGCCATACGTTGCTCGCTCGAGGATTTTGGGCACTTTGATTATATCGACTCAAAAGCCGAAAATGCCGTACGCCACGTAGAGATAGTTCCGCTTTATGCCATCTCCCAAATCAACGGATAACCGCCTGCCACAGAACCGTCCCCTGACATTAAATCATTGAGATTTCTTACCGAAAACACTGGCCGCCAGGACTGAAATGGACGTTCTCAATACCATTGGTGCCAATCTTATGATGGCGCTATTCACCTTCATCGGCCTGACGCTCCCTGGCTGGATGATTGTTCGAAACAAGAAGTAGCCTATGCCGTTTCAGCCATTAGATCCACTCTTGCACTCCGAGCTGCGACTGGCCGTGATGTCGCTACTCATCAGTACAGGCGAGGCCGAGTTCCCATACATCAAGGAGCAAACGGGAGCTACAGCTGGTAATCTGAGTGTACAGGTGGACAAACTTTCAGAGGCGGGCTACATCGAGGTAGAAAAGACCTTCAAAGGCAAGCGTCCGTGCACCATCTGCCGCATCAGCCCCAAAGGCCACCAAGCCTTCGAGGCCTACGTAAAAGCCCTGAAATCCTATCTAAAAGTAGCAAAGAAATAAACCACAAGGGAGTCGCAATTTGCGAACCCCTTGCTTTTAGAGCTGCCACGGGAAAATCCCCTGACATCTCAACAAAAAACAGGAACTATCAGTTTCGGATACTGAAACTGATAGATTCCTGCTTTAGAACCAAGGGTTTTAATTAAAAAGTCGGCGGCTAAGCTGAGAGGTATTTCAACTTCTTAAATACACCTTTTTTATCTGTCACAACTGTCACAAACTTACGCGAAAGCCACTGTCGGTTCTGGGCATCGGCTCCTTTTTCGTCCATGCCGCACTTCAAGCGTACGGTCTTCAGGTCGTCGAGTGTGTACACATCGGGCAGCATCATCAGCTGGTTTCGAGGGCCGTGCTTGGGTTCGGCGTATGCTTCCTGACCATTCTCCAGCATCGCACCAAAGTAATGCATCTTACACCACAGATCGTTCTGCAACGCCCAGCGCACATAGGTTTCGATGCCCTTTTCCCATTCATAGCCATTGGCCACATAAAGTACACAAGCCTTAAGCCAAGCAATCACCAAAGCACGGTGGGTAAGACTATCGAACACACGGCTCTGTGATAGTACGGCCATATCCTGACATTCTTTCTGCAGTTTCTTGGCCAGTTTGAATGCTTCGGGGCAATTGATGGTGCCGCTGGCAGCCAACAGGTTGGCCAGATAGGGTTTCAGGTCGGCATCGAACTGGGCATCGTACTCACCAAATACGGGCTGTTCGGCTCCAATCTCGCACACAGGTATGGTGCTGAAGTTGATACGCTGCACGGGTCCGTCTTCTACTACCGACTTAAAGTAGCTTTTTACCTTTTTAGGTGTGGTAGATGCGTTCCAGTTAAAGCGTACACACACAATCTTAGATACTGAGCCTACGCCTCGACGAGTCTGACCATAGCGGTTGTTGGGGTCGAACGACAGGCACATCAGCGTGTACTGCAGGCCTGCTTTACCGTTGCCTTTCAAGGCATCGAACATCTGGATTTCGTTCAGCTTCACATATACAAATCGGCCCTGCGCCTCGTCTATTCGGGTTACGAGTGCCGCGTTTGTCACGTCGCCTGTAATCTCCTGGATAACCAATCCTTCAGGGCGAAGGGGCTGATCCTTATTGGCTCCCCTTGCTTCGGCTGCTTTCTTGTATTCGTCTTCACGCTTCAGATTGATGGCGTCGCGCTCTCGGATATCAGCCATAATGTGGTCGATAGGTGCGTCGATACAGCCTTTACCTGAACCTGATTCGCCCACCAGACAGTTCATGAGTGTTGCCTCGTGCTTTACATTGTCGGTGTAATTAAACCAGGTGTCGTGCAGATGGATGCCCAGCGAGGGGAATGCTGCTTCGGCCACAGCGGGCTTATATATGTAAGGTGCACGCGAGGTGATGAGACGGATAAGCTTAGGCAACTTGCGATCGGCAGGGAATGCGGGAGGCTGGGGTGCATTGAAGAAGAAATCGGTGGGTGCCGACTTGGGTTCGCAGATAGCGCTATCAGTATCACCCTCGAGTGCATTCAGCACCTCCTGTATGGTGCGGGGCATTCCCTCGTAGGGGCTCTGCAGGGCGCTGCGTATCTTGGCCTGTTTCTCTTCGAGTGTAAAGCCGTTGTAGCAGGGTATCACCTGGTTGAGCCAATCAAAGTTGCGGGCGCAGATGTGCTGCAGGTCGCGAGCCAGCTGATAGGTCTTGGTGTCGCGGTCGCCAATAGTGGGTTCGTAGCCATGATTGGTTATCTCCCAGTACTTAGCGATGATTTCCTGGAAAGTATGGCCGTGATACTCGTTAGGAAACTGGCCGGCAGCAAGCGTGATGGTGCTGGGTGCGACGTTTACGGGCGTATCGTGCTTCACGTCATCCTCCCAGGGCTTGTAGTGCTTGCGTTCGTGCTTGGCTTCGGCAGGCACCTGTTCCAGCCCCATGCGCTCGCGTTCCTTTAATAGTTTGTACTCGCGCTCGCTCTCCTCAACGCTGATGGTGTTGGCAAAGATGGCAGCATCCAGATAAAGCAAATCGTCGGCGCTGCCACTGGTTGAGTACACCACCCTACCCAGATTCTTACAGTTGGTGTCCATCTCAATCTTCAGTATGCAGGCTATGCGTACCTGATTCTCGAGGATGGTTTTACCCAACTCACGACGGCAAACCAGATGGAATCCGCCGCCAGCCGAACGTTCGAGCAAGCCCAGACCGATTTCGGTTTTTACTGAAAGGATTTTTTCCTTCATCTCCTGTGCCTGATTGTCGTCGTAGCAGTCGATGTCGTGGAAGAACCAGTCGCTGGGATGGCAGCATCCAGCCACTCGCCCATCGGGCATCAAATCGTTGTAAGCAAACTGCACCAAAGCCTTTTTGGCATTAGTATCGCCCGTACGGGCAAGTGCGAGATTAGAGAGGTTAGCCTCTGTGTTACGCAATGCGAGAAATTCCTCGCGGTCCTGTACTCGACGTGCCACCTTGTGGCCGTTTCGAACTGAAATGTAATTAATCATACACGAAAAAAATTTGGTTTTGACGGTGCAAATGTACAATTCGATGAATGCCCACCAAATAATTTCCGGAATATTTTTAATTTATTTCATATGCAATTTGCAACCAACTGATTATCAAACGTTTGCGTTTTTAAGAATCTACTGATTTTAACACAAAAAAATAACGTTCGATTGACGCTTTTCACCAATCGAACGCTAATCGAACTATAATCGAATACTAATCGAGTTATGTTAATCGAGTTTTTGATTATCATCGCCCTCAATATACTTGATGGCCCAGTCGTAGAATTTCTGTTCGTCGGCCTGGCCCATATAGTTGGAGAGCGACGAACTTTTTTTCTGCCATTCCTGCTTTACCTGTGCATCAGTATTCTTGGTGGGATAATATGGTGATAGAATCTCTTTTGCTATTGCAAACTTAGAAACTTTCTCGAAAAAAACGCCTGCAAACCACAAACAGCCCAACACATAACCTTTTATCTGTATCTGTTTTTTGTCCCAGCCAATTACCAGTTCCTGACCGTATTCTGATTTGAACAGAGCGTCGATATAGTTATCGCGCCAGTGGGTATCGTATTTCTTACTGTCGTCACAAAACTTATCAAACCATGGGCTTTTTAGCAGCGTTTTCAGTACCGTCTTTATCTCAGCCATCTCCTGATTGTTGCTGGTGGCGCCTTGGTCGATATAGGTCTGCATGTCGGTATTATCCTCGTCGCTGGGAAACAGCAGGTTCCAGTTGCCGCAAAGAGCATCGGTCATTACACAGATATAATCCACCAGCGCAAAAAACTCGAGTTCGATCTGTGGATTTTTTGAGTTGGCCTGGTATAACCTTTTGGCATAGATGCGCCACGAGTCGTCGTTATCGCGCAATGTATCCCACTGCTTAGAGGGCACAAACTTCATAAACTGCTTGATAACATTTTCGCGTTCTTCGCGTAGTGCCGCGATAAAGTTACCGTTCTCGGGAAACATCTGCTTGTACTCTTCTACCTTTGCCAGCGATGCCTGATGGTGCTTAAGCATGTGCCAGGCAAACCACAATTCGGGCTGCTGGCGGATGGCGAAAAAGAACTTGTGGCTCTGCAAATTGTAGTCGTTAATAAGCAACAGCTTTATTTCGCAAAATAATCGGTTTATCAGCCATCGGATTGAGAAAAGCCTATCGGCATCCCCAAGCAGGCGTTCGCGGTTTAAGGTTGCGCCGTAAGATGGCTGATCCTGAGGGTACCTGTTAGTCAAAGAATTCATCCAGCACTACCCCTCCTAAGTATTTTGCATACATCCACTCGCGCATATAGCCCATCGTAAGATTGTAATAATCGGTGGTATCTACAGGCACATGATATTTATCTATTATCTCTTTCAGCTTAGGCAGCACCGTATCGTAAAACTGCTTAAAGCCGTTACGGCTGCGGATAACCGTTTTAGCTGGCAATAGCTTTTCTACCATCTTTACGATGTCCTTGGCAGCAGCTACATATTCCTCAGGATAATCGTGAGGCACCCAGCTCCACAGCATATCCACCACTCTTATCTGCTCGTCGTCGAGCCCCAGTTCATATCCTCGTTCTGTGTGCTGTTCCATCTCTGTGAGAGCATCGATTACTGCAGTCACAAATCCGTCGGCCTGTTTCTCGTCCTGCGCATCAAAATCACCTATGGGGCAATGCTCGGCATAATAATCCTGCATGGCATCGTTGCAGCCCTGAATACGATCGTACTCTGTGCTCATCATAATGCGTGCCACCATAGCAGCTACACGGCGATAAGGCACCACTTTTAGCCACGAAACCAACTGCTCGTTGTCGATAGTAAAGTTCAGTTTTTCGTCAACAAAAGGATCATACTCCAATTCAGGTGACAATAATTCGAGGGGGAATGCCTGATGCCAATACAGCAGGCGCCCCAGTTCGGCCATGTCGTAAAGCCACTCGCTTAGCGGGGTGCTTGCCTCGTCGGTTAGCGGGTTGTCAGCCTGGCATCTGCCATCGTCGTCCAGAAACTTTGTAAAGTACCAACCTAATGCATCGGCACCTGGCTGCATGCCTATCATATTGTCAATCTGCCTAAGCATCAGCTGCTGCTTATCATCGTCGTTCATCCCGGCTATACGGTCGAAATCAACATCGCCCAGCACATTACGCTTCAGGTATTGTAGAAACGCCTCGGGCGTCATAGTAATATTGCTCATTCTTTCGCTTATTAAATAATTTGCTGCAAATATACTAAGTTTTTTCGATTCCACCTACACTTAAAGCAAAGTTGTGACAGTTGTGACAATAAAAATTTAAGTGGCATTTATGCCTATGTATATATAAATATATACATAGAAGTTATTTTAAAGTATGCACCCCTGTTTTTGAACTGTCACATCTGTCACAGATGTGGGTGCACCTGCTTTAGCCACCACTGATGTAAGTATTTTTCTATTCATGCTCCCGTGGCCGTTTTTGTTCCCTTACTGGGAAAAAATATCTCCCTAGTTAGGGCGCAAAAATTCCCTAACCTGGGAAAAATTGCGGGCATTAGGGATTTCCCTATCGTATGGTAGGGATTTGTATGCAAATTTCAAAAACGGATGCTATATCTTTGCAGCATAAATGTATGATTAAAGCTTAGGATTATGATGAAAAGGATTAGAAAAATGGCCCTGGTGGGCGTGTTGGGAATTGTGATGAGTTCGTGTGCATCGATGTTTTTAACGGTTACCGATAAGGCGGCACGCATACAGCCGGGTATGACCAAAGATGAGGTAACAGAGATTATGGGCCGGACACCCGACTACCGCCGATTCGCCAACGGGCGCGATGAATGGGAGTATCGTACGCTGCTTAACAACGACGATTACGATGTGGTGGTACTCGATTTCCGCAACGGTCATGTGGCACAGATGGACTCGTTCCGCGAAGTTCGCCACCATCACCCCCACCCCGACAGCAAAAGATAGGAGAAACTATTAGTTTCGACGGCAGAAACTATCAGTTCCAACCGTGGGAACTACGGCTACAGATGGTTGATGATTTGCTGCAGATCCTCGAGATATTGGGCAGCATGGGCGACTTGATCCAAAGCCCCAAAAGCCTTAGCCCCTGCTGGTATCCTGCGGATTAACTTCTTGTTTCATCTATTTTTATCTATATACATCTTCTTTCTTAAGCTCAACCACCTTGCCGTAGCGCTCAAGGGCTTTCATATCGGTAAGTTTCTTGTCGCCGATAATCATCCACACGCGGTTGTTGTTGCCTGCAATGTGCTGCTGGTGGAACTGGATGATGTCCTGAGCTGTGATACCAGGCAGCAGTCGGGCTTTGGCGGCATTGGGGTCGACAGTATTGCCCAGCATGTGCTGATTGGCCACGAAAGCAGGCATGTTGCGGAAGGTGGGATAGCTATTCTGTATGTCGTTGAGCACACTTTGGCGGGCGGCATCCAGATTATTCTCCTTCATCGGCATCTGGCGCAGCAGCGAATCCACGGTAGCAAGGGCTTCCATCGTCTTGTCGGCCTGGGTTCCAGTGGCTGTGATATAGCCCAGAACGGCATCAGGATGCTGAGCAAGACTGGTGGTATAGGCACGGCCGCCAGTGCTGTAGGCCAGCGAACGGAACTCGCGTACATTCTGGAAGAGAACCGACGACATGCTGCCACCGAAATACTCGCCAAAGAGCGATAGTTTAGCACGATCGTCGGCTGTTGATAGCGGACTGATGGCATCGAAACTTATCACATAGTTCTGGCGCGACTTGGGCACGTTGTAGAAGTAAACCGTAGGCTCGGTGTACTGCTGCAATGGGCGGAAGGTATCGGCCTCCTTGCGGGTGCACTGGCTGAGTGGCAAGGCCTGCTGTGCTACAGCAGCCACCTCGTCGATAGTCTTGGTACCACAATAAAGCAGCTCGCAATCGTACTGCTGAACCTCGCGGAACAAACTCAGCAAATCATCGTTCTTAAGCGATTTTATCTCGCTCTTACTCAACTGGTTAAGATAGGTAGATTTGCTGCCATACATCACATATTCGCGCATAGGGGTTAGCACATCGTCCTTCTGCTTGCCAAAGCTCTTGCGCGTTACCTTATCATCATCTTTAGCCTCATCAAGAGCCTCATCATCGCCCTTAGCCGAGCACAAGAAGTGGGCCAACAAGTTGAGGGCGGGTTCGAACTGCTTATCAGGACCAGTAAGCGTGAACATAAATGTGTTGTTACCAGCGTTAATTTCCATCGTGGTGTTTATCTGCTGCCAAGCCTTCTCCAGCTGCTGTTTCTTGAGCGAATCGGTACCTAGGGCCGAGAGATACGAGCTCAGTACGCCGAGTGCTGGTGTGTGCAGCTTACCATCCTTGAAACGCAGGTTAAACGTAAAGATGTCGTTGATAGGATTCTGCTTATAATATAAGGTGGCGTGATCGCTTAGCTGTTTGGTATCTACAGCCGTCTGCAGGTCAACGGTACGTATTTCGGTCTGTATTACAGGTATCTGTTCCAGCTGGCGGGCAAAGTCCGACTTTGCATCAGTATTCTTTGGCTGAATGGGCTTATAGCCAGGCTGTTTTAGCGTTTCCTTCTTAGGTGTACCATACTTCTTTACCAGCGTTATATAGTTGGTGCCGTAGTACTTCTTGGCGGCTGCTACCACATCGGCCTTGGTAAGGCGCTTAATTCTTTCGATTTTATCGAGCGCATCCTGCCAGGTCTTGCCTTTCGAGAACAGATCGACCAGCAACTCAGAACGGCTGCTGATGGTTTCCAGATGCTTCTCTGCATCCATTACCTCCTCTTGTTTCAGGGCCTCAAGCTGACTGTCGCTAAAGTTGCCATTAATCACCTGCTGAATCTGCTCCATCACGCGTCCTTCGGCAGTTTTCATCTTTCCAAACAGCTTGGGGATGATGAGCACGGCTGTACCTGCGGCATCGTCGAACCCCACATTCAGGGCGAATGATGCCATCACCTTATGCTCGTTCATCAGCGAATCGAGCAAACCAGCTTTGCCATTAGAAAGCAGTCCGTTGGCCAGTTCCAGAGCATTAGCATCGGGCTCGTAATCGGTAGCGCCTTTGAATACCAATGCCTCAGCACCAATAAGCGGTATGGGGAGTGTAACCTCCTGTCGTTCGCCAGCCTGAATCTCTGGCATCGGACTATAACCGCGCTGTGGCACAGGGCCCGTCTGCACACGACCAAACGTCTTTTCAAGCAGAGCGGTCAAGTCGTCGCTGGGCGTAATGTCGCCACAGAGAATCAGCCCCATATTCGAGGCCACATAGTATTTCTTGTAGAATTCGGCCATATCCGACAGGCGTGGGTTTTTCAGATTCTCAGTAGAACCAATGATGGGATAGCCATAAGGCTGAGTCTTGAACACAGCACCCATCACTTTCTCCATTGCATTGCCCATTCCATCGGCCGAACGGTTCTTTTCCTCGTACACATTCTCCAATTCGCCCTGGAATCCGCGATATACGGGGGTAATCAGTCGCTCAGAGTTTAACCAGCACCACTGCTCGATGAAATGGGGCAGAAACTCGTTGTGATAGTAGGTCATATCGTAACCAGTGCCCGCATTCAGACTGCTACCGCCATACTTTGATATCAGACGGTTGAACTCGTTAGGAATCACATAATCGGCAGCTTTCAGGCTCAGCTGGTTAATGTGCTGCTGAATCTGCTTTCGCACGTCCTCATCCTTGGTCTGCGATAACAGGTCGTACTGGGCAGAAATGCTATCCAGCAGAGGTTTTTCGGCTGTGTAATCGATGGTACCCAAGCGGTCGGTACCCTTAAACATAATGTGCTCAAAGTAGTGTGCGATACCTGTGTTAGGACAATCCTTGGCGCCAGCCCTAACCACAACGGCACCAAACACCTTGGGCTGCGAGTGGTCTTCGTTAACCCAAACGGTCATGCCATTACTAAGTTTAAACTCCTTTACATCGAGTTGTGCCGTTGCTGTAAGTGCAACCACGCAAGCGAAAATGGATAATGCAGTTCTTTTCATACGTCCTAATAGTTAAAATTATATCTTTGGGTGCAAAAATAGTCTTTTTTGTTGAGTAAAAAGAATTTTTACTACAAAAGTTAATTATTTTTTGTACCTTTGCAGCCATTATGAAGATAGTAATCGTAGGATCAGGAAATTTGGCCACACATTTAAGTCAGGCGCTCAGCCAGGCGGGTCAGGATATCGTGCAGGTGTTTAGCCGTACGGCTGAGCATGCTGGCGAGTTGGCAGCTAAGCTGGGGTGTGCCTACACCACTAACATCGACGAAATCAGCGAAAATGCCGATATCTACATCATCTCAGTAAAAGATGATGCCATCGCAGGGCTGGCCGAAAAGGTAGGTCGCAAGGCGCAGCAGGCCATCATCGTTCACACGGCTGGCAGCATAGACATGCAGGTGCTGCAGCCGCACGCACAACGTTACGGCGTGCTGTACCCGATGCAGACATTCTCGAAAAACAAACGGGTGGATTTCAAGCCGATACCTTGCTTTATCGAGGCTTCGGACGATGCCACACTGGCCACCATCCGCACGCTGGCCGAGAGCATCTCGGAAAACGTGGTACCAGCCACTTCGGCGCAACGCAAAAAGCTGCATCTGGCTGCCGTGCTGGCCTGCAACTTTGCCAACCACTGCTACCGACTGGCCGAAAAGGTGCTTGAAGAAGAGCAGATGGACTTTAAGCTGTTTCTGCCACTTATCGACGAAACAGCCAAAAAAGTTTCACAGCTGAGCCCCAAACAGGCACAGACTGGTCCGATGATGCGTTGGGACACGGGCGTGATGCAGATGCAGATGGAGCTGCTGAAAGATGAGCGCACCCGACAGATTTACCAGCTGATGGCCGAAAGCATCCATGAGGATGCTACATCAGCAGATGATACATGCCGCCAGCCATAGCTTTCACCACGCCTTTCAGCTCGAGCTGGAACAGCACCGACGTGACCTGACTGATAGTAAGGTTGACGTTCACACTAATCACACTAGCCTGAAGGTCGTTAGACAGCTGCAGCAAATCCACGATTCGCTGCTCTTCGTCGGTGAGTTCGGGAAACAGCTGGCGCTCGATACCAGCATGCAAAACCCGCCGTCGGAGCATATCGTCTTCCCACCCCATAGCCTCAACAAAGTCGGCTGCACAAGTGATGAGCGCCGCCCCATTATTGCGAATAAGCTGATTGCAGCCTTCGGAGTATGGCCGACCCACATTGCCCGGAAAAGCAAATACAGGGCGACTGTAGCTCTGTGCGATTTCGGCCGTTATCAAGCTACCACCCTTGGCAGCACTCTCAATCACAATCGTTGCATCGGCACAGCCTGCCACAATGCGGTTTCGGCGCACAAAGTTAACCTTATCGGCATTGGTCTGAGTCATAAACTCAGTCATCAGTCCACCATGCTGAATCATCTCGGCGGCAGTATCGCGATGGTGGTAGGGATAAATCTGGTCGAGCCCGTGAGCCAGCACACCCAGCGTGGGATAGCCATTGGCGAGCGCATGGCGATGGGCACAGATATCCACACCGTAGGCCAAGCCACTCACAATCAGCACATGAGGGCACATCTCATGCAATTCGCTGATAAATTTTCGTGTGAGATCCTCGCCATAGGATGTGATGTGGCGCGTGCCAACGATACTGATGATTCGCTGCTGGTTCAGGTCGGCATTGCCTTGAGCATACAGCACCAGCGGCGCATCCACACAATCCAGCATGCGCTGCGGGTAATCATCGTCGAACAGCGAAAAAGCGCGTATCTGGTGCTCTTCCATATACTTCACCTCGGCTTCGGTACGTTTCATCGCGTCGCCCCAGTCCTTCAAGGCAGTCAGCAAGCGGGGCGAGCAGTCGTCGATCAGGTCGCCCACATCGTTACGATGCTCGTATAGCGCCTGAGCGCTGCCAGCAGCCTTGTACAACTCCAGCGCCATCTGGAAGTTAAAGTTAGTGAGGCGAGTCAACGCCATTGCATAGAATATCTCCTGATTCATAGATGTTATTTACGTTTTAAGTATTCGTAACCAAAGCGGCAGCGCAAGCAGTCCTTCTTGTCGCAATACTCGCGTTTAAGCTGTATCAGCGCCTGCGAGTCGCCTGCCGACTTGACAGGCAGTCCCACCTGCTGCCACATGCGGATAATGTGATTGTTCTCGGCCTTGAGCTGCTCAAGAAAATCGAAAGCCTTGTCGCACAGCACCTCTTTCGACTGATGCCTGCCATAGGCAAACAACATGGGGATAGCAGTATTGATCATGAGCAGATTGACAGAGCCCGGCGACAGATGTTTCTGGTTCTTGGCACTTTCAGAACCGAAGGTGTAATGGGTTTCCCAGTAAGGCGTAACCTGCGAGCTGAGCACCTGCCGGAGCTCATCGAGGGTGTCGCACGCTATCATCTGACTCAGTCCCGCCTTCTGCTGATAATACAGGTTGGCCAACTGAGCCAATCGGATGTGCGGGAAGTTCTGCGGGCGCAGTCGCAGGAATCGCCACAGCCTGAAATCAATTGGCTGCATCGAGAACTTATGCGCCAGATACAGATACTCGTTGCGCAAGCGAGCAAAATAGCCATCGTTGAGCGCATCCTTCTGGTAGCATTCGGGCACGGCATCCAGCTCCAGCAGGCCAGCCTGACCGAAGAACATCGCCTCGATCTGAAACAAATCGTCGCGATGGTGGGCCACAGCGCCCAGCGGCACATTCTGCGCCCACAGCTCGAACACATCGCCGTTGATACCAAAACCATAGTTGCGCGCCAGCGTCGTAAAATAAGCCTCCTCCCACGAACCGTTGCACCGCTCTACACGCTGACGGATATCAGCCGTTTTGCGCTCCAGGCGCTCTATCTGCAGAGCCGCCATCCACGAGTGAATGGTTAGCGAGGGCAAATCGGGAATCACCTGATAGCAGGCAGGATACTCTTCGGTGCGCCGCAACTCATCGTAATGCGCCTGCACATGCTCGGGCACATCCAGCTGCAACTGGGGCACGTACTGCCCATTGCTTTTCATCACTTCGGTATCCAGCACCTTAGCCACATGCAGAATCACGTTATCGTAGTCGCGATTCTTGTCGTGGCCATGCAGATACCAGTCGCTCGACTTGTCGTGAATCTCGACATTGCCAGCCCACATGGTGCCGTTGATACGAATCTTGGCATTCATAAAATCAGGCCCGGCATCGCAGTTGTGCTTGCCCGGGTCGATCACCTCAACCAGCATTCCATCGCTTGTAAACAGCTCCTTCAGCGGAAAGAGCTTCAGTTTCCAGGTGTAGTGGAGTAATTGTTCCATCCTGATTATTTAGCTATAAGTAAAAAATTTGTGTACAAAAATACATGATTATTTCGAACCAACCAAACATTTTCAGAAAAAATGCTTAACTTTGCACGCGAAATGAAGATAGGCAATATAGAATTTGGACAAAACCCGGTGTTTTTGGCACCGATGGAGGATGTAACTGATATTGGTTTCCGACTGCTTTGCAAGCGGTACGGAGCAGCGATGGTATATACTGAGTTCGTGAGCGCCGAAGCGCTGATACGCGATGTAAAATCAACCATCTCGAAGCTCACCATCAGCGATACCGAGCGCCCCGTAGGCATTCAGATCTACGGTCGCGACGTGGAGGCAATGGTCGAAGCGGCAAAAATCGTGGAACAAGCCGGTCCGGATTTGATCGACCTGAACTTTGGCTGCCCAGTAAAAAAGGTGGCAGGCAAAGGCGCTGGAGCAGGCATGCTGCAGAACATACCCAAGATGCTGGAGATTACCAGCAAGGTGGTAGATGCCGTGAAACTGCCCGTAACCGTGAAAACGCGCTTGGGATGGAACCACGAACAGCTGATTATCACCGAACTGGCCGAACAGCTGCAGGACTGCGGCATTAAAGCGCTTACCATTCATGGCCGAACGCGCAGTCAGATGTACACAGGCGAGGCCGACTGGACGCTGATTGGCGAAGTAAAACGCAACCCACGCATACATATTCCTATTATAGGTAATGGCGATATACACAACCTTGACGAGGCCGACGAGGCATTCAAAACTTTCGGCGTGGATGCCATCATGATTGGCCGCGCCACCTTCGGATGCCCATGGATTTTCAGTCGCGAAGAGCTCGACTTCAATCAGAAACTCGACATCCTCGAAGAGCTGCTGCGCATCAACGTAGAACGTATCGACGAAAAACGAGGCATCCTCCATACCAGAAGACACCTCGCTGCCACACCTATATTTAAAGGGATACCCGATTTCCGCCAAACCCGTATCGCCATGCTGCGAGCCGAAAAAATGGATGAGCTCATGCAGATACTGGAGGATACTCGAAAGCTGCTCGGATAATCCTTTCTTTTTCATTAGAACCAACCCATGAGCGAACGCAGATAGGCTGTGAGTTCGCCAGCCATCTTTTCGTCCTGATACACATTGGGATGCCAATCGTTGCCATACCACTCGTTGCCCGAAATAGGCGCCATATCAAAGCGATAAACCGCATTATCACCAGCTTTCTTAGCCTCGGCAGTCACCTCGTCGAGCAACTGCTTCACCTGCTGCAACTCCTTGTTATACAGCATCGAACCCGACAGGAACACAATCTTAGCCTTGGGGTTATGCAGGCGCACCAGCTGTAGCAGCTTCTTGTAGTTCTGCTTCAGCAGCTTCAGGTCGTAGTTGTTGGTCGAAGTATCGTTGGTACCCAGATTGATGCAGATCACATCAGGCTGATAACGGCCGAAATCCCATTTTTCGCGCAAGAAAGTAGCCTCGTGGCGCAGTTCCGGCTTCCAGGCATAGCCGACATACTCGTACTGCACCAGCATGTTCGACTCGGGGTTGCCCGTCTTGGGACCGTCGTAGTTGCGATAAGCACCAATACCACTGCGAGCCACCACCCAGTGCTGGGCATTCAGATTGCGCGCTGTTATCGAGGCATACGAGTAATAATGATTCTCGGTAGCATAGTCGAAATGCTCCTCCTTCTTCAATCCCTCGTTACCATAGCCGCAAGTAATCGAATTGCCGATGAATTCTATCTTTCTTGATGGCAATGCAGGCGCATCAACCAGCTTTTTGCCCTTATCGAGCACAAAGCCCCAAAACTCAGGATAAAACTCATAACCCTCGATGGCATACATCAGTTTAACCGTGTGCACACCATCTGCCAGCGCTGTAGCCAAGGTCACCAGCGAATCGCGCTCACCACGAAAAGCCACCTTAAAAGGCTCGGCCTTGTCAATCTGAGCCACAAAATAACCACTCTGCGGCTTGGCCAGCATGCGCAAAGAGGTGCCCTCGAAGGCTGCCACTATCTGCACACCAGGGAAATTAAACGCCGGGCGTTCAGGATTCGTAAAACTAATGCGCCCCGCATATTGGATGTGAGCATCAGTAGGTTTGATTACTTCGCCTTGAATAGGCATGGTAGTAATGGCCAGCAGTTGTTGGCACAACATAGCTGCGAAAGCTATCAAAAACACTTTTTTCATTTTTTTTTAAGTTTTGGTGGCAAAGTTACGAAATCTTTTTGTATCTTTGCCCCTATTAAACCATAAAATTTTGAATTATGCAAGCATTAGGAGTATTTTTCGGCATTATCGTCGCATTGGCCGTCGTTGTTATCGGCTACTTCATCTCAACCCAGCGCAGCTTGGTAAGTCTCGATGAAATGTGCAAAAACGCCCTGAGCCAGATCGAGGTTCAGCTCAATTCGCGTTTCGATGCAGTAGTAGCGATGGCCAAAACAGCAGCACAGTATGCTAAGCACGAGAGCGAAACAATTATCCAGACCATCGAAGCCCGCGGTGGCCACACGTCGGCCGCCACACCAGCAGGCATCAACGCACAGTCCGACCTGCTAAGCCAGATGATGGGCCGTCTGAACGTAGTGGTTGAGCAGTATCCTGAATTGAAAGCCAGCGAACTCTACAAGAAAGCACAGGAAGGACAGGCTCAATACGAGGAGAACGTGCGCATGTCGCGCATGGTTTACAACGATACCGCCACCAAAATGAACCGCATGGTGCGCCAGTGGCCATCAAGCATTGTTGCACAGATGCTGCATTTCGACCTGAAAGAGTATCTGAAGGTGGACGACGAGAAGAAAAAGAACTATCCCGACCTCGATGAAGCCTTTAAAAAGTAAATAAGCAAAAAAGTAAAAAATTATAAATAGCCACAGATTTTTTTGTAGTCTGTGGCTTTTTTCGTAATTTTGCACACGAAAATATGATGGACGAAGATTTCGATATTCGTGAAGAACGCTTCTCTCAAGGCGAAAAGGACTTTGAGAACGCTTTACGACCGCTAAGCTTTTGTGACTTTAGCGGTCAGAAAAAGGTTGTAGAGAATTTAGAGGTGTTTGTAGAGGCCGCCAAATATCGTGGCGAGCCACTGGATCACACACTCCTGCACGGTCCTCCAGGACTGGGAAAAACAACCCTCTCGAATATCATTGCCAACGAACTGGGTGTTGGTTTCAAGATTACCAGCGGACCTGTGCTCGATAAGCCAGGCGACCTGGCTGGCATTCTGACTTCGCTCGAAAAGAACGACGTGCTTTTTATCGACGAAATCCACCGTCTCTCGCCTGTAGTCGAGGAATATCTCTACAGCGCCATGGAGGATTATCGCATTGACATCATGATTGACAAAGGCCCGTCGGCACGCAGCATCCAGATCGACTTGAACCCGTTCACACTGGTAGGCGCTACCACCCGTAGCGGACTGCTCACAGCCCCGTTGCGCGCACGTTTCGGTATCAACATGCACCTGGAGTACTACGAGCCCGAAACGCTGCAGGCCATCATCGAGCGTTCGGCTAACATCTTAGGTGTGCCCATTACCGAAGATGCTGCCTTGGAGATTGCAGGGCGTTCGCGTGGAACGCCACGTATCGCCAATGCCTTGTTACGCCGCGTGCGCGACTTTGCACAGGTGAAAGGCAACGGCACCATCGACACCAAGATTACCCGCGTGGCACTCACAGCCCTCAACATCGATAAGTATGGACTCGATGAAATCGATAATAAGATTCTGCTCACCATCATCGATAAGTTTCGTGGCGGACCTGTGGGCATCACCACTATCGCTACAGCCATCGGCGAAGATGCCGGCACCGTAGAAGAGGTTTACGAGCCATTCCTTATCATGGAAGGCTTCATCAAGCGAACTCCTCGCGGCCGCATGGTTACCGAACTGGCTTACAAGCACTTCGGGCGCAACCCGTATGGTGGCAACATCATGCAACCTAATCTCTTCGACTGATATGAGAACAGGAATATTCGTGGGAAGTTTCAATCCCTTCACCATTGGCCACGATTCTATCGTGCGACGCGCATTACCACTCTTCGACCGATTGGTAATCGGCGTGGTAGGCGACAATGTGCACAAGCCCGATATGCCCCAAGCCGAGGAGCGCATGCAGGCCATCAAAGCACTCTATGCCGACGATACTCGCATAGAAGTGAAAGTTTACAACGGTTTAGCAATGGACTTTGCCAAAGCCGAAAACGCCCAATTCATCGTAAAAGGCGTGCGCACAGCAAGCGACTTTGAATACGAGCAATGGCAGGCCGATTTTAACCGCCGACTGGGAGGCATCGAAACCATCCTGCTTTACACTGAGCCCGAGCTGGCCAGCGTTTCGTCGAGCGCTGTGCGAGAGCTGCAGCACTTTGGCGTAGATGTGAGTGCTTACATACCGAAAAAAAATTAACTATGATTATATACGAAGCAGAGGGAGTTAAATTCCCTAACATCAAAAAGCGAGAGACTACTAACTGGATTCGCAAAGTGGCCGCCAGTTATGGAAAGAAAGTCGGTGAAATCGGCTATTTGTTCGTGAACGACGAGAAAATTCTCGAAGTAAACAACCAATTCTTAGGTCACGACTACTACACGGATATCATCACCTTCGACTACTGCGAGGGTAAAACCATCAGCGGTGATATCTACATTTCTGTCGATACCGTATTTACCAACGCCGACAAGTACGGACGACCATACGACGAGGAGCTGCACCGTGTAATCATCCACGGCATTCTGCACCTGTGCGGTATTAACGACAAGGGCCCAGGCGAGCGCGAAATAATGGAAGCCGCCGAGAATAAAGCACTTGAAATGCTGAAAGAAGAATAAGTTTTTATAGGAGAGATATGAAGAAATTAATGATGACTGTGAGCTGTTGCTCACTGATGGTTGTCGCCCTCACGCTGATGAGCTGGAAGGCCGACGACACGATGACTAAGGAAAACGGGATGACAGTAATCAACACCACTACACTGGGCAAGGACGTACAGGGCTTTCTGGGCGCTACACCGCTGAAAATATACATCCAGAAAAACAAGGTGGTAAAGATAGAGGCAATGAAAAACCAGGAAACACCCAAGTATTTCCTGAAGGTGAAGAAACACCTGCTGGATAAATGGAACGGCATGAAAGTAAAGGATGCCAAGAAAATGAAGGTTGATGCCGTGACAGGCGCCACCTACTCTTCGAAAGCTGTCATCGAGAACGTAAAATTAGGATTGGATTACTATTCCAAGCACTAATCACGGTGCTAAAGCCTATGGATATAGCCATTTATACACTCACTTCGGAGCTGCACGACGAGGCGGCTGTAGGAGCAGTTACTCAGGAGTTTCTGGGTAGCTTAGGGATTGAATACACGCTGAAAGGCAACGATTATAGCGATTACGGCACTCACACGCTGTCGGTCATTTATGTGCGCACAGGCGGTACCGAGGGTATTTTCAAGCGCTTGCTGCCCCAGTTGCGTCAGCAGTCACAGGTACCTTTCTATCTGCTCACATCGGGTAAAAGCAACTCGCTGGCGGCATCGATGGAGATTCTCTCGTATCTGCAGCAGAACTACCTGCAGGGCGAGATTATTCACGGAAGTGCCGATTACATCGCACGCCGACTGCAGACCTTACAGAAGGTGCAGGAAGCAAAACGCCAGCTGAACGGTGCCCGCTTGGGCATTATCGGCGAACCTTCCGACTGGCTGATTTCGAGCGTAGCCGATCCAAAAGCCGTAAAAACCAAGTTAGGTATCGAGTTGGTAGAAGTGCCCATTTCGGAACTGTTAGAGGGTATCGACAAGGTAACCGAAGGCGAGATGCCAGATCGTATCTACCAGGCTCTGAAAACTATTGTAAACAAGCACAATCTACAAGGCTTTACGCTGCGTTGTTTCGACTTGCTCACAGCCGTACATAATACAGGTTGCTGGGCACTGGCCAAGCTGAATGCCGAGGGTATTGTGGCCGGTTGCGAAGGCGATGTGCCAGCCATGTTATCGATGGCTATCACCAATGCCTTGCTGGGCGTATCAGGTTTCCAGGCTAATCCATCGCAGATTAACCCCGAAACAGGCGAAATGCTGTTTGCACATTGCACCATACCATTGAATATGGTAGAGCGCTACGAACTGGATACGCATTTTGAGTCGGGAATAGGCGTTGGAATCAGAGGTTTCATGAAGGAAGGACCTGTTACAGTATTCAAGGTATCGGGCGATCTGAAGCGCAGTTTCATGGCCGAGGGCGAACTGGTTAAAAATCAGGCCAAACCCGACCTCTGTCGCACGCAGCAGGTAATACAACTGGCTGATAATGAGCAGACTGCCTACTTCCTGACCCACCCCATTGGTAATCACCACATTATCACACCAGGAAAGAACCGCAAGCTGTTCGAAGACTTTATCGCAGCATTATAAACAATGAACGAGGCCACGCTCGCATTTATCCGTAGTCATGCTAACGACGACGTACGGCAACTCGCACTTCAAGGCAAGAAAAACCCTGAAGTAGAGATGACGTATGCACTCGACCAAATAGCAGGCCGGCAGAAAGCGCGCGTAAAAATACCATCATGGGCGGCTAACGACGGCATTGTGTATCCGCCTCACCTGTCGATGGAACAATGCTCGAGCGAAGCCACAGCCCGCTATAAAGCCCAGATAGCCGGCAAAGGCAAAAGAATAGTAGATTTAACCGCTGGTTTTGGCGTTGATATGGCATTTATGTCGATCAACTTTACCGAAGCAGTACACGTAGAGCAGCAGGCGGCATTATGCGCCATTTCATCGGCTAACTACACGTGCTTAGGCTTGCACCACATCCATGTGGTTTGCAACGACGGTGTGGCCTATTTGCACCAGATGGCGCATGCCGATCTGATATTTATCGACCCAGCCCGACGGAACGAGCATGGCGGCCGTACCTACGGCATTTCCGACTGCACCCCAAACGTGCTGGAACTTATCGATGAAATGCTCGAAAAAGCCACTCGCGTGATCATAAAACTCTCGCCCATGCTCGACTGGCAGAAAGCCGTTTCCGACGTCGGGAATGTCAGCGAAGTTCATATCGTTTCTGTTGGCAACGAGTGCAAGGAACTGCTATTAGTGGTCGAACGGAAAGCCAGCAATCTAAAGGTTTTCTGCGTAAACGACGGACAGGTATTCAGCTACACATCAAGCGATGAAATTCGCAATTTTTATCAGCAGCCATCCAATCCCCGATATCTGTACGAACCCAACGCATCGGTGATGAAAGCCGGATGCTTTCAACTCATCGCGCAGCGTTTCGGCATCAGTCAGCCAGATAAAAACAGCCATTTGTTCCTGTCAGAGCAAATCATCCCCGACTTTCCAGGGCGTGGATTTGCTATCGAACGCATCTGCACGATGAACAAACGAGAACTGAAAACAGGTCTGGCGGGCATCACCCAAGCCAATATCGCCGTCAGAAACTTCCCACTATCAGTAGCCGACCTGAGAAAACGATTAAAACTGAAAGACGGCGGCGACGTGTATATTTTCGCCACAACAAGCGCCGAGAAAGGCCATCTGCTGCTGGTTTGCCGAAAAATATCATAATATTTTTTGTTATTTGCCACATTTTTGTTATCTTTGCATCGTTTTTAAGCTTAACGAACAAAGAGAGAATATGTCTGCAGTAGAAATTAGAAAAGTCACGGATAAGAAAAGTCTTAAAGCCTTTATCGACTTCCACTACGACTTGTATAAGGGCAATCAATACGATGCGCCCAACTTGTTCAGCGACGAGATGCATACCTTGAGCAAAGACAAGAATGCCGCCTTCGAGTTTTGCGAAGCCGAATATTTCCTGGCTTACAAGGATGGCAAGGTGGCTGGACGCATAGCCGCTATCATTAATCATCGTGCCAACGATGCCTGGAACCGTCAGAGCGTGCGCTTTGGATGGGTAGATTTCATCGACGATTTGGAGGTGAGCAAGGCCTTGTTCGACGCCGCTGAGAAATGGGGCCGCGAGAAAGGCATGACCGAAATGGTTGGTCCGTTAGGCTTCACCGATATGGACCCCGAGGGCATGCTCATCGAAGGCTTCGACCAAATGGGCACCATGGCCACTATCTACAACTACCCCTACTACCCCAAACATCTGGAACAGTTAGGCGGTTGGGAGAAAGACAACGACTACGTGGAGTTCAAACTCATCGTACCTAAAGAAGGTATCCCCGATAAATTCAAGAAGATTGCCGAGCTGGTGATGAAGCGTTATAATCTGCACCCAGCACACCCCAAGCGCAGTCAGGTGTTTGGTAAAGAGCAGATTGGCCGCAAGGTTCTCGAAGTGGTCAACAAAACCTTCGGTCACCTGTATGGCTACTCACAAATGACCGAGGCTCAGATAGATGAATACCTGAAGATGTATTTCCCCATGCTCGATATGAACCTGGTTTGCTTGATTGAAGACTGGAACACACCCAACCACGACATTGTTGGTGTGGGCATCTCGATCACCTCGATGACCCGCGCGCTGCAGAAGTGCCGCCGAGGTCGTCTGTGGCCTTTCGGATGGTGGCATTGTCTGAGAGCACTCAAGTTCCACAAGGCCGAGTGTGTCGATCTGATGCTGGTAGGAATCCTGCCCGAATATCAGCAGAAAGGCGCTAATGCCCTGCTGTTCTACGACCTCATACCACGCTATCAGAAGTACGGTTTCAAATGGGGCGAAACCAACGTTGAAATGGAGACAAACGAGAAAGTGCAGAGCCAGTGGCAGTATCTCGAGCACACTCAACATAAACGCAGAAGATGTTTTAAAAAGGTGTTGGATAATAGGTGATAGGTGTTAGTGAATAGATATGGAAAAGTTTTACTATAGACGATTAGAGGTATATCAAAACGCGAAACAATTAGCAATTGATATCCACGAACTCTTAAAGAAGTTTCCACAGGATGAGAGGTTTGCGTTAACAAATCAACTTAATCGCGCCTCTACTTCTGTTCTATTCAACATTGCTGAAGGATTTGGAAGGTTTTCAAATAATGATCGGATTAGATTCTTAGACATAGCAAATGGTTCTCTCATGGAGACATCAAGCGAACTGGAACTTGCTTTATCCTTTAAATATATCACAGAGAAGGAATTCGAATCTCTAGATAACAAAATACTTATCATTGTAAAACAACTCGCAAAATTAAGAACAACAATACAAGCATAATATGGCAGAAGAAATAACTAACACCCAACACCCATCAACCAACACCCCGTTATACGACGAGGGTAACATTCAAACTCTTACGGGTTTGGAGCACATCCGTCTTCGCCCAGGTATGTATATTGGCCGATTGGGCGACGGCTCATCAGCAGAAGACGGTATATACGTCCTGCTGAAAGAAGTATTTGATAACTCTATCGACGAATTCAAGATGAAAGCGGGCGATAGAATCGAAGTAAACGTAGAAGACAACCTGCGCATCTCAGTACGCGACTATGGTCGAGGCATCCCACAAGGCAAGCTGATCGAGTCGGTAAGCATCCTGAACACCAGCGGTAAGTTCGACTCTAAGGCTTTCAAGAAGTCAATCGGCCTGAATGGTGTGGGTGTGAAAGCGGTTAACGCGCTGAGCAGCCACTTCGAAGTGCACAGCTATCGCGAAGGCAAAGTGCGCAAAGCCGTTTTTGAATGCGGCAAACTGATAAGCGACGTAACAGAACCCTCTCAAGACGAGAACGGTACATACATCTACTTTGAACCCGATGCCACGAAGTTTGTGAACTACAAGTTCCACGATGAAATCGTAGAAAACATGCTTCGCAACTACACGTATCTGAACATCGGACTAACCATCATGTACAATGGTCGCCGCATTCTGTCGCGACACGGCTTGGAGGATTTGCTGAAAGACCGTATGACCAGCGATGCACTTTATCCTATCGTGCACCTGCAAGGCGAAGATATCGAGATAGCCTTTACCCATGCCAACCAGTATGGCGAGGAGTATTACTCGTTTGTAAACGGTCAGCACACCACCCAAGGCGGAACACATCAGAGCGCCTTTAAGGAGCATATTGCCCGTACCATCAAGGAGTTCTACGGCAAATACGAGTACGGCGACATTCGCACAGGTATCGTTGCGGCCATCGCCATCAATGTAGAGGAACCGCTGTTCGAGAGTCAGACCAAGATTAAGTTGGGTTCGCTCACCATGTCGCCCGACGGCGGTGTAAGTGTGAACAAATACGTAGGCGACTTCATCAAGACCGAAGTTGACAACTATCTGCATATCCATCAGGATGTGGCAGAAGTTCTGGAGAATAAGATTAAAGAGAGCGAGCACGACCGCAAAGCGATGGCTGGTGTCACCAAACTGGCTCGCGAACGTGCCAAGAAAGCCAATCTGCACAACCGCAAACTGCGCGACTGCCGCATCCACTTCAGCGACGTGAAAAACGACCGCAAGGAGGAATCGTGCATCTTCATCACCGAGGGTGACTCTGCCAGCGGAAGCATCACTAAGAGCCGCGATGTAAACACACAGGCCGTATTCTCTCTGCGTGGTAAGCCTCTGAACTGTTTTGGACTGACCAAAAAAGTGGTTTACGAGAACGAAGAATTCAACCTGTTACAGGCCGCCCTCGATATCGAAGAAAGTCTGGACACACTGCGATATAATAAGGTTATTGTGGCCACCGATGCCGATGTGGACGGCATGCACATCCGTCTGCTCATCATCACCTTCTTCTTGCAGTTCTTCCCAGAACTCATCAAGAAAGGCCACGTGTACGTGCTACAAACGCCTCTTTTCCGCGTTCGCAACCGTCGCACAAAGATTAAGAACAAGAAGGCCATCGCCGAAGCTGACGCCAAATCCGACAAAAAGAGCGATTTCATCACACGCTATTGCTATAGCGACGAAGAACGCCTGAAGGCCATCGATGAGTTAGGACCCGATCCGGAAATCACGCGATTTAAAGGTCTGGGTGAGATTTCGCCCGACGAATTTGCCGGTTTCATCGGTCCAGACATCCGTTTGGAACAGGTAACGCTGCACAAAACCGATCAAGTAGCGAAATTGCTGGAGTACTACATGGGTAAGAACACCATGGAGCGCCAGAACTTTATCATTGATAATCTGGTGGTTGAGGAAGACCGCCCCGAAGAAGATATATATGAATAAGACATTTGCCTCTTTACTGTTGTGTTTAGGCACGATGAACGTCCACGCACAGTTCCGTATCAACAACAGCGATGACTCGCCTCTACGCAAGCTGCAGTTTGCCGAGATAGCCATCAGCAACCTCTACGTAGATAGTGTAAACGAAAAAAAACTGGTTGAAGACGGCATCAGAGGCATGCTTGACAAGCTCGACCCACACTCGTCGTATCTCACACCCAAGGAGGTGAAAGAGGCCAACGAGCCGCTTGCAGGCAATTTTGAGGGCATCGGCGTGCAGTTCAACCTCATCGAAGACACATTGTTGGTAATTCAGCCCGTCATTAACGGTCCTTCTGAAAAGGTTGGCATCATTGCAGGCGACAGAATTATAGCCGTTAACGACTCGGCTATCGCTGGCGTAAAAATGTCGAAAGAGGAGATTATGAAACGACTGCGCGGCCCAAAAGGCACAAAAGTTAAACTAGGCGTTATCCGTCAAGGCATCAAAGACCGACTGACCTTCACGGTCACTAGAGACAGAATCCCAGTAAAATCGGTTGATGCCGTATATATGATTCGTCCACAGATAGGCTATATACGCATTGGTAGTTTCGGCGCCACAACTCATCAGGAGTTCCTCGAAGGCCTGAAAACACTTCGCAACCAAGGCATGCAGCACTTGATTCTGGATTTACAGGAGAATGGTGGCGGCTATCTGAAGGCTGCAGTGGATATTGCCAATGAATTTCTGCAGAAAAACGATCTGATAGTGTACACCGAGGGCAGAAAAGTGCCCAGAACCGAATATAAAGCCGATGGAAGCGGCGTTTTTCGTCAGGGTAAGGTTATTGTACTCGTAGATAGTTACACAGCGTCAGCGGCCGAAATTGTAACTGGAGCCATACAGGATCAGGACCGTGGTATAGTCGTTGGTCGCCGTACTTTCGGCAAAGGGCTTGTGCAGCGTCCCATCGACCTGCCCGACGGCTCGATGATACGTCTAACCATCGCCCACTACTACACGCCATCGGGACGTTGCATTCAGAAGCCTTATACCAAAGGCGAGAACCGCGACTATGCGATGGACGTGATAAACCGACTGAAAAGTGGGGAGCTGACAAACGCAGACAGCATTCACTTTGCCGACTCGTTGAAATACGAAACACTACGTCAGCATCGTACCGTTTACGGTGGTGGAGGCATCATGCCCGATGAATACTGTCCGCTGGATACCACCATTTATACAAGATTCCATCGCGAACTGGCAGCCAAGAGCATCATTCTGCAGCAGAATCTACGCTATGTAGATAACCATCGCAAGCAGCTTAAAAAGGCATGGCCGTCGTTCACCGACTTCAAACAGAAGTATGAAGTACCACAGGATTTGATTGACACCATCCTGAAGAATGGTGAGAAACAGAATATCAAACCTAAGGATCAGGCAGAACTCGAGAAGACGCTGCCTTATCTACGCTTACAGCTTAAGGCGCTGATTGCGCGCGACATCTGGGATATGAGCGAATACTTCTCTGTTTTCAACGAAGAAAACGAGATGGTAAAACGCGCCCTCGAAGTAATTGCTAAGTAATAATAAGATAAAAAAGGACTGATCATGAAAAAACTGTTTATGTCGATAATGCTCATGGTGGCAGGCATACTGACTTGGGCGCAGAACGGAAACAACGACACATTTGAAACTATCAACGTAGATGATTTCAACAACACACTCGAGAATGGCAGCGACAGCCATGTATTGGTAGATGTTCGCACACCTGAAGAATACAACACAGAACATCTGAAAGGAGCTATCAATATCAATGTGAAGGATAGTCTGACATTCCTGCCGAAAGCCAAAGAATTATTACCAAAGGATAAAACCATCATGGTGTATTGCCGTTCTGGTCATCGCAGCGCGATGGCTGCAGGCAAACTGGCTGCCGAGGGTTACAAGATCATCAACCTGAAAGGCGGCATTACAGCCTGGAAATTGGCCGAGAAGGAAACAGTAAAATAAGCATATGATATTAAAATACGATGTAATTGTTATCGGAGGCGGTCACGCGGGATGTGAGGCCGCTTGTGCTTCGGCCAACATGGGTGCGAAGACTTGTCTGATAACGATGGATATGAACAAAATTGCACAAATGTCGTGCAATCCTGCTATAGGCGGAATCGCTAAAGGCCAGATAGTCAGAGAGATAGACGCTTTGGGAGGCCAAATGGGATTGGTTACCGATGCCACTTCCATCCAGTTCCGCATGCTGAATGTAGGTAAGGGACCTGCCGTTTGGAGTCCACGTGCACAATGCGATCGCGGCAAGTTTATCTGGGAATGGCGCAAGACTATCGATGAAACGGATAATTTGGACGTGTGGCAGGATCAAGCCGACGAATTGCTCACAGAGCCCATTACAGGCTCTCAGAGCGGCGATGTCCGTGCCGTTGGAGTACGTACCATCTGGGGTACAAAGATCTACGCCAGAAGCATTGTAATCACCGCAGGAACGTTTCTGAACGGTTTGATGCACATCGGGCGGAAGATGGTACCTGGCGGACGTATCGCCGAGCCAGCAGTTCCCCATTTCACCGAGAGCATTACCCGTCATGGGGTGATAGCTGCCAGAATGAAAACTGGCACACCTGTACGTATCGACAAGCGCTCGGTACACTTCGAAGACCTGGAAGTTCAGCCTGGTGAAACACGCCCCTATCAGTTCAGTTATATGAATAAAGGTGGTGCACTGAAGCAACTGCCTTGCTGGACCGTCAACACCAACGCCGAAGTACATAAAATTCTGAAGAGCGGATTGGCGGATTCACCGCTATATAACGGTCAGATTCAATCGATAGGTCCACGTTATTGTCCTTCGATCGAAACCAAACTGGTTACCTTCCCCGACCGCGATAAGCATCCGCTGTTTCTTGAACCAGAAGGCGAAGATACCAACGAGATGTACCTGAACGGTTTCTCGTCGTCGCTGCCAATGGATGTGCAGATAGAAGCGCTGAAGAAGATGCCCGCCTTTAGAGACGTGAAAGTTTATCGTCCTGGCTACGCCATCGAATACGATTTCTTCGACCCAACACAACTGAATCATTCGTTGGAATCGAAGATAATAGACGGATTATTTATGGCCGGACAGGTGAATGGAACCACAGGCTACGAAGAAGCAGGTGGACAAGGCACCCTGGCAGGTATCAACGCTGCACTGAAAGCCGGTTGCGCTGGCAGCGATACAGATGCTGACAACAAACAGTTTGTACTGCATCGCGACGAAGCATATATTGGCGTATTAATCGATGATTTGGTCACCAAAGGTGTCGATGAGCCTTATCGTATGTTTACCTCGCGAGCCGAATACCGTATTCTGCTGCGACAGGATGATGCTGATGCACGACTGACGGAGAAAGCCTACGAATTAGGCATCGCCAAGAAAGACCGCTACGACTGGTGGATGGAGAAGAAACAAGCTATCGAAGAAATCGAAGCTTTCTGCCAGAATTTCGCCATCAAACCACGTCTGATCAATTCCGCCCTCGAAGCACTTGGTACTACCCCTCTCCAGTTTGGCTGTAAACTCATCGACCTGGTTAACCGTCCACAGCTGAACCTGAAGAACCTCTCAGAAGTGATTCCATCGCTCAAGGAAATTCTGGAGCGCCCATCTAATCGAAAAGAAGAGATTGCCGAAGCTGCAGAGATTCGCATGAAATATAAAGGTTATATCGACCGCGAACGTATAGTAGCCGACAAGATGCACCGACTGGAGAATATCCGGATAAAAGGTCGTTTTAATTACGAAGAATTGATGGGCTTATCAACCGAATGCCGACAGAAGCTGCAGAAGATTCAGCCCGAGACACTGGCACAGGCCAGTCGTATCCCAGGCGTATCCCCCAGCGATATCAATGTACTGCTGGTACTCATGGGTAGATAATGTTCCACGTGAAACAAACAAATAGAACAAACAAGCATAACGTACTGATTATGAACAACAAAACATTGATTGACAATCTGCGTTGCATACCAGATTTCCCAAAAAAGGGCATTAACTTTAGAGATGTGACCACACTCTATAAGAATGCCGAGTGCATGAAGATTATGATGGACGAACTGGTGGAGCTGTATAAAGACAAAGGCATCACCAAGATTGTTGGTATCGAAAGTCGCGGTTTCATCCTAGGCGCTGCCCTCGCCGCTCGATTGGGTTGCGGATTTGTGATGGCACGCAAACCAGGTAAACTCCCCGCAACGGTAATTAAAGAATCGTTTTCAAAGGAGTATGGTGTTGACACCATCGAGATGCACATCGATTCCATCGAGCCTGATGACGTGGTGCTGATTCACGACGATCTTCTGGCAACAGGCGGAACAGCCAAGGCAGCCTACAAGCTGGTTCAGCACTTCCACCCCAAGAAGGTATTCATCAATTTCATTATTGAAATCACCGACGAAGGATTGCATGGCAGAGACGAATTTAAAGGCATAGACCTGACAACGTTACTCACCATCTAACAATTGTTCCACGTGAAACACAATCCCGCGAAACACCTTAAAACACTAAGGATTCGCGGGATTGATAAATTTAAAGGTACACAAAACAAAACGCCATAGAGAGATGACGAAGGAAGAAAACGAAAAAAGATTGGAATATCTAAAGGGAATAGTAAAAAGGTTGCCAGACAAACCGGGCAGCTATCAGTTCTACGACCAGGAGCATACCATCATCTACGTCGGTAAGGCAAAAAGTTTAAAGAATAGAGTATCGAGCTACTTTCATACCGAAGTAGATAGATTCAAGACGAAAGTGCTCGTCAGCAAAATATTCGATATCAGTTATACCGTCGTAAATACCGAAGAAGATGCCCTACTCTTGGAAAACTCGCTCATCAAGAAATACAATCCACGCTATAACGTACTGCTAAAAGATGGTAAGACCTACCCTTCTATCTGCATCACGAAAGAATTCTTCCCCCGTATCTTTAAAACCCGAACCATCAACAAAAACTGGGCAACGTATTACGGACCATACGCAAAAGTAAGTGCCATGTACGAGGTCCTGAATCTGATTAAAGAACTCTATCAGCCGCGTACTTGTAGGCAGCCCATCACAAAAGAAGGCGTTGAAAGCGGTAGATATCGCGTATGCTTGGACTATCATATCAAAAAATGTAAGGGTCCGTGCGTAGGCAAGCAAACCTACGAAGATTATCAAAAGAATATTGCACAAGCGCGAGAAATTCTAAAGGGTAATACACGCGAGGTATTACGCGACCTGAAAGATGAAATGCTCCGTCTCTCAGAAGAACTGAGATTTGAAGAAGCCGAAGAAGTAAAACGCAAATATCTGGCACTCGACGGATTCGTCAGCAAGAGTCAGGTAGTGAGCCAAACCATCGATAAAGTGGACGTATTCTCGATTACATCCGACGAAAAGATGGCCTTTATCAACTACATTCACGTATCAAACGGTAGTATTAACCAGAGTTTTACCATCGAATACAAAAAGAAACTGAACGAGACCGATGAAGAACTGCTACAGTTGGGCATCGTAGAAATCAGAGATCGCTTTAAGAGCGATTCGAAAGAAATCATCGTCCAAAAAGAGGTAGATGTAGAACTCGAAGGCGTGAAGTTTACCGTACCCGAAAGAGGCGATAAAAAAACGCTGTTAGACCTATCCATCATGAACTGCAAAGAGTACAAGTTCGACCGCTTAAAGCAGGCCGAAAAACTAAATCCTGAGCAGAAACAAACACGACTGATGAAGGAACTGCAAGACAAACTGCACCTGCCTTCACTCCCCTACCAGATAGAATGCTTCGACAACTCAAACATATCGGGAACCGACGCCGTTGCTGCCTGCATCGTGTTCAAGAAAATGAAGCCCTCGAAAAGCGACTATAAGCGCTATAATATCAAGACTGTTGTAGGACCTGATGACTATGCGTCAATGAAAGAAGTTGTACATCGACGTTATACAAGATTAATAGAAGAAGAGCAACCCCTACCCGACCTGATTATTGCCGACGGTGGTAAAGGACAGATGGAGGTCATCCGAGAGGTCATACAAGACGAATTGCATCTCGACATCCCCATCGCTGGTCTCGCTAAAGACGATCGCCATCGTACCAACGAACTGCTATACGGATTCCCACCCATGAAGATAGCTCTTAAAGTAGAATCTGAACTCTTCCATGTACTAACTCATATACAAGACGAGGTACACCGTTTTGCCATCACATTCCATCGAGACAAGCGTTCTAAGCGCGCTTTACACTCGGAGTTGGATGACATCAAAGGAATCGGTCCAAAAACGCGTGACGAGCTTCTAAATGCCCTTAAATCGGTTAAAAAGATACGCGAGGCAGAACTATCTACCCTATCAGATAAAATAGGTCCTGCGAAAGCCAAAATAGTATTTGAGCACTTCCAACAAAAAGCCGGCAAGTGACCGAAATATATTTTCCCAGTGAGGGAACAAAATTTTCCCTACGTGGGAATATTTGTTAGCACTAAATATGGCATTTGCCACAGCTAAACATCACACTTGCAAAACGTTGCAGCGTTGCAGTTGCAACGTTGCAATAAGGACTATCCTACCCCTACACAGAAAGGATATCCGATATATATTACAGGATTATGATAAATAGAAATACTATAAAATAACTATTATACTCCTTCATGCAACGTTGCAACGGCAACATTGCAACGCTAGCATCGAAAACAAATCATAATTAATTTGCATAATTCAGCTAAATGTCGTATCTTTGCCGCAAAATAACAAATTAAATAATGAGAGCAGTAATACAACGCGTTACCCACGCCAGCGTTACCATAGATGGAAAACTAAATGGACAGATAGACAAGGGCTACCTGATTCTGTTGGGCATTTGCGATGAAGACTCAATGGAAGATGTGGATTGGCTGGTAAAAAAGATAGCCAATCTGCGCGTGTTTGGCGATGAGAACGATGTAATGAACCGCTCGATATTGGATATAGACGGTAACTGTCTGGTAATCAGTCAGTTTACGCTTTATGCCAGCTACAAAAAAGGAAACCGACCAAGTTGGTTCCGCGCTGGTAGTCACGAGCACTCTATCCCTCTCTACCAAGCCTTCTGCACACAGTTATCAGAAGCTATCGGCAAGCAGGTAGCCACAGGCGAATTCGGCGCCGATATGAAAGTAGAACTGCTGAACGACGGTCCTGTAACCATCTGCATGGACACAAAAAACAAGGAATAAAAACGATGAAGAAATATCTGAAAGAAATAGAACTGGCGAGTGCCCTACTCCTGATTATCGGCGTAGTACTTTCGATGGTAAAAAGCTACGCCATCGGCGCATGGCCATGTGGCGTTGGATTGCTGATATTCCTCACCGTTTTCCTCTACAAAGCCTTCCATTGGAAGGAATACGAGCGCGAAAACAAGCAGTATATCGTGATACTGCTGATTTGTATATTCATACTTATCACCCAAATGATAATACATAAATGAATGCATTGAGGTGGCTTACAAAAGAAATAAAGGAAGAATGGTCGGATATTGCCAGCAAACGAATGAAAAGATTCATTCTTGTCATCTCGGGATGCTTAATACTGACCTATATTTTAACCTTATTTCATCTGCTTATCATTGCAATTCCCTTCATAGTAATAATAATAAGTTGGGGAGGATATGAAATTAGAGAGTTAGGAGGACTAGAGAGATGGATTGCTCTTATTATCTATCTCGCGTGTTGCACTCTCCTGCTGGCATTAGAAAAAATTCAATACATCATAAAATGACAATCAAAGAAGCACAAGAAACTGTAGATCGCTGGATAAAGGAATATGGCGTACGCTACTTTTCGGAGCTGACAAACATGGCAGTCCTGACTGAAGAAGTAGGCGAATTAGCCCGTGTAATGGCCCGCAAATACGGCGACCAGAGCTTTAAAGCCGGCGAAAAAGACAATTTAGGCGAAGAAATGGCAGATATCCTATGGGTTCTGCTCTGTCTGGCTAATCAGACAGGAGTGGATCTAACAACAGAACTACAGAAATCCATCGAGAAGAAAACCCAGCGCGATTCACTTCGCCACATACATAACAAGAAATTAAAAGCATAACAGTTTTAACATTATAACAACAAGCAATTATGTCAGAACACAAACATGAGCATGAGCACGAGCATCATCACCATTTTGAGATGCCTCAGAAGAGCCGCATGGAAGAGGCTCTGAGTAAGTATAACCTCGACATGACCGACGAGGAAGTGAAAGAGGCAGTGAAGAAAATCATCGCCGAGAAAGTAGCCGAAAACGACACTCTCGACGTGAAGAAATTCTTGATGGGTAGCGTAGAGCTTACAACCCTGAAGACCACCGATAGCGATGAGAGCGTACTGGCCTTTACCGAGCGCGTAAATCAGTTCGAAGAGCAGTACCCCAACCTACCCCACGTGGCGACTATCTGCGTATATCCACGCTTTGCCAAAGTGGTTTCAGAAACACTTGAAATCGAGGGCGTCGAGGTGGCTTGCGTATCGGGTTCGTTCCCTTCATCACAGGCTCTTATCGAGGTAAAGACCATCGAGACCGGACTGGCCGTTAAGGATGGTGCTACTGAGATTGATATGGTACTGAGTGTAGGTGCATTCCTTTCGGGCGATTACGAGACTTGTATCGACGAAATACAGCAAATGAAGGAGGCTTGCGGCGATGCAAAACTAAAGGTTATCCTGGAGACAGGCTGCTTGAAGACAGCACAGAACATCAAGACCGCATCTATCCTGGCTATGTATGCCGGCGCCGACTACATCAAGACTTCTACAGGCAAGCTTGAGCCTGCCGCCACTCCAGAGGCTGCCTATGTAATGTGCCAGGCCATCAAGGAGTACTACGATGAAACGGGCATTATGATAGGTTTTAAGCCCGCTGGAGGCCTTAACAGCGTGATGGACGCATTGATATACTACACCATCGTAAAAGAGGTTCTGGGCGAAAAATGGCTTACCAACCAGATGTTCCGCATGGGCACATCACGTCTGGCTAACCTGCTGTTAAGCGAGGTCATCGGCGAGGAAGTCAAATTCTTTTAATAAGCAAAGCAAGCTCGAACGCTTCTAAGTCCAAAACGCCAAGTACTTAGGTACAAGTACTCGAGTACAAAGTAAAAAGAACTCCAGTCCTTTAGCACTTGGACTGGAGTTCTTATTTATAAGTACTGATAAGAATACTTTCTATTTATTTCGTTTAATCACGAAGTCAAGATAAGCCTTGAACGAATCCTGCAGCTCAGGTTTCACGCATTCATCGATAAAACCGAGTGCCTCTTTAGCAAACTCTTGCATCTTTTTCTCAGCATATTTGATACCTCCGTACTGTTTGGCAAACTCGATAAGTACAGCTATCTCATCCTTATTTATCGAGCCATCTTTCACCTTCTTGGCCAGTGTTAGCATCGCTTGAGACGAATAGTGCGAAAGAGCATAAATAATAGGCAAAGTGAGCTTACCTTCGGTCATATCATTACCGGTTGGCTTACCAATTTCAGTCGAATCGTAATAGTCGAAGATATCGTCTCTAATTTGGAAAATCATACCCACATTATGTCCGAATTTTGCAGCCTTTTCTATCATCTCTTCTGAAGCACCAACCGAAATAGCACCCAGGATACAACATGACTCGAACAGAACGGCTGTTTTTTGGTCAATAACCTGATAATAAACATCTTCCGATATTTCCTGATTGGAAATATTCGACAACTGCAGCACCTCGCCAGCAGCCAGTTTTCGACCAAGCTCAGCTAGATGCTGTACGATTCTATGATTATCCGAAAGAGCAACTCGCAACAAGGCTGTTGACAAAATATAATCACCTACCAAAACAGCCACCTTATTATTATAAGCAGCATTCACAGATGGCTGACCACGACGTTCAGAACTTTCATCAACCACATCATCGTGAACCAAACTTGCAGTATGCAACAACTCTAATCCAAGAGCAGCATTCTGTGTAACATCAGATACCTCGCCAAGGTTTCTTGCCATCAGGAAAACCAACATGGGGCGCATACGCTTCCCTCCCCTTTCGCGGATATGCTTCAAGATATGCTCAAGCATACCATCTCCATGAGTCAAACTTTGCTTGAACAACTCAACAAAGTTGTCCATATCGCCATCGATTGGCTTTCTAATAGTCGATAAATAATCCATCATTATCAGAATTTTGGCACAAAAATAACAAATAATTCCGTTATTAAAAAATAATTTGGTAATTTTGAGCCGAAAATTAAGAAAGTTATGCACAAATTGTTTCTTTTAGACGCTTATGCGCTCATTTATCGCAGCTATTATGCGTTCATCAAAAACCCTAGAATAAACTCGAAGGGCTTAAATACCAGTGCCATCATGGGATTCCTGAACACGCTGAACGAGGTGCTCACCAAAGAGAAGCCAACTCACATCGGTGTAGCATTCGACCCTCATGGTCCCACGTTTCGTAGCGAAGCTTTCCCTGCTTATAAAGCCCAGCGCGAGGAAACACCAGAAGACATCCGAAAAGCAGTGCCCATCATCAAGGATCTGCTTAAAGCCTATCGTATTCCTATCTTGCAAGTAGATGGTTTCGAGGCCGACGACGTTATTGGAACACTTGCCGAAAAAGCAGGTTCCATCGGTGTTGAAACCTATATGCTGACACCTGATAAGGACTACGGACAGCTGGTTCGCGAGAACGTGTTCATCTACCGTCCTCGCCATGGTGGCGGTTATGAAACAATGGGACCAAAAGAGGTTTGCGAGAAATACAACATCCCCCACCCTATGGCGGTGATAGATTTACTGGCACTGATGGGCGACTCGGCCGATAATTTTCCTGGCTGCCCTGGTGTTGGCGAAAAAACTGCCGCCAAACTTATCGATGAATTCGGAAGTATCGAACAGCTGTTGGCACGGTCATCAGAAATAAAAGGTAAACTTCGCGAAAAAGTTGAGCAGCATGTAGATGACATCAAGATGAGTTACTTCCTGGCAACCATCAAAACCGATGTGCCCATCGAACTCGATATGGAAAATCTGAAACTCACAGACCCCAACGAAGACGAACTGGGCAAATTGCTCACCGAACTGGAGATGAAAAGCTTTGCTGACCGTGTTATTAAAAAAAGCCAAAAAACACAAAAAGTAGCAAATCAGCAACTTGATCTCTTTGCAGAATTTGCGCCCGACGGGCAAGCCGCAAGCGAAAACACGAGTTTTGAGACGTTAAAAACGACACCTCACAATTACAAACTCGTTGATAATCAGGAGGATTTGAAAAATCTTTGTGATTATTTCTTAACAAACAAAATTCTCAGTCTAGATACTGAAACCACTTCGACCAGCGCCATCGACGCCGAATTGGTAGGTTTGAGCTTCGCCGTAAAGGAATTCGAGGCATTTTACGTACCCATTCCAGCCAATTGTGAAGAAGCGTTGCAAATTGTTAACATATTCAAACCCGTTTACGAGAACCCCGAAATTCTAAAAATTGGTCAGAATTTGAAGTACGACTTAGAGGTGCTCAGAAATTACGGCATCGAACTGAAAGGTAAAATGTGGGACACGATGATTGCCCACTACCTCATCCAGCCCGAACTGCATCATAACATGGACTACATGGCAGAGATCTATCTGAACTACCAGACCATCCATATCGAAGAACTCATCGGCCCAAAGGGTAAGAATCAGAAATCGATGCGCACTCTCCCACCCTCGCAGGTTTACGAATATGCAGCAGAAGATGCCGACATCACACTGCGACTGAAAAACAAACTGGAACCAGAATTGAAGAAAGCCGAGTGCGAAGACCTTTTCTATAATATAGAGATGCCACTGATGCCCGTACTGGCAGAGATGGAGATGAACGGCGTTTGTCTTGACACTGCATCTCTATCAGAAACGTCAAAACAATTCACCAATCGCATGAACGAAATCGAGGCCCGTATCTACGAGCTGGCAGGCGAGAAATTTAACATTGCATCGCCCAAACAAGTCGGCGAGATACTCTTCGATAAACTTAAAATTGTAGAAAAGGCTAAGAAAACCAAGACAGGACAATATGTCACGTCCGAAGAGGTGCTACAGCAGCTTCGCAATAAGCACGAGATAGTTGCCGACATACTGGAACACAGAGGTTTAAAAAAGCTGATTGGCACCTATATCGACGCCCTACCCAAGCTGATCAATCCCAAAACACATCATATCCACACCTCGTTTAACCAGACGATTACAGCCACTGGCCGCCTATCGTCGTCAGACCCAAATCTGCAGAATATCCCTATCCGCGGCGAAGATGGCAAGGAAATCCGAAAGGCATTTATCCCCGAGCCTGGATGTCTGTTCTTTTCAGCCGACTACAGTCAGATAGAACTACGCGTAATGGCTCATCTTTCGCAGGATGCTGAGATGATAAAAGTGTTCAGCGAAGGCAAGGATTTGCATGCAGCCACAGCTGCCAACATCTACAAAAAGCCTATCGAAGAGGTTACACGCGACGAGCGAACCAAATCGAAACGCGCCAACTTCGGTATCATCTACGGCATTACCGTATTTGGACTTGCCGAACGCTTGGACATCCCACGCGACGAGGCTAAGATGCTGATTGACGGCTACTTCGACACCTTCCCGCAGGTACATGACTATATGGAAAAATCTAAAGAAGTGGCTCGTGAGAAGGGTTACGTCACTACCCTATTCGGTCGCCGCCGCTATCTGCCAGACATCAACAGTCACAACGCTACCGTTCGTGGATTTGCTGAACGCAACGCCATTAATGCTCCCATTCAGGGCACTGCTGCCGATATCATCAAGGTGGCAATGATTCGCATCTATAACCGCTTTAAAGCCGAGGGAATACGCTCAAAAATGATTCTGCAGGTACACGACGAACTGAACTTCTCAGTCTATCCCGACGAGAAAGAAAAAGTAGAGGGCATCGTGCTCGAAGAGATGCAGAATGCCCTGAAATTGAATGTACCTCTGGTGGCCGATTCAGGCTTTGGCAAGAACTGGCTCGAAGCACATTAAATTAGTAATTAAACGACGATCCACCAAGGAATTCGCGCAGCAGCGAGGTGGGTGGAATCTGAGTCTCAGGAATGGGACGGATATAGCGAAGGAACTTCAGCAGGCGATAAGCCTCTGCATGTTCCTTCGAGTTTTCTGGAACCTGCTCTAACAGCGGCTCTGCCTGACTCTTAATGACAGCCAGTTCGAACAACATGGCTGTATTAAACATGGCATCAGCATTCTCCTGGAACGGGAAAATCCACTTGTTCTCCCCTGCCCTAACGCTTGGCCAGCGCCGAATAGTTTCCTGTGCAGAAACACCACGATACTTATAATCGCGTATGATGCGACGTAACAGGCGGTTATCGGTAGTTGGGATATAATTATGATTATCCAGCAGAATCGTGGTGAGGGCCGAAGCATAAACGCGGAAGATCTGTTCTTTAGGAATATCCGAAGTAAGTTCTGGATTCAAGGCATGAATACCCTCTACCACCAATACTTCATTACCCTTCAGTTGCAGTTTTTTTCCACTCCACTCGCTGCAACCCTTTTGGAAGTTATAACGCGGCAATTCCACCTCTTCGCCCCTGAACAGAGCCGACAGCTGCTCGTTAAGCAGCGGCAAGTTCAAAGCATGCAGATGCTCAAAATCATAGTCGCCCTTATCATCTTTAGGCGTCTTCTCGCGGTCGAGGAAATAATCATCCAGCGAGATACCCACAGGATGGATACCATTCACAGCCAACTGCACACTAAGACGCTTACAGGTGGTGGTTTTACCCGACGACGAAGGACCGGCTATCAGCACCAGTTTCACACCTTTGCGCTGAGCTATCTCATCGGCTATATTAGCAATCTTCTTTTCTTGCAGTGCCTCGCTTATCTGTATTAGCTCCGACGAATGACCATTGATAATCGTTTCGTTCAGATCACCAATGGTGCGCAATCCTAAGATATCCTGCCACTGATGGTGCTCTTTGAAGATGCCAAACATCTTGTCCTGGTGCGTCATCTCGCCCAACTCATTAGGATGCTCACGCGAGGGCAAACGCAACAGCAAACCATCGAAATACTTCTCAAGCCCAAAGAGATAGAGCTGCGAGGTATTGGTAAGCAGCGAACCGTAATAATAGTCCACATAGCCATCAATATCATAATAGGTAGTAAACAGTCTGCCAGTAGATTTCAGCAACTTTACCTTTGAGCGGTTATGCAGACGGTCGAACATCTCTATTGCCTCCTCAGTAGTTGTCTCATAGCGATGAATAGGTAAAGCGGCATCTATGATTTCCTGCATACGACGACGAATAACGCCGACGACATCGAGCGTGATAGGACGTCCGATATTAAGATTTACAAAGTAACCGTTTGACACAGGTATATCGATAGCCACCTTGCAAGGAGTAAAAAGATCGTGAACAGCCTTGCATAGCACAAAAAACAAGCTGCGTGTGTAAGCTCGCGAACCGCTGGGCGAGCAGATATCGAGAAATTCCACCTGCTTCTGCTTGTACACCCGATAGTGCATACCTTCCACCTTGTTATTGACATGCGCCGTAATGGGGCCATGTGCTATTTCGACACCTGCTGCTTGATAAACTTCATCGAGGTTAGAACCAATAGGAACCTCCACTACCCTATCGTTATTTAATACATGAACTTTTACTAATTTTTCCATAAGCATCAAACTCAGTTTTAGACTATTTTTTCTGCAAAGATAACATTTTTCTTAAATCTTAACTGAGATTTCAGAGTTTTTTTTTATCTTTGTAGCCGATTTACTAAATATAATTACGTTTTTTATGTCAATCTGGATTATTTTTAAACTTCTGGGATCGCTTGCTCTGTTGATGTTCGGTATGAAGTCGATGAGTGAGGCATTACAGAAGATGGCGGGTCCGCAATTGCGACACGTCCTTGGTGCGATGACAACCAATCGCTTTACCGGCATGCTTACAGGTATGCTTGTTACAGCCTCTGTACAGTCATCGACAGCCACCACTGTGATGACTGTTTCGTTTGTTAACGCCGGCTTGCTAACTTTGGCTCAGGCCATCTCGGTTATCATGGGTGCCAACATCGGAACGACACTCACAGCCTGGATTATGTCAGCAGGTATGTCGTTCGACATCACCAGTGCCGTTTATCCAGCCTTTTTCTTAGGCATCATACTGATTTATCAGAAGAGATACCGCTATATCGGCGATTTCCTGTTCGGTCTGTCGTTCCTGCTGATGGGATTGGGAACATTGAGAATGACAGGCACCGAGATGCATTTGGGTGAGAACCAGGCCCTACTCAATTTCTTCGCCTCGTTTGATCCTGACTCATTCCTGACTACGCTGATATTCCTGTTCTTAGGTGGCGTGATGACCTTCTGCGTCCAGTCGTCTGCAGCCGTCATGGCCATCACCATGATTCTCTGCTCAAGCGGTGCACTGCCCATCTATCAGGGTATCGCATTGGTTATGGGTGAGAACATCGGTACCACTGTTACCTCGAACCTCGCTGCCCTATCGGCCAACACACAGGCCCGCAGAGCTGCACTTGCCCACATGTTCTTCAACGTGTTTGGTGTAGTATGGATACTGTTTGTGTTCCGCCCGTTTGTAGATGCTGTTTGCGGCATGGTGGGCTATGATGTAGAGATGGTGAAAGGCTCTGTATCAACCAGCGTGTTCCTTGCCAACGCAGCCAAGCTTAGCTTTGTGCTGGCAGCATTCCACACCTGCTTCAACGTGGTTAACACCTTCATACTGATATGGTTCATCCCACAGATAGAGCGCTTTGTATGCTGGGTGATCAAGTCCAAGAGTGTGGACGAGGAAGAGGATTTCCGTCTGCATTTCAT
>SUYC01000027.1 GCA_015060625.1 Xylanibacter ruminicola | reverse complement strand
AACTCAAACACGTTAAAATCTTCTGTTTTTTCCATTTTAAACGTTGTTTTTTATTCAACGTTTTTCAGGGCAAGACAAAAATCCGAGAAAACGAAAAATAATGGGCAGAATCATTCGTGAACCGCAATCAAAATACCATACATTTGCATCGTCAAAATAAAGATAGAACGACGCTCCCGCGCGCGGAAAAAGATTCTCCCACGTGCACTAAGAAAATCTCCCACACGAGAGAAAAAAATTCTTTCTCAATTGACAAGAAACAATGGATAATTAACAGTCAATCAGATTTATTTACAAACTAAAAATTAAAGATTATGGCACTGAAAGTTAAAGCACAGGAAAAGTTGCAGAAGATTGGCAAGTATGAGGGCACTTATCGCTACATCATGATGCCCGAGTTGTACACCTCACTCTCGCAGGACAAGGTGATTAAGGAGGCTGCCCTGCGCAGCGGTGTTAGCAAGGGTGTGATGCAGGCCTGCTGGGATGCTGCTGGTGAGGTGATCAAGGCGTGGGCCACCGAGGGCCACTCGGTAGCGCTGCCAGGACTGGGCACCATGCGATTCGGCTTGCGCGCCAAGAGCGTGGCCAAGGTGGATGAGGTGAAGGCGGGCCTCGTAACCAGTCGCCGCATCATCTTCACCCCTGCAGTGGATCTGAAGGACGAGCTGGCCAACACCGCCATCCAGATCACCTGCTACGACCGCGACGGCAAGGAGGTGAAGCGCGTAACCAGCACCGACCCAGGCACGGTGGAGGAGCCTGATAACGGTGGCAGCACCGAGCCCACCCCATCGGGCGGTAACGGCGGCAACCAAAACGGCGGCTACAACGGCCCCAACGGCGACTAAGTTTTAGGCACGGATTCTTGGACGAGCCAAGCGGCAAAGCCGAGCGACACGGCTTTTTTTTAAAAAAGGACACGGTTATAATCAAAAGGCTGCGTTTCTCTAAAAAGAGAGCCGTGTCATCCGTGCCAAAATTAACCCGAAGTATGAACTAAATATGCCCCTGCAGATGGGGCTATTCATCTAAAAAAATTGCAAATTGAGGAAGTATCTTTTAAAAAATGCAAATTAATTTTGTTTATTCATTATAGGGATATACTTTTGCAAACCGGAACAACATGTGCTGAACATACTGGACTTAAAATAAATAATGAGAAAATCAAATTATGACAAGTTTCCTTCGACCAAGTTTGAAGGGAATATCTTACAGGGATGGGATGCCATCATGGCCCAGTTGAAAGGGGCTATGAAGGGCAACGCAATGTGTATCGACCTATATACGGGCGTGTATGAAAACGAGATCATCGAGGCTTTTTCGGGATGGGGAAAGATTATCAATACCCGCGACCTGATGAAGCCCGAAGAGGAAATCAGGAAGATGACCGAACCGTTTATGACCGACGATGTGCTGTTTGGCTACATCACCAACCTGAAAATGGCCGATTTCTTCAGCGAAGAGAAACTGCGCGCCGCCAGCAACGAACTGGCAACAGCCACAGTGCCTACAGTAGTGATTGGTATAGGCGCCTGCCTGGTGGCCCCTGCCAACGCATTGAAGGTGTATGTGGACATGGCCCGCTGGGAGATACAGCAGCGATTCCGTAGGCACGAGGTGATGGCGCTGGGCGTTGACAACCGCGAGGATGCCGTGTCGATCCAATATAAGCGCGGATTGTTTATCGACTGGCGCGTACTCGACAAGTACAAAGACAAGCTCTTTACAAGCATCGACTGGTGGTTGGACACCCACATTGCAGGCGAACCCAAGATGATTGACAGCAGTACCTTTTTTCAGGGTATCGAGAAAACCTCGAAAACACCCTTCCGCGTGGTGCCTTTCTTCGACCCAGCTCCTTGGGGCGGCCAATGGATGAAAGAGGTGTGCGACCTGGACCGCTCGAAAGCCAACTTCGGCTGGTGTTTCGACTGTGTGCCCGAGGAGAACAGTCTGCTATTCGAGGTGAACGGCGTGCGTTTCGAGCTGCCCTCAGTAGATTTGGTGCTGCTGAAGAGCCGACCATTGCTCGGTGAGCCTGTAGAGGCCCGTTTTGGCAAGGATTTCCCGATTCGTTTCGACTTTCTCGACACTATGGGCGGTGGCAATCTGAGTTTGCAGGTGCATCCCACCACCCAGTTTATCCGCGAGAATTTCGGCATGTACTATACACAAGACGAGAGCTACTATCTGCTGGATGCCGGAGAGGATGCTGTGGTGTATCTGGGACTGAAAGAAGGTATCGACAAGGATGCGATGATCGACGACCTGCGTAAGGCTCAGAAAGGCGGTTTTGTGTTCGACACCGAGAAATATGTGAATAAGATTAAGGCCAAGAAGCACGACCACTTTCTGATTCCTGGCGGAACGGTGCATTGCTCGGGTGCTGAGAGCATGGTGCTGGAAATCAGTTCGACGCCAAATATTTTCACCTTTAAGCTGTGGGACTGGCAACGACTGGGGCTGGACGGCAAACCGCGCCCCATCAACGTGGAACGCGGAAAGGATGTGATCGACTGGGGCCGCGACACGCAGTATGTATATCAACATCTGCGCAATCAGTTTGAAACCCTTGCCGAGGGCGACGGATGGCAGGAGGAGCGCACGGGACTACATCGCAATGAGTTTATCGAAACCCGTCGCCACACCTTCAGTAAGCCCGTGCATCACACCACCAACGGCAGTGTGAATGTATTCAACCTGCTGGAAGGCGACGAGGCCATCATCGAGAGTCCCACCCAAGCCTTCGAGCCATTCGTGGTGCACTATGCCGAAACATTTATCATCCCTGCCTGCGTAGGCGAATATACCATCCGTCCTTATGGCGCCTCGAAGGGTAAGACATGCGTCACCATCAAAGCATACGTACGTTGCTAATTTTTTAAAACCACTATTATATTATGTACCAACACGACAAACGAATTGTATTAACACTGGATGCAGGAGGTACCAACTTCGTATTCTCGGCCATCCAGGAGTGTAAGGAACTGGTAGTGCCCATCCGACAGGCAGCTGTGACGGATGATACCGAGGGCTGCCTGCACGTTCTGGTTGAAGGATTTTCGCAGGTGATGCAGCAGCTGCCATCAAAGCCTGTGGCCATTAGTTTTGCTTTCCCAGGGCCTGCCGACTACGAGCATGGCATCATTGGCGACCTGCCCAACTTCCCCTCGTTCAGAGGCGGTGTGGCCTTAGGTCCTTTCTTGGAAGAGAAGTTTGGCATCCCTGTTTTCATCAACAACGACGGCAACCTGTTTGCCTATGGCGAAGCACTGGCTGGTTCGCTGCCTGCCATCAACAATCTGCTGGCATCGCATGGTTGCAACAAGCGCTATCGCAACCTGATTGGCATCACCTTGGGAACAGGATTCGGCGCAGGTGTCGTCATCGATGGCCGACTGCTGACAGGCGATAACGGCTGTGGCGGTGATGTGTGGATTATGCGCAACAAGAAATATCCTGAGCTGATAGCCGAAGAGAGTGTGAGCATCAGGGCCGTGCGCAGGGTTTATGCCGAGCTGTCGAAGACCGACGACGCCAACCTGACACCGAAGGATATCTTTGATATCGCCGAAGGCACCACACCAGGTAACCCTTCAGCTGCCATCGCCGCTTTCAGAGAGTTAGGTGTGATGGCGGGTGCCGCTATTGCCAACGCCCTCAACATCGTTGATGGCATGGTGGTGATAGGCGGCGGTTTGGCAGGTGCAGCCAAGTATATCCTGCCAGGGGTGATGAGCGAACTGAGATCGCAGGTTGGAACCTTTGCCGGCAACACATTCCATTGTCTGCAGATGGATGTTTACAACCTGAGCGATGCCCACGAGATGGTCCGATTCCTGGAAGAGAAGGACACGCTGGTAGAGGTGCCCCTGTCGGACAAGCGTGCCAGATATTCACGCGACACGAAGATTGGTGTGATGGTATCTGAACTGGGTGCCAGCCGCGCCATCGCACTGGGTGCCTACACATTTGCTTTAGCACAACTCGACAACAATAGATAACTTTAAACATAACACAGAAAATGAAAAAATCTAGATTTATCTTAGGAATGCTGTCCTTGCTTGGATTGGCAGCCTGTTCCACAACAACAAGTACCCCACTCGACGAAACGCTGATTGACTATGTGAAGCCCAATCTGGGCACCGTTCACAGTCGTTGGTTCTTCTACACGCCCGCTGCCGAACCTTTCGGCATGGCCAAACTGGGCGCCTCGACCAATGGCACCTATGGCAACAATCAAGGATGGGAAGCCATTGGCTACGATGATGGTCACACCTCTATCGACGGATTCCCCTGTCTGCACGAGTTTCAGGTAGGCGGCATCTCGCTCATGCCTGTTACAGGCGAGGTGAAAACGGTGCCTGGCAAACTGGAGAAACCCGACGAAGGTTTCCGCTCGCGCTTCGACAAGGATAGCGAAACGGCTCATCCCGGCTACTATTCGGTGCTGCTGAAAGACTATCAGGTAAAGACCGAACTCACAGCCACAACACGCGTGGGTTTCCAACGCTACACGTTCCCAGCATCCAGGGCGTCGCACATCCTGCTCAACATCGGTAACCGTCAGGGTGAGAGTGGCGCTGTGAAGGATGCCTATATCCATCAGATCGACGGCAACACCATCGAGGGCTACGTGGTTACAGAGCCTGAATATGTGAAGAAATATCAGGCAGGCGCCACCGTATCGATGTATTTCTATGCTGTGCTCGACAAGGCACCTGCATCGGTAGATGTGTTTTATCAGGGCGACAGCCTGAAAGCCGGCACAGAGATTAAAGGTCCTGGTGCCATCATGAGTCTGAACTATACCACCCGTCAGAACGAACAGGTAAATGTAAAAATCGGTTTGTCGTACACCTCGATTGCCAATGCCAAGCTGAATCTGGAGACAGAGGCCAAGAACCTGACATTCGACGAGGCACTGGCTGCTACTACCCAGAAGTGGCACAAGGCCCTGAACCGCATCAAGGTATCAGGCGGCACGAACGACAACAAGATTAAGTTCTACACAGGTCTTTATCACGTGCTGCTGGGCCGAGGAATTGCCAGCGATGTGAATGGCGCCTATCCCAAAAACGACGGCACCGTGGGAGTAATCCCTGCGGGTAAAGACGGGAAACCTGTACACAATCATTACAATACCGACGCCATCTGGGGCGCCTACTGGAACCTGACACCGCTATGGGCCATGGCTTATCCTGAGTATTATAACGAGTGGGTGAACAGTCAGCTGCTGGTTTACAAGGATGCCGGCTGGCTGGGCGATGGCATTGCCAACAGCAAGTACGTGTCGGGTGTAGGCACCAATATGGTGAGCATCGCTATTGCAGGCGCCTATAACAGCGGCATTCGCGATTTTGATATAGCCACTGCCTACGAGGCTGCGCTGAAGAACGAGCTCTGCTCTGACAACCGTATCGAGGGTGCAGGAAAGATGGATGTGGGCCAGTTTGTAGAGAAGGGTTATGTACCCTTCGACGACAGCATCTTCTACGGCACACATCGTGGCGGATCTCAGTTCTCGGTTTCTCATACCGTAGAGTATAGTTTCAGCGCCTATGCGGTAGCACAGCTGGCCAAAGCCTTGGGCAAGGAGGCCGACTACAAGCAGCTGATGGCCCTCTCGAACGGTTGGGCCAAGCTGTTCGACGACGATCTGAAGATGATTCGTCCGCGCGTGGCCAACGGCGATTTTATCGACCATTTCAACCCACTGGAGTCGTGGCGCGGTTTCCAGGAGGGTAACGCCTTCCAATACACTTTCTTTGTGCCACAGAATCCTGAGGCATTGGTGGCCCGCATGGGTCAGGAAGAGTTTAATCACCGCCTCGACTCGGTCTTCACCGAAGCCAGAAAAACCATCTTTGGTGGCGGCAAGGTGGTGAACGCCTTCTCGGGCGTGGCCAGTCCGTATAATCACGGCAACCAGCCAAGTCTGCACATCCCCTGGCTGTTCAACTTCTCGGGCAAGCCTTATCTCACCCAGAAGTGGACCCGCCTGATTTGCGAGGAGTTCTATGGCACAACTGGCGAGCATGGTTATGGCTACGGTCAGGACGAAGACCAGGGCCAGCTGGGTGCCTGGTTTGTGATGGCAGCGATGGGACTGTTTGACGTGCAGGGCGGTGCCTGCGAGCGTCCTACCTACCAGCTGGGCAGTCCGCTGTTCGACAGAATCGAGATTCAGTTGAGCGACAAATACGCATCGGGCAAGACGTTCGTTATCGAAACAGAAGGTAATGGCGCTGGTGCCAGCTATATCCAGTCGGCCGAACTGAACGGCAAAACCTGGAACAAGTGCTGGCTGTTCCGCGATGAGCTCTTCAAGGGTGGTGTACTCAAGCTCAAAATGGGCACTCAACCCAATAACAACTGGGGACTGGAAGCACCCGTTCATTGTCCGCAGTAATCAACAGTACATCAACTCCCAACAACTATCATCATGAAACAAAAACCGATTTTTTCTGCCCTCCCGATACTGTTCGGGTTCTTTATCATGGGCTTCTGCGATATCGTAGGCATCTCGTCCGACTATGTGCAGCGCAGTTTCGGATGGTCGCCAGTGATGACTGGTTTCGTGCCTTCGCTGGTATTTATCTGGTTCCTGTTCCTCAGCATTCCTGTGGGCAATCAGATGAACAGATGGGGCCGCAAAAACACCGTTCTGCTGAGTATGGGTATCACCGTGGTGGGCATGCTCCTGCCGCTGGTGACCTATAACAGCACAACCTGCATGCTTGCCTATGCCCTGCTGGGCATTGGCAATGCCATTCTGCAAGTATCGCTGAATCCGCTGTTGAATAATGTGATAACCGATGATAAACTCCTGACCAGCAGTCTTACTGCCGGTCAGGTTATCAAGGCAATATCCTCGCTGGTTGGTCCTGAAATCGTACTGCTGGCAGTAAACTATGGCGGCGAGGATAAGTGGTACTACTGTTTCCCGCTATTGGGTTTCACCACCCTACTGTCGGCCATGTGGCTGATGCTCACCCCTATCAAGCGCGAACCAGCTGTTGCCGAGAGCCAGGTATCCCTTTCTTCTTCGTTCGCATTACTGAAGGATCAAACGATACTTCAGCTGTTTCTGGGCATTTTCTTTATCGTAGGTGTTGATGTGAGCACCAATTACATCAGTTCCAAACTGATGGCCATGCGGTTCGGATGGGATGAGGACGCAGTAAAGTTTGCACCTCAGGTTTATTTCTTCTGTCGAACCATAGGCGCCTTGATAGGTGTGTTTGCGCTGTCGCGCGTGGCAAGCATCAAATATTTCAGAGTCAATATCCTGTGTTGCATCGCTGCGCTGCTGGTGATGCTGACAGTAGAGCACGATATGGTTAACCTGGCATGCATCGGGGCCGTGGGCTTTTTTGCCTCGTCGGTGTTCTCTATCATCTATTCGAAGGCCATCCAGGCCCAACCCGACAAAGCCAATCAGATTTCAGGTCTGATGATAACTGCCGTGGCAGGCGGCGGTGTGGTCACCCCTGTGATTGGTTTCGCCATTGGCGCCATAGGCATCATCGGCGGCATCCTTGTAACGCTGTGCTGCGTGCTTTATCTCACCTATTGTGCTTTTGGTCACGCAGTCAGCAGGCAGCAACAGAGTAAATAACCAACGCCGATAGAGACAAACGTGGTGATGAAACCCGACAACTGGAAGGAGTGGTTGATGACATATTTGCCAACAGTGGTGGTGCCAGTACGGTCGAAACCGATGGCCGCAACCTCCGTGGGGTAGTTAGGCAGGAAGAAATAGCCGTTGACGGCTGGGAAGAGAGCAAGCAGCACATGCGGCGGCACACCCAGCGCCAAGCCCACCGGATAGAGCGTCTTGACGGTAGCTGCCTGCGAGAACAGCATATAGGCTCCTTTTATTATTTTCGAAAGTGCCGATCACACACACAATTATCAACATCACATCCACAGGAATCACACCAGGTTCCAGTCCGAAACAGAACACCAGCACGAACACACCCACCATACCGTAGATTCCCAAGCCGATAGACCCTACCTTTGCGCCGACAAAAATCATCGCCAGCACCACTGCCAATTGCGCTATAAAGAATAATGTTGCCATAACAGGTTAATAATAATTCCTCTGCAAATACATGGAGTTTATTGATAAACTCCAAATAATTTGTAGGTTTTTGAAACCTTTGGAAATTGTAAGAAACTAAATAACTATGTAGAAAACAGTAAGTTCATCTTTACTCTATGAACTGTAGGAGTTGTTCAACCAATTGATGTACGGTGGTTGATGACTCTTCTTTTGCCGGATTACTGCCATCGAATGATTCCAGTATCTTTTGGGCATTGTCTATTGCAATACGAGTTTTCGGGTAAATGACATTGAAGACTTTCATGGAGTCCCCTTTTGTCTTACCGTATCTGAAGCCAAGCAGATGGGAAAGCATCTCACCGTAGCGGCTTCTGTGTATGGATCCTTGATATAGGTTGAAATGTAACAGGAACCAATATTCAAATGCTTGGTTGCTATATGCCACATGAAAACCATTAGTCTGAGCCATCTGTATGGCAGCGTTGAAATCGCTGTCAGAAAAATCATCCTTGTCAAATACGACCCAACATTGATCGTAGTTTCGACTTCTTCTCTTCTCTATATCTCTAATGGCTATTGCCTCTTTAACTAGCGAAATGGTATTCATACCCTTTCCAATAGCTTTCACGTTTGCAGATGTCAGTCGGAAGGAGTTGAAGTATTCTGGTTCAGTTACCTCTCCTTCACAGACGATAAGGAAGGTTTGTTTAACCAGCCTTAGGCTGCTTGTCCTTTTGAGTGTACGCTCAATCTTGGGGTTTTGTCTGCGTGCCATCACTCTGCCCTCCTTAATACTGACTCCAGATTACCGATAATAGGTGTGGCTCCATATTTTCCACTGAGATAATCCTTTTCGAAAGGAGCATCACTTCTGACTTTATAGTCTGACAAGGAATATAGAGAGGTGGCTCCAAATCGATCCTTCTGGGTGAACCAGATTTGATCACGACGGAATAAACCAGAACTGAGGATGTTGGTGTCGTGTGCCGTTAGTATCAACTGAGCGTTTCGTGGATTGGTTTCGCGAGAATTAAACAGAGAGATAATCCGATTTGTCAGAACCGGATGCAGTTTGGAGTCGAACTCATCAATGACAAGTCTCGATCCGTTGTCAAGAGCCTTGATGATAGGGTAAGCCATAGAGAAATACTTGATGGTTCCTTCTGATTCCATGCTTAGGAATGGGAAGCTGGTTTCACCTTTTGCCGCTCCATTTGTGTCATACTGCAGATGTCGGCTAAGGATATGATTGTCACTTTTCTCTATATCCTCAATGCCAAGGTCGGCAAACTTGGAAAATTCCACGATTCTTGACCGCATCTCTACATCGTCAAGATGATTTACGGCCATATTCCACATTTTTTCTTCGTCAGAGCACGTAAGGATGCTGGTTTCCGTAAGCCAGTTGATAATCTGAACCGCAGTAGGGTCGTTAAACTGAGCTGCGGCAGAAAGCAGGAGGGCATTGTTGCGAATCATCTTCCTGTTCACTAAGTCTGTAGCGATCGAGAAAGATGTATGGACTTTCATTTCCTCTCCTTCACGGTAAAACAGTTCCACCTCCTTAGCTCTCTTACGACAAGCTTTCCTATACAGCCATTCGCCATGCACAGACTCACGGCTGACATCCATGCCATAGCGATATTGGTACCCATCCAGAATGAATATCATCTCAAAAGAACTGGATGCCTTGGCACTATCTGTATTCAGTTTAAAGGTTTCAACACCAATCTCCTCCCCAGCTTGCAGATTCTTAAAGGAATCAATAATATAGCTCTTGAAGAAATCGAGGGCCTTTATCACATTGCTCTTGCCTGAAGCATTAGCACCTAAAATGACAGCACTCTTTAAGAGGCTGACATCCATCCCTTCAATGTCGAACATCACATCCTCAGTCGCAACACGAGCGTCTTTAAGAGGTGATGCTACCAACGACAGGGTGGCAGGCTCCATAATAGAGCGGAAATTCTCAACAGAAAACTGGATAATCATGAAGATAACTCGCTTATTTGTGAAATTTCTGCAAAAATAAGAGTTTTCTTTCAAAATTCCAAAAGAAAACTCCAATTTCTGCAACTATTTTATGATTTTTTGATGAATAGGGGCATTTCGTGTTATGGCAATGTCAGCAAGGACATTCAAAGAGTATTGTAATAAAGTGCAGGCAGATTGAACACACTCTACCCCTGCCAAGAGCAGACGGCAAAAGTTGAGTATGTTGTATAGAGTTACCCGATAGCAATTAACTTGTTGTCGGGTAATTCATATCTGACAGGATGGGTGAAAAAGATGGCCTTGCCATCGTAAACGGCTGAGACATCAATACCTCGACGTTTGAACTCGTCAATGAGTGCCTGATCGTGATAAGCTCGCATACTGGACCAGCCTCGGCTTTGCACCTGGGCGTTGAAGATGTTAACTAACTCGGGAATCTGCATGTCTGCGAATTGCAGAGCATACTTCATGTAAAAAATGTGCTGTTGCATAACGTTTTGTTTTTGAAGTGAATACTATTGCTTCCGCATCGTACTGACCACCGTGGCTACGTTTTGCTCGGTTGGCGAGTCCATCCGAAGATGACTGCTCTTGATGCTTTCAGGTGCAAAAATACTAAGATTATGCGAAATATCCAATTCTTTCTTGGGTGAAATTGACTGAAAATGCAAAAAAGATACGAAAAAGTTTGGCAGTTTGTGAAAATATGTATAATTTTGCCGCTGTTTTTTAAATTTATGTAAACAAATAGCAATGCTGCAACAAAGAATGAACATATCAATACTGTTACCACTCCAGGGCAAAGAGAGCTTTGGAGGCTTCTGCTATGTTCATACGAACGACTCGATGAGTATTGCAGCACGTGACTGGTACATGCCAAATTTCCAACGAACATCATCAGATAGAGAGTCTGACCGGGCGGCATAGATGCAGCCAACCATCAGAACATAGAAGATAACGAGACCGTTGGAAAGAGCTTACCAAACTTTCCAACGGTTTTTCGTTATCTGTGTGTCCATTATCCGTTCTTCTCCACTCCTTAGCTAGTGGGCACAACCTAAACAACAACAGTATTAACCGCGCAGCGATGCGCACAAAAAGAAATGAACAATGTTAGAATTCAAGAAGTACAGCTCTATTGAAAACTCCTTTAGCCGTGAGTTTATGGAGCACGTAGTGGCAGAGATGCCACAGGATTTGGAATATGTGGTGCAGGAGAAGGTACATGGTGCCAACACCAGCTTCCTCTGCGATGGTGAGACCTTAAGGTTTGCCAAGCGTACGTCGATGCTGGAGGAGGGCGAGCAGTTCTATGACTACCCTGAGTTGCTCGAAAGATACAGGGATAGAGTGCTGAAACTATTCGGTGACATCAAAGCTAAGTATCCCGAGGTGACTCATATCTCTGTGTTTGGTGAGATGTTCGGTGGTCTGTATCCTCATGATGGGGTGAAGACAAAGCAGAAAGTCAGCCTAATCCAAAGAGGTGTTTGTTATACTCCAGACCATGAGTTTTATGGCTTCGACATCTACCTCTTTACTGAGGCGGGTGGAAGATTCCTCCCTGTTGATGAGGTTAACGAGATCTTTGAGACCTGTGGTTTCTTTTATGCCAAGACTCTCTTCAGAGGGACTTTGGCCGAGTGCCTGAAGCAGCCTAACACTTTCCAAAGCAAGATTGCCGAGTGGCTTGAACTTCCTGCTATCGAGGACAACATCTGCGAGGGTATCGTTATCCGTCCTGTCACTCCAATGTATCTAAGGAACGGCTCTCGAGTGCTTATCAAGAGTAAGAACGAGCGGTTCGCAGAGCGGAAGAGCGCCAAGCGCCGTACCAAGCTCTTTGTCGAGCCAGTGCCTTATAGTGATGAATTGAAGGCCCTGATTGTCGAGGGTGAAACCTACGTCACTAAGAACCGTCTGGCAAACGTGGTGAGCCATATCGGTGAGGTGCACTTCCCCAAGGACTTCGGCAAGGTGATGGGTTTGTTCTCCAAGGATGTACTCGAAGACTTTCTCAAGGAGCATGGCAATTTGTATACTGCACTTGAAAAGAGCGAGCAGAAACTATTGAACAAGGAACTCAACAAATTCTGTACTGCCCTTGTGAAGCAGGTCTATATGAGCCAGGCTTATATCATGGAATAGTCATTCGTCTCTCCCAGTTAAAGGCTGGGGGAGACATAAAGAGAGATCTATTCTCTTCTGCAATGTAACATTTCATATTTATCCCTACTTATAGGTAGAAAATTCAAAAGAATAGAACAATGAACAAGATTTATTTTACAGCCGACTTGCATTTCGGCCATTCGAACATATTGAAGCATTCACCTAAGCGCCCGTTTTCGGATACGGTGGATATCGTGGCACACGACGAATGGTTGCTTGACCTTTGGAAGAGCACGGTTGACAAGCGTGATACGGTATATATTCTGGGTGATTTGATATTCCTGAAGAGTGAGAATGCCCGCCATCTGTTGGAGAAACTGCCTGGGCAGAAGTTTCTGATTGAGGGAAACCACGATGGTTCGATTCGAGCGTACAAGAACTATTTCAAGGAGGTCTATCAGATTAAGGAGATGCGCTTCAAGCCTTCTGTGGCACCGTTCCTAAAAGAGGATCTATGCGTGGTGATGTGCCACTACCCGATGGTGACATGGAACCAGAAACCTCGAGGATCTATAATGCTGCATGGGCATAGTCACGGCAAACTTGACGACTATAATGCTTTGTCAATGGACCTCCGCTTTGACGTGGGAATAGACGGGTCTCTCGCCAATCTGCGTTTCTTGACGCTAGAAGATATCTACAACGCTGCCACAGAGAAGATTAAGCAGTACGATTGCAACACCTTTGCTGAGTATGCACAGAACAACTATCGTAGTGAAGTGAGGTAAACAAATGGTAATGAATTAACAAAAAACAAACAATATGGGAACTTATAGCAGTATTTTTATCGAATTCAAGAAAAAGGATCAGTGGCATTTGCTTGAAGGAATTGTGCCCCTCGATTATAAAGAATGGAGATATTTTGGCGAAGGCCCCTCTCCCGACGATAATCACCCTATAGAGATTGGCGGAGTGAAGATGGGTTGTATGTTTACTCTTGTACGCCAAGGATGCGTTAGAGACCTGTTGGTTGGTCACGATGCGCCATTCAATGACAGGGGCTTTCCAAACGATTTGAGCCCTGAGTTGAAAGAGATGTTTGACAAGGTTCAGGAAAGAATAGATTCGAAGAAGGATGTCGGCGTATTTGGCGGAGACTGGCGATGGGGCAAGTCGTGGTGCTACTTGACAGAACTGCAGTCATATTTGGATGAGCAGTTGGAGAAATGTAAGTCGGCTATACTGACGGAACACTCCAAACAGCTTTCTTATGGCATCTCTGAGAAACTCGATGCGATTCTTGCGGCTGTCAATGGGAAAAAGATTGAAATTAAAAAGAAGCAGCAGGAAGACGAGGACGACTACATCGACCAGGGAGAAATGTTAGAGTATTACTTGGGGGAAGAACTGGACGAAATCATCTGGTTGAAGGAATTTGCTGCAGGCATCGCACTCATCCATGAGTTTTTGACTGATGAATGGTGCTCAGAGGATTCTATCCGACTCGTATTTTATGCCAGTTAGGCCATACGAATAATTACTGATTTGATATGAACAACGTATATTTAAGAGCAATGAGAATACAATACATGAGCGATCTCCACATGGAGTTATACGACAATTCGCGGTATATAAAAGCGAATGAGTTTGAAGTTGTGGGCGATGTTTTGGTGCTCGCAGGTGATACATTCTACCTGCGGGACACCATTGCCCCACAGAAGAAGTTTTGGAGCTGGGCCTCGAAGAACTTCCGTCAGGTGCTGATGGTGCCAGGCAATCATGAATTCTATGGCAATGGCGATGTCACCAAACGTGGCGATAGTTGGCAATGGATGTTTCGTGAGAATGTCGGTTACTATTATAATAAGGTTGTTCGCATAGTTGATACAGACTTCATCCTGACTACACTATGGTCAAAGATTCCAGAAATGGATGTGTTCTACGTGTTGAGAGGGATGAATGACTTTCGCCAGATTATGTATAATGGCCGTCGGTTTATGCCTGAGGACTTCAATCTTGAACATGAGAAATGTCTTAGGTTCTTGAAGCGTGCAGTCGAGGAGAGTACGGCTAAGCATATCATAGTAATGTGTTCTCAAACGAGCACCTGACTAACGGATTTGAATCCGGCAAAGTAATAGAACTATAAAATAGAAAGATTATGAACCATTCAGATTGTAAAATACATTATGCCAGTAAACAAAAACGCATTATTGCGTTACAAGATAATAGACAGAAGCCTGAGAAACAGGTACAGAAGATGGACGATAGAGAACCTGGTTGATGCGGTATCTGATGCACTCTACGATATGGAGGGCATCCAAAAGGGCGTTTCTCTTCGTACAGTCCAAGCAGACATCCAGATGATGCGTTCTGACAAACTTGGATACAACGCACCGATAGAGGTGTACGACCAGAAATTCTATCGCTACGCTGATTCGAATTACTCTATTACTGAACTGCCTCTAACAAAAGAGGATGTCAGGCTTATAGATAAAGCTGTTGATTTGTTAGCGAAAGCAGAAGGGCAGCCAGAACTACAGGCAACAGGCAGAGTTCTGAAACGAGTAAGGAAAAGGCTGATTGCCATTCTGAATTTCGGATAGAATTAGAGGCTCCAGTTCTTATCTTTGGAACTGGAGCCTTCCATTTAGAGTGAGGAGTCGGATTCGAACCGACGAAAGACGGTTTTGCAGACCGCCCCCTTAGACCACTCGGGCATCCTCACATTGTAGGGAGTTTGATGTGTAAACTATGCAGAAGCAGGAGGGCTCGCGCTCGACCTTTGGTCGCTTTGCTTGCAAAGAACTATGCTCCCATCGTTGAGGTGGCGGGACTCGAACCCATCGGAGACTAAGGGTTGGGGCGCAAGCGCCACCCTACGGGATGTCGATCGAAAGATTAAACATGAAACATTATGAGTAAGAAGGAGACATTGAAGTTTATTGTGCAGTTGATAGCATCGATTGCTACAGCGATAGCAACGGCACTGGGCACCATCAGCTGCATGGGCCACGGACCATTCTAAGGATGGTTTAGCCCCAACCACAAGAGGACCGACATTCACAACGAATGCCGGTCCTCTCGCTTCTAACTCATAATAACATATTTGATAAACACCAGTATCAGCATCATGAAGGAAAAGGCGAAAGCCCAATATTTACTGGTGCACTTTAGCAATGCGGTCGAAAAATGCATCTGCTCGTTGGATGTGGCATACTGAATTAAGACAACTGCCATAGTGAACAACAATGCTACATAGAATGCGCTGCCTACCATATAGCCCCACCCCATAAACTGGAGGTTACGAAGCATATTGAGGAATGGCACACTAAGGAATACGCATGCAATAATAATCGATTGTTTATCCGTTGCTTTCATCATTTTATATCTCTTATTTATTGATTGACGGTGCAAAGATAACTACTTTCGATAGCAAAAAGGGTTAACCGAACGTTATTTTTTTGTTAAATACAAAAAAAATCCCAACCTTGCGATTGGGATTTAAGCGCTTCAGGATGGGCTTGAACCAACGACCCCCTGATTAACAGTTCCACTTGAACCGATATTTTGTGATAGTCCAACTTTGCTATATTTCTGTTTCTGAGTTACTTACATGAAGATTGTGTTTTGTTGTGATAGTCAAAAATAGCCTATAATTATAGAGTCATTGTACACCATTTGTTCACACTTTGTATCTTTTTCTTCAAAGAACTCATTACCAGAAGAACATGTTTTCTCACTTCTGCAATGCAAAGGTAAACATTATATTTGAGACCAATTCCGTGTTTACAAACTTTAACGCGCAACCAATTCTTTTCTTTTTTATAGTTGCTAACTTTGTCTCAGCGAAAAGAAAAAATTGTATGGCAAAGAACAAGAATAAAGAGAAAGAAATCTCAATTTTGTTTGAGGAACGTGTCGGGACATGCAACATCGCCATGTGCCTTGACAAGAGGAATCCTGCCCGTGCTGAGAAGGACTCCTATCCCCTGGCTGTGAGGTTTACCATATATGACTCCAGATATTATTATCGTCTTGGTGAGAAATACACTGCCACCGAGTTGGCAAAGATTAAAAAGTCTGTAGCCAACAGAGAGAAGAGTTATGGCAATGAAACCAGCTTTGAAAGTAAGGTAAGGCTTCAGGAAGTGTTCACAAGTATGATAAGGACTGTCACAAACGTCAATGAGACTGGCATTCTGACATTAGAACGAATCAAGACTGCCTTGACAGGGCGGTGCGAGAACAACTCTTTCATCTCTGTATGGGAGGGCATAATCAACATGAAGCGTCAGGATGATAAAGCAGGGACAGCTGAGGTCTATGAAACGGCTCTCAAAAATTTCAAGGAGATTACCAAAGTGTCCTATTCAGATGGGTTCTCCATCGATGCTGCCGTCATTCAGAAATGGGTTGAAGGCATGAATGATAGAGGCTTTGCGTCTGCTACTCAGGGTATTTATCTTCGGACTTGCAGAATGGTCATTAACCGCTGCATTGGTGACGGCTATATGATGCCAAAGGCTTACATGTTCGGCAAAAGCAGCAATAAGATCAAGATACCTGTTGGTGCTTCTCGAAAAGGTTGGTATTTAAATGTCAGCCAGATGATGGAACTCTATAATCATCTGATGCTGAGAGACGTTGAGTTTCCTATCCACAATACTCGTAGCAAGGAAAACCCCAAGAACACTGTCAAGTCGGAAGCATCCATCGATCTAATCTATCAGTCTCTGGCTATGTTTCTGATGCAGTATTTCTGCTGTGGATGCAATCTCTACGACCTGGCTCTTTTGAGGTATAATCGGTTCTATTTTGACTGCAACAAGACTGCATTTCAGTTCATACGGCACAAGTCAGAGAACGAGACATTAGACGGTGAAGGAATGGAAGTAATAGTTCCCATTATTGATCCGATGCTGGAGATACTTAAAAACTACGGAGCAGAACCACTCATGAATGGTCTCGTATTCCCGTTCTTGATGGGAGATGCCTATGGATGTGACGGACAGGCTCAACGTGACAGAATCCACCAGGAGAATAAGAATATCAGTCATCGTCTCAAAAAGTTTGCAGACAAGATAGGGTGGACTATCAATCTCACAGGAACCTATGCACGACACTCATTTGCCACTAACCTCCATGCCGCCAAGGTACCGATGGAATACGTTTCAGATGCAATGGGTCATAGCCTTGGCAACAGGGGACAAATCACAATGCGCTATATTTCGCCCTATACCATTGAGGAGCGAAAGCAGTTTAATAACAAGTTGCTTGGTATTGAAGACGAAAGTCAGCCATCCAATGTCCTTTCTTCAAACAAAGTCAAGCAAAACATCCTTGGAAAGATGGAGGAATATTCTGAGGAGGACTTGAAAGAGGCTCTGTTGATGCTAAAGAAGAAGGAACTTTTAAAGCTGGAAGAGGAACTGAAAGCCATGTAGCATATTTAAAAAGGGTCGAATTTGAGTATGTTGCTCACATAGACAATTAGGTGACAAACCTCAGAAATCTGGGATTTTGAGCGAAAAACCAAAGGAGAGGCTTATTTAGAATTAACACTTACAATATGACAGAAAAGGATAACACCATGACAGCCAACAGGACTGTCAGGGAATGGAAAGCGAAGCACAAAAGCGAGTATGAGAGTTTTAAGCGGCAGGTTGCAGCCATCGGTAGTGGCGACCTGTCGCTAATGGAGCGTACAATAGGGCTTCTTGATGATTGTATGCCGCAGAATGCAAGGAACTTCTACGCGTACATATTCAAATATATAATGAACCCTGATTCGGTAGCAGATGACCAAGCGGCATTTTCCGATTATGACCAGTTGGCTGCTGAGTGTATCTTTCATCACGCAATGATCAAGGTGGACTCGTCAACTGGCGAGATAGAGGAAACAAAGACTCCAGACAGTGACAGCATCATCATCAGGACTGATGACCTTGGCGAGAGTTTTGAGTCTATGCCTTCATCAATGAAGTGTGTCCTCAATGATTTGATCAACCAGTTGGTAGCCTCTGGCATCGACACCCCATTAGCAGATCAAGACAGGATAGCCCTGCAGAACTTGGCTCTGCTTGTCACAAAGACTGTCTATGTCTATTCGCTCCTGTTTGTGCCCGAATATCTTGAACAACTTTACAAGCATATTGTCGTTGAAGGTGAACCTCTCGCCTACTGCATCTACTTCTTTGTCACTTTCGACCACGGACTTCGACAGATAGCAGATGTGTTCAGCAAACAGATGGTGGGCGGTCAGAGTACCAGTTTTACAGCCGAAATGTTCAGAATGTGTCTGCGGACGTTCATAGCGCATAGCCTATCCAATAGGACTGACACGAAAGAAGGCTGGATGCAGCTTGCCAACGAAACAGGCAACGATGACTGTTGGAAAGAAATCATGTTCACCTTGCGTTCCTGCCAGTCTCATGGAGGTCAGCAGAAGGACTGTCGTTCTCTTGATGAACTATTGATAGGTGATAAGGAAAAACTGAAGTCTCTAATCAAAGACTACCTAAATGAGCATCCTGGCGCATCCCGTCTGGCCTACTTGCTTTATGCCCTTCGTCAGACAGGACATATTGAATCCTGCAACTATATTACTTTCCATCGGGCCTTGCAGCAGATGGTCAGTAAACCCCTTGGTGGCCACGATGTTCCTCAGAGACGCTATCACGAACTGATGGCAAATCCAAAACTGCTGGACTCAAAGGGAAAGAAATGGCAGCAGGCTCAGTCAATTATCGACCATTGGATTGCTCTATTTCATGGGGGAAAGTAGCCAAAATACACGATAAGTTGCCAAATGTAGTTAAAAATACGCACTTTTGGCAACTTATCGCACATTATTCTAAATTTATATGTTATCTTTGCACTGCATCCGCATCAATGCGGGAGCGAGACTAATAACAACGAACATATTATGATAATAGGAAGAAAACAAGAGATTAGGACACTACAGAAGGCTTTTACCACAAAGCGTTCTGAGTTTATTGCTGTTTACGGTCGTCGTCGCGTTGGCAAGACATATCTCATAAAAGAGGCATTGGAAGGAAACTTTACCTTTACGCATACCGGCTTGGCAAAAGCAACCAAGTCCAACCAGCTGAAGGGATTTCAGGCTTCATTGAAGAAAGCTGGATGTAATTGTAACAAGCCAAAGACCTGGATGGATGCCTTCTTGCTGTTAGAAGAGTGGATTGATACTTTACCCCAAGGTCGCAAGGTGATTTTTTTAGATGAGTTGCCGTGGATGGACACGCCACGTTCCAACTTCCTGCCAGCTTTGGAGCATTTTTGGAATGCCTGGGCCACTGACAGAAAAGACATCGTTCTTATTGTCTGCGGAAGTGCCACCTCTTGGATTGTGAAGAAAATCATCAATAACCATGGTGGGCTCCACAACCGTCTGACCCACAAGATTCACTTGCAGCCTTTCTGTTTGAATGAATGCGAACAGATGAGTGAAAACATGGAGTTAGGGCTGAGCCGATACCAGTTGTTGCAGGCCTATATGGTGTTTGGAGGAATACCTTATTACTGGAGTCTGCTTGACGGGGAACTGAGTCTTTCGCAGAACATCGACAATCTCATCTTCAATCCTGACGGCGAGTTGGCCGACGAGTTTAATATGCTCTATGCCTCTCTCTTCGATAAACCAGAATCTTATATAAAAGTGGTTGAGACCTTAACAAAGAAACAGTCAGGTCTTACCCGCGAAGAGATAGTTAAACTTGGCAGACTAAGCAGCAATGGAAAGCTGTCGCGCATCATCCAAGAGTTGGAATGGTGTGGTTTCATTCGGACATACAAACGCATAGGACAGAAGAAAAAGGATGCCATCATACAGCTGACAGACCTTTACACGCTGTTTTATTATCAAGTTATTCGCCAAGGCTCTGGTGACGATCAGTATTGGAGCCATCATCTGCTTTCTGGCCGTTTGAACTCATGGATGGGACGAGCTTTTGAACGCGTGTGCCTTTGGCATATTCCGCAGATAAAGGATGCCTTGGGTATTGAGGGAATTGCCTGCAACGTTTATTCCTGGTATGTCCGGGGAACGGATTCTGCCAAGGGTGCCCAGATTGATTTGCTTTTAGAGCGTGCCGATAATGTCATCAGCCTATGTGAAATGAAGTTTGCCGAAGATGACTATTCTATTTCCAGTGCAGAAGGAGAGAATTTGCGTCGTCGCAGGACACGTTTTATTGAAGAAACAGGAACAAAGGACGCTGTTCAATATGTCTTAGTCACTACCTATGGCTTGTCCCAAGGTAAGCACAGTCATTTGATTCAACGGACAATCACAATGGATAAGCTGTTCCTTCCTCCAAAATAATTATCGATAAGTTGCCAAATGTGTAAATTTTAAGGCACATTTGGCAGCTTATCGCCATTTTTTAGCCTATAACCGCTATGTTTTATAATAGTAATCATCATTACCGTAACTATGATTACTATCACTTGGTCTTCTAATAAGGATAAACGAGCCTTAAATAATGGTCGGTTGAATTAAGGAGTATTTCAACCGACCATTTGTGTGATGAACATTGTCTATCTTTGCACCGCGATTCGGATAACAGCCCATCGCAGGAATCAGGATAATAACAATTAAATTTCAAAGATATGACAACAACAAATGATTCATTAAGGCTCGCAGAGCTGCTGAAGACTCCCATCTGCAAGATGGACGGCGAGGAACTGGCATTCCTCATCTCAAGCATCACATCCAACCAACAGGCCCAGGCACTTCTTACCCAAAAGCCGAAGGAGGAGCATAACGTCTATGGCATAGCAGGTATCGCACAGATATTCGGATGCAGCATACCCACTGCCAGCCGTATCAAGAAGAGCGGTATCATCAACGATGCCATCACTCAGATAGGCCGCAAGATCGTGGTCAATGCAGACCTGGCACTTGAACTGGCCAACAAACATAAAGGTAACATTAACGTAGCTTGATATGATGAAACAAGATTTTAAGAATGTCGCATATATGTCCGTGTTTGTGCTGATAGTTGGTGCAGGTTTCTACCTTTTTGATTTCTATGATAGTGCTTTCTTCACCTTACTTGTTGGATTAACTCTATTGGCTATTTATCATGCTGGGCTTTACAATCGTGGAATCATAGAGGATAACACCATAGCAAGCCAACAGGAAATCATAGAGCGGGATAAAGACCTGATTGACTTCCTGCATGGGCACATTGGTTTCCTTGAAGACTATATCAAAGAGATAAAAGAGGAATGTGACAAAGTGAAGAGCAGGAAGAGCAAACGATGAAAAACAGCCATCTTTGTGGCACCTGTTTTTCTTGCTGGTACTAACAATCTTCCACAAATGCAGTCAGCCCCATACGCCGTTATGACGAATGGGGCTAACAGGTTTACGTTATACAGCAACTTCCTACCTATAGACAGGTGTGGGGAAGGTGATGTTGCCGGTGATGTAGAAGTCGTCGGAGAGGGTGCGGCCGTCTATCTGTTTGGTCAGGCGGTAGTGACCGGGCGTGAGGTGGAGCAGGCCGATATGGCCATAGACGGTGGCGGAGCCGTGGGCGGCTATGGTGCTCAGGACGGAGGCGAAGCCGAAGTTCTTGGGGAATGGAACTTGCTGCCAGTGGCCGTCTGTCTCGCGCTCGATGGCGTACTCCTGTCCGTAGCTCACATCGTAGTCGTTGGGATTGATAATCCTCGCCTGCACCACAGAGTCGCTTCGCGAGATGCTTTTGTCGATGATGACGAGGCGCAGGGTGTCCGCACTGGTCACGGTCTCGGTGCTGTCCGTCGGCTGTTCTGCATCTGCCACCGTCTGCCGTGCCGTTGGGCGGCAAGAGACGAATGCGAGGGTGGCAATCAGGAGGAAGAGAAGTTTTGTTTGGTTCATTTCCTTACATTTTATCCTAAAATCCGCAACTATCATCCAATACACGATTAAGGGTAGATTTATGAGTCGTTAGTAGCAGCTTTCAGTAA
>SUYC01000026.1 GCA_015060625.1 Xylanibacter ruminicola | reverse complement strand
ACAGAGAAGTTAAGCCCACCTGCGCCGATGGTACTGCAATGCAATGCGGGAGAGTAGGAAGCCGCCGTCTTTTTTAACGATAGCCCTGGAGATACACTTCTCTAGGGCTTTTATATTTTCAAAAACTAACGAGCTATGAAGAGATTAAATGTTTTAGCTGTGTCGCTTATGATGGTTATTTCTATTTGCGCACAGAGTTACAAAATGGTTTCAAACATCGGTTATTCCACAAAAACAGATGATTATGCTAAAGATCGTTTGAAACTAGATGTGTATTATCCTGAAGGAAAGAAAGATTGTCCTGTGATTGTTTGGTTTCATGGTGGTGGATTAGAGGCTGGTCAGAAGGAGATTCCGCAGCAATTAAAGGATAAAGGTTATGTTGTAATTGGAGCAAACTATCGATTGTTGCCTAAAGTGACAGTTGACAAAACAATAGATGATGCTGCCGAAGCTGTGGCATGGACTTTCCGTCATGCAAAAGAATTTGGTGGTGATCCTCGAAAAATTGTTGTTACTGGGCATTCAGCAGGAGGATATCTTACTATGATGCTTTGTTTGAATAAGACCTGGCTTAATAGCTATCAGATTGATGCTGATAGTGTTTGGCTGTATATCCCATTTAGTGGTCAGGCTATTACTCATTATAATGTGCGTAAGATGCAGGGTATTCAGCCTTTACAACCAACTATCGATAGATATGCTCCTCTTTACTGGGTGCGTCGTGATTGTCCGCCATTGGTTCTGATTTGTGGTGATCGTGAGTTAGAGTTATATGGTCGTTATGATGAAAATCAGTATCTGGCTCGTATGATGAAGTTAGTTGGGCACAAGCTTACTTATTTGTACGAGATTGATGGTCATGGTCACGTGGGTATGGTTGATCCTGCTTTCCATATTCTTGATACACATATTAAGCAAATGCAGGGACAGCCAGTTAATCCTTGATTCATAACTTGATAATAAAAAAGAGGATTGATTAAGTGTCAATCCTCTTTTTCTTTTGGTGAGCCTCTTGTCGGATTCGAACCAACGACCCCGAGATTACAAATCACGTGCTCTGGCCAACTGAGCTAAAGAGGCGGGGTGGGTAAGCGATCTGCATCGCGCCGCTACAACCTAATACCCTTGCTGCGTTCCCACCCTGGGGGATTCAAAGGGAGCTGGCCGTACAGGACTTACCCGTGTTAATTTAAAGAACTATTTGCTTAAAGCGGGTGCAAAGGTACAATAAAAAAGTGAAAAGAGAAAAACTGTAAGTGAAAAGTTTTGTGATTTTAACTATTTTTTTAGGGATTGCCCCCGTTATATGCGGGAAAATGCTTAATTTTGCACCCTGTAATAGTTAAATGTTAAAAGATGACTGCACCAGAATATGTTCAATTAAAGGCTTATGCTCGTCAGGATGGTTTTTTTCTGGCCATTCTTTGGGTTGCCAGTTTTGCAAGTTATATTGTAGGCTTGACTAATCAAACTCTTGCGATGGCTGCTTTGCTGATGGCTGTAATGACCCCGTTCTTTGTTGCTAATCGTTTGCGTAAATTCCGAGACGTGTGCAGAGAAGGTTTTATTTCTTTTGCTCGGAGTTATGTTTATACTATTTTGGTGTTCTTTTATGGGGCTGTATTGTTAGCAGTGGTTCAGTATCTGTATTTTGCTTATATGGATAATGGCTACCTATTAAGTTCTTTTGTAAAGATGATGAACACTGTAGAGGGGAAGGCTATGCTGGAACAATATGGGATGACCCAAATGGTGGACGATAGCTTGTCGGTCATGGCTATGACTCGCCCTATCGATTATGCGCTGAATATTCTAACAATAAATATCTCGTTGGGTTTTATACTTGGTGTGCCCATTGGATTGATTATGCAGCGTAGAAGAATTGAAGAGTAGAAAATTGATTTGAAATTATGGATATATCAGTAGTTATACCTCTTTATAATGAGGATGAGTCTATTCCTGAGCTTTTTGCTTGGATAGAACGTGTTATGAAGGCAAACAACTTCAGTTATGAGGTGATTTTTATTAACGATGGCTCTACCGATCGTTCGTGGGAGATTATCTCAGAGTTGAACAAACAGCAGCCTGACGTGGTGAAGGGTATCAAATTCCGTAGGAACTATGGTAAGAGTCCTGCGCTGTATTGTGGTTTTGAGCAGGCTCAGGGTGACGTTGTGATTACCATGGATGCTGACCTTCAGGACTCGCCTGATGAAATTCCTGAGTTGTATCGAATGATTAAGGAAGATGGCTATGACTTAGTGAGCGGTTATAAGCAGAAACGATATGACCCTATTTCGAAGACTATCCCAACAAAACTGTTTAATGCTACAGCCCGCAAAATTAGTGGTATTAAGAATCTGCATGATTTTAACTGTGGTCTAAAGGCCTATCGCAAGGTTGTGGTAAAGAATATCGAGGTGTATGGCGAGATGCATCGTTATATCCCTTACCTTGCAAAGAATGCTGGATTCGATAAGATTGGTGAAAAGGTAGTGCAGCATCAGGCGCGTAAGTACGGTTCGTCAAAGTTTATGGGCTTGAACCGTTTTGTGAATGGTTATCTCGATTTGCTCACGCTTTGGTTCCTGAGTACATTTGGTAAGAAACCTATGCATGTGTTCGGATTCTTGGGGTCAGTGATGTTTTTTATAGGTTTTATATCTGCAGCTTGGATAGGTGCTGATAAACTTTGGTGCTTGGCTCATCATATTCCTCAGCGATTGGTTACCAATTCGCCTTTCTTCTACATTGCACTTACCATGATGCTACTGGGAACTCAACTGTTCCTGACCGGCTTCCTGGGCGATCTGATAAGTCGATCATCGAGCGGACGTAATGATTATCAGATAGAAGAGAAACTATGATAAAACGTCTTATATATCTTTCGTTGGTGGCGTTGGTAGTGGGCTGCTCGTCTGTCGATTGTCCTGTTGACAGTACGGTGGCAACCTTGTACCAAATTCGCAACAGCGATGGCACAGAGTTGGTCATTACCGACACTATGACGATTTCTACCTTTCGTGCCGATGATGAAGGCATCATCCTCTATAATGGTCGAGATTCTATTATATATAATAAAGGTGTAGGTATTAATCAGTTCACATTACCTATCAGTTATTCGCACCCCGAGGATGTGTTGATGTTTCAGTTTGGCATTGCCAATACAGATTCGGTGGTAAACGATACTGTGTGGATTAAGAAGGACGATTATCCTCACTTTGAATCAGTGGATTGTAATACTACTTATTTCCACAAGCTAACCAATGTGCGATTTACTCGCAACTATATCGACTCAATAGTGATTAATAACCCATCAGTAACCTATGACTCTCAAACGGTTCATTTCTACCTCTATCCTAAGAGCAACGATTAGTATTTTGGTGCTTTCGGCATCGATGCCAGCTCAAGCTCAGAAGTTTTTCTCGTTCCAGAAAGACTCAGTGCCCATGTTCCGTGGTTTTGCTGTCTCGTTCGATTTGGTTGGGGCGGGACTGATGGCCTTTTCGGATAATGGTCAATACGAAGGCGCTTTGCGCATCAATCTGCACGATGAGTGGTTCCCAATTATTGAGGCGGGCTTAGGACGTGCTAATCACGACGATGATGTGACAAGGATCCATTATAGTACATCAGCCCCCTATTTTCGTATTGGTATTGATAAGAATCTGTTGAAAGATAAGCATGGCGCTAATCGATTATATGGTGGTTTGCGTTATGCCTTTACATCCTACAATGTTGATATCTCGCGTCCTGATTTCCCCGATCCGGTATGGCTTTGGGATACGGGATATGGTGTGAATAATGCCTCTTGTAACTACCATTGGATTGAGGCTGTGGTGGGTGTTGATGCCCAGATTTACGGCCCTGTACATTTGGGCTGGAGCCTGCGATATAAACGTCGCATCTCCCATAAGGAAGAAGGTGAGTTTGGTAATACTTGGTATGTGCCGGGCTTCGGTATTTTTGGTGATACCCGTTTGGGTGGAACTTTTAATGTGATTATTGATATTTAGATAGATGCAACAGTCTAAGAATAAGAAACTATTGTGGCAGTTGCCTTTCTTGGTACTGCTGATTGTTGGTTCGGTGCTGATTATCCGTCAGCAGCGCAATATGCCTTATCAGAAGAGTGCCGATAAGGTGTTTGGTACATACTATCATGCGGTGTATCAGTGCGATTCTGATATGACTTATAGTATCAACGCGGAGTTGGCTAAGGTAGATGTCTCGCTGTCGCCATTTAATCCTCAGTCGATAATCACGGCTGTGAATCAGAATCAGGATGTGCAGCTTAATGATATGTTCCTCGACGTGTATAAGTTGTCGATGGACATCTCGAAGGAGACTGATGGCGCTTTTGATATTACCGTTGCACCGTTGGTTAATGCTTGGGGCTTTGGTTTTAAGAATGGTATGGAACCCACTAAACAACAAGTGGATAGTCTGATGCAGATAATTGGTTATCATAAGGTAACACTCGAAAAAGGGGAAATACATAAACAGGATAATCGGATAATGCTCGACTGTTCGGCTATTGCCAAAGGCTATGGTACCGATATGGTGGCAAAACTGTTGCGTAGCAAGGGAATTCATAATTATATGATAGAAATAGGCGGCGAGATTGTTACCAGTGGATTGAACCCCGATCAAAAGCCCTGGCGTGTAGGCATTTCAAAACCCGTTGATGATGTACAGGGGGCTGGGCAAGAGGTGCAGAGTGTCGTTGCTATTACCGATAAGGCGATGGCTACCAGTGGTAACTATCGAAATTATTATTATAAGGGTGGGAAGAAGTATGCTCACACGATAGATCCCAAGACGGGCTATCCCGTTCAGCATAGCATTCTCTCAGCCACAGTATTCGCTAACTCCTGTGCTGTAGCAGATGCTTATGCTACTTCGTTTATGGTGATGGGGGTTGAAAAAGCGCAGCATGTACTCGCGCAGCATCCCGACCTGATGGCTTACCTGATTTATAGCGACCAGGATGGTAAGAATGCCGTTTGGTATTCGCCTTCGCTTAAGAATAAGATTCTGCAATAAGAGTGTATGGCTATTCTCCAGATTTTTGATAAATTGCTGCAGTTTCCCTTGTTCCAAGGTATGAGCCGCGACGATCTGGAAATTGTGGCTGGTCATATTCGTTTTGGATTCTTGAAGTTGACAGCAGGAAAAACCGTAATGAAATCGGGCGATAACTGTCGCCAGCTTTATTTTCTGATTAATGGCAGTCTGAAAGTGCGCTCTTTTGCCGATGACTATGGCTATCATGTCGAGGAACTAATTTCGGCTCCTTATATTATCCAGTTAGAGTCGGTGTTTGGTTATAATCAGCGCTACACCCGTGATTTCATTGCTCAGACCGATGTGAACTTCCTGACACTCGACAAGGAGGAGGTAGTACGCCTTACGGAGGATTTTCTGGTGTTCCGTTTGAATATGATTAACCACTTTGCCACGCAGACGCAGAAACAAATGCGCCAGATGTGGTATCGTGCTCCACAGTCGCTCGAGGACCGTGTGGTGCGATTCCTCACTCAGCGCTGTTTGTATCCTGCCGGTCATAAAACGTTTAATATTCTGATGACTCGATTGGCCGAGGAGGTAAACGATAGTCGCCTTAATGTGTCGCGTATTCTGAACGATATGCAGCATCGCGGACTGATAGAGTTGAGTCGTGGAAAAATTGAGATACCACAGCTCGAACGCTTGCTTTATACCAAGTAGAAACGCCTATTCTTGGTGTTTTCAGCTTTTTTAATGTATTGTTTTGTGAAGTATCGGATTTTTGTCGTAACTTTGCAGTCAAAACAGCGAGAACGGGCTGCACATCGGCAATTCAAGTAAACTTGATTTCGTTCGGTTTGCACCGTCCTTGCAATCCGAAAAGAGTAAATATAATGATGAACGAAAAGAAAACAAGAACGAACCCGTTCTTTGAACCTTATAACACACCTCACGACACAGTCCCATTCGATCGTATCTGCATGGAAGATTTCGAAGAGGCTATGTTGGAAGGCATCCGTCGCGATGATGAACAGATTGAACGTATTATCAATAATCCCGCCAAACCTACATTTGACAACACCATTGTGAGTGTTGACGATGAGAAGGATAAGGAGGGATACTACGATCTGTTAGGTCGTGTGACTACCGTATTTTTTAATTTGCTTTCGGCTGAGACCAACGACGAGATGGATGCACTGGCTCAGAAGATGAGTCCAATTCTTACCAAGCATGCCAACGATATTCGCCTGAACGAGCGCTTGTTCGAGCGTGTCAAGTACGTTCATCAGCATCATCGAAAGCTTACTGCCGAAGAAAAGATGCTGCTTGATAACTGCTATGATGGTTTTGTTCGTAGTGGTGCATTGCTCGATACCGCAGGCAAGGAACGTCTGCGCCAACTTACCGAAGAGGCTTCGGTGCTTGGCTTGCTGTTCTCACAGAATCTGCTGAAGGAGAATAAGGCTTTTACGCTTCATATTACTGACGAGGCTTTGCTCGAAGGTCTACCTGAGACAGCTCGTGAGGCTGCTGCTCTGGCAGCTAAGGAGAAAGAAAAGGAAGGTTGGGTGTTTACACTTGATTTTCCATCGTATTCGCCTTTTATGACTTACAGCACCCAACGCGAACTTCGCCGCCAGTTGTATATGGCCAAGAATACCGAATGTATCCACGATAATACTGAGAATAATCTCGAAATCTGTAAGCGTCTTATAAACTTGCGTCGCGAACTGGCACAGCTGTTAGGCCATAAGACCTATGCCGATTATGTGCTCAAGCATCGTATGGCCGGTAATGTGCGCAACGTATACAAGTTGCTTAACAACCTGATTGATGCTTACAAACCCACGGCTGTCAAAGAAGTTGAGGCTATCGAGAAGATGGCGCGCAAGATTGAGGGTAAGAATTTCAAGCTCGAGCCATGGGACTTTTCGTATTACTCGCATAAGCTGCAGCTCCAGAAGTATAATCTTGACGCCGAGATGTTGCGCCCCTACTTTGAGTTGTCGAAGGTGATTGATGGTGTGTTTGGTCTTGCCAACCGCCTGTATGGCATTACCTTTAAGGAAAATAAGGATATTCCTGTTTATCATCCCGACGTGAAGGCCTATGAGGTATTCGATGAGGATGGCACGTTCCTGGCTGTGTTCTATGCCGATTTTCATCCCCGTAAGGGCAAGCAGGGGGGAGCATGGATGACCGAATATCAGGGGCAATGGATTACGAAAGAGGGAGAAAATGTTCGTCCCCACGTTAGCGTGGTAATGAACCTCACCAAACCAACCGAAGAAAAGCCTGCTCTTCTTACACTTGCCGAGGTGGAGACTTTCCTGCACGAGTTTGGACACTCGCTGCATGGTATGTTTGCTAACACTCGTTTCGAGAGTTTAAGTGGTACTAACGTATGGTGGGACTTTGTAGAGTTGCCTTCGCAGTTCATGGAGAATTTCTCTGTTGAGAAGGACTTCCTGCGTACCTTCGCTTTTCACTATCAGACAGGCGAACCTTTGCCAGATGAGCTCATCGACCGCATTGTAAAGAGTCGCAATTTCAATGTGGCTTATGCTTGCATGCGTCAGGTAAGTTTTGGCTTGTTGGATATGGCTTACTATACCCAGAAGGAGGAGTTTACTTCAGATATTATTTCGTTCGAGAAGAAGGCTTGGGAGAAGGCGATGGTACTGCCCCAGTTGCCAGATACCTGCATGACGGTGCAGTTCTCGCACATTATGGCTGGAGGCTATGCTGCTGGCTATTATAGCTATAAGTGGGCTGAGGTACTCGATGCCGATGCTTTCAGTGTGTTCAAGAAACATGGCATTTTCGACAAGCGTACGGCTAGCAGTTTTCGTGAGAACATCTTGTCGAAAGGTGGTACAGAGAATCCGATGACATTATATAAACGGTTCAAGGGTGGCGAACCCACTATTGACGCATTACTTAAACGAAATGGAATCAAAAAACGACAAGCAAAGTAAACTTGACGTACGCTATCTGCGTATGGCACGTATTTGGGCTGAGAACTCCTACTGCAAGCGCCGCCAGGTTGGAGCACTGGTGGTCAAGGATAAGATGATTATCAGCGATGGTTACAATGGAACGCCTAGCGGTTTTGAGAACGTGTGCGAGGATGATAACAACGTAACCAAACCTTACGTGCTGCATGCCGAAGCCAATGCTATTACTAAACTGGCGCGTAGCAATAACAATAGCGACGGCGCTACCATCTACATTACAGCCTCGCCATGCATCGAGTGTGCCAAACTGATTATCCAGGCCGGTATCAAGCGTGTGGTTTATGGTGAGAAATACCGACTTACCGATGGTATCGATCTGCTGGAACGAGCAGGCATCGAGGTTATTTATATTGGATTAGAAGACGTAGAAAAATGAGTAAGAATAGAACCAATCGTTTCATGCCTTTACTCATGGCCGTATGTGTGGTTGTGGGTATTGTTATCGGAACGTTTTATGCTAATCATTTCTCAGGCAATCGCCTGAATATTATCAATTCGAGTGGTAACAAACTCAACAATCTACTCCATATCATCAACGATCAGTATGTGGATACAGTGAATATCAACGAATTGGTTGAGAAAGCCATGCCTCAGATTCTGGCCGAGCTAGACCCCCATTCGGTGTATATCAGTGCACGCGATGGCGAGATTGCCAACGACGATTTGCGCGGTTCGTTCTTTGGTATCGGTATTGAGTTTACCATTCGTCAGGACACCATTCGTGTGCAGAATGTGATAAGTAATGGTCCTGCAGAACGTGCTGGTATGCTGGCTGGTGACAAGATTGTAGAGGTGGATGATTCAGCCTTTGTAGGTAAGAAGGTTACCAACGAGGAAGCTATGCACCGACTTAAGGGACCAAAGGATACTAAGGTTAAGTTAGGCGTTATTCGCTATGGCGAGAAAAAGATTCGTCACATTACCATTACCCGTGGCGAGATTCCTACCAAGAGTGTTACCGCTTGTTATATGCTTGATGAGGAGTGTGGCTATATCAAGATTCGTAATTTTGGCGAGAATACCTATCCAGAGTTGCTTATTGCACTAGCTAAATTGTCGCAGCAGAGTTTCAGTAATTTGGTCATCGACCTGCGTGGTAACACTGGTGGCTACTTAGAGTCGGCTGTGCAGATCGCCAACGAGTTCCTTTCTCGTGGCCAATTGATTGTTTACACCCAGGGGCGTGCCTTCCCACGTCAGGATTATCGCGCCGATGGTCGTGGTTCTTATCAGCGTCTGCCATTGGTTGTGCTGGTTGATGAGAGTTCGGCTTCTGCCTCCGAGATTCTAGCTGGTGCTATTCAGGATAATGATCGTGGTACCATTATCGGTCGTCGCTCGTTTGGTAAGGGCTTGGTTCAGAAACCCATGGAGTTTAGTGATCACTCTATGATTCGCCTCACTATCGCCCGTTATTACACTCCATCAGGGCGTTGTATCCAGAAGCCCTATAACAATGGCAGTCATTACGATGATGACTGGTTGACACGTTATCAGCATGGCGAGTTTTTCTCGAAGGATAGCATTAAGAATACTGGTCCCGAGTACCATACCAACAATGGTCGCATTGTGTATGGTGGAGGTGGCATTACTCCAGATATCTTTATTCCCGAAGATACCCTTGGCGTTACCTCGTACTATAAAGAGGCTGCCATGTCGGGACTTATCTTGCAGTTTGCCTTTACCTATACAGATGATAACCGTGCCAAGCTTGGTGCGCTTACCAGCGTTAAGGAAATGGAAACCTATCTGAAGCGCCAGAATATCGTGGAGCAGTTTGTTAGCTTTGCTGATAAAAACGGTCTGAAGCGTCGTAACCTGATGATTCAAAAATCGTACAAGCTGCTTGAGCGCTTTGTGGTAAGCCGAATTATCTATAACATTCATAACGAGCAGGCTTGGACTGAGTATCTCAATCAGCATGATCCTGTGATTGATGAAACTCTGCGGCTATTCCATTCCGAGGGCGCTTTCCCCCAAAAACCTTCGCCCAAAACTAAGGGTAAGCAGGTGGCAAAGATAGCCGACTGTCGCGAAATTAGGTTGCTAAGCAAAGTGATAGCTTATGCATAAAAACGAACTTAGGTTTCAGATGCGTCAATTAAAGCGACAGTTCACTCAGCAACAGCTGTGCGAACTGTCGCTGCCTATTATAGAACGGTTAAAACCCTTACTTGTTAGGGCGCAAAACATTGTAGCATATTATTCGCTTGTCGATGAAGTGGATACGCATTACTTGATCGATGATTTGTTGGCAGCAGGTAAGAGCGTTTATCTGCCAAAGGTGGTAAGCGATACCGAGATGGTGCTGTGTCAATATACGGGGCGTGACAGCTTGTTGAAGGGTGCTTTTGGCATTATGGAGCCAATAGGTAAAGTCTTGCCAAAAGAAGAGTACAAAGACATTGATGTAGTGCTGGTACCAGGTGTGGCATTCGATAAAAAGAACCACCGTCTGGGCAGGGGAAAGGGGTATTACGATCGTTTCCTGAGCTCGTTCTCTTCGTTACGTAGCACTGTGTTCTATGGTGTTTGCTTTGATTTTCAGTTTGTTGATGCGATTCCTGCAGAAGCCCACGATATGTGTGTTGACGGGGTGATTAGTTAAACCTGATATCGGCTATGACCTGACTGCCCACATGGGCATTCAGTTTGTTCACAATTTCTTTACGCATCATTGACAGGTCAGCCCTCATGGCTGGGTTGGTTAGGTGCACGTATAGCGTTTGATTCCTGATGTACATACTATCGGTGTAGTTTGCCACAAATGCACCTACTACCTCGCTCCACGAGTCCATCAGTCGCTTTTGCAACAAAGGTGTTTCCAACCCCTGTGCTCTCAGATTCTTCAGAATCAAATCTCTTACATTGTGTACGTCGCGCTTAAACATCTTTCTTCGTTTCTTCTATTTCTCCGTTATCTACATGAAAAATCTTGTAATCCAGCGTTTGTCTGCTCAGTATCAAGTCTAGGTGGTCGCGATTAGTGTCGGTAATAAAAATTTGTCCGTAGTCGTCGCCTGCTACCAATTTGACTATCTGCTCTACGCGTTGGGCATCTAACTTGTCAAAGATATCGTCGAGCAGTAGGAGTGGGGTTGTTTTTGAGTTGGTACGCTTCAAAAAGTCGAATTGTGCCAGTTTCAGAGCAATAACAAATGTCTTGTTTTGTCCTTGACTGCCTTCACGCTTCATCAAGTGGCCGCCTAAGGTGATCTCCAAATCGTCGCGATGAACGCCATGTAGCGAGTAACCTATGGCACGGTCTTTAAAACGGTCGCGCTGTATCACCTCTAACAGTGGGCCACGCTGGCAGTGCGAAACATAGTTCAGTGCCACCTGCTCGCGGTTACCAGAGATGGTTTCGTGAATGCGCTGGAAGATTGGCGTCAGCTCTTCAACAAACGCTTTGCGGCTTTTGAAGATGCGCTCGCCTTCGTAAGCCATCTGCTCCTCGAACAGACCGATAACATCCGGGTTGGGCTCTTCGTCAAGCTTCAGCATAGCGTTACGTTGCTGCAGGGCCTTGTTATAGCGGTTCATTGCCTCCATATAGCCGTGGTCGTATTGGGCAATCACCATGTCCATCAGGCGCCGTCGCTCCTCGCTGCCTCCCTCAATCAGTAGGGTGTCAGATGGCGATACCACTACTACTGGTATCAGGCCGATATGCTCCGACAGACGGCGATACTCTTTCTTGTTGCGTTTAAAGTGCTTTTTGGTGCCTCGTTTCATGCCACAATAGATGTGCAGGTCGCCCTCGTAGGTTCCCTCCAACACAAAGAATTCAGCCCCATGGCGTATTACTTGCGAGTCGATAGGGTTATTGGCCGAGTGGCAGAACGACAGGTAGTAAATTGCATCCAGCACATTTGTTTTTCCCACCCCGTTGTGTCCTATCAGGCAGTTAATCTTGGGCGAGAAATCCAATGTGGCCTTTGCTATGTTTTTGTAGTTGATGACCGATAACTTTTCTAAAATCATGGTGCAAAGGTAGCGTTTTTTGGCTATTGATGCTAATGATTAACACAGATTAATAAATATTTTCCTCAAAATAATATAAAATATGTGTCTTTTTTAGTAACTTTGCACCCGATTTTTGGAAATTAAATATAAATATTATAATGGCAAATACAACAAATCAACAGCAGGCCGCTCAGACAGCTGAGCAGAGCCTGAATCAGAGTGAGGCCTTCTTTGTGAAAAACAAGAAGACCGTTATGGCTGCCGTTGCAGCTATCGTAATTATCGTTGCTGGCGTGGTTCTGTACAAGACTTATGTTAGTGGTCCTAACGAGGTTAAGGCTAGCACAGCTATTGCAAAGGGCCAGGATCTTTTCATGGCCGGTGACTATCAAAAAGCTTTGAACGGCGACAGCGCCAGTTTTAAGGGCTTTGTAAAGCTTGCTGATGAATATAGCAGTACTTCAGCTGGTAACTTGGCAAATCTTTATGCAGGTCTTTGCTGCGCTAAGCTCAATAAGTGGGAAGACGCAGCTAAATACCTTGAGGCTTTTGACGGTGCTGATGATCAGATGATTTCGCCTGCAGCCGAGGGCGCTTTGGGTAATGCCTATGCACACCTGAATCAGCTTGACAAGGCTGTATCGCACCTGAAGAATGCTGCCGAGAAGGCTGACAACAACTCTCTGTCGCCCACTTTCCTGATTCAGGCTGGTGAGATTCTTGAGAGCCAGGGAAAGAACAATGAAGCCCTGAAGTTGTATCAGGAGGTTAAAGAGAAGTACTTCAACTCAATGGCCTATCAGACAATTGATGGTTATATTGAGCGTGTTTCAGCAAAATAATATCCATGGCTACTAAAAACTTATCGGAATACGATATTACCACTGTGCCCGACGCGTCGAATATGATTTTCGGAGTTGTCGTGGCCGAGTGGAACCCCGAAATAACAGGCGCCCTGCTTGACGGATGTGTTAGCACACTCGAAAAGCATGGCGCTTTGCCTGAAAATATTCATGTAAAGACGGTGCCTGGTAGCTTCGAGCTTATTTATGGTGCCCATCAGATGACCCTTAATGATGGTTATGATGCCGTGATTATTCTTGGTAGTGTGATTCGTGGCGAGACACCTCACTTTGATTATATCTGTCAAGGTGTTACAGAGGGGGTGGCCCGTCTTAATGCTACAAGCAATATTCCTGTAGTCTTTGGTTTGCTTACTACCAACGATAAGCAGCAGGCACTCGATCGTGCTGGTGGTCGTTTGGGCAATAAGGGCGATGAGTGCGCCGTTGTGGCCATCAAAATGGCAAAGTTCTAAATCTTATCTATCAAGTATTATGAAAAAGGTTTTTGTTCTTCTCATAGCAGTGTGCTTTTGCGTGGGCATTAGCCATGCGCAGCAAGCCACAAAAAGTGAGATGCATCAGCGTGCTGAAAGCGAGCTTCAGAAAGGTAGTGTGGCTGGTGCCCGCTTTAGTTTTATTCGCGCTTTCGAGGAGTACTCTCGTCAGGGACAGTTAAAGGTTGCTATGGAGTGCGCTACTCGCGGTACTGCTTTGTATTACAAGGAAAACTATTGGAAAGAGGCTTTCGATTTGCTTCGCCGTGCCGATCAAGAGATTGATGTTCGCGGTAAGAATGCCAAGGAGAAGGCTGCCCTCCATTACATCATCACTAAAGAACGCTTGGCTATGTATATCAAGCTGCGTAAGAGTGATAGTGCCAAGGATCAGATTGGCATTATGGAGAACCAGGTTACCTATGCCGCCGACGAAGAGCTTAAGAACGACCTTCTTTATAATAAAGCGGTATATCATTACTCGTTCGGACAGAATGCCCAGGGTAATGAGGTGTTTAAGGAGATGGCTGGCAAGCTTACAGCCTCTAAGCAGTACGACAAAGTTGATGAAGTTTACAAAACCCTGATTGCTAATGCTCGTCGTAGTGGCAATTCAAACATGGTGGCTCAGTCGTATAGCAACTACTTGGCATGGAAAGATTCGGTTAACAACTTGAAACATGCTGATGAGATTGGAGCGCTGAAAAAGCAGATTTCTGACAACGAGGCTAAGATTGACGATCAGGCTAGTTCGCTCACAGCACGCCAGGCCATCATTGTTGGTCTCTGCATTTTGGCAGCTGCTCTTGCTGCAGCTTTGATACTGGGCGGTATCGTACTGATGCGTTATGTCCTGCTTACTCGTAAGCAGAAGAAGTTGATTAGTCTGGCTAACGAGAACAATGCCCTCAAGGCTAAGTTTATCAGCAATATCTCGGCCCAGCTTAATCCTACTCTGCATAAGCTCGATGCAAAGATTCCTGAGGTTAAGGCTCTGCTTGATTTCTCTGAGCATATTGCCACTCTCTCTGATATTGAGAATACTATCGATCAGGAAGTTGAGAAGACTGATGTACAGCTCACACCATTCTGCGATGAGTTGGTTAGCAACATCAAGCAGCAAGTTAATCCTGGTGTGGTAGTTAAAACCAATGTGCCTAGTTTGAGCGTGATGATGAATAAGGAGTATGTATCGCATATCCTGCATCATTTGTTGGTTAATGCTGCGATTTATACCCCAAAGGATGGTACCATTTGGCTGGATTACAAGAAGCGTGGTGCACATGTTCACCAGTTCTTGGTATCTAACACAGGTGATCCTATCCCCGAGGATAAGAGAGAAGACGTGTTTAAACCTTTTTCCGAGGTGAAGGACTTTACCGAGGGCGACGGTCTTGGGTTACCCATCTGTAAGCAGATGGCCATCAAGATGAAGGGCGATCTCGATATCGATTCCGAGTTCACCAAGGGTACACGTTTTGTACTGTTGTTACATTCTTAAGTAAACAACTACACCTTTTATAACTTTACAGTTGATATGTCCACCAGCCCATTGACTATTGCATAAATGGTCAATCCGGCTGGTGAATGTATTTGTAGCTTTCGGGCTATGTTGCGGCGATGGGTAATCACTGTGTTGATGGATATACACAGATGGTCGGCTATCTCTTTGTTCGACATGCCCTGTACCAGTGAGATAATCACATCTTTTTCTCGGTCGCTCAGTGCATCGGGGTTCTGTGCAGTAGCATTACCAAACACCATGCCTGATATATTACGCGACACGTCCTGCTGCTTGGTTATCTGCTCCAGTCGGCGTATAGCTGGCACAAAAATATGATCTTCAACCAGTGCATGCTGGCGCAACCAAACCTCATTTTCGTAGATATCGTGAAGTGTGGCTGTCAGTTGATTGTTATGCAGTCCGTCTTGTGGCAGATATTTAATAATTAGCAGTTTCAGTTCGCGTAGTTTTTTGTCGGTAGCGCCGTGGTGTTTCGAGAATGTCTCTACGTTGTAATCATTTGCAGGCTCGCCGTCGATCAGTTGCTGTACATAAGGAAATAGGGTTTTCTGTTCGTACTGCATGTGGCGGCGAATCTCGTGGGCATACTCGTCGTAAAATTTCAGTATCAGTCGGCCCAGCGAGTCGTTCTCGTCTAGACTCTCGCTCAGCTCTCTTCGAATGTAAGGCAGCTGGAACTCTAAAAAATAGGCGTGGCTGGCCTGCAGATAGTGCAACAGGGTGGGCACGCTAATCTGTTCATCGTTGTCAAACTCGCCATAACCGTTTATGGCATAGTTTACTACTGCTAGGAATGTGTATGTGTCCACATCGTTGTCCTCGCATGTCTCGCGCACGGTTTTATCACCAAAGCCCAGATTTATACCAAAGCTTCCAAGTGCCTGCAATAAATCGTAATTATCGCGGATTAGTGATATCATTTTATCGTCCGCTTCATACATCTTCTGATTCTTCATTTTCTTTACCAGTATGCCTATTAATGATTATGGTTGCAAAATTACTACTATTTTTCGAGATATACAATACTTATTATTAGGTATTTTTTTGCTGATAGCTGCTTGTATTTAAATTATTCTTTGTACCTTTGTGCCCAAAATTAAGTAACTAATATGACCAAGAAACTATCTCACATAGATTTCGAAAAGGCTGGGGCTGATGTGTTCTGTTTCGACAACGGAACCGAGGTGCGCGAGTATCATGTCGTCATTCGCGTGCAGCAGGCGTGCCTTCCGTTTGCCCAGCAACTCGATGCTGTGCTGAATGCCTATAACGGCTTGCTGGACCGGTTGCCTGGAGTGCAAGCTGTATTTAAACGTTATTTTTTAAGCGATGCGGCAAATCAAGCCGATGCGATTGTTGTAAGCGATGTTACCGACTGTGCCAAGAGTATTATCCAGCAGGCACCTCTAGATGGAACTAAGGTGGCACTGTGGGTATGGTTGATGACTGGGGTGCGAACTACGCTCACCCAAAGCGAACTCTACGAGGTTAGCCACGGCCAGTTCCGTCATCTTTTTAATGCCTCGGCCCATAACCTGGCTGCCAACTCCGAGTATCAGATGCGTCTGCTCTTCAACGAGTATATCATGCAATTGGCACAGGAGCGCTGTACGCTATCTGATAACTGCATTCGCACATGGCTGTTTGTGAATGATATCGACTTGAACTATGGTGGCGTGGTGCGTGCCCGTAATCAGGTGTTCTTTACTCAGGGGCTTACCGTTAACACCCATTTCATAGCTTCTACGGGTATTGATGGGCGCCAGCAGGATCCTAACGTGCTAACCCAAATGGATAACTATGCCATTGCAGGCGTACGTCCCGATCAGATTCACTATTTGTATGCTCCCACTCATCTAAATCGCACCAGTGACTATGGCGTATCGTTCGAGCGTGGTACCATGGTAAGTTATGCCGATCGCCGTCATGTGTTCATCTCGGGTACTGCCTCAATAAATAATAAGGGCGAGGTGATGTATCCCAACGATATTGTTAAGCAAACCCACCGTATGTGGGAAAATGTCGAAGCACTGCTGAGCGAGGCCGATTGCAATTTTGACGATGTGGCCCACATGATTGTTTATCTGCGCGATGTGGCCGATTATCAGCTGGTGCGCAGTCTCTATACCGAGCGATTCCCAGGCAAGCCCTGTGTCATCGTTCATGCGTCGGTGTGCCGCCCCGGGTGGCTCATTGAGATGGAGTGCATGGCCGTTAAGGCGGTATGCTTGCCAAATATGCCTCAGTTCTAATAGTCTGTTGGCATGATAAACCTGCGCTTGGTCGTAAAACTGCTGGCCGCATTCCTACTGTTGGTGCTGTTGGTAGTGGGGGCAGGTGTGATGCTGGTAAATTCAAAAGCTTTTCAGCAGCGGGTGTTGCAGCAAGCCACTCAGATTCTGAGTGACCGCTTACAAACGAAGGTTAGTATCTTATTAGTCAATTCCCCGTAAAGCGGCTGATGATGGTACAGCTGCGCAACCTGGGTAATATTTGTTATACCGGCAGTTTTCGTGTTATTCATAAGGAAGAACGTTTTTGGGGAACCCTTGGCACCTCAGCAGGCAGGATTAAGTTCCTGTTCTGGCTCGATCTCTCTTGTTCGTTCTCCTTTACCGATACAAGTCAGATGCATAAACTCAAGGTGCACCGTGGCCGTGTAAAGTTTCACAAAATGAGCGATGAGGCTCGCCAAGCTAAACGTGCCCGCAAACAGGCCCGTCAAGCTAAATACACAAAAAGAAAAATGAACTAATTTTCAATTTGGCCGCTTTTACTTGTGAGTTTAAAATCCCCAACCCAAATTACATGGGCTGGGGAACTTCTTTATAATTGGATATATGTTTACTTGATATACTTTACCTTTTCAGCATTGCGAGGTTTGGCATTAGGAGACTCGTTGGGATAGCCGATGGCAAGGATATAGTTCAACTTGTAGTCAGCAGGGATGTCGAGATGGTCGAGGAAAAACTTGAATTTCTCGTCTGACAGCAAGAAGCGGACTGGGCCTCCCAGACAAACGGTTCCCAGGCCTAATGCTTGGGCTGCCAGCATCATGTTCTCGCCTAGTAAGCCAGCATCAAGCTCACCACCACCGGCGGCTGGGGTGCAAACACATATAAGGTTGGGTGCACCATAGAATAGACTGCGACCTGCGGCTTTGTTGACATTGGCTATCAGCTGCTGGTTTTCTACTATGCGCACAATCCATGGCTGACGATTAACGGCGCTGGGGGCATTAATGCCAGCACGGGCCACTACCTGCAACTTATCGTGCTCTACTACCTTTTCTAGATACTTACGTACCGAGCGGCGTGCCATGATGGTGCTAAGTGTGGGGTTAAGCTCCAGCTGCACGTCGATATCAATATCGGTAATTTTGTCGGTAGGCTCGTAACGCTTAACTACACGACCATCACTGCTAATCAGAAATTTGGTAAAATTCCATTTTATGTCGGCATTCTTGTCGTAGTTAGCATCGCGTTTGCGCAGCATGTTGTCGAGTAATTTTCCCATGTTGTCGTTCAGGTCGAAACCACCGAACGGCTTTTGCGCTTTGAGGTAAGTGAAAAGTGGATGCTCGCTAGGACCGTTTACGTCGATTTTATCGAACTGTGGAAACTGGATTCCAAAGTTGGCAGTACAGAACTGTTTGATTTCCTGAATAGTGCCAGGGGCTTGCTCGCCAAACTGATTACAGGGGAAATCGAGAATTTCCAAGCCTTTAGCTTGGTACTTCTGGTACAGCTCTTCGAGCTCTTTGTACTGAGGGGTGAATCCACACCTGGTGGCGGTGTTTACAATCAATAACACCTTGCCTTTGTACTTGTCCAGCGAAACTTCATTGCCTTCATCGTTAGTTACTTTGAAATCATACACACTCTGAGCCGAAAGGGTGAGCGTGCCCATCATTGCCATCAGACATAGAATTAAATTTTTCATATCCGCTTAGTTTTTAGTTTAAAAATATAGTGAATTATTTGAATGTAAGCACTACCTGTCCCTTACTGTTAGAGGTTACCACGGCGGTCATTCTGCCCTGGCGCCAGGTTTTCTGATCGTTGCTGGTAAAGCCGTAGGTTGCAAGATCTTTGCACAGGGCCTCGATATCATCGGTAGCAGAAAGCGTGATGTTGGTGATGGCCTGGCGGCGACGGGTGAGCAAGGCTGTGGATTGATAGTTGTCCATTTTAAATGATGCAGACAATACCTTGGGTGTGGCTTTGCCTACGGTGTAATCGTAGCTGGTCAGTACTGATTGCGCTCCTTTCAGAGTGCGGTTCTGATACAGTAACACGCCCAAACCTACCAAATCGGTATGGTTACAAGCAGCAGCCAAACCGGCATCGATGGTTCTTGGAGCAGTTTCGTACTCTTTGTCGTCCATTTCGGAATAAGCCATCTTGTATGCCTTGGCATCATCGAGTGCAAAGCCGCAGGTGTAGCTACTGGTGAGCGAACCACGCTCGTAGTGGAGGTTAACAGTGCCTAACTGGGTCTGTATGGTGTAGGCCTCGCCTTGATTATCTACATAGCCATGACCATAAACCTTGAGCAGTTCAGATTTGACTTTTGCAAAACGCTCCTTTACCGCTTTTAGTGAGGGGTAGATGGTATCTTCGGTGACATCTACGGCATATACACGGTCGGTAGCATCTGAGACGGCTAATGTGATGGTGCACTTGGTGCCATAAACATCGCCATCGTAAATGTACGATTTAGCAGTATGCTTGCCTTCAAGTGTGCGCTCTGTAAATCCTTTCTCAAGCAGCAGCTTCTCGAACAGGCTTGCCTTGATACCCAAAGGAATACCCATAAAAGCATTGCGATTATTGTTGTTATCGGCCAGTGTGGCTATGTCTGCCATAGCTATCTGTGCTGCATCATCGATACCATCGGCACTCTTCTTTGTCTTCTTCTCGGTCTTGGCCTTCTTCTTAAAGATTTTCTTAAAAAACTGAGCATCAGCGGGCTGGCAAACTATCACTGCAGCCAGCAATGCAAATAATATCTTTTTTGTCATATAGGTATAAATATAAAAAATCGGTAGCAAAGATACTTTTAAACTTAGTACACCCGCACGGAATCGAACCGTGACCAACGGAACCGGAATCCGTTATTCTATCCTTTAAACTACGGGTGCATACTATGCTGAAAGTGCTGCAAAGGTACTACAAAAAAATAATTTGAGCAAATAAAAACCAAAAATGTTGGTGAATTGAGTTTATTTTAGTACTTTTGCAGGCAATTATAAAACCAAGATTAGTTCAATAAGTTAAAATGAAAAAGGTTGTTACAACTATTTTTGTCCTAGCTGTTATTGCAGCAGGCTCATTCTTGCTCTCATCTTCGTCGGATGATACGGGGCAGGAAATTACACTAACCAATTTACTCGACTTGTTGTATAATTATGAGGGTTCAGGCAGAAAGCCTAACACACCCTTGCAGTTTATATGCCGCGATAAGGTACAGCATGGTGATAAGGAGTATGTTGAGGTAGTTTACGGTCACGGTGTGAAGAAAGGCGACAAGAAGGAAGTTGGTTACGAGATAACTACAACTTCGCCTCATGCCTATTTCTTTTGTATGACGTTTGATTCGTCGGTTACTGCAGGTTTGTATTATGTGGATAAGGGTGATGCCGAACGTTTCATGGCGCGCGTTATCCAGACAAAGTCGGTGCAGTTTAATGGTAAAACATTTAATGTAACTACCAAGCCCGACGATAAGCGTATTTATCTGACCACGCCCAGAGGTGATGGCAGCTTTGATACGCATTTCGCCCTGTTTCCCATTGTTCAGGAGGGCGACTTTTATCGCATAGAGATAGATGTGTACGTATAAATAAAAACTTGTTTTTGATTAAATTGGTAATCGCATAACAAAGCGTGCGCCGGCAGTATAGGTGGTATCAAGATTGATATCACCTTTTAAATGTCGTGCCAATGAGCGCGCTATCGAGAGGCCTATGCCAGTGCCATCGGTGTACTCATCCAACTGTACAAACTCGGTGAAGATATTTTCTGCTTGTTCGGCAGGTACACCAATACCGGTATCTTCGACAGTGAAAGATACATATTGCCCGTCGATGTTTACATGGAGAACCACGCTTGCTTTGCTTTCGGGAGCCTTACCTTTAAAGGCGATGGGCTGGGTAAATTTCTGGGCATTGTCGAGCAGCAGAGCTAAGGCTTTGACTGCCGACTTGAGGTGCGTGGTCATGATGACCTGACTGGTGCGGGCTCCCAGTTTAAGGTTGAAATCCAGATGTATGGCCTGCGTAATGCCTGCTTGTTGTACAGCCTGATAAGCAATGTCGGAAGGGGTTACTTTGTCGTTGCACTCGGCACAGCTATGGGCGTTGACCATGCTTAAATCTAACATTTTATCAACCAAACGTGTAATGCGTTCGCTGTTTTCTACTATCTTTTTGCTGATAGACTGCAGCTCGTCGGCACTTATCTCGATATCGGGTGCCGCCAGAACCTGTGTGAAGCCCGATAGCACATTGAGTGGTGTGCGTACCTCGTGTGATATCTGGTGGATAAACTTACTTTTGATGCGCTCTGACTCCTCTGCTCGTTCATTGGCTTGGATGAGTTTCTTGTTGGTCTCGTCGAGTTTGCGGTAAGCCTTGCGGCGCTGCATGAGGTAGAGTTGCAGTAACACGATAAGCGTTAGGCCCACACCAATGGCCCACAGCATGGCCTGCTGCGACAGCTTGGCTCGCTGCTCGGCTATTTGCCTCTCTTTGCCCTCGGTATCGTAAACGGTGGCAAGTAGGTCGGCATCTATCATTTTCTGACGTACCAAAGCCTGATCGTACACATTGGCAATCTGTTCGGCTACAAACAGCGCCGAGTCGCGATGACCTGCTAGCAGGTTAACGTGGAATTTGGGTATCATAAAGCGCCCGATATTCTCAAGATCGGCTTTTTCGTAACCACATTCGGCCATAAAATGGTCCAGCTGTGTCATATAGCGTGCCGCCTCATTGTATCGATGAGTTGCCATTAGGTATCGGCAGCTGTTGATTAGGCTAGCCGGTTTATGTGATGTAGAAGTGCTCTGATATTCGGCATAGGCTTGTTCGGCGTCGTCCAAACGTCCCTGCGCATGAGCCTGCATGGCGCGCATATAGTTTATCTCTGCTTTCATCTCATCGATATACAGTGTGTCGCGGTTGGGCTGCTTCAGGGCTTGTTGGTATAGCGTATCTTGTCGCAGTATCCAGGGGGTAACCTCGCCAAACAGGCCGCGGCGCATCAGTACGATAGCAATAGCGTTCATCGTTTTCTGACATTCGCGGAGGTCCAACGGACCGTTATTTGTTTTTAGACGTTTCTTGATGGCTTCAAGCGATTTGTCGAAATGATGTTCGGCTTCGGCGGTTTGTCCTAAGTAGATCAGACATTCACCCATGATCTGAGCGATATCCTGATGATTGCCAAAGTCGTGATAGCCGATGGATTTCAGCTTGGTATCGGCTATGCGTGCCTGTCGCAGTGCACGATCGTAACGGCGCATGTCGCAGAGCATACGTACATAATCTTTATAAGCATAGATAAACGACTCTAGATCGGTCTCAGTCTTTAAGTCCTTGGCGCTGATATCCGCCAGTTTGTTGTATAGACTCAGCGATGAGCGGTATTTGCCTTGCAGATTAAGCACGACGGTTTTATAAAATATCGACTTAGCTTTCGATATATCGCCAGCCTGTTCAAAACTGTCACATGTGGCCATCAGTTTGGGCCAGTCGCGTTTGTCGCAGATGGCATTTAAAATCGAGTCTGCCTCGTTGTATCCGCTAGCAGCCTCAAAATCAATATTTTGTCTTCTTGGTTCGCAACTGCTAAGCGCAAAGAGTGCTAAAGTAATGAATATCAGTTTAATACTAAGTTTTATCATCCTTATGTAGAATTTTATGGGTGCAAAGGTACAAAAAATGTATTAAACTCGCAAACTATAAATGGGTTTTATGCAAGGTGCCAATTCGGTTTGTCCTGTATGTTGTCTTCATAAATAATTATAATTGTTTATACAAAAGTCGTGAAAATCAGGTGGAAATGAGTAAATTTGTCCCAATAAACAACAAAGTTCAATATAAATAATGTAATAAACGGCTTATAAGCAGCACTATAGTCTTTAATTATTATGAACAAGATTCTATTCCTTCATGGTTTTTATGCCAGTGGTCAGTGTGTACCAGCTGTTGCATTGAAAAAGGCTTTCGAGGGTGAAGCGCATGTTATTACACCCGACTTGCCGATGCATCCGAAAGAAGCTATAAGTTTTATTCGTGGACTTGTTGACAGTGATAAACCTGATCTCTTGATTGGCAATAGCTGTGGTTCCTTTTATGCTCAGATTGTGGCGCCTGTTGTGGGTATACCAGCTTTGCTTGGTAATCCCCATTTCCAAATGACAGAGTTTCTGAAGCAGCGTATTGGGGAGCATCAGTATAATTCGCCTCGAAAGGACGGCAAGCAAAAGTTCATTATTGATGAAACCTTGATCGAAGAGTTCGCAGAAATAGAGGCTCTTCAGTTCAATAACTGCAATCCTGACTTCGAAGACCGCATTTGGGGCTTATTTGGAGAAAAGGACTCCTTGGCACACTTTGAGCCAACATTTTTGGAGCATTACAGTAAGACGTTCCATTTTCCAGGTGGTCACACACCGACGGCAGAAGAGGTTCGTACTTGGTATGTACCTTTGGCCGTTCAACTGTTGACATGGCATTCTAAGTGCTTAAAGTAGATTAATTTATTGGCATCATAGTTTAAGCGAGTTTAAATTCCATGCCAGTTTGACTTCTTTGATTGTCATTCTGACATGGATTTTTTCTGTAGGTATGTACTTTGCATACTCTTTGGTGAAAGCCGAAGCAAATAAAGCCGAGGCGATCAAGAATAAATAAGTTAAACTAAAAGTATAATTAGGAGGTAAAAGTTATGTTGAACGGATTGATTAGAAGCAACAGTTGGTTCCCAACAATGTTTGATGATTTCTTTAACACTGATTTTATGCCTCGTGCCAACAGTACAGCACCCGCAGTCAATGTCAAGGAGAGTGAGAAGGCCTATACGATGGAACTTGCAGCTCCAGGCATCAAGAAAGAATATTGCCGTGTAGGCATTAACGACGATGGTAACCTCACCATTGCTATTGAGAATAAACAAGAACACAAACATGAGGATAGTCACCGTCATTATCTGCGTCGTGAGTTCAGTTATTCAAACTATGAGCAGAACTATGTTTTGCCAGACGATGTGGTAAAAGACAAAATCTCTGCTAAGGTCGAGGATGGTATTCTGACCATTACGATGCCAAAGACCGCACCGAAGGAAAAAGTCACCAAGGCTATCGAAGTTTCATAAGTCTTGGTACCTAGTCAGAAGTGACTGAAACATCTAAAATAGTTGGGAGCAGCATCTAGTGCGGTGTTGCTCCCTTTTTAAACACATTTGTAATGATGTTTTTTATAAAAGTGTTACTATGCTATTTAACTGGTTGAATATCTGGTTGTTATGTCGATTGATACTTTTTGAATATCTATCAGTACCATCACTCACAGTAAAACAACTTGTTTTACTGTTTAAAAAGCCATCTTTTGCGTATTAATAAGCCTTTTGAGCAATAGTAAAACAAGTTGTTTTGCTATTTAAGATGATAGCTTTTATATCTTAAATGCTAATCATTTGAACGGCAAATTCATTGCATTCAACTCTGTCATCTGATTCTCATACATATTAAACTATCCTAAATATCGGTACTTACGACAAAGACGGCAAACCCAATGCAATGAATGCAGCTTGGGGAGGTCAGTGGGATATGCACGAAATCATCATCTCCCTCGGTTCTCACCAGACAACCGACAACATGGCTGTGAATCCTGAATTCACCGTTACCTTTGCTACTACAGAAACGATGGTCGCTTCCGACTATGTAGGCATTGTGAGTGGTAGGAATACACCTGATAAGATGAAGAAGACTGGCTGGACTGTCGAGAAAGCTCCTAATGTGAATGCGTCAGTGTTCAAGGAGTTCCCTATGACATTGGAATGTCGGGTGAAGCAGAAGATAGACGAGAGCGAAACAGGCTATTATCTCGTAGCTGAGATCATCAACATCCTCTGTAATGAAAAGTATCTGGCCGATGACGGTAAACCTGATGTAGAGAAGATGAATTTGGTTACCTATGACCCTATACACCACAACTACATCCAACTGGGTAAGGCCGTAGGCAAGGCTTTCGCTGACGGCAAACAATTGAAATAAGGTTGTGTTAGAACATATTTAGCGCATATGAAACCAATGAAGAAGGAAAGATGAAAGGCTCCATGCTCGTCATGGAGTTTGAAAATCTTTGTGTCATCATTATCGGTCATCTGGTTGAGAATCCTGAGCCTAAAGACAAGTGGCTGCCGGAGAATGTTTCATATAATGAGTTTGGCGGCCGCTCGACCTCAGGCCGCTTGCAACCGCTTCCTATGTTTTTATCCAAACATATTTAGTTAATATTCTCTAATTGAGCGGACATTTTCTGTTCGCTCTTTC
>SUYC01000025.1 GCA_015060625.1 Xylanibacter ruminicola | reverse complement strand
CTGACTATGTTCTGGCAAGGCGTACAGGGTGTTGATGTTGACTGTCGCGGATATAAGTCGCAGACTGACTTCTGGGCAAACTCAGCCATCAACGTACCTTATCTGAACAAGGGTAAGCGCGCACTCGATGCCTGGAGCCCTGCTAATCCTAATAGCAATATTCCAGCTCTGACCACATCGGATACCAACAACGAGGGTCGTGTATCATCTTACTACATAGAGAACGGTAGCTACGTGAAGCTGCGCACCATACAGTTGGGTTACAACATACCTAAGAAGGTGACAGACAAACTGCACACAGACCGCATACGTCTTTACGCATCGGCTCAGAACCTGCTCACTATCAAGAGCAACAAGTTTACAGGAGCCGATCCTGAGAACCCAGGATTCAATTATCCTATTCCTCTCAATCTTACATTCGGACTTAATGTTTCATTCTAAAATATAGCTACGATTATGAAAACGATATATAGAACAATCTGCGCAATCTGCGTAATCTGCGGTCTTACAGCCTGCTCTGAATTCCTGGAGGAACAGGTGCCACAGGCAACGCTGACTCAGGACGAGGTTAAGAACCCTGAGTATATCGACAATGTGCTGATTTCAGCATATGCCGGACTGGTTTCAATCGAGGACATGAACGCATCGTTCTCACTCTGGAACTACGACACACGAAGCGACGACGCATACGTTGGCGGTTCAGACTTCTCTGATGGAGAGCCCTTCCACAGACTGGAAAAAGGTGTTGGCATTCTGACTACCGACTGGCCTTTCAGCTCTATCTGGACACGTTTCTACAACTATCTTTCACGCGTTAGTCTGTCGCTCGACATTCTGGCAAGCGCTGATCAGGAGAATGCCACTATACAGCAGCGTACTGCCGAGATGAAGTTCCTGCGTGCTTACGGCCACTTCCAGCTAAAGCGACTGTTCAAGAAGATTCCATTTGTGAACAAGCCCAATATGCAGGAAGAGGACTACAATAATCTGAGCAACACTGAGTATACCAACGACGAGGGTTGGCAGCAGATTATCAACGACCTGGAGGATGCCTACGCAGTACTGCCTGTTACCCAGGCCGACAAGGGACGCCCCACAAAGGCTGCATGTGCCGCATTCCTGGCTAAGGTTTATCTCTATAAGGCTTATCATCAGGACGATGCCAACAGCAATCAGGTGACATCTATCAGCGATGCCGACCTACAGAAGGTGGTAGAATACACCAATCCATCCATCTACACTGCTGCCGGCTATGGTCTGGAGCCCGACCTGCACAATAATTTCCGCCCTGAGGAGCAGTATGAGAACGGCAAGGAGAGTATCTGGGCCATCCAGTATTCAAGAAACGATGGTACCGTATATGGCAACCTGAACTTCTCATACCGTCTGATAGTACCATGTATCCCTAAGGTTCACGACTCTGGTTGCGACTTCTACAAGCCTTCTCACAATCTGGTGAGCGCCTATCGCACCAACAGCGACGGTCTGCCTATGCTCGACTCATTTGCTGATGCAGAATACACTGTAGGCAGTGCCCAGACAGTAGATCCACGACTCTTTGTAACAGTAGGCGTGCCCGGCACCCCCTATATGTTCAACCCCAGCTTTATGATTGCCGAGAGCAACGCATGGAGCCGCTCAGGTGGCACATTCGGCTACTTTGTATCGCTGAAGCAGAATGTTGACCCCGCACTGACAGACAGCTATCTGTATCTGTGCGACTCGCAGTGGGCAAGCTCGATGAACCGCATTGTGCTGCGCTATGCCGATGTACTGTTGATGCGTGCCGAGGCTCAGGCACAGTTAGGGCAGACATCTGAGGCTATTGCACTGGTTAATCAGGTTCGTGAGCGTGCTGCAGGCATGATTACAAACAGTGTTGTATCTAACTATCCTAATAAGTATGGTGTACACTATGCAGTAGGTAAGTACAGCGGCAGTTACAGCAAGGACGAGGCCATGAAGATCATTAAGATGGAACGCCGACTGGAGTTGGCTATGGAGAGTGAGCGTTTCTTCGACCTGGTACGCTGGGGCGATGCGGCTACAGTACTTAACAAGTACTACTCTACAGAGAGTGAGAAGATGAACTTCCTGAGCGGATCGCAGTTTACTGCCAACAAGAATGAGTACCTACCCGTACCATTCGAACAGATGGCTGCATCTAACGGACACTACACCCAGAACTGTGGACAGTGGTAAGAAACGAATTGATAATTGAAAATTGATAATTATATGAAAACGATATATAGCATTATCTGCGCAATATGCATCGTATGCGGGTTTACTGCTTGCAACGATGATCATACAGGCAGCATCGACGTGAGCGGTTCATGCCTCGTGGAGAAGTTTGTCCTGAACGGACAATATGAAGGTACCATTAATACTGAGAAGCGCCTGGTGAAAGTAAAGGTGCCCGTAGATTTCGCCCAGAAAGGTGATATGGAAATAACAAGTCTGACTGTATCAGCTGGTGCACAGACTAATATGAAGGTTGGCGACCACATCAACTTTGATGCCGATCGAAATCTTCGTGTCAGCAATGGCGACCTGGTGATGGACTATCAGGTAAGCGTAAGAAACGACGAGGCTCTGATGTCGCTCTTTATCCTTGAGGGTGTGAAGGGAGCCATCAACCAACAAGACAAGACAGTGACCGTAAGCGTGATGGCCAACAGCGGAATCGACCTGAGCAATGCCACCTTCGAGGTAGAGTGTAGCGAGGATGCCACCTGTAGTCCAGCCAGCGGCACCAAGGGCAACTTCACTGAGCCATTCCAGATTACACTCAACGACAATACTGCAACTACCGTATATACTGTATATGTAACGCTGATAGCCAATCCAATAGCCATCTTCGTAGGCGATGCTGAAAACATCGAGTTGCTGAACGACGAGGAGAAGGCAGCCGCCAAGTGGCTCACAGGCAATATCGCCAGCGCAGCCTACGCATCATGGTCTGATGTGGCCAGCGGCAATATCTCCCTTGATGAGTGCAAACTCGTATTCTTCCACCGTCATTGCTCTTCATACGGCAACTACAACGGATTTGCAGAGGCCGAGCAGGGTGCCATGACAGCCCTCTCTAAGATGAAGGAACTCTGGCAGCGCGGTGTAGGATTCGTATTGGGACGTTCGGCTGTGAACTATGCCATTGCTCTGGGCGCTATGCCTGAGGACGCTTATCCAAACAATGTTTGGGGCGGCGGAGGCGGCGAAGGCTCCGACCTGATGGGCGACGATCCTTGGCACACATGGGCCTACGACGCTGCTCACCCACTATGGAAAGGACTCACCACCTATCCAGGAGCACCTGAAAACGCCATCTACACACTCGACAATGGCTACACCATCTGTAACACCACATCACAGTACGGATTCTGGGATACCTATCAGGATGGTAAGGATGCATTCGAGGCCAAGACTGGTGGACGCGCACTGACTGGCGACAACAGCGTGAACGCCTGGGAGTTGAAGAGTGCTAACGGCGAATTTGGCAAGGGTGGTATCATCTGTCTGGGCTCAGGCCTCTACGACTGGAACTCTCCTACTCCATACGAGTCGATCTATCACGAAAACATGGGCAAGATTATGCTCAACGCATTTGATTATCTAACAAAATAAAAACAGAAAGTTATGAAGACAATGATATATTCAGTATTCGCACTCATGCTGTCAGCCTCTGCGCTGACGGCGTGCAGCGATGACGAGTTCAGCGGCGACCCCGCTAAGGACTGGAGCGGCACTGCCACATTCTTCGCTTCGACAGATGCACAGGGATTTGGCACCTATTACACACCTTCAGTGGGACGCGTAGGCGACCCTATGCCATTCTACGATCAGAAGGCTGGCGACTTCAAGGTACTCTACCTGCAGGAGTTTACTAACAACATGCCCTATCGCTTCCACCCCATTTGGGCTGTTTCTACCAAGGATGGTGCCAACTACGAGTCGATGGGTGAGCTGATTCCATTCGGAGCCAACGACTACCAGCAAGATGCTGCCTTAGGAACAGGTTGCGCCTATGAGAAGGACGGCACATATTACATCTATTATACTGGTCATAACGGCAACTGCAAAAACCGCGAAGTTGTTATGCGAGCTACATCTACCGACTTCAAGACATGGACTAAGGATGAGCTTTGGGCACTGAATGGTCCTGACTTCGGTTACTCAAGCAATGACTTCCGCGACCCACAGATTTTCGTAGCCGACGACAACCTCTACCACATGGTTATCTCTACCTATCCCAATGGTGGTGGCGACCCCTGTTTTGCAGAGTTCAAGTCGAGCGACCTGAAGAACTGGGAGCATGTAGGACGCTTCAAGATGATCTGGGACCGTATGCTTGAGTGTCCCGACATTTTTAAGATGGGTGATTACTGGTATCTGGTTTACAGTGAGAGTTTCCGTGCTTCATGGAGCCGTGTGGTGAAATATATGATGGCCAAGACCTACGATGAGTTGAAGAACTGTTTCAACGATGGCCCAAAGTGGCCTGCCGACGGTCCACTGTGGCGCGAGGGCAAACTCAGCACACGCGCTTTCTATGCTGCCAAGACAGCCTCAAACGGAACCGACCGCTACATCTGGGGGTGGTGTCCCTTCCGTTCTGGTGCCGACATCCATGAAAAGAACGTCAACGTAGGTGCCGGTGATGGCAACGAGCCAAACTGGAGCGGTGCACTGGTATGCCACAAGATTATCCAGCACAACGACGGTACACTGTCGCTGGGTGCCGTGCCAGCTATGGCAGCAAAATACAATCAAACAGTTAACACAACTGTGATGGAATCAAATGGTTACAACAATGGGACACTGAGTGGCGATGGAGCATACGTACTCTACAACCGCCTAGGTGAGTGCAACCACATCTCATTTACTGTGCAGACTTCGAACAATTGGGACAAGTTTGGCATCTCGTTTGTACGCGGCATCGACTCAAAGAAGTACTACACCATGGTTATTAATCCTGAAGGAGAGAATGACCGCAAAGTGAACTTTGAGCAGGAAGGCGAAGAAGGTAAAGGATTCATCGAGGCTGCCGACGGCTATGGATTCTATCGTCCTGCCGACAACACTTACAATATTGATATCTACACCGACAATAGCGTGATTGTCATGTATATCAACGACACAGTATGCTATACCCAGCGCATCTATGGTATCCAAAAGAACTGCTGGAGTATCAACAACTACGGCGGGTCAATCACCGTCAGTGATGTAAAGGTTACACAGCAATAATCAATAGTATCCTAAAAAAAGCTGTTATCTTTTTCATCTTTCACAAAAAAAGTGCTATATTTGCAGCATTAAATGTGTAAAAGATGAAAAAGATAACGGCTTTTTTGATGCTCATGGTCTTGCTGACAGCATGCTCTAAGCCAGACCATGTCTACAAAATAGGTGTATCGCAATGTTCAATAGGCTACTGGCGCTCAAAGGTGAACAATGAGATGTTGGCTGCACAGCACCTCTTCGACCAGGACGTGAAAGTGGAAATCGTAGACTGCTACGACCAGTCGGACGACCAGATACGACAGATAGATAGTCTGGTGGCCAGCGGTATCGACCTGCTGGTAGTAGCCCCCAACGACTATAAGATAGCCCCAGCCCTGAAGCGTGCTAAGGACAAGGGCATCCCCATAGTGCTCTTCGATCGCATGGTGGAGAGCAACGACTACACAGCCTTTATTGGCGGCAGCAATGTGGCCATAGGCGAGATGGCAGCAAACTATGCTGTACAGCTGGCGGCTGAATCGGAGGGACACAACGTACTGGAGATTGCCGCCCTGCAAAACACATCGCCAGCACGCGAGCGCCACCAAGGTTTTGAGCGTGTAATGAAGCAGCACCAAGACGCGAACTATCACTACATCATAGGCAACTGGGACGACAACGACACTCATGACATTCTGAAGAAAGAAATAGAAGCAGGCCGTATACCCGATGTAGTATTCTGCCACAGCGATTTCATGGCTCTGGGTGCCCACCGCGCTACCGTTGAGGCACAACTTGAAAACAAGATTAAGGTGATAGGCGTTGACGGACTGCCCATCGAAGGCATAAAATATGTGCAGAAAGGCTGGCTGGCCGGCACCTGCGTCTACCCCACCCACGGTGAAGAAATCGTGCGGCTAGCTCTCGACATCCTGAACAGGAAACCTTACAAACGCATCAACTACCTGAACAGTCTGATAATCACGCCCCAAAATGTGGACATGATATCCCGCTATGCCACAGAGTTGATGCACCAGAACGAAGACCTGGTGGTGATACAAGAGAAACTAGACAACTACTTCGGGCTCTACCATGTGCAGAGCAAGATTATCTGGGCCAGCGTGTTTGCCATCGTGCTGCTGGTGGTGGCCATCGCGATTACATGGCTTGCAGTAAAGCAAATACGTAAGGCACATCGCAAACAGAAAGCGCTCAACAAGGAACAGACACAATTCTATACCAATGCCAGCCACCAGCTGAAGACACCATTGACGCTCATCACAGGGCCACTGAAGCAGTTGTTGAAGCGAAACACACTCAAAGACAGCGATAAAGAACTGCTGGAGATAGTTGACCGCAATGTTTCGCAACTGGAGTCGCTGGTGTCGGATGTACTAAACTTCCGACGTGAAGTTCAAAACACCGTCAGCGATAATAGTGTGCCCGACGAAAAGAGCCTGGCGGGATCGAAAGACATTGTCCACGAATCGCATCTCAACATGCTGAATCAGACAGATGCCGAAGAACTGCCCAATATACTGATTGTGGAGGACAACGATGACATGCGCCGCTATCTGCGCACGCTGCTAGCCGACAGATTCTACGTGTTGGAGGCTAGCGACGGACAGAGCGGACTCAAACTGGCCCGTGAGAGCGTGCCCGACCTAATAGTAAGCGACGTGATGATGCCAGTGATGGACGGTCTGCAACTCTGTAAACAGCTGAAAGAAGATTTAATCACCAGCCACATACCAGTAATCCTGCTGACGGCCCGCAGCGAAGAGCACCAACAGATGGAAGGCTATGAGAGTGGTGCTGATGCCTACCTCACCAAGCCCTTCAGCGCCGAGTTGCTGGTGAGCCGCATCTACAATCTGCTGTCATCGAGAAGAAAACTGCGCAACCTGTTTGACGACAAACTAGAGAAAGCACCAGCAGATGTAAAGCTGACAACACAGGACAAACTGTTTATGAACCAACTAAAGGAAGCCATCAACCAGAGCATGGCCAATCCCAACCTAAAGATGGACGAGCTGGGCGAGCAGTTGGGCATCAGTCGTGTGCAGCTGTACCGCAAGGTGAAGACACTGACAGGCCTCTCACCAGTAGAACTGCTACGACAGATGCGACTACAGAAAGGCAAGATACTACTGAACACCACAACCAAGACAGTAGCTGAAATAGCATACGAGGTAGGTTTCAGTTCGTCGAGCTACTTCTCGAATTGTTTCAAGAAGCAGTTCGGCAAATTGCCGATGGAATTAAGAGAATAGCCTAAAATACACTTGAAAACGCAACGATAACAAATATTATAAAAAGCATCGCAATATTGATACATGCAACATTTTTTATGGCGGTTTGAACGTTTTTTTAAAGGTTCAAGCCGCTTTTGTTAGTACTTTTGCGACAAATATTTTAATTCACAGAGTACTAACCAAATTTAAACGATCAACAATGGAACAACTAAAGAAAATGTTTCTGAGTTTAGTTTTCATCTTTACGAGTACACTTATGTACGCGCAAAATGAGATTCGTGGTACGGTGGTTGACGCTACAGGCGAACCAATCATTGGTGCCACAGTGATGGAGAAAGGGACTTCGAATGGTACGATTACCGATTTTGATGGTAACTTTAGAATTAAGGTAAAAGATGGCACCATTCTCGTGTTCTCATACATCGGTTTTGAGACACAGGAGCATCCTGCAAAGAATGGTTTGAACATCACCTTAAAAGACAACGCCAAGGAACTGGCAGAGGTGGTAGTAACCGGTTACCAGACCCAGCGTAAAGCTGATCTGACTGGTTCGGTATCAGTAGTAGAGACCAAGGACCTCAAGACCTCGTCGGACACCGACCCCATGCGAGCACTGCAGGGTAAGGTGCCAGGTATGACCATCACGAGCAATGGTTCACCTGTAGGAGCAGGTACTGTTCGTATCCGTGGTATCGGATCGTTCAATTCATCACAGGACCCACTGTTCGTTATCGACGGCGTGCCCACAACGACCAATCTGAACACGCTGAACATGAACGATATCGAGTCGATGCAGGTTTTGAAGGATGCTGCTTCGGCCTCTATCTATGGTAGCCGTGCTGCCAATGGTGTGATTATCATCACTACCCGTAGCGGCAAGAAGGGCGACAAAGTAAAAGTGGACTTCTCGGCCAACCTGACAGCTCAGTTCTACAATAAGCAGAGCATGATGAAACTGTCGAACACTGCCGAATATGCGACTGCTATGGCTCAAGCTGCCATGAACGACGGACTGAATCCTGAGGCATACGCCAACAACTATGGTTTGACACTGCATGCAGCCAATGGTACACCCATCTCGGCTTACAACCCCGCCACAGGACAGATGGAGAACTTCACCGTGAACGGTTTGTACGACGGATTTATGAACGCTAAGAGAACCATGCGTTTCAGCAATACCGACTGGTTGAAGGAGATTTCGCACACCGGTTTCTCACAGAACTACGACCTTTCTATCTCGAACGCTACCGAGAAGTCGTCGGCACTATTCTCATTCGGATACAAGAAAAACATGGGTATTTTGAAATACACTGATTTTGAGAGTTTCTCAGCCCGTATCAACACCAGCTTCAAGCTCAACAAATTGGTGACCATCGGTGAGAATGCTACGGTCACATATTCTAACCAGGTTGACTGTCAGCCTCTGGAGAATGCCTTGAAGATGTCGCCAACACTGCCTGTTTATGAAGAGGACGGTGTAACATTCTCGGGACCAGTAGGTGGTATGAGCGACCGTCAGAACCCACTTCGTGAGTTGTATCACAACCGCGACAACCGCCTGAAGATGTGGCGTATCTTTGGCAACGCCTACGTCAACGTGGAGCCTATCAAGGGACTGCTGTTACGTTCTAACTTCGGTCTCGACCTCTGGTCGGAGAATATCCACAGCGTAACATACACCTGGCACTCTGACGTGGTAAACAACTCTACCCCATCAGCCAACATGGGTGCTAAGACATCGGTTAAGTGGACCTGGTCGAACACTGCCAACTATAACTTCACACTTGGTACCGACCATTCGTTCATCGTACTGGGTGGTATGGAGCTCCACAGAGATATCAATGACTGGTCGAATGCCTACGCACAGATGTTTGCCATTGAGAACTACGACTATATGTATCCCGACGCAGCCACCGGTACACAGCGTGCAACAGGTATGCAGGAGGGCTACAATCTGGTATCATTCTTCGGCAAGCTCGATTATAACTTCAAGGATCTGGTACTGGCTTCGTTCACTATCCGCCACGACGGTTCCAGCCGCTTTGGTGAGAACAACCGCTACGGTACCTTCCCCGCAGCCACACTCGGTTATCGTATCTCACAGCACTTGAAACAGAGTTGGATTGACGATCTGAAGATTCGTGCATCATGGGGACAGACTGGTAACCAGGCTATCTCGAACTATGCACGCTACGGTCTTTATGCTGCTACCTACGGTGGTGGACGTAACGAATCGACTGCCTACGACCTGAATCTGGCCGGCAGCGGCATCTTCCCATCAGGATTCCGTGCCACACAGGCCCAGAACAACAACCTGAAGTGGGAGACTACCGAGCAGTGGAACGCTGGTCTCGACTTCCGTTTCTTCGGCAGCTCACTCTATGGTACATTCGATACCTATATTAAAAAGGTGAAAGATATGCTGATCAACCCTGCCTATCTGGGTTCGATGGGTGAAGGTGGTGCCAGCTGGCTGAACGGTCCAAGTCTGCAGAACTGGGGTATGGAGTTGGCACTCGGCTACCGCCATACAACACAATACGGTTTGCAGTACAACATCAATGGAAACATCGACTTCTACCGTTCAAAGGTTACCTATCTGCCTGAGACCACAACAGGTTCTTACGTTCACACAGCCAAGCAGAATCTGGTAGAATCGAAGAAGCCCTATGGCTCTATCGTTGGTTATGTGGTTGACGGATTATTCCAGACCCGTGAGGAGGTTATCGCAAGCGGTCAGGACAATGCCCGTGTAGGCGGTTTGAAGTATGCCGACCTGGATGGTAATGGTGTCATCAACGAGCAGGACCAGACTTGGATTTTCAATCCAGTACCCAACTACTCATGGGGTTTGAATGTGGATCTGAGTTACAAGAACTTCGATTTCAACATGTTCTGGCAAGGCGTAGCTGGTCAGGATGTATATAACGACCAGAAGTTCCAGACCGACTTCTACAGTCTGACCGATGCCGGTTCGAACAAGGGTAACCGTATGCTGGGTGCATGGACCACTGCCAACACCAGCAGCACCATCCCAGCCTTGACAACCAACAACACTGGTAATGAGAACCGCACCTCGACCTACTTTGTAGAGAATGGTTCTTACGCCAAATTACGTCAGGTACAGTTGGGTTACAATCTGCCAAAGAGTTTTATCAACAAGCTGAACATGTCGAGCGCTCGTGTATATGTTTCAGGTCATAACCTGCTCACCATCAAGAGTAGCTCACTTACCTGTTCGGATCCTGAGAACCCACGCTGGATGTATCCTAACAGTACCAGCATCTCACTTGGACTCCAGGCAAGCTTCTAAGGATTGAAAAACTGAAGGATTAATGAATTGAAGGATTAAAGTTTTTAATAGCAATACAATTATGAAGACAATATATCAAGCAATCTGCGCAGGTCTGATCGTTTGCGGTACGCTCACATCGTGCAACGATTTCATCGACGTAACTCCAAAGGGTGTTATCAATGAAGACATTGCCATGAGTCAGCCCGAAGAGATGGTGACTGCTGCTTACGCCAAATTGGGCGACGACTGGTACACCTATCCGTTTAACCTCTGGCCTTATGGCGACGTATCATCAGACGATGCCATGAAAGGCGGTTCGGGTACTACAGATACAAACTACCACCCAGTAGAGGTATGGTCAACTCTGACAGCTTCTACCCCCGATCATATGGACGAATTGTGGTATCACTTCTACTGCTCCATCAGTCGTTGTAACCGTGCATTGGTATCACTGGCCAACAGCACGACTATGGACGAACAGACCAAGGCTATCCGTGAGGGCGAGGTTCGTTTCCTCCGTGCCCACTTCTACTTCAAGCTGGGGCAGCTCTGGAATCAGGTGCCCTGGATCGACGAAGAGGTTTACAAGGTTCACTCTGAGGAGCAGACCCGCAACGATGAGTTTTCACACGAAGAGCTGATGCAAAAGATTGTGGCTGACTTCAAGGCTGCCTACGATGTACTGCCTGTACAACAGCAGCAGGGTGGACGTGCCAACAAGATAGCAGCTGCAGCTTATCTGGCCAAGTGCTACCTGACCATGGCTTGGGGCGACGGCTACGAGGCCAATACCGGCGTAAGCCATATCAACAGTCAGTATATGCAGGAAGTGCTGAAATACACACAGGAGGTTGCCAACTCACAGTATGGCTATCTGGAGGACTTCGGCGATATCTTCCTGCCAGAGTACAAGAATTCAAAAGAGAGCATCTTCGCAGTCCAGCATTCTGACTATCAGGACGACAACACCCTGTATGGACGCGCCAACTGGAGTAACATGCTGAATGGCTGCTGGGGTATCTGGTCGTGCGGTTGGGACTTCCACAAGCCCACACAGAACCTGGTTAACGCATTCAAGACCAAGGACGGTCTGCCCATGTTCGACAATTATAACGATCATATCGACTATCCTATCAATGGCGTTCCAACAGCCCAGAAGTGGGATCCACGTTTGTTCCACACAGTAGGTATGCCTACATTCCCATACAAATACGAGGCTCAGTACACCATGACTACCGACAACTCTCGTACACCAAACACCTATGGCTACTATGCCTCTCTGAAGGAAGTGCCACAGCGTTCTAAGGGAGAGACATTCGACAACCCATGGCAGGCATTCGCCATGAACGACTATGTACTGCGCTATACCGACGTGATGCTGATGCGTGCAGAGGCACTGATTGAAACAGGCTCACTGGAAGAGGCCCGTACCATCATTAACAATATCCGTCAGCGTGCTAAGAATTCTGTAGCCAAGCACATTGCATACGCTGCCGACCAGTGCGAGATTGCCCTCTATCCTACCTCGTATTTCCAAGATAAGGAGACTGCCCGTAAGTGTCTGCAATGGGAGCGCCGCTTGGAGATGGCCATGGAGAGCAACCGCTTCTTCGACCTGCGCCGCTGGGGTATTGCTTCGAAGACCCTGAATGCATTCTTTGAGACCGAGAAAGATGTTGTTTACAACGAACAGACATACGCCCAATATTATAAGGATGCCCACTTTACTCCAGGCAAGAATGAGTACTTCCCACTGCCTTACATCCAGCTCTACTACGTTCCTGGTCTTTACACCCAGAACAAGGGATACAATTAATAAATGGATAATTGATAATTGACAATTGATAATTAAGGATTATGAAAAAGATATCATTCATTATAATGGCGATGTTTGCCTTAGTCCTGACCGCCTGTCAGGACAAGGACATCGACCGTGAGGCCATGAAGCTCAGTGCTCCCGATGCATCACAGATCACAGGTCAACTGTCGGGCGACGACTACATCTGGTCGTGGCCAGCCCAGAACGCTCAGATGCGAGTTGCTATCTACCGCAATGGAACCATCTCGAATACAGAGACCGTCAGCGGCAATACCTTTACACATAAGAATGTACCCACCAACGTGGCATTTGAATATGTGTTCAAACTGACCGATGGCAGCAACGTATCTGCCGGTGTTGTCAAGAACTACACCCGCGAAGGTGCAAGCAGCATCAGTGGCGTACAGATGAGTCAGCTTGACAAAGACGGCGGTTACGATGCCTTGGTTACTTGGAATAAGGCAACCGATGCCACAAGTATCATACTGACTGCCACTAACGGTGTAAGAACCATTACAGAAACGCTGGCTGGTACCGACACCCAATATCTCATTAAAGATGTTGAGACAGGCGACACATGGGAAGTAAAATTAGTGGCTCAAAACGAAAAGGGCACCTCACTGTCTAGCTCATCTTCACTCCGTATCGGTAAGACCGCCATCGGCTTCCTGAGCATCTACGCTACACCAGAGGAACTGGTTGAAAATGGTGATGACGATGAGGCTTCGGCTTGGCTCTGGTTGCACGAGACCTATCCTACAGCACAGTTCGTACCATTCGCAAGTATCACATCTGCCGACGTCATTGAGCCATTCCGTGTGCTGTTCTGGCTGCGCGACCTTGAGGGTGTCAGCGAAAGTGACGTATGGAATATTCCTACCGACGTACAAGCTGCCACACCTATCATCAAGGAGTGGTATAAGAACGGCGGAAGCATGCTGCTGTGGAGTCATGCCACCGTATATGCAGGACACCTGGGACGTATCAATCTCGATGAGATGAAGGGCAACGACCATGCCTTCGGATTCGGTGAGGGTGGCATCAACAACGACGTGTGGAAGATGGCTGTTGAGTTAAATCCCGACCACAAGTTCAAGAAAGATCACTCTTCTCACCCCATCTATAAGGGTCTGGAAGTAGAAACCACTCCCGACACCAAACTCATTGCCTTCAAGGGACCAGGTTGGACTGAGGACCACAACTGTCTGTACTTCAATCTGCCTAGTCTGTGGACAGGTATCGGCAACACCGAGGAAGCCTGCTATGCCCAGTGCACCAGCACCTTTGGTGTATATCCTCTCGGCACATGGGACAGTCAGATCTGGTGGGTAAGTCAGATGAATGTCTGGGAGGCTCAGCAGGGCAACACCGAGTTCAAGGGCACACTGCTCTGTATCGGTAACGGTGGCTGCGAGTTCTCGATGAAGAATGCCGACGGTACTCCTGACAAGAGTGCTCATCCAAAGAACAATATCTATCAGGACAATGTCCTTACGCTCGCCAAGAACGCTCTTGAATATCTGAAGACACGATAATAATTTGAGTTAGTCATAAAGATCATGAAGAAATTCTGGAATTTCTTTTCTGCAATGATGGTAACCGCTGGTATGGCGGTTACCATTCTTGGTTGTTCAGGTGATGATCCCAAGAAAGAACAACCTGCTCCTGAGCCACCAACGCCCGTGGATCCTGTGCCCCCTCCTGCACCTACGCCAAGCAGTTACACTGAATTGTATCGTCCACAGATACACTTCACACCGGCAAAGAACTGGATAAATGATCCAAACGGTATGGTGTATGCAGATGGCGTATATCATCTGTTCTACCAATACAATCCACAGGGTAACAGCTGGGGCAATATGTCATGGGGCCATGCCACCAGTACCGATATGATTCACTGGACAGAGCAGGCTGTAGCCCTGACACGCGATGAATTAGGCGACATCTTCTCTGGTTCGGCAGTCATCGACGCAAACAATACCGCAGGTTTCGGTGCAGGTGCCATGATAGCATTCTACACCTCGGCCAGTGATGCTGGACAACAGCAGAGTATGGCCTACTCTACCGATGGAGGTAAGAACTTTACACGCTACAACGCCAACCCCGTTATCAAAAATAATGATGACCGCCAACGTGACCCCAAAGTATTCTGGCATGCTGACTCCCAGCAATGGATTATGTCGCTGGCCAAAGGTTGGAGCAAAGGCATTGAGTTTTTTGGCTCTACCGACATGAAAACATGGAACAAACTGAGCACGTTTGTGATGGACCTGCCTGGTCGTCCCGACCTGCAATGGGAGTGTCCTGATCTGCTACAGTTCGGTGATAAGTGGGTGCTCATAGTTAGTGTGAACCCAGGAGGTCCGATATTGGGCTCTGGCACCATGTACTTCGTAGGTCAGTTCGACGGCAAGGAATTCAAAGCCGACGCACTCGACTATCCGCTTTGGCTCGACTATGGTATGGACAACTATGCAGGCGTGACCTGGAGCAATACCGGCGACAGGAAAGTGCTGATTGGATGGATGAACAACTGGAGCTATGCAGGCGATGTGCCTTGTTCGCCTTGGCGCTCGGCTATGACGCTGCCTCGTGAACTGAAGCTAACTGAATATGCAGGCAAACCATTGCTCTGCTGTCCTGTAGTGAACGAGATTGACAAGATTGCAGGCAGTTGGCAAAAGGCTAATGCCACTATTGACGCCAAAGATGCCTATCAGCTACGCCTGACGATCAATCTCGATAAGAATTCGACGATAACGCTGAGCAATAATAGCGACGAGAAGTACGTGATCGACATCCTTGCTACAGCCCGCACGCTCAAGGTTCATCGCAATGCCACAACTGGCCGAACGAATTTCAATGGCAGTTTCTCCATTCCTTCGATGCAGGCTCCACTCAATACCGATGGCAATAAGGTGACACTCGACCTCTTTGTCGATCAGTCGTCGGTGGAAATTTTGACGAAGGAGGGTACCATGTCGATGACCAATCTCGTCTTCCCCCAAAGTATTTATAACAACCTGATTATTTCTGGTGCTGATTACGAGGCTGAAGTCCGTCAACTCAGTAGAATCTGGTAAAAAAAAGTATTTTTGCTTTTTAGCAATCATGCTCTTCCAACCAGCAGGTGAGCACTTGACAATACTCCTTGTGAGCATCAATAAAACTGGTGTGACTGAAGAGAGATATCTATCAATAATCGTTCATTGTACAAAAAAATGTTGCAATGAACGATTTTTCTTAGGAAATGAAACATAAATTATAGGATATAAAGATGATTTAAAGTACATTTGCAACAAAAATCTAAAATCGTACAACAAAAAATGAATAGCAGAATGAGGAAAACAGTACTAATGACAGTTGCCACAGTGCTGACTTATGTATCGGCAATGGCACAGGTAACACCTATGGTGCTTGGCGAAAAGCATGCGATGCTACGAGTGGAACAACCAAGCAAATACTTGCTGCTGCCTGTACAGGAGACAGAAGACATTGCGGCGATTGCCGTACTGAACGGGAAGAACGAGATGGTGCAGCGCATCAACGTGAAGTTGGCTGTAGATCGTGTTGACTACTATGTGCCCTACGAGCTGAAGAATGCCAAACTGCTCGACATCGAGTTTCATGGCGACCGCCGCCTGAAAGGTGCCGTTGGCGAGTTTGCCTGCTGGAAGGAAATCAAATATTCTGATACATTCGACACTACAAACCATGAGCATTTCCGCCCCGTCTATCATCACACCCCAACTTACGGCTGGATGAATGACCCGAATGGGATGTTCTATCAAGATGGTGTATGGCATCTCTTCTATCAGTACAACCCTTATGGTTCACAATGGGAGAACATGCACTGGGGGCACTCTACGTCGAAAGACCTGGTGCATTGGGAAGCACAACCATTGACTTTCGAGCCCGACTGGTTGGGTAGCATCTTCAGTGGCTCATGTATCACCAACGGAGATGATGTAGTAGCCTTCTACACCTCAGCCGGTCACCACCAGACACAGTCGATGGCCATATCAAAAGACGGTGGAATGACATTCAAGAAATATGAAGGAAACCCTATACTGACCAGCGACAAGCCCGACTTCCGCGACCCCAATGTATTCTGGTTTGAGGGCACCAAGCGCTGGGTGATGATTCTGGCAGTGGGTCAGGAGATGCAGCTCTACTCGTCAGAGAACCTGAAAGACTGGAAATACGAGTCTGCTTTCGGTCAGGAGTATGGCAATCACGGTGGCGTATGGGAGTGTCCCGACCTGATTCAGATTGGCGACAAGTGGGTGCTTATCTGCAACATCAACCCTGGAGGACCTTTCGGCGGTAGCGCCACACAGTATTTCGTTGGTCAGTTTGATGGCCATAAGTTTACTTGCGAGTCGATGCCAAAGGTTACGAAATGGCTCGACTATGGTAAAGACCACTACGCCACGGTATCGTTCTACAATGCCCCGGAGAAGCGGCATGTAGTGCTGGCATGGATGAGCAACTGGCAGTATGCCAATCAAGTGCCCACCAAGCAGTATCGCTCAGCCAACTCTATTCCTCGCGACTTAGGTCTCTTTACCTGCGGCGAAGAAACCTACGTCAGTGTGACACCATCGAAAGAGATGCTGGCCGTTCGTGGTGCAAAGATAAAGAAACCGACAGATGCCTGTGAAATAGTGATCGAACTCAAGAATCAAGCAGAAATCATACTGTCGAACGCTAAAGGTGAACAGGTAGTGATGACCTACGACGCTCCCAGACAGTTGTTCAAGATGGACCGTACCAAGAGCGGTATCGTTAACTTTAGCGAAGCATTCCCTTGCGTGACCACAGCCCCGACATACGGCAACATCAAGCAGTTGCGTCTGTTTATCGACCGCTGCAGCATTGAAGCTTTCGATGCCGAAGGCAAGATGGCTATGACCAATTTAGTATTCCCATCCGAGCCATATAATAATATTAAGGTAAAAGGTGGCAAAGTAACAATCTACGAAATAAAGTAAAGACATATGAAGAAATTTGCGCTTATCCCTGTGATGTTCTGCTTCTTTGCCATGGGCTTTGTTGACCTGGTGGGCATTGCATCAAACTACGTGAAAGAAGACTTGCAGCTGAGCGACAGCGTAGCCAACGTGTTCCCATCGCTCGTATTTTTCTGGTTCCTGATATTCAGCGTTCCTACAGGAATGCTGATGAACAGGATTGGCCGAAAAAATACAGTACTGCTATCACTAGGAGTAACCATCCTATCCCTACTGCTCCCCCTATTCGGCGAGACTTTCGGCATCATGCTCTGCGCTTTTTCACTGCTTGGCATTGGAAACGCACTGATGCAGACGTCGCTAAACCCATTGGTGTCAACTGTGATGGGTGGCGGCAACCTAGCATCAACATTGACCTTCGGGCAGTTTATCAAGGCCATCGCCTCGTTTCTGGCTCCTTATCTGGCTATGTGGGGGGCCACACAGGTACTGCCATCATTTGGCTACGACTGGCGCGTGCTCTTTGCCATCTATTTCGTGGTAGGCATCCTGGCAGCAGCATTACTGGCCATAACTCCCATCGAGGAAGAGAAGATAGAAGGCAAGGCATCAACCTTTGCCGAGTGTCTGAAATTGCTGGGCACACCTATCGTGCTACTGTCATTCTTCGGCATCATGTGTCATGTTGGTATTGATGTAGGAACTAATACGACAGCACCGAAGATTCTGATGGAGCGACTAGGACTGACACTGAATGATGCTGCGTTTGCCACCAGTCTGTACTTTATTTTCCGTACTATCGGCTGCCTTACAGGCTCATTCTTCCTGCGTGTGCTACCTAACCGTACGTTCTTTGTCATCAGCGTTATCATGATGGCACTATCCATGTGCGGTTTGTTTGTGGGCACAGAAAAATGGATACTATACACCGCCATTGCACTGGTAGGCTACGGCAACTCCAACATATTCTCTATTTGTTTTGCACAAGCTCTGACAGCTATGCCTCAAAAGCAAAATGAAGTATCCGGTCTGATGATTATGGGCTTGTTTGGAGGTACCATATTTCCACTACTGATGGGATTTGCCAGCGATGCTATTGGACAAGCCGGCGCAGTGGTAGTAATGGCTATTGGCGTGATTTATCTGTTTACTTATATTAAAAACGTAAAAAACAATTAAGTATTATGAAAAGATATATCGTAGGCCTCGGAGAGGCTTTATGGGATGTACTCCCCGAAGGAAAAAAACTTGGTGGCGCACCAGCAAACTTTGCTTACCATGCCGCACAGTTTGGTCAGGAAACAATTGCTATCAGCGCATTGGGCGAAGACGCACTAGGCGATGAAACCATCGAAGCATTGAAGGAGCATAACCTTAACTACCTGATGCCTCGCGTTCCCTACCCTACAGGAACAGTACAGGTAACGCTGACAGGCGATGGTATTCCCACTTACGACATCAAGGAAAATGTGGCTTGGGATAATATCCCCTTTACCAATGAGATTCTGGAGATTGCTAAGAATGCCCGTGCCGTCTGCTTTGGATCACTGGCTCAGCGCAACGTAGTTTCTCGCGAGAACATACACAAGTTCCTTGATGCCACCCCAGATGACTGTACAAAGATATTCGACATCAACCTGCGCCAGCAATTCTATACCAAGGAGGTCATCAAGGAATCTCTGAAGCGTTGTAACATCTTGAAGATCAACGATGAGGAGTTGGTACTGATTGGCCGTATGTTCGGCTATCCTGGCCTCGACATCGAGGACAAATGCTGGCTGATTCTCGGCAAATACAACCTCAATATGCTCGTGCTCACCTGCGGCACCAACGGCTCCTATGTGTTCACGCCGGGCCAGATGTCGTTCCAGGAAACGCCAAAGGTAGAAGTTGCCGATACCGTAGGCGCAGGCGACTCCTTCACGGGTTCGTTCGTGGGCAGCATTCTCAATGGTAAGCCTGTGACCGAAGCTCACAAGATCGCCGTTCAGGTCAGTGCCTATGTATGCACCCAGAACGGCGCCATGCCTGTGATTCCAGATGAGCTAAAAAAGTAAATATCCAAAATCAGAAAATGATATGTCGGAGTGGCAAAAGCGCTACTCCGACGTTTTTTTTTAGCTTCTTTAACCTAAAAAGAATTGTGTGCGTACAAAATATTGCTAAATGCCACTTGTCAATTCAATAATAATTTGTATCTTTGCAGCGCTTTTCAAAAAAGTTATATATAACAAAAGGATAATATTCACAACTTAAAATAAAGATTAGTAATATGGCAAAGTTAGATTTGACTCAGTATGGCATCACTGGTTCTACCGTGATTGCTCACAATCCTTCGTATGAGACTCTCTTCGCCGAGGAGACAAAGGCTGGTCTGACAGGTTTCGACAAGGGTCAGAACACAGAGCTCAACGCAGTAAACGTTATGACTGGTATCTACACAGGTCGTTCACCTAAGGATAAGTACATCGTTGACGATGCACAGAGCCACGATAAGGTATGGTGGACTTCTGAGGAATACAAGAACGACAACCACCCCATGAGCGAGGAGGTTTGGAAGACCGTTAAGGATATCGCCATCAAGGAGCTCTCAAACAAGGAGTTGTATGTTGTTGACGCATTCTGTGGCGCTAACGAGGCAACACGTCTGGCTGTTCGCTTCATCGTTGAGGTTGCATGGCAGGCACACTTCGTAACCAACATGTTCATTCAGCCAACAGCCGAGGAACTGGAGAAGTTCGAGCCTAACTTCGTAATCTATAACGCCTCTAAGGCAAAGGTTGAGAACTACAAGGAACTGGGTCTGAACTCAGAGACTTGCGTAGCCTTCAACACTACTTCACGCGAGCAGTGCATCATCAACACATGGTATGGTGGTGAGATGAAGAAGGGTATGTTCTCAATGCAGAACTACTATCTGCCTCTGCAGGGTATCGCTTCAATGCACTGCTCTGCCAACACCGACATGGAGGGTAAGAACACAGCTATCTTCTTCGGTCTGTCTGGTACAGGTAAGACCACTCTTTCTACCGATCCAAAGCGTCTGCTGATTGGTGATGATGAGCATGGATGGGACGATGAAGGTGTATTCAACCTCGAAGGTGGTTGCTACGCTAAGGTTATCAACCTCGACAAGGAGAGTGAGCCTGATATCTACAACGCTATCCGCCGCAACGCTCTGCTTGAGAACGTAACAGTAGCTGAGGACGGCAAGATCGACTTCGCTGATAAGAGCGTCACAGAGAACACTCGTGTATCATATCCTATCAACCACATTGAGAAGATTGCCCAGAAGGTAAACGGCAAGAGCGCTGGCCCTGATGCCAAGAACGTTATCTTCCTGAGTGCTGATGCATTCGGCGTTCTGCCTCCAGTATCTATCCTGACTCCAGAGCAGACTAAGTACTACTTCCTGAGTGGTTTCACTGCTAAGCTGGCTGGTACAGAGCGTGGTATCACTGAGCCTACTCCTACATTCTCTGCTTGCTTCGGTCAGGCATTCCTCGAGCTGCACCCAACAAAGTATGCTGAGGAGCTGGTTAAGAAGATGGAGAAGAGCGGTGCTAAGGCATACCTCGTAAACACTGGTTGGAACGGTACTGGTAAGCGTATCTCTATCCGCGATACTCGTGGTATCATCGACGCTATCCTGGGTGGTGCTATCCTGAGCGCTCCTACCAAGAAGATCCCTTACTTCGACTTCGAGGTTCCAACACAGCTTGAGGGCGTTGACACCAACATCCTCGATCCTCGCGACACTTACGCTAACGCTGCTGAGTGGGAGGAGAAGGCTAAGGATCTGGCTGGCCGCTTCATCAAGAACTTCAAGAAGTACGAGGGCAACGAGGCTGGTAAGGCTCTGGTAGCTGCTGGTCCAAAGCTCTAAAAAGCAGATAATTGACAATTGATCATTGACAATTGACAATGAAATATAGCAAATTGGCTGCGCCGAAAGGCGTGGCCAATTTTATTGATGTAAATCAATAAGCGATTCAACGCCCCCTAAATTATCAACCATCAATTTTAAATTATCAATTAATATTAGTACCTTTGCACTTGTAATCGTGAGATTGCATACATTTCATTAGGTTTTTTATTAGTTAGATTTTAAGGTAAAAGATTATGTTATTAGATTTTCAAACAACTGTTATGTTGGTAACGGTTGGAATATCTGCCGGCCTGAGCATCTATACGCTCATGCATACTAACATACGGTGAATTGAGTGCGGGGTGAGTGATTCATACCGCGCTCTTTTTGGTATTAAAAACCTAAACTAACTTAAAATCGGTCAAATTATGGCATATTTTCATTAATTATAAGTACAAATGTGCTCATTTTTGCAGAAATGTGCGTAAATTTGCAGCCAAATTGAACAAAATAGAGATTATTGACTCAATGAAAAGATATATTTCTACGCTTTGTATGATGCTGGCGGGGGCACTGCTGATGACTTCATGCCTGAAGGACGAAAAAGAAGAGACCACCCAGTATTACGAGAACACGGCCATTTCACAATTCAAATTGTCGTGTGTCAATCGTTATGTGCATACTACAACCTCGACAGGTGCCGATTCTGTTTACAAGAAGACACTCACCGACCCAGTGGTATTCACTATCGACCAGGCACAGCGTAAGATTTATAATACCGACTCACTGCCATCGGATGTTGACCTGAACCATATTCTGGCCTCTATCAGTAGCATCAACTCGGGCACTGTGGTAGTTAACTACCCTGACAAAAATGGTGAGGACTCTTTGCTGTACTACAGCAGCACCGACTCGATCGACTTCGTCAAGCTAAAGGATCTGCGTGTGTACTCACAGAGCGGAGCAAGCTATCGTGCTTACGAAGTAACTATCAACGTACACAAGGCCGAAACTGGCAAGATTATCTGGGAGCAGAAGACTGCTGCCGACCTGCCAACTGATGCCAAGAAAGCCCTTTGGGAACAGAAGGCTGCTGCTGCTGGTATGAAGCAGCTGTTAGGCTATGGCACTGCCGAGGGTTATGCCTTTGGTACCGACGGTATGCTGATGGTGAGCAAGGACAATGGCGAGACCTGGGCAGCCGACGAACTCGACGATGATGCAGCCTGGCTGCCAACAGACAACATCGCATTTGCATCGTGGGCCTTTGCTGCCAACGATTCTACCGACTACCAGATGCTGGTAGGCACCAATGATAAGAGCGACAAGGCCTGCGTGGTATGGCGCAAGATAGCCGAGTATGCCAAGAACAGTCTGACATCAAGATGGGTACTCCTGCCTATCGAGGAGTACGCAGGCTACTATCTGCCAAAGATGGAAAACCTGAACCTGGTACGCTTTAACAATGTGGTGATGGCTATCGGCAACGACAAGAACATCTACGTAAGTCGCGATCAGGGTATCACCTGGAAAACGACAACGACATATACATTACCCGAAACATTGGGCACCAATAATCTCACTGCCATCACCGACGACAACGGTTATCTCTGGCTGGTAGGCAAGGAAACCGGCGAAGTTTGGCGAGGCCTTATGATTGAATAACAGTGAAACAACTGCTGGCAGTAATCTTCACACTGGCCATAACGATGGCTGCCAATGCTCAGGACGAGCCTGAGTACAAGATGGAGATAGGTGCTGGCATCGGCATGGTGAGCTATGTAGGCGACTACAACGGCCATCCGCTGAAAGGCATGCAACCGTGGTTAGCGTTAGTGGCCAAATACCGACTGGACCCACGTGTGGCTATAGCTTTCGACTTAGGCACAGGCAAACTAAAAGGCCAAGCCGAAACTGGCGACTACAAGTTCGACCATCGCACGACTGAGGCTGATGTACGTTTGGAATACAACTTCTGGCCATATGGAACAGGTTATGAATACCGAGGCGCTAAGCGCTTTACACCATTTATCACCCTGGGCATAGGAACCAGCATCTATGGCGGCCGGGAGAAAGGAGCAACGATGAACCTGCCAATAGGCGCAGGCATAAAATACAAGATTGGCAACAGACTGAACCTGACAGCTGAGTGGGCGATGCGTTTTACGTTGAGCGACAAGCTGGACGGCAGTAAGGATCCCTTAGGCATTAAGAGCAGCGGCCTGTTTAAGAACACCGATGGCTACAGCGTGCTACAAATAGCACTAACCTATGACCTCTGGGAGAAATGCAAAACGTGTAACAACGATAGATATTAAGATATATGAAGGAACTTTTAGACATGAACAGGATTCCCCAGCACATTGCCATCATCATGGACGGTAATGGACGTTGGGCCATGGAGCGCGGTAAAGACCGTAGTTTTGGCCACCAGGCAGGTGTTGACGCTGTGCGCCGCATCACTTCTGAATGTACCCGATTGGGAGTCAAGTTCTTAACACTATACACCTTCTCTACGGAGAACTGGAATCGTCCTGCCGACGAGGTTTCAGCCCTGATGGGACTGGTACTCACTTCGCTCGAGGATGAGATCTTCATGAAGAACAACGTACGCTTCCGCGTGGTTGGCGATCGTTCTCGCATCCCTGAGGTTGTCAATAAGAAGTTGAGCGAAACCGAGGAGCATACGGCCAAGAACGATGCCATGACCATGGTAGTAGCACTGAGTTACTCGTCGAAGTTGGAGCTGACTACAGCCACCAAGCAGATTGCTCAGGAGGTGAAGGAAGGAAAACTGGATGTAAACAGCATCACCGAGGAAACCATCAACGAGCACCTGTGGACCAATTTCATGCCCGACCCAGAACTGCTGATTCGTACTGGCGGTGAGATTCGTATATCAAACTATCTGTTGTGGCAGATTGCCTACTCAGAGCTTTACTTCTGCGATACATACTGGCCCGATTTTATGGAAGAAGACCTGCATAAGGCCATCTACAGCTATCAGAACCGTCAGCGCAGATTCGGCAAGACCGAGGCGCAGGTAGAAGCCGAAGAGAAAAAGTAAAAAGGTAAGAAAGTAAAAAGTTAAAAAGAAAGTGACTTATATATATATTATAAATAAGGTGAAAGGACTGGTGAAGGGTATCTTACCTTTTTACCTTTTTACCTTTTTACCTCTCACTGCTATTGCTCAGGATAAGATTGTAAACCCTGATATCTCGTACGCCGGTACACCTCGCACCTGCGAAATCGGCGGTATCGCAGTTGAGGGTGTTGAGGGATACGAGGATTATGTATTGGCAGGTTTGTCAGGCCTCACTGTTGGTCAGGAGATTGAAGTACCTGGCTCGCAGATTACTGAAGCCGTCAAACGCTACTGGCGCAACGGTCTGTTCTCGAAAGTACAGATCACTGCCGACTCGATTGTTGGCAACAAGATTTATCTGTGTATTCACTTAGGCATGCGCCCACGTATCAAGAACATCAACTATAACGGAATCAAGAAAGCCGAGCGCGAGGATATGGAGGCCAAGCTGGGTATGGTTAAGGGTATGAGTTTGACTCGTAATATCATCGACCGTGCCAAGATATTAGCCAAGAAATACTTCGACGACAAGGGTTACAAGAATGCCGAGATCGACATTATACAGCACGAGGATGCCTCAGGACAGGTAACACTGGATGTAAACATCGACAAGAAGGACAAGATGAAGGTGCGCCAGTTGGTATTCGAGGGCAACAACAAACTGAAGTCAAGCAAAATTAAGGGTTCCCTGTTTGGTAAGGGTGCATTCGGAAAGATTCACGAGGCAGGCAAGTTTACCAACTTATTCAAGGCCAAGAAGTTTACCGACGAACGCTATAAGGAGGCTAAACAGGCTCTGATCGAAAAATATAACGAGTTAGGATTCCGCGATGCAACTATCATTGAGGATTCGGTTTATCCATGCGACGATAAGCACGTAAACATCTTAGTCAAGATTGACGAGGGTGAGAAATACTTTGTACGCAATATCACATGGGTAGGTAACACCGTGGTGACAACCGACTATCTGAATGCCGTATTGGGCATGAAGAAGGGTGACGTGTATAACCAGAAGCACATCGATAAGCGCCTGCGCGAAGACGAGGATGCTGCTGGAAACTATTACTATAACAATGGTTATGTGTTCTCGAACATCGACCCTGTTGAGGTCAACATCGACGGCGACTCTATCGATATCGAGATGCGTGTAACCGAAGGTCCTCAGGCTCACCTGAACCACGTTCGCATCTATGGTAACGACCGTTTGTATGAAGAAGTGGTGCGCCGTGAGCTGCGTACCAAGCCAGGCGACCTGTTCAACAAGGAAGCACTGACACGTTCGGTACGTGATATCGCCTCAATGGGATTCTTTGACCCAGAAAAGGTGGTTCCAGATATCAAGCCAAACGTTGAGGACGGTTCGGTTGACGTCAACTGGCGTCTGGAGCAGAAGAGTAACGACCAGCTGGAGTTCTCATTAGGTTGGGGACAAACAGGTATCATTGGTAAGGTTGGTATCAAGTTCAACAACTTCTCTATCCGTAACCTGTTTGGTAAGAACAAGCTGCACCGCGGCATCCTGCCTTACGGTGATGGCGAGCAGTTAGGCTTCAGTTTCCAGACCAATGGTAGCTACTACAGCTCGTTGAGTGCCAACTACGGTACTAACTGGTTTGGCGGCAAGCGTCCTAACAGTCTGAACGTTGGTGTATTCTACTCTAAGCAGAGTGATATCTCAAGTTACTACCGTAACAACTCATTCTATAACAACTATTACATGTATAGCGGAGGCTACGGTGGCTACAACCCCTACTACATGAACTACGAGTCGATGCTTGACGATGACAAGACCATGACCGTGTTCGGTGCATCGTTAGGATGGGGTAAGCGTCTGCGCTGGCCAGACGACTACTTCCAGCTGTCGGCTCAGTTAGGTTTCTCACGCTACATGCTGCGCGACTGGAGCTACTTCTATATCCACAACGGTAACTGTAACAACATCAACTTAGGTTTGACACTGAGTCGTACATCTACCGACAACCAGCTCTTCCCACGTCGTGGTTCAGAGTTCATGGCATCGGTAACGGTTACACCACCTTGGTCGCTGTTCGACAACAAGGACTATGCTAATCTGGCCAAGAACTCTAACTCGGCAACCTACGAGGACGAACTGCAGGATGTATATCGCTGGATTGAGTACCACAAGTGGAAATTTAAGAGCCGTACCTTTACAGCCCTCACTGGCGGTCAGAAATGCTTTGTGCTGATGACACGTGTTGAAATGGGACTGTTAGGTAGCTACAACAGCAATAAGCGTTCACCCTTCGAGACCTTCTACGTGGGTGGTGACGGTATGAGCGGATACTCATACGGCTACTCGGAAGAGACTATCGGACTTCGCGGATATGAGAATGGATCGCTTTCTTACTCTTCGGCCTACGAGACCATGATGAAGGGTGGTAGCATCTCATCTTATAACTCTTACGCTTACGACCGATTCACACTCGAATTGCGCTACCCATTCATGTTGGGTAACACCACAATCTATGGACTGGGCTTCCTGGAGGGTGGTAATGCTTGGGCCAATGCCAAAGACTTCAACCCATTCAAGATGAAGCGTTCGGCCGGTATCGGTGTACGTATCTTCCTGCCTATGGTTGGTTTGATGGGTATCGACTGGGCATACGGTTTCGACAATGTTTACACCAGTCAGTATGGTGCACAGAAGAAAGGTGGCAGCAACTTCCACTTCATCCTCGGACAGGAATTCTAAAAAGTTAAAAGGGTAAAAAAACAGATCATATGGAAAAGAAGAATTTTATGTGCAAGGTAATGGGCATGGTAAAATGGGTTTTACCTTTTTACCTTCTTTCCTTTTTACCATTAAGCATCAACGCCCAGAAGGTGGCAGTGATCGACATGGAGTATATCCTAAAGAATATACCTGCCTACGAACGTGCCAACGAGCAGTTAGGTCAGGTATCAAAGCAGTGGCAGGCTGAGGTAGATGCCCTCAACACCGAGGCTCAGACACTCTACAAAAACTATCAGAACGAGGTGGTATTCCTCTCAAAAGATCAGAAGAAGGCCAAGCAGGATGCTATCGTTGCCAAAGAGAAGCAGGCTGCCGAGTTAAAGAAGCACTACTTCGGTCCCGAGGGTGAACTATTCAAGAAGCGTACCGCCCTCATGAATCCGATACAAGAAGAGGTATTCAACGTCATCAAAGATATCGCAGAGTTGCGTGGTTACCAGTTGGTACTCGACCGCGCCAGTGATGCTGGTATCATCTTCAGCTCGCCCAAGATCGACATCTCGTCAGAGGTACTTCGCAAACTTGGATACACAAACTAATAAATCATTGATAATTGGAAAAATAATTAAAAACAATAAGTAATATGAAAAAATTGATTATCTGCGCACTTTGCGCTCTCTGCGGTTTCACAACCGCCAATGCACAGGGAAAGTTCGGTCACGTGAACACCCAGGAGATTATGCAGGCCATGCCTGAGTTTACCAAGGCTCAGAACGAGATTAAGGCACTGCAGGACCAGTATGAGGCTGACCTGAAGAGCATGCAGGACGAACTGCAGAAGAAGGGTGAGGCTTTTGAGAAGGAACAGGCTACTCTGCCCGAGAACATCAAGCAGCGCCGCCAGCAGGAACTGCAGGATATGTATCAGAAGATTCAGCAGAGCTACCAGGACAACCAGCAGGCTCTGCAGAAAGCTTCGGCTGAGAAGATGCAGGCTATCCAGACCAAGATTCTTGATGCCATCAAGGCTGTAGGTCAGGCTGGTCAGTATGTTTACATCATGGAGAACAACTCACTGCCTTACATCAGCACTACCCTCTCTACCGATGTAACAGCTCAGGTAAAGACAAAGTTAGGTTTGAAGTAATTCGTAAGTTTAACTACAAAACAATATCATTATGAAACGACTCCTCGTACTTCTTGTGGCATTCGTATCGCTCCATGCATTTGCACAGGACGAAGCCACTTCATCCATCAAGTTTGGCTACCTGAGCTATCAGGCTGCCATCCAGTCGATGACCGACTATGCGCTGGTTCAGCAGCAGCTGACCGACCTTAAAGCCCAATACCAGGCCGAGGCCAAGCGTGTAGAAGACGAATTCAACAGGAAGTACGAGGAGTTTCTTGATGGTCAGCGCGACTTTCCCAAAAGCATCCTGCAAAAGCGTCAGTCTGAGCTTCAGGAGTTGATGGCAAAAAACGTTGAATTCAAGAACAAGAGTAATAAGGAACTGGAAGATGCTGAAAATTTCGCCATGGGCAACCTCAAGGCTCGCCTCAACGAAGTTCTCAGTACCATTGCCCAGCAACGTGGTCTCGCACTCATTGTCAATACCGACAGTGAGGCCTGTCCATTCATCAACCCCCTAATGGGTGAAGATATCAACGAAATCGTTAAGGATGCTCTCAAGTAATCCAGGACCGATTGGTATTTTTGATAGCGGTTACGGCGGACTCACCATCCTGCATGGCATCCGTCAGCTGCTTCCCGAATACGATTATCTTTATTTGGGCGATAATGCCCGTGCACCTTATGGACCACGTTCGTTCGACGTGGTTTATGAGTTTACGCGCCAAGCCGTAGTCAAACTGTTCGAAATGGGATGTCACCTTGTCATCTTAGGCTGTAACACCGCCTCTGCCAAGGCACTGCGCACCATCCAGCAGAACGATCTGCCACAGATTGATCCAGAGCGACGTGTGCTGGGCGTCATCCGTCCTACTGCCGAGGTCATCGGTTCACTCACCACCTCACGCCACGTGGGCGTGTTAGCCACAGAAGGTACGATCAAGAGTGAGAGCTACGATCTGGAAATCCACAAGCTGCATCCCGACATCGAAGTATCAGGTGTGGCATGTCCATTCTGGGTGCCACTGGTGGAATACAACGAGGCCGACTCGCCAGGAGCCGACTATTTCGTGAAAAAGCGCATTGATGAAATCATGCGTAAAGACCCTGCTATCGACACCATCATTCTGGGCTGCACCCACTACCCACTGCTCATGCCTAAAATCCTGAAGTATCTGCCAGCAGGCGTAAGGGTTGTACCTCAGGGCGAGTATGTTGCCGAAAGCCTTAAGAAATATCTGGAACGACATCCAAATATCGAGCAGCATTGCTCCAAAAATGCGACCGTACACTACCTGACCACCGAGAATCCTCAGAAGTTCCAGGAGCAAGCTCAAATCTTCCTCCACGAGCCTGTAACGGTAGAAAACATCACGTTAGGTTAGACGAGAACAGGAAGAACCACGATGAAACGATTTGCTTATACCATACTATTGCTGCTATTGGTTATTAGTACCATGGCTGATGACAGAATCAGGATTCGCAGTTGCAATATCGGCAAAAGGGCATCACATGCTTTGACACGTAGCACAAAGCAAAACAACAGCGCTAACTATATAGGCAACAAGAGACAACTGGTGGTGCTTGCAGCTTTTGCCGACAAAACTTTCACCGATGTCAATCCACTACAACTTTGGAACAGAATCTTTAATGAAGAAGGATTTTCAGAAGAAAATTTCAAAGGATCTGTACACGATTACTTCTACGATCAAAGCTATGGAAAATTCCAAATACAATTTGATCTCCATTATGTGAAGATGCCCAACAACAGTGCAAAATATGCCAGTACAACCACTGATGATGAGAACTCACAATACTTGGTTTATGACATTGTTGACTCATTGACAAACAGAGGCAATATAGACTGGACACCTTACGATTGGGACAATGATGGTAACATAGACCAGATTATCATCATCTATGCAGGCAAGGGCCAACAGGCTGGAGGAGGAACGAATTCCATTTGGGCACACCATTGGTTTCTGAGTTGGCATACAGATGGGCACACCAAGACAGTAAATAGTGGAGGAAAGAGTTACACGGTTGACAGATACTGCTGTGTAAACGAACTGGACAGCAGAGGTGGGTATGGTAGCTTCGGTACGATTTGTCATGAATACAGCCATTGTTTCAACCTGCCTGATTTATATTATGGCAGCAAAATAATCATTGACAAATGGGACCTGATGGATGGCGGGAACTACAACGGGAATGGTTTCAGACCTTGTAACTACTCTGCCTTCGAACGCAAACTTATGGGATGGATGGATATCCAGGAATTATCAGATCCAACAGAAATTAGAAATATGGCAGCCTTAGCTGATGAGCCACAGGCCTATCTTGTGCGCAATAACAACTATTCTAATGAATTCTATATCATAGAAAACCGCCAGCAAAAAGGATGGGATACTGAGCTGCCTAATAGCGGCCTCATCATCTTCCACATTGAACATGATGAGAAAATTTGGCAAGATATAACAAATTTTATTAATACAAATGAAAAAAAACGGTACTATATCATTCCTGCCAATAATAATACAAGTATCGCAGAACTGAAAGATTGGCCCTACCCATATGAATTGAATGACTCATTAACCAACTTGTCGGAACCAGCAGCAACACTGCTTCACCCAAACACCGACGACTCTTATATGATGTCGAAACCCATCACCAACATACACTTGGAAAACGGGTTAGCAAGTTTTAAATTCATGGGGGGCACCCCAACGGGTATAAATGCCACTGCACCACAATCACTCAAGCCAGAGGCTATCTACGACCTATACGGCAGAAGATTAAACGCCAACGAAGTGAAGCCAGGCTTATACATCATCAAATACAAAAATGGAGAAAGTCGGAAAGTGGTTATAAACTAAGCTACAGTTTAGAAAGAAAAAAAAAGAAACATGATTACGCAGACCGTCTAAAGTATATGCGGCTATTAGAAACTGGTAGATCATTCAAGTCTATCCATAAAGAATATGGTATAGACAGTGTTCAACTCAGAGTTTTATGGGAAAAGTACAAAATGATACCATCATCTTAGGCTGCACTCATTATCCCTTGCTGATGCCCAAGATCTTGAAGTATCTGCCAGCAGGCGTAAGGGTTGTACCCCAAGGCGAGTACGTGGCCGAGAGCCTGAAGAGCTATTTGGAACGTCATCCAAATATCGAAGCCAAATGCTCTAAAGGTGCAGCCGTCCACTACCTAACCACCGAGAACCCTAACAAGTTCAAGGAACAAGCTCAAATCTTCCTCCACGAACCCGTAGAGGTAGATAACATCACTTTAGGATAAAATCCCTCATCTCTCAACAAATCTCTCAAAACCCGCATAAACACAGGCGATTCGGGCTTTGAGAGATTCTTTTTATCCCTCCCTTATCTCTCCCTTATCCCTCCCTTCACCCTTCCAATAAATACCAGCTGCTTTATCCCGAAGTGGAGATTACATGAGAGATGAGGGAGGGATTAGGGAGAGATTTTAGGAATCTCTCAATTCGTTAAACGCCTGTATATGAGACACTTACACACAATTATTGAGAGATAAAGGATTTTTGTATGTAAACTGGTTCTGCGTCAATTTGGGTGGTAAATTCTTGTTATATTATTTAACTAACAAATTGATAATCAATACATTAGTTAAC
>SUYC01000024.1 GCA_015060625.1 Xylanibacter ruminicola | reverse complement strand
CCGTTAGCAGCCACTGTCTCTGGCAACTTGGTAATCTCGTTCACATACTTACTGATGTTTCCGTTGATATCCCACGAAAAACCGTTCTCCAACTGGTGGCGATAGCCAATGCTCAGTTCCCAACCGTTGTTCTTAACCTCGCCGGCATTGATCCACTGACCAGATCCTTCACCCATAGCAGCGATACCTTCCATGAAGAGCAGAATGTCGGTGGTCTTCTTGTTGAACCAGTCGAAACTACCGTAGATTTCGTTTCGCAGGATAGCGAAATCAATACCTATATTATGCTGTGTGGTGGTTTCCCACTTGATGTCGTCGTTACCGCGCTGATTGCGTACATAACCGTTAGCCAGGTCGTAACCACCGTTCTTACCGCTGATGTCGTATGAAGAACCTGCCTGTCCGCTGCCCCATAGTCCAGTAGATACTACCGACTTGTAGAGGGTGTATCGTGAAGTGTTTGAGATTTCTTGGTTACCAGTCTGTCCCCAAGAGTAGCGCAACTTCAGATTGTCGAGCCAGCTCTTGGTTTTAGCCATAAACTTCTCTTCTGAGATGCGCCAACCGGCTGATACAGATGGGAATGTACCATATTGGTTGTTGGTACCAAATCGGCTTGAACCATCTCGACGGATAGTTACGCTGGCCAGATACTTATCATTATAAGTGTAGTTAACCTTACCGAAGAAAGACAACAGACTGAAGCCTTCGCCAGAACCTTCGGCCAACTGTTTGCCTGCACCTGCACTTGGCCACATATAGTCGGTGTTCAGAATTGCCAGTTCGTAGCGCTTGGCGCTGTTCCATTTATAGTCCTGACGGTTCAGCTCTACACCAACCATAGCATCTCCACGATGCTTGCCAATTTCGAGATTATAGGTAGCGATGGCGTTCCACATCCAGCGCATCCAGTGTTCCTGCTTGCTTTCAACAGCGCTATCGGTACGCTTAACCTTACCATTTTCGATAGGGTAGGTAAAGAAACGCTGCTCCTTCTGTGTATAGTCCATACCAAGAGTAGTGCGAACCATGAAGTTCTTGAATGGCGTGATGCTCAGGTGTACATCGCCGAATGAGCGCCACTGTGTATATTCGTTGTCCTTTGCATTGTCGATCATGCTCAGTGGATTCTCGCGCTCAGAGTAGGCACCCAGTGCCTGAGCATATTTACCGTTCTCTGCCCATATAGGGAAGTTAGGGTTAAACTCAAGTGCGTGCTCCAGCACTCCGCCAGGAGCGTCATTGCCCTTGGTACGGTTCACAGTGAAGTTCTCGCCAATCACAACCTTGCCATCAAACAGCTTATAGTCGGCATTAGCACGAGCCGACAGACGGTTGAAGTTACTCTTCTTAATGGTACCCTGGTTGTCGTAGTAGCCAATGCTGAAGAATGAACTGCCCTTCTCCGAACCATTACTTACAGATAGGTTATACTGCTGTACTACACCTGTGCGTGTAATCTCCTTAAACCAGTCAGTATCACCAGCACGTACACTGGCGTTCTCGTCCAGATACATGTTCATGGTCATATTGTTCAATACGGGGTTGCCTTTAGCATCGTAACTCCAGTCATAGTTATAACCTAGATTGTTGTTACTTGGGTTCACGCCATCGTTTACACAAGCTTGCCAGTATGCGCGTCCCCACTCACTGGCGTTCATCGTCTCAATCTTATTGGTATAGAATGATGTAGCAACGCTACCATCGAAGTTAACCTTTACCTTACCATCCTTACCTTTTTTAGTAGTGATGATGATTACACCATTGGCAGCACGGCTACCATAGATGCTGGCTGAGGCAGCATCCTTAAGCACCTGAATGCTCTCGATGTCATTGCCGTTCAGTTCGTGCATTCCTGCCTTGGTGGGAACGCCATCGATGATGTAGAGAGGGTCGTTGTCGTTAAGAGTTCCAACACCACGGATACGAACTGTAGCAGCACCTGAAGGATTACCGTCGGCTGTGATATTCATGCCTGGTACACGACCCTGCAGTGCCTTCATTGGGTTGTTCTCGTTCTGCTTGGCAATCTCGTCTACGCTTACGGTCGAGATGGCACCCGTCAGATCGGCCTTGCGCTGGGTGGTATAACCTGTTACCACAACCTCCTTCAGAAGTTCGCTGTCGTCTTTCATAGTTACCTTCATACCTTGTTTCGCAGGTACCTCTTGTGTCTGGTAGCCGATGTACGAGATAACCAGAGTGGCATTCTCGTTCACTTTGATGGTGAAGGCTCCATCGAAATCGGTTACTGTACCGTTCGTGGTCCCCTTCTCCTTTACTGTAGCACCGATGACAGCTTCGCCTGTAGCATCTATCACCGTACCACTGATCTCTGTCTGTGCATACATCATTGTACTTACGAGCAAGAGAGCAAAACACAGAAAACGTTTCTTTAGTCTTTCCATTGTTGCTTGTTTTAATTGTTAGTACTCAAATCTGATTTTAAATCCTGCACAAAATTACTAATATATTGTGCGTGCAGCGTCAAAATTTCGTTCATTGCGTCCTATTTTTGTTTCAATGTAACATTTTTGCTATTTTATGAACGATTATTCTTATTATCTCTTGGCAAATATACAAAAAAATATCAATTTGTTTCCGTGTTTCGCGATTATTTCGTATATTTGCCTGCATAAAACAAAGAAATATGATGAGAAATTCTTTCATTTCCATTTTAATGTTTATGGTCATCCTGTTCATGGGATGTGAGCAAGCTGAGCCCAAATATATAATAGGTGTATCGCAATGCTCTGAGGATATCTGGCGCGATTGGCAGAACGCCGAAATGAGAATGGAGGCCAACTTTCATGAGGGTGTAGAATTGCGCTTCACCGCTGCTCACGACGATTCTGAACTTCAGAGCAACCAGATAGACAGTCTTGTGAATAGTGGTATCAACTTATTGATTGTTGCTCCGAATCAGTTGTCGTCTGTGACACCAGCTATAGACCGGGCTTACGACAAAGGTATTCCCGTCATCGTATTCGAACGCAAGACCGATTCTCAGAAATATACCGCCTTTGTTAGTGCTGATAACTATGAGATGGGACACCTGATGGGTGAATACATCGCTACCCAACTTGGTGGTAAGGGGCAGATAATGGAAGTGAAAGGACTGAAAGGTTCATCGCCTGCCGAGGAGCGTTATAATGGCTTCCATGTGGCTTTGGCTGCGTATCCTGATATTAAGGTGGTGGTTGAGTTACAAGGCGACTGGACTGAGCCGACGGCTTATCAGGCCGTTAAGAACTGGAAGGGCGATATGAACAGTATCGATCTGGTTTTCGGACATAACGATCGCTCTGCTATTGGGGCCCGTAAGGCCTTCGAAGAACGAGGCGCCAAACTGCCCATGTTCTGTGGTATCGATGCCTTGCCAGGACCCGATGGTGGTATCCAACAGGTGCGCGATTCACTCCTCGATGCTTCGTATATCTATCCTACACATGGCGACCAACTGCTACAACTGGCCCTCGACATCCTCGACGGCAAAGAATATCCAAGAGAAACCTTGCTTACCTCGGCTTTGGTAACCCGCGATAACGCTACGGTATTGTTACTTGAAAGCGACGAGGTGGTGCGCCAGGCGCATAATCTGAATAAGCTTCAGAAAAAGGCCGCAAGCTATCTTGAACAACTGTCAACACAGCGCACCATCTCGTTGCTGGCACTCGTGTTGTTGGCATTGCTGGCACTTATATTAGTACTCTTTGTCCTCTATCATCGTTCCAGAGTGTCGGCCCAGCGCGAGCGCATTGTCAATAACCTGTGGAACATGCAGACGCCAACCGAGCCGATACAGCCTGCCGACCAACAGCCTGCGGCTGCTCAGCCCGTTGTGCACCCCGAAGATGAGGCTGCTGAATCGGCCAAGGAGCCGCTATTCATTGTGCGCTTCAAGGATGTGGTCGAGGCCCGTCTCTCCGACAGTGATCTGACTGTTGATGATTTGGCTGCTGCTATGAACCTGAGTCGTGTACAGTTGTACCGTAAAGTTAAGGCCATCTCTGGTTCGTCGCCTGTCGAGCTGTTGCGTTCTGCCCGATTGAATCGCGGCTATCAGTTACTGGTAAAAGGCGATAAGACCATCGCCGAGGTAGCCTACGAAGTCGGTTTCACCGCCCCCAGCTACTTTACCAAGTGTTTCAAGGATGAATTTGGAATCAGTCCTTCCGATCTGTCCTAACTCAGCATGTTTTTCCTATTAAAACTTGTCACTGTCATTTTAAATTTGTACTTTTGCCGCAAAAATGTAAGTATATGATTGAAGTAGTAGATTTTAGCAAAACGAACTCTGTCATCAACCTATATATGTCAGAGTTGAGAGACAAGAACTATCAGAAAAACCGTCTGTTGTTCCGCCATAATATCAAGCGTGTGGGCGAGATGATGGCCTACGAGTTGTCGAAAACTCTGGAGTATCGTCCCAAGACTATTACAACACCATTGGGCACCATCGATATCCAGCTGCCAAAGGAAGACCTGCTGATTGCCACAGTGCTGCGTGCCGGTCTGCCTTTCCACGAGGGTTTTATCAATGTGTTCGACCACGCCGACAATGCTTTCGTATCGGCTTATCGTATGTACACCAACCGTGAGCATACCGAGGTGGGCGTGCATACCGAGTATCTGGCTGCACCAAGTGCCAAGGGCAAAACACTGGTGATTGTCGATCCCATGTTGGCTACAGGCGGCTCTATGGCAGCCAGCATCGAGGCACTGGTTAAGACCGGTAAGCCCAAGAAAATCCATATTGCTTGTGTGATAGCTGTTCCCGAGGGACTTGAAGTGGTTAAGAGTGCACTCCCCGATGGTAGTACCATCTGGTGCGCTGCTGTCGATCCAGGCATGAACGAACATAAGTATATCGTACCAGGATTCGGCGATTGCGGTGATCTGTGCTACGGTGAGAAGTTATAAAAAAATAAATCCCGTTCAAACTTGAACGGGATTTATTTTTAAGTTATTTATATGAGGTGGAATGTTCCCATCAGGTAAACCAGACCGAAGCCTGATACCATTGAAACAATACCCATGATGATACCAATCTTAGCCATGTCGTTCTGCTTTACATAGCCCGTAGCAAATGCCAGTGCGTTTGGTGGGGTAGAGATAGGCAGAATCATAGCGCTTGATGCTGCGATGGCTACACCGATCAGTACGGTTGGTGTACCGCCGATAGGAGCCAGCTTGTCGCCCATGGCACCACAAACGATAGCCAGGATAGGCATGAGCAGTGCTGCTGTGGCCGAGTTAGAGATGAAGTTACTGAGCAGGTAACAGATAGCACCGCCGATAAGCAGGATAAGCAGTGGTGAGAATTCGCCGAATGGGATGCTCTCTACGGCATTGGCTGCCAAACCTGAAGAATTCAGTCCGTAACCCAGTGCGAAACCACCGGCTACCATCCAGATTACACTCCAGTTGATCTGCTCCAAGTCGCGCTTGTTGATCACACCAGTGAGTGCAAAAACACAGAATGGTATCAGAGCTACGGTGTTGGCATTGATGCCAGTAACGCGGTCCGACAGCCAGAGCAGTACGGTGATGATAAAGGTGACGATAACTACAGTGGTCTGGAAACCCTTCTGCATGCCACCATCAATCTTCAGTTCAATCGTCTTCTGACTGAATGGGAAGAGCTTGAGCAGCAGGCGCCAGCTGATAAACAGCAGCAGGATAACCAGTGGGAACATGAACATCATCCACTGTCCGAAACCAAGTCCCATATTCAATCCCTCAGGATCGTTCAGATACTTCAGTGCAATAGAGTTTGGAGGTGTACCGATAGGGGTACCCATACCACCCAGGTTGGCAGCCACAGGGATACTCATGGCCAGCGCCATGCGTCCTTTACCTTCGGGAGGCAACTGGTGGAATACAGGGGTGAGGAATGTGAGCATCATAGCTGCTGTAGCAGTGTTTGATACAAACATAGAGAACAGACCCGTGATGAGCAGGAATCCTAAGAGCACCATCTCACTACGTGTACCGAATGGGCGCAGCAACACCTTGGCCAACTGGGCGTCGAGACCGGTCTTGGTGGCGGCGATAGCCAGTACGAATCCACCGATAAACAGCATGATGATAGGGTCGGCAAATGATGCCATCACTCCTTTATAAGAGAGCAATTTTCCTACAACTTCGGGGTCTACCATCGGTTTGATTCCGCTGTCGGAGCAGAATAGCAGCATCAATACGATAATTGCAATAGATGTTGCCCACGATGAAACAATCTCGAGGATCCACATCAATGTTGCAAACGCAAAGATAGCGATGACACGCTGCTGAATAACTGTCAGGTTCTGGATGCCAAACCAGTCGGCAGGCATATTCCAAAGTAAGAGAGTGACGAGGGCTACCAGTGCAATCTTGATAGCTCGTTTGGTACCATCAGCAGGATGATACTTACGATCGTGGCGTATCTTATGATACGTCTCTACGAGATGAAATCCTTCGTAAATGTGAAACATATTGTTCGAAAGTTATTATTTATTATTTGGTTTTAAGTAAAAAATCGAGCGCAAAGATAATAAGAAATTAAGAATTAAGAATTAATAGTTAAGAGAAAATTGAATGATTGAGTGTATTTTTACACAAAAATCATCCCCACGGCGATTTGCCATGGGGATGATTGATATGTGGAGTTTGCAAAACTCGCGGGTTATTTTACCTCCCAGATGTCGTTGGTTTCAAGCAGCTCTTCGAAGTTGTGATACTTCTTCTGAGCCGATACCTCAGCAAGCTGAGCATGTACGGCATCGTTGTAGGTAGGAGCCTCAACATCGCGAATCACACCGAGTGCGATGGGGAATCCATCCTCAGGAGTCATCATGGCTAACTTCAGCTGCAGCGTGTTGTCCTCGCAGTGAGCATCGTGAACCAGTACATCATCGATGGTATAGCCATCCTTGCCAATCTCAACCACCTTCAGTCCGAAGCCCTGCTGTACGAGTCCGAACTCGTTGTTCTCGCCGAATACCAGCTTCTCGCCGTGCTTCACATAGATGGCGTTCTTCTTACGACCCTCGTTGTTATAAACAACATCGTGGCAGTGGTCGTTGAAGATCACACAGTTCTGCAGAACCTCGGTCACGCTGGCACCTTTGTGCTCGTAGGCAGCCTTCAGCACCTCTACTGTTCCCTTGGCATCGGTAGCCACGCAACGGGCAAAGAAATGTCCGCGGGCACCGAAGCAGAGCTCGGCAGGACGGAAGGGATCCTCAACGGTTCCGTAAGGGCTCGACTTAGATACGAAGCCACGGGGTGAGGTAGGAGAGTACTGACCTTTGGTCAGACCGTAGATACGGTTGTTGAGCAGAATCATGTTCAGGTCGATGTTACGACGGTTGGCATGAATAAAGTGGTTACCACCGATAGCCAGTCCGTCACCATCACCTGAAACCTGCCAAATGGTCAGGTTGGGGTTAGCAACCTTAGCGCCGGTAGCAATGGCAGCGGCACGACCGTGGATGGTATTCATACCATAGGTAGCCATATAGTGAGGCAGACGGCTTGAACAGCCGATACCTGAGATGACTGCTACGTTCTCGGGAGCTACGCCAATCTCGGCCATAGCCTTATGGAGTGAGGCCAGGAAGAAGTGGTCGCCACAACCTGGGCACCAACGGGGCTGACCTTTCTTAAAATCTTGTGCTGTATATTCCATAATCTTTTCTCTTTTTTCAACACAGAGGTACAAAGTCACGGAGATTTTTAACTCTGTATCTCTGTTTCTCTGTGTTTATTTTTTAATTATCTCTTCGAACGCATTAACAAGTTCTTCTACTACGAAGGGCTGGCCCTTGACCTGATTGAACTGGTAAGGTACAAAGCCATCCACCTTCATACGGAGGTAAGCGGCCAACTGACCCATGTTCTGCTCGGCAACAACTACCTTCTTGTACTTCTTCATGACAGCGGCAGTGTTCTTTGGCAGTGGGTTCAGATACTTGAACTGAGCCTGAGCTACCTTATAGCCCTTAGCCTTCAGCTCATCCATAGCAGAGTGCAGGTGACCATAGGTTGAACCGAAACCAACAATCAGCAGGTCGGCATCGGCATCGCCCTCAACTTCAAGGTCGGGCACCTGGATATTGTCAATCTTCTGCTGGCGCAGACGAGTCATCAAATCGTGGTTCTCTGGGTTGGTAGAGATAGCACCTGTGTTAGAGTCTTTCTCCAGTCCACCCAGGATGTGAGCAAAGCCCTCGCGACCAGGAACAGCCCAATAGCGGGTACCGTTCTCAGCACGCATGTAAGGTGTCCACTTACCCTTCAGCTCCTCTGGAACGTAAGGAGGATTAATGGCATCGAGCTTGGCCATCTCTGGCAGTTTGAAAGCACCAGAACCATTAGCGATATAAGCATCGGTGAGCAGTACCACAGGTGTCATGTGCTCAAGAGCTATCTTGGCAGCCTGGTAAGCAGCGTCGAAACAGTCGGCAGGACTGGTGGCTGCCATCACGGGCATGGGGCTCTCACCGTTACGACCGAAGAGGGCCTGCAGCAGGTCGGTCTGCTCGCTCTTGGTTGGCAGACCGGTAGCAGGACCACCACGCTGTACGTCGAGCACCACGAGTGGCAGCTCCATAATCACAGCCAGGTTCATGGCCTCGCTCTTCAAGCAGACGCCAGGACCAGAGGTTGAGGTAACGCCCAGTGCACCGGCGAACGAAGCACCGAGAGCCGAGGCACAACCAGAGATTTCATCCTCACACTGAACGGTAATAACACCGCACGACTTGTGCTTACTGAGCTCGTGCAGGACGTCGGTGGCAGGGGTGATAGGATAAGAACCCAGGTAGAGGCGCAGTCCAGCTTTTTCGGCAGCGGCGATGAAGCCGTAAGCGGTGGCCTTGTTACCAGTGATATCCATATAGCGTCCGGGAGTCTTCTCCTTGGTTTCTACGCGATAAACATTGATAGCGCTTGAGTGGGTGTTGTGACCGTAGTCCCAACCAGCCTGAATCACCTTGATGTTAGCCTCGGCGATAGCGGGCTTCTTGGCAAACTTTTCACGCAGGAAGTTGGCTACGAGGTTCAGGTCGCGGTCGAACAACCAGCAAACCAGTCCCAGTGCAAACATGTTTCTGCATTTCAGCATTGCCTTGTTGTCCATGCCGCTGTCGGCCAGACAATCTTTCACCATGGTGGTGAGTGGGCACTGGATCACGCGGTCGGGGTCGATACCCATCTCGCCGAGGTAATCCTCGGTAGCAAACTGGGCTTTCTCCAGATCCTTAGGACCGAATGAGTCGGTGTCGATAATAATCGTTGCACCTGGCTTGGCGTAACGATACTGTGTCTTCAATGCGGCTGCGTTCATGGCTACGAGCACGTCGCACTTATCACCAGGGGTGTAAACCTTACCAGCACCGATGTGTACCTGGAAACCTGATACACCAGTGAGCGAACCTTGCGGGGCGCGGATGTCGGCTGGATAGTCGGGGAATGTTGAAATGCCGTTACCAACGGTGGCACTGACCGTAGAGAAGATGTTTCCAGCAAGCTGCATACCGTCGCCGGAGTCACCTGAGAAGCGTACAACCACTTGGTCAAGCTCCTTCACTTCCAATGTTTCTGCCATAATAATCAGTTTTGTTTCTAACGTTTCTAACTTACGGGGTGCAAATTTATTCAATTTTGGCGTAACAACCAAACAAAAACGCAAAAAAATGCAGTTCTGAATGAAATTATATACATAAAGCAGAAAAAAGGTGCCTGTTTTTACACAGTCACCTCTCTTGCTCTAGGTCGGGATGAGGCGACTCGAACGCCCGACCCCTACGTCCCGAACGTAGTGCGCTACCAACTGCGCTACATCCCGATTCTAAAAATCGTCTGCAAAGGTAGTTCATTTTTTTTAATTATAAGCATAAAAAGGGATAATTTTTACTAAATCCCCGTTTTATGCTTGGTGTAGTATTTGCGGAACTGTTGGTACTCATCGCACTTGTTGATATAGGTTGGTTGGCTGGCAGATGGACCGGTGAGAGCAAATACACTCTGGTAGGCACGGAATTGAGCCGCTCCGCTGTAGTACTTACGTACATAGTCGGCTTGCTGGTCGTCCCATTCGTCGGCGCGCCATAACTTGGCGCCGGGGGTGGCATTGTAGAGTTCCTGCCAGCCCATGGCAAACAGGGCTTTCAGTTTCAGGTCCTTATTCGCCGACGAGGCTGTGCGCTGTAATAGCTCTACGGCCTTGGCACCGAAGTCGGTCTCGTTGACACGTACCGAGTCGTAAGCACTCTTGGCATCTCGTAACAACCACCAGCAGTCGCCCTTGATGCTGGCCTGGGCATATCTTACGGCCAACTCATAGCAGCGCTGTTCGTAGGCCTGACCCTGCAGCAGGTTCAGAGCACTCTCTAACGACTGCATCTCTTGGCAGAAGTCGAGTTTGATATTCTTTTTCCAGGTGTAGGTATGCTCGTAGGCCTTGTTGGTGTCCAGCCACTGACGGGTTATCCAGGGCTCAATATCGTATCGGCGCATGAGCGAATAATAGCGGTATTCGTTGTTGTGCTGCTGATTGAAGTAGCCGACAGGCAGGGGACTGAGCCATTTGATGGCTTTGTCCCATTGGGCCAGTCGCATATATTTTGTGCCGATAAGCTCAACCAGCGATGTGTCGTTGAGATGCAGTTGGCGCAGCAGGAACTGGTCGAATGATTTTTTACCTGCAGTCTTGGTGTAGTGATAGAATTTCTCCAGATTGGCCACAGGCATGGTGTCGATGCGCTCAAGGTAATCGGTATTGCCCGTGATGATCATCAGCGCTAACTGCTGTTCGGGCTTGTGCTGATAGTGAGGCACGATGGCCTGATGTGAGAGTCGGCGCATCGCATGGTCGAAGAAACCATCGGCAGTCTGCTGCTTCGACAGGAGCCATGCCAGTTCTTCGGCAAAGTAGGCATCAAAGCTGTCGCTGGGTTTGGCGGTGGCGGTGGTGATAAACAGCTTCAGCACGCGGGCATTGTCTTTCATACGGTCGGTGCCATCCAACTTCATGGCAGCATTGATATCCTTCAGTGCGGCTTGCTGCTGACCAGCCAGATATTCGAGCCAGGCTTTGGCACTCATCCACATCGTGGGCGTTGTGGTCTTGCCCTCGCGCACCACCTGTTCGCAGAACTGTTGCATCTGCTGCGACTCCTGCTGGTTGATATCGCGGATAAAGAGTTTGCCGCCGATATTGCCTTCGTTCTTGGCATCTTCGGCTTCCTGGGCATTGTTCACAAAGTCCTGTAGCAGGAATGGCAGAACTTTGGCATTGGGATGCTGCTGGTACTGCTGTCTGATAGCCTGGAACGAGCGTTTCTGGTAGTAGATGGTCATCAGACTCTCGTAGTCGTCCATCTCGGCAAACAGTTCGCCAGCTTCGGCTGTGCGACCGCTCTTATAGAGGGCACCGGCATAGATGTTCTTCATCATATCCTTATATACGGTCTCGATATACCTGCTGGCAGTCTGCTGCCAGAAGTTGATATTGTCCTGATGGCGACCCAGCATCATGTTACAACGCATATACAGTAGGGCGTGTTGTGAGCGTAGCTTACTCTTGGTTTTGCCTAAGGCATAGGTGCGTACGGTTTGCAGGTTACGCTGCTGGGTGGCGATGGCTTTTTTAGTGGGATAGTCCCACTCGTACTGCTTGCGCTGTTCTATGTCCACACAGTTCAGGTATTTCTTCAGGTTCTGCAGGTAGCTCACCATCAGCACATCGCCCTTTCTGCGGGCAGCATTGATGGCATCGTCGGCATTAAACCAGAAGTACTCTTCGGTAGAACCCAGATAGGCCTTCCAATTGTCGTTGCAGATACGTTCTACACGGTTCTTGAAATCGTTTTGCTGATACATGCTGAACAGGTAGGGGTTGGTGGGATCGCTCCAGGCACAAGCGAGGATGGGCAGCGAAAGTACTGTCAGCAGGCTAATGATGATAAATCTCTTCATAGGTCTCGGTTTTATATCTGTTAATGTTATCTGTTTCTAAATGATAGGTGATGAGCGAGCGACTCAAGCCGCGACGCTCTTTTTCCAATGCCTTTTTTACTTTCAGAATCTCGGCAGCCTCGACGGTATGTTCCACCCTGACGTTCTGAATGTTGCGTATCCACTGGTAAACGGGATAGGCAGCAGCCAGGGGTAGCGGATACTGCGGGAGTTTCTTAAGGTATGGATGCACATCACGATAGTCGAGAATGGGATTCCGCTGCTGCCACTTGCGTGGGTCGCCGGTGTTGTAAACCATCAGTACGCCGTAATCCACTGGTGGTGCCGGCATCGAGAGCTGGTGCAGTCGGATGGTGGTGGATAGGTGATAGGAGGTGGGTGATAGGTGATGGCGTACTTGCTCCAGGAACTGATAGTACGTGGCGCGACTTTTTGAGGTGTAATCGCAGTCTATCTGAATCTCGTGAACGCCTTTGATGCCGTTGGTCTCGTTCATCTGTAGGATGCGGCCCACTATCTTCTCGGCCAGGTCGGGGTGCGATTGGTGCATACAGTCCTCGGTGATGTAGATGGTAGGAATGAGCTCGATGCCGGAGGGCAATGTGTCGGTAAAAGTGATGGTGGCATTGGGAATAGGCTCAGAGCCATCATCGCTCATCACGACATCAAAATAGCGACAATACACCTTATTTATATGGTGCTGCTGTAAAAAGGTGCGTTCGGTAGAATCCAGCCGCAGGTCGGTGCGCCAGTAGTACACACCATTACTCTGTTCAAGGCTCTCGTCTTGAGATTGCTGCTGACTACAACTTGAAAAAAGTATAGCCAGCAGCAATAAGTATATCCACCTCTCACTTCTCACCTCTCACTTTACAGCAGTTCTGGCAGTTGATAGAGTTTGGTACTGTTCGAACCTTTGATAAGGATATAGTGCCCGGCAGGCTGTTCAGCTGCGATGGCAGCTTTTACCTCTTCCACGTCCTTGAACTTACGGAAGTCGCACTGGGTTGCCTCGAACTCTTCGCCTACCAGCCATACGGTCTTGATGTCTGATGTCTTCAGATAGTCAACCACATGCTGATGTTCCTCGGCCGAAACCTCGCCCAGTTCGCGCATGGCACCGAGGATGACCATCTTGTTGTCGGCCTGCATAATCTTGAAGTTCTCAAGGGCGGCCTGCATCGATGAAGGGTTAGCATTATAGGCGTCCACAATCAGGTGGTTCTTTTCGGTGACGGTCATCTGACTGCGGTTGTTGGATGGCTCATAGGCTTCGAGGGCAGCGCAGATTTTTTTGCGATCGACACCAAAGTTGATACCTACGGCAATGGCAGCCAGCAGGTTGTCGATATTATATGCGCCAATCAGCTTGGTCTGTACCTTGTGCCACTTGGTGCTGCGTCCCTCTTCTTCGAGTACCATTAATGGCTCGCGCCAGCGGAACTTTAGGAAGGGGTCGCACTCTATGACCTCACCGCTGATGCACGAGTACTGGTTGTCGGGGTCTGTAGAGTAGGGCGAAAGCCATAGCTCTTCGTCGTCGCCAATCTGGTTAACCAGATACTCGTTGTCGGCATTGATAAAGATGAGACTATCTTCGCGGGTGCGCAAAAAGTCATAAAGCTCGCATTTGGTTTTGATAACACCTTCGAACGAACCGAAGCCCTGCAGGTGGGCACGCCCCACATTGGTAATCAGTCCACAGGTAGGCTCAGCGGTCTCGGCCAGGGTTTTGATGTCGCCAGGATGACTAGCACCCATCTCAATCACAGCTATCTCGTGCTCCTTGTTCAGTCGGAACAGCGTCTTGGGCACACCAACGTCGTTGTTGAAGTTGCCCTGGGTGTAAAGCACGTTATATTTCTGTGAGAGCACGGCGGCAATGAGCTCTTTGGTAGTGGTCTTGCCGTTGGTGCCGGTGATGCCGATGACGGGGATGTCGAACTGGCGGCGGTGTTCGCGGGCCAGATCCTTGAATGTCTGTAGCGCATCATCAACCACAATCAGTTGAGAGCGATGATTACTCTCGCTATCCACTAAGTCTGGCTCGTCAATGATAGCGTAGCTGCAGCCTTTTTCAAGGGCTTGCAGGGCGAACTTATTGCCATTAAACGACTCACCTTTCAGTGCCAGAAAGATGCTTCCTTCAGGGCAGTCACGACTGTCGGTTGTGATGCACGGATGCTGTTCATACAGCTTGTATAGTTCCTTAATATCCATAAACTTCGTTATTTTTGGTGCAAAGATAAGGAAAAGTTAAGAGTTAAGAGTTAAGAATTAAGAAAAAATGTATGATAGAGTATGTTTTTCTTAACTCTTAACTCTTAATTCATAATTAATTTGTATCTTTGTGGGCGATATGAGCGAAACGATTCAAATTCGAGGCAAATTAGTGGATCTCAGCACTCCTCAGGTGATGGGCATTCTGAACGTGACGCCCGACTCTTTTTATGCGGGGAGCCGGGTGCAGACCGAGGCTGAAATTGTGCAGCGTTGTCACCAGATTATCAACGAAGGCGGTAGTATGATTGATGTGGGTGGCTATTCTACCCGACCTGGTGGCACCGAGGTGTCGGAGGCCGAGGAGATGGAGCGCCTGCGCTTTGGCTTGAAGATTATCCGTCGCGAACTGCCCGAAGCGATTGTCTCGGTAGATACGTTCCGCCCGGATGTGGCCCGAATGACGGTCGAGGAGTTTGGTGCCGATATCATCAACGATGTGAGCGAGGGCAATGAAACCATGTATCGGTTAGTGTCTCGTTTACGCGTACCTTATATATTAATGTCGCAGCAGCCCACGTTGAAAACCATGCTGATGTCGTTTGCCCGACAGGTGCAGCAGTTGCGTGATTGTGGTGCCTGCGATATCATTCTCGATCCAGGTTTCGGTTTTGGTAAAACGCTGGAGCAGAACTACGAGATTATGAACCAGATGGAGCGCCTGCACGTGATGGAGCTGCCGCTATTGGTGGGTATCTCGCGCAAGTCGATGATTTTTAAACTCTTGGGCACCACGCCTATGGAGTCTCTCAACGGTACTACTGTTCTTAACACCATCTCACTGATGAAAGGCGCTCATATCCTGCGTGTTCACGATGTGAAACAGGCTGTGGAGTGCGTAAAAATAGTTAAGCAATGTTCTTCGAGTTTGGCATAAAGGACTTTATCGACATCCTGCTTGTAGCCCTGATTCTTTACTACATCTACAGGCTGATGCGTGAATCACGTTCGCTCAACGTGTTCATAGGCATTCTGATGTTTGTGATTACCTGGCTGTTCGTGTCGCAGGTGGTCGAGATGAAGCTGTTAGGCTCCATACTTGATAAGCTGGTGAGTGTGGGTGTTATTGCGCTCATCGTGCTCTTCCAGGACGAGATTCGTAAGTTCCTTTATAATGTGGGTGCCCACCGCCGTATGCGGGCATTCGCCAAACTGTTCACATCTCGGGATGGGGGCGAAGAGAACAAGAAGGCACTCAAAGAGGTTATCATGCCTATCGTGATGGCATCGATGAATATGAGTCGTGGTAAGGTGGGCGCGCTCATCGTGATAGAGCGTGCGATGCCCCTCGACGAGATATCGGTGACGGGCGATCAGATCGACTCGAACATCAATCAGCGACTCATCGAGAATATCTTCTTTAAGAATTCCCCTCTGCACGATGGTGCCATGATAGTTTCCAAGAAGCGTATCAAGGCCGCTGGTTGTATCTTGCCGGTGAGTCACGATATGGATATCCCCAAGGATTTGGGTTTGCGACACCGTGCTGCCATGGGCGTGTCGCAAGAGAGCGATGCGCTGGCCATTGTTGTGTCTGAGGAAACGGGCGGCATCTCTGTTGCTGTCAAAGGCGAACTCCATCTGCGCCTCTCGGCCGAGGAACTGGAGAGTATCCTCACCAAGGAGTTAGAACAATAAAAAAATATATAAATAACATTTTTAAAACAAATCAAAGTTATGGATCTATTAAGTTCGATTGTAGCGCGTGCTAAGAGTAACAAGCAGCGCATTGTGCTCCCCGAGGCAGAAGAGGAGCGTACACTGTGTGCAGCCGATAAGGCTTTGGCCGACGACCTCGCAGAGATTGTCCTGATTGGTAACCCTGCTAAGGTTGAGGCTCTGGCCAAGGAGAAAGGCTTGACAAACATTGGTAAGGCAACCTTGATCGACCCTGAAAACTACGACAAGAGCGAAGAGCTGGCTGAGAAGTTGGCCGAGATTCGCAAGAGCAAGGGTATGACTATCGAGGAGGCTCGTAAGCTCATCAAGAACCCGCTCTATCTGGGTTGTATGATTATTAAGACCGAGGGTGCCGATGGTCAGATTTCGGGTGCTCTCTCTACAACTGGCGATACACTGCGCCCTGCTCTGCAGATTATCAAGTGCCAGCCTGGTATCACCTGCGTCAGCGGTGGTTTGCTGCTCATCTCTAAGCAGAAGCAGTATGGCGAGAATGGTGTGCTTGTGGTTGGCGACGTGGCTGTTACACCTATGCCCGATGCTGCTCAGCTGTCTCAGATTGCTGTCTGCACCGCTCAGACTGCTAAGAGTGTGGCTGGTTTCGCCGAGCCACGCGTGGCCATGCTCAGCTTCTCTACCAAGGGTTCAGCTAAGCACGAGGTAGTGGATAAGGTGGTTGAGGCAACACGTCTGGCTAAGGAGCTCGATCCAGCTCTGAAGATCGACGGTGAGCTGCAGGCCGATGCTGCTCTGGTACCATCAGTAGGTGCTAAGAAGGCTCCTGGTTCAGATATCGCTGGTAAGGCCAACGTACTGGTATTCCCTAACCTCGAGGTAGGTAACATCGGTTATAAGATGGTTCAGCGCCTGGGTGATGCTATCGCCATCGGTCCTATCCTGCAGGGTATCGCACGTCCTGTCAACGACCTGTCGCGTGGCTGCTCTGTTGATGACATCTACTATATGATTGCCATCACCGCTTGTCAGGCTATGGACGCCAAAAAGTAATTAAGAGTTAAAAGTTAAGAGTTAAGAAAATATGAAGATTCTTGTATTGAATTGTGGCTCTTCGTCAATCAAGTACGCCCTGTACAATATGGACGATAAGAGCGTGATGACCAGCGGTGGTGCCGAGCGTGTAGGTTTGGACAATGCCTTTGTCAAGGTGAAGCTGGCCAATGGCGAGAAGAAGCAGATTATGCACGATATCCCCGAGCATACTGAGGGTGTGAAGTTTATCTTCTCTTTGCTCACCGATCCCGAGATTGGTGTGATTAAGGATCTGAAGGAGATCGACGCTGTAGGTCACCGTATGGTGCACGGCGGCGAGAAGTTCAATAAGTCAGTAGTGCTCACCGACGAGGTGCTGAAGGCCTTCGAGGAGTGCTCTGATTTGGCTCCACTGCACAACCCTGCCAACCTGAAGGGTGTGAATGCTGTAAAGGAGCTGATGCCTGGTCTGCCTCAGGTAGGTGTGTTCGACACCGCTTTCCATCAGACCATGCCTGCCAAGGCTTATATGTACGCTATCCCTTACGAGCTGTACGAGAAGTACGGTGTGCGTCGCTATGGTTTCCACGGCACCTCTCACCGCTATGTGTCAGCTCGTGCTTGCGAGTTCCTGGGCATCAAGGCCGAGGGTACCAAGATGATTACCTGCCACATTGGTAATGGTGGTTCTATTGCTGCTGTGCTGGATGGCAAGTGCATCGACACCTCTATGGGTCTCACTCCACTTGAGGGTCTGGTCATGGGTACTCGTTCTGGAGATATCGACGGTGGTGCTGTTACCTTCTTGGAGAAGAAGCTGGGTCTCGATGCTGATGGCATGAGCAACCTGCTCAACAAGAAGAGTGGTGTAGCCGGTATTACTGGTGGCTCGAGCGATATGCGCGACGTAGAGAATGCAGCCAAGGCTGGTGAGCCTAAGGCTGTACTGGCACAGCAGATGTATTTCTATCGTATCAAGAAGTATATCGGTGCTTATGCTGCTGCCATGGGTGGTGTAGATGTGATTGTGTTCACCGCCGGTGTGGGCGAGAATCAGATTTCTATGCGTTCTGAGGTTTGCAAGGGCTTGGAGTTCCTGGGCGTGAAGTTCGACGACGAGAAGAACAACGTTCGTGGCGAAGAGGCCATTATCTCAGCCGACGACTCAAAGGTGAAGGTGGTTGTTATCCCAACCGACGAGGAGCTGATGATTGCTACCGACACAATGAATCTGCTGAAGTAATTCAAGAAATAACACTAATAAGACACTCCTCGCCAAATTCAATTGGCGGGGAGTGTTGTTTTATTGGGGTGAGTTTAGGTCGAACCTGAGGCCCAGCTGCAGGTTGAAGCTTGTTGGTTTATCCTTGAAATAATTATTGATAGTGCTACCATTATCTATATAATGTATGACACCTGGCTCGGCATACAGGCTCAGTTGGGGGATGATATGATAGGCCAATCCCAGACTGCTGCCTACCGACCACTGCATGCGGTCCTTATCCATCACCTGATTGATGCCATCGGTGTTGGATTCGGCCTTGACATTCCAGTCGGCCTGAGCACCTGCAGAAAGATAGAGACTGAAACCATGCCATTGCAACAGATGGGCCTGCAGGTTAAGGGGCACACCAATATAATGGAGTTTTTGATGGCGCTGTATCTGATGGTTGGGCATCAGGGTGGTAAAGGTGGAACTCAGCTTGGTATAAACCAAACCTGAACTGAGCGCCAGCCACGAGTTGATCGGGTAGCCAACGGTAAGACCGAACGAGATGGGATGGTTGTGACTCTCACGCTCTTCGTAGTCTATCAGAAAAGCACGTGTGGCCGCTACACGTTGCATCATCTGCGGGTTCATCATCACCGCATTCCTGTTGTTCATCTCGTTGGTGTTGCCTTGGGCAAACAGGCCCATGGTGAGGCGCAATGGCTTTTGCTGGTGATGCTCTGCTTGGGGATATGCCTTGGGCTCGGTTGGCTGGGGATGGCGAACCTGAGGATTGGGCGTGTCTTCCTTGGGCTTGACGGCCGTCTCGTCGGGCTGTGTTACCGTCTCATCGGGCTGTGCTGTCGTCTCTTCGGGCTGTGCCGCCGTCTCTGTGGGCTCTGGAACAATCACTTCAGGGGCAACCTCCTTAGGTGTGCTAACCTCAGGCGCTGCTGCAGGAGCCTCAGCAGTTAATTTCTCTGGGTTAGGGGAGGCTGCAGCTTGTGGCGTGGCATCTGCCTGCGCCAGTTGGGGCTGATCGGGGGTGTTGTGCCACATCAGACAGGCTCCACCCAACAACACACCGATGATAGCAGCAGCCATCAGCCAACGTCGCAAGGCTATACGGCGCACCTGACCTTGAGCCTGTTGAGCCTGCTTGTCGAGCGAAGCCTCGATGCCCTCCCACAAGTCGCGCGATGGCTCCTGGTGGTAGTCCTTCAGATGATTGTTAAGCCTTTCGGCCCATGCTTCTTGCTTCATATCTCGTGTTGTTTGATGTAATCTGTTATCATGTGGGTGAGTAGCTGTCGTGCTCTCGATAGTTGTGAGGAAGATGAACTCTCTTTGATGCCCAACTTCTGGGCGATTTCGCGATGAGAGCAATGCTCGAACACATATAGGTTCAGCACCATTCTGTAGCCCGAAGGCAGTTGGGCTATCATCGCTGTCAGCACGTCGGGCGGTATCCGTTCTATCTCCGGTTCTTCGTCCTGCGTATCCGGGATGGCGGTGGTGAACGTGATGCGCTCATGCTGTTTCACGAAATCCAGCGCCCTATTAGCAACAATCCTGCCTATCCACCCTTTCAGCGACCCCTCGCCCCGGTAGCAGAACTTGCCGATAGAGGTCAGAATGTTGACAAAGCTATCCTGCACCACGTCCTCCACATCGCTCACTTCGGGTATATACCTTAGTCCGATTGACATGGCATAACCCTTGTAGCGTTCGTAGAGTTGCTTCATGGCAGCACGATCGCCTTGGTTGATGGCTGAAAGCAGTTGCTGTTCGTTCTCCACTTCTTGTTACTTGACTCTTTCGATACTGGTGAAGTTGAGTTGCATGGTGGGATTCAGCGTCCTGGTTTCCGACTGGCCATTGATGATGGTCTCTATCTGTGTCACCGTCAGTCGGCTTGAGAATGATGCGCCTGTTCGGTCCAGCAGGGCGGTAGATTGGGTAGGGGCTACTGTCAGCACCACTGCCATCAGCTTGCCGTCGTCCTTGGTTACGATAAACGGCAGGTAGAGTGTGCCATAGGTCACGTTGGGCATCATCTCCAGATAGATCGACTGCTCTGAGAGGCCGATGCAGCGATAAGGCACACCCAGGTTTGCCTCCAAACAGCGGTCGCTGCCGTGGTCCATCAGCGTCTGTATCCAGAGCTCTTCTTCGGGCGTCGGTGTCGAGCTGGATGGGGCGCTATCACTAATCTTGGCTACTTTTACCTCAGGGAGCAGTTGCTCCATAATAGCAGCGAAGGGAAATGTCTCGCAGGCTACATAGTTACTACCCTTAAAATCGATAACAGTGCGTGCATAGGTTTCGTTGCCCTTGATGTCGTCAACAGTCCATACCCCTTTGAAGGTGTAGTCGAGCGCCGGTTGGTTACTTGGCTCCAGCTGTGGATTGCCAATGTCGAGCTTATCTTCACTGATACTGCATGACATCAGCGTGGCTAACACGATGAAAAAAGGTAATATTCTCTTCATAATTGTACACGTTTAATTGCTTCTTTATCCTTTAAACGATGAAGAAGGCCAAATACTGCATCAAGAAATGTTAAATTCTTACATCCAGAATCTCTTTTTCGGTCGAGAGGTTGAAATCGCCTGGGATGGTGTTCTTGAGGGCCGCGGCAGCCAATGAGTAGTTCAACTGCTTCTGCATGTCGTCGGGAAACAGACTGATGGCATGCAGCCAACCACCCATAAAGGCATCGCCCACACCTACCGGCTCTACCACATCAGGGATATCCATGATAGGTGCCTGCAGCAGTGTGCCATCGGTGTAAAGCAGGGCTGTCAGGGTGTGATGGTTGGAGCTCACGATATTACGCATACCCATCATCCAGTGTTTAACTCTGGGATAGGCGGCATGCAGCTCGTCGAACCACTCGCCATACTCTTTCATCTGCATGGTGAAGTTGGAGTCGGTGGCCGTGAATGGTGGCTGTGGATGCTGCGACAGCCAGTCGAACTCGATGGCGTCGCCAAACATCATGTCGCATCGCGACAGCATGCGGCTCAGGGTTTTACGTGGCTCAGCACCTTCGTACTTCCACAGGTTCTTACGGTAGTTGATGTCGAAGCAGACAGTAATACCTAACTCGTCGGCCACGTCGAGAGCCTCGAAGGTGGCGTCGGCAGCCTGTTGTGAGATGGCAGCCGTGATGCCCGACACATGGAAGTAGTTACAATCTTTCAGTATCTCGCGCCAGGGAATCATGCCTGGTTTCAGGTCGGAATAAGCCGAGCCGTTACGGTCGTAGATCACCTTGGCAGCACGCATGCCGGCAGCAGGCTCAAAGTAGTAGGTACCTATGCGCTGTCCGCCATAAAGCACGCGACTGGTATCTACACCCAGCTCGGCCAGACTCATGGCACCTGCGTGGCCCACTGGCGTGTCGGGCAGTCGGGTGATATAGGTTACATCTTCGCCTTGGGTAGCTAATGATACGGCCACGTTAGCCTCGCTACCACCATATTTACTGGTAAACAGGTCGCCCTGAGTTAATCGCAGCTGCCCGGGCTTCGAAAACCTGAGCAACAACTCGCCGAAAGTTACAATTTTCTTTCTATTCATGTTGGTAATTATCTGTAAACTTCGCTGCAAAGATACATATTTTAATTCAAAAAGACTTAATGTTACATTATTTTTTATATCTGTAAGATAATATAATATTTCATTTTGGAAAGATATGCAGAAAAGTGCTACATTTGCAGCCGTATTGAAAAGGCTAAATAATGAAACTGTATTTAAGTATATTGCTTATCCTGTGGTGTTCTGGGGTGTTAGCACAGCGCAAACTGGTGGTGGCCAGCTTGGGCACGAAGGTGCCGCAACGCGATATCAAGGTGCGTGTTGATAATGGTGACGAGATGGTTACCCCATGGAGTGGCGAGATAGAGGTGCCCGACAGTTTTAAGCGCATCAGTCTCAGTCATCCCAGGTTCCAGCATCGCTATGTGTTGGCCAACGAGCTGCATGGCGATACCATCTATCTCATCCCCGCGTTGCATGCCATTGACGAGGTGGTGGTGTATGGTCAGGACCGTCGTAAATCGATGATGGCTGGCATCATGATGCCTGTCACACCCAAAGAGGTGCCGTTGCCACAAGTCGTACCAGCCGGTCCCAACGTGCTAGCAATCATGGCCTGGCTATTCGAAAAGACCGTAGCCCCAGCCATCGAGGCCAAACAGCGCCGAAAGAAAGCCCTGAAGGCAGTCCGCCAAAAAGAGCAGGAATACGAAGCCAAATGGGATGCCCTGAAAACAACTGAGAAAAAGTAGTTTTTTTGCTTTTATATTTTGTAAATTGATAATTAGTGTGTACCTTTGCAGCGATGTTTGTGGCATATTTACCAACATAATAGGAAAAACTGTAGAAAACTACTGTCATGGAGCAGACCGAATCGCTGATTGTTGAACAATTGAAGAAAGGTAATGAAAGGGCATACAAATTTCTGTATGAACAGCATTATCAGATACTGTGTCATGTGGCTGCCCAATATGTAAAAGACGACTTCCTGGCAGAAACAATCGTGGGTGATGTGATCTTTCATCTGTGGGAGATTCGGGAGTCGTTGGAGATTAATAACAATTTGCGTAGCTACCTGTTGCAGAGTGTGAAGCATCGTTGTATGGACTATCTGAAGTCGCAGTATCACCAGAAAGAGTTGACTGCACTTCAGGATTTCCCTGTGCTTAATTATATAAAAGGTGACGACTATCCATTAGGCCGCCTGTTGGAACAAGAACTGGAAGGCGAAATCATGCAAGCCATTGATAACCTGCCAGAGGAATGTGGCCGGGTGTTCCGCATGAGTCGTTTTGAAGAAAAGAAATATGAGGAGATAGCTCGTGAACTGAATATCTCGGTGAATACTGTGAAGTATCATATCAAGCGCGCTCTGACCTTGCTCCACGAAGAGCTGGGCAAATATCTGACAGCTGCTATCGTACTGCTGTTAGAACAGCTGCAATAAAATTTTTTAGAAAAAAAGTGAGTTCTGACTACCCTCAGAACTTTTTTTATCGTCAATACAATAACAAACGGTCGAAATGATAGACAACAAAACGCATATCGAGGAAGAAATCTGGTTCTCTTCTGTTAGCGAAGCAGAACTGGCCAAGTACGACAAGGATGCCGCCTTTGCCGCTTTCAGACAGCGGGTGGCTGATGCTCAGTTCCAGCCCAAGGAGTCCAAGCGCCGTCTTGGTTGGCTGAGGTATGCCGCAGCCGTAGTGGCGGTGATAGCCGTAGGTTTCTTCTCGTACAAAGGAGGTCAGAGTCAGCTGGAGGCTTCACTTGGTGAAATTGTGGTTGAAGCCCCTCAAGGCTCCCGTTCCGAAATGGTGCTTCCTGATGGTACGAAGGTGTGGCTAAACGCAGGTTCAAAGATATCGTATTCACAGACATTTGGTTATACTGTTAGATTAGTTAGGTTAGAAGGTGAGGGCTATTTCGAAGTTGCCCACAATGAGCAGCTGCCTTTCAGTGTCGAGTCGGGGAATGTTCGGGTGAAGGTGCTTGGCACCAAGTTTAATGTCCGGGATTACCCGAGCGATGCTGAGGCCAGCGTCTCGCTGGCTGAGGGTCGTGTGTCGATGTGCAGTACGAGGAAGGCTACGACAGAGCGGGTGCTGACTCCTGGTCAGCGTGCTACCGTGAATAAGGAGACGGGGCGTATCCGTGTTGACGATTATGAAGTGGCTAATGCCATTCAGTGGACAAATGGTATCCTGGTGTTCGACGGTGAGTCGCTGCGTGATATCGTCAATGACCTTGAACGCTGTTACAATGTGCGGATAATAGTAAAGACACCTTCGTTGTATAATCTACATTTCTATGGTACGTTCATCCGTCAGGAACAGAGTCTGCGTGAGGTGCTCGATGCCCTGGCTGCTACAGGGAAGATAAGATTCGTCCAGAAAGATCAAGAGATTACATTATATTAAATTATTAACTCAAAAAACGTATTGCCAATGAACAGAAACAGAACATTTGAATTGAATAGTGAGGTATAATCAAGAAAGCAGAAAGACGTGCGAGGTCTCTCTGCTTGAATAAGCCTCCCTAAAACCCAAGGAGAGTCTGAAGGAGATTGCAAAGATAGGCTTTTTTCTTCAGATATGCAACTAAAAACAATTTTTAAATGATTTAATTAACAATTAGTAATGAACAACAAAAAGCTATTGTCAATGGCATTCCTTTTGTCAATTGCCCTTAGCGGCATGGCACAGGCACTGCAATTGAAGTTGAACAACGTCACGGTAAAAAAGGCCATGACAGAACTGAAACAGAAGAGTAACTATTCTTTTGTGTATGAGAAAAGCGACATTGATACTGAGAAAAAAGTGACTGTCGCAGCATCTGACTTGAAGCAAGCCGTGAGTCAGATCCTTGCAGGACAGCCAGTTACTTACGAGATTCATGGAAAGAATATCATTATAAAGAAGAAAGCTAATGCGACGAACCAACAAAAGCCATCCGCTAATTTTCAGGTATCAGGCCTTGTGAAGGATGCCGCTGGCGAACCCGTTATCGGAGCTACTATCATAGAGATGGGCACCAGCAATGGTACGTTGAGTGACATGGATGGTGGTTTCACCATGAAAGTGTCAGAAGGAGCGATGCTGCGTATCACCTATATCGGCTATAAGACGCAAGAACTGCGCGCTTCAAGAGACCTTAAGATCACCCTTCAGGAGGATTCGAAACTGATGGACGAGGTGGTTGTGGTAGGCTATGGTGTGCAGAAAAAGTCGGACTTGACAGGTTCTGTCGCCTCTATCAATTCAAAGAGTCTGGAGGGCCGTCCGCAACCTAATATCATCCAGTCGTTGCAAGGTATGGTGCCTGGACTGAATGTCACTCTTACAGGTAGTGATGCCGAAGGTTCTTCTACGACCACCCGTATCCGTGGAACCAAGTCTATTACTGCCGACAGTAAGCCGCTCATCATTCTTGACGGTGTGCCTTTTGATGGTCCTTGGTCGGAAATCAACCCAAATGATATCGAGTCGATAGAGATTCTTAAAGATGCCTCTTCGGCAGCCATCTATGGAGCCCGTGGTGCCAATGGTGTGATTCTTGTCACTTCGAAGCGTGGTGATGCCGGCAGACTGACGGTATCGTATAATACCTATCTGGTACTTGACAAGCCTATCAATCTCCCTAATCTGATGGATGGAGATGAGTTCTGGAAGTATAAGGAGGAGGCGCTGCGACTGGCTAATACCACCACTCCTACAGCCGACAACCCCACACCTTGGATGGGTGCATTCACTGCCACTGAGTTGGCTATGCACGAGGCTGGTGAGTCTAACGACTGGCTCGACCTGGTGACACGCACCGGTGTAAAACAGCAGCATAACCTGTCGCTTCGTGGTGGCGCCTCAAAGACCAGCTATTTTATTTCACTCAACTATGTGAAGAATAAAGGTACTGCCATCGGTAATGAATTCCAGCGCTATAATATCCGTTTCAATCTTGACCAGCAGTTCACTTCATGGCTTAAGTTCTCAACCTCTACCCAGCTGGGACGCTATGACCGTAGTGGTAGCAGTGCCTCTTTCTGGCGTGCTTTCGAGATGCCACCTATCACAAAAGCATATAATGCCGATGGCACCATTCCAAACGCTTCATGGGAAGACTCAAGCGAGGCGTTTGCCGTGAACCCATTGAGCAGCCTGAACAACAAGACAAAGGATATCAGGGTGAAGGTGATCACAAACAATGCTATCGACATCAGTATCCCATTCATTAAGGGCCTGAGCTATAAGCTGAACACAGGTTTTACTTATGCCAACAGCTCTTGGAAGCAGTATCAGGGCTTGGATACATATTATGGTGCCCGTACAAATGGTACCCTCAATACAGATGACTGGCATACCGAAGACTGGCTGATAGAGAACATTATCACCTATAACCGCGAGTTTGGTAAGCATCGCTTGTTCGTGACTGGCCTCTATTCTGCTCAGAGTCATGAGTATGAACAGAACACCATGGAAGGAAAAGGATTCCCCAATGATGTGATGTATTATTACCAGATGAGTAAGGCTGCTACGGCATCAGGCTCTTCGAACTATACCAAGGAGAATCATATCTCGCAGATGGGACGTATCAACTACTCTTATGATGAGCGTTACCTGCTGACCCTGACTGCGCGTCGTGATGGCTATTCGGCATTCGGCTCAGAGACCAAGTTCGGTGTGTTCCCTTCTCTGGCTATGGGTTGGAATATCTCAAATGAGTCATTTATTAAAGACAAACCTATCGGACAGGTGATCAGCAATCTGAAATACAGATTGTCGTGGGGTAAGAATGGTAACGAAGCTATCGGCGCTTATACCACTCTTCCCAACCTCTCAACCTTCAACTATCTGAAGGATGACCACTCGGCTTCTTATGGCTTCTATCCATCAAAGCTGGCCTCGCCCAATCTGGGATGGGAGACAACAACCTCTGTTAATACGGGTATTGATGTAGCCCTTTGGAATGGTAGAATACGTTCTACTTTCGATATGTACTGGTCAAGAACGAATAATCTGCTGTTGGACCGTTCGATACCTACCATTAATGGTACGGGCACCATCACAGAGAACCGTGGTAAGACAAAAGGTAACGGTTGGGAGTGGCAGATCACCTCGAACAATATTGCCACCAAGGATTTCTCATGGTCAACCACATTGAACCTCTCACATTATCATAATGAGATAGTGAATGTAGGTCTGTTTGATGAGAACGGCAATGCCATCGACGATGTGGCTTCACGCAAGTTCATCGGCCAGCCTATCAATGTGAACTTCGACTATCATTTCATTGGCGTGTGGCAGATTGAAGATCCCAGCAATCCCGAGGGGGCACAGGACAGCCGCAATCCATTCTCTATTCCTGGCTATATGAAGTATGAGGACCTGAATGGCGATGGCGTGATTAATACAGAAGACCGTAAGATCATTGGCAGCACTGAGCCAACCATCAATATGGGATTGATGAACAACCTGTCGTACAAAGACTTCTATCTGAGTTTCTTCCTGACGGCTCAGTTAGGACAGACAGCTAATAATGCACTGTATGACTGCTCAACGATGTCGTACCGACAGAACCGTCTGATGGTGAATTTCTGGACACCAGAGAATCCAACCAACGACTATCCCAAGAACTCGCTCGACACCTCGGTCAATCCCATGAGCTCTCTCTTCTATGAGAAGACCGACTATCTGCGACTGGCCGACTTGACCTTTGGCTATCGTGTGCCTCAGACCTTGCTCAAGAGCTTCTTCATCAGTAGAGTGGAGGCCTATGTAAACATCAAGAACCTGTTTACTTGGACCAGTTGGACAGGTATGGATCCAGAGTTTATCGCCGAGCAGTATGCTAATCCTCCTGTTCGTTCGTTTACGTTTGGTTTGAAGTTGGATATTTAATACATCATTATTATATTATGAACAAGTTATTATATAGAACATATATTGTTATAGCTGTTTTGCTGGGTGTTTTTACAGGCTGTAATGAAAATGAATTCTTGAAGGAAGAGCCCAGAGCATCATTGTATCCGGAGAACCTGCTGGTGGATTATGATGGCTTTAAGTCGATGAACGTCTCACTCTATGGTATCGCACGCGCTGAATACCGTCGAGCAGATGCCTTAGGAGGCAGTATCCCATTGGTTCTCCATTCGGTATGGGATGGAGGTACGGATGTGGCATGGGCCAACAACTCGCATTCTGAGGTGCAGTATATGTATTTCCCAAAACTGATCGACCAGACCGACAAGCAGGTCTTCAGAAACGTGTTCCAGTGGTGTTACCGTATTATCAATACTGCCAATATGGTGATTACCCGTTCGGAAAACGAAGGTGTTAATTGGAAAGGTGCCTCGGATGCTGAGAACCAGAGGAAAAAGAATGAGGTGGTGGCCGAGGCAAAACTGTTTAGAGCGTGGGCCTATCGACATCTGACCCTGACTTATGGTGATGTGCCCTTATCGACCGAGGAGATTACCGGTTTGAACTACCGAACCGACTGGGAGCGTAATCCTGTCAGTGAGATTCGTCAGGTGATGGAGGAAGATCTGAAGTTCGCCATCGAGAATCTGCCACTGCGTACAGCCAATAACAGTACCGTCTCGGGTGCCATGGCTCGCCATTATCTGGGTGAGTTGTATCTGGCCGAAGGTAAAAATGCTGAGGCCGAGGCCGTCATGAAGCCCTTGGTGGAAGGTTCGGAGTATGCACTTATTACCAGCCGTTTTGGTGATAATGCGGCCAATGAGGGCTGTCCTTTCATCGATGTGTTCAGAACGCCGATGTACAGCGATGGAAATACAGAGGTGATTCTGGCCTTTGTCAACACAGAGCCTGAGAATAGCGCATCGGGAACGGCTGAGGTCTATATGAAGAGTACCTACAAAGGCTATTATGCCAATGATGGCACTATCAAGAAGAGTAATCTGAAGAATCCTGACTATACAAGCGGTCAGTGCACTTGGCCTCAGGCTTTCTGGCTGACTAATGGTGGCAAGGGTGCCAGTCGATTGGCTATCTCCAGAGGTCTGCTGCGCCTTTACAATTATAAGGGACAAGGCGAGAAGGACGATAGAATATCTGATCATGCCATGGTTTGGCGTATCTTTGAGGTTGATGAGAGTAGTAATACAGTTGAGTTCCTGAATAATGGCAAGGCTGTTATCGATACAATCGTGACCGCAGCAATGCTTGATGATACTAAGACCACCATCAAGAAGTGGAATTGGCCCTCAATCAAGAAGTGGGACTATACAGCCCCTGTTAAGGCTAATGGTGATAAGGACGGCTGCTATCAGGATATCTCTTATCTGCGCCTGGCCGATACTTATCTGCTTTATGCTGAGGCGCTGTATAAGCAGGGAAAGAATGGTGAAGCCATCAAGTGGATCAATAAGGTGCGCAACCGTTCTCAGGCCATCAGTATTACTGAAGACGACCTGGTGTCGGGTGGTATGGACCTGATTCTTGACGAACGTGCCCGTGAACTGTTCTCTGAAGAGGAGAGACGTGAAACGTTGATTCGCGTCAGTCAGGAAGGTGGCAAGGATGAGCGCGACGTAAACAACTATTTCAAGCGCCGTACACGTCAGTTGAATGAGATCGCGGGTCGTGATGCCCGTGGCATGAATGAGTACGAGACGCCAGTGCTCTTCCCCATACCTCACGAGTTTATAGAGTCGAATACCGGACGAGTGCTGGAGAATAATCCTGGATATAAAAACTAAGTATATCTGATATGCTGTTGTTCCTTATATCCCTTCTGATTGTCAGCTTGACAGCAGTAGCCCTGATACGGAAATTCAATCCACAGGGCGTACTGCTGGCAGCAGGCATCTGTATGTGCATCATAGCCCTGGTCGTAGGAGGGCATGAACTCGAGATCAAGACATCCTCGGGTAGTGTTATCTTCAATTTTATCAAACTGATAGAAGAGACTTTCTTGTCAAATATCAGTCGGGCAGGACTGATGATTATGACCATTGGCGGCTATGTGGCCTTTATGAATCACATCAATGCCACGCATACTCTTGTCAGGATATCCATGAAGCCTCTGGCTTTCTTTCGCAAGTGCCCCATGCTTGCGGCTGTGCTGACCATTCCTATCGGACAACTCTTGTTTATCACTACGCCTTCGGCTACAGGCCTGGGGCTGTTGCTGGTGGCGTCGGTCTATCCCATCCTGAATAGTCTTGGTGTCAGCCGACTGACGGCTCTCTCGATGATTGCCGCTACCACCATCTTTGACCAAGGTCCAGGATCGGCGAATACGGCTCTTGCCTCGGAACTTGTGGGCGAGAATAATGTTGAATACTTCATTACCCACCAGTTGCCTTTGGTGTTGCCCACTAGTTGTATTGTGATGCTCACGTTCTATTTCTTTAATCAGTATTTTGATAAGAAGGACAAGCGGAAAGCCCTGTCAGATGAGCCGTCGGCTGTTGTGACGCCGACACAGGAGTTGGCACCAGCTTATTTCGCATTGTTTCCAGTGCTGCCCTTGGTGCTACTGGTGCTCCTGTCGCCTTATGTCGGCTTGTTCGACAATGTCCGTATCAACACCACGATGGCCATGTTCTTTTCGTTATTGGCTGTTCTCGTGATTGTGGCTGTCCAGAAGCGTAGCGTCAGGAAGGCCTTCGAGGCATTCTCCGCTTTCTGGAAAGGTATGGGCAATGTGTTCGGGAGTGTGGTCACGCTGATTGTGGCATCCGAGATATTCTCGAAAGGACTGATTCAGATGGGGTTTGTGGACAGCTTGATTGCTTATTCTACCCATGTTGGTCTGACGGGTGTGCTGATAGCAATCTTGTTCACGGTGATGATCTTTTCTGCCGCCATGCTGATGGGTAGTGGAAATGCGGCCTTCTTTTCTTTCGGACCGTTATTGCCCGAGATGGCTCAGCGATTAGGCATGCCTGCCATCTCGCTGGTGTTGCCCATGCAGCTGGCTTCGAGCATGGGTAGGGCGGCCTCTCCCATAGCAGGCATTATCGTGGCCATTGCCGGTGTGGTAGGTGCTTCGCCTATAGATCTGGCCAAGCGTAACACCCTGCCATTGATCATCAGCATAGCCAGTCTGTTAGTGTTTCATTTTATTGTTACGTCATGAGTTTCAAAATCATAAAGAATGCCCGTGTCTATTCACCACAATACAAAGGTTTGTGTGATATTCTAATAGCAGGCGGGCAAATCGGCCTTGTAGAGCCGCAACTCAATATCTCTGGAATCCCCGTCGAGGTGATTGATGCTGAAGGAAAGATAGCCACGCCGGGCTTTATCGATCGTCATGTGCATGTGATTGGCGGTGGCGGACAGCAGGGGTATGCTTCTCTAGTGCCCGAGGTAACTGTGAGCGAGTTGGTGGCATGTGGCATCACCACCGTGATAGGCTTACTGGGTACCGATGGTTTTGTGAAGGACCTGAATACCTTGTATGCCAAAGTGAAGGCATTATGCCAAGAGGGACTCTCGGCTTATATGCTGACCAGCTTCTATGGGTTGCCGGAGCGGACGCTGACAGCTAGCGTTGCCGAGGATATGATATATATAGATAAGGTGATCGGTTGCAAACTGGCTATGAGTGACGATAGAAGTAGTTTCCCTACAGAACTGGAAATCCTCCGTCTGATTAATCAAGTGCGTCTGGGAGGTTTTACTTCTGGAAAGGGCGGCTTCTTGCATATCCATCTCGGCAATTTGCCAAGTGGCATCAAACCGTTGCTGCATATTGCCAGGGTGTATCCGTCGCTCATCAAGTATATATCGCCTACACATATGATTCGGACGGAAGAATTGTTCGCGCAGTCGATCGAATTTGCCAAGATGGGTGGCTTCGTGGACTACTCTACTGGTGGCACGCGATTTAAGGCGCCACATGCATGTGTGATGGAAGCCATTCAGACTGGTGTGCCCTTGCAGCATATCAGTTTTTCGAGCGACGGTCATGGTGGTGTGCGCAAGGTGAATCCCGAAACAGGTGAGGTGACTTATCGTCCAGCGCCGATGGAATTGAATTTTAAGGAGGTGTCTCTGTTGGTCTCGGAATGTGGTATGCCGCTTGAACAGGCTCTGATGCTTATCACAAGCAACCCGGCTGCTCACATGAACCTTACTACCAAGGGAAGGCTTGAGGTCGAATGTGATGCTGACATCTGTCTTCTTGACGACCAGTTAAGACTGACTGATGTCGTATCTAAGGGTGAACTGATGATGAGATACGGTGAAATCATAAAGAAAGGACGTTACGAATGAAATGTAGATATGACTATTGGTTGTTGTTACTGCTGTCTTGCCTGACTGTGCTGCCATCCCTGGCTCAGGATATGCTTCATCGAGGTGAGGGCGTGTTTACGTATGATGCCTATGCACCTTTCGCTGACAGACCTGTGGATGTACATTATTACATCCCGCTGAAAGGCGACCAGGCGGATATGCCTATCATCTTCGTGTTTCAGGGAGCTGACAGGGGATATAAATACCTGATTGAGGCTTGGAAACAAGAAGCTGAAGCAAAGAATTTTATGGTGTTCGTGCCGCAGTTCGATCAGGATAAGTTCCCCAACTGTGATTATCAGGAAGCGGGCATCATGGATAAGCAGCACCTTCATCTGAAGCCTCTGGCAGAAACCACGCCACTGCTGATTGATAAGATGTTTGAGTATGTGCAGCAGCATACGCTCACCCGACAGAAGACCTTTCGTATCTTTGGACACTCTGGTGGTGGACAGTTTGTGCAGCGTTTCATGCTCTTTCATGATAGTCCGTATGTTGACAGAGCTGTTATCGGCAGTCCTGGCTGGTACACATTTCCCGATTTTACACTGGATTATCCCTATGGCGTGAAGAATGTGCCTCAGGTCACTCCCGAACGCTTGCGGTCCTATCTCAGCAAGGATATTATTGTGCAGTTAGCGACTGCTGATACGCTCCGCGAGAGTTTCCTGCGAAAGACACCTGAGGCCGAAGCCCAAGGGCGTAACAGACTGGAGCGAGGGCATCAGTTCTTCAAGTATCTGCAGACGGTGAGCCATCGAAACAATATCCCTCTGAGGTGGCGAAAGGTCGTTGTACCTGATGTCGCCCATAATTCTGTGGAGATGGGAATGGCGGCCGTTCCACTACTGTTGGAGCCTTCGTCGGTTGCTTATCAGACACCCTCCGTCAATAGCGGAGCCAATGGCCTGGCCACCTTGGCGCAGATGACGGATTGTTTTCAAGCATTGCAGAGGGACTATCCGGGTAAGCTGCGCGTAGAAGTGCTGGGCAGAACACCTGCTGGCAACGATATTCCTGTATGGTTTCTGGGCAGTAGCGATGCCGATGCCATGAAGGTGTGGATTCAAGGTGGCCTGCATGGTAATGAACCCGCCGGTCCCGAGGTGGTGGCTCTTCTAACAAAGTATCTGCTTTCAACCTCCGAAGGAAATAAACTGCTGGAACATCTTAATATATGTATGGTGCCAGTAGCTAATCCTGATGGCTATATGCAGCAGAAGAGGGTCTCGGGGAGTGGCTATGATTTGAACCGCGATATGACCAAACTCTCCGACCCTGTTACAGTCTTACTGAAGAGCAAGTACTTAGACTGGCATCCTGATGCCGCTCTGGATATCCATGAATATAATCCTGTGAAACAGGAACTCAAGACCCGGGAAGGTCATCAGCTGACGCTCTTGCATGATGTGCTGCTGCTACCCAGTGGTCATCTCAATATTCCTGCACCGCTCCGTACGTTTACCAATCAGAAACTCTTTCCGGCTTTGGCTGCTACTGCCGAGAAGATGGGCTATTCCTGTGGCCCCTATTTCACGCCAAAGCTGATCGGTGACACCCTGTTTGCTATACAGAATGCCAAGAGTCCGCAGTCCAGTTCTACGTGGAATGGACTGAGCAATGCTGTATCATGCTTTCTTGAAATCAGAGGTATCGGTATGGGTAAGGAGCTATTCGACAAACGTGTGGATTGTGGCTTTACGCTTGCTAAGGAATTCCTGTGCGTGCTTCAGTCCAATCAGCATGAAATAAAAGAAGTGGTTCAGATGGCCCGAAGCATGACTTGCCAAGGACAGGCGGATGTGCATGTGGTGATGCAGCCTGCAATGAGCAGGCAGCGATTTCTCTTTTGGGATGAGACTGAGGCGCAAGGCGTCGAACTGATGCTGCCCGTGCAAGATGCCATGGATATGGAAGATGTCGTGGTGCGTAAACGTCCTGCAGCTTATTTGCTTGATGCCTCATGTGAACAAGCTGTCCAGAAACTTCGATTGTTAGGGGTTAGGGTGGAAAGACTGCCAAGGGCTAAGACAATGGATGTGGAGACCTATGCGGTTAATGCTTATTCCGTATCGACAAAGAAGTGGGAGCGTATCTATCCAGTGACGGTGACGACGCAGCTTAAAAAGATCAGGAAAAAGTTTCCTGCAGGTACTTATGTGATTCCAGTGAATCAGGAGCAAGGCAACCTGCTGGTTACGCTGCTTGAGCCAGAGTCCAATAATGGGTTTGTTAACTTCGGCGTTATCCCCATCGATCCAGTCCACCAAACAATACCTGTATTCAGGAAATAGTCACCTCCTCTTTTCGTCGTTCTTAGAGAATCACGTCTTAATCATCAAGAAGTGGAAAAAAATAATATACAACTAAAAACCGCGAGGAGGTGTTCAAGGAGAAAGTTAATTAGGGCTATGGCGGGGATTACTTAAGTAGATTTCTACTGTTATTTCCTTCAAGCACTTGCATCTGTTGAATGGCAATCTGATTGAGTTTGATAAGTCTCTCGCTTTGTGGAACACCCTCGTTGATTAACACGGCGTTGATATCCAACGAAAGATGATGTGCTCTTGCAACTGGCTACGAGCCATGTCTGTCAATGAAATGTAATTCTGGTGCAAAGATGGTAAAAATGTGAGATATAACAAAATGTTTCTTGAAAAGAAACCTAAAAAACTACCCAACTATTCATATTCACTTATAACCTATTGAAAACTAAGGGTTTAGTTTATGAATAGAGGCATAAATTATAGGTGCAACTATTCATATTTGCTGGTTAAGATAGGCTTTATGCATCGTTGAAATAAGGTTAAGACATTGAAAACATGTAAGTTACACGACAGTAACTCTTTAGGTAACAACTTGTAACTCCCGTGGAAACAATTTGTTACCCCGGGAGAAACAAAGTGTTTCCATGAGTGTTACAGATGTGAAACACTAAAACTTGGACGATGAAATATCCTGACAGAGGATTAAAAACAGGCCGAAATATGAATAGTGAGCCCATAAAAATAGGGTACTATTCATAGTCTAACTTGCTGATTACCAGGCAGTAATCAGCAAATATGAATAGTTGAGCACTTTTTTGAGTGTGTGGGGTTCTGCGTCAATTTGGGTGGTAAATTCTTGTTATATTATTTAACTAACAAATTGATAATCAATACATTAGTTAA
>SUYC01000008.1 GCA_015060625.1 Xylanibacter ruminicola | reverse complement strand
TGTTGCTCCCGTTTGTTCGAAAGCGGGTGCAAAGGTACGGCTTTTTTTAATACCATCCAAATATTTTCGAAAAAAAATTCCCAAAAACATGAAAGTTTTCGGGAATGTTTACAAATATACCGCTTTATCTTCTTATTATATATAAGGTACGCGAAAAGTCTATTCTCGGCGTCCAAAAATGCGCAGCAGATAAATAAAGAGGTTTATAAAGTCCAAATAGAGAGTCAAAGCGCCCAATAGTGCCATTTTCTGAGCGGCCTCTCCTGCATCGGGCGCCATCAATAGCATATTTTTAATCTTTTGAGAATCGTAAGCAGTAAGACCAACGAATATCAAAACGCCCAAATAGCTCACAATCATTTCCAAACCAGAACTCTTAAGGAAGATATTCACAACAGTAGCAATAATAATACCTATCAGTGCCATGAAAAGAATCTTTCCCATCGACGAGAGATCGGTTTTGGTAGTATATCCGATGAGCGCCATTACGGCGAATGTACCAGCGGTGATGAAGAACACACTAGCAATACTCGACATTGTATAAACAATGAAAATAGACGAGAACAGTGCTCCATTAATAACCGAATACAACACAAACAGCAATGTAGCTGTAGTGAGCGACAATCGGTTGATTGCAGCACTGACTCCAAAAACAATGGCAAACTCGGCTATTACCAATCCCCAAAGAAGTACACGATTAGTGTACAAGGTGGTAAGAACACCAGGACTTGTAGCTACACCATACGCTGTTACGCCTGTAAGTACAAGTGCCAGCGTCATCCACACATACACTTTCCGCATCAAAGCTGGGAAAGCTGCTGACATAGAGAGCTCTCGCTCACGTGTCAGTCCATCAAAATTAAATTCGTTATAATTCATACTCATATCTATTTTCGAGTTCAATAATATTATCGCAAATATAATGCCACAAAGGTAAGCATTTACTTTTAATAAAACATAAATAAGCAACATAAAATTCTTATTTATTAGTATTTTTGGAATTTTTTCACTATATTTGTACCCATGAATAACTAAAATCAAATATAAAAATACGCAGACGAAAATGAAGATTGGTTTATTTATTCCCTGTTATGTTGACGTGGTCTATCCTGAAGTAGGAATAGCCACATATAAGCTATTAAAGCATCTAGGTATGGATGTGGACTACCCTCAGAACCAAACCTGCTGCGGACAACCGATGGCGAATGCCGGTTTTGAGGAACAAGCCATCCCGCTTGCTGAAAAGTTTGAGGAAAAATTTTTCGGCGAGCGAAGCGGCATAGCCAATCACAAAGATTTCGACTATGTGGTATCGCCTTCGGTTAGTTGCACAGCGTTTATTAGGTTGAACTACCCCCACTTACTGAAAGGTAAAACAGAGTGTGAAGCTGCCAAAAAGACAATGGATGTTGTTGAGTTTCTACACGACGTTTTAAAAGTAAAACATCCGTTAGGCACTTTTCCTCATAAAGTTAGTTTGCACAACTCATGCCATGGCGTGAGAGAGTTGGGATTAAGTTCGCCAAGCGAGGAGAATATTCATAAGTTTAATAAAATCAAGAACTTACTAAACCTTGTAGAGGGCATACAGATATTAGAGCCAGAACGTTCTGACGAATGCTGCGGATTTGGTGGTATGTTCTCGGTTGAAGAGACTGCTATTAGTGAGCAGATGGGTATAGATAAAGTGCAGCGCCACATGAAGACAGGTGCACGAATTGTAACAGGTCCTGACTGTTCGTGCCTGATGCATATGGCAGGTATAGCCAAGAAACGAGGCCTGAATGTAGAATTCAAGCATGTAGTTGAGATCTTAGCAGCAGGACTTTAATAATTGATAAGATAATTAATAACGGAACATTATGAGTACAGCACATAGTAATGCAGCGAAAGAGTTCTTAAAGAACCAGACATACGCCAAATGGCACGATGCCACTTTTTGGGCAGTACGCACCAAACGTGACAACATGGCATACGGACTTGACGAATGGGAGCAGTTACGCGAGAAAGCAAGTGCCATCAAGCGCCACACCATTACCCATTTAGACGAATATCTTGACCAGTTTGCCACAAAAGCTGAAGAAAACGGTTGTGTTGTGCATTGGGCAAAAGATGCACATGAATTCAACGAAATTGTGTATGGCATACTGAAAAACCATAACGTTAAAAAACTCGTCAAGTCGAAGTCGATGCTCACAGAAGAGTGCGAGATGAATCCATACCTTGAGCAGCATGGTATCGAAGTAGTTGAAACCGATCTTGGCGAGCGCATCATTCAGTTGAAGGGTCAGGCCCCAAGTCATATTGTAATGCCAGCCATCCACCTAAATCACAACGATGTTGGTGAGTTGTTCGAGGAAAAACTTGGCAGCGAGAAGGGCAATCACGACCCTACGTACCTTACTTATGTTGCCCGATTAAGCCTGCGCAACGAGTTTCTTACCGCAGATGCAGGTATGACAGGCGCGAACTTTGGTATTGCAGAAACAGGTGATATTGTGGTATGCACCAATGAGGGAAATGCCGACATGTCTACCTCATGTCCCAAACTACACATTGCAGCTATCGGATTGGAGAAGATTATTCCGAATTACGATTGTCTAGCCGTGTTCCAGCGCATGCTTTGTAGAGCAGGAACGGGGCAACCCACCACCACGTTCACATCACACTTCCGTAAGGCTCGTCCCACAGCAAATCCTATGCACATTGTGCTTGTAGATAACGGACGCAGCGAGTGGATTGGCACCCCTGATCATTGGGAAGTGCTGAAGTGTATCCGATGCGGATCATGCATGAACACCTGTCCTGTATATCGTCGTAGTGGTGGCTATTCATACAGCTATTTCATCCCAGGGCCAATAGGTATTAACCTCGGAATGCTTCGCAATCCCCAAAAACACTCAGGAAACGTTAGTGCCTGTACGCTGTGCAACTCTTGCCAGTCAGTTTGTCCTGTCAAAGTAAACTTGGGCGACCAAATTTATAGGTGGCGCCAGCAACTTGACAAATTCGGAACAGCTAACCCACAAAAGAAGATGATGTGTAAGGGTATGAGTATAGTTTATGGTAACGAGAACGTTTATAATTTAGTCACAGCATTAGCTCATTGGGCCAATCTCATTCCTTCGCCCCTCATCAACAACGGGCTGAACCCATGGGCCGATGGCCATAAGATGATGAAATTCCCGAAGGAAACATTCCACTCGCTATGGAAAAAAGGAAAAGTGAAGTAAGGTTGAAAAAATGAAGTGTTATGAGTAATAAAGACGATATTCTGAAGAGATACAGGGCGAACGTAAAAGAGAAATTCTTCGACGAGCAAAGCGGTAAAACCGGTTACGACATGCCCGATTTGAGTGATATCAAGGCAACCACCTACTCCAACCCATTAGTACAGTTTATGAAAATGACAGAAATGGTGGGTGGCCAGGTGCTCGAGGTTGACCCAGGGCGCGATATCAACGCACTGATACGGGAGTTGTTCCCTGATGCCAAGGAAATAGCATCGAACCTGCCAGAAATTAAGATTGCTACAAGGAATCCGGATACCGTTGATTGTGCAAGCGACCTGAATGGAACGGATGTTGGCATCATCCGTGGTGAGTTCGGTGTAGCAGAGAATGCGTGCGTCTGGATTCCACAAACGATGAAGGAAAAAGCAGTCTGCTTTATCTCTGAGAATCTGGTGATTCTGTTGCCAAAGAGTCAGATAATAAACAACATGCACGAGGCCTACAAGCGTATCGATTTCGACGAGGAGTACGATGGGTATGGCGTGTTTATCAGTGGTCCATCGAAGACTGCGGATATCGCCCAGGTGTTGGTGATGGGTGCTCAAGCAGCCCGTAGTGCTACTATTCTGCTAATGCCAGAATAGCCCCAACATGTTCAGAGCTTTTTGGCACGCAATTACACGGCTTTTAATAAATTAAAAGACACTGATTTCTACTTAAAACTATTCAGCAATTCAATGATATAGTTCACCTCTTCATCTGTTAGCACCTGATTACAAGGGATGGAGAGTTCCTGAGCATGAATTTGCTCAGTAATCGGGAATGATAGCTGATTCCAATCGCTGTAGCACCGTTGTTTATGTGGGGGGATGGGATAATGGATCTGCGTTTCTACGCCATGTTCCTTTAAATACTGTTGCAGACGATCGCGATGCTCACAAAGCATTGGGAAGATATGCCACACGCAGTCGCGTTCGCCACACTTTGGTATGCGGATTAAAGGGTTCGTTACCTTATTAATATATAAGGTAGCAATCTCCTTGCGACGTTTGTTTTCTTCATCCAGATATCAGTATGCCACAGATAGCCGCACGAATTTCAGCGTCGTGCAACTGGTTGATAGCCTTCAGGTCGAGATACTTTATCATAGGTCATATTCATATATATCGTAACACAATCCCCTACCTCCAAATCCTTCCTTCTGAAACACCAGTTGCTCGTTAAGACCGCTGCCATCAGGTTGCTCGGTAGAACGGCCAAAGTCAAAATAGGGATAGCTGCTGTAATCGCTGAAGATGCGATTGTAAAGCAAATCGATGACTCCAAGTTTCTTACCCCCAGGAGTAGCAGAACTGTACTGGGCGTGAACCACCTGTGGCGAGACATAGAGCACAACTCCACCCAACACCTCACCACCCTTAATGGCCTGATAGAGACGGATATTATCTGGGAAACGGCTATGCAGAAGTTCAATCTCCTGCAAAGTATGAACGGGTTTTACACCATATTTCGACAACAAGTTCTGCGCCAGAACATCCCAAAAGGCCGAATAATCATCAGAGCATTCAATAGAGACGCCAGCCTTAGTGGCACGGATGACACCACGACGGCGCACCCTGTCCCACCTCATACCAACAGAAAGGAAAATGTTTGTTGCGAAATCCCTGGCTACGATACGGGCGCGGCACTCATGATAGAGCGCATAAAGATCTTCCTCGGCCGAGAGACGATGATAGATCCAGGGAATACATTTGTAACTTACATGACGGAAGCCTTCTTGTCGAAGTAGCTCATTAAGCTCACGGAACAAGTTCATAGTCTGAGCAACCGTCAGACGAGAACTCATTACCAGTCCGCCATAAGTCAAGCCGTTATGTGAACACAGCGTGTCGCCATTTGAATGTGCTGGCAAGACAGCCAACAGTCGATTACCAATATAAAAGAGCAGAGAATAATCACTGAAACGGTCGGAATGGTAATCCATATAACGGCGATCAAAGAGGAAAGTACCATTCTTCGATTCAGCCACGAACTGGTTCCATTCGTCAGCCAATTCAGATGTATATCGTCTTATCTCAAACATCCGATATATCTTAGAAACTCGTCGTAATCGTAGATGTAATCATCCTCGTCGTAATGCTCTGATGCCAAGACCAGACACACACCACCAGAAGAGAAATCATCGAGCGTTCTCCAAATATTGTTATCAATAAGCAGCCCTTGCCAAGGATGATTAAGCAGAACCGTTTTCCGTTCGTAACCGTTATCAAGCGTTACATGAAACGAACCGCTTAGAGCAATCACAAACTGACGAAGCTTTTTGTGCGCGTGGCCTCCCCTGCTCTCGCCACCAGGTACATCATATACCCAATAAGCACGTTTGATGTCGAAGGGAATCATAGTCTGCGCTTCAGCAAACGTCAGATTGCCACGTGGATCAGTAACCCTGGGCAAATCTATGATTTTAACCTCTAAGCGGTTCATCCTATAGTAAAAACTTGTTTAGTGTTCAAACTTGGTATAAGGGTCAGTGCCCAGCACAGTCTTGGCCAAGCGCTTTGCCTTGTCGCGGAGTGCGCTCACATCGTCGTCCACCTCACCATAGCAGAGCACTACACCCATACGGCGCCCTTTGTGAGCCTCAGGCTTACCAAAGATACGGATGCGAGTACGATCCTCCTTCAGAGCCTCCTCAAGATTATAGTCGAGCAGGGTGCGATCGATAGGTGTTGAAGCCTCCTTTGGCGAGAGGATGACAGCCGACGCACCTGCGTGCTCCAGATGAATGGCAGGAATAGGCAGTCCCATCACAGCACGGAAGTGGAGTTCGAACTCGCTGAGATTGGTGGTGTGACCAAGTGTCACCATACCTGTATCATGTGGACGTGGTGATAGCTCGCTGAAGATGACTTCGCCCTGTTTGGTGAGGAAGAACTCAACACCCCATATACCAGCCCCAGTCAGCGCTTTAGTCACCTTATCGGCCATCATCTGAGCCTGTTTCAGTGCCTCATCACTAATCTTATATGGCTGCCATGACTCACGATAGTCGCCAGCCTTCTGTACATGTCCGATAGGCGGACAGAACAAAGTAGGCCAACCGTTCTTCTGGGTAACAGTCAGCAAAGTAAACTCAGAATCAAAATCGATAAACTCCTCGATGATCACCTCTTTCACATCGCCGCGACTGCCCTCCATAGCCTCTTTGAAAGCCTGCTCCAGTTCATCGTCATTATGCACATAGCTCTGCCCATGCCCAGATGACGACATCAGCGGCTTAACCACACATGGGAAGCCAATCTCATCGGCAGCAGCCTTGAACTCATCGAAAGTCTTGGCATAGAAATACTTAGCCGTACGCAGTCCCAGTTCCTTTGAAGCCAGGTCGCGAATGGCGCGACGATTCATTGTAAAATTCACGGCACGCGCAGAAGGAACCACCTGAATGCCCTGTTCCTCAAACTTAAACAATCGCTCTGTTCGTATGGCCTCAATTTCAGGCACGATGATGTCGGGTTTGTGCTTGTTTACCACAGCCTCGAGTGCATCACCATCCAGCATCGAGAACACCTCGCGCTCATCAGCCACCTGCATGGCTGGCGCATTGTCATAACGGTCACAGGCTATCACATACTGGCCTGCACGCATGGCCGCAATCACGAACTCCTTACCAAGTTCACCTGAGCCTAAAAGCAATATCTTTTTCATTTTTCTATTGTTTGTTTCAACATTTGCCACTCGGGAGTCACTGCCAATTTGCGCACACACTGATCGATACGCGCCATAGCATCCTCTTGATTCATCTTCAGCTCCTTGGCTATCTCCTGTAGCGATTTCCGCTCACAGCCAAAAAGTCCGTAGTAATGCGTCACAGCCTCCTCTTCCTCAGGTGGCAACAAATAGAGCAGATGCTCCAGATAATGTTCCATCTGTGGGGTGATGCTGGTGGGATTGATACCAATACGCACCAAATACGAGTGGAGTTCTTTTGTTAAGTTATCTGTTGGCATACATGTTATCGTAATACTTCTGATAATCGCCAGAGGTCACATTGTCGAGCCACTCCTGATTGTCGAGATACCAGCGGACAGTCTTCTCTATGCCTTCCTCAAACTGCAGCGAAGGTTCCCATCCGAGTTCCTTCTGCAACTTGGTAGAGTCGATGGCATAACGGAGGTCATGTCCGGCACGGTCGGTTACGAAAGTAATCAGGTCCATATCCTCACCTTCCTTACGACCCAGCAGACGATCCACCGTCTTAATCACTACCTTGATAATGTCGATGTTCTTCCACTCATTGAAACCACCGATATTATACGTATCGGCAATCTTTCCCTCATGGAAAATCACGTCGATAGCACGAGCATGATCCTCTACATACAGCCAGTCGCGCACGTTCTCACCCTTGCCATAAACAGGCAGTGGTTTGCGATGACGGATATTATTGATGAACAATGGAATCAGCTTCTCGGGGAACTGGTAGGGACCATAGTTGTTCGAGCAGTTGGTTACTACTACAGGCATGCCGTAAGTATCATGGAAGGCACGCACAAAGTGATCGCTCGAAGCCTTCGAAGCCGAATATGGTGAGTGCGGATTATACTTGGTAGTCTCGAGGAAGAACTTATCGCCATAAGCCAGATGATGCTCTGAGCTTGATGCGGTAGTGGTGAAAGGAGGCTCGATACCCTCGGGGTGTGTCAGTTCCAATGCGCCATACACCTCATCGGTAGAGATGTGGTAGAAGCGCTTACCCTCGTACTTCTCGGGCAGGCTCTCCCAATACAGTTTGGCAGCCTGCAACAAAGAGAGTGTTCCCATCACGTTGGTCTTAGCGAAGGTGAATGGATCCTTGATCGAACGGTCCACATGACTCTCGGCAGCCAGATGGATGATGCCATCCACCTTTTTGTCCTGCATCAACTTGTAGAAAGCATCGAAGTCGCAGATATCCATCTTCACAAACTCGTAGTTGGGTTTGTTCTCGATGTCCTTCAGATTAGCCAAGTTACCAGCATACGTCAATTTGTCGAGGTTGATGATGTGGTAGTCAGGATACTTGTTCACAAACAGGCGTACCACATGGCTTCCTATAAAGCCGGCGCCACCAGTAATAACAATCGTTCTTTTCATATTTTAATCTCCTAAAGTTATAACTTCTAAATCTTTGAAATCCTTCCCGTCGATGGTAAGACGTACCAGTGTTCTGTCCTTATGCCACCCTTGTATGCCAGCGGCACCAGGGTTGATGTGTAGAAGGTTGAGCGTCTTGTCGAACTTCACCTTCAGTATATGCGAGTGACCAGCCACAAACAGTTGTGGCGGACTGGCATAGAGCGTAGAACGGATGCTGGGATCGTAGTTGCCAGGATAACCACCTATGTGCTTGATGAGCACATCCACGTCCTCGCACTTAAAACGGTTCAGCTCGCGATACATCAGTCTGAGGTCTCCCCCGTCGCAGTTACCACATACAGCACGAAACGGACGGAAGGCAGCCAGTCGTTCCGCCACCTCTACACTGCCGATGTCGCCAGCATGCCAAATCTCATCGCAGGGTTCAAAGTAATGCAAGTACTTATCATCCCAATAGCTGTGCGTATCGCTCAGTATGCCTATTCTTTTCATAATCCAAATCGCTTGCGAATAAAGTCGGCAATCAGTTTCTCAGTCTCTTCAAGCCCCAGCAAGCTTGCATCCACGCACAGGTCATAGCTCTCGGCAGCACCCCACTTCTTACCTGTATAATAATTATAGTACTGCGCTCTACGAGCTTCCACATGCTCTATCAGCTTGCGGGCCTGCTCGTCGTCGATGCCTTTCACCTGCGACACAATCTTTGCACGAAAGTCCATCGAGGCCGTGATAAACACGTTCACCACATTCTCGAAATCCCTCAGGATGTAGTCGGCACAACGGCCTAAGAACACACAGCTACCCTCTTCAGCAGCCTTGCGGATGGCATCACTCTGAAATTTGAACAAGCTCTCCTGTGAGAAATTCGAGCCATACATGCCACTCCCCATCAGGTGTGGAGCCTGCACATTAAACAAACTTCGGAAGAATCCTTTCCGCTCATCGTTCTGCTTGAAGAACTTCTCTGAGAATCCACTCTCCTTGGCAGCCAGATTCAGCAGTTCGCGGTCGTAGAACTTGGCCTCGAAGTCCTGTGCCAGCATGCGGCCTATCTCCTGTCCGCCAGCACCTACCTGTCTGCCTACGTTAATAATAATATGTTTCATTATTCTTTAGTTATTCGCTTTTCGCTGCTTTAAATTTCTTCATATACCACATCAGCATGGGTATGGTCATGGCAAACGACAGGAAGTCGCTGGCCGGCATCGAATACCACACTCCGTCCAGGCCCCAGAACAGCGGGAACAGATACGCCATCGGCAACAGCAAGATGAGTTGTCGCGACAGTGAGAGGAATATAGATACCTTGACCTTTCCTATACTTTGGAAGAAGTGGGTGATAGTAGCCTGCGAACCTACGACGAAGAACATCAGCATGTCCAGTCGGATGCCGCGTGCTGCCAGATCAATCAATGTGGCATCGGTGGTAAAGATGCGAGCTATCTCCGTGGGGAATAGCATTGACAGTCCCCATCCCACCAGCAGGATGGCCGTAGCACAGGCGATGGCCATAAACAGGCAGCGCAGCATACGATCGTATTTCTCGGCACCATAGTTATACCCCACGATAGGCTGCATACCCTGACACACGCCCATCACAAACATGAAGAACATCATCACCACCGAGTTGGCTATCGAGTAGGCTCCCACAGCCATATCGCCACCATAGCGCACAAACTGATTGTTCATCACAATCACGATAATACTGCTGGTGACGTTCATCAAGAACGGTGATATGCCGATGGCAATGATATTGCTTACCAGTCGTTTCTTCAGTTTATAGATTCCCTGCTTGAAATGTAGAATCTCGTTTTTGTTCGAAAACAGGTATATCTGCCAGCACAAAGCGATTGTCTGCGACGTAACTGTGGCCAATGCTGCACCACGAATGCCCCATCGGAACCACCACACAAACGCCACTACCAATGCGATATTCATAGCCACAGTAAACAGCACGGAGTACATGGCATGCTTAGGTTTCCCCGCTGCACGCAGCACTGCATTCAGGCCGAAGTACATGTGGGTCACCATATTGCCCAAGAGGATGATCGTCATAAACTCGCGGGCATACGGCAGCGTCACGTCACTGGCACCAAAGAAAAGAAGGATGGGGTCGAGAAACATCAAGCAGATGACCATGAAAGAGAATCCTATAATCAGATTCAGCGTAATGGTATTACCCAACAGATTCTGTGCCGTCGGATAATCCCTCTGTCCCAGTTTTACACTGATGCTGGCCGACGAGCCCACCCCCACAGCAGCGCCAAATGCTGCACTCAAGTTCATGAAAGGGAATGTGATACCCAAACCAGCTATCGCCTCAGCGCCCACCAGTTGTCCTATCATCGCACGGTCGATGATATTATAGAGACTCGAAGCCGACATGGCCACGATGGCAGGCAAGGCATACTGCCACAGCAACTGCCCTACAGGCTTTGTACCAAGTGCCAAAGCGGCTTGTTTGTTGTCACTCATTCGCGTACATTATTATTTAAAACGCTGCAAAGGTACGAATATTTTCCGAGATAAGATACATTTTTAAAATAATCTTTGTATCTTTGCACTCGCAAAATAGAAATCAAATGACCAATATACGTCTGATAAACCTATTCATAGCCGCATTTTTCTGTGCGTTATCAGCCAGTGCAGCCACTCTTCCCAAGAAAAAATATCCTGGGGGCAAATGCTATATTTGGCGTTACACCTTACTGGATAAACGCGAATCAAGCTATACTCTGGATCGCCCTCAGCGCTGGCTCTCACATAAAAGTATCGAGCGCCGCCACAAGCAGGGATTACCCTTGGATTCTACCGACCTACCTGTGAGCAGTGGTTACCTGAAAGCCATCGATCATATGATTAACGATGCCAACCGCGTGGCCAAACGCTCTCAAGCGGAGTCGATGGTTATCGGCACCAGTCGCTGGAACAACACCGTATTAGTACGTTCGGCCGACACCACCTTTTTGCGACGTTTGGGCGAACAAGCCTACGTTAAAAGCTGCGAAATGGTATGGGAGGCACCCGATAGCATCGAGCGCAAAATCAAGATAAAAGCCAACTCTGGTTTCAACCCATGGGACAGTCTGAAAGGCACCATCTACGGCCATGGTCGCGAACAAATTGAGATGCTTAACGGTCATCGTTTGCACAACATCGGATACCGTGGCAAGGGCATTACCATCGCCGTGCTTGATGGCGGATTTCAAAATTGCAATGTACTCCCCACCTTTCAGCACGCCATCATTTCTGGTGCAAAAGACTTTGTTTATCCCAACAGTCCTTATTTTTATCAGGAAACTGATCACGGCACCAAAGTACTGTCGACCATGGCGGCCAACGAACCAGAGGTACTGATTGGTACAGCCCCCGACGCCCACTACTGGCTGCTGCGTTGCGAGGATCAGGAAACCGAGCAACCTGTCGAGGAGGATTATTGGGCGATGGCTGCAGAGTTTGCCGACTCGTTAGGTGCCGACATCATTACATCGAGTTTAGGCTACACCGAATACGACAACCGCCGTGGCTATTACCACCAGCACGATCTCGACGGACGCACAGCACTCATATCGCGCACCGCGTCGATGATAGCACAAAAAGGAATGGTTCTGGTAAACTCAGCAGGAAATAGCGGCATGGGTCCATGGAAAAAAATCACGTTCCCTGCTGATGCCGACAACTGCCTGACGGTGGGAGCCCTTAATCATCAGCGCGTAAACGCCCCCTTCAGTGGCGTTGGACCTACACAAGACATGCGTATCAAGCCCGACGTCATGGCTTTAGGCAGTCCTGCCAACCTTATCTCTGGTCGTGGCGGTATCGTTCGCGATATGGGCACCTCGTTCTCAACCCCCATCGTAGCGGGGTTGGTGGCTTGCTTATGGCAGGCTTTACCCGAGAAGACTGCTCTCGAGATCATCAATCTGGTACGCCAGAACAGCGATTGCTACCAAAAGCCCGACAACATCTACGGCTACGGCGTTCCCAACTTCTGGCGGGCATATATGATTGGCAAGGTCAATTTAGAGGTGAGAAGTGAGAAGTGAGAGGTATGATTACTATGAGATATTCTTTGCTGGAGCTTAATAGTTTGGTTCGCGAGGCTATCGAGAATGCTTTGCCCATGGAATATTGGGTAGAGGCCGAACTCAGCGAGTGCCGCGAATCACGCGGACATTGCTATATGGAGCTTATACAGAAGGATGAGCTTTCGGCCACACCTATTGCCAAAGCCCAAGCCAAGTGCTGGGCTAACAAGTGGTTAACCATCCGTCCATATTTCGAGCGTACCACTGGGCAGCAATTACATATTGGCATGAAAGTCTTGCTGAAGGTTTACCCACAATTTCATGAGGCATACGGTTTTTCTTGGATTGTAACCGACATCGACCCGACCTATACTTTAGGCGATATGGCGCGCAAGCGCCAAGAAATCATCCAGAAGCTTAAAGCCGAGGGGGTATTCGATCTGCAAAAAGAACTACAACTGCCCGTATTCTGCCAACATATTGCCGTCATCTCGTCTCAAACAGCCGCAGGCTACGGCGATTTCTGTAATCAGCTCGCTGACAATCCTTACAACTTTAAATTCGAAACACAACTTTTTCCTGCCATCATGCAAGGTGAAAGCATTGGACAAAGCATTATTGCAGCACTGGAGAGAATCTACCAGATGCAAACCGAGGACTTAGAACTGAGAACTTCTCTGTTCGATTGCGTCGTCATCATCCGTGGTGGCGGTGCCACCAGCGACATGAGTGGCTTCGATACATTGGCTTTGGCCGAAAATGTGGCCAATTTCCCGATACCCATTATTACTGGTATTGGTCACGACCGTGATGAGAGTGTACTCGACATGGTATCGCACACCCGTGTAAAAACACCCACTGCTGCAGCCGCCTTGCTCATCGACCACCTCAAGGCCGTGCAAGAAACCATCGAAGGAGCACAGAGCATGATTACACACTACGTTCAACAGAAATTATCAATTGCCAATTCTCATTTGTCAATTATATCGGAGTCTATTCCCCGTCTGTTCTCAGTTGTAAAAACCCGGCAAGAGGCCAAAATTGATGCCCTCTATACCCGAATGCCCATGCTAATAGAGCGCAGGTTGACCACCGAGAGCCACCGTCTTCAACTCATAGACGAGAAGCTCAAGGCACTCGACCCAGCCTTACTACTGGCCCGCGGCTACAGCATTACACTGCACAACGGCAAGAGCGTGCGCGATCCACAACAACTACAGCCGGGCGACGAAATAGAAACACGAGTAGAAAAAGGAATCATCAAATCGATTATAGCATGAAAGAAGAAATGAAATACGAGGCTGCCATGGCCGAACTGCAATCCATCGTCCGCGAGATGGAGAACGACGAACTCGACATCGACCAGATGACCGAGCAACTGAAACGTGCCCAACAACTCATCAAGCTCTGCAAGGACAAACTCACCAAAACAGATGCTGAAATCAAGAAAATACTTACAGAATAAAAGTTTTTACGACAAAAGTTCGTTAATCTGATATTAATTATATATTTTTGCGTGCAAAATTGAAATTTCAAACATAACATTAGTAATATGAAGAATTTGGATTGGAGTAGTCTGTCATTCGGCTACATGAAGACCGACTACAATGTACGTTGCTATTATCGCGACGGAAAATGGGGCGAGATAGAGGTTTGCTCCGACGAGTATTTGAATCTGCACATGGCTGCCACCTGCCTGCACTATGGTCAGGAGGCTTTCGAGGGTCTGAAGGCCTATCGCTGCCCTGATGGCAAGGTTCGTGTGTTCCGTGTTGACGAGAATGCCAAGCGCCTGCAGAGCACCTGTCGTGGCATTCTGATGCCCGAGGTGTCAACCGAACTGTTCACCGAGATGGTCAAGAAGGTGGTCCGTCTCAACCAGGAGTGGATACCAACCTACGAGAGCGGTGCCACACTCTACATCCGTCCGCTGCTCATTGGTACCAGCGCTCAGGTGGGTGTTCATCCTGCCAAGGAGTACTGTTTCCTCATCTTCGTCACACCAGTAGGTCCCTACTTCAAGGGAGGCTTCCAGTCTAACCCCTATGTCATCGTTCGCGACTACGACCGTTCAGCCCCTCTGGGCACAGGTAAGTATAAGGTAGGTGGCAACTATGCCGCCTCGCTCTATGCCAACAACCTGGCTCACGAGAAGGGATATGCCTGCGAGTTCTATCTCGACGCCAAGGAGAAGAAGTACATCGACGAGTGTGGTGCTGCCAACTTCTTCGGCATCAAGAACAATACCTATATCACTCCAGAGTCCACCTCTATCCTGCCCTCTATCACCAATAAGAGTCTGATGCAGGTAGCTGAAGATCTGGGCATGAAGGTAGAACGCCGTCCTATCCCAGAGGAAGAACTCGAGACCTTCGAGGAGGCTGGTGCCTGCGGCACAGCCGCCGTCATCAGTCCTATCTCATATATCGACGATTTGGAGACAGGCAAACGCTATGACTTCGGCGAGAAGCCAGGTCCACAGTCCAAGCGCCTCTTCGACACACTCCGTGGCATTCAATACGGCGAGATTGAGGACAAGCATGGTTGGACTACCGTTGTAATTGAATAAGACATAAAAAAACCTCGCTCATTTCGAGCGAGGCTTTTTCTTATTTGTGCAAGCCTACGATTTTCGTCGCGGGCTTTTCTTTGTTTCTCCGATTCACGACAGTAACAACCGATTGCGCCAAATTGATGAATGCCAGTCCCGTAGCCGTCTCACTATTGAGCGCGGCTGGAGTACCCGCATCACCATTATCGCAGATGCTCTGCACCAGTGGTATCTGCGCCAGCAGGGGCACCTGCATCTCCTCGGCCAACTGTTTGCAACCTTCCTTACCAAAGATATAATACTTGTTCTCTGGCAGTTCTGCAGGTGTGAACCACGCCATATTCTCTATCAGTCCCAGAATGGGCACGTTCACCTTCTCGTTGCGATACATGTCGATACCCTTGCGCGCATCGGCCAGCGCCACCTGCTGAGGTGTCGAAACGATGACAGCGCCTGTGATGGGCAGCGTCTGCAACAGTGTCAGGTGGATATCGCTGGTGCCAGGAGGTGTGTCGAGGATGAAATAGTCGAGTTCGCCCCAGTCGGCATCAGCAATGAGCTGTTTCAGGGCACTGGTGGCCATACCGCCACGCCACAGTGTGGCAGTGGTAGGCGACACAAAAAAGCCTATCGACAGCAGTTTCACGCCATACTTCTCGATGGGCACGATGAGGTCGCGCCCATCCTTCTTCACGGCATAGGGTCGCTCGTCCTCCACATTGAACATCTTTGGCATGGAAGGGCCGAAGATATCGGTATCCAACAGTCCCACCTTGTACCCCAGTCGGGCCAGTGCAATGGCCAGGTTGGCCGAGACGGTACTCTTGCCCACGCCACCCTTGCCAGAGCTCACAGCAATGATATTCTTCACGCCTGGCAGCATCTGTCCTACCTCAGGGCGTGGCGCACTCTTAAACTCTGTCTCAATCTCCACCTCGACCTCTTTGCCGCAGTGGTATTTGACAGCTGCCTCGGCAGCTTTTACCGTCGATTTCAGGAAAGGATCGGTATCGCGTGGAAACAGCAGCACCACCTTCACCTTCCAGTTGTCACCATCCTGCTGTGGAGCAGCCACGGCAGGCGTATCAGCCACCATCTCGCTCTCCACCAGATTCTTCTTGGTGCCGGCATACGTCACCGTAGCCAGGGCATCCATCACCATTTTGGGATATAACACTTTGTCCATATTAATTCTATTTCGCTTTGTCCAGACTGCTACGCTTGGAACGATGGTAAGAGCGATAGTCGTCGAGCTCTATCTCCACCTCGGGCTCCACCAGTTCGCCAGTGCGCGGCAGGTTCCACTTCATATATTTGATGTTCAGTCCACGGGCTATCCACATCCCCTCGTAGTAGGTCTGAATGGCCAGTATCTTCTTGGTAGCCTCGTCGATACGCTCATCGTGATAGAGATCCTCAGTACGGAAGATCACGGGCAGCGCATTCTTCTCCACCATATAGGTACTATAGGTGAAGAGGAAGTTAGAGTCGGTCTTCAGGTGAATCACGCCGCCATCCACCAGAAACTTGCGGTAGCGATTCATAAAATAGGTAGATGTCAGTCGCTTGCGTGGGTTCTTCATCTGCGGATCACTGAAGGTGAGCCATATCTCCTGCACCTCGTCCTCAGCAAAGAATCGTTCGATTATTTCAATATTCGTACGAAGGAAAGCCACGTTCTTCAGTCCCTCGGTCAGGGCCTGTGTAGCCCCCGTCCACATACGGGCGCCCTTGATATCCACACCAATAAAATTCATGTCGGGATAGAGTTTTGCCAGTTCCACGGTATATTCACCCTTACCGCAGCCCAGTTCGAGCACGATAGGGTTGTCATTGTGGAAGTACTGTTCATGCCAGTGCCCTTTCATTTCGAAGGGCACATTTTCTATCACCGAAAACGGATACTGGAACACGTTCTCATACGTCTCCATGTCCGCAAATTTAGCCAACTTACCTTTTCCCATAATTAAAATTGTGCTGCAAAGGTACGATTAAGTGAGCAAAAAACCAAATATTATTTTGGTTTTTTCGAACATCAGGAGAAACTAAGCCTTGCGATAGAGCGTGACGGTGCCCCCGTCGCTCTGGGCATAGTCGATGAGGAGCTGCTGGATGTACCGGGCGTTGGCCAATACGCGCTGCTCGTCGCCATCATAGCCATTGATGAGCACCACGAGATGGGTAGTATGGAGTGTCATCTTGGTGCGCTCATGGTCGCTGGTAGGCGTGCCTACCCCACCCTCGGCATCACGATAGACAGGCAGTCCGGCGATGTTCAAGGGGCCACGGCCGATGCCCTCATAAGGCTCTCCCTCGCGCCCAACTCCCAGCACCAGTTCGTCGCCCACAAACTTGTCGGCATCAAATCCGCCAATGCTGTAGCCATAGACGATAGAGGCCAGATTGACCAAATCCACTAATGTGTCAATCTGATAGAGCTCCTTACCCTGCAGCATACGTCGGATGAGTTGCTCAGAGGCAGGACGATAGCGCGAAGGATCCTTGCCACAGCGCTTATAGACCGCACGGGTGGCAGCGATAGACGGCAGCGACTTCACGCTATCGGTGGTGAGCTCGCTGCGCAGACGCTGCTCTACCTCATGGATGGTGTGCCAGAGACGGTCGCTATAAGGCGAATTATGCACACGCGCCTCCACACATGCCCCCACAAAGGTGGGGCACACAGAGGCTATCTCGTCAGAAACTTTTACCTGAATCATTGTTGCATGTTTAAGATGGCATCACGACACTGCTCCATCAGCCAGCGTGGCGTGCTCGTTGCCCCACAGATACCTACACTCTGAATACCCTCCAACCACTGCGGCTCAATCTCCTGAGGATCCTCTACAAGGTGCGAATTGGGGTTCACCCGCAGACACTCGTTGTAGAGCACCTTGCCGTTCGAGCTCTTACGTCCGCACACAAAGAGTATGAGGTCGTGCTTGGCAGCAAACTGCGATATATTGGGCATGCGGTTGGCCACTGAGCGACAGATGGTATCAAAACTCTGGAAGGTGGCATCAGGCGAGATGTGCGTCTGGATATAATCGATGATGCGACGGAACTCATCGAGCGACTTGGTGGTCTGCGAGTAGAGATAGATATCACGCGAAAAGTCGAGCTTGGTCACCTCGTCGCTACTCTCGATGACGATGGCATTAGAGTGTGTCTGTCCCACCAGTCCGAGCACTTCGGCATGACCTTTCTTTCCGAAGATGACTATCTGCGCCTCATTATTCTCATCATACTGCTCCTTGATGCGCTTCTGCAGTTTCAGTACCACAGGACAGGTGGCATCGATAATCTCGATGTTGTTCTGACGAGCCAGCTCGTAGGTCTCAGGCGGCTCTCCATGCGCACGCAGCAGCACCTTGGCATTATGCAACTGGCGCATCTCATCGTGATTGATGGTGATGAGCCCCATCTGGCGCAGGCGCTCACACTCCATTCCATTGTGTACGATATCGCCGAGACAGTAGAGTTTCTCGCCTTTGGCAAGTTCTTCCTCGGCTTTCTTAATGGCAGTGGTCACTCCAAAACAGAATCCACTACCCTCGTCTATTTCTATTTGTATCATTGAACATTGAACTTTAAACTTTGAGCTTTGAACTTCATTTTCTCAGTTGGGCAAAGTAGGCGTCGAGAAGATCTTGGGCAGCAACGAAAGAGGTCTTCTGACCAGCCAGGACTGTCTGTTCGGCCGCACTGAGCTGTGCTTTGATCTGCGGATTATTGTAAAAATTCAAACGGAGGTGCTCGTTGATGCTCTCATACATCCAGTACTTCGACTGTTCGTTGCGGCGATAGTCAAAATAGCCGTTGGCCTTCACGAAATCCACATACTCATATATCATATCAAATATCTCCTTCACGCCCGTGCCATAAAACCCACTGTAGCACAGCACCCTTGGACTCCAGCCACTATCAGGCATGGGAAAAAAGTGCAGGGCATTACGAAAATTGGTAGCAGCCATCTGGCAACGATCCACATTATCCCCATCGCACTTATTAATCACGATACCATCGCTGATTTCCATGATGCCACGCTTGATGCCCTGCAACTCATCGCCAGTACCAGCCACCTGAATGAGCAGGAAGAAATCCACCATCGAGTGGCAAGCCGTTTCGCTCTGACCAACGCCTACGGTCTCAACAAAAATCTTATCGAACCCCGCAGCCTCACAGAGTATAATCGTCTCGCGGGTCTTGCGCGCCACGCCACCCAACGAGCCTGCCGACGGACTGGGCCGTATGAACGACGAGGGATGCTGTGCCAACTTCTCCATGCGTGTTTTATCACCCAGGATAGAGCCCTTTGTGCGCTCGCTACTAGGATCGATAGCCAGCACAGCCAGCTTTCCTCCCTTCACTTTGAGCACGTGCATACCAAACTCGTCGATTGAGGTACTCTTACCAGCACCCGGCACACCACTGATACCAATGCGGATTGAATTACCGCTATAGGGCAGGCACTTGTTGATAACCTCCTGGGCACGTGCCTGATGGTCGGGGTTCACACTCTCGATGAGCGTAACAGCCTGCGAGAGGATGGTGACATCGCCTTTAAGGATGCCTTCTACCATTTCACCGACAGAGAGTTCGCGACGACGGAAACGACCGTGTTTCAGGTAGGGATTCACGATAGAGGGCTGCTCCACCCCACTATTCACCTGCAAACCTGCATATTCTGAGCTATTTTCGGGATGTTCCATACTACTTTTAAATTGAGAACTGAGAGGTAAGATTACTTGAGTTTGATATTCACAACCACTTTGGCGTGGTCGGGATCGTTCGTAATCATCAGGATACGAGGACGCGTACGGAGCTGATGGAGCTCTTCGGCCATACCCGTAATCTTTAAGTTGGCACTCTGTCCTGGAGCAATCTGGCTCTTGGAGAGGGTAACCTTCAAACCAGCCGTAAAGAGCTGTAGCGAGGTAATCTTCAGGGGCGACTGACCTGTGTTATGCAGCGTAACAGTAGCTGTTTTCTTGGTTTTGCCTCCAAAGTCGGTAAAATCAACATCGGTAGCCGACATCTGTAACTGTGGCGCCAACTCTTTATTCTCCTTTTCGAACTGCTTCATATCAGGCAACAGCACAGTAGCCACATCAATAGCATAATCCTGACGCACCTTATCGCCTGGGTTATGAGCCATATAAAGGGTGGTCTTGGTCAAGCCGTAGTCGCGCAATTTTTCTGAAAGCAACTTTACGGTGATAGTAGCCGTACGCCCAGGCAACAGATGATCGGGACTGGTGATGGCAGTCAGGTAAGGCGGCAGATGCATCAGGTTAGGACGCATGGCTTTCTTACCATTATTCAAGATATGTAACTCCTGTTCAGGCACATCCCCCTTGTTAACATCATCAAACTCAAGTTCGGCCTTATCCAGCAACAAGTCACCCATCTCGATAGGATACTCGCCCGAATAATCTCTGAAATCGCTCCTAACCTCACCTGTCATTGTCAGGTAGAACGGTTTCTTGGTACCATTACTCTTAACCAGACACATCTTCTGGAAGTGTCCCAACTGTCGGGCATCATAAGTCATCTTAATCGTGAACTTATCGCCCACGCCCACCTCTTTGGGATATTCAATCTTAGTACATCCGCAATCGGGCTTCACACTCTGTATAACCAGTCGGCGAAAGCCCTTGTTACGCATCTCGAAAGTGGCAGTAACAGGCTGTTCGTAGCCGGTCACGCCCACATCAACGGTGGTGGTTTTTACTGTCAAACGCTGGGCATTTAAAGGTAAAAGGGTAAAAAGGTAAAAAGGTAAAACCTTCCACCATGTTCCCTTTACCAAGATAGTCAACAAACTATTTCTCATATTATTTTATTTTTACTATTTTACTTTTTCACCTCTATGGTTTCCGACTTTGTGACGCCGCGGAACTCGGGAGCATAGGTGCACTCTACGATGGCAGTACCTGTCTCGTAGGTACCTGGGCGATCGAGATAGTACTCTGTCTCTATCACATGTGTGCCCTTTCTCAACATGTCGTAGTAGTAGTGAGTAGCCTGGTCGCCAGGAGCGATATAGGCCCTATGGTGATAGCCCGAGAGCTGTTTCACAGGCTCCATGCAAGCCGCACGCTTATCAATTACCTGCACAAAATCGTAGTCACGATCGGCAGTGATGGTAAGGCGCACACGAGCTCGTTTGCCCACCAGCGTTATTTCGCGCTGGATGGTGAGACCGCTGCCATTGGTGGTTACTTGTTTGGCTGGCTGATAGAACTGGGCGAACACGGCGCCCCACGAAGTGCCATCTGTAGTCTTACGAATGGTGAGCTTACGCCCATTTGGCAAATCGGTCTTGATATAACCTGCCACAGTGGTATCCTTTGGCAAGGCCACTGTGCGCGCATCGAGTTTCACAGCCGGCATCTGAGAGTGCTCTCTCAACAGATATGTCTGTCCCTTCAGGAAAGCATAGATGGCATTCACGCTGTTGATGGGCGTATCCCAGACCTGCGTGCGCTTCTGCTGGAGCAACCAGCGCTGCATCTCACCGATGGTCTGCTGGTCGTCAGGTGTCATCAGCTGCAGCGCCTCGATGGCGATGGTCTGTGTGGGTATCTTATAGTCGAACCACGAGTAGTCGGCACGCTGGGTGTCGTAATAGCGCCCCATATCCTCACGATACACGGTGTATTCCTTGAGCGACTGCACATACGTGCGTGCACGCTGAAGGTCGGTCTTGGCAAAGATGACTGCCGAGAGTGCCTTGTCGTAGATGCTCTGATTCTTCACATCCTTCTTCAGCAGCTCTATCAGATAGCCGTTGGCAGCCTGCACATCGGCAGGCAACTGGCGCCCGTCGAGGGCATGGATATACAACCACTGCAGCGCCTGACGACCAGGGAAGCCTACCTCATGACCTTTCTTCTCCATCAGTCTCAGTTCCTTCACCTGTTTCACCATTTCAGCGCCCATAAAGCTGAAAGCCTTATCAAGCATAGCGCTAGTTGACGACAGCCTCGTGGTGAGCGCATTCAGGCGCACCAGCATCTCGCTCACAGCCACCGTCATAGACATCGAGCCTTGCATACCGGGGAACCAGGCCCAGGCACCATCTGCGTTCTGCAACTTCTGCAATTTATTGATGCATGCCTGCAAACTGTCGTTCATCTGTTGCATGTCGACATCAGGCTTAATCTGTGGATTCTGCTGGATGATGTAGCGACCAATGCCATTGGCATAGATGGCTGCAGCCAGCGAGATGGCATTGTCGGCACTTGGCGATGCCATAGCAGGCAGTGCCTGAGCCATCAGCCACACGGGGTTGTTGGTATATTCGAGCGTGAACTTAGCATCTTTTACGCCTGCAGGCACCAGTTTCTGCAGGTCGATCGTCTCTGTGCCAGGCTGGTGCTGCGTGATGGGCTGTGCCACCGTGATGCACTCCTGCGCTGGCAATACGGGCAGATAGTGCTGCTCACCATCGCTGAAGCCCTTACCGGTGATGCTCATCTTACAGATGAGAGAATTGACCATTTTTACATCGAAACTCACTGGTGTAGTCTCGTTAGCTTTCAGCTGTACGGACTGCGACTTTTCGAACACGATGGCGTTGGTCTCGGCATTGATGAGCTGGAGGGTTGCTTTGCCCTGTGCCTGCTTCTCGCTGAAGATGCGTGCCGAGATAGTAGCCTCATCGCCTTCGCGAATAAAACGGGGCATGTTGGGCTGTATCATTACCTCCTTCTTGGCCACCGTCTGGCTCTGGATATCACCATAACAGAGGTCGCGTGTGTGTGCAAAGCCTAACAACTGCCAGGTAGTGAGACTCTCGGGCAGTGTGAACTTGATGGCCACACGGCCCTCGGCATCAGTGGTGAGCTGGGGATAGAAGAAAGCCGTTTCGTTCAGATTGGTACGCAACTGCACATCGCCATTCACCTGTTCCTCACCTGTAGCCTGACTAACCAGCATCTTGCCCTCAGCCTCTATAGCCATCTCTTCGGCAGCAGGTGTCACATAGTCGAACATCGCATTAGTTTCCAAGGCATTCGCGCGTGTCATCGTCTTAAAGCGTGGCGAGCCATAGCCCACCATCACAGGACGCATCTTTGCGTAAGGATAAACCGCATGATCGAATGTACTGAAACGCAAGCCAGCACTGTTCAGACCTGTCCACGGGTGCGCCACATACCAGCTAAAGGGATACAACTCGCGATAGTTCCATCTGGTATAAGGCATGGGCACCCACTGATAGGGCTGCATGCGCCACTGGTGCTTGACGATCTGATCCAGACTCTTATCGTAGAGTGTAGCCATCAGGTTGGCATCCACGGGCTTGCCCTCACTATCCTTCACCGTGAGTGTCCACTCCTCCTGCTGGCCCGGTTTGAGTCGGTCACGGAAGGTAGCCCACTCCAAGGTGAGTTTCTTGTTAGGCAACGGGCGCTTTATCTCTGCCTGATGGGTGTAGCAATGGCCATCCTTCACCCATGCGTAGTTGAGCAGCAAGCCATTACCATATTCCTCTTTATAAGTGAACTGTCGATTGATCAGTTGACGGTTTCTGACCACCTCTCCCTGCTCAATCACTTTTTTGCCAGCAAAGATACTATAGAAGATGTGCACGTCAGGTGCCGACGAGCCCACCTGGATAGTAACAGGCGTACCATCGCTGGGGAACTGGGTGGCCGACTGATAAAACCAATCGACGGTATCTACCACAGGTTTCTCATCGCGCAACGAGAACACTACGAAGGTGCGCTCAATGGTCTGATCCTGATATGCGACCTCTACACGATGCTTACCTGAAGTCAACTTAGCCAATGCTATCTGCTGATCAGTTTTTATGTTCATCCAGTTGCTTCCGTCGATACGATAACTCACCTCGGCATCAACATCCTGTCCGGCAGCATTGCGCAGATGGAAGGTTGCCTTGGGATTATCCTCTGCCAACACCTGGTCGGCCATGTCGATACTCAACGCGTTGGTGCGATTGCCCAAGGGCAGTGCGTACTGAGCCTGATGGGTTTCGCCTGCAGCATCAGTTACATCGGCCTTTACCACATAATTGTAGAACATGGCATGCGGCGTTTCAGGCATCACGAGTGGCATTTTCGCCACAAAACGGCCATCGGCATCAGTCGTTGTCACACCCGTATATATCTCTTCGCCACTTCCCATATAGCGCCACCACAGGGCCACGTTGCGAGTCACCTTATAACTCACCTTGGCATCCTGCACAGGCACACCGGCATAGCTCTGTGCCGTGGCCTCCAGTTCCAGCACATCGCCCGCTTTATAAGTCTCCTTGTAAGGCGTAAAGTCCACATGGAAGGTAGGACGCTTATATTCCTCTACACGGATACGTTGCGAGCTATTTCCCACCTGAATGACAAACATCCCCGTACGTCCTTTGGCTGGCAAGTCGAAATCTACAGCAGCCACACCAAAGTCGTTCGTCTCAGCCTTTTTCTCCGCCACCACCTTATAGTTGGCATCGCGCAATACAAATGTCATTGTGCGCTTACTGCACACCGTTTGCTTGATGCCGTTTTCCACTTCGTAAGCCAAGGCCGATGCCTGCACTTTCTGTCCAGGACGATAGATGCTGCGATCGGTAAAGACAGCAGCCTGTTTCACCAGCTTCTCGGCCTCATTAAACCCGTAGTACTTGCTACCAGTAAGCACTATCCCAGCCTTGTCGGAATCGGTATAGGCAAACACACTGTAGCGATCAGTCGAAAGCTCTTTGATACGCAGCTGGGCATCGGGTATGGGCGCACCGGTGGTCGCATTCACCACCACATAGCGCATCTTGCCACCGGGCTGTGCCTCGGCCATGGTATAAATATTAGTCACGTGATACAACATGCGCTGCACTTCGGTGGCAGGGGTTGTATTCAGTTCAACTAGATACATGCCTACGGGCAACCCTGGCATGGTGATAGAGTCGTTGAAATGCTCGTAGGCAGCATGGGCGGCAAAATGCTTGGTGTTGCGCACCACAGCTTTCCCCAACAGTTTCTTTATCTTAGCCCATCCCTTGGGAGTGTCGGGCGTTTCCTCGATATCCCCCTCGCAGTTCACTGGATAGATGGTTATTGTCAGATTTCTGATATTCCGCATCTCTTCCAGCATCACCTTCTGTGCCTGCATGGGGCGCCCCACCTCGTGCTCGTACTTAAAACGGAACTCAGGGTTTGTCATGCTCGTCTTGGCATTGCGCAACTCATTGACAACCTGCCATCTGCCCCACTTTTTGATAGCCTCGTCGATATAAGCCATCTTCTCGGCGATAGGCGTGTGGAGTGTGTATTTCAAGTCGTCGAACTGATCCACCGCCAGTTTAGCGTCGAGCGCCTCTACAGCCTTCTTGTTGCCGGCAGCACGGTAGTAGTCGCGCAGCAACTGGTATTCCTCCAGCTCAGCGCCAACCACACTCAACAGGTCGTTATTAAAAACCTTGGCATCAGCCCCCAGCACCACAAAGGGTGCCAGGTTTTTATCCTTCGTTTTTGCCAGCAGATGACACAGTTCGGATGTCAGTTCGGGTTTCTCAATACCCAGTTTCAATCCGTCGTTTTCCTTGTCCATCTGCCACAGCACCGTCTGATAAACGGTTCGCAGCACAGGGTCTTCGCAGATACGATAGTTGGCCACGATGCGATTGATGGCAGGCTTCAGCGAGTCGGGTGCGATGTTAGCCAGCACCTGTGCACCATACAGTTCAGCCTTCAGCAACTGTCCATATTGCTGTTCGGTCTGTGCCTTCGCAGCTATCTGCTGTAGCACCTCGTATTGCGTCTTGGGCAGATCTTTCTGCTCAGCCTCCGATGCCCGTTTCCAAAGTGCCTCGTAGGATTGTGCGAAGCCCATCACCGGCACGAGCAGTGCTATAGTTATAATGAGTATTTTCTTCATAAAAAGTCCACATTAAATGGTTTAACCATGCAAAGGTAACGATTTATTTTCGATTTCCTTTGGAAATTATGAATTATTATATTTTCTGTATGCGGGCATCTACAGCCATCCACTCCTTACGTTCTGCGTCGCTCATCTTTTCAATGGCATAGCGAAGCATCGTACGAGGCATCTCGCTGGCATGTTGCCGCAAAAAATCGCGAAGCAAATCCATGCTCACTCGCTTGCCCATCTCTCTGAGCATCCACCCCACAGCTTTGTGCATCAGGTCATGCGGATGGTGCAGGTGTATCTCGGCATACCGCAAGCACCACGATGGGTCACCCATCTGCGAAGTCTTCCATGTGAACACCATACTCATTCTCTGTTTCCACAGGCACTCACTCCGTGCCAGGTTGTCGAGCACCTTTATCTTATAATTCTTGTCACCCAAATTTGATGGCAGCATCACCCACGTTCCTAATATCTTATGCACAGACAGATCCACAAGATCCCAGTTATTCGCCTTTTCAGCATACTGCAGATACATCGTCAGAATCTCATCCCGTTTCTTCATCGCCTCAGCATCATTCATCAGGCACTTCGTGCTCTGACGCTCAAACTTGTCCACCAAAATCAATAGTCCACAGAGCCTTACTTCATGCCATTTCGACATCAGTAGTTCTGGTATTTCGCTCAAAGAGAACTCTTTTGCCACAGTCTTTACAATTTCTCTCGTCTGTGGCACTTTCAATCCAATAAATACGTCACCCTCGCCATACTCACCAGGTTCTGTTTTAAAGAATCTCATGAGCACTCTTCGCTGCTCTTCATTACGCAACGACTCCATATAGTTTATGATTTCCTGAGCAGTCATTTTTTCCAAATTAATCTTTTTCTTATAAATTCTGCTGCGAAGATAGTCATTTTTCGATAAACCTCAAATAAAATTTGGATTTTTACTCACTTATTCGTATCTTTGACCTTCGGTCGAAGATAGGATGCACCTCAAAAATAAAAATAAAACGTATTTTATTTTGTATTTTATTCGGTTTTCACTATCTTTGTCCCCATGATTAACCAACAATTATTAAATCCGAAGAGCATCGTCGTGATCGGCGGCTCAAACAACGTGCATAAGCCCGGTGGCGCTATTGTACGAAATATCAAGAATGGTGGTTTCGATGGTCCACTGCACATCGTAAACCCCAAAGAGGACGAAGTGCAGGGAATCAAAGTCTATCATGACGTAAAGGATATCCCCAACACGGATTTGGCTGTGCTGGTGGTGGCTGCCAAGTTCTGTCCGGACTACGTGGACTATCTGTGCGCCGAGAAGGGGGTGCGCGCCTTCGTGATTATTTCAGCCGGATTTGGCGAAGAGACGAAGGCGGGTGCCGAACTGGAGCAACGCATCCTGGACACCTGTAAGAAATATGATGCGGCACTGATAGGACCTAACTGTATCGGACTGCTGAACCGCAACCACCACAGCGTGTTCACGCTACCCATCCCCAATCTGAACCCGCAGGGTGTGGATTTTATCTCGGGCTCGGGTGCCACAGCGGTGTTCATTCTGGAGAGTGCTGTTATCAAAGGTTTGCAGTTTAACAGCGTGTGGAGCATTGGCAACGGCAAACAGATCGGTATCGAGGATGTGCTGCAGTATATGGACGAGCGTTTTAATCCTGAGACAGACTCGAAAGTAAAACTGCTGTATATTGAGAATATCGCTAACCCCGACAAACTGCTGTATCATGCCAGCAACCTGATTCGTAAGGGTTGTCGTATCGCAGCTATCAAGGCTGGTTCGAGTGAAAGCGGCAGCAGAGCGGCATCGAGCCATACGGGCGCCATCGCCTCGAGCGATTCGGCTGTTGAGGCACTGTTCCGCAAGGCGGGCATCGTGCGCTGTTTCTCGCGCGAGGAGCTCACCACCGTGGGCTGTATCTTCACGCTGCCCGAACTGAAGGGGCGCAACTTCGCCATCGTCACCCATGCCGGTGGCCCTGGCGTGATGTTGACGGACGCGCTGTCGAAAGGCGGACTTAACGTGCCGAAGATTGAGGGGCCTGAGGCCGAGGAACTAAAGACCAAGCTCTTTGCCGGCTCATCGGTGGCTAACCCTATCGACTTTCTGGCTACAGGCACGGCCGAGCAGTTGGGCACCGTGATTGATTATTGCGAAAACAAGTTTGATAATATCGATGCCATCGCCGTGATCTACGGCACACCTGGACTCACCCATCTCTACGAGGCCTACGATGTGCTCGACCAGAAAATCAAAACATGCAAAAAGCCTATCTTCCCCATCTTGCCCAGTCTGCACACAGCGGGGCCCGAGGTTGAGGAATTCCTGAAGCGCGGCCATGTGAACTTCAGCGACGAAGTGACACTGGCCACAGCACTCAGTCAAATTATGCGCACCCCGAAGCCTGCGCCCACCGAGATACAGCTTTATGGTATCGATCTGCCCAAACTCTATAAAATCATCAGTGGCGTCACAGATAATGGATATGTGTCGCCACAAACCGTACGCGACATTCTGTCGTGCGCCGGCATCCCCTTGGTGCCAGAGATGGTAAGCACCAAGAAAGAAGAGCTGATTGCCTTTGCCGAGAAGGTAGGCTATCCTGTGGTGGCCAAGGTGGTTGGCCCCATCCACAAGAGTGATGTGGGTGGCGTGGCTCTCAACATACGCACCCCAGAACATCTGGCACTGGAGTTCGACCGCATGATGCAGATTAAGGATGCCACTGGCGTGATGGTACAGAAGATGATGAAGGGTACCGAACTGTTTATCGGCGCCAAATACGAGAACCGTTTCGGTCATGTGACACTCTGCGGTTTGGGCGGTATTTTTGTAGAGGTACTGAAGGATGTGTCGAGCGGATTGGCTCCCTTGAGCTACGACGAGGCTTACTCGATGATTCACTCACTGCGTGGCTATAAGATATTAAAAGGAACGCGCGGCCAGAAAGGTATCAACGAACAGAAGTTTGCCGAGATTATCGTGCGCCTCTCTACGCTGCTGCGCTTTGCCATCGAAATCAAGGAGATGGACATCAACCCGCTGCTGGCCGACGAGAACGACGTAGTAGCCGTTGACGCTCGCATATTAATAGAGAAATAAAACAAACACAGAGATACAGAGGTACAGAGATAAAAAAACTCTGTATCTTTGTGCCTCTGTGTTGAAGAAATGAAGGAAATGAAAACTGCGATAGTAGGTGGAGGTGCGGCTGGATTCTTCCTGGCCGTTAACCTCAAGGAAATGTGCCCCGATATGGACATCACCATTTTTGAGAAATCGAAGAAGGTGCTGGCCAAGGTCGAGGTATCAGGTGGTGGCAGATGCAACTGCACCAACTCGTTTGAGGGGGTCAGCGATCTCTCGCAGGTATATCCACGCGGACATCGGCTGCTGAAACGCCTCTTCAAGATTTTCAACTACCACGATGCCTACCAGTGGTTTGAAGACCATGGTGTGCGACTGGTGACACAGGAGGATCATTGTGTGTTTCCCATGTCGCAGGATGCGCACACGATTATCAATCTGTTTTTAGCAGAGGCCAGACGCCACGGCATCGAGATTCGCACGCAGCAAAAAATCGAAAGTCTCGAAGAACTCAAGGATTTCGACTTTAAGGTTATCACTACCGGTGGCATGCCCTCAGCCTTCAGCCTTCTTACATCATCCATCATCCCTCCCGTCCCATCGCTCTTCACGTTCAGCATTGACGACGAGGCACTACGCAGTCTGATGGGCACGGTGGTCGAAGCGGCTACCGCCTCCATCCCTGGCACTAAGTTTCGCAGCACGGGACCACTGCTCATCACCCACTGGGGCATGAGCGGACCTGCCATTCTGAAACTGTCGAGCCACGCTGCCCGCGAACTCCACGACCATCATTATCAGATGCCACTGGCCATCAACTGGCCCTCACTCAAGGAGCCAGACATCCAGCAGGAGCTGCGCAGCATCATGGCCCAGCATCCGCAGAAACAGATAGCCACCATCCGTCCCTTTGGACTACCCAGTCGGCTGTGGGATTACTTGGTGCAGAAAACGCTTGGCGAGCGTGCACAGAACCGTTGGCAGAACCTGAATCAGAAGGAGCTGAACCGACTGACCAATGCCTTGTGCAACGACCAGTATCAGATAGCTGGCCGCTCTGTCTTCAAGGATGAGTTTGTCACCTGTGGCGGCATCGACCTGGCGAGTGTCAATCCCAACACCTTAGAAAGCAAAAACCTCCCCAGCGTCTATTTCGCTGGAGAGGTTCTCGATATCGATGGCGTCACTGGTGGCTTCAACTTCCAAGCCGCCTGGACCACCGCTTATACTGTAGCCTGCGCCATCAGCAAAGCAGCCCCTGCCCCCCAATAAGCTTCCCCCGTTTCCCATAGAACAGCGCGCTCAGGGTGAGCCTTTTTTATTATTTGATCATGAACAAAGTACCATATCCCAACGGGTAATGTCTAATAGCACTTCCCAATAGCCATTTTTATCCTCACCCACACGTCTAATAGCGCCTATTTCCTTTAAAACAGCAATATTGCGTCTAATAGTAGTTCTATCCACTCCAATGGTTCGAGCCAAATCCTCATAGGTTGCCCTATTATCCTTCAGCAAAACTTTTATTATAGCCGATTGCGTTTTATTCAGTTTTACAGGGGCATTTGCAGGGGCATTTACAGGGGCATTTACAGGGGCATTTACAGGGGCATTTACAGGGGCATTTACAGGGGCATTTACAGATGTAGCTTTAGTAGAAGGCACAGGTAGCACCAATTCAACCTCGTCAACATCCAGTTTGTTCAACAGTAGTGGCTCGCCCCAATTGGTTTCCTTCCATGCTGCTATTATTTTGGGGAATCCAGAGCCGACATTCTCACCAAAGCCAATCATGCGAAGCATATTCTGAATCTTCGGATTTCGAGCCTTAGAGTTTCCACCTCGATAGATGGTCTCTACAGGCAACTTCAGCAGTCCTGGATTACGGAAACAGAGACGGTCATCATGTTTCTCTATCCTCAGAATACCAGCATCCATCATTAGATCGCAGTGGATAATGGCATTCGTAAAGGCTTCACGTACAGCTTCACGTTGTGGCGTATCGTCTTTTCTTTTCCAACCTTTTTCCAGTTTAAATGGCTTTGGCAAGTCAAACTGGATTTTAGGTGAGACAATGCGGAAGAACTGATAAAGGTTGTTTTCCCAAAGTCCATCGTATGTCAGTCGATCGTGATAACGCTCATCACCCACAAGATGACTCATGTCCAGATAGTCCATGCGGAAGTTAGCAAATCTGTCTCTAATAGCAAAAGAACTCGGGCTAAACAAGGTAGAGGAATCCACCTGCAACAAAAGATTAGCTTTCAGAGTGGAAAAGATATAGTCTTAAAAAGTAAAACAACTTGTTTTACTATGCCGTAGATACCCTCCCTAATGGTAAAAGGTGCCACTTTAGAAAGTAAAACAAGTTGTTTTACTGTGAGTGATAGTAGTGATAGATGCGCAATGTCTATCACTCGACTTAACTATCTGATAGCAAACGAGTTATAACAGGAAGTAACAGACAATCGAAAAAACATACTAATAAAAAAAACAGAGGTGGACCATCAAATGCCCACCTCTATTTTATTGATTAGTCAACAAGCTTGTTGTAATCAGTCTCCTTCTGGGGGATGACCCATGTCCAGGCGTTGGTTTCGTCAGGCTGGATGGTGATGTCGAACACACCCTTGTAGAAGCTGCCACCTTGCTCACGGTTCTTGCGAACGATAGGCTGTCCCCAACGCTTGTAGTCGAACCAGTCGTTACCCTCGGCAAAGAGGTCGAAGCGACGATAGAGCTTAATCTCAGTCATCAGGTCGTCGCCTGTCTTGGTGCTCTTGGCATAGGCAGCATCATACTGCTTAACAGCCTCGAACAACAGCTGCTGTGCCTCAGCCTCCTTACCCAGATGCATATCAGCCTCAGCCTCGGTATAGAGCATCTCGGCAGCACGGATGATAGGGAACGAGCCACCACCAGGATAGAAGTCAACCAGGAACTTAAACTGCATGTAAGCATAAATCAGTGAGGTGAGCTTACCACTCTGGTCGAAATACAAACGATCGGCATACTCGCTCTTGGCACGGTTGTAGAGCTTGCCAGTGCTGCGACCGGCAGCATTACACTCGGCATACTCAGCCTCGCTAGGTACGAGATAGAGTGAGCGGCGCACGTCGGTAGCAGGAATCTGATCGATGAGCTCCTTGCTGATGGCCACAGGATAAGTGCGGCAGTTGCTGGTGCTACTGTTGGCACCGATATAAGCATAGAAGCTATAGTAAGAGATGTTTTGCTGCTCGTTCTCAAATACGCCCCATATCCACTCATCGTTAGGTGTATGGAAACCATCCTGATACTCAGCAGGTGTCATGAGCTTGTGACCCTGACGAGCCAGAGCGGCATAGTTGGCAGCGTTCTGCCAATCCTCACGGGTCAGGGCAGCTTTGGCGTAGATGGCATAAGCCACATCCAAACCTGGCTGATAGAAATCGTCGCGCTCGCGACCACTCTGCTGATAGAGAGCGATGGCTTCGTCGAGATCCTTATAAATCTGAGCATAGGTCTCGGCCTGTGTTGCCAATGCCTGCTCGCCCAGACTCTCGTCCAGTCGCAGCACGATACCATCGGTGTCGCCATGATGATCGCTCCAGCGATTGGTATAGAGCTGTGCCAGACGGAAGAACGAATAGGCACGGAAAGTGAGTGCCTGAGCCTTGATAAACTGCTTGTCGCTCTGTTCGCCCTCGGCATTGTCGATATTGTTGATGATGGCGTTGGCATTGCTCACCAGCTTATAATAATAGTACCAAGGATAAACATCATAGGTACGTGTGGCACTCAGGTGATAATTTGAGTTCCACACATTCTGCCAACCACTATGATTGCTCTTCTGGCCATCGTTGCCGGTAAAGGTGCCATACCAGTTCAGAATGGTACCCTCGCCATTACAACCCTGTGTTTGCAAGTACTGAGTGGTCATGGCCTTGCAGATACCATTGAGCGCCATCTCGGCATTCTTGGTAGTGCTCAGCACGGTGGGTGTGCCCATCTGCGACTCAGGAGCTGTATCCAGGAAATCGCTGCTGCAAGCATTCAGTCCCAGCGCTGCGATACATATAAATATATACTTTTTCATAATTATCTTATTTACTATTTTACCCTTTTACCTTTAGAATTTCACATTGATGCCTGCAGAGAAGATGCGAGGCGTAACGAAGGTAGCCGACTGCGAACCACTGAAGGTCTGCTGTGGGTTCATACCCTTGCGTGCAGTCAGCGTGAAGAGGTTCTCGCAGGTGAGTGTCACCATCACATTCTCAACACCAGCCTTGCGCACCAGTTCCTTAGGCAACTGGTAGCCCAGGTTGATATTCTTCAGGATGAGATAGCTGGCGCTAGTGAGCCAACGCGAAGAAGTAGAATTCAGATCAGCCTCGACACCACTGGCGATGGTGGGGGCGTTGCTCAGCATGGGCACACCGTTAGGATCGATCGCATCGGAGGCAGTAGCCTGATCGGCAGTCCATCCCTTCAGCACGTCCTTGTGCAGGGCTGTAGGCATGCTTTGCGAGAGCATCAGCTCTTGATAGTTGCTGTCCATCACCTTACCACCCAACTGATAGGTGAACAGGGTGTAGAGCGAGAAGGCCTTGTAGCTGGCGCTCACGTTGAAGCTACCATAGGCAGTAGGCATGGCCGAACCATGGAACTCGCGCTTGCCATAGGTGGTGAGATAAGTGTAGGCCTTGCCATCAATCACTACCACAGCGTTCAGCTGCGAACCTGTAATCTGTGTACCGGCAGGGTTACCATAGGTAGTGCCGCCATCAGTAAAGAAGTAATCATCGTCGTTGAACTTATAGAGCGACAGTCCGTTCTTGGTGTTGATACCCTCCCAAGTGTAGGTAAAGAACTGATAGCGGTCCTTACCCTCCACAATCTTCTGATAGCCATCGATGATGCCATCGCGGTTCTGCTCGGGCAACTTCACCACCTTGTTCTTCTCGAAGGTGATGCTGGCACCTACGTTCACGGTCCAGTCCTTGGTCTTATACACATCCATGTCGGCAGAAAGCTCGACACCGTGGTTAGAGATGGTACCCAAGTTCATTGTGGTTACCGACTCGGCAGCACCTGTGTCAGTAGCACCAGCAGAGAGTGGGTTATATACGTTGAAGATCAGATCTTTGTTGCGACGATCGAAATACTCGACATTGATATTGAGTTTGTTGAGCAGACGACCCTCGAGGGCGATACCCCACGACTGGCCAGTCTCCCACTTCAGATCCTCGTTGGGCAGCTGAGCGATAAAGTAAGCACCCTTGCCGGCATGCACATCCTGCTGATACAGGGCCATATAGCCGTAGAGCCCCGAGCCTGAGTCGTTACCCACCTCACCATAGTCGGCACGCAACTTCAGGTAGTTCACCCAGTCGTACTGCTTCATCCATTTTTCGTTGCTGATTACCCAGCTGGCACCTGTGCTCCAGAAGTTACCCCAACGGGCATGCTTAGAGAAGCGCGAAGAACCATCGCGACGGAACGAGAACTCGACGTTGTAACGGCTGTCGTAGCCATAGCGCACACGACCCAGGTACGACTCCAAGCGATAGTTGTCGTTATAGTCATAGAGCATAGCGGGGTCGGTAAAGTTCAGCAGATTGGTCATATTGGGCACAATCTCATTATCCTTACCAGCATACATAAAGTTGCGGGTGAAGTTGTAGCTCTCGTGGCCCAGCAGGGCATCGATAGCATGCACGCCATACTCCTGGCGCCAGTGCAGCTGCTGCTGGAAGGTGTAGTCCTTCTGGCGGATATCAGTGCGACGCAGACGTCCGTTGTTGCTCTTACCATCACCAATCTCAGCCGAGTAGTACTTGTTCTGAGAGTCGTTGTTCAGATTCAGGTTGCCCTTCAGCGTGAAAGTAAAGTTGTAAGGCAGCATGATATTAGCATAAACCGTGCTGTTCACGGTGTTGCGGATTTTCTTGTCGGTATTCAACTGGTTCTCCCAGATGATATGGCGATCGGGATACTGGTTACGGGTGTGAACCACCTGACCATTCGCATCGATATACGAGCCACCATCCCACTGCAGGTTACCCTCAGCATCACGCAGATACTCGCCAGTGAGCACATCGTGCAGATGCACAGGATAAACGGGCGACATCTTGCGGATCACACCGAATGGGTTGACCTGAGTGTTACCAGTGCCATAGCCCGACTTGTAGTTCTGGTGTGTGGCATTCAGATTCACACCCAGCTTGAGCCAGTCGGCAGGCTGAATGTTGGCCGACAGACGGGCAGAGAGACGGTCGAAACCAGAGGTCTTCAGATAACCCTGCTCGTCGAGATAACCCAGTGACACGAGATAGTCAGACTTCTCGGTAGCACCATTGGCGTTGAAGTTGTACTCCTGACGATAGCCACTGTGGATGGCCTGCTTATACCAGTCGAGGTCGTCGGCGTAGGTACCCTTGATACGGGCATCGCTCACCAGCTTGCCATCGGCTGTAAACAAGGCATCATCGGCCTTATCATAGATATTCAGATAGATGCGGTTGGCAATGATATTCTGACTGGCATAAGCACCAGCAGTAGCAGCATCGTCGCCAGCAGCCATACGATTGTTCTTCAGGTTCAGCCACTGAGCCTCCATCCACTGGTTGGCACCCAGACGGTCGTACTCGGGGATACCACGCATGTAGATACCCTGCTTCACATCAAAGGTCACGTTCATCTTGCCCTGCTTACCTTTCTTGGTGGTAATCAGGATTACACCGTTAGAAGCACGGTTACCATACAGGGCGGCCGAAGCAGCATCCTTCAGTACCGACATGCTCTCGATGTCCTGTGGGTTCAGGTCGCTGATATTACCATTGTAAGGCACACCATCGAGGATGTAGAGAGGTGCCGACGAACCATTCACGGTTCCCACACCACGGATACGGATCTGTGGGTCCTCACCAGGAGCACCAACAGTGCTGTTCACCTGTACACCAGTCACCGAACCTTCCAGTGCCGAAGCTACTGAAGTGGTAGGACGCATCTCGATAGCATCGCTCTTCACCTCTTGGATCGAACCAGTGAGTGAAGTCTTCTTCTGTGTACCATAGGCCACAACCACCACCTCATCGAGGGTGTGTACATCATTACGCAACTGAATCTTGAGCGTTTTTGTGCTTACTGCCACCTCCAGGGGCTCCATGCCCACATAGGTGATACGAAGTGTTTTCACACCCTCTGGAACTTCGAGGGAAAAAATACCGTCATAATCGGTAATGGTACCAATGCCTGCATTGCCAACTACCTGAATGGTAGCGCCGATGATAGGCTCGTTATCCTCATAACTTACAACTGTACCAGTAACCGTTGTTTGTGCCAGTGCCATACCCACACTTAGGAACAGCCCAGCCAACATCATACTGAGTCTTTTCATTTAATTAATGTATTAATAATATATATTAGTAATTATAAACAGTATAAAAAGTTAAAACTAGAATCCTTTAAATAAACAAAATTTTACATTCATCACGAAATGGGCTGCAAAAGTACAAACTTTATTTGGTTCCAACAAACTTTTTTAGAAAAATATGGTATTTTTATGCTCAATTCTTGCGCTAAGTTGCTCCAACTATTGCACGTTTGTGCGAATTTCGTAACTTTGCAACCTCGATTATTGATTAATATCATTAATAAAATATTTTTCGCATCATGGAACAACAGAAACGCTACGGTCATTTCGACGACCAGCACCGCGAGTACGTGATTACCGACCCGCAAACCCCATGGCCATGGATCAACTACCTGGGCAATGAGGATTTTTTCTCTTTAATTTCTAATACCGCAGGCGGATACAGCTTCTATAAAGATGCCAAATTCCGTCGTATCACCCGTTATCGTTACAACAATGTTCCCATGGATAATGGTGGCCGCTATTTTTATATCAAGGATGGCGATACCGTTTGGAATCCAGGTTGGAAGCCCTGCAAAACGCCACTCGACTTCTACGAGTGCCGCCACGGCATGAGCTACACCCGCATTACTGGTCGCAAGAATGGTGTCGAGGCTAGCGTGCTGTTCTTTGTACCACTGAAGAAGTGGGCCGAGGTGCAGAAGCTGACACTGAAGAACGAGTCTTCTGAGGTGAAGCAGCTGAAGCTCTTCTCATTTGAGGAGTGGTGCCTGTGGAATGCCGCTACCGATATGGAGAACTTCCAGCGTAACTTCTCTACCGGTGAGGTGGAAGTCGAGGTGCCGAATCTCGGCATCTCAATTTCGAACAATAGTTCGAAGATCGAGGGTAGCACCATCTATCACAAGACCGAGTATCGCGAGCGCCGCAACCATTATGCATTCTACCATGTTAACACCCCTATTCAGGGCTTTGATACCGATCGCGAAACCTTTGTAGGTCTCTATAACGAGTTTGCCGACCCACAGGTTGTAATGGAGGGTAAGCCTCGCAACAGTCACGCCCATGGTTGGAGCCCCATTGCTTCGCACTATATCGAGGTAACCCTTCAGCCAGGCGAAAGCAAGGATTTTGTGTTCCTGCTGGGTTACATCGAGAACGAACAAGACAAGAAGTTTGAGGCCCCTCAAGTTATCAACAAGGAAAAGGCACATGCGCTCATTGCCGAGCTCGACACCACCGAGAAGGTGGATCAGGCCTTTGCCGAGCTCTGTCAGTACTGGGATGCCCTCCTTAATATATATAATGTACGTACGGGCAACGATAAGCTCGACCGCATGGTTAACATCTGGAACCAGTACCAGTGCATGGTCACCTTCAACTTCTCGCGTTCGGCTTCGTTCTTCGAGAGTGGTATCGGCCGTGGCATGGGCTTCCGCGATTCGAATCAGGACCTCGTGGGCTTTGTACACCAGATTCCATCACGCGCCCGTCAGCGCATCATCGATATAGCCTCTACCCAGTTCCCCGACGGTGGCTGCTATCACCAGTACCAGCCCCTCACCAAGCGCGGCAACAATGATATCGGTGGCGGATTCAACGACGACCCCTGCTGGCTCATCTTCGGTACCGTGGCTTACATCAAGGAGACTGGCGACTTCTCTATCCTTGATGAGATGGTGCCCTTCGACAATCAGCCAGGCTCTGAGGTAACCCTCTTCGAGCACCTCAAGATATCAATGGATCACGTTATCAACAACCTCGGTCCTCACATGCTGCCACTTATCGGTCGTGCCGACTGGAACGACTGCCTGAACCTGAACTGTTTCTCATGGGATCCCAACGAGAGTTTCCAAACCACCGAGAACGTCAGCGAGGGCACCAAGGCCGAGAGCCTCATGATTGCCGGTCTGTTCGTAGTCACCGCCAAAGACTACGTTGCACTTTGCAAATATATTTCTCAACACAGAGATACAGAGACACAGAGCAATAATCATGGAGATCAGAAAAATAAAGACTCTGTATCTCTGTGCCTCTGTGTTGATTTTGAAGCCGAAGCCGAAAGAATGCAGCAGGCGATCGACGCTATGATCGAGGCTGTGAAAAAGCACGGCTGGGATGGTGAGTGGTATCTGCGTGCCTATGATTTCTATGGTCGCAAGATTGGTTCCCACGAGTGCGAGGAGGGTAAGATATTCATCGAGAGCCAGGGCTGGTGCACCATGGCCGAGATAGGTGCCGAGGAAGGGATGGTGGCCAAGAGTCTCGACTCATGCAAGAAATACCTGGAGTGCGAGCATGGTATGGTGCTCAATAATCCTGCCTTCAGCAAGTATATCTACGAATACGGCGAAATCTCATCATACCCCGAGGGCTACAAGGAGAATGCTGGTATCTTCTGCCACAACAATCCTTGGGTCATCATCGGCGAGTGTATCGCTGGCCGTGGTAATGATGCCTGGAGTCACTACGCCAAGATTCTGCCCTCATACGTTGAGGAGAAGTACCAGACACTGCACAAGGTTGAGCCTTATGTCAACTGTCAGATGGTAGCCGGTAAGGACGCCTTCAAGCCAGGCGAGGGCAAGAACTCATGGCTCACAGGCACCGCTGCCTGGATGTGGTACACCGTCTCAGAGTTTATCCTCGGTATCAAACCCGACTACGATGGTATCCGTATCGATCCCTGTCTGCCTGAGACAGCTACCGACTACACCGTACAGCGTAAGTTCCGCGATGCCGAGTACGAGATTACCATCCATCCTAACGGCGCCCAGAAGGGCGTTAAAGCCATCACCCTCGATGGCCAGCCTGTTGATGGAACCGTTATCCCCTACTCTGCAGGTAAGCACGTAGTCGAGGTTACGATGTAATCAGGATTACATACATCTATACAAACCAATCCCCGCCCATCACTGAGCGGGGATTATTGTATTTATAAATTAAACTTAATCCTGGAAATAAACGCGCTTGACGCGGTTGCTGATGCCGGTAAGCACCTCGTAGGGGATGGTTTCGAGCACATCGCTGAGGACGGTGACGGGCAGGTGCTCGCCAAAGATCTCTACCTGATCGCCCTCCTGACAGGGGATGTCGGTGACATCAATCAGGGCCACATCCATACAGATATTACCCACATACTCAGCTTTCTGGCCGTTGACCAGACAGTAGCAGTGGCGATTGCCCAAACGACGGTTCAAGCCAAGCGGCATAGCCGAGCGGCATGGGCGCCATGTAGATAGCCAAGGACCTGCACTTGCGCGGCCCGCCACGCATACTGCAGCAGGCTCTATCCTATCACCCTCAGGTTTCAAAGCGAAGCCTGAGGGTATTTTATTAATAAGAAGTTTTTCTAAAAAATCTTGCAAAGTTCAAATAATCTTTTTATCTTTGCGCCATAAAACAAAGCGCAATGAAAGAAAAAAGATATCCACAAATCGAAGAGGAAAGCAATACCAACATGGCATGCGAACCTACAGCTGCAGCAGCAAGCGTTGCTTCGAACTCGGTAGATGGCATTACTGCCGTCCACGACTGGATTGACGATCTGAACTGGGAAAAGTATCCCATCATTGGCCCTTCATCAGAAAAAGAGGCTATTGAAAGTATAGATAAGTTTGAAGAGAATTTAAGAAACGGACAGGTACATTGGACATCTTCCGAGGAGTTTGATAGACAGCTTTTTGAGGAATTTCCATGGTTAAGATAGAATGGAGTGACGAGGCAAAACAGGCCTTCAGAACACACTTAAGAAACGCAAAGTTAGAATTCGGAGAATCAACCGCCAAAAGATGGTTAAAAGAGAGGAAAGAGATTGAATGGCGCCTACAGCGCTTTCCAGAATCTTACCCACCAGAAGAGCTGTTATCAGGCAGAACCATCCTATACCGACGATGCCATCTGATGAACAAGCGCTTCAAGTTCGTATATTATTACGACGAAACAGAAGAGACTGTTCATATAGTAAACATCTGGGATACACGAATGAATCCCAAAACTCTAATCAAAAGTATTAGATAATCAAATCAGAGAATTATGAAACGAAACACGATTCTTGCCGTCGTTGCCGGCATTATGTTAGCCATTGGCTTTGGACCGCACTTACTGTTGCTGCTGGTTATCGCCCCCTTCGCTTACTTCATCATCAAGCGCAAGGAACGGACGGCTGTTCCAAGGGTGACCTACGCCACGGTGGAAGAGGCAAAACAGAGATACGGAGAACCCGACGGCGTGGTGGTGCTGGATGCCTCGCGAGCCAACGAGCTCCCTGCCCTTATCCTATTCTATCCCAACCATGACATTGCGATTATCGCCGGCGAAGAGCTGAAACTCAGCAGTCTGGAGTGCGTGATGTCAAAGAACATGGCCACGCCCTACACCATAGACGAGTATGCTGTGATCATCGGTACCAACGACCCGCTTCGTCCCACTATCGAGCTCCGTGTGGGCTACGGTGCCGTACTGGCTGGCGACATTGCCGCACAGATAGACGCTTACATACAATAAAGGGAGTACATAACTGCACTCCCGGTGAGCACTTGGCAAGGAAGGTGTCTGCATACAAGTCAAGCTCAAGCGTTTCTAAGCCCAGAGTCAGACAGAATCATCATAAGCAAGGACTAAATCAGACAATCGAAAAATTATCTGCGGATTTTAGGTATTACAAAATGTTTTTCGGCAAAATGTCTTTCTACCGTTTACAGAGTCAATAGTTATAGAGTCACAAGCTGATGTAAAAGGAGGTTAAAAAACAAAAAGCACTCGGTCATTCGACATAAAATGACTACCTTTGTAGCCAAATCGTGTGAGACATGGAGTGGATAAACAATCTGCTTTTTAATCCATCGGCTATGCAGACCGTAGTGGTACTGTCGCTGATTTGTGCCTTGGGGCTTGCCTTGGGCAAGATTCGGGTCATGGGTATAAGCCTTGGCGTGGCATTCGTATTTTTTGTTGGTATCCTAGCAGGTCATTTCGGTTTTGAAGTAGATTCCAGGATGCTTGACTATGCCCAAAGTTTCGGTTTGATTCTGTTTGTCTATTGTCTCGGCCTGAGCGTGGGTCCCGGTTTCTTCGGTTCGCTGGCCCACGAGGGTGTTACACTCAACCTGTGGGGGCTGGCCGTCATTCTCATCGGCACGGCGATGGCAGTCTGTCTCTGTCCGCTTACAGGCATCAGTATGCCTGACATGGCGGGACTGCTCTGTGGAGCTACCACCAATACACCTGCACTGGGTGCTGCCCAGCAGACACTGTCACAGCTGGGCATCCCCCACAGTGGGACGGCCCTCGGTTGTGCCGTCACCTATCCGTTGGGTGTGGTAGGTGTCATCCTCGCCATCCTGTTTATGCGCAAATTTTTCGTACGCCCTGCCGACCTGATGCCCAGAAGTATCAGTGAAGAGAACGAGACCTACATTGCCCGGTTCAACGTGATTAATCCCGCCATCGTTGGCAAGAGTCTGGAAGAGATTGCGACGATGACTCACTTGCGGTTTATCGTCTCGCGTATCTGGCGCGGTGACGAAGTCATCGTGCCCAAGTCGACAACCCAACTACAGTTGGACGACCGCCTAATGGTAGTCACCAAAAAGGAAGATGCCTCAATGCTCGAAATCCTAATAGGCCTGCATGTGGAAGAGCCGGAAGACTGGAACAGCGAGAAGGTGGACTGGAATGCACTCGATAACAAGATGGAGAGCCGCGTGGTAGTGCTCACCAAACCGATACTCAACGGCAGGCGACTTGGCAGTCTGAAGATACGCCACACTTACCGTGTCAACATTAGCCGTATCACACGTGGTGACATCAAGTTGCTGGCCACGCCAGACCTGCGGTTGCAGTATGGTGACCGTCTTCACATCGTGGGTGACCCCAAGTCCGTCGATGCCGTTGAGGCTTTCTTCGGCAACAGCGTTCAGAGCCTAAACGAGCCCAACCTGGCCGCTATTTTCATTGGCATCATCCTCGGACTTGCCCTGGGCAGTCTCCCGCTCCAGTTGCCTGGCATGAGCATTCCGGTCAGGCTGGGCATCGCAGGAGGCCCCATCGTGGTAGGTATCATCGTGGGAGCTTTTGGGCCGCGGTTTCACCTCATCACCTACACTACCCGCAGTGCCTCGCTGATGCTCCGTAAGTTGGGGCTCTCGCTCTATCTGGCCTCTCTTGGTCTGGATAGTGGCGCACAGTTTTTCGAGACGGTCATAAGACCAGAAGGTATCCTCTGGATTTGCATAGGCTTTGCACTCACTGTTGTGCCTGTGCTATTGGTGGGCATGGCTGCCCTGCGGAGCCACAAGTTCGACTACGGCACCATCTGCGGCATCCTTAGCGGAAGTATGGCCAATCCAATGGCTTTGGCATATGTCAACGACACCATTGAGGGCGACAGTCCTTCCGTCAGTTATGCCACGGTCTATCCTTTGGGCATGTTCGCCAGAGTTATTCTCGTGCAGATGTTACTTATGATTGCGGGCGGCTGACTTAAAAGATAGACTCTTCGGTCTCAGAGGTCAGCAGTTCCAGTGCCTTCATGCCCATGACGGAGTTACCCTTTATGTTAAGCCGGGGGCTCCAGGTGGCTACGGCATAGTGCAGCGGATGGATGGCCGCTATGCCGCCTCCCACGCCGCTCTTGCCCGGCAAGCCTACGCGATAAGAGAATTCTCCGGCTTCGTCATAGAATCCGCAGGTCTGCATGATGGCATTTATGCGTTTCACCTGCGACGAGGTGAGCGACACGCCGCCATAGTTGAATGGTTGCCGATGGTTGGCAAAGGGCAGGAAGGCGTGGGCCAACTCGTGGCACGACATCTCTACGGAGCACATCAGGAAGTAGAATTCTAGTACACGGGTAATGTCACCCCGAATGTTGCCGTGGTATTTCAGCAGGTTGGCAATGGCTGCGTTCAGGTAGCCGCAACTTTGTTCACTCTGTGCCACACGGCGGTTGAACCCCACGGTGCTGCTGCCACTGAGGCTCCTGACAAAGGTCAGAAACTGTTCCTCGGGGCGGCTCAGCGTAGAGAGCAGCACGTCGGCCATGACGATAGCACCGGCGTTGATGAACGGATTGCGGGGAATGCCGTGTTCATATTCCAGCTGTACCAGCGAATTGAACGCATTACCGGAAGGCTCCTTACCCATGCGCTGCCACAGGCGGTCAGCCTCCTGGCTGAGGCACATGGCTAGGGCAAACACCTTGCTGATGCTCTGCAGCGAGAAGCGGGTGCGCGTGTTGCCTTGCTCGTAGACATTCCCGTCGAGCGTCAGCAGGCACAGGCCAAACTGATTGGCATCTACTTCTGCCAGCACGGGAATATAGTCAGCCTGCCTCCCTTCATTGGCGAAGGGCAGGCAGGCTGTGTACACCTTATCTATAATCTGTCCGTAGTCCATCACTTAATTTGTTTCACCTAAATTCCGCAGCACTTTAATTTAACTTTCTTTATAAGTACCTGAGCAACAAAAGGTTCTTGCTGGTGCAAGCGGCAGAGCCGAGCGGCTCAGGATTTGGCCATGTCAGATTTTTCACTTACCTTAGTGCTGCAAATCAAGACAAGCAAAATCATCAATGGCATGGCAAAAGTACAAATAAAATCTGAGAAAGTCACTCCTTTTGGAGGAATATTTCACGTAAGAGAGCTTTTTCCCGTAAAATCATATCAAGTCCCTTTCGCACTCACTGGCGGGTGAAAAACTGAATCCGCAGGTTAACGACAGCATAAAGCCCCTGTAATGCCTGACGGGGTAAGGGGAAACTGGGCATGACCCATGCATAATCACGTCTGTACTGACAAGACTGTCGTCTGATGGAGAAGCGAACTGCAAAATTAGTCAGAATCACTATTAGTTGCGGATTTTATTTATATGAAATCAGGGAGTACATAACTGCACTCCCTGACTTGTATTTGTATATAGGATTAAGTTTAATCCTGGAAATAAACGCGCTTGACGCGGTTGCTGATGCCGGTGAGAACCTCATAGGGGATGGTTTCGAGCACATCGCTGAGGACGGTGACGGGCAGGTGCTCGCCAAAGATCTCTACCTGATCGCCCTCCTGACAGGGGATGTCGGTGACATCAATCAGGGCCACATCCATACAGATATTACCCACATACTCAGCTTTCTGGCCGTTGACCAGACAGTAGCAGTGGCGATTGCCCAAACGACGGTTCAAGCCATCGGCATAGCCAATAGGTATGGCAGCGATGACAGAATCGCGAGTCAACTTGCCCTTGCGACTGTAACCCACGGTTTCGCTCTTGGGCACTTGGTGCATCTGCAGAATGGTGGTCTTCAGGGTACTGACAGTATTGAGAATGTGGTTGTCGCGCGAATCGATACCATACAGGCCGAGACCCAAACGACACATATCCAACTGGCGATCGGGGAAGTGCTCGATGCCGGCAGAGTTGTCGATATGGCGCAGAATCTTGTGCGAGAAGGCGGCCTGAAGTTTCTGACTGCCCATCTCGAAACGCTTGAACTGCAAGGTTGAGAAATTATCGAAATCGTCGCTGTCGGAACCAACGAAATGACTGAACACCGAACGGGGGATAACGGCCTGCTGATGGGTGAGGCGATCGATAAGCTCATCCATATCCTGCTCGGGATCGAAGCCTAAGCGGTGCATACCTGTATCAAGCTTGATATGTACTGGCCAGCCGGTGATACCCTCCTTACGGGCTGCCTTGATGAGGGCATCGAGCAAGCGGAAGCTGTAAACCTCTGGCTCCAGGTCATAATCGAACATGGTCTTGAAGGCGGTCATCTCAGGGTTCATAATCATGATATTGGCGGTGATGCCTGCCTTACGCAGGGTAACACCCTCGTCGGCCACAGCCACAGCCAGGTAATCCACGCGATGTTCCTGCAGCGTTTTAGCTATCTCTACAGCACCTGCACCATAGGCATCGGCCTTGATCATGCACACTATCTTGGTTTCGGGCTTCATGAACGAACGGTAGAAGTTGAGATTCTCGACCACAGCATTGAGGTTCACCTCGAGGATGGTTTCGTGCACCTTCTGCTCTAACTGCTCGGTAATCTGATCGAAACCAAACTGTCGGGCACCTTTCAGCAGTATCATCTCGTTGCGCAAACCACTAAAGGCATCGCTGCCCAGGAAATGGTTTACATCAGCAAAGAACTGCTTGTCGGCAATCTGGATTTTATCGGCCTGGGCTGTGAGCTCGGCACCAATACCAATAAACTTGTTGATGCCACGCTTTACAGCCAGCTCGCTCACCTGGGCGTAAAGCTTGTCGGGGGTCATACCCGACTGATACATATCGCTGAGAATAAGCGTATGCTTAGCCAGTTGAGAGTGGCGACGATTCATAAAGTCGAGGGCAATATCGAGCGAGTTGATATCCGAGTTGTAGGAGTCGTTGATGAGGATGCAGCCACGCTGGCCTTCTTTCACCTCAAGGCGCATGGCCACAGGCTCGAGCTTAGGCATGCGGTCGGCCAGATCGGCAGGAGTAAGCCCCAGATGCAACGCTACGGCTGCACAGGTGATGCAATCCTCGATAGAAGCCTGATCGATAAATGGGATAACGAAACAATTCTCCTCGTCCTTATAGATATAAGTGACTTGAGTGGAGAAAACTGATGACTGAGAGGTGAGAGGTTTGATTTCTTTGACGAAGAGTGAGGCCTGCTCGTCGCAGGTGCTCCACGAGATTTTCTCTCCTTTATAGTTCATGCGACGGATACAACGGCTCACGATATCATTATCCGAGCAATATACCATGGCTTCGGTATCGTGCATCAGTTCCAGTTTCTCCATACACTTCTCTTCCATCGAACGGAAGTTTTCCTGATGGGCAGCACCCAACGAGGTGAGCACACCGATGGTGGGCTGGATGATGTCGCGCAGGGCCATCATCTCGCCAGGCTGCGAGATACCAGCCTCGAAGATACCAACCTCGGTCTGCTCGTTGAGCAACCATACCGAGAGGGGCACACCTATCTGTGAGTTGTAGCTGCGAGGCGAACGTACAATACGCTGCGAGGGCAACAGCAACTGATAAAGCCACTCCTTGACCATCGTCTTACCGTTAGAGCCAGTGATGCCCACAATAGGCAAGTCAAACTCATCGCGATGACGCTCGGCCAGGCGCTGCAGGGCTGCCAAAGTGTGCGGAACGCGCAAAAAGTTGGCCTGCGGATAAAGGGTTTCGTAAGCCTCGGGCACCTGTTCTACCACAAACTGGCGCACACCACGGTTATACAAGTCCTGGATGTAACGATGACCATCGTTACGGGCTGTCTTCAAAGCAAAAAACAAGGTCTCTTCTGGAAAACAGAGGCTACGGCTGTCGGTAAGCAACCAACTTACCTGAGCCTCAGTGTTTCCATATCGTCGCGCTCCTATGAGCGTGGTTACTTTTTCTATACTGTATTTCATACTGCAAAGTTAGGATATTTTTTTTGCAACTCGGCTATTTTTAACATTGTTTTATCCATAAATAGGCGATATTCTTCCGAATCGGGATTAAAAGGCTTGTGATGGAGGGCTGCCTTCAGGGGCTGCCACTCCTTGATGAACGCCTTGGCCTCATCGCTCAGATACACCTCTGAGAAGCGCTGCCAGATATACTCCACGGCTTGGCCAGAAGGGTGCAACATATCCTCAGCATAAAAGCGATAATCGCGCAGCTCGTCATTCACAATCTCATAGGCGGGAAAGTAATTCACATTCTTGGACGAGCCAAGCGGCAAAGCCGAGCGAAACATTCTTGCCTTGCAAGCCAGCGGAGCTGGAGCGGAACTTTGAACTTTATCCACGGCGAGGAGAAGGGTGGCTTTGGAGAGTTGGGAGCCGTGATAGCCGTATTTGCGATAGCGAATGGGACTGACGGTGAGCACGATGCGCATATCGGGATTGGCTGCATGCAACAGATGGATGGCCTGCTGCAGGTAATCGGCACACTCATCAACGGTAAGTTCCTTTTCGGTGAACAGCGACTGAGGGCGTTTCTGACAGTTATCCACAATCTCGCCTGTCTCCTTGAGAATATAAACGTGGTTGGTGCCGAGAGTGATAAACGCCGTTTTAACCTTAGCAAGTGGACACTGTTCACTGTAAACTGACAACTTCTGAATGGTATGGAGGATGGAGGCGGGATTATACATCACGCCAAAGGGATTAACGATGGTGCGAAACTTCTCTTCGGTGAATCGCGCACCTATCTTATCGGCAAAACACGATCCCACGAAGAGCATCTCCTCGCAAGCCCCAATCCTAAACCCAGGGTCTTCAATATCTACAATAGTCCTAAACTCCATCTCTATCATCTATCACCCATCACCTATCACCTAACTTCTACTGATTTGCAAACCGCTCGTAGAGAGACTCATCTCAACAAATCGGGCATTCTTGCGCAGACGGTTCTCGGCCAATATCTGCTTGATGCGTGCCGCGGCCTCAGGGTCCTTGGCTATCATATACAGATAGCCACCACCACCTGCACCAGGCAACTTGTAGCCCAAGCAGAGATCATCAATCAGACTGGTGAGTTTAGCCACATCGGCTGGATTGGTACCTGCATCCAGAAGCTGATTCTGCGTCCAGGTTTTACGCACCAGTTGTCCCATACGCTGGAAATCGTTCTGCTGGATAGCCTCGTACATGTCGAGGGTGTGCTGTTTCATCTGGCGCAACAGGCGAAGCTCGTCGCCACGATTCAGGAACATGCCACGCACAATCTCGGCCAGGATACTCTTAGCCGTGCGCGTGATGCCTGTATAATATAATAGGTGACACGGACGATATTCGGGTTGCGTCCACAAGTCGGTGGGCAACCAGCGCACCTGTGGATTCTGAGCAAATCCCCTACCCGTCTGCAATAGTTTCACACCACCCAGCACGCCACCAAACTGATCCTGCCAACCACCTCCTGTGGTGAGCATTTGTTCGAGCATGAGCGTGCGATGACCTATCTCGTTCTTATCCCACCCCAGTCCGCAGAAATCGTTGAGTGCCCCAAGCACCGTGGCAGCCAGAATGCTACTGGTGCCCAGTCCGCTACCAGCAGGAATGGCACTCAGCAGGGTGAGTTCGATACCTGAACCAAAGGCAGCTAACTCATCCTTGAGCGAACGCTGACCAAAGCCAGCCAATACCAAGGCGGCCTTGGGAATTGAGAAGGGCGAGCCTACGTGCATAAAATCACGCAACTGCTCGCTGGTTTCTACCACCTCCATAGCACCCAGGTCGATACTACGCAGCACAATACGGGGCTCCTGGCAGGGGCGCACATAGGTTTGCAATGGGGGCTGACCATTGAGCTCGATGGCCAGGTTGATCACGTTTCCACCCTCCATCAGACAGTAAGGAGGGGTATCAGTCCAACCACCTGCAATATCGATACGCACAGGCGAACGGCCCCAGACAATCTGGTCGTCGGCCACGCTGAGCTGGGGTATCTGCTGATAATCGTTGGTATCGAGTAAGCCCTCACGTAAAAGCGCAAAGGCCTTTTCGCTCTCGCCACGGAACATGGCATCATGGATACGTGTCATCAGGGGTGCATCGGCATCAAGAACAGGAGGCATGGCAATGCCCTGCTCCTCGAACTCGTGCTTGGCATCAGCCAAATCCAACTGGTAGAACACACTATGATTCCAGTTTTCGGCCAGCGCACTCCAGTTAAGCTTGCGGAAAGCCTTGCGCTGGGCGAACAGGCGATGCAGATTGGCCTCAGTGCTAATCTCCTCGGCCGAAATCATACGACTGGTAACGAGTGCCAGGCCATCCAGTGTTTGCAGCATGCTCAGGGCCTCAAGGTCGGCCACTACAGGGAACTGCTGTTTCTGCTGTTCGGCACCAGCAAACTTATCGTCGATATGGTACAGGCGCACAGCGTATTCGGTATCGCCAATGGGCACTACATCGATACACTCGCCTGGGGCCAGGTTTACCTTCCAGTGGTTCTGGGGCACACCTGTTATAATATTGTCGTGTGTCAGGGTCCATCCCTCACCCACATAACTATTCTCTATCCAGATATTGGTATTGTCCTCGGTAAATTTATATTTGCAAACGGCATTCTGCACAAAGATGCTTGGATGGGGTTTGCGGTCGTGGTGCATAATCTCGCGCTGATCATTTACCAGGTTCTGAATGCGGAGGGTTGAAGAAATCATCTCGCGCGAAGTACCGAAATGGTAGAACTCGCCCCCCTGCAAGGGCACGATGGCCACCTTCAAATCCTTCAGATCATCATCGGGCATCGAGGGATCAGTGCCCAAGGCGCAGCCGAACTCGGAGTAAAGATCGTATTCTTTCAGTTTGCACTGTCCACTTTCCACTGTAAACTGTCCACTATCCACTGAAGACTTCTTGCAAAGAAGTCGAACGGCTTTGTCGCTCAATAGCCAAATACCGATATCTGTAAGGTAATAATGATCTTTCTGTAGCTCATTCAGGCTTTCGATGCTGGGTTTCTGCAGCATCTGCTTCAGTACCTGAGGCGACTTGCGCGAGCTAACGAACACTCCGTGGTTCTTAGCCACCGAGGCATCGAGCCACAAGCCATAGCACACCACATCGGCTTCGGGGATGGGCTGCAGGGGCTGCGAAGTGCGCACCAACACATCGCCACTCACCACCATGGTATGAATGCTGTCGGGTGCCATCTGCATCATCTGCTCGTAAAGGGGCAGCTGCAGACTGAGCAAATCCTGCGATAGCTTCTGACCACGCTCCCAACGGAACACGGGCACGGGGGTTAAAATCTTACCTGACGGTGCATACGAGGGCAAGCGCCGACTCTGACCACCGGCATGCAACAGAATGCGTTTTTCGCGGGGCAGCCACTCGGCAAGCGAGGTGCCATCCTCGGTAGTCATACAGGCCTGTAACAACCAGGTGGTTCCGCCACCACTACCTAACTTATGACCAACAGGGTCGTTGGTACAGAAATACTCCTCACGACTCAGTCCTGTAACATCGTGAAAGCTATCCACCAGGTTTGGTGGCAACGATAGTAGTTTTTTCATTTGAACTTAATACTTTAGGCTTTCTTTTTGCGCCAATACATCACGGCTGTGCCAATGAGCACCAGCAACAAGATGGCATAGGCTGTATAAGCAATCGTCTCTGTAATATCAACCGACTTGGGGAAGAAGCTGAGCACCACCTCGTGTTTGCCCGGCTTTACCTGGAGCGCACGCAGAATGTAATCCACTCTACCCAACTCGGCTGGTTCGCCATCGATAGTAGCTGTCCAACCTGGGTAATAAATCTCAGAGAATACCAGCACGCCACCCTTACCCGAGTTGACCTCGTAGGTGAGCTGGTTGGGCTCGTAGCTCCTAAGGGTCACCATGCTGGTGGTATCCTGAACGACTGCCTCGCCCAGCTGGGCTTGGAACTTCTCATCAGCCACAGCCTCGTGACGCAGGTCGATCTGTCCCACCTTCATAATCTCTTCGTTGGCATTCTTGGCATAGGTCAACTTATCCACAAACCAGGCATTACCCAAAGCATAAGGATTCTGGATGGGCACGGTTTGTCCGCCTTGCAGGGGGAATATCAGGTAGCGGGTGTTGAGCATATTGATAACAGGACAGATGCTGTCACCATTCACCTGGGTCATATCGCCGCCAGCCTCGGCCACAGCATTCATCAGGCGCTGCATCTCGGGCGAGATATACTGCTCTATCATCTCCTGATAGCGACGCAGCTTGGCAGCATGATAGCCACCAATACTCTTATGGTAATAAGAAGTCTCGTTCTCGTTAAAGGTGTTTGATGCGAGGTTCAGCACACGGTAGTCCAGAGTTTTATCACGCAGAATCAACTCGTCGGTCTGCGACATCTGCTGGGGAGCCTCGCGCTCACTCTGGGGCACGAACATCTCATCATTCAGATAGCGCTTGTTCACCTGCCACAGGTCGATGAGGCAGAGCACCAGAATAGCGCCAATGGTATATTCAGCCTTGAGCTTGCGATACCTATAGGCCATCAGCAGCACCATGCCAATAACAATAATCCAGAACGAACGCCAGCAATCGGCAGTAAACACAGCCGTACGCATATCAACCAGGTTACTGATAATGGGTTGGATATGTTCCTGTGGCAATGTGCTCAGGGCGTGCATCTCGTTCGATGAGATAAAACTATCGAAGAACATGGTGGGCGCCACTGCAAACAACAGGCAGAAGCCTGCAGTGATGGCGAACGAAATACATGCGTATTTGGTGATAGGTGATAGGTGTTGGGTGGTGGTGGATTGCTTGGTATCAGCCAACACCGAACACCCATCACCCATCACCTCCTTCAATGCCATCATGGCCAGCAAGGGGATGGTGAACTCGGCGATGACCAATATCGAGGCCACGGTACGGAACTTGGCGTACATGGGCACATAGTCGAGGAAGAAATCGGTAAACGGCATGAAGTTACGACCCCACGACAAGAGTATCGACAGGATGGTAACAGCCAGCAGCGCCCACTTCATAGGACCTTTAACAATAAACAGCCCCAACACAAACAAGAACATCACAAAAGCACCCACATATACTGGTCCGCTGGTGCCAGGCTGTTCGCCCCAGTACTGACCTATCTGCTGATAGATGCTCTCGTAAGTAGGATCGGCTTTCTCCATAGCAATCTTACTCTCGCTCATGGGCACCGAGGCACCACCCTTCGTGTTAGGAATCAGCAGTGTCCAGGTTTCGCCGATACCATAACTCCACTGTGTGATATAGTCGCGCTCCAAACCACTGTTGGTTTGGTTGGCCGAATTTTTCTTCACCAGTTCGCTCTTTCCACGCATCGACTCCTGACCATACTGCCAGGTGTGGTAGAGGTTCGACAGGTTGATGCACACACCGATGGCAGCACCAGCGATGCACACAGCTGTGGCCTTACCAAACTTAGCCAACTCCTTGTGGCGGATGGCATCTACCAGCCAAGCTATCACCATCGCCAAGATGATAAACAGATAGTAATAAGTCATCTGCACGTGGTTGGCATTGATTTCGAATGCGGTGAAAACAGCTGTGAGCACAAATCCCCACAGGTATTTGCCACGATAGGCCAGCACCAGTCCGGCTATCAGTGGTGGCAGATAGGCCAACGCCCACACCTTCCAGATGTGACCAGCTGCAATAATAATCAGGAAATAGGTGCTGAAGGCCCATACGATAGAGCCTAAGGCTGCCAGGTGCTGACGGAAGTCGAACGCACGCAGCAAGATATAGAATCCCAACAGATAAGCAAATACATACCACACATTCTCGGGCAAGAACAGGTGATAGATTTTGGTCAGTGTACTGAGTTTATCTGTAGAATGATACGAAGGTGCCATCTGATAGGTAGGCATACCACCAAACAGGGCGTTGGTCCAACGACTACGCTCACCAGTCTTCTGCATATACTCGATACCCTCCTGACCGGCTCCACGACCAGCCGAAGCATCGTGACGATACAGAATACGCCCCTCGATATCAGCAGGGAAGAAATAAGCAAAGGCCAAAATGGCAAATAACAACACTGCCAACATATCTGGCAGCCATTTTTTCAGTAATGTCATAACTTGCAAATTATTTAATTTGCCTGCAAAGGTATTAAATTTTTGGCACGGATTACACGGATTTCACGGATTTTTTATAATTTTGCAGCAAATTATGGAAGAAACAATCATTACAAGCGTACAAAACGCCAAGATTAAGCACGTAGTAGCCCTGCAGCAGAAGTCGTCGCTCCGTCGTGAGGAGGGACTTTTTGTGGTTGAAGGCCAGCGCGAGATAGAGCACTGCAAAGCCTGCGGCTATGAGGTGGTGGAAACGTTTTGGAGGAAGGACGAAGGAGAAAGGAGGAAGAATATATCATCTTCTGATATTCTCGTAACATCACAAGTATATGAGAAGATGGCTTACAGAGGTAGTACCGAAGGGGTTATAGCTGTAGTAAAGTGCAAGGAGCACAGTTTATCCTCCTTACTCCTTCCTCCCTCCTCCTTCCTCCAAAAACAAGCTCCACTTGTGGTTGTTCTCGAGAGTGTGGAGAAACCCGGTAACTTAGGCGCCATTCTGCGCAGTGCCGAGGCAGCGGGTATCGATGCCCTGATTGTGTGCGACCCACTCACCGACATGTACAACCCCAACGTAATTCGTGCCAGCATTGGTGGTGTATTCTGCGTGCCTACAGCCGTTTGCACATCGCAAGAGTGTATCGCCTTCCTCAAGGAGCGCGGCATCAAAATCCTCACCGCCCAGTTGCAGGATTCTTACGAATACTACGATTATGATATGACCCAAGGCACAGCCATCGTGATGGGTACCGAGAGTACAGGACTTACCAACCAGTGGCGCGAGGCTGCCGATGCACACATCCGCATCCCGATGCTGGGTCGACTCGATTCGCTGAACGTCAGTGTGTCGGCAGCTATCCTGATGTACGAGGCCGTACGGCAGAGAAGAGTTAAGAGTTAAGAGTTTAGAGTTTAGAGTTAAGAGTATGAAAATAGGAATGATTGTAGCGATGGACAAGGAGTTGAAGCAGCTTCGTCCATTATTTCCCGAAGATAAAGTGATTCTTCAGAAGAGTGGTATTGCCACTGTAAATGCTGCTATCCAGGCAGTAGAGATGATTCGCCAGTACAAGCCCGACTGCATTATCTCGAGTGGATGTGCTGGTGGTAATGGTGATGACATCAACCTGCAGGATGTGGTGGTAAGTAAAGAACTCACCTATCATGATGTTTACTGTGGCAAGGCCATCGACGAGAACACCATTTATGGTCAGGTGCAGGGTTTGCCTGCCCGCTATCAGGCCGACCCATACTTGCTGGAGAAAGCCAAGCTGACAGGTGCCAAGCCCGGACTGATTGTGACTGGCGACTGGTTTGTGGATACGAAAGAAAAAATGCGCGAGATAGTAGGTCACTTCCCCGAGGCCAAGGCCGTAGATATGGAGAGTTGTGCCATCGCACAGGTGTGCCATATCTATAAGGTGCCCTTCATCTCGTTCCGACTGATTAGCGATATCCCCCTGCGCGACACCGATGCCTCGCAGTACCACAATTTCTGGGATACCGTAGCCGAAAAGTCATTCCAAACCACCAAGACATTTATCGAGAGCCTGTAAAGGTAAAAAAGTAAAAAGGTAAAAAAGTAAAAAATGGAAGTTATACAGAGTTTTACGATCGACCACACGCACCTGAAGCCAGGTATTTACGTATCGCGTGTGGATAAAGGTTTTACGACCTTTGATTTGCGCATTACCGAACCTAATAAAGAACCCGCTGTTGCCCCAGCAGCCATCCATAGCATCGAGCACCTGATGGCCACCTGGTTCCGTAACTCGCGTGCCAAGGAGGATGTGGTGTATGTTGGTCCGATGGGCTGCCTCACAGGTATGTACATCATCATGCTGGGCAACTACACCGTTGAGGACATGCGCCAGCTCACAATCGAGTGCCTGGAGTGGATTCTGACACAAGACGAAGTGCCTGCCACACGCCCTGAAGCCTGCGGCAACTATCTGTTGCACGACCTGCCCATGTGCAAATGGGAGTGCGCCCGCTATTTGGATCGCCTGAAAAACGATTTCCACTCTGAGTACACCAAACTGCAGATTACACTCGACGACGGAAAGGTGTTTGCCGATGCCTGATTGGCAACATCCGTTAGCGACATAAAAAAGTAATCTCCACCTCGATTGAGATGGAGATTATTCTTTTCTTGGTTGTAAGCAACGTATTACTTACGGAGACCCAGAGCCTTGATGATTGCACGATAGCGATTGATATCGGTATTGTACAGATACTTCAGGAGCTTACGACGCTTACCTACCATCATGGTGAGTGAACGTGCAGTGTTGTGATCCTTGTGATTCTTCTTCAGGTGCTCTGTCAGGTGAGAGATACGATAGCTGAAGAGTGCAATCTGTGCCTCTGCTGAACCAGTATCTGTGGTGCTCTTACCATACTGACCGAAGATCTCCTCCTTCTTTGCCTTGTCTAAATACATAATTTTGAATGTGATTAAAAATTGTTTGCATAAACATCTTTCAGACGCGATTCTTGCCTAATCACAGACGAGTTTACGTCGTCAGATGCATCGGATTTTCCGAAATGCGGCTGCAAAATTACAACAATTTATCCATTCCTCCAAATTTTTTGGCACGGATTTCACGGATTAGCACTGATTTTTGATATTTTTTTGTGATATTTATTAAAAAATCCGCGTAATCCGTGTAATCCGTGCCTATTTTTTTGTAACTTTGCACCCGCAAAACAATTTAATTAGTATGCAGGATATCAGAAACATTGCAATTATCGCTCATGTTGACCACGGAAAAACAACACTCGTGGACAAGATGATGCTGGCTGGACACCTGTTCCGTGACGGACAGAATCTCAGCAATCAAGTACTTGATGCCAACGACTTGGAGCGCGAGCGTGGTATCACTATTCTTTCGAAAAACGTCAGTATCAATTGGAAAGGCGTTAAAATCAATATCATCGACACTCCAGGACACTCGGATTTCGGTGGCGAGGTAGAGCGCGTGCTCAACATGGCCGATGGCTGTCTGCTGTTGGTTGATGCTTTCGAAGGTCCTATGCCTCAGACACGATTCGTGCTGCAGAAGGCACTCGAAATCGGTCTGAAGCCCATCGTTGTAGTTAACAAGGTTGATAAGCCCAACTGCCGCCCTGAGGAGGTTTACGAAATGGTGTTCGACCTGATGTTCTCGCTCAATGCCACCGAGGAGCAGTTGGATTTCCCCGTGGTTTATGGTTCGGCCAAGAACGGCTGGATGAGCGAGGATTGGCAGAAGCCTACCGACAATATCACTTATCTGCTTGATAAAATCGTAGAGGTGATTCCCGCCCCAAAGAAGGAAGAGGGAACACCTCAGATGCTCATCACATCGCTCGACTATTCGAGCTATCAGGGACGTATCGCCGTAGGACGTGTGCACCGTGGCACCCTGAAGGATGGTATGCAGGTAACCATTGCACACCGCGATGGCACCATGGAGAAGACCAAGATTAAGGAGCTGCACACCTTTGAAGGTATGGGACACGTACATACCGAACAAGTGGAGTGTGGCGACATCTGCGCTGTGATCGGACTGGAGAAGTTTGAGATTGGCGATACCATCTGCGACCTTGAGAACCCAGAGCCCCTGCCACCTATCGCTATTGATGAGCCAACCATGTCGATGCTCTTTATGATCAACGACTCACCTTTCTTTGGTAAGGAGGGTAAGTTTGTGACATCACGCCACATCAACGACCGTTTGGAGAAGGAGCTTGAGAAGAATCTGGCCCTGCGCGTGCGTCCATTCGAGGACAGCACCGATAAGTGGATTGTATCTGGCCGTGGTGTGCTGCACCTCTCTGTGCTGGTTGAGACCATGCGCCGTGAGGGTTACGAGCTGCAAGTTGGTCAGCCTCAGGTCATCTACAAGGAGATCGATGGTGTGAAGCACGAGCCTGTAGAAGAGCTCACCATCAACGTGCCCGAGGAGTTCGCTTCGAAGATGATTGATATGGTAACCCGTCGTAAGGGTGAGATGACATCGATGGAGAGTCAGGGCGAGCGTGTCAACATTGAGTTTGATATCCCATCACGTGGTATCATCGGACTACGTACCAATGTGCTCACAGCCAGTCAGGGCGAGGCTATCATGGCCCACCGCTTCAAGGAGTATCAGCCTTATAAGGGCGAGATTGAGCGCCGCGTGAATGGTTCGATGATCTCGATGGATACTGGTAACGCCTTTGCTTATGCTATCGACAAGCTGCAGGACCGTGGTAAGTTCTTCATCGATCCAGGTGAGGATGTTTACATGGGTCAGGTAGTGGGCGAGCATGTGCACGACAACGATCTGGTGGTCAACGTATGTAAGGCCAAGCAGCTCACCAACGTGCGTGCATCGGGTACTGACGACAAGGCGCGTATCATCCCCAAGACCGTCATGAGTCTGGAGGAGTGCCTGGAGTACATCAAGAGCGATGAGCTGGTAGAGGTAACACCAAAGTCGATGCGTATGCGCAAAACGATTCTGGATCACGACCAGCGTAAAAAGGCTGCGAAACAGTGAGCGTAATGATGTTTGCATCGATTACCGAACGCAAGCAGGCTCGACCGTAGGTCAAGGCTAATAAAGTATAAGGTTTATATAGCAAAAAAAGCCTCGCCAATCGGCGAGGTTTTTTTATGCTTAGAAGTGAATGTTTACGTCTAATCCAACCTGGATAGGTGTTGCTCGCTGAGCAAAGTAGTGAGTTCCACCTACAGCACTCGATGCTACAGCAAACGTATTGTAGTGCGTGTTGGTGAGATTACGTCCCCAGAGCGATACCAGCACTGGACCAAAGTCGTAATCGGCATGAGCACCAGCCACAGCATAGAACTTCTGTGCGTAGGTGTTAGCCTCGTCCCACCAGATCTTTCCCTGACCATTCATATTGGCACCAATGGTAAACTTACCGATGTGCCAATCAACCATAGCGCTCAGCGTATGCTGAGGTACGAAGGGCACATAGTTTTTCGAGTAGTCATATTTCAAAGGCATTCTCTCAATTCCTCCCTTCAGTTCCTCCGTGTCATTATACTCATCGAACTTCGCGTTGGTGAAGCCGTAGGTCATTCCCCAATCAAGACGATTGTCGAAAGCGCGACCGCGCAATGTAGCCTCAAGTCCGCATGAGTGACTTTTACCAGCGTTAACCATGATACGACCATAGTTGCTGTTTGGCTCCATGATCGACAACTGCTGATTGCGAATCTGCATGTAGTACAGAGCCAAGTCGAAGTGGGTGCTACCACCAAACAGATTCAGGTGGGTACCAATCTCATAGTTCCAACTCTCCTCGGGCTTGTAGGCGATAGCCTCATCGATAGCATCGTAATCTGCAGTGGTGTGCTCTACATCATAGTCGCCACGCATAGCATCCTGCTGATGCGCATTCAACTCGGTCTGCAGCACATCGCTAAACATCTGGAAGTTGTAGCCACCAGCGCGATAGCCCTTTGATACCAATGCGTAGATATTGCCAATTGGATCGTCGAAGGTATAGGTAAGACCAATCTTTGGCAACAGCTGGGTGTAGCTCTTAGAGCGACTGTCCTGTACATGCGATGTGAGGTGATAGGTAGCTGTGGCATTAGCAGTACCACCAGTCATGTTCATATAGGCCAGCGCATCGTACTCAATCTTCACCTTATCTATATTAAAGCGCAAACCAAGGGTAAGCTTCCAGTTGTCGCCCAACAGGATGTTACTCTCGTGGAAAGCAGCAAAGTTCCAAGTTGGAGTTTTGTACTCACCAGGCACAGCCATCTCGGCAGTCATGGTTACACCCATCTTATCTACTGCAGCCTGAGCAGCAGTCCTAGCAGCCTCAGCACTCATTCCCTGCCCCATAAAGCGACCAATCATAGCCTGAAGCATCGAGTTCTTCATGGCATTGGCAATCGCATTGCCGATAGGACCAGTGATGCCATCACCAAAGAGTACAGGCGCATTGGTGTTAAGCCACTGGTATGAAGCAAACAAACCAGTAGCATGCTGCCAACGACTTGGGAATATCTGACGAATCAGCCCCTTGTTGTTGCTACGCAGCACAAACTCCTGAGTGATGGCATTCATCTTCTGAGCCTGATTCAGCTGCAGATAATCGCCTGTCATATAATCCTGGTCCATCAGCATCAGGTCGTTCAGGTACTGATAGCTGGTGGTTGAGGTAAAGAGCAAGGCATCTGTCTCGTAACCAATGTTCAAACCTGTGGTAAACATGTTACGCTTGTAACCATTCATGATGGTGGTGGCAGGATCCTGAACTGTTTCATCTGCAGGCATAAATGTTGAGCTATATAGTGTTGGCAGATAAGCGAACGGATGGAACTCGCCATAACCAAAACCATTCTGGTTTACATACTGGTAATCAGCAGTCCAGTCGAACTTCAGTTGCTTGTTAGGCTGCCAAATCAGGCGCAGCTTACCACCAGCCTCGTTGGTCAGGTCGTTCTTCTGGTCGAAATTCTGGTTGTTGATAAAGCCCTTCAACCCGCTATAGAAACCAGCCACCGTGAAGGCGAGCTTGTCGCTGGGACGATGGTGGTGTGCCACCTCTACATGACTATATAAGCCAGTGCCGATACCCAAACGGATATCAGTACCCTGATAGTTCATAGGGTTCTTAGAATAGATACGTACCAGTCCGCCCTCGGTATTCTGACCATAGAGCGAACCCTGAGGACCACGCAGCACATCTACACGATCCAACATATAGAAATGGTTGTTGAAAGCCGACTTCGACATCAGGGGGATGTTATCGTAATACACACCCACTGCAGGGTTGTTGATACGCGAACCAATACCACGCACATACATCGACGAGGTGAGGCGCGAACCATACGATGGCATCACAAACGATGGTACATACTGCGACAACTGACTCAAATCGTGAACATGCAACTGCTGCAACTGCTCACTACCAAACACATTACTACTAACTGGCTGAAGGCGCAGGCGCACCTGCTCCTTGGGTTGCGATACCACCACAACCTCATCAAGGTCGATAACCTTACTTGAATCGCTCAGCTCCTCAGTATCCAAGTTTCTAAGAGGAGTGGCCATTACCGAAAGCTGACCACCAAGTGCCAAAAGCACGAAAACAATCTTCTTATTCATCAATTTTACAACTTATGTTCTCAACATGCAAGAGAAGTGCATTTCCTAAAATGCGCTGCAAAGGTACGCAATTTTTGCAACATACGCAATCCACATTTATATGGATTTTCAGAAACACTACGACAAACAGACACACATCAATGCCATTTTGTCAGCATTTATTTGCTCGGCATGCTTTTAGATAATAAGAACATAGGAACAAAAATAGAAAGGAGCATATTATGACATTCGACAAGTTTACAATTAAAGCACAAGAGGCCATCCAGCAGGCAGTGAATACAGCCCAGCTGAACGGTCAGCAGGTTATCGAACCTGTGCACCTGCTGAAAGGTGTGATAGAGAAGGCGAAGGACGTTACGAACTTCATCTTCCAGAAGTTGGGTGTGAACGCCCAGCAGATAGAGTTACTGGTAGATCAGGAAATACAACATCTGCCCAAAGTGCAGGGGGCTGGTCAGCCTTATCTTTCCAGTGATAGTAATAATGTACTCGTGCGCGCGCAAGAGGTGGCCCAGAAAGGTGGCGACGAGTTTGTATCGGTTGAGCCCATCCTACTCGCCCTGCTAAAGGTTAACTCTACCGCCTCGCGCATCATGAAGGATGCTGGTTGCACCGAAAAGGAGATGCAGACAGCTATTCAGGAACTGCGCCAGGGACAGAAGGTACAGTCGCAGAGTGCCGATGACAACTATCAGAGCTTGGAGAAATATGCTAAGAACCTGGTGGATATGGCCCGCCAAGGCAAGCTCGACCCTGTGATTGGTCGTGATGACGAGATCCGTCGTGTGCTGCAGATTCTGAGTCGCCGCACCAAGAACAACCCTATCTTAATAGGTGAACCTGGTACGGGTAAGACGGCCATCGTGGAGGGACTGGCTGGTCGTATCGTACGCGGCGATGTGCCCGAGAACCTGAAGGACAAGCAGCTCTACTCACTGGACATGGGTGCGCTAGTGGCAGGTGCCAAATACAAAGGAGAATTTGAGGAGCGCCTGAAGAGTGTGATCAACGAGGTGACAAAAGCTGATGGCCGCATCATCCTGTTTATCGACGAGATCCACACCCTGGTTGGTGCCGGTGGTGGCGAGGGGGCCATGGATGCAGCCAACATTCTGAAACCTGCTCTGGCCCGTGGCGAACTGCGTGCTATAGGTGCCACTACCCTAAACGAGTATCAGAAATACTTTGAGAAAGATAAAGCCTTGGAGCGCCGATTCCAGACAGTGATGGTAGATGAACCCGATGAGCTCTCGGCCATTTCAATCCTGCGAGGCTTGAAGGAGCGTTACGAGAACCACCACAAGGTACGTATCCAGGACGATGCCTGTATCGCCGCTGTACAACTCTCAGAGCGCTATATCAGCGAGCGATTCCTGCCTGATAAAGCCATCGACCTGATGGACGAGGCAGCCGCCAAACTGCGCATGGAACGCGACTCGGTACCTGAGGAGTTGGATGAGATTACCCGCCGACTGGCTCAGCTCGAAATCGAGCGCGAGGCTATCAAAAGAGAGGGCGACACCCAGAAGATAGCACAGTTGGATAAGGACATCGCCGAACTGAAGGAACAGGAAACCCAGTTCCGCGCCAAGTGGGAGGGCGAACGCCAACTCATCAACAAGATTCAGCAAGACAAACAGGAGATAGAAAACCTGAAGCTCGAAGCCGAGCGTGCCGAGCGCGAGGGCGACTATGGCAAGGTGGCCGAAATCCGCTACTCAAAACTGAAGGCTCTCGAAGATGACATAGAAGTGAATAGTGAAAAGTTAAAAGTGAATAGTGACAGTAATCGCCTCGTTCGCGAGGAGGTCACAGCCGATGATATCGCCGAGGTAGTATCTCGTTGGACAGGCATCCCCGTTACCAAGATGATGCAGAGCGAACGCGAAAAGCTGTTGCATCTGGAGGATGAGTTGCACAAGCGCGTGATTGGACAAGACGAAGCCATCGTGGCTGTATCTGATGCCGTACGCCGCAGTAGAGCTGGTCTGCAGGATCCTAAGCGCCCGATAGCCTCGTTTATCTTCTTAGGCACCACGGGTGTAGGTAAGACCGAACTGGCCAAGACGCTGGCCGACTATCTGTTTAACGACGAGACGATGATGACACGTATCGATATGAGTGAGTATCAGGAGAAATATAGCGTGAGCCGACTCATTGGTGCGCCTCCAGGATACGTAGGCTACGACGAAGGTGGTCAGCTCACTGAGGCCGTGCGCCGCAAGCCTTACTCGGTAGTACTGTTCGACGAGATTGAGAAAGCGCATCCGGATGTGTTCAACATCCTGTTGCAGGTGCTCGATGACGGACGACTGACGGATAACAAGGGCCGTACAGCCAATTTCAAGAACACGATCATCATCATGACTTCGAATGCCACCCGAGAGCAGCTCAGAGCCACCATGCGCCCAGAGTTCTTGAACCGTATCGACGAGATTATCACCTTTACGCCTCTCACCAAGGAGCAGATAGCCGATGTGGTTCGTCTGCAGATGAAGAAGGTAACCGACATGCTGGCACCTCAGGGCATCACCTTAGAGTGCACACCCCAGGCCATCAACTATCTGGCCGAACAGGGCTATGACCCAGAGTTTGGTGCACGTCCTGTGAAACGCGCCATCCAACAGTATGTACTCAACGACCTGTCGAAGAAGATCCTGGCCGATGAGGTAGATCGCCAGAAGCCGATCATCATCGATGAGTTTGGCGAAGGGTTGATATTCAGGAACTAAGTACTGCTCAAAAAACAGAAGTACAAATAAAAAAGCGTTGCTGTGCGCTGGTGGTCATTTCCACCTGCATCACAGCAACGCTATTGTTATATCACCTCAGTCCTGCTTACTTAGTGCAGGGTGTCCATGGCTTCAAGGTCTTGAAGAAGTCGTTACCCTTGTCATCCACAAGGATGAATGCGGGGAAGTCTTCTACCTCAATCTTCCATACAGCCTCCATACCCAACTCAGGATATTCTACGCACTCAATGCTCTTGATAGAGCTCTTAGAGAGAACAGCAGCCACACCACCGATAGTACCGAGGTAGAAACCACCATGCTTCTTACAAGCCTCGGTAACAACATCTGAGCGGTTACCCTTGGCAATCATCACGAGTGATGCACCGTTAGCCTGGAACTCATCAACGTATGGGTCCATACGGTTAGCAGTTGTTGGGCCCATCGAACCACAAGGATAGCCTTCTGGAGTCTTAGCAGGTCCGGCATACAGCACAGGATACTTCTTGAAGTAGTCGGGCATACCCTCACCGGCATCCAGACGAGCCTTGAGCTTAGCGTGAGCGATATCACGAGCCACAATGATGGTACCCTTCAGGTTCACACGGGTAGAAACAGGATACTTAGAAAGCTCCTTGCGTACGGCATCGATACCCTCGTTCAGGTCGATCTCGATACCCTTGCCACCCTCACCTGGCTTGCGCAGCTCCTCAGGAATCAGCTCTGTTGGGTTGGCATCCATCTTCTCCAACCAGATACCGTCGGCATTGATCTTGGCCTTGATATTGCGGTCGGCCGAGCAAGACACACCCATACCGATAGGACAGCTGGCACCATGACGAGGCAGACGGATCACACGGATATCGTGAGCCAGATACTTACCACCGAACTGTGCACCCAGACCAATCTTCTGAGCCTCCTTGATGAGCTTCTGCTCCAGGTCAACATCACGGAAAGCACGACCAGTCTCATCACCGGTTGTGGGCAGACCGTCGTAGTATTTGATCGAAGCCAGCTTCACAGTGAGCAGGTTCTTCTCGGCTGATGTACCACCAATCACGAATGCAATGTGGTATGGAGGACAAGCTGCAGTACCCAGACTCTTCATCTTCTCTACCAGGAATGGGATAAGTGTACCCTCGTTCTGGATGGTAGCCTTGGTCATGGGATAGAAGTAGGTTTTGTTGGCCGAGCCACCACCCTTAGCCACCATCACAAACTTATACTCAGCACCCTCTGTTGCCTCGATATCAATCTGTGCAGGCAGGTTGCAACGGGTGTTCACCTCGTCGTACATGTTCAGAGGAGCATTCTGCGAGTAGCGCAGGTTGTCCTGAGTGAAGGTATTGAACACACCACGGCTCAGAGCCTCTTCATCCTCGAAACCAGTCCATATCTGCTGTCCCTTCTCACCATGGATGATAGCCGTACCAGTGTCCTGACAGAAAGGCAGGATACCCTTGCAAGCCACCTCGGCATTGCGCAGGAACTGCAGGGCTACATACTTATCATTCTCACTGGCCTCAGGATCGGTCAGGATCTTAGCCACCTGTTCGTTATGTTCGCGACGCAGCATGAACTCTACATCATGGAAGGCCTGCTGGGCCAACAGTGTGAGTGCTTCCTTGGTAACCTTTACGATGGTCTTACCTTCAAACTCGGCGGTGCTTACGCCCTCTTTTGTCAACAAGCGGTACTCCGTCTTGTCCTCGCCCACCTGAAACATGGGGGCATACTTAAATTCAACTGTCTTAGCCATAAACGTATTTGTTTAATCAATGTTTAATGTTTAATATCCAAAAACTTCTTCGGTAGTCAGTCGCTTCACAGGACCGATCTTCTCAAGTGCTTTCATGTCGAGTTGCTTCTCATCGCCCAGGATCACGTAGCGATACTGCTTGTTGGCCATGTTGGCCTTCTCAAAGTTCACGATATCCTGCAGGGTCACTTTCTTCAGGTCGTTGTAGATTTTCTCATTCAGGTCGAAGTCGAGTCCCAGTCTCTGCATAGCATGCCAACGATCGATAACGCCCATCTTAGTGACACGAAGTGAGGCCAACTGCTTAGTGAGTCCTTCCTTAGCAATCTTAAAGGCATTCTCGCTGGCAGGCAACTCATTCAGAATGCTGTGGAACTGGTTGATGCAGTCCATCATCTTGTCGTTCTGAGTAATGATGTGAGTGAAATAGCTCTCATAGTCGCCTTTCTTGCCAGGACGGGTATAGTAAGCCGAAGCGTTATAAGCCAGGCCACGAGCCTCGCGCATCTCCTGGAACACGATACCGTTCATACCACCACCGAAGTACTCATTGAATACAGACTGTACAGCAGCCTCATCGATGTTCCAGTTGCGATGCTCATCATGAATCATACGCATATAGATATTCTTGGCATCGAATGGAGCAATCCACACCTCGTTTTCTGGTGTCAGCTGGCGCTTATAGTCCTTGTTCTGAGGAACAGGCAGCAACTTCTTAGGCAACTTATGGATCTTCGAAACGATATCAGAAACCTCCTTAAGACTCATAGGTCCGTAGTACTCCACGATGTGCTCGAGACTTGTGAGATTCTTCAGCAAGTCAACAAACACCTGAGGATCGGTCTCCTTCAGCTGCTTCTCGCTTGGTACATCACTGGCAAAGTGACGACTTCCAAACACACCATACTGGTACAGTTCGTTGAAATAATAACGCTGATTCTTTTTCACGTCATTACGACGCTTCAACAACTGTGATACCAACTTATCATAAGCCTCCTTATCAACCTTCAGGTTCTGCATCACCTCTTCTACCAATGCAAGGGCCTTAGACATGTTCTCGCTGAGACCTCTCAGACGGATATTGATTTCATCACTACCCTCACCTACATAGAAGTCGCAACCCAGCTCATAGAACTTCTGACTAATTTCGGCTGCAGAGTACTTGTCGGTTCCCAGGTAGTCGAGATAGTCGGTAGCAACGCTATAACGATTGTCGCCCTTACGACCAAAGTCGAAACGATAGTTCAACTGGAACAGGCCATTCTCATTGTTCTTCACATAGAGCAGTGGCAACTTGGTCTTGGTCTTTGCGAAGGTCAGATCCTTCTTGAAGTCAACAAATCGTGGCTGAATGGGCTCCACCTGAGTGTTCTGGATATCCTTCACAAACTGGCTCACCATATCACGGTTGGCAGGGATTGGGGTGATGGCAGGCTTGTCAATCTTCTTCTGCAGACTGTCAACACCCTGCTTCTTGAATACGGTCACATAACCATCGGTAAAGAACTTGTTGGCAAAAGCCACCAGTTCCTGCTTGGTGATCTTTGAGATACGGTCGATGCTCTCTACCTCCTGTTTCCAGTCCACCTCGTTGATAAATGCATTCACAAACATGTCGGCACGACCTTGGTTGCTCTCCATCAACTGGTATTGGCTACGCTTGAAGTTATTGATGATACTTGGCAACAGGTTCTCGGGGAATTCGCCCTTCTTCAGCTTATCAATCTCGGCCAGCATCAGGCAGCGCACCTCCTCCAGGCTCTGTCCTTGCTTTGGTGTACCCATCAGGAAGAATGCACCATGATCGCGCAACAGTTCAGAACCGCCACTGGCGCGCTGCACCTTCATGGTCTGGTTCAGGTCGAGGTCGAAGAGTCCGGCACGACCATTGTTCAGTACCTCGCCCAGCAGGTTCAGTGTGTCTGCCTGCAGCGAGTTGGCCTGTTTGGCGCGCCATCCCATCCATACGCTCTCTGCCTCTGGCCCTACGATGGTAGAATCCTGTGGCTGTATGAGTGCTGGCAGTGCAGCGAAAGTAGGCTGCTTCACATCTGCACCTGGTTTCCAACTGCTAAAATACTTATCGATAATGGCAATGGTTTTATCAGGATCGAAATCACCAGCCATACAGATAGCCACGTTGTTGGGGCGATACCACTTATTAAAGTAGTTCTTGATATTGGTGATTGATGGGTTCTTCAGATGTTCCTGAGTACCGATAGTGGTCTGTGTACCATAAGGATGGTTAGGCCACAGCATCTTTGAGATGGTGGCAAAGAGTTTACGACTGTCGGATGTCAGTCCGATGTTGTACTCCTCATACACAGCCTCCAGCTCGGTATGGAAACCGCGAATCACCATATTCTGGAAACGGTCGGCTTGAATCTTTGCCCAGTTGTCTATCTCGTTAGCAGGGATATCCTCGGTGTAGCAAGTCACATCATTCGAGGTGTAGGCGTTAGTTCCCTCAGCACCGATGGCAGCCATCAGCTTGTCGTACTCATTGGGGATGAAATACTTGGCAGCCACCTGGCTCACTGAGTCGATCTCATGATAAGCCTTCTTGCGGGCAGCGGGGTCGGTGAGCTTGCGATAAGCCTCGTAGCGCTGCTCAATCTCATCCAGCAGAGGAGCCTCAGCCTGAGGGTTATTGGTACCAAACTGCTTGGTGCCCTTAAACATCAGGTGCTCCAAGTAGTGAGCCAGTCCTGTTGTTTCTGCAGGGTCGTTCTTCGATCCAGTACGTACAGCGATGTAAGTTTGAACACGTGGTTTCTCGGTGTTCACACTCAAAAACACCTTCAGTCCGTTATCCAATGTGTACACACGGGTTTGCATTTTGTCGCCAGGAACGGTGACGTAACGAAAATCCTTAGCCTGAGCACTCATTCCAAGTGCCATGGCTACGACAGTCAGTAAAAATTTAGTTTTCATTAATAACAAAAATTGATAATAATAATTTCAGCCGCAAAGATAGTTACTTTTTTTTAAACTTGCAAGAAAAAAAACAAAAAACATTCCCCGTTGGCGCGGGGAATGTTTCCTAAAATATCACTAGTCCTCCATTGGGTTGTATCACCACTTTCACTTTTCCTTTCTTATCGGTCTTCACGACTGTCTGTATCGGCTGCATCTTCTTGTCGTCAATCAGCATTTTTGTCAGACTGCCGAACGCCTTCAGATCTAGTGTCAGCGCCAGTGGTTCTTTCTGGGCATTCAAGCCTGCGATATACCATCGGCCGTTGGTGGCCTTACGCGCCATCACCACATACTTTCCGGGATAGCCGTCGATAAAGCGTGTTTCATCCCATGTGGTGGGCAGTTGGCGCAAGAAATCCATCTCAAACTGTGGCAGTTCCTGCAGGTTGTTGGGTTGCATGGCCACACACTGCACCGAAGTTTGCATGGTGACACCCGAAGCCAACTCGAAGATATCGGTAGTTTTTCGTGTATGACGACTCTTATTATCGGGGGCCATCCACTTGTTCATAATAACACCACCCCAGTCCATCGAGGCAGTGGCATTACGACAGAAGGGATGCAAGGTCAGATCGAAACCTTCGCTGATGGTAGCGCCCTCGCCGAAGAAGAGGTTTTCCGACGCCAGCACAGCCTCCGAGGCCACAAAGTTAGGATACATTTTCTCCCAGCCACGAGGCACGGTGCAACCATGGAACACCACCTGCAAACCATGACGGTTGGCATCGCTCAGGATATCCTCATAGAGCTGCATGGTCTGCTGCTTGTCGCCACCGAAGAAGTCAACCTTGATTCCCTTCACACCAATGCTCTCCAACCAGCTCATCTCCTTTTCGCGGGCAATGGCGGTGTTCATACAGTTACGTGGAGTTTGAGGGGCATCGTTCCAGAAACCATTACTGTTGTACCACATCAGCAGATGCACCCCCTTGCTCTGAGCATATTTCGAAAGCTCGGCGATACGCTCACGACCGATATTCTGGTCCCACCAGTTATCCACCAGGCAGTACTCAAAGCCCATGGCCGAAGCCAAGTCGATAAAGCGCACCTGATCATCGTAGTTGATCGAGTTGTCCTGCCCAATCAACCAGCTCCAGGTGTAGCGCCCAGGCTTATAATCAGTCGAAGCCTGATAGCGGGGCTCTACTACATCATAGCTGATGGTAGTCTCGAGGATGGGTTTCAGATTGTCACCTAGGGTGATGGTGCGCCAAGGTGTTTCGCCTGGCAGGGGGATAGCGGCAAAATCATTGCCAAAGCCGTTGTTCTCGCCCTGATCGGGATAAGCCACAGTGTAGCCGCTCCCCGTCTGATAGTCGCTCAGATGACTACCGCAGTAGCCACCAGTCACCCCCGTCTCGCTCACCAGTGCCCAACCAGTAGGCAGATGGAACAGCGCTGGGAAGATATAGCCATGACCATACTGCGAGGCCTTATCCATGGGAGCGTCGTTAGAATAACCCTCCTCATACGAAGGTTTGGTCTGTTCCCAACCGGTTTCAGGTCCTATCTGCGGCGAGATAAAGGTGGTGGTACCCTCAGGGAAGTTAAAACCTGTCAACTCCGAGAGAATGCGCACGCGCTTGTATTCACGACGTTTGATGGTCTGTCGTGGCATCTGATAACGGAAAGCGATGTCATGGTCCGAAACCTGGAACACGATGCTGAATTTCACACCATCCTTGTTCTTTACATCGATATTCAGTGCATTTGCCTCATACTTAGCGGTAGAAGCCTTGGTGCCACGCATCTGATAGTTAGAATTGACAATTGACAATTGAGAATTGATAATTGTCAATTCTTTAGTCAGGTCGCCCAGACTGGTTTTCAAACCTAAGGCCGATGGGGCCAGCATCTGCTTACCATCCAGACTTGCCGTATAACTCAGGCGTCCGCCAGCATCACTCACTGTCACCACCAAACTCTCGTTAGGTGATGAAACGCGAACGTCATCAGCCCATAAAGAAGCCGATGACGCAAGAAATAACATCAATAAAAATTGCTTCACTTTCATATTATTTTCAACACAAAGATACAGAGATACAGAGTTCTATTTTCAGTTTCTTTTATAACCAAAAGCTCTGTACCTCTGTATCTCTGTGTTTAGTTTATATTACAACAATTGGTCGCTTTCGATATCCTTAAAGTACTTATAGGTGCTCACCTTCAGCTCATCAGCAGCCTCCTCATCACTCACGATGATACCGTGCTCATGCATCTGCAAAGCAGAGATAGTCCACATATGGTTCACAGCCCCCTCGATAGCAGCCTGCATGGCGCGAGCCTTGCCATGACCATTTACCAGAATCATCACCTCGCGGGCATCCATCACGGTGCCTACACCTACGGTGAGTGCATGGGCTGGCACATTCTCGGGCTTACCACCAAAGAAACGACTGTTGGCAATACGTGTGTCGGTTGTCAAGGTCTTCATACGGGTTCTGCTGCGCAGTGATGAACCAGGCTCGTTAAAGGCAATATGACCATCAGGACCGATACCACCGATAAACAGGTCGATACCACCAGCCTGCTTAATCATCTCCTCGTAATGCTTGCACTCAGCAATCAAATCCTCAGCGTTACCATTCAGAATGTGGATATTCTCCTTGGGACAGTCGATATGGTCGAACAGATTGCGGGCCATAAAGGCATGATAACTCTCAGGATGAGCCTCGGGCAGCCCCACATACTCGTCCATGTTAAAGGTAATCACATTCTTAAACGACACCTTACCGGCACGGTTAGCCTCAACCAGAGCATTATACATACCTACTGGCGATGAACCGGTTGGCAAACCCAGCACGAACTTGTGATCGGGGGTTGGATTAAACTCGTTGATACGCTTGATAACGTGGTTTGCAGCCCACTGTGACATTTTCTGATAGTCACTCTGAATAATAACTCTCATACTCTATTTGTTTTTAAGTTAATTTCTATTTCCGTGCAAAAATACAACGAAATATTCTTTTTAGGCATAAATTAACACGGATTAACACGTTTTTTTTTCTATGGCGGAGTTTTTTCTATAATTTTGTGCCCAAATATGAAAGAATTTGTAATATCAGAAGCAAAAGCAGAGACTGCCGTGCTGGTAGGACTCATTACCAAGGATCAGAACGAGGCTAAGACCAAGGAATATCTCGACGAACTCGAGTTCCTGGCAGATACAGCCGGGGCAGTAACCGTGAAGCGTTTCACCCAGAAAGTGGGTGGACCCAGTCAGACCACCTATGTGGGTAGCGGTAAACTGCTGGAAATCAAAGAATATATCAAGCAATGCCAGGATGCCTATGACGAATGGCTTAATGAGCAGGATGCCTCGCTGTTTGCCGAGGGCCTTCTCGATGAATCAAACGCCCCACAGCCTGTAGGTATGGTCATCTTCGATGATGAGCTGAGCGCCAAGCAGATACGTAATATCGAAAAAGAGCTGCAGGTTAAGATTCTGGATCGCACCTCACTCATTCTCGACATCTTTGCCATGCGTGCCCAGACAGCCGAGGCTAAGGCTCAGGTTGAACTGGCACAGCATCGCTATATGCTGCCTCGATTGCAGCGACTCTGGACCCACTTGGAGCGCCAGGGCGGTGGCTCGGGTTCGGGCGGCGGAAAAGGTTCGGTAGGATTGCGCGGACCTGGTGAAACCCAGTTGGAGATGGACCGTCGTATCATTCTGCAGCGCATCACCCTATTGAAACAGCGTTTGGCCGAGATCGACAAACAGAAGACCACCCAGCGCAAGAACCGTGGCCGCTTGATTCGTGTAGCCCTGGTAGGTTATACCAACGTGGGTAAGAGCACCATGATGAACCTGCTGGCCAAGAGCGAGGTGTTTGCCGAGAACAAGCTCTTTGCCACCCTGGACACCACCGTGCGCAAGATGACCATCGACAACCTGCCCTTCCTGTTGGCCGATACCGTCGGATTCATCCGTAAGTTGCCCAGCGACCTGGTAGAATCGTTCAAGAGCACCCTCGACGAGGTGCGCGAGGCCGACCTGTTGGTACACGTGGTGGATATCTCCCACCCCGACTTCGAGGATCAGATCCGCGTGGTAGAGGAGACACTCAAGGAGTTAGGCTGTGCCGACAAACCCGCCATGCTGGTATTCAACAAGATTGATGCCTACACCTGGACACCACAGGACGAGGACGACCTGACCGCGCCCACCAAGGAGAATATCTCACTCGAAGATCTGGAAAAGACCTGGATGGCTCGCACAGGCGAGAACCAGCACTACTTAGAGTGCCTGTTCATCTCGGCCAAGCAAAAGGACAATATTGATGCTCTGCGCGACATTCTGTATAAACGAGTGCGCGAGCTGCACGTACAGAAATATCCCTATAACGACTTTTTATATCAAGATTATGAGTAATTACAGACAACTAACCCAGAACGAAATCGACGTTTTGGAGAACAACGTTTGCTGGGCAGAGAACTGGCAACGTGTTTTAGTCGACGAGGACTTTAAACCGTACAACTTCCATCGTGTGATGTTCTATGGCGACATTCGCTTAGGCTCATTCGAGAAGATGGTCGAAGTAAGCAAGGGCTTTACCAAGCATTCAGGCATTAACGATGCCACCCTGCGCAATGTTACAGTAGGCAACGACTGCCTGATTGAGAAGATTGGCAACTATATCAATAACTACACCATCGGCAACGACTGTTACATATCTAATATATGTACGCTCGAAACCACCGATGATGCCACTTATGGTGAGGGCTCAGTCATCTCGGTACTCAACGAGATGGGTGATGGTAATGTCACCATCTTCCGCGAGTTGAACTCACAGTTGGCATCGTTCATGGTGAAACATAATAACGACAAGAACCTGAAGCAAACACTGCAGCAGATGATTGAGGACGAGTTGCGCGTATCGCGCCCCGACCGCGGTTATATCGGCAACAATGTCAAGATCGTCAATGCCAAGGATATCACCAACACCATTATCAAAGGCGACTGCGAGATTAGTGGTGCAGCACGCCTCAGCGAGTGTACGGTGATGAGTTCGATGGATGCCCCAGTGTTTATCGGAACAGGCGTTATCTGCGAGAATTCGATTATCTGCGATGGCTGTTCGATCAACAACTCGGTGAAGATGCAGGATTGCTTTGTGGGCGAGGCCTGTCAGATTACCAATGGATTCACCGCCGAAGCATCGCTGTTCTTTGCCAACTCGTTCATGGCCAATGGCGAGGCTTGTGCAGCTTTCTGCGGCCCGTTCTCAGCCTCACACCATAAGAGTTCGCTACTGATTGGTGGAGAGTTCTCGTTCTATAACGCAGGCTCAAACACCAACTTTTCCAACCACGCATATAAGATGGGCCCCATGCACTACGGTACACTGGAGCGCGGCACCAAGACCGCCTCGGGTGCTTACGTACTGATGCCTGCCACCATCGGTGCCTTCTCGGTATGTTTTGGTAAGCTGATGCACCACCCCGACACCCGCAACCTGCCATTCAGCTATCTGTTGGCCTACGGCGATGATTGTTATCTGGTGCCAGGCCGCAACATCACCACTGTGGGCTTGTATCGTGATATCAAGAAATGGCCCAAGCGCGACAAGCGTTCGAAACAGTCGCGCAAGAGTATCATCAACTTCGACTGGCTCTCGCCATTCACTGTTGGCGAGATTATGCAGGGCATCCAGATTCTGAAGGACCTGCGCCATGCCTCGGGCGATAATGTCACCACCTATAACTTCCACGAGTATGTCATCAATGCCAGTTCATTGCGCAAGGGACTGAAGTACTATGATATCGCCCTGCGCATCTATATGGGAGCCGTACTCAAACGTCAGCAAAAGATATCTCCTTCCTCTATACTCCTTCCTCCTTCCTCCAGGGTTGGTCAGGGCCGCTGGATAGACATGAGCGGTCTGTTGCTGCCCGAGAGCGAGGAGCAGCGCCTGGTGGATGACATCAAGTGTGGTGCTATCGACAATATCCAGCAAGTGCTGGACCGCTTTGTCGAGATCCATAATAACTATACCGACTACCGCTGGGCATGGAGCTACCAGATGATTCTGGACTACTACCAATTGGAGAAACTCGACGAGGCTGCCTGTGAGCGCATCCGAGAGGACTACGTCAGAGCCCGCCGCGCCTGGATTGCCGAAATCCGCAAGGATGCCGAAAAAGAATTCCAGATGGGCGATGTCGAGCAAGAAGTTTACGAAGATTTTCTCTCCAAGCTCGACCACGAAATAGATTATGAGAACTAACATAAAATCCCAGCCACTTTGTGATGTGGCTGGGATATTTTATTTTTCAGTTTCTTTTTTCTTAATAAAATAATCAATAATAAGGTGAAGCACAACACCTAAGAAGATATCAATCAGCAGAATGAGTGTCTTATTCAAATCCAGCATCACACTCAGCACTGTAAAACCAATCAGAAATGCTGATACTGCCAACAAAATAGCCATGGTCCAGATAGGTTTCAGTCCCGCACGCATCAACTTGTGGTGGATATGATTCTTATCCGGTGTAAAAGGATTTCTGCCCTCACGTATGCGTGCCATCATCACACGGGGGATATCCATCAGGGGGATAATCATAGTCGAAAAGCCCATCAGCAGCATACCTCTGGGGAACCCCATCTTGTCCAAACTGGCCATATATACCAACAGGAAACTCAGCAGATAGCCCAACGACAAACTGCCAGTATCACCCATAAAAATCTTCCTACCCTTTTCGGCATTACCAAACACATTGTAGAACCAGAATGGCAGCAAGACGCCCACCATACTAAACGAAATCATGCAGAACAGGTACTGCGCCTTAATAGCAGCAGCCATGCCAAGTGTAAAGAGCGAAATAGAGCAGAGACCTGCAGCCAATCCATCCACACCGTCAATCAGGTTAATGGCATTAGTGATGTAAACCACTAAGAATACGGTGAGCGGAATGCCTATCCAAGCCGGAATCTCGTGCAACCAGAACAACCCCGACAGATCGTGAATCCACAATCCCGACAGCGGGAAAAGCAAAGCGCATAAAATCTGTACCACAAACTTGGCCTTGTACGAAACACCAATCAAGTCGTCAGCCACTCCCGTCAGATAAAGTATCATCATACCCACAGCCAACAGGATAAAGCGTGCTATCAGGATATGTACTTGTGTAAAGCCGCCATACAGATGCATCAGCATCCAGATACCGATCGACAAGCAGAAGCTCATCAGCAGCACCGGGAAGAAGGTAATGCCACCCAAGCGGGGGATAGGCTGTTTATGCACCTTTCGGGCATCAGGAATATCATACAGCTTCTTCTTTCTGCTAATCAGCAATACTCTGGGCACAAACAACCAGCCCAGCAAAGCCGACAGCATGAAAGGCATAGCCGTAGCATACGCCAGTTTCAGAGCATCAACATCAGCCCCAGCCTTAATCAATATGTCGAAAATATAATTCAAAATTCTAACTCCTTTCGCTTCTTAAAGTACATAATCACTACCTGTATCAGGCCCCAGGCCGAGACATCAATCACCAATAGCAGCGACAAATCCCATCCCTCCAGGACACCCCACAGATTCAAGCCAATAAACTCTGTGATAATCAGCAGAACCACCAATAAAACCTGACGTGGTTCCAATCCGGCGCGCATCAGACGGTGATGAATGTGGTTGCGGTCGCCACCTCTAAACACATTACGACCGTTCACCAGTCGGGTGATGCCCACTCGCAGCACATCAAACATCGGTACCAGCAGCGTTCCAAAGCAAGCCATGCCAATACCATAAGGCAATTCGCGTCCCCCCATCTGACTCACCGAAATCGCTACGAAAGCCAGCAGATAGCCGATGGTCAAGCCCCCCGTATCACCGAAGAACAGCTTGCGCCACCCCACTCGCCATCCCAACACATTGCGGAACAGGAATGGTGCCAGCAAGCCCACCATAGCCACACAAACCATCAACAGCAGATACTGACTGGCCACACCACATAACACAGCCATCACCGCGAAAGCGATAATAGCCATCCCCGAAGCCAGACCATCAATATCATCCAGCATCGATATGGTATTCGACACATACAGTACACCAGCCACCGTTAGCGGAATGCTTAGCCAAGGCGACAATTCGTACAAGCCTAACAATCCATCCAGATGATTGATACGCAGGCCCGACAGAGGAATGAGCAATGCTGCCAGGAACTCAATCGTCAACTTCGACTTGAGCGAGACACCCACCAGATCGTCCATGACTCCAACAAGATACATCGCCGTCATGCCTGTCATCATCATCATAAACTGAACAAAATAGGTACTATCCTCGGCATTTGTCGAGAACTGGTCGTTCAGAAAGAAGGTACATGCCAAAGGCAAGCCCACGCTGATAACAAGTATAGGGAAAAGTGAAACGCCCCCAAATCTGGGGACCTTTCGTCTGATTTTTCCGTCGCGTTCGATAGCATCCTCATCCATCAACTCCTTTTTCACACTCACCATGATGATTCGTGGAATAATAAAAAGCGCCAAAGAGGTTGCCAACAACAGCGGTATAATGATTGAGTAATATATCATTTAGTACACTTTCCTGCTAATAACCGCCGCAAAGGTAACACTAAATTTTCAATTAAACAAATATTATAACGTGTTTTTTATCATATTCATAGAAACAGCCCCTGCATTTTCCTAAAAGAATTTGCAGGGGCTGTCGTTAAACCTATTAAGTCTTATCACTTAGGCTGTAAGGCGGCGTATTCGCGGCTGGGCAGATAGCAGGGGCAAGCCTTGGCTACGTGGGGCAACTCGCAGTGACCTACGATGCGGGCGCTGGGATACTCTTCCGTCAGATCCTTCAGCAGCTCATAAAGGGCATGCTTCTGGGCTTCGGTGCGGGTGTCGATAGCTTTTCCTTTCTCGTTCAGTCCACCCTCGTACACGATGCCGAGCGAACAGTGGTTGTAATGCCGGGCATGCACACCTTGTACCATTTCGGATAGTAATGGGATAATCTCACCATCACGGCGCACATAATAATGATAAGAGCACTGACCAAATTTGGCCTCGCCACAGGCTATCAGGTTCTCAACACTGAAAGGACGGTTACACTTGGTGGCTGTGCAATGTACCACAAGCAGTGATACTTTCTTTAGGGGTTTCAATTCCTTCGTCATAACTCTCGGGTATTTAATCAAAACCAATGGGGAGCGCAGCTCTGAACGGCATAAGTGCCGGCCAAGGTAGTGATGATGGTTGCCAGAATCTTGAGAATCTGCTTGATTGTAGTCCACTTGATTTTCATATCTAATACGTTTTTTAAAAAGGGTTAAGGTTTATGGATGAGGTTATTAAAAAAGGAAGATGCAGATGCGCAGGCTGCGTACATACCATATTATAGATTGATATTTGAGAATTGAGCATGTCAGTGTTCTCACCGGGATGGCATCGCTTTGCCCCTGACACATCTGCCATCTTCAGCTATTTAGGGCTTAATCGCCGTTGGGGCCATCGCCTGGATCGCTAGCGCCACCGCCGGTGGTGCCGCCACCGCTACCAGAATTAGATGAGCCCGAACCCGATGATTCTGTTTCGGTATTCATGGCATTGTCGTGGGTCTCCTCGAAGGTTACATCCTTCAGCAGTGAGATGGCGTTCACGTACCTCTGCTTCACGCTACCGTCGGGCTTCTTTTCCTGACCCACCACCACACGACTGGTCTCGGGTTGGAACAGAATACGACGGGTGGTGATGGTCTGGGCACCGCAATCCTCGAGTTTTGTTACACCAATGCTGGAGAAACCCACCTTGAAGATGCCAATGCCATTGAGCTTGATCTTCTGGCCCATCTCGAAGAAGTGCTTCAGAGCCTCGCCAAGTTCCTGGAGTACGGCCTTGATGTCGCTCTTCTTCACTGAGGCCTGACGCTGAATGAACTCTGCCAACTCATCAGTACCAACGAAGTGGTTGTCGTACACGGCCTGGGCAAAGTATTTGCCGAAAGCCTGACTCGAACTGTTCTTGTTCTGTGACTTGATAAATTTCTGACTCATAATGATTTAAAATTTAAGAATTGAAAAATTTAAGAATTGAAGTTTTTTTTGGCTGGCGAGGAGACCGTCTTAACGCGCTATCCGGATAGTCTTAATGAGTCGTTCAGATAATCTTTATACCCCCTAAGGGATTATCTCGATGAGGTGTTCAGACGTTCTTAACGACTCGTAAAGATAGTCTCGATGACCCGTAGATGACACGGAATCACTTGGCTCGCTTACCGGTTACAAAGATACGACATTTTGAAAATCCATTGTCCACCTTTGGCCGCCATGGCTCAAAAAAAGTTCAAATGTCTATGCAATAATCGTCACAGATGTATTCTACAGCTCTAGGTGGCAGTTTTTGGGTCATCAAACTCACGCCCATCTCTTCTAACACTGCACGACGTGTGGCCAGATAACGTCGGAAGGTACGTGGTGACACACCTGCCAATCTGGCGAGTTCTGATTTATACATGGCTTTCATCTTGTTCAAATAAAAAATCTACAATATCAATTTTGCGTTCTTTCTGTTCTTTGGTAGCTTTCTGTTCCAATAATGGCGACAAGCGAATGGGATAACGGAATCGGTAAAGTCGTTGCGCCTCGTTCACGATATCAGTCCATTGCTTGTATGCCTCGCCCTCAGGATCTGCATCAGGAAAGATAATGATGCGATACTGTACTAATGGCGCAAGCAACTCAGGTTTTAGCATTTGCATGCCGCCACACGATAGCCATACAAAATCTGTAAACTTCTCCGACATAATCACCGCCGTTTTCTCCGATTCCACAATCGCCACGCGTTCTGTGCGTTCACCTAACAGGTGCTGCCCAAACAGGCAATGCTGCAACTCGTAGTCAGCAGGCAGTTGCTGCTTCAGGAGGGCATGTACCCAGGTTGGGTTATGCCCCTTGTCGCGATGACAGTCGGTTTGGTAATACATAATCTTGCCAGTATGCACCAGCTGTTGTTCGTCTATCTCCCAGAAGATAACACCACCCTCTTTTGAGTAGCCCAACTGATAGCGTTCAGCCGCATTCCGTAGCTGTCCGTCACTCAGATAACCGGTGGACACCACAGCTTTGCAAAACTCTGACCCCAGACCTTTGGATTTGGAAACCAACACCGTGTCGAGCGGCACGATAACAGCTGGTGGAGGTACAGATGGCTTGCTTTTTACTGGGTTTTGCACAGTAGAGTTTGTCAATATCACATCAAACTCCTTTACCAACCAGTCGCAAGCCTCAAGAAAATCTAAATTCTCGTGCTCCTGCACCAACTTAATCACATCGCCGCCCTCGCCACACACAAAGCATTTGTAGAGGTTCTTATTCTTGTTAACACGCATTGATGGGTGCGTATCATTGTGGTGCCAGCAAAGGGTACGTTTGGTTAGCTTGCCCTTTCCTTTCAGAGTGATGCCTAACTTCGAGCATACTTCAAATATGGGCAACTCGCGGATTTTCTGAAGGTCAAATTCATTGTATTTCATAACTATTCACTTTCCACTATTAACTATTCACTTTTTCCGCCGTAGGTGAATGCTAAGTCCCCATACGTAATTCTCTCTACGAGAGAGAATGTAGTATGTGGGGCACGTTAGCGTTTCACCGTAGGCCATATTCTTTTTGGCCGAAGGGATTTGTTACACACACTATGACGTTCTCTTCTACCGCTTTTTGCAGTATCTCGTCGTGCAGTTTAGGTTTGATGGCACCGGTCAAATCGAAAATCTGCGGTTTCAATTGCTCCTCGGTATAAACCTGTCCAGGCTGCATGATATCGGCAAACAGCAGTTTTACGTCGAACACATGTTTGCGCCCCTCCTTGTGCACGTACTTCGGGTTCAAATCAGGCAGCTTTTTGTTGCCTTGCAACTGGTCGGCCATCTTCTGCCGACTGCGGAATTGTGCCTCCAGTAGCTGCTCGTGACTGCATTGATACGGCAATCCATCATCATTCACCGAAAACTGCAATGGTGTCGGAATGGTGTATTTGCGTGTGTCTGTTTGTCCCCACGTAAAAATATGCTCCGAGTTCTTGGCACACTCATACACTTCGAATGCCTTGTTTTTCAGCTCCGTACCAATCCAACCACGCAAGTTCTTGTCCTCCTGACTCTTGTTCTGGTGCAGCACACACACAACAGCACAGTGGTTGTCTGATGCCAGACGCATTAGGCGCTCAATGGTATCCTGCGCCACCACACCGTCGTTGATATCCGCCACTAGGTCGCGAATACCATCCAGCACCACCAGGTCGGGCTGATAGCGTCTCACCAACAGCTCCAGTATCCCTAAGCGTTCAATCATGGGCTCGCCACGCACATTAAACACATCCATCTGTTCCATCGGAAACCGTTCCTCGGCTATGCCTGTGAGTGGTATGATACGATGCTTCAGAATGTCTTGCGTCGATTCTTCGCTCTGCTCGGTATCATACCACAACACGTGCAACCGTTTGGGCTCGATCCTTTCAACGGAGAGCAACTGGTTGCGAAAGCATAGTGCCATCAAAATACTCGAAACAAATGTTTTACCACTCTTGGCCTTACCTGATAGCCCCGTCAGTTCGCCACGAGCAAAGCAGGGCTTACCCGACAATCGGAACAGGAACTCCATCGGGCGTAACTTTGTGCTTGGTGTAATTCGTCGCTGCTCCAGCTGTTTCAGTCGTTGTTCCTGCTCACAAGAAATGCCTGCCAGCCACAGCTCTCCGCGGATATGGTGCGCAGCATCCGGGTTAAACACCACAGTTTTTAGGTTCTGCATATTTGTTAAGAAGTTAATGTTTAAATGATGTGAAAAATTCAGCTCCGTTATGGTCTGATGGCGCAAATATAATAAAAAAGCAGTAACTTTGCGCTCCGTTTGTGCTCCATTAGGGGTACACTAATTAAACTACATTTAACAAAAACAATGAAGAAAATGATGACAACACCGTCATTTCGTGCCTTGGTTAAAGGCATGATTGACAACGACGCGCAGGCCACTGTGCGTAACCTCGAGGAAGTCCATGTTGGTCGCAAGACACAGGACCGTTTTTTAAAAGTGAAAGCAAAGTAATAGCTCTCTGGCAGGGCTACGTAATGGTTCGTTACCTCCTGCTGAACCCCGAACTCAGTACCTATCAAAAATGGCAACTGATAGCCGAGGCCCTCGACAGTCTGGAGCACGACTTCCAAGAAACCTTCCCCAACGAGCCCACCATCTTCCCCCAAGGCTTCCGTGAAGCGCTTTTTGAGCTCGTTATCAAACCGTAAAAAACAACAGCGGGAGCTCCACCATGGAGTTCCCGCTATTTTTTATATACATTTTCGCCCGCTATCATTGATTTAGGGTGTGATTCTCACTCCCCCTGCTCCGCCCACTCTGCCGGGGTCAGGCCTGTCTTTTGCTTGAACTTCTTCTGGAATGCGCTGCGGTCGTTGAAGCCGCAGGCATCGGCGATGGCCTCGTTGGTCCAGTCGGGATGCTCGCTGATGATGCGCTTCGCCTCTTCGATGCGCAGGTCGGAGAGCCAGTCCCAGAAATTCTGGTTTCGGTGCCGCAGCCATTGGCTCAGCAGATTGACCGACACACCCATCTGTCCGGCAACCATCGACTTGTTCAGGCCGCTCTTCCGGTGGCCGCCCTGCGCCGTCCACTGGGCGACGGCGGCTGCCACACGCTCCTGCTGCTCGTCGGCCAGTCCGGTTCCTGCACCATTACCATTACCGTCACTATCGACGGCAGCAAATTCTTCACTCTTCATTCTTAATTCTTCACTTTCTTCCACCTTGCGCGGCATACTGCCCTTCACATAGGCGCAGAAACTGTCCACGAAATACCATGTGCCATAGAAGAACACCACGGCGAAGCCCATCAGCCATCGTCCGGGGGCGAAGATGACGGCGGGCACGAACAGCGACAGCAAGGACAGCACCCAGATGCTCACCTGCATCCACTCTATGCGCTGGCTGATGTCGTAGTCGTAGTAGTCGCTCAGACTGCGGCGCATGCGCCGCAAGAGCGTGACAACGCGCACCGTATAGTAGCACTGCATGGCGAAGTAGAGCACGCTGCCCACGGTCTCTGCCGTCTGCAGGCGGTGGGTGTCGCTCAGCAGCGTCTCGCCGTCGGTCATTGCCGCCGCCGATATCAGCACGGTCTCCGCTGCCCACACGCCGCCGCCGAGCCACGCATCCACACGGCTCAGGCGTCCCTGCGTCAGCAGGCGGAGTATGGCGAGCGACAGCAACCACGACACGAGTGTGAACGCCGTCAGGTTGAGCATCACGGCCTGCGTCACGCCCTTCTCGCGCAAACCCAGCGCCATCTGCAGCACGAACTGCACGCCCAGCAGTGCCGTGCCGCCGAACATCAGCCAGCGGCTACGGCCCGTCACGCTGTTCTCCTCCACCCGCCGGGGCAGCAGCAGGAGCTTCAGCGTCAGTCCTATCATCAGCACAATAGCTGTAAATTGCATCAATTCCATATTCTATCCTCGATAGCCGACATGGCGGCTTTCAGCCTGCAAAGTTACAAATTTTCTGGCAAAAAAGCGGAAAAAAGTGTGTAAATTCGACGAATTGACACACCTTTCTCGCATTTCTGACACACCATTCGCGTTTCTGACACACCTTTTTCCAAGCATAAAGAGTATTTTTGCACTCGAAATCAACAATACACTCAATCGTATGCAACAAGAACTCTACCAAACGGCCCAGCTCGTCTGCGGCATCTTCTGCCTCGGCATGGCGTTGACGCTCCTGAAGTCATTCGGCTACTACGGCATCTACCCCTACTACCGCCGCATCCGCCTGCTCATAGCCCTCGCACTGGCTTTGCTCGGTGCGGGCTGCCTGCTCCACTGGCACCTGGGCTGCCAACCCGTCTGGCCCTACACACTCCTGCTGCTTGCCGGCCTGGGCGTGCTCATCGCCATCTTCTACAACATCTACGAGTACGGCTTCCGCCTCGACAAGTACGACGGTACACCGCGCACCGACCTCTAACCAAAAACTAAAGAATCATGCATAACAAAACATTCATTCCGTATCTGCACTTGACCCACAGCCCGACGGCGGCGACAAGGAATGATAGTCAACAACAAATAAACATTATACATTTATATTATTATGATACAAAACATCAGCAAATTCATCACTGCCCTCGCACTCCTCGCCACCGCGCAGGGGGCGTGGGCTTGGAGCGGTAGCGGCACCGCAGAAAGCCCGTACCAAATCACATCGACCGCCGACCTCGACCAGTTGGCCACCGACGTCAACAGCGGCACGGAGCACGAGGGCGATTACTTCGTGCTGACCACCGACCTCACTTACAGCCACGAAACCGACTGGAACGACGCCAGCAGCACCGAGAACAACTTCACGCCCATCGGCGGCTACTTCAACGATTTCAGATACTTCAAAGGCCACTTCGACGGCCAGGGCCACACCATCAGCGGTATCCGCATCTACCAGAGCGGCAGTGAAACCGAGAAAAGATACGCGGCTCTCTTCGGACTCATCGATGGTGCCGAGGTGAAGAACGTATTCCTCGCCGACGCCCGCTTCACCGGCTACTACTACTGCGGCCCCATCGTAGGCTACAACGACAACGGTCGCGTAGAGAACTGCCACGTCCTCAGCGACGTCACCGTCCACACCGTTACAACCAATGCCTACTTCCACGGCGGCGTCGTAGGCAACAATCTCGGCACCATCACCGGCTGCACCAGCGCCGCCAGCATCACCGCCGCCGTCAGTTGCAAATATAACGGCGGCATCACAGGCCATGGCAGCGGCACCGTCGAGGACTGCATCTACTTCGGCAGCACCGTCGCAGGCGATCGCTATGTCGGCGCCATCATAGGCTATGCCCCCAGTGGAAGCACCATCCGCAACTGCTACTACATCAACGACTGCATCGCCAGCGCCACAGGCTACACCAAGACCAGCGCCACCGTCACCGACGTCCGCCTCGCCACCAGCGACGACTTCGCCGTCAGCGGCGACACCTACACCATCGGCACCGCCGCCGGATGGAGCGTCATGTGCGCCGCCCTCTATCACAACGACACCTACAACCGCTTCAGCGGCAAAACCGTCCAGCTCGGCGCCGACATCACCGTCACGCGCATGGCCGGCGGCGACAGCCACGACTTCACCGGCACCTTCGACGGCGGCGGCCACACGCTCACCTTCAACTACACCGCCACCGACAACTACTGCGCTCCCTTCCGCCACGTGCAGGGTGCATCGGCTGAGACCCCAGCCGTCATAAGCAACCTCAACGTGGTGAGCACCGTCACAGCCGACGACTACCGCCACCCCGCAGGACTCATAGCCATGCAGAGCGGCTACGTCAGCGTGACGGACTGCAACGTCGAGGCACACATCAGCAACACAAAAGGCACAGCCAACCCCTCCGACCTCTATCCCGCCGCCCTCGTCAGCCAGTCGAACGGCGTGCTCACCGTCAGCGGATGCACCACCACCGGCCAGATAGCCACCGACGGCAAATTCGCCGCCGGACTCGTAGGCATCGTGCAGAACACCGCCACCATCGAGAACTGCCGCGCCAGCGTCACCATCCAGAGCACCACCAGCGGCGACGGCACACACGGCGGACTGGTGGCATCGCAGCCCTCCAAGACCACTATCACCATCACGGGCTGCGTGTTCGACGGCCGTCTGCTCGGCTCAACGACCAACTGCTGCGGCGGCTTCATCGGCTATCGAAAAGGCGCGGCAGGAATCTATAACTCGCTCTTCGCCCCGACGGAAGTCACCGTACAGAACTCGGGCAGCGCCACCTTCGCCCGCAACGACGTAGATACCCACAACTGCTACTACACCTACTACCTCTGCGACGGCGAGCACTACGTGCCATACTATGCCACCGACGGCATCACCCGACGCAACGGCCACGCCCCCCGCACCGTCGCCGCCGCCGCCGACGTCACCATCGAGGCCGTCGCCCTCACCGGCACGGCGACCCAGTACACCGTCAGCGGCATCACCGCCTACAGCGGCGGAGGCCTGCAGCGCGGCGAGACCCTCTACTACGGCAGCGGCGACCAGCTCAGCCTCACCCTCAGCAACTCCGCCACCGCCGCACCCCAAGGCTACCAGTACGGCTACACCGCCAGCGCAGGCACCCTCAGCGGCTCCACCCTCACCATGCCCGACGAGGACGTGACCATCAGCGCCGCCCTCGCCCCCATCGACTGGGCAACCGTGAACCAGGGCAACTCGGCCGACCCCTACATGATATACAACAAAGACCAGCTCCTGCTGCTCGCCCACCGCGTGAACGGCACCAGCGGCGAGACCGCCAACACATACGAGGGCAAGTACTTCAAGCTCGGAGCCAACATCACGTTCAGCCACCCCGACAACGAGGGCGACGACTACGCCGAGAACTATGAGGCCATAGGCGGCCACTACAACAGCACCTACCGCTACTTCAAAGGCAAGTTCGACGGCGACGGCCACACCGTCAGCGGCATCCGCATCCGCAAGGACGGCAGCGACATTGCCGACATCTACCAAGGCCTCTTCGGCTGTATAGTAGGCAGCGGTGCCGAAATCTACGACGTCCACCTCACCGACGCCCGCATCATAGGCTACATGAACGTCGGCGGCATCGCGGGCTACAACAACGAAGGCTACATTAGCGGCTGCACCGTCACCGATTCCTACATCACCGCTACCCGCAACTTGAAATACGGCACCATCTGCGGCAGCACCACCAACACCTCCCACCTCAGCAACAACTACTACCACGGCTGCACCGTGAACGGCACCGAAAACGCCACCAACGTAGGCTGCTGCTACTACGACATCGCCGACATCACCGCCAACCACGGCGCCCTCCCTGCCTACCGCCTCGCCCTCGGCGAGAACATCACCACCCCCCCGGGAACCTTCGCCGGCCAGACGGAATGGCTCGACACCCCCCCTGTTAACCCCCGACTGGCCCCCGAGAACGGATTCACCCTGGCAGGCAACCACTATTTCGCCTCCGGCTACGAATTCACCCCCGGCTCAACCCTTGCCAGCGGCGCGGCGCAGGGATACACCCCCCGTGCAACCCTCGGCGACGAGCTGTTGGACCCCTACACCCACACGGGTGACGCCGACCTCCTCGCCGGCACAGCCATAGCCCGCCTCACCGTCACCGCCGACTGCGACGGCAAGACCCTCGCTTCCACCGAAGCCATCTACAGCACCGGCCAGTCCGTCACCGTAGCCTACATCAACGCCGACGGCACCGCCGGCGAGGCCAACGCCATCGCCCTCGACGGCACGGAGACCAGCCTCGCCGCAGGCACATACTTCGCAGGACTGCCCACCGTCCAGTTCGACCACGAACTCACCCTCACAGGCGACGTCACCCTCATCCTCGCCGACAACTGCCACATGAACGTCGGAACGAGCGGGGAAGGGAGAATCAACGGCTACGGCATCACCCTCAGCGGCGACGCGACCCTCGACATCACCAGCGAGGCCAACGGCAGCGGCAACGGCAACGGCGCCCTCAGCATCTATACCAAAGGCATGGTTAACCATGGCATCAACGTAGATGCCCTCACCATCAACGGCGGACACGTCACAGCCGACGTCAATGGAGACTATGCCGTCGCCCTCAATGCAGGTCACGGCGCCGTCACCATCAACGGCGGCACCCTCAGCGCCACCGCCACCGGCTCCTATGCCGATGCCATCTATGCCAGCGGGAACGTCAACTACAACGGCGGCACCGTCACCGCCACCGCCCCCAACGGCAACGCCATCTATGCAGCCGACGGCAACTACCTCTTCAGCTGGCGCACCCCCGCCGACCGCATCACCATCGGCGCCACCGGCCTCTACGCCCCCGACAACAAGACCGCCACGTTCGCCCGCCTCTTCACCGACGCCACCGCCCCCGACGCCATCGACCCCGCCGACAACTACTACGGCGGCACCTACACCGGTGATGCCCTGAACGCCCTCGCCGGCAAGACGCTGAGCGGCACCGAGGAGGTGACCCTGACAGAGGACAACGCTACGCAAGCCCTCGCCGCCATCAACGGCATGAGCGGCATCGGCGTAACCTTCAACCGCGCGTTCACCGCCAGTAAGCCATCCACCATCTGCCTGCCGTTCGACTATACGAAGAAAGAAGGCGACGGCTCGTTCTACGCGTTTACCAGCATCGAGCACAGCGGCGACGAGTACATAGCCACGATGACCGAGCCAGGCACCACGACGCTCACCGCCAACACGCCGTACCTCTACCTGCCCTCGGCAACTGGCAACGTCGAGTTCAGCGGCACGCCGACCACAGCCATCGCCGCCGGCACGACCACCAGCGACGACTGGACCTTCCTGGGCACCTACGACGAAGTGAAGTGGGACACCGCCCCCACCGGCATCTACGGTTTCTCGGCTCAGAACGTCAGCGACCAGGGCATCAGCCAGGGCGAGTTCGTAAAAGTAGGCGCCAAGGTAAGAATCCGCCCCCTGCGCGCCTATCTGAAGTATAAGAACGGCACCGAGAACTACTCCGCCGCCCCGACACGCGGCACCACCGCCGAGCTGCCCGACCGCATCATTGTACGCCTGATAGGAAGCGACAGCAACACTACCGCCATCGGAACCCTCGACACCCGCACCGGCGAAGTGGAAATCGACACCTGGTACGACCTCAACGGCCGCAAGCTCAGCGCCAAGCCCACCCACCGCGGCATCTATATCAATAATGGAAGAAAGGTAGTTATCAAATAAACATTTTAACGACAATGAAAAAGATATATTCAAAACCCGAAATGCGAGTGGTAATGCTCAAGCGTAGTGCAGCACTGCTAGTAGGCAGCCCTGAACCCAAAGAACTGGAGGGAAATAATGAAGAGTACTACGAGTTAGGCTAGAACGAAGGAGCAGAAGTTTCTGCTCCTTTTTTTTCGCGGATGATTTGTAGATTCCGAGGAAAAGTTGTATCTTTGATGGGTCAGGGGACTCTGATCCGCCGACTCGGCAGCCTCCTTCTTGCGGCGCTGACGTTCTGCATACCATTCTTCGGCTTCCTTTTGGCGTCTTGCCTTAATCTGGCGGCCACGTTCCAACAGCGCAAGGAAATCCTCGCGTGTCCAACCTTTCTTTATAGTCTCATTTGCTGTCATAATCCTAACATGTTTGGGTTTCCGCTGCAAAGATAGTGCAAAATTTCTCCCACTCAAGAACACAAATATATTTGCATTCTCTTCGTTTTATCGAAATTTTGCACTATCTTTGCACCCGTAACGTAAAAACGACAACGAGACGGATGCTACAGTCCTGAATGGCTATTGTCAAGGCGCTACCTATATGCATCAGGTACATGACGTTATCACTAAGAGATATTCCAAGATGAGAGAGACAAGATATTACGAGGTGGCAGGGCATCGGTTCTGCGTCAGTGGCGAGGAGAGTATCCTTGCACTGATGACCAATTATGAGCCGTTTGCCTGTGCTGACGGTGAGACAGTGTTTGAGATAGACGTAGAGGATGGGGATGCACCTGACTACTCAGAGGAAATACGCCAAGAGGAGGAGGGACAGGAGATCGTCTGCGGACATACGGCTGAGGGTGAAGCAGTGTTCGACTTTATCTGGTGGGGCGCAACGGCAGGATGGCTCGTCTGCTCTGCCGACTATCGAAAGGGACGGCTTGTCACGGCAGGACGGCACACGAAGATGGCAATAGACAATGCGATAATGATCATGTTTGCACTGGCTACTGCGGAAAATGGTACGGCACTGTTCCATGCGGCAGTAGTGAGTTATGAGGGTAAGGGATATATGTTTCTCGGACCAAGTGGTACAGGGAAGAGCACCCATGCCAGTCTGTGGCAGCGGTATATAGCGGATACGGCTCTGGTGAACGATGACAACCCGGTGGTGCGTCTCGGTGAGGATCGTCATGCGGTGGTGTATGGTTCGCCTTGGAGCGGCAAGACACCGTGCTATCGTAACGTAAGCTGTCCCCTTAGCGGCATTGTCATGTTGAGTCAGGCACCCTATAATAAAATCTGCCGATTAAATGGCATTCATGCGTATGCGGCACTGGTGGAGAGCATCAGCGGCATGCGCTGGGATGAGCGTATCGCAGACGGGCTTCACTTGACGGAGAACCTGCTGGCTTCGACGGTTCCCGTGTGGCATCTGGAGTGTCTGCCCGACGAAGAGGCAGCGAAACTGTGTAACGAAACCATCACGCGATGACTGATAATGAGATCATAGAGGAAGCCATACGGTTGGTGGATGAGGGGGTAAGCGTGACGTTTCCCGTCAATGGCAATAGTATGTTGCCGTTTATCATCGGTGGCAGGGAGAGCGTCATCCTGCAAAAGCCAATTGCGCCGAAGGCGGGACATGTAGTACTGGCGTGGGCTGACGGCTGTCGTTATGTGGTGCATCGGATTATCCGTATCGATGGCGAACGGGTCACGCTGATGGGCGACGGCAATCTGGCAGGTACGGAGAGCTGTTTCATCAGTGACATCAAGGCCACGGCGACGCATGTGGTGGATGATAAGGAACGTACACATTATTTATATAATAGGTGGCGGAAGTCGGCTGCAAGGATATGGTACTGGCTGCGCCCTGTGAGAAGATATTTATTGGCAATATATAGAAGAGCAAAAAAGTAAAAATGAGAATCAAGGAAGGATTTGTGCTGCGCGAAGTGTGCGGCGAACATGTGATTATGGGTGAGGGCCTTGGGGCTATCAACTTCGGAAAGTTGCTGGCTCTGAACGAGACGGCAGCATGGCTGTGGAAACAGGCTCAGGAGATGGGCGACTTCACCATCGAGGCATTGGCCGAAAGATTGTGTGATGAATACGAAGTAACGGCAGAGGAAGCCCGGCAGGATGTGGCCGAGATCATTGGCGAGTGGCAGAAAGTGAATGTCGTGGAATGAACTACGTCTGGTGGTTGTGGAATAACTCACGGGGCATCCGTTGGAATCCGGCGGTGCGCATTGTGACAGGTATCGGGCAAGTGGTGCTCGGTCTGCTGATGGTGTGGCTCAGCAAACGATTCATTGATGAGACTATCCGCATGGGGACGGCTGACGACATCATGCAGATGGTGACGTGGCTGGTGCTGACCGTCGTGGGCGGTGTGATATTAAGACAGATTGGTTACTGGCTTACAACGTCTGCGAGTGTCAGACAGACGAATGCCCTGCGTTTGCGCATCTTCAGCAACCTGTTCCACCGTCAGTTGTTTACGGAAAAGGAATTGCATTCGGGCGATGTCACCTCGCGCTTGGCGAAGGACATAGAGCAGGTAAGCACAACGACCACCGACACACTGCCCCAGATGATTATCACGATGATGCAACTCTGCGGTGCCTTCCTGCTGATGCGATGGTTTGACGCACGTCTGGCATGGGCGCTGCTGTTACTGACACCCCTTGCCATCGTCTTCGGCAAACTCATTTCCAGAAGGCTGCGACAGATGACACTCGACATCCGGCAGGACGAAAGTCGTATCCAGATGCAGGTGCAGGAGAGCATGGAGCATAACGCCGTACTGCGCTCTCTGGGCAGTGAGCAGTGGGTGACCGGGCGTCTCGACGCGATGCAGCAGCGGCTCAGGGGCAATGTCATGCGGCGGATGCGGTTTACTATTATGACAAGGCTCATCATGGGCTGCGTGTTCGGGCTCGGCTATCTGCTGGCATTTGTCTGGGGTGGTCTCCAACTGCGTACGGGGGCCATCTCCTTCGGTGTGATGACCTCGTTCCTGCAACTGGTAGGCATGATTCAACACCCCATCCTACAACTGCTGAACATGGTGCCTGCGGTAATACATACCACAGCGAGTATTGACAGACTCTGTGAACTGGAACAGACAACACAAGCCCCAACTGTTGTGCGGAATGGCAATACAAGTTCTAAGGGCATCCGTTTCAAAGATGTCTCATTCCGCTATGCCAAGGGTGACAGGGAGATTCTTTCGCACTTCACGCATGACTTCCGACAAGGCTCCAAGACCGCCATCATGGGCGAGACGGGTATAGGTAAAACTACGCTGTTCCGGCTAATTCTCGGTTTTATCGAGCTGACAGAAGGCAAGGTGGAAGTAGGCGGTGAACTCTGTTTCGTGCCACAAGGCAACACCCTGATGAGCGGCACCATCCGCTATAACCTGCAACTGGCAAAGCCTGATGCCACAGAAGATGAACTGCGTGAGGTGATGCATACGGCCTGTGCCGATTTCGTCTTTGACCTTCCCGATGGTCTCAACACAGAACTTGGTGAACGCGGCAGCGGACTCAGCGAGGGGCAGGCACAACGCATCGCCATTGCCCGTGGACTGCTCCACGGCGGCGACATCCTGCTGCTTGACGAGATCAGCAGTTCACTCGACGAAGAAACTGAACGTGAGCTCTATAAACGTATCTTCTCAGCATACCCCGACAAGACCATACTCCTTATCACCCATCGTAAAGCTGTCGGTGAGTTATGTGACGAAATGATTAGATTGTAAGAAGATCTCCTTACAGTCATATTAACTTTTGTTAAAAGCGGGGGAAGGGGTAATATCAATGTCGGTAACATGGGCTTTCAGTCTTTATCATCGACGAGTGGGATGCCATCTGCCGCGAATTCCCCAAAGGTACATCAGCCATGGATCGTTATGTTAGCTGGTTACGTCGCATGTTTAAGGGCGGTTTGTCTATGCAGGTGTTTGCAGGTGTTTATCTCACTGGTATTCTGCCTATCAAGAAATTGCCGACATCGTATTAATCCCACGCAAACACGTAGATTCCCCTGCTATCGTGTTAGAGCTAAAATACGATAAAGATGCCGATACGGCCATCAACCAGATAAAACAAAAAAACTACCCCGAGAGGGTAGTTCCATATACAAAAAATCTGCTGCTTGTCGGCATTAACTACCACAAACAGCAGAAAACTCATGCTTGCAAAATTGAGAAGCTATAATACCTGATGCCTTCCTCCACGCATCAGTTCATAAATCTTATAAAAATAGCGCAGGCTCAGCAGAAAGAAATTGGAGTACACTCCATTCTTCTTCATGGCCTGCAGGTGCTCACGCATGATTTTTCGCCTGCTGGCGAAACCTGCAGTCGAGGCCCCACCTGTTCGCATGGTCACAAAATCTTTCGGGATATAAAGCATTTTGATGCGATGAATAAAAATCAATCGGAGCAAATTTTCAAAATCTGCTGCTATTCGATATGAGGTATCAAAAACACCATATTTTTCATACACCTCACGTTTGCAATAAAAAGAAGGATGTGCCGGCATCAAACCAAATCGCATAAACGAACGTTTAAACACTGCCGACGAGTAATATCTCACCATTTTAGTCAGGTCATCATCATTCACGAAATGGATATCACCATAAGTAGCATCGATATCATTATGCTCAAACGCATCAGCAATCTTCTGCAACGCATCATCAGATGTATAGAAATCATCCGAGTTCAAAATGCCCACCACATCACCAGTGGCCATCCTGATACCTTTGTTCATTGCATCATAAATACCATTATCAGGTTCGCTGACATATTTCAACCGTCCCTCGAACTTGGGCTCATACTCTTTAATGATATCAACCGTATTGTCCTTCGACCCACCATCGATAAGAATATATTCAAAATCCCGACAGCTCTGCCGAAGCACACTTTCTATAGTATCACGCAGTGTCTTATCGCTATTATATGTTGCTGTAAGTATAGAAATCTTCATTAATCCAATTGTCCACGACTTCGTTGAAAATAATTAAAGGTATTTTTGAATTCTCCCCTTTTCCACATACTTGTTATACATCTTCTTCTCTTTCCACACGAAGTATGGTTTCAGCAGGAATTTGGGAACATAATATTTAATATAAGTAATCACATATGCCTTCACCTTTTTCATAAGCGAAGGCGTATAGTCATTCCATACAACGGGCACCCTCCAATCATTACCATAGAGAAAGACAAGCAACTCCTCATATTGACTTGGCACCAAGAACTCGTAGCCTCGGAACATGATAGTGGTTGTATCGTCAAAGAACTTGCGAGGTATAGGTTCACCACAGCAAATCATCATTTTAGGCGTCGCCTGGCGATACAAATAAATATCGATATACTCATTATCCCGAATGATGGATATGAAACCACGTTCCTCCCAGCGGGCAATCTTAAAACCACACTCCAGAAGTTTTGGCAGCATCGCCATCAGGACATCCAACTGAGCAAACTCTGCTGCCAGATCAATATCCTCATCGTGTGCTATAAAATCTTGCTCTCTCACAGCTCCAAGCAAGGTTCCATAGGCAAGATAGAAACGGAAACCATACTCATCGGCCACCTCCTTCAGCGTCACAAGATTACGCATAGCGATGTCCTTATCGAGTTCCTTGATACCCTCATAAAGCGGGCAAAACTTATATTTAAACTTCTGATCTTTATATTTGATATATGCCATATTACTTTGATAAAAATCTCTTTACCGCATGCTTGAACCACAGCGGAACAAAGCGATTGATGGTAGTATATAAGTCATTATTATATCTATAGAAAGCCTTTTCAAAAGGTACATACGGACAAACGGCGGTAGGATGGCTCAAAGGGAAATCCAAATCACCATCATCACACATAATCGCTTTTCCCCATAAGAGGCCAGTGTGGGTAGCACCTGCGCCAAAACCAATATTTGAAACCAGACTCTTAGCAGGGAAAACTGTCAACTGGTTCTGGGCAGCCATCGAGAAGAACCACTGCCAATCCCACGCGCTGACCTCATTCTGATCAATAAGATTCAGGCGATGACGCCAGTAGGCCAAGTCCTTACTGCGATATCCCATATTATTGATAACCGAAGCCTCCTGACATCCGCCACGCCAGGTCATATCGAAATCCATATTATTCCAGGCTCGACGCCAAGATCCCCAGCCCCATGTGGCCTTATATCTGGAGAAACAATACGACCAGGGCAAACGAACCTTTGAAGCGACACCATTGAATCCAGCAACGAGGCCTATCCGATTATCATCCTGATACTTAGTGAGCATCTCCTGCATAAAAGTAAAGAAGGATGGCTGAACCACGCAGTCATCTTCGAGGACGATACCCATTTCTTCATTCTGGAAGAGCCATGATATGGCATGATACATACCCTTGCCACAGCCCATATTCTCATTCCTAAAATCTGTATGAAGCTCGCAGTCCCAATCAATAGCGTCGAGCACGATCTTACGCGTTTGCTCTACTAACTCCAGTTCACCCTCATGATCCGGCCGGGCACCATCACTGACGATATATAGCTTACGAGGCCTGACAGCGCATATCTTCTTGAATGAAGCTTGTGTCACTTCAGGTCTCTTAAAAATAACAAACAGTATAGGAATATTATAGTTTGCTTTCATCATTCACAAAAATAGTCTTATAGGGTACATAACCACTAGATCCTTCATCAGCAAGTGTTGTATGATTCAGATACCAGAAAAACAACAACGACATCGCAATGACCACCAACCTTGATAATCGATAGTCGATCAAACAAACTGCATCAAACAGGACGAATATCATCAAAATTGAAAAATAAGAAAGGACTCGTGCCATTACAGACGGTAATCCCAACAAATAGATGGCAGCTTCAATAAAAAGCGAGATGATAACAATACCTATATACTCAATGTCCACATTCTGCTTCTGAGCTATATACATGCACCATAATAATGCAATACCTATCATTATCAAAAGAACCGCCAATCCCTTTCCGAAATCAGCTCCGCCTTGTAAGTAATTCATATACATACCTACAAAAGACAATAGGACAGAAGCGATTGTCAAAACAAAAACACCGACTCCGATACTTATAAAAACGCCTTTCATACTAATATGATAGTTCCTCAAGATCAAAGGGAACATAATGAGTGAAACGACAGAGCTTGGGTGTACAGCTATATTAAACACAAACAACAAAATAGCCCATAGTATCTTTCTTCTCTTCAACAATGGATAAATCAACAAACATATTGCTATAGCCAAGCCTTGCCGGATGGTACTGAACGTACTCAAATAGAAATACGGCCACAGAGTATAGACGAGTAACGAATATGTTATTTTCTCTTCATCACCTTTGCGAGACAAATAAATGCCGGCAAAAGTAAAAAGATAAATGAGTATCGAAGGAATAATAATCGCCAACTCAGGATATTTGCAAGAATTAGCAAATAATATAATTCCCTTCCAAAAGAAAGAGAAACGCATGAAATCCATGTCAGACTCAGGATTCTTCGCTATATTATAATAATTCATATAATCCCATCCCACATCATATCTGATCACAGAGAATACAAATATGACAAGCATCATGTGCCAAAACTTATTGTTATTACTGAATAGTAGCAACAACAATGCAAAGACAAAGTATGGGATCATAAATTCTACGAGTTGTTACTGTTGTACCAATTCTCTATATGACTCTGCTAATAGACTCACACAAGATTCTAACGAGTAATTGCTCAAAATATATTTCTGAAGATCTGGCTGAGATCGAGTATCTTTTAATGCTTCTACGATGGCACGACCTATTTCATCACTATTCTGTGGATCTACTTCATATGCCATACCATTATAATACTCTTTAGGCCCACCCACATTGGTTACTACAATATTACATCCACAGGCAGCAGCCTCAACAGCTACAAGCCCTACACCTTCGTTTATACTGGGCAATGCAAAAACCTTTGCTTCATGGTATAAAGAGAGTAGCTTTTCGTCAGACACCCTGCCCAAGTATGAGATATTGGGACACGAATCTATAATCTGCTTGATTGGATGGAAATCCTCTTCAGACGAGATTGATCCAGCAAGTACAAGATTGAATTTATATTTCTGTGCAGCCTTTACAAGCCTCAACACATTCTTCCTGCCATCTGTAAGCTTACTCACATGCAAACAGAAATCTTTCTTTTCCGCCAAGTGGACAGGAGGCGCAATCTTATAAGACAAACGGACTATAGTTATATCTTCCTTAGCTACTCCGTAGGCCTTATTCACATAATCAAATTCAAACTTACTTCTTACATACCAGTGTTTTATATAAGGCTTGGCACGCCTAATATTATAATTCGTGGATTTTAATCTTAACTTGTTACATCCCCAATATGTTATCAGCTTATACAAAAACAGATTTTGCTTTGTATCAATAATCGGAGAGAATACGATGTTACGGTTCTTCTTCCACAAATCTCCAAGATCCTCTATTAGTTCATTATAACCAAACAGATGAATAACATCATATTGCTCCCACTTCTGGGTGTCCCACGGAGATACATAAGTAACAGTATGCCCTTGTCTGCTCAATTCCATCCCCCATGTCTGAGCTTGTATCTTTATACCATGATATGGAACTACGCAAAAGGATTCTGAAATAACAAATGCGATATTCATTTCACGTCTTTTTCAATTTGAGCTAAGACTTCTATCTGATAATTGAGAATAGCACTCTTCTCTGAAGAAAGTAAACCTTTTATTTGGGTTTGTAAAGCAAGTAACCTATAGAAAATACTTGGGAAGCAAAGTCTACGATACATCCACTGACTATATATTTGGTATTTCATCTTAGTCGTTAGTTCAGATGACGCAAAACTTTTTCCTTCCAGATGCAGAATCTTCGCGTCTGGCACAGAAAACACTTTGTATCCCAGTTTCTTAATGCGATATGTAAGTTCACACTCCTCAAAATACATGAAAAATTGTTTTGAGAAGCCACCTGTTTTATCCAAAATATCTTTACGTATCATCATATCAGCCCCAGTAATATATCCCACAGATTTGGGCTTATCAGAGGTATTATACTCCAAGTCTTTACCCCAACGCAATTTACTAAAAAAGTAACCGAAATGATAATCCAACTCCCACCAGAATGAGGGTAAGGTCATACGAAAAGAATGCGTGAGATTCATATCTGCATCGTACAAATTACCGCCACATATGCCAACTTCCGGATGATGATTCATAAAACCACAAAGAATTCCTATAGCATTATTCAGTAAGAGTGTATCCGGATTAAGACACAGCACATATTTTCCAGTAGCGCGCTTAAAACCTTCATTGTTAGCCCTACCAAATCCCATATTTTCCGATAGTGGCACGAAAACAATGCGTGAATCTGTAGCAAATAAATATTTGCTGCCATCCGTAGAAGCATTATCCACTAAAATTATTTCAAAATCTATTCCAGAAGATTTTGAAAAAACACTATTTATACAATTGCTTGTAAGTTCCTTTGTGTTATAATTAACGATGATTATAGATACATCAATCATGAAAATAGAAACAATTTAAAGTTGCCTTAGTATTTTTGCTGGTACACCTCCAATTAAGCAATTACTTGGGAAACTACTGACTACTACAGCATTAGCTGCAACAATAACATTATCTCCTAAATGTACGCCTGCCAGGATCGTAGCCTTATCGCCTATCCAAACATTATTACCAATTACAACTTCACCTTTCGAGCAAAGCTTTCTTTCAGCAGGAAGAATCAGAGATTCTTCGCTACTGAGCCCCCCATGATTATTGTCACCTATGTAGACGAAACGACCAGTTAAAAGACCGTTACCAATAGTAATCTTATTACAAGAAGATATATGAGTATACTCCCCAATATCGCAATGATTTCCTATTGTTATTGATGGTGAGAAACGTTGGTTCCCGTATTCAACCCAACACCCCAAAATACAATGACTTTGAATATGGACATTATTACCGATGGAAATAAAATGCCGACCGCCACCAGACAAACGACAAGGAGCTTCTACTATTGAATTATCACCAAAAGAGCCAACGAATTGACGAATCCAATACGTATACATCAGATTACGATAACATGCAAGACACTGAAACAATCCATACGGAAGCACCTTACTAAGTAAGGTAAAAAACGACTTAACTATGATTCCCATTTACATTATTCACTTAGCTGAAACAATTTCGAAGTAGAACCTGCTTACTTATTTTCTAACACCATTCGATAACACTCTATAAGTTGCAGTTTTATCTGTTCGTCATCATGACGGGCCAAAGCTTTCTTTTTACTACTCTTAGAAAAACATACTAACCGTTCCTTGTCCTTACAGAGCTCAATAATAGCATCAGCCATTTGCCAAGGGTCATTAGCCGCTACAAGAAGGCCATCAATATTTTGTCTTATAAGTGAAGCTATACCTCCTACGTTTGTACTTACAACAGGCACCCCTAAGCATTGAGCTTCGCAAATAGAATTAGGACTATTCTCTACATATGCAGTATGAACATAAATGGTTGAAGAACAAAGGTACTTAATCAAATCATCTGGTTGTTTATATCCCATAATATGAATATTATATTCCTCAAAACACGCTTTTTCATTATGTTCAACAATGCGCTTTAGCTCTGGTGGAATATTACCAGCCACATTCCACTCAAAATCAACGCCTAAGTCTACAAGAATCTTAGCAACCTTTAGCATCATGTCCAAGCCTTTCCACAAACTACCACATCCTATTGTCATAATACGGATTTTATCATCTTTTGGCAAAGTCCACGAATAATCACCTCTAGTAAAAGATAGTCTAAGCGCTTCGTCCACATGAAAATAGCTTCTTCCAGGATGCATTACGCGAGACAAAGATTCATCCCATTGAGTACGTCCCATATAATACTTTACGAGTCGCCATGTACTCTTTTCCCACTGTTCCCAGTTCTTACTATTACGTTGTTTCTTCCATATATGTAATAACCTCATAGGATTCCACCAATTAAGAGATACTTCCCCCTGAATAGAATAGTTTGGAGGATAATTAGCATTATTATATGGAACTATCGCACCCATAATATGAATTATTACAGGAATATCTGTATAAGCAGCAATTTGTCCAAATGGCCACTCTGTTCCAAATACCTGTATTAAATCAGGGGTATATTTTTCTACAATTGAACGGGCTTCTGGAAGGATTTTCTTAACATACAAATCCCAGTATTTTTTTACCTTTCTCTCTAAAAAAGACCATCGAGTATAAATGGGGACATACGTAACACCGCCAATAACCTTTATCTCAGATTGCTTTTCTGAAACAAAAGCTATAATCAATTCTAAATCAGAAATAGTTCTAACTATTCTTTCCAAGGAATCCTGCCAACCACCAATAGGGTCACCTCCTGACATATACACAGAAGGAGTAGTCACTTCAAACCAAAGAACACGCATCACAATTACTTATAAAACAAATTTACATTTTATCCAAGACAATTATTAATAAAAGGCACTATTAAAACTTTGATGGGCTTAACACATGTTTCATATACCAATAATAGGGGTTGAATAGCAGTAATATAATCCGTAATATCTTATTTGAATATCTCTCATTTACATAACAATAGAACCTAAACAGAGGGCTTATCTCTAACTGATATTGATATGTGCTCTGCTTCACATAGGCAAGACTTTTCAGATAATTTGCAGAGGGGGTTGCTGTCAAAGACAATGAGTCATGAACACGATAAAGAACAGTCTGCCTATTCAAGAAATTCAAGGAAGTACCACATCTCATAGCCTTAATCCAAAAGGGCCAGTCCTCTATAAAGGGAATAGTTTCATCGAATTGACCCATACTTTTCCAAGTATCTCTTTTAATAAAAGCAGAGGCCGCATATAAACAATTATTCATCAGCAACATGAAATATTGTCGCTTCTTTGATAATGACCAAAAATGAAGATAATAATCATCATCGATTGGTAATTTTCCATCCCCTAGGGGAAAAACTCTAGAAAATACGATCTGCGCTTCTGGATTATTCTTAATGAATTCGACATTGTCTTCTATACAATTCGGCAATAAAGCATCATCAGCAGCAATCAATTTAATCCAAGCCCCCTTACCATTACTAATGCCCCTATTGGCATTCCCAGCAGGTCCACTATTTTTTTCCGAAGACACCAGTAAAGCTTTTACAAAACCGTCTGAATTATTCTGCAACCACTTGTCAACCACATCACATGTATTATCTACAGAATGGTCATCAGATACAATGAGTTCTATATTATCGTATGTCTGAGCCTTAATACTATCCAGCGTTTCCTCTATTGTTTTAGAAGAATTATAGCTTATTACAACAACAGAAACCAACGGTTTATTCATACCTACATAAACTGATTAATTAAATCTACAACCTCAGTAGCCTCTCCAATTGTAATAGTCGGACCAATTGGCAGGCTTAATTCCTGTGCTGCAATCTGCTCAGTAATTGGCAAACTCATATGATTCCATTCTCTATAACATTCCTGTTTGTGTGGTGCAATAGGGTAGTGACAAACTGTACCTACGCCATTCTGCTCTAAATAATCATGGAGAGCATCACGTTTACCATCGCTAACCAAGATTGGGAACAAATGGTAGGCATTCTGCTCATCAGCCAATAAATCTGGAAGTTCAATCAAAGGATTATTAATATGCTCATAGTAATAATGAGCCACCTCTTTACGATGCAGGTTATCCTCAACCAGATACTTCAATTTTACATCAAGCACAGCTGCCTGAATCTCATCCAAGCGACTATTGCGGCCTGCATACTTAAAAACATATTTCTTCTGAGAACCGTAGTTAGCCAAAGCCCTCACAGCAGCAGCCAGATCCGGATCGTTAGTCGTCACTGCTCCAGCATCACCTAATGCTCCAAGATTCTTGCCAGGGTAGAAACTATGCCCAGCAGCATCACCTATAGAACCTGTCATTCGCCCATCTGCGAACTTACAACCATGAGCCTGTGCATTGTCTTCTATCAGTTTCAGATGATACTTCTTACAAAGATCCCCAATCTTCTCTGTATAAGCAATACGACCATAAAGGTGTACAATGGCTATAGCCTTAGTTTTGGGTGTAATCAAGCCTTCAATCAAATCATCATCAATCTCTAATGTATTGAGTTTAGGCTCACAGAGAACAGGTTTCAAACCATTCTCTGTAATCGCCAAGATAGTTGCGATATATGTATTGGCAGGTACAATCACCTCGTCGCCAGGCTGCATGATACCCAATTCAATGTATGCACGGAAAATCCAAATAAGTGCATCAAGCCCATTCGCGCATCCTATGGTATATCTTGTTCCGATAAACTCCGAATAATGCTTTTCGAATTGTGCATTCTCCTGACCTTGGAGATACCATCCGCCATTAACGACACGGCTGACAGCCTCATTAATCTCTTCGCCATGAAGAGCTGTCACATCTTTAAGACTCAAAAAAGGTATTTTCATAATTAAAAATCTACTTTTTTATAAAACTTCGCAGGGTTGCCCATCCATAATTCACCGGCAGGCACATCCTTTGTAACAACGGAACCTGCTGCTATAAATGCTCTTTCACCAATCGTGATACCTGGCAGTATAGTTGACCCTGCACCTATTGTGGCACCCTTACACACTTTGGTTTCTAACAGTTGCCAGTCACTATTTTTAGAACGAGGATACATATCGTTTGTAAACGTCACATTGGAGCCTACCATCACGTTATCCTCCAACGTGATGCCATCCCATATCTGGACACCACATTTCACGGTGACATTATCACCTATAACCACTTCGTTCTCTATCAGACAATGAGAACATATATTACAATTCTCCCCTATCTGACAGTGTGGAAAAACAACACAGAACTGCCAGATATTTGTACTCTCCGGCACATTGGGATTCATGCAATCTGCTAATCGATGTATCATCCTTTTCTAAAAGCTAAAAATTCATCATAGTCACGGATATAGTCTTCGGGCTGATAGACCTCAGAAGCCAGCACCATACATACAGCACCAGAAGAGAAATCATCCAAATCGCGCCAGATGCCTGGTTTTATATATAAAGCCTGATATGGACGGTTTAACGTGAACGAACGCTTCACATTACCATCGTCAAGTGTCACTCTAAAACTACCACTTGCAGCGATAACTAATTGACTCAGTTCCTTATGGGCATGAGAACCACGGGACTCACCACCAGGAACATCGTAAAGATAATACACGCGCTTCACGTCGAATGGCACTGTATCACCATTTTGCACTACCGAGATATTCCCCTTACGATCACTATGATGCTTGTTCAACTCAATGATTGAACAATCATAAACATTATATTTTGCCATTGCGCTTCAACATCAAAAATTCATCATAATCACGCACATAGTCACAGGCATCATAATTTGTTGACGAAAGAATCATAGCCAGAGAATTCGTTGAGAAGTTCTCCATTTCGCGCCATAAGCCCTTGGGCACATACAATCCATAATATGACCTGTTCAACGTAAACGTCTTTTTCTCTTTACCGTCATCAAGGATTACATCAAAGCTACCTGATAAAGCTACTATAAACTCTTCATTCTCCTTATAGGCGTGACCACCTCGACATTCTCCACCAGGGACGTCGTAGAGCCAATAGGTCCTTTTAATTGTAAAGGGGATGTGATTCTCCTGCTCTACAAAAGAAAGATTACCCCTGGCATCAAGGAACTTAGGAAGATTGATTATACGTGGTGTATCCATATTCATTTTTTTACTTTCAACAATCTAAGGACATCGTCGTCTATAAGTTTAAACACAAAACAGCATATGATATAAACTCCTAAACCAACGAGTCCGCCTCCAAACAACTGCGCCCAAACATTGGTAACAAAGTGAAGGAATGCTAATACCACTAATACCATCAGTCCCAACGACACGAATATATAACGCCAGTCATGAATCATGTTAAATGCACCATAGCCAAACATCTTGCCTGGAAGATATGCATTTATAAAAAAACACAGGAATGAGATACAGAAGCTACCTATCGTTATGGCTTCCACACTGATAGGAATCGTGATTGCAAGAATGAGCAGTATGAGCGGCGCTTTAGAGAAATCCAACTTCATAAACAAGTCAGATCTCCCCACAGCATTCAGTATATTCATGTTGATGGCAGATAATGGTGTAAACATGCGCGCCAGAAAAAGCCACTGCATCAACACAACACATGGGAGCCATTTCTCTGTAAGAAGAATAATAACTATTGGACGTGACAACAATGCACATAGGATCATGAGCGGGAAAATAAGCAGTGCTGTCAAGAAAAGAGACTTCCGATATACAACAACTAACTTATCACGATCATCCTGAAGATGGCTAAGAACAGGGAATGTCACAGTACCTAACACATCAAACATTGTCGTAGATATCATCTCAGAGAATTGTGAAGCACGCGTATAAAAACCAAGTTGACTACTCTTATAATAGCGACCGATACAAATCGTACTAATATTATTAAGAGCCACGGAATAAACGCCAGTTACCATCAGTTTTGACCCAAAACCAAACAAATGCTGGAAACTATCTTTTGAGAACTGGACAGAAGGACTCCACTTGGAATAAAAAGGAAATAAAATCATCAGAACGACCGTTGCACACAAGGTCTGTCCTACCAATGACCAAACACCACAGTCACAATAAGCCATCAAAACACCTATGCATCCGCTGACAACTGTAGATATGACATTAATCTGAGCTAATGACTTAAAATCGACCGCAGCCATCAATTTTGCACGTTGGACAATATTAAATGAGCCAAGCACAAAATTAAGAGACAATATGCGCGTCAAATCAATCAAGATGGGTTCCTCATAAAACTCAGCTATTAAAGGTGCAGAAAAGAATAATACAACATAAATAATCAGCGACATCCCGACATTGGATACAAATGCTGTCGAGAAGTCAATATCCTGACAGTTTTTACGCTGTATAAGAGCTTTCGCGAAGCCACCTTCAATAAAGACATTAGAGACAGCAACAAATACAGCAAGCATCCCTATCAAACCAAAATCTGATGGAGACAGTAATCTGGCAAGTATGATTCCGATGATGAAGGAAGCCCCCCTTATAAGGACTTTCTCAATAAAATTCCAGACAACACCATTCAGGAGTTGCGAACGTACAGAATCTGCCATTAATTTCGATAGAGAATCTGGTTATCAATACTATCCAGAATATCGTCGATAATATTCTGGGAGGGAGAACCATTGGGCATCAGAGCCTCATGAATGAATTTTGTTCTTTGCGCTTTGAGTGGATCAATCCCATTAATAACGTTTTGAATAAACATTTCTATCTCTTCTTCGGAATATCCTAAGTAATATTGTTCCAAACAAGACAAAGCAAAAGGATTGAATTCCTCTGAAAGAGATCTTCCATTCATTGTTCTCATAACGGGTTTGTTTACATACAAGTATTCAGCAATGAACGATCCTGAATCATGAATCATCGCATCACTCGTTCTAAACAAATCAACATAATCACCATCCTTCAAACAAGTATTAGGCATCTCTTCCCAGCACGAATAATATTTGTCTGTTTTTTCTTTACCCCATAATAAATCAAGCTTATTTTTCAATAGAGGATGAGGTTTAAATACAAATTGAACCTTATCCTCATATTTTCTTGCCATTTTTATCATAAAATCTGAATACTTTAGGAAGCATGAATAATTACACACTTCCTTCTCCTCAATAGTATGATGCGGCGCCCATATTATTCTTTTTTTATAAGCTTCACTCTCCTTCCATATATTAGAGGGAGACACGTAGTCACGCTCAATTAATTTTTCTATTCCAGGATATCCTACAACAACAGTATTCCTACCTTTATTTCTTGAATACTTTTTCGACAGTTCACCCAATAATGGAGTTTCAAGATAAAAACGCCATAATAAATTATGAAATAACAAATCGTACATTATTGGGTATTTATTCCACTCACCAAAATAATAAGGAGCATAAATAGTTAAGACATCTGGAAAATTCGTAATATAATACCTGTCATCAATTAACCCTTTATATGGGTTTGTATATACAATAATATCAGGATTGATATCATTCAAAACATCAATATATGTATTATTCGCCTCGTCATAAGACTTTATAACATGATATCCCTTACGTTGAAAAGCCTCATAACAGCTGTTCATGCGTCTAATCATATTATCATGTCCATAGTTCACTATAGGACAGACCAATATGACAGGATCGAAACGGGGATGATCCTCCATCAAACGATAGACGCCATCAACCTTCCAGATCTCCTCGAACAAGGCAAAAAAGACACAGCGAATTTGTTGTTTATCCTTCAACTTTAACAAAGTATCCTTCTGTTCAAGCCTTACATTCTGAATCAGTAGCCATTCCTGAAACAAAAGATAATAGCGACGTACAAAAAGCTTTATAGCAGGAGGTACCAAACATTTCAACTTACTTAGAACATCCATCTTAAGATATCATTAATTTACAAATCCCCCACTACAAATTGTTCCGCGTATTTTAAATCATCCTCGTCGTCAATCTCATACCACTTGACATCAGAGGCGTTATATACATATACCGGACTGACATTCTGCGACATCCACAGGAGTTGGTACTCGTAGCCCAACTTTGGCTTTTCAGAGATGATCCGCTCATACTCAGCACACATCTGGCGATAGAAAGTAGATGAGAGTTTGTGAATACCTACTAACTCTCCCTTGGCATTTATTTCTGCCTTATTGGTAGAACATCTCGTTAGCGTGCCATTGGCATCATACTCCACATAATACTGATCCTGGAACTTGGTGACTGGCGTTATCAGCATGATGTCGGGATGCGCATCCTCCTGAAGCTCCGTGATGGCATTCTTACTATAAATAATATCTGACTCCAACAGGAAGAAATCGTCGTCACCGATAGCCTCGCGACAATTCCAAAGTGTGTACATGCTATTGGTCTCTGCATAGCGAGGACTAAAGACACACTCTATTTGAGGATACTTCTCCTTCAAAGCCTCGTAGGCTTCTTTCTTATAACCCGTACCAATAATGATACGCTTAATACCGCAAGAAATCAATGTCTCAATAGAGCGGATGACCATAGACAGGCCACCCACCTCTATAAATCCCTTGGGCATCGTCTCGGTCATCTTGCCGAAACGACTACCCAATCCTGCTGCCATAATAACTGCTGTTGTAACCATACCTTATTTGTATTGTGCAGGAATTTGTATATGATTTGCTTCCATGGCCTCCTTCAGTACTACGAAGAAGTCCTTGATATCCTCGGGAGTGATGGTACCCAATGAACACAAACGGAATGTATTGGTTGTACTGATCTTACCTGGATAGATCGTGAAGCCACGCTCATAGCAATAGTCATGCACCTTCTCGAAAGTGAAGTTAGGATCATCCGGATAAAGTACTGAAACGACCAAACCTGACTCAATCTTAGGATCGATAACAGTCTTGAATCCTAATTCTGCAACTCCCTTATGGATAGCTTCATAAACGGCACGATGACGGGCAAACTTAGCTGCCTCGCCCACCTCAAAGTATTCTTTCAGAGCCTGAATCGTAGCATAGATGGTCTGTACGGGAGGTGTGAAGTGCATCTCGCCGGTCTTTTCGAAGCACTCATACTGCATATAGAGGTTGCAATAATATGAACGTGTGGGATAGTTCTTCGAAGCCTCAATAATATCGCGACGGCCAATGACAAAACTCAATCCCGACATAGCCATCAGGCCCTTCTGGGCAGACGCCATACAGAAATCAACATTGTCCTTGACGATATCAAAAGGAATCATACCCAACGAAGAGGTTGTGTCGCTAATAAAGATAGCACCATACTTATGAGCCAAAGCACCAATCTCACGGATGGGGTTGAGCACACCGGTACCTGTCTCATGATGACAGCAATATACCACTGCCACATCGGTATTCTCCTTCAATGCCTGCTCTACAGCATTCAGGTCTGGCTGCTCATAGACACTGCTCTTCAGATCGATATGGGGAATATGATACATCTGGCAGACTTCCACAGCGCGAGAGTTGTAAGCGCCGTTGTTCACCACCAGCACCTTCTTGCCCTCTGGAACCAAAGAGTTGATACAAATATCAATATTGATAGTACCAGAACCACAGAAGAGAACCGAAGTATATTCGGGTTCTGGCGCATGGGCTACCTTACACAGGTCAGAACGAAGACCCTTCATCAAACCTGCAAACTCTTTCTCGCGCGGACAGATATCAGGTACTACCTGCGCATATTTTACGGTATCAGTTGTCGTAGCTGGACCTGGGTTCAGCAACACATTTCTTTTAATCGTCTCCATTATTATACTACTTTAAGAAATCCATCAATGCTTCCTTATTCTCTATCGGTGTGGTAGTAGGACGTCCCAAATCCTTACGATTGCCTTTCTTCACCTTCACCTCCAGAAATACAGGACCACCAATAGTTGAGAGTTGAGCGTTGAGAGTTGAAAGCTCGTTCTCTAACTTCTCTTTTGAGTCAACACTAATTACAATCTTATAACCGACAGCCTTAGCAATGGTTGGGAAATCAATCTTCAGACCAACAGTAGGCTGACCACCGACAGAATCATGGGCACCATTATTGAAGACTACATGAACATAGTTTTTGGGGGTCTTATTGGCAACAATCGCCATGCTACCCATGTGCATGATTGAAGCGCCATCACCATCGAAGCACCACACCTTGCGGTCTTGCTTAGCCAAGGCAATGCCAAGTGCAATCTGAGAAGCATGGCCCATAGAACCTACGGTCAAGAAATCTCTCTCATGTCCCTCACCCTTAAAGGTGCGATACTCAAAGAGTTCGCGTGAAATCATACCTGTGGTTGACACAATACAATCTTTCGCATCCAAAGCGGCAGCCACAGTCTGAATAGCTTCCTCGCGCGACATTGTCAGGTCGTTCTTCTCTATATTCTGTAATGCATAAGCATCAAAGGTGTCTTTCTCAATCACCAGGGCATAGCACTGCTTAGTAGCCTGCATATAGGCAACAGCCTTCTTAATCTGTGCCTCGGCCTTGTCCTCCTCCTTACTCAACACCGTATAATCAATACCCATCACATTGAGCAAACCGGTCGTCACCTTTCCTTGCTTTACATGCTGGGGCTCATCATGAACACCAGGTTTGCCACGCCATCCAATCACCAACAGAACGGGAATATTATAAACATCCGGATCTGTCAGAGATGCAAGTGGATTGATGATATTGCCTTCACCGGAATTCTGCATATAGACAACAGGAATCTGACCAGTGGCCAAATAATGACCTGCAGCAAGACCCATGGCGCCACCTTCGTTGGCAGCGATGATATTGTGAGCCGCATCTGCATGGTCTGTGATATAGGCACACAGATTCTTCAGCAGAGAATCAGGCACTCCAGCATAGAAATCAATACCATAGCTGGCCAATTTGTTGTAAAAAAACTCTGGAGATATCATAATTACTTCTTTTTGGTACCGGGAATAAGATTCAGAATCTGCTTGATAGGCATACAGTACTCGTCAGATGCCTCAAGACTACGCGAAGTTTCGAGAATACGCTCGGCACATTTCACCATAGCAGGATATGCACTACGAAGCATGTGATTAGCATAAATCACAACGTTAATACCCCACTCTGCCAACTCTTCTTCTGTGAACTGATTGTATGTAGTAGGAACGGCCACAATAGGAGTGTGAGGATCTTTCTCGCGGAAACGCAAGCAGAACTCCTTGATATCATCGCCACTCTTGTTCTTAGAGTGGATCATCACACCATCAGCACCAGCTGCCACATATGCATGGCAACGTTCCAAAGCATCGTCAACAGACTTGCCTGCAATCAGAGACTCGCAACGCGAGATAATCATGAAATCGCGTGTGATCTGAGCATCCTTACCAGCCTTAATCTTATTGCAGAAGCCCTCGATGGTATCCTGTGTCTGAATAGCATCTGTGCCAAAGAGTGAGTTCTGTTTTAAACCTACCTTATCCTCGATGATAACTGCAGAGATACCCAAGCGCTCGAGTGTTCGAACTGTAAAGACGAAATGCTCCAGCTTACCACCTGTATCACCATCATAGATAACGGGCTTGGTGGTTACCTCCAGCGTATCATTCAAGTCATGCAGACGTGTAGTCAGGTCAACAGCTTCGATATCAGGCTTTCCCTTTGATGTAGAATCGGTAAGTGACGAAGCCCACATGCCATCAAACTCTCGATGCTGACCATTCACCTCAACACTGGTATGCTCAGCGATAAGACCCGTCAGTCCATTATGCGACTCCAAAATACGAACGACAGGCTTAGCCGAAATCAGTCGGCGAAGAGAAGCAAGTCGCTGCTGAGGTGTAACACCCAGAGAGTCTATCTCATCCTTCAAAGCAGATGCTGAAATTCCCTTTGTATAAGGAATCTCAATCACCTCACCGCCGAGTTTCTCCATAGTTTTGAACACTTCATCACGGATATACTTATCAGGTCCCATCTGCCAGTCATCACCATGAATAATATAATCAGGCTTATACTTCAACAGATTGGGAACATAGCTCCACTCATCCTGTGGCACGATCGATGAAACGCCTTTGATATTCTCAATAACATTCTTACGCTGCTCATAGGTCAGATAAGGGAGACGCTTATGCGTAGCAATAGCCTTATCCGTGAACAGACCAATCATCACATCGCCATACTTGGCACCTACATTAATAATGTTAATCAATCCTGGATGCATGATATCGCCAATCATGCCCAGATAAACTGTTTTTGCCATATAATTACAATTTTAATTTTTCATCAACAAGAATCACGACTTGAGTGTTCTCTTTCTCCGACACCAACTTATACAGCAGTGCAGTCTTATCCACATAGGCATAACCATTACGCCTAACTTCACCGAAATTCAGGATTCCTATGGGGTATTTCATGCCGATTAGTAATTGAAAGGAGTATCGAAATCTTTGAGGAGGGGATGTTTGGTATCCTTGTCGGAGAGGATGGCTTTATCCGTGGGGATATGCCAATCGATATTCAGACTTTCATCCAAGATACTGATGCCGCCATCAGCCTCGGGGTGATAGAACTCATCACACTTGTATTGGAATACTGCTGTTTCACTCAACACTGCAAAGCCATGAGCGAATCCCTTGGGGATAAAGAACTGGCGATGATTATCCTCAGTGAGTTCTACAGCCACGTGCTGACCATAAGTTGGGGAGCCTTTGCGAATATCAACGGCCACATCAAGAACAGCACCTTTGACACAACGCACCAGTTTGCTCTGAGTGAAGGGAGGGCGCTGAAAGTGCAAGCCACGCATTACGCCATAGCTTGACTTGGACTCGTTGTCCTGAACGAAATTGATGGGGCCTATTTTTTCTTCGAACTCTCGCTGCGAGAAGGATTCGAAGAAATAGCCGCGGCTATCTTCAAAAATGCGGGGCTCAATAATGAACACACCGTCAATTGATGTTGTTATAACTTCCATTAATATATTGCTTATGCGCTAAAAGCGCTATATCTAATACCATACTAAAACACTCAGTGAGCGATTTGCTCATGCAAGAGCGGGGTATTTACGATTAGGCGCAAAGAAGATATTCCGAGCTGACAAATATAAATAGTTATAAGTCAGTACGTTATCAAAAATTTTGCTTTTATTAACTATGCGGTACTTGGGGGCTTTAAGAAATCGATTTCCCTTTTCCGCTTGCAAAGATAAGGGAATTTTGCGATACTGCCAAATAAAAAGACGGAAAATGACGCTTTATCCAAAAATTATTCGTCATCTTCCGTCTTTTTGCGATATTTCTGCTATTATGACAAGCCCAAAAGTGGCTTGAGCTGATGCTCTTTATGCAACACCCAAATGGTAGTAACCATAGCTGCCAAAAACAGGCATACAAAAAGTATTAATGGGCGTTTAGGACCAGCAGGGGCTAAGGGTACCGTAGCACGCTGAAGGGTGGTGAAAGCAGGGGTTGCCTCTTGCACTTTGGCCTTATAAGCCAGCACCTGAGCACTCAACGTATTGTAGTTGTTATACTGCAACTGCAAATCGTTTTCCAAATCGGTCTGCATTTGGCGGATGCTTTCCAGGACAACATCCTGATTAGCATCTACAAATTCCACATATTTCTGACGGGCATGCTCGTAATCCTTCTTAGCCTGTTGCTGCAGCATCTCGGCATACTCCAAATCATGGCGCGACTTCTGGGTACGGTATTCGGTCAGGAAATCCTGCAAACGCGTCTTTACAGAATCAGCCAGCAAAGCTGCGATATAGGGTTCCTGAGTGGTGACGCTGATAGAAATCAGATTGGTCTTCTTATCAATCTTACAAACCACATTCTTCATAATCATACCAGCAATACGTGCCTGCTCGCCTGTGAGTTCGAAGTTATTCACCAGAGTATCCTGCTTCTTCTCGGGCGCCATCAGACCAAAGAAATCTTCCCACCAAGGCTCTTTCCACTCATTCTTGAGATAATCGTAATAGGTCATGGACGTTTTGGCATTCTTGCCATGCACCTTAATGGGAAAGAGTGAGGTTTTAAAGTCGGTGCTCTTCATCAGGTCGGGATACAACGTTGGTGTAATGGCATCACCACCAGCATTGCCACCGCCACCAATGTTAACACCAAAGGAACTAGCCAAAGATGCTAATTGACTTGCGCTACCACCGCCACCGCCTGACTCGGGAGCCAACATCACCTCGCACTTATAGTAAGTGGGGATAGACTTAGCTATCACAACAGCCACCACAAAGGCGATAGGCAATACGATATAATAGAGTTTACGATTGCTCTTGATGGCCTGCCAGATGGCACCAAAATCGATGGGCTGAGGTTTGCGAACCTGTGGATTTATCTGATTTTGTTGATTCTGCTCCATATTACGTTAGAATGTCTTTATCAGGTTTGTAACTGTGGCCAGCATGGTAACCATGGTGGCGAGAGAGGTGCCAAGGTTAGCAATCATGCTAATCTTATCGTTAGTAGAACGAGTTTTGCTGGGCACGAAGATTTCGCAACCTGGCTCAATCTTAGCACCGCTAGCCTTCTTAACGGCACCATTCTGATAGAGAATGAATGCACGCGACTTTTTGGCGCCCATACCGAAACCACCGGCCTGGTTCTTAACATACCACTTGTAACTCTTACCACTGCTATAGCTGGCAGTGTTGGGATACATCACATTACCATCAATCTTAACGGTACCACTGAACTCGGGTACGATAATACGGTCGCCCTCGCGGAGAACGACATCATAGTCGGAACCAGGATTAGCTAATGCTTTATCAAGTTCGATGGCCACATAGTAAACGCTATCCTGCTCAACCTTATTGGCATCGAAACCAGCACCTGACTGCACCTTAGCCAACTGGAGAATACGATTGAGGCGGAACTTCTCATCAGCGTTCATGGGGCGCTCGATACGAGCACCACGGATATAAGCCTCTTTGGTGACACCACCGGCGGCCTTCACCACCTCGCTGAGACGCTGGTTTTTACGTGTCAAAGGATAATTACCTGCGAAGAGCACCTCGCCCTCGACACTGACATTGCGCTGGGGCATATAACCGGGACTTTTACGCACATACACCTCATCGTAAGGCTGCAGTGTGAAGTCCTTAGAACCGTCAACGACGAAACCATCTTTCAAAGTGAAAGAGAAGGTCTGGGCCACCTCAGGAGAATCCTCGGTAGCCTTAGGATCAATCATGCGACGCGACACATCAACCTTAACGGTAGAAGCTGCATCGGTGAGGCCACCAGCCTGGATAATCAGGTCTTCGATTGACTCGTCATCGGCATACTCGTAAGTAGCAGGGAACATCACCTCGCCAAAGATAGTAACGGTGCGCTCGTTGGTCTTTTCCTGCTTAGAGGCGATGGTGAGCACATCTTCGTTCTCCAAAGGTACATCGGCTACAGTGCCGTTGAGAATGCCCTGGATATCGAGTGAGATGACACGACGGGTGCGATCGGCTTTCATACGATGCAAAACACCGCGACCGGCAAAGGCATCTTCGGTCAAGCCGTCGGCCTGCTCGATCAAACTCTTAACAGTTGTGATATTGCCACCCAAGCTATACTGTCCGGGGCGGAACACAGCACCTGCAATCTCGACCATATTCTCGTAACGACGAAGGTTACCACCGACAGTCACTGAGTCGCCATCCTGCAAGCGGAAGCTCGACATATCGAACTCGTTGATATTGTAAACCGAATATTTCTCGCCTGCCACACGATTAACACGAACCGATTTTTTGTAAGCATCGCCTGTAAAACCACCGGCATACTTGAACAGGGTAGCAATGCTCTCGTTCTTCTTCATCTCGTAGGCCATGGGGCGCTTGACATTACCAGCCACATCGACGATGTTCTGATAAGGGCCTACCATGATGACATCATTCTCGGCCAAACGGATATTGCCTGAGAGCTTTCCATTGAGGATATAATCGTAGATATCGACCGAAGCAATCTGACGACCACCACGGAACACCTTGATATCACGCAATGTACCCAAACTATTTACGCCACCAGCCATATACAGGGCATGGAACACACTGGCGAAGGCCGAAAGGGTGTAAGTACCAGGTGCCATCACCTCGCCCATCACATTGACCATAATGGTACGGGTCTGACCCAACGTCATGCGAATCTTTGAACTGCTATAGCGCTTGCCAAGGGTCTGTTTGATCTTGGCATTGGCAGCTGCAACCGACAGACCTGCAATGTGGATAGGACCGTAACCAGTAACCACGATAGAACCATCGGGGCCTACCTCCATCTGTTCTGACTTTTGAGAACCACCATAGACATCGACGAACACCTTATCGCCAGGACCTACGATATACGAGGTAGGAGTGGCGATATTCATGTTGGGCTCGAACGAAAGGGCCTTGTTGTTGAAGATATCACGGCCGAACACACGTTTGCCGTTGATGGTATTCACTGAATCAGGGATATAAACTTGCTGACGATTGCTCAAGTTAGAGTTCTCCAGCATATCTTCGTCGGTATTGCTGCTACCAACCTTCTGCACATACAGTTCGTTACCCTCAGCATCAACACGCACCGCACCGTTGCTCTCTCGCATACGGCTATCAGCCGTAAGCTGATCGGTGGTTGAACCTGATGAACGCACCGCTGAGGTGCCGTTCAACTTTTCATACTGACTGCGCACACGCTGCAACTGCTGCATGGTAACGCCTTTCTGCATGAGTTTAGTAGCAATCTGCGACTGAGACGAACCGTTCTTCATCTCGCGCTGGACATACTGCATCACCTGAATGTCGCTCATCTGAGCCTGCACCAACAGGGTAGTGAACAACAATGATAATACCAATAGAGATCTCTTCATTTCAAAAAAAAATACTTTCAGTTTTAAAACGGGTGCAAAGATACTGTTTTATTTTAATACGCGCAACTTTTTTACCTATTTTATTTTTTAATACACAAAGATTTTGTAATCCTTGATGCTACCGGGGGCTCCTTCCTCCATACGTGGCAGATAATCAAAACCAGTAATTGTCTGCTCGCTACCGAGGTCGATCACCATCAGATGTGGCAGGGCCGCACCACGCTCGGTACGCCAGTAAGTGGATTCCTGCAAATCGAAAGATTTTTCAGCAGTATTATTACCACGCTTTGTCTCCTCGCTATCGGCATATTTCACCGTCCAAGGTTCGCGACTGAGGCGTGCACCATCGGCATTAACAGCATAGAGCTCGGCAACAGACACTACATCCTTACCTTCGTGTGTAGATAACGCCTGGATAGCCAAATAGCGACCAGTCTTGGGAGCATCGAAACGTACCATCTGCCAACCATTACCAGCTGCCAGTTGACCAACATGTGCGGGAGTAGCCGAATTCAAATCAGGCTTATCGCCTGGATTATTATGTGTCCGCGATTTTTCAATATTCAGTTTATCAAGTTCGGGCTTATTCTGAGCAAAGAGCCAAGGTGACAGGCGCTTACCATCCTTGGTGAGATAGAATGCCTTGGCAGAAGGACCAACAACATCGAGCACAACCACCTCGTTCTTACCTTTCTTGAGCCAGCAACCAGGCACATAAAGGGTCTGCTGAGGACCGATAAACCAGAAACGTCCAACGGCATGACCATTGACATACACCTGACCTTTACCCCAGTTCTCCATATTCAGGAAGGTATCGCCTACTCTTCTGAGATTGAAATAACCACGATAATAGCCAGAGCCCTTGAACATCATCTTGGTGAGTGAATCGCGTTTGGCCGTATCAAGTGCCTTCTGGGCAGCGGCATAGCTATCGGGAATGGTAAAGATATCCCAACGTTTGAGATTCCACACCAGTTCGTGACCATCCTTATCGGTTGACAAGGTGACACTCTCGGTAATGCCTTTGTAATCTTTGATGGCACGACCGAAGTTGATACGTCCCATGGCTTCGATAAGAATCTTGAGTTCCTGACCTTTCTTTACAGCAGGCAACAGGAGGCTCTTTTCGTTGCGTACTCGATCGATCTTTCCGATATAGGTACTGTCGATGAATATCTGTGCAAAATCATGACCATCATTGAGGGTGAGTACACTAGGGGTATCAATCTCAGGCAGCGAGGTGATATACACCATCGAGCCCCAGCCCTGATTCAGCTCCTCCATGGTGCGCAACGGACTGTTCATCACCAGACTGTCGGCACCCAGCAGAATATCAGCATGCTCTCGCATCTCGAAAGCTGGGATAGTAATCATATTGGCAGGGCGTGCAGGGATGGCAGGCAGCGGTTTCTTGCTGTACTTCTGCATCATCTTGCGCAGCTGGAAAAACTTTTCTGTTGTGCCACCAAACTCATTGATAGGGGCATCATAATCGTAACTGGTCACATCTGGTGCGAAACCAGGAGAGTTGGCACCAGCCCAATGACCGAACGAGGTTCCACCGTGAGTCATATAGAGCGAGAACGAGATATTCTTCGACAGCATCTCGTCCATACCATCTACCATATCCTTGGCTGGACGTGTTTCGTGATTAGCACCCCACTTATCAAACCAACCGCTCCAGAACTCTGAACACATGAGAGGGGCATTGGGGCGCAACTGCTTGAGACGTGCAAACTCATGGTCGATATTGGCACCGGTACCGAAATTCATGGTCCACACGAGATCGTCGAGACCATTCTTCTCGAAATTGGAACTCCAGTCGCACTGGAACAGTGTGAGTTTTTCGCCGTAGATGCCACGCAGGCAATCGCGAATCTCGGAGATATAGGGTTTATCCTCGCCATAAGAGCCATACTCGTTCTCGACCTGTACCATGATGATAGGACCACCATTCTGAATGGTGAGGGGAGCTAACTGCTCGCCCACCTTCTGTTCAAAGATTTTTACGCGCTCCATAAAATAAGGATCGCGCTCGCGCAAACGAATATCTTTCTTCTTGAGCAACCACCAAGGCAGACCGCCCATCTCCCACTCGGCACAGACGTATGGACCGGGACGCACAATGACGTACATGCCATTTTTCTGGGCCAGGCGACAGAACTCGGCCACATCATTGTTATCGGTGAAATCAAACTGGCCCTCGCGCTGCTCATGGATATTCCAGAACACATAGATACAGAGGGTGTTCATACCTAAAGCCTTACACATTTTGATGCGATGCTCCCAATATGGACGGGGGATACGGGGATAATGAACTTCGGCAGCCTTCACAACAAAAGGTTCGCCATTGAGCAGGAAAGTTTTGTTTCCAACAGTAAAATCGCCAGCACTAGCAAACTGAGCAAAAGTGAGCAATAAAGCAGTAATCAGTAGTTTAACTTTTTTCATTTTGTATCTTTTATTTCTTTATTTGGTGCAAAGGTACAAATTTTTAGGCACGGATTACGCGGATTACACAGATTTTTTATATTTTTGCAACAAAATTATCAATAAATATGAAGAAACTAACATTACTCTTAATGGCATTGGTCTTTGCTGGGATGGCAAAGGCTGAGGATGGTCACCAACTGTGGCTAAGACAACAACCTATCAACAAAGCAAAGGTTACCGGACCTGAGTGCATCGCTGCCCAGGAACTGAGAACCTACAGTACCCAAAATGTAACCCTGAAGATTGATGCAACAATGGAACAGGATGCGTACTGCATCAAAGTGAATACTGAACAGGGCAAAGTGAACAGTGTAATCTCTGCCAAAAACGAGATCGGATTATTGTATGGTGCCTATGCCCTACTCCGTGGCGAAACCAATGGCAGTAAGCCTTTCTACAAACTGCGCATTTTGAACCACTGGGACAACCTGAATGGTACCATCGAGCGCGGTTATGCTGGTCTTTCGATTTTCTGGAAAGGTAAAGCCGGCGAAAGAAAATTCCATGGCCGCACCATCTTTGTAGAGGATCCCGATCAGCCCATCGACGCTGAACTGATAAAAGAATACGCCCGCGCCAATGCCTCCATCGGTATCAACGGTACGGTACTGAATAATGTAAATGCCTCGCCTAAGATGCTGTCGGCTATATATATTAATAAGGTAAAGCAGTATGCCGACATCCTGCGCCCCTATGGCATCAAGGTGTATCTCTCGGTTAACTTTGCTTCGCCCATGAGCATTCCTGCCAAAGGCTTTAATGGTGGTAAGCCCATCAAAACGGCCGACCCACTGAACCCAAAGGTAAAAGCCTGGTGGAAAGCAAAGGCTAAGGAGATATATGCACAGATTCCCGACTTTGGCGGATTCCTGGTAAAGGCTAACTCGGAAGGACAGCCTGGCCCATTCGACTATAAGCGCACGCATGCTGATGGTGCAAACATGCTGGCCGATGCAGTGAAACCATTCGGCGGCATCATCATGTGGCGCAGCTTTGTATATGGTGCTGCCCACAAGGGGGAAGACCGCGTAAAGCAGGCTGTATCGGAGTTTGCCAATCTGGATGGCAAGTTCCGCGACAACGTAATCCTACAGTCAAAGAATGGTCCTCTGGACTTCCAACCACGCGAACCGTACGCTCCTATCTTCGACAATATTAAAAACACAAAACAAATGGCCGAGTTACAAATCACTCAGGAGTATCTGGGACAGAGCCGCCATCTGGTTTATCTGGCGCCTATGTGGCGCGAGTTCTTTGGATTCGTGGCACCAGAGAAGCTGGTGGGTATTGCCGGTGTGGCCAACATCGGACTGGACAAGAACTGGTGCGGACACCACTTCTCACAGGCTAACTGGTATGCCTTTGGTCGTCTGGCATGGAATCCGAACCTCACGAGTGAGGCCATCGCTCAGGAGTGGCTCGTACAGACATTTGGCAGTGGACAGTGGACAGTGGACAGTTATGAATTGCAGAGCATGATGCTGCGCAGCCGAGAGGCTTGCGTTGATTACATGATGCCCATCGGACTGCACCACATCTTTGCTTTTGATGAGCACTACGGACCTGAGCCTGACGGTTACAATCCACATGTGCCCTACGAGTGGTGCCCCGTTTACTATCACCAGGCCAACAACGACAGCATTGGTTTCAACCGCACTCATACCGGTTCGAATGCCACAGCACAGTATCGAGAGCCTTACTGCACACTGTACGACAACATCAACACCTGTCCAGAGCGCTACCTGTTGTGGTTCCACCGCGTGCCATGGAGCTATCGATTGAAGAGCGGTCGAACGGTACTGGAAGAAATGGACTATCGTTACGCACGTGGCGTGAAAGAGGTTGAGGACTTTATCCGCATCTGGAACGAGGCTAAGCCCTGCATCGACGACCAGCGCTGGCAGGAAGTAGATGCCCGACTGCAGCACCAACTGGAGAACGCCAAAGAATGGCAAAAAGTTTGTATGAATTATTTTAGTAGTTTCACTAAGAAATAAAAACAATAGAAATCCCTCGCCAACGAGCGAGGGATTTATTGTTTTTATATGCCTATGCATGCTGAAGCAATGGTGAACAATAGTCATTTCATGATGCTTTATAAATAAGAACGTTGAAAATGACGATCACAGCAAACATAACACCTACTATTGCCAAGATGGGGATGGCCGATGGCTCACCATGAGTACCTGCCACCAATGATGTATAGGCAATGGCGGCGGTGAGGGCCAACAGTGTCAGACTGAGCACACGCATCATGCGGATAGCCAACAGATATTGGCGTGGGGTCTTGACCTTTACAGGAATGTTGATGGTGTGTGGATAGTAGGCACTACCCAACATGATGATACCACCGATCGATGTAAAGATTGTGACAAACAGGATGCTGTACTTTGAGTCGTAGCTGGTGGCATGGCCTACTGCATCAAAGTGGGTTGGCACTACATCGGGCGCCTTCTGCAGGGCGATGATGATAAACACCCACACGGCAATCAGCAGTATCAGGAATGCAAACTCAAAGATGGTGCCTTCGAGCGTTCGGTAAACTTTAATCTTCTCTGGTTTCATTGTTGTCTTTCTTCTTTTTGGGTAGTCGCTTAGCTTTTCGCAGGGCCTCGGTGATGATCCACTGCAGCTGACCGTTGGTGCTGCGGAACTCGTCCGCAGCCCAGGCTTCTATCGCGTCCATCGTGTCACTATCTACACGCAGGATAAAACTCTTAGTGGATTTCTTTTCAGCCATAAATGTTCAATGATCAATGGTTTAGCGTTCCTGTATTGACTACGGGCTGAGCGTTGTCATCGCCGCAGAGCACTACCAGCAGATTACTAACCATGGCAGCCTTCTTGTCATCGTCGAGTTCTACTATCTCCTCGCTCGAGAGTTTGTCGAGAGCCATCTTCACCATTGATACAGCACCCTCTACAATTTTTTCGCGCGCTGTGATGATAGCACTGGCCTGTTGGCGACGCAACATCACGGCAGCAATCTCAGGCGCATAGGCCAGATAGTTGATACGAGCCTCTACAACTTCGATACCTGCCAGTGCCAGACGCTCATCCAGTTTCTGTTCCAACTGCTCGTTGATTTCATCTGCACTCGAACGCAAGGTGGGCTCTCCTGTCTTGCTATCCTCATCGTCGTAGGCATACTGACCAGCCACCTGGCGCAGAGCAGCATCACTCTGCACACGTACAAAGTTCTCCAGCGCATTCATCAGTCCCTTGGTGTCACTACCAACTGCATTAGGATTGGCAGCCATCGTCTGGGTGTCAACTTCAAACAAGGCTTTATAAGTATCCTTCAGTTTCCAAACCAGCACCAAACCTATCATTACGGGGTTACCTGTTTTGTCATTCACTTTGATGGGCTCGGCGTCCAGGTTGCGCGCACGCAGTGAAACCTTTTTAGTGCCATAGAAGGGGTTGATCCAGTAGAATCCCGTCTGTGCGAAGGTACCTGCATACTTACCAAACCAGGTGGTGACACGAGCCTCGTTAGGCTCCAGTTGCATGTGTCCGCACCACATGATAATGTTTACGATAATCATCAATCCACATGCTCCTAACAGCCATCCGCCTTGTGAGCCATCAGTAGCATCAAGCATGATGATGCTCTCAACGATGCCTACTATTGTCAGGATAGTAACTGCGATGTTTACAAACAACATCAAGAATCCGTTTAGAACCATTCCTTTGAATGTGTACTCTTTTGTTTCCATACTTTTATAGTTTTAACGATTAATAATTTGATATCATTTTGATATCGCAAAGATATGAACTATTTTTAAGCTGGCAATGGAATTGTGGATTTTTTTAGTAAGAATTAACAATAGCCCAAAGGCAAAAATTCGTGTAATCCGTGTAATCCGTGCCTAAAAATATGTACCTTTGCACCCATGAATATCAAGGAGTTAGAAAATAAGCGCATTGCTGTGCTGCTGTCCGGAGGGGTTGATAGCAGTGTGGTGGTGTATGAGTTTACTCGGTTAGGATTGCATCCCGATTGTTTCTATATCAAGATTGGTCCGGAAGAGGAGGAGGAATGGGACTGCTCCAGCGAAGAGGACTTGGAGATGGCTACGGCTGTATCCCATAAGTACGGTTGCAAACTGGAGGTAATCGACTGTCACAAGGAGTATTGGGACCAGGTGACTAAATACACCATGGACAAAGTACGCGCAGGACTGACCCCCAATCCTGATGTGATGTGTAACCGACTGATTAAGTTTGGCGCTTTTGATGAGAAGCGTGGCCACGACTACGACCTGATTGCTACAGGTCATTACGCGATGACCGAGACAGACGCCGAAGGAAATAAGTGGTTATGCACCAGTCCTGACCCAGTGAAGGATCAGACTGACTTTTTGGCACAGATTGCCGGCTGGCAGTTGAAGAAGGCAATCTTCCCCATCGGTCATTATGTAAAAGATGAGGTGCGTGTGATAGCCGAGCGTGAGCACTTGGTGAATGCCAAGCGCAAGGACTCACAGGGCATCTGTTTCTTAGGTAAAATCAATTATAACGACTATATTCGCAAATATCTTGGTGAACAACCCGGCGATGTGATTGAACTGGAGACTGGTAAACGTATTGGCGAGCATAAAGGTCTGTGGTTCCACACTATTGGTCAGCGTAAGGGCATGGGCTTTGGTGGCGGTCCTTGGTTTGTGGTTAAGAAAGATGTAGCTAGCAACATATTATATGTGTCGCATGGCTACGATCCCGAAACTGCTTACAAGGCCGACTTTCCTGTTCATGATTTCCATTTCCTGACCAAGGAGTTGCGACCAACAGAGGTTACCTTCAAGATTCGGCATACACCAGAATACCATCCGGCCACACTGGAATGGACAAGTCCAAGTACTTGCATGGTTCACTCAAAAGATAAAATCCACGGTGTGGCACCTGGTCAGTTCTGTGTAGTTTACGACAAGGATCATCATCGCTGCTTAGGCTCTGGCGAAATAACCGTTTAATTATACGATATGAAACGACTGCTACTAATGATTGGAGCATGCTTTGCTTTTATGCTTACCTTGCATGCTCAGACTGATAGTGCTGTAGTGATAAAGAGCGAATTCCTGTATGAACAGGCCTCATTCCCCTCTTGTCACGCTTCTACTATTGTTGAGACAAAAGCTGGTGATCTGGTATGCGCCTATTTCGGGGGTACCCATGAGGGACATAACGATGTGGGCATCTGGGTAAGTATCAAGAAACAGGGAACCGACAAGTGGGAAGCCCCCGTCTTGGCCGATGATGGCACCATCAATGATGATCCTACTGCCTGTTGGAACCCAGTACTTTTTGAGATGCCAGATGGCGAGTTATGGCTTTTTTATAAGATAGCTAAGACTATACAAACATGGGAGGGTTATTTAGTAAAATCTTCCGATGGTGGAAATACATGGTCGGCGCGCGAAGCATTGCCTAAGAACTTCTTAGGTCCTATCAAGAACAAACCTATTTTGTTGGACGGCAAACTCCTTTGTGGTTCTTCTACAGAGGTCGGCGGTTGGCGTTTTCATGTAGAGATACTCGATTTGAAAACCAACCAATGGACGTATGTCGGACCTGTTACATCTACGATGGCAGTAAAAACCGATGATAATCAGCAGCATCCCATCGACTGTATCCAACCTTCTTTCCTGAAGCTACCAGACGGACGTTTGCAAGTACTGATGCGTACTCATAACGCCCGTATCGCCACCAGTTACAGTAGTGATAATGGAGCCTCATGGACAGATGTGGTGCTGACAGATATTCCCAACAACAATGCAGGTACCGATGCCTTGACACTACGTGATGGTCGTCATGTACTTATCTATAATCCAGTAGCTACACCGGCTTATCAGGAATTTGGGGCTCGCACACCACTTTGCTTAGCCATCAGCAACGATGCTATCCATTGGCAACACCTTATCACCCTTGAGGATGCTCCTGCATCCACGGGTGAGTATTCTTATCCCGCCATCATTGAGGGGTGCGATGGCACATTGCATTGCACCTATACTTGGCGCCGCGAGCGCATTGTACATAAACAAATAAAAATCCCTCGCCAGTAAGCGAGGGATTTTTGTTTATTAAAGATGTTTCTTAGGATAGAGAGTATCCCACCAGGTGGGATCGTCCTTCAGCCACTTCTGGAACCATGCCATCTGGGTGGCCAGCCACTTCTCTTTCTTAGAATAGTCGAGAATATGGTGATTCTCACCCTCAACCTCAACCAGCGAAACCTCGCGGCCTAAGAGTTTCAGGGCAGTGAACATCTGCAAGCTCTCAATCAATGGCACGTTGGTATCGGCATTGCCATGGAGCAACAGCAGGGGAGTGTGGATCTTATCGGCATTGAACAGCGGACTCTGATCGACATACAACTGACGATGGCTCCAAGGGTAGCTGTTGGCCATCGACACCTCACTGTAATTATAGCCCCAATAGCCCTCACCCCAATAGCTGGTGTGGTTGGCAATACCGGCATGCGAGATGGCGGCAGCAAAGATGTCGGTCTGAGTCTGCAGATACTGGGTCATGAAACCGCCATACGAGGCGCCCATACAACCAATCTTATCCTTATTAATAAATGGATGAGCCTCGCAGATTTTCTTAGTACCCTCGATGATATCCTCAGCAGGACCGCGACCAGCGGTATTGACATGACGTGATGCCCACTCCTGACCAAAACCTGTAGCACCACTGGGCTCAATGATATATGCTACGTAGCCCAGCGAATTCCAATACTGTGGTGCATAAGGTGACTCGAAATAACGTGACACTGGCGAACAACCGCCATAGTAATATACTATCATAGGATACTTCTTGGTGGCATCGAAATCCTTAGGCAGATATAAACGACCATAAACGGTATCGCCTTTGCTATTGGTAAAGTTCCAATCCTGACAGGTGCCTACCTCAGCATCGCCAAGAGCCTCCTTGCCATTGAATATTAACCATTGGCCATTGAGCGTTGCTTTCTTTGAGTTAACAGTAGCCACATAGGCCGATGCAGGCTCCATGGTCTTATACGACAAGTAAGCCAGAACTGGAGCATGGGCAGCCATATCAAAACGGTAAGCATAGTCGCCCTGGATAGGCAGCTTGATAATCTTTCCCGTCTTAGGATTGAGTACAAACATATTGACATAATCACGATCCTCAGCCGAGAAATAAATCTGGCCGTCGGCCCATGACCAATCGACACTCTCTATGCTGGGATCGAAGTCCTTGGTAAGCGGCGTTACCTTCTTTGTAGTAATATCAAAGAGGAACAGTTCGTTCTCGGTCATACTGGGTGTGACACTGGCTGGCAGCTGACAACCGATGCGGTTGAAAGCCTCTGGATTGCCGGTAAACAGGATCTGCTTACCATCAGGAGAGAACGAGCCTGCACCCAAGAATTCTGCACCAGAAAGTAGCGTATCAACCTTCAGTGTCTGGGCATCCATCAAGAATACATCAGAAACAGTTGTGGGGCGCTTTGTTAAACGAGAGCGATTGCTGATAATCAACAGTTTACTACCATCTTGTGAGATATCAGACAAATACTCGCCCTTGTTGCCAAAGGTGATGCGCTGGGTCATTCCCGTTTTGACATCGTACTTGGCCAGATAGCTACGTTTGCGCCAGCCTGGCTGACGGTCATCCATTTCGAGAACCTCGAAAATCTCTTTATCTTCCTGAGGACCCTCTTCTTCCATACTCATAATCAGATAGTCCTCTTTAGGTGCTACGGTATAGCTACCTTCAGGAATATCATTAGCAAAAACAGTGAGCTGCCCCGTCTTCGGATCAACTATATAGAGCACACGCTTGTTGCCCTCTTTTTCCTCTACCAAACATGCCACCGACTGAGGCATCCAGCTACCCATACGCTGTGATTCAGCAATGAGGCGCTGCGACTTAACCTCGCGCAACTCATAAGACCAACGCGAGTTTCCACCACGAGCTGTGGTTTGATAGGTTACGATTGCATACTGTCCATCGGCCGAGAGCGAAATGCCACGTACACGCTTACCATCGGTCAGATCGTGCACCATGTAGGGGTGATTGGCTGTTAGCTGATAGGTGATGGGTGTTGGTGTATCGAAAACCACCTGGATTGAATCGGTATCCTTTGGCTCTGCCAGGTACTGAATCGTGAAGGTGTGATGCTCAGGAGCCAGTTTCAACTCGCCACCAGCCTCAACACCATCAATAAACAGTTTTGAGTGCTTCGGGCCTTTTACCTCGATCTTACCTTTGACAAAACTCGTGTTATTAACATAGAAGCTCAGCAGCCCTACACTCTTGCTATCGGGCAGCGATGGGAGTATATGTCCCGAGAATTTTCCCGTAGGCTGAGAGGTTAAAGCTATGGAGCCCAACTGTGAGATGGGATTGAACGTCTTGCCCTGCACATCTACCGTATCGATGGCAAATGGAGCAGTAACAGCATAAGGCCCTGCGAGATTAAACTCGGTAACAGGCGTTTTAACTTGAGCTGAAGCCATCATACCAACGGCCACCAGCATTTGTGTTGTAATAAGTCTTTTCATTTATGTTTGTTTAATAAGCAGCTCTATATTTACCCTCGTCCTTATCCTCGAGCATCGAAAGATACGACTGATAGCGACTTTCGGCAATATAATGCTCCTCGAGTGCCTTAAGCACAGCACATCCAGGTTCGTGGGTATGGGTACAATTAGAGAATTTGCAATCCTGAGAAAAATGAAATATCTCCTTGAAATAACTGGTAAGCTCCTCAGGCTCTATATCGAAAGTGCCAAAGCCCTTGATACCCGGTGTATCGATCAACCACGAGTGGACATCTGACAGTGGACAATGGATAGTGGAGAGTGGTATCATCTCGCTGAAGGTGGTGGTGTGCTGGCCAGTGTTATGAGCATCGCTAATCTCGGCTGTTCGCTGACTGGCACCAGGCACCAAACAGTTAATAAGTGTAGATTTACCTACGCCACTATTTCCACTCAGCAGGGTAATCTTATCCTTCAACAAAGGCTGCAGCGTCTCAACGCCAGCACCTGTTTCGGCAGATATCTGATAACACTCATAACCTATGGTCTGATACAGATGTACCATCGCCTCCTGATAGCGGCGCGTGTCTTCATCGAGCAAATCGGTTTTATTAAACACCAGTACAACCGGCACACGATAAGCCTCGGCCGAAGCCAGGAAACGATCGATAAAGGTGGTGGATGTCTGCGGATTAACTACCGTAACCACCAAGATGGCCTGATCGACATTAGCCGCCAATATATGACTCTGCTTGGAGAGGTTGATACTTTTACGGATAATGTAATTACGGCGATCCTCAATCTCGGTAATAAAAGCCGTTCCCTCGTTGTTGGGAACAATCCCTACCCTATCACCCACAGCCACGGGGTTGGTACTACGGATACCTTTCAAGCGAAAGTTACCCTTTATCTTACAATCAATCAGCTGGCCATCGTCTGTTAAGACGGTGTACCAGCTGCCTGTATTCTTAATAACAAGTCCGTGCATTTATACGGTCATAATTTCCTTGTTCTTGGCCGTAATCAGCTCGTCAATCTTCTTGATAAACTTATCGTGCAACTTCTGGAGCTCAGCCTCGGCATCCTTCTCCAAGTCCTCCGACAAACCGTCCTTAATAGCTTTCTTCAGTTTATCCTTGATATCGCCACGCACATTACGTACCTCAACTTTAGCCTTCTCAGCAATCTTGTTGCACTGCTTGGTAAGATCACGACGACGCTCCTCGGTTGGCTGAGGGATATTCAGACGGATAATCTCACCATTATTCTCAGGAGTGATACCGACATCGCTATCCATAATAGCCTTTTCGATGTTACGGATCTCCTTACGGTCCCAAGGCTTGATAGCAATGGTACGAGGATCGGGCACACTGACATTGGCCACCTGATTAAGGGGTACCTTACTGCCATAGACCTCTACACGAACACCATCGAGAATGGCCACATTGGCACGACCGGCACGAATACGATTTAACTCGTCTTCGAGGTACATTGCCGCCATTTCCATGCGCTCTTCGCTCTTGCTTAAAATTTCTTTTACGTCAACCATATTTTTCTTCTTTTAGTCATTTTCTGATGACAAAAGTAACGTTTTTCCGTGAAACTTCCAAATAAATGCGTTTTTTTCATTCAAAAATTTTGTTATTTACACAAAATCAGCTACCTTTGCGGTGTTTACTACCATACTTACAGACAATTATATGCTTATATTCAGCAATCATATATATAGTTTCTTGATAGCGGTTTTCCTGATTTCTGCTATCTGTATGGTTGTCTATAATCGGATCATTTACTATCGTGAACGCAAAATCACCAGAAAAGTGCAGCGACTGAATATGCAACTGACACAGATTATGGACGCTAATAAAACCGATGCTTGGACCTACCACACCAAGAAGAATATATATAAGGTCATATCGAAACAGAATTTGACCGAGACTCTTTATACGCCTTTCGATTTCTCTCAACTTTACGACCGTGACGACTTTAAAAAGATACAGAAATCGATTAGCAGCATACAGAAAAGAGAAGCCCTGTCGGAGACGCTAACCGTGAAGAGTGCACCCAACAAAGACGGACAGGTGAAATGCTACGAGATAAGCATCACGGTACTGCACAGGAACCGCCACGACATTCCCTGCGAAATATTAGGTACTCAGCGCGACGTGACCCTGGAAAGGCAACGTGCTGAAGAGACCAGAAAATTGATGCTGAGATACCACACGGTGTTTAACTCGTCGCTGGTAGATATGATTTACTATAATGCGGATGGCTATCTGGCCGACCTGAACGACAAAGCCTGCGAAACATTCGGCGTGAAAGACCCACAGACCCTGCTGAAACGACGAATGAAGATGAACGACATACCTTCTTACAGAGACATGGATGTGCACACTCTAGAACACACACAGCTATCATCGATTACTGATATCAGCAAGACAAAAGCTACCGATGAGCGCGTACCAGAGGTGACACGCCAAGGTAAGATATACTATGAGGTGATGTTAGGTCCTATCCGTAACGAGGAGAACCAACTGTATGGCGTGATTGCTGCCGGCAGAGACATTACAGAGATGGTAGAATCGACCCACAAACAGAAAAACGCTGTACGACTGATTGAAAAACGTAACAAAGAAATACAACGATACATCAGAGACATCAACTATTCGTTGAAGATTAGTGAGGCAAGACTGGTGAACTACTATCCCGACACCCATGAGCTGGAGATACTGAGCGACCTGAGCGAAACAGGAAAACGCATACCACAGCTGCATGCCGTGGAACTGATACATAGCGACGACCAGTCGAAAGCCCGTCATCTGATTTTGCACATGGACAGGCGCAATTCAGGTAAGATATCAGAAACGCTACACACCAAACTGACCGACAAGAAGGGGCGCGATATTTACTTGAGCTTTAACCTGATGCCTATTACCAACAGCGACGGTCTGGTTACGCACTACTTTGGTTTGTTACGAAACAACACAGAGATGACGTACACCGAAATGCAACTGCAGGAAGAAACAGCCAAAGCACAGGAAGAGGAACAGTTGAAGAACGCCTTCCTGCAGAACATGAGCTATGAGCTGCGAGTGCCCCTGCACGCTGTAATAGGTTTTGCAGATTTGTTCAAGACAGAGCACAGTCTGGAAGATGAACCGATATTTGCCAACGAGATTAAAAAGAATACAGATGTGCTGTTGAACCTGATTAACGATATTCTGTTTATTTCGCGTCTGGATGCTCACATGATAGAATACAACTACGAGGTGCACGACTTTGCCACCTTATTCGACGGCTGGTGCCAGCATGGTTGGAGTAATACAAGCAGCAATGTCAGAACAATTATTAACAACTCATACCATTCGCTTCGCGTAAAAATTGACAAACACAACCTAGGCATCGCCATCGAAAAACTTTGTAACTATATAGGATTGAGTACCAGTGAGGGGCTCATCAAATCAAGATACGAGTACCTGCACGATGAGCTGATTGTGATTGTTGACAGTACCGATGGCGGTATGGATCTGGAGGATGCCACCAAGATGTTTGACCGCTTTGTGAGCGATGGCAAGAACAAGCGCAATGGCACTGGTCTGGACTTGCCCATCGTGAAAGAGATAATAGAGCAGATGGGGGGAACCATCGACGTGCTGTCGGAACCCAACAAAGGCAGTTCGTTCTTTATCGCCCTGCCCTGCGAGATGATTGACTTTGAAAGAAAAATAGTAATATAGTATGCTGATACTGATAGTTATATTTACCTTGGTGGTGATCATAGGGGGGACACTGAACCGCATTACACTCTACAGTATTCGAAAGAATACCTGGAGAGCCAAGGATATGGCAACCATCATGCAACGCACACTAAACGACAACAATTATGTGGTACGACTCAAACTGCAAAACCACCTGGCCTATAACCTATATGGCGATTTCCTGCCTGCCAACGGTATGACTTTCGAACAGAGCCTGGAATACATACACCCCGACGACCGTCATTTCTATAGCGAGTTTATTATCCGATTAGTAAAAGGTGCCGAATCATCGGAGTGTATCTTCAGATGGGATAGCAGTTTGGACAAGCATGAAGAACAATGGCGCTATATTCACGATGTAGGTATTGTGGAATACGACTATGATGACAAGAAAACGCCAATCAATTTTTACTGTATTCTGGACGACCAGACCGACCAGATACTGACCGAAAAGGAAGAACGGGAACTAACCGACCGCTATCGCAAACTGTTTGAACAGAGCATCGTGGGGCAGGCTTTCTACGACAAGGACGGCCATCTGCTGACAGCCAATCAGAAGCTGCGTGAAATACTGAAGTTCAAAACGGATGACGACGCATTCTATCATAGCTACACGCTCTTTGAGTTACCTACATTCCAGAACGTTATGCAAAAGAATCTGTCAGATGACCTATACTTCTGTACCAAGACGTCAATCTTCGAACGCAACGTGAACTGCTACACTGAAATCAGAATACACCCCATCTACAACGAAACACATGAGTTGGAATTCTTTACTTTATATATCAGAGACATTAGTCAAGAGCGCGAACTATACCTGCAGGACAAAGAGAATGAGGTGTCGCTGCAACATAGCAGTCAGGCCATAGAACAGTACGAAACTGAACTGAAATACCTGATGGAGAATGTTGACATGCATTTCTTCCGCACATCATTCGAGAAACGTCAGGTAACCTTCTACCGCGAGATGAGTGTGATAGAGAAGCAGATGGGATTTGACGAACTGATAAGCCTTTTTATCGACGATCCGTTTGCTGAAGGATTGCGTCACCCCTATGAATTCTTTAACGAACCGAAATCAACTCTGACCCACATGCGTCCGTTCTTCCATAACAGTAACGACTTGGAGTGGAACTTTATCGACAGTATTCCCTATTACGACAAGAACGGTAAGCAAACAGGCACTTATGGCGTGGTGAGAAACGTAACCGACCTGATGAACAAACAGAAACTGCTAAAGGAAGAAACCGAACGCGCCAACCAGTCAGGAATACGAAAGAGTACCTTCCTGGCCAGCATGAGCCATGAGATACGCACCCCACTGAATGCCATCGTTGGTTTCTCGGATGTGCTGGCTACCATGAGCACCCCCGAAGAACGAGAGGGTATCATACAAGTAATCTCGAATAACTGCGAACTGCTGCAACACCTGGTTAACGACATTCTGGCGCTCTCATCGTTAGAGAGCGGCAACATCATAGTGAAACCTACGAAAACCGATTTTGCCAAGTGCTTTAACAGCGTGGCCACTTCGCTGGCACAGCGCATCAAGAACCCACAGATTGAATTCAAGGTTGAAAGTCCCTACCCCACCTATATCACCTGTATTGATGGCGGACGTACACAACAGATAATTACCAACTTTGTTACCAATGCTATCAAATATACCCATCAAGGGCATATAAAAATCGGCTACGAGCAACAGATGCGGCAAGACAAGGAAGGCATATACATCTATTGCGAAGATACCGGCGCCGGCATTCCCAAGGAACATCAGGGAAAAGTATTCGACCGTTTTGTAAAACTGAACGATTTCGTACAGGGCACAGGACTGGGACTGAGTATCTGCAAGGCGATAGCCGACAACAGCGGTGGAGAAATTGGTGTTACCTCCGAAGGCAAAGGATACGGATCTACCTTCTGGGTATGGATACCATGCAAACAAGAAAAAACAGCATGATTATGAATAGATATAGAATATTTGCACTACTCCTGGCGTGCCACTTATCGTGGGGCATCGCATACGCACAGAAAGACAGCATCATTGTATACAACGACCAGAGGCCGCTGGTATACGAGGATGCATGGGACCTGTGGCCCTACGTTTTCCTGAACGAAAACGGCGAACCGGATGGTTATAATATCGACCTATTGAAGATGATATTCAAAGAGCTCGACATCCCATACATTATCAAACTACGTCCTACCCTGGAAGCACAGAAAGACCTGAAAGACCACAAGTCGGACCTGATGCTGAGAATGGATGCCGACTTTGCACGCAACAACTCTTCGTACGGAAAAACGATTGTGCAGATTTTCACACACAGTTTGGTTGTGCCCAAAAACCAAACCATTCATGCCAAGACGGGCAAGGATCTGGAAAACTATTCCATATATGTTCACAACGGGAGCTATAGTCACCACAAACTACTTGACAACAAGTGGGCAAAGGAAATAACGCCCTTCGACGACATGAAGGAAGCCATACAGAAAGTAAGCTCAGAAAACAAAGGTGTGATACTTTGGAACTCTATGTCGCTGAAATGGTTGATGATGAAATACCATACAGATAATCTGGAACTGATTCCTTTTGACTTCCCTTATGGTGAATATAAATTCTTTGCCAACGACCAACATCTGTTGGCACAACTGGACAGCGTTTACTCCAGTCTGCGCGCCAACGACAAACTGACAGCCATCCAGAACAAATGGTTCTATCCTGAACGCCAAGAGTCGGGAATTCCTTCGTGGATATGGGATTGGATAAAGTTCTTTACCGTGCTGGCACTGGTAGTCATCCTATATTATACATTCTTCAAGATTCGCGAATACCAGATGACCAAAAAAATCCTGAAGGAAAATGAGCGTCTGTCACTGATTATGCGAACCAGTAACGTAAAGTTCTGTACCTACGACGTTGCCTCACAGCATTTTGTGATGATGGATTCGGCTGGCTACCCAGAACGCAACTACTCGCTGCTGGAGTTTTCGCACCGATTCGATCCTAACGACTTTACACTACTTACCGAAGGTTTGCGCCAGGTCATCGACGAGAAGGTACCAACATGCACCTTACAACTCAAGGAATACGAAAGCGATCTGATTCATAGTAGCAATTACATGGCTACCCTATCGGTATTGCGACGTGATAAGCACAAGAAGCCATCGGTTATCATCTGCTCGAAGACCGACACCACACAGGAACGCATGCGTCAACAGATGATTAAAGAGACGATGCTACGCTACCAGTCGCTGTTCAACTCTGTCATGGTTGACATGGTGTATTATGATGCCGATGGCTATATCACTGACATGAATGCGAAGGCGCTTTCCGTATTGGGCACTGACATTGAGACCATCAGGAACTACAAATTCTCATTAAGCGATGTGCTGGGCATCGAATACGAGAATATTGATGACATCGACTTTTTCTATGCTACCCAGATATATACTTCGCCTGATGATAACCGTGCACTAAATAAACTCCTGAAACGCACGAACTTCTATTACGAAGTGCAATTAATCCCCATCCGGGACAATAACGGCAAACGTATTGGATTCTTTGGTTCCGGACGCAACGTAACCGAGGTAGCCCATTCATACAGACAGTTGAGAAAGAATACCAACGAACTACAGGAGGCACAAGACGAGGTGACCAACTTTGTGCACAGCATCGACTATGTGTTGACGGCTGGTGGCATCAGTCTGGCCAAATATCATCTGGACACGCATACGCTGACCGTATTCAGCGAGATTAACCACGAGAAATACTCGCTCACGCAAACCAAGGCATTGACATTCATTGATCCTTCATCGGAGAAACAGGCACTGCGCATACTGAATAAAATGGATAATAAGCAGACTGGCAGTCTGCGCGCTGAAATCAAAACCTGCATCAGGCGCAAGGACCGTGTCACACTGCATCTGCAACTTAACTTTGTGCCTACCTATAAAGATGGAGAGATTATAGAATACTTCGGACTGATTCGTGACATCAGCGATATCAAGGCTGTAGAGGAGAAGCTGGCCCAGGAGTCGGTTCGTGCTCAGGAGGTTGAAACGGTAAAGAACGCATTCCTGCACAATATGAGCCATGAGATACGCACCCCATTGAATACGGTTGTAGGATTCTCCGAACTGTTTGAGATAGAGCACTCACCCGAAGACGAGGCTATCTTTATCAATGAGATCAAGGAAAACTCTGCATCGCTGCTCAAACTCATCAACGACATTCTCTTCTTATCGCGACTTGACGCCGGCATGATCACGCTCTCGACACAGCCCATCGACTTTGCCAGCATCTTCGCCGGCCGCTGCTCGTCTGTCTGGGACAACCATAAAAAGGATGGCGTTGAGTATATCGTGCAAAGCCCATACAAACGACTGATTATAGAAATAGACGAGCCCAACGTCTCGATGATTCTGAGCAAGATTCTTACCAATGCCATCCAATACACCACCTCGGGAACGGTATTGGCACGCTACGAATATATTGCCGACAGACTGCTTGTATCGATAGAAGATACCGGATGCGGCATCAAGCAGGATGAAATAGCCCACATTTTCGATCGATTTGTAACTGGTGCCAATAATGGTGCCGGCCTGGGCCTCAGCATCTGCCATGAACTGGTAGAGTATATGGGAGGACAGATTGAATTAAAATCTACCGAAGGCAAGGGCACGATGGTATGGTTCTCGATACCTTGTAAACTGATAGAATTGGAACGTTGCTAAAACCGAAACATATTGATCATGACAAAAAAGATATTCATACTTGCTATTGCCTGTTTGCTTGCCATGTGCCACGTGCAGCAAGCTGCAGCCAAATATATACGCGAATACACCACCGACAAACCGCTGATTATTGTAAGCGACTGGGAATTCCCGCCATATGAGTTCAGAAACGATAAGGGCGAACCCGACGGCTACAATGTAGAAGTACTGAACCATATATTAGACAAGCTGGACATTCCTCATAAGTTTATTATGAAAGAGTGGTACCAATGTACCGAAATCTTCGAAAAACACGAAGCCGACCTCATCCACGGTCTGAAGTACAGATACGAATGCCCCCCCTTCCAGTACACCCAGAACATGATTACCTATTATAATGTAAGGGCAGTACGACTGAAAGGCACACGTCCGCTCCGACGCATCAGTCAGCTTACCAAGGACGACACATTGGCTCTAAAGAAGAACGATTATGTTGACTTGAAGATAGGTGACCAGAAAAACAAGACGTTTACGATTGATTATCATGCACCTCGTGAGGCCCTGATGGGTATCCGTAGTGGCAAGTACAAGTACTATATGTGGGGCGAACAGCCACTGATGATGAAGATAAAGGAACTGAACCTTGATGGCATTGAGTTTGACGAAACCGACATACCTTCGGGTGAGTTACGCATCATCGGTTATGATAAGGAACTGATCCATGCCATCGACGATACCTTTGCACGTATGGAACAGTCGGGCGATATTGAGAAGATATACGATAAGTGGTTCCATCCGGAAAATGTGCACAACGATGCTTCGCCCATGGCCCTCTTCCTGTTAATTGCCATCATAGCCGCAGCCATCATCTTCCTGCTGTTCAGTCAGGTGATGCGTATCCGAGTGCAAAAAGCCATTGAGAAATCGGTTGACCTGAACCAGATGATATCGAAAGCACTGGAGTCGGGAAACTACTATGTGATAGAATTCGATATCAAAACGCAACTGATGCGAAACAGGTATGGCGACATGCTGCCCAAAGAGGGTATGAGTCATGCCCAGTTTATGGAGCGATTACCCGAAGAAGAGAAAGGAAAATTCAGCGAAGCGATGCGATTGATGAGTCAAGGCCACAAGGATTTGGGTTACCTGAAACGACGCTACAACAGAGGTACGATAGAAAATCCTGACTGGCATTGGATTGAGGGGCATGCCGTTGTAGAATATGATGAAGACAAGCCACGTTACGTGATTACCTCGTTAAGAGACTATACCAACGAGGTTGAAGAGGAGCGTGCTAACGAAGAGATAGCCAGCAAATATCAAAACATGTTCAAGTATGGTTTGATTGCTATGTCGTTCTACGACAAGGATGGAAAACTGATAGATGTAAACCGTAGAATGGCCGACCTATGCGAGTTTGACAAGGAAGGTGAGGAATTCTTCCGCCAGATGAACCTGTTCGACGTTTCGCTGATAAAAGGTCTGTACCACAAAGGCGATAAAGAGAACTTCCACGTTTGTCAGCGTATGTTCTATCCCGAGATAGGCATCTACAAATATGTCGAGATCAAAGTTCGTCCTACATTCGATGACAACGGCGAGATGCAGTTCTATGTGGTTACCGCTCGCGATATGACTGCCGAACGACACCTCTATCTGGAACAGCACAGGCACGACACCGAAATTCGTAAAGCCACCGACGACATCAAGTTCTATGAGGAACAGTTAGGTTACCTGCTGATGAACAGTAACATGTTCGTATGGAGCTTCTATACCAACGAGGGCATCATCCACTTTAGTCGAAGCGGCCGAAAATCCGACTACACCGAAACCATCGAGGAATTCTTTGCTGGTGCTACCGAAGAATATCGCGAATCCGGTATCCGCGAGGTATATGAAACTATGCGCCAAGGCAAACCATATAATACAACCATTCATTTCAACCACACACCAAGCGAATCAAAACCCGTATGGTATGCCATCAGTGGTATCCCAAGCTTCGATAGCTCCGGGCATGTTTGTAAGTACTTTGGTGTGGCCCGTAACATCAACACACTGATGGAATCCCAACAGAAACTGAAAGACGAGACTCAGCGTGCTGAAGAATCTGGTAAGATGAAGGCCGCCTTCCTGGCCAATATGACACACGAGATACGTACCCCGCTGAATGCCATCGTGGGCTTCAGCGATTTGTTGCCTGTCGTTGAGGAACACGATGAACGCATGGAGTTTATACGCATTATCCGTAACAACTGCGACATGCTGATGCGACTCATCAACGATATCCTCGAAGCATCTAACGTTGGACAGGCATTGGCTATCAAACCTGAACAGGTTGATTTTGCCAAGGTGTTCAATGATATCTGTCAGACATTGGCCCAGCGTGTAGATGAAGCAGGTGTACAGTTTATCAAAGATAATCCCTACGACACTTTCCCTGCCACTCTCGACAAGGGACGCATACAGCAGGTACTTACAAACTTTACTACCAACGCCATCAAGTACACCCACGAGGGGCACATCAAGGTGGGCTACCGCGAACAGGATGGTGGCATCTATTTCTACTGCGAAGATACGGGTGCCGGTATCCCAAAAGATAAGCAAGCTGCCGTGTTTGAGCGTTTTGTAAAGTTGAACGACTTTGTGCAGGGCACAGGTTTAGGATTGAGTATCTGCAAAGCTATTGCCGAACGATGCGACGGAAAGATTGGAGTCATGTCAGAAGGTGAAGGACATGGTTCTACCTTCTGGCTATGGATTCCACAAAACTAAACCAAGAACCCTCGCTATAGTGCGAGGGTTCTTGGTTTTTTCTATCAGCTATTTAGAAGATAAACGTGCGCTCAAGCCAGTAAACCAGGATACCTGCCACATAACCAGCAAAGGCTACCCAAGTAATTTTCTTCATATACCAGCCGAAAGTAATCTTCTCGAGGCCCATCACAACCACGCCAGCGGCCGATCCGATGATGAGCATAGAACCACCAACACCAGCACAGTAAGCCAGCAACTGCCAGAAGATACCATCGATAGCCATATCACCTGTTGCAGCTACAGGATACATACCCATACAGCCGGCTACCAAAGGCACGTTATCAACGATCGATGAGAGCACACCAATAATACCGGTTACCAAGAAGTGATTACCCTCGAACGTGGTATCAAGCACACCACCCAGCAATGTCAGTACGCCAACCTCCTGAAGTACGGCTACAGCCATCAGGATTCCCAGGAAGAACATAATGGTTGACAGGTCGATACGCGACAGCAAATCGCTTACACGCTTGGCCATGGTGTCATCATCGGAAGCACTATAGTGGAAGATTTCTGTAACCGTCCAGAGCAGACCCAGAACCAGCAGGATACCCATGAATGGAGGCAGATGAGTAATGGTTTTAAAGATGGGCACGAAACACAAACCGCCTACACCCAGCCAGAAAATGATATCGCGCTGCGACTTGGTAAAGGTGCTAACATCGGCCTTGGGCAGATTCTGCTCCTTATCAAACTTGCCTTCCAACTGATACTGCAGGATAAAGGCAGGCACCAGCATCGAAATCAGCGATGGGATAAAGATTTCGGTCAGCACACCCTGAGTAGTAATCACACCCTTAATCCAAAGCATGATGGTGGTGACATCACCAATAGGCGAGAATGCACCTCCCGAATTAGCTGAGATAACAACCAGGGCTGCATAAATCAAACGGTCGTTACGACTCTGTACCAGCTTGCGCAGCACCATAATCATCACAATAGATGTTGTTAGGTTATCAAGAATTGCTGAGAGGAAGAAGGTCATAAAAGCCATCCGCCACATCAGCTTACGCTTAGAGCGCGTTTTCAGTGTGTCGCGAACAAAGTTAAAGCCGCCGTTCGAGTCAACAATCTCGACAATGGTCATAGCACCCATCAGGAAGAACAAGGTACCTGCGGCATCGCCCAAATGATGCTCGATGACTTCGGATATATGGTGCATCACATCACCGCCTAGCAAACCTGGATAATACGACATCGGATCGAGCATAAGCAGTGTCCAGCACAGCACACACATCAGCAGCGCAATAGCCGCCTTATTAACTTTTGTCAGGCTCTCAAGAGCTATACAAAGATAGCCTATGCAGAACACTACGACAATAAAAATTGTTAATGTTGACATTTTGTTTAGATATACTTTTTAATTATTGTTTTGAATTTGGCTGCAAAGGTACGAATAAGTGAGAAGAAAACCAAATATTATTTGAGTTTTCTCGAACGGAAGTACCTTAGAGCGAAGCTCAGAGGTAATAATAAAGCACAGAAATACCAAATAAAACACGAAAAGTTTGTTGCTTAGCAAAAAAGTTTGTATATTTGCACTCCATATGAACAACGAACTTAATAAAGAAGTAAAGTGGAGTGAAAACGTGGTTTTGGTAGATGCAGACTACGTTGACACCGTGGCGTTTAACCTGATTGTGAACTTTGAACGCATCATCGGGCGACGCATTCCACAAGCAGATATCGCCAAATGGCTCGACTGCGTTGCACTCGATGGCGGCGTACGAGAGGGCGAGAACGATATACAGGTGATTCTGATTCACCAGCAGGATAAGCAGCAGATGAACAACTTTGTTCCAGGCAACTATGCTAACGACTTGAGCGAGAAAGCATTCAAGGACCATCTGGGCGAGTTTACCATCAATGCCTACCAAGCCGAGGAATTGGCCAAGACTGGTGATTTCTTTGGCGAGGTGCTCGAACTGGCTTGTGCCCAAAAGAGTGTCAAACGACTGATGGTGATACCCAACTTAGAGGACGACTCTATATATAATAAGGTACGCGAGACATTGCGCCATGCCGACGATGCCGACAAGCGCATCACTGTGTTCAGCATGCAGCCGCAAGCAGGCGGCAACTATCGCCAGGAAATCTTAGGCTACTCGCTGATGGCAGCACTCGGCATCAAGGCCGATGAGATTAAAGATTAAACAAATAATATAAGACTATGGCAAAAGTTTTAATGATTGGCGCTGGTGGCGTAGCTACCGTTGCAGCTTTTAAGATTGCTCAAAACGCTGACGTGTTTACAGAGTTTATGATTGCTAGTCGCCGTAAGGCTAAGTGCGATAAGATTGTGGAGGATATCCACAAGGCTGGATATAAAATGGATATCAAGACCGCTCAGGTTGATGCCGATGATGTAGAGCAGCTCAAGGTGCTGTTCAACGACTTCAAGCCCGAGCTGGTTATCAACCTGGCCCTGCCCTATCAGGACCTGACAATCATGGATGCCTGTCTGGCTTGTGGATGCAACTATCTCGATACAGCCAACTACGAGCCTAAGGACGAGGCTCACTTTGAGTACTCATGGCAGTGGGCTTATCGCGAGCGCTTCGAGAAGGCTGGGCTTACAGCTATCTTAGGTTGCGGCTTCGACCCAGGTGTAACATCTATCTACACCGCTTACGCTGCTAAGCACCACTTCAAGGAGATACAGTATCTGGACATCGTTGACTGTAACGCTGGCGATCACCACAAGGCTTTCGCTACCAACTTCAACCCCGAAATCAACATCCGCGAGATTACCCAGAAGGGACTGTACTGGGAAGATGGCAAATGGGTTGAGACTGAGCCACTGGAGATTCACAAGGACCTCACATATCCTGAGATTGGTCCTCGCGACAGTTACCTGCTGCACCACGAGGAAATCGAAAGTCTGGTTATCAACTACCCCACCATCAAGCGTGCACGTTTCTGGATGACCTTTGGTCAGCAGTACCTCAAGCACCTCGAGGTGATTCAGAATATTGGCATGAGCCGCATCGACGAGGTAGAGTACGAGGCCCCATTGGCCGATGGTACTGGTACAGCAAAGGTAAAAATCGTACCTCTGCAGTTCCTGAAGGCCGTTCTGCCTAACCCACAAGACTTGGGCGAGAACTACGAGGGTCAGACCTCTATCGGCTGCCGCATCCGTGGTATCGGCAACGACGGTCAGGAGCACACCTACTATGTATATAACAACTGCAGCCACCGTGCCGCCTACGAGGAGACTGGTATGCAGGGTGTTAGCTACACCACTGGTGTACCTGCCATGATTGGTGCCATGATGTTCTGCAAAGGTCTTTGGAACACCCCAGGCGTTCACAACGTTGAAGAGTTCGATCCCGATCCATTCATGGAACAGCTCAACAAGCAGGGACTGCCTTGGCATGAGATTCACGATGGCGATCTCGAATTATAATCAATTATAAATTAATAACTTGTAAATAGTAAAACTAACTATGGCAAAAGAAAAAGATGAGGCCACATCGCCTCAGACGGAGAAAATGAAGGCGCTTCAAGCAGCCATGTCGAAGATTGAGAAAGACTATGGTAAAGGATCGATTATGCGCATGGGCGACGAACAGATCGCTAATGTAGAAGTGATCCCAACCGGCTCTATCAGTCTGAATGTTGCCTTAGGTGTAGGTGGCTACCCCAAAGGACGTATTATCGAGATTTATGGTCCAGAGTCGTCGGGTAAAACCACACTGGCCATCCATGCCATTGCCGAATGCCAGAAAAGAGGCGGTATTGCAGCCTTTATCGATGCCGAGCATGCATTCGACCGCTTCTATGCGGCTAATCTGGGCGTTGATATTGACAATCTCTACATCTCGCAGCCCGATAACGGAGAGCAGGCTCTGGAGATTGCCGATCAACTGATTCGTTCGAGCGCTATCGACATTATCGTGATCGACTCTGTAGCTGCTCTGACACCTAAGAAGGAGATTGAGGGCGACATGGGTGATTCTGCTGTAGGTTTGCATGCCCGACTGATGAGCCAGGCACTCCGCAAGCTCACCTCTACCATTTCGAAAACCAACACGACCTGTATCTTTATCAACCAGCTGCGCGAAAAGATTGGTGTGATGTTCGGCAATCCCGAAACTACCACTGGTGGTAACGCCCTGAAGTTCTACGCATCAGTACGTCTGGACATCCGCAAGTCGCAGGCCATCAAGGATGGTGACGAAATCGTTGGAAACCAGGTAAAGGTAAAGGTTGTAAAGAACAAGGTGGCTCCCCCATTCCGCAAGGCTGAGTTCGAGATTACCTTTGGCGAGGGCATCTCAAAGATTGGCGAGATTGTAGATCTGGGTGTTGAATACGAGATTATCAAGAAGAGTGGCTCATGGTTCAGCTATGGCGACTCGAAGTTGGCTCAGGGCCGTGATGCAGTAAAAGCGCTGCTCAAGGATAATCCAGAACTTTGCGAGGAACTCGAAGCAAAGATTATGGCAGCTATCGCCGACAAGAAATAATAAAACAATAAATCCCAGCCGCTTGGCTGGGATTATTGTTTATTCGGCTGTAGGATCGGCTTTAGCCCCCATCCAACCTTTGACAGGCTGAGGTTTCTTCTTTTTCTTACCATTGCCTTCATTCATATCCTTTACGCTGGTTTTCTTAACCACACCCGAGCCATCGAACTCCACATACAGCAGTTTATCGTTCGAGCGGTTAAACACCCAGAAGTACTGTCCACCTTTGCCAGGTTCAATCTTATCAGGCTCACCTGCTGCCATCTGAACCTCGTCCTCTGTCATACCGATACCAACGTGTCCGGCACGGATCATCGCACGACTGGCCTCGCTGGTTTCTACCTTCTTACCAGGACCAGGAGCAAATATCAAACCAAAGAACTGATCGGGATGGGCCTCGCTCTGATACTGATCAAGGAAGCACTCAGCATAGAAATAGGTACCAAGGGTGGTATTCTTCAGCTTAACGGTAGCCATATTATCGCTCTTGTGGGGCGTAATCGATTCAATCTTGTACTCAGCCAAACGTGGGATAGCCTGCTGCTTGCTGGTAACCTCGTTCAGCATCTTTACAGGAATCTTGGTGTGCACCACCTTACCAATAAACAGTTTGAAGTTGCGACTGGAGATTGACATGATATCGTCTTGCAACTCAAACGAGTTATTAAACATGAATCGCGCCTCACTGCCTGCCAACTCATCATCGCGCATGCTACAGTTGGTTCTCGACATCGTCACATTCTGATAGAACTGATTACCATCCTTATCTTCGACTACGATTTTTACGGGGTAATTACGCGAGCCAACACCAATAGCCACAACCTTTACCACCATGTCACGATCAACCTGTACTTCCTCGTAACCCTCACCATCATACTCGGTATCCATACGATAAAGAGTCGTCTTGGTATAGAGCATCTTATCCATCAGCTTCTCTCTGGCAATATCCACATCGCCCAGATAAGCCAATGTGGGCACACCTCCCTTCTGAAAACAATAGTCCTCAAAAGAGCCATAACCGATCTCATAATAATAGGCCTTGCCATTATCCTGACACGTGAAGTTAATCAATGCATGTCCATCCTTACTCTCAGAATGTCCCTTGTAAATCATGATTTTATACTTCAGTGCAATGTTGCTCACATTCTTGCCTGTTACGGCATCAGTAAAAGTCTTTACCACCAGGTCGTACTTCTCTGGCATCACCATAAACTTCATGCCTTCCTCCCAATCGCACAAACTGTGGAAGCGGAAGTTCTGACTGATGAAGTCTTGTGCACTCTCTTCACCTTCCTCTCTCACTTCGGCAATTTCTTCTGCCATATGATTCTGAGCACTCTTCGTAGCACCCTTAGTCTTCACGATATAAGAGTTGGTCTGAGCCGAGGCTGCCATACAGGTAAATGCCATACAGGCAGTAAAAAGCATTTTTTTAATCATGACCGATCGTTTTAATATAGAATTCTGTGTGCAAAGATAGACTTTTTCGGATGAATATCCAAATATTTTATGCCAAAATGACGTAATAAAAAACATTTTTATCATAAAAGGACATTTTGGCACATGCTTTGCACTCCCGATAGTGTCAAATTGAGTATAAATTAAAAAATATAAGAATTATGGGAAAGATTATTGGAATTGACTTAGGAACTACAAACAGCTGTGTTGCCGTATTCGAGGGTAACGAGCCAGTAGTAATTGCCAACAGCGAGGGTAAGCGTACTACACCTTCAGTAGTTGGTTTTGTTGATAACGGTGAGCGTAAGATCGGTGATCCTGCCAAGCGTCAGGCCATCACTAATCCTAAGAACACTGTTTACTCTATCAAGCGTTTCATGGGTGAGAACTGGCAGCAGACCGAGAAGGAGATTGGTCGTGTACCATATACTGTAGTTAACGAGGGTGGCTACCCACGTGTAGATATCAACGGTCGTAAGTACACTCCACAGGAGATTTCGGCAATGGTTCTGCAGAAGATGAAGAAGACTGCCGAGGACTATCTGGGACAGGAGGTTACCGAGGCTGTTATCACCGTACCTGCTTACTTCTCTGACTCTCAGCGTCAGGCTACAAAAGAGGCAGGACAGATTGCCGGTCTCGAAGTAAAGCGTATCGTTAACGAGCCTACAGCCGCAGCTCTGGCTTACGGTGTTGACAAGGCTAACAAGGATATGAAGATTGCCGTATTCGACCTGGGTGGTGGAACATTCGATATCTCTATTCTGGAGTTCGGTGGCGGCGTATTCGAGGTACTCTCTACCAATGGTGATACTCACCTGGGTGGTGACGACTTCGACCAGGTTATCATCGACTGGCTGGTACAGGAGTTCAAGAACGACGAGGGTGCCGACCTGACTGCCGATCCTATGGCTATGCAGCGCCTGAAGGAGGCTGCCGAGAAGGCTAAGATTGAGCTGAGTTCATCTACAAGCACCGAGATTAACCTGCCTTACATCATGCCTGTAGCAGGTGTACCTAAGCACTTGGTTAAGACTCTGACTCGTGCTAAGTTCGAGCAGTTGGCTCACGACCTCATCCAGGCTTGTCTGGCTCCATGTCAGAAGGCTATGGCTGATGCCAAGTTGAACACAGCTGATATCGACGAGGTTATCCTCGTTGGTGGTTCAAGCCGTATCCCTGCTGTTCAGACTTTGGTTAAGAACTACTTCGGCAAGGAGCCTTCAAAGGGTGTGAACCCCGACGAGGTGGTAGCCGTAGGTGCTTCTATCCAGGGTGCTATTCTGAACAAGGAAGGTGGTGTAGGCGACATCGTACTGCTCGACGTTACACCTCTGACACTGGGTATCGAGACCATGGGTGGCGTGATGACTAAGCTGATCGAGGCTAACACCACTATCCCTTGCAAGAAGAGCGAGACATTCTCTACTGCAGCAGATAACCAGACCGAAGTAACCATCCACGTTCTGCAGGGTGAGCGCCCAATGGCTTCACAGAACAAGTCAATCGGACAGTTCAACCTCACAGGTATCGCTCCAGCTCGTCGTGGTATTCCTCAGATCGAGGTAACCTTCGATATCGATGCCAACGGTATCCTCAAGGTATCTGCCAAGGATAAGGCTACAGGTAAGGAGCAGGCCATCCGCATCGAGGCTTCATCTGGTCTGTCACAGGACGAGATCAACCGCATGAAGGCCGAGGCAGAGCAGAATGCAGAGAATGATAAGAAGGAGCGCGAGCGCATTGACAAGCTGAATCAGGCCGACTCATTGATTTTCCAGACCGAAAATCAGCTGAAGGAACTTGGCGACAAGGTTCCTGCACAGTTCAAGCCTGAGATCGAGAAGGCTCTCCAGCAGCTCAAGGATGCCCACAAGGCAGGCGACGTAGCTGCCATCGACACAGCCATCGCTGCTCTGAACACTGCTTGGCAGAATGCTTCACAGCAGATGTACCAGCAGAGCGGTGCAGCCGGTCAGCCAGGCGGCGACCAGTTCCAGGGTGGTCAGCAGCAGGCCCAGCAGGGTCCAAAGCCTGAGGATATCCAGGACGCCGACTTCGAGGAGGTGAAGTAATCGCCGATGAACAACAATAGAAAAATAATAAGAAAATCCGTGTAAACCAAGTGTTTACGCGGATTTTTTATTTATGTTAATTATTTGCTTTTCTGCCCAAATGCCGCTAAAATCGGGTTAAAAAGCTTAAAGCGTTCGACAGTTCGACAAAAAATGAGTACCTTTGTAGCCAATTATAAGCAGAAGATTAGATTATAATAATGTATAATAGAAGACTATGAAACAGAAGAAGCTATGGATGCTTGCCGCCATCTTTATCATCACCTGCGGCGCTTGTGTGATTACCTGTTGCAACAGTGAGGACGACAATCCTGTGGTTAGTCCGACTGACGACAGCAGCCAGTTTGTAACTCTTACCGATGCCGTACCCGACGCCATCTTGGAGATTCGCTACTACGGCACCTATAACTTCGTCGGCCAGCGCATCGACGGCTATGAGGAGCCCACGGCCCTGCTCACCAAGCAGGCAGCACAGGCGCTGAAGGAAGTCTCAGACGACGTGCGACAGCAGGGCTACCGCCTGAAGATCTACGATGCCTATCGCCCGCAGAAGGGCGTTGACCACTTCGTGCGCTGGGCCGCTGACCTCACAGCCACGGAGATGAAGCCCTACTTCTATCCCGACCTCGACAAGAGCGTGCTCTTCAAGCAGGAGTACATCATGGAGAAGAGCGGCCACACGCGCGGCAGCACCGTTGACTTGACGCTCTTCGACATGGCTTCGGAAAAGGAACTTGACATGGGCGGCACCTTCGACTGGTTCGGTCCCGAGAGCCACCCCGACTTCTGCGGCAATCCCGAGACGGGCGAATACACAGGCGATAACAGCAAATCGCCTGCCACACCGAAGCGCAGCATCACCGAACAGCAGTTCAAGAATCGCATGATTCTGCGCCGCGCCATGCTCGCCCACGGCTTCAAGCCCCTCGACACTGAGTGGTGGCACTTCACGCTGAAGGATGAGCCCTTCCCCGACACCTATTTCACATTCCCAGTTAAGCAACTGAACAAATGAATTTAAAGAAACTATGGATGCTCGCCGCCATCCTCATCCTCTGCGGCACCACGGCGACGTTGGCATCGTGTTCCAAGGATGATGCCAGCACCGTCGTCACTCCGGCGGCGAAGGAATACTTCACGCTATGGAATCAGAGCGAAGCACTCACTGCCCTGCAGAACTATGTACAGGACGTTACCAATGCCAACTCACCCAATTATATCAAAGAGGAAGACCGCATCGCAACGTTCGACATGGATGGCACGTTTGTGGGCGAACTCTATCCCACATATTTCGAGTACAACCTGCTGGAATACCGTGCGCTGGAAGACCCCGACTATGAGGCCCCAAAAGACGTGATGGAGACGGCACAGGAGATACGCGACTTCGTGCGCACGGGCAAGAAACTGCCCGACCACTTCGACATGAGGCACGCCCTGGCCGCAGCCAAGGCATACGCCGGCATGACGCTGGCCGAGTTTGATGCCTACGTGAAGGCATACGCCGCCCAGCCCGCCAACGGCTTTTCGGGCATGACCTATGGTGAGAGTTTCTATAAGCCGATGCTCGAAGTCTTCGACTACCTGAAGGACAACGGCTTTACCTGCTACGTGGTCTCGGGCTCCGACCGCTTCATCTGCCGTGCACTGACGGAAAGTATCGGCATCCCCTCTAACCGCGTCATCGGTATGGACGTCAGGCTCGTGTCCTCCGCCCAGGGTACGGAAGAGGGTGTCAACTACACGATGGGCCGTGAAGAGAGCATCCTGCGCTCCGACGAACTCATCATCAAGAACCTGAAGACGAACAAGGTGAAGCAGATTGCCCAGGAGATTGGCAAGGTGCCGGTGCTGTCGTTCGGCAACAGCGGCGGCGACGCAGCCATGCACAACTATGCGCTCAGCAACCCGAAGTATAAGTCGGCAGCCTTCATGCTCATTGCCGACGATGACCAGCGCGACCATGCCAACCGCGAAAAAGCCCTCACGCTGGGCCAGCAGTGGCGCGAGGCCGGGTATCATGTCATCTCCATGCGCGATGACTTCAAGACCATCTACGGCGAGGGTGTCGTAAAGACCGACTTTACCTTTCCCGTCGACATAAAACCCCTCACCGAGTGGCAGGCTGGTCGAACCGTGAGTCAGGAGGCCGTCGAAGCCTTTGGCGGCATAGACAATTGCTTCGCCGCCGACCCTATCCCCGATGGTGTGTGGCAGCGTATGCAGGGCAAGACCTATAAGGAGAACCCTTACATCGGGCGTGATGACCTGCGTCACATCCGCGCCCTGCACTGGGACTACGATGGTCAGATGCATGTGGGCGAGATGATAGTGAACAAGCAGATTGCTGACCGTGTGGCCACCATCCTGCGCCAGTTGTTCGACGCCAAGTACCCCATCCAGCGGATGCTGCTGCCCGACGTGTATGATGCAGACGATGAGACGCAGATGCGCGACAACAACTCGTCGTCCTTCTGCTACCGCGCCATCGCCGGCACCACCAAGCTCTCGAAGCACGCCCGCGGACTGGCCATCGACATCAACACGCTCTACAACCCCTACTACAAGGACCGCGCCGACGGCACCCGTTACATCCAACCCGCTACTGCCGAGGCATACTGCGATCGCACATGGGACTTCCCTTACAAGATAGACCACGACGACCTCTGCTTCCGCCTCTTCACCGAGGCTGGCTTCGAGTGGGGCGGCGACTGGACATCGTGCAAGGACTTCCAGCATTTTGAGTTAATTGAGTAAGTTTATGAAACGAACATGACTACTGCCACTGACTGCCATCAGTATTGGTGTCAACTCGATGAATATTGATATTATGAGCATTTGTCCGAAACTTACAAAATTTTTTGGATAGTGTCGGACAAATGCTTTTGACTTATTGAGTACTTAACTATTATTTCCGTCCAACAACATCAAACCTTTTATCGTCAGCAAATAACGTTGACGAGGATGATGGGAGTGCCTTTTCTACCGCTTGTTCGTGAGTCACACGCCCTGCATCTGGAAGTAACGGACGGTTGTTCAAATCCATATAGCGCTGTAGTAGAACCGACCAGTCTGCCATTGTCATCAAGATATGATCTTCTGCGCGTTGCTCAGCAACGTCTATGAAGGCATTGCTCAACCTGTTCAACGAATCAACTTCCTTTTCGCTCAGATAGTTCTTGGCTACCGTAACATCCGATTTCACGACTCTTCCGTCTGGCGCATTCTTCCAGGTAGTCAATCCCATGTGAGGACGCTCAGCGTCTGCACGGTCATAGAATCACCTCTCCAGACCATTTGTCCGAAGGTATTCGAATTTTTCTAATAGTATCGGACAAATGTATTTCCCCACTTTGTTCTATTTGGTCAAGGTGGTAGTTAATTGTGGGTACTGTCACTCCAAATAGTTCTGCCATTCTCTGTTGTGAAAGCCAGAATGTGTTGGTGTCGAAGACTACCTGCACTTGCACTTTTCCACGTCCGCCTTTATACATCAAGATGGAGGACTCCATGCTTCTCACGGCAACATCGGGTGTCATAGTCGCACTGAAGTACTGTTGTGCAGCCTTCACCATCTCTTTCTTTTGGTCGGCATTCATAGCCACAGCCATACAGGCCGCACGAGACAGACGGATGCTCGTCACCTCTCTGACAGCACCACTGCCCAGTTCCGCCATCTCTGTTATCTCCACAAAATGATCACCCAGATGATAGCCCTTCTGTGAAGTCCATGCCTGTGCCTTAGCAATGACACGTTCAAAGTTCCAGTACTTGCCATAGCCCATCACTCTCGCCATCTTGCGAGAGTTCCACCATTCCTTGCCATCGGCATCAACCTCTCTCAACTGCTCGAAAGGAGATTGGAGTTCAGGGATGTTGTTAGAATTTTGCTCCATATATTCTTTTAACGTTTTTACCCATTTTTATATTTCGTGAGTCCGTAAAAACGTAATACTTTCAGCCTTCAGACCTCAGCCATCAGCCTTCTATATATCAACTGCCCCCATGGCATATGCAATTGTAAAGAGCCAGTCCTTTTACCGTCAGCAGGTATTTCTGGCGAGGGTGACGGGGCGAATCAGGATATAGCATACGGATATAGCCCTCGTTCATAGAAGGATTAAGAGAGTAGTCAAGGAAGTTTTCCCTATCTTTCAAGCCAATCCTCTCCATCATCACTTTGACGGAGAGTTGCTCTTCACCCAAAGCCTTCACTAATCTAATAATATTTTTATTATTGGTGTTAATAAAACTTGTCGGGGTACTTGTCGGGGTACTTGTCGGGGTACTTGTCGGGGTACTTGTCGGTTGTTTTGAAGGAACTGCAAGGTTTGGCTGTTCTTTCCATTCTGCAGGCGGGTTAATATGCAGATAACGATTGCGCAGATCCCACTGCTCTCCAAGCAGTAGATTACGGAAAAAACGTTCCAGAAAAACAGGACTATAGTCGATACCCTTTATGGCATTTTTGTAGTTTGCCCTCACAAGTGCATTACGGAAGTACCAAGAATGTTTAGCGAACAAGTCGTTCTCCACATTAAAGCCTAGTGAACGAAGATACTGAATAGTAAATACGGCCGTAGTGCGTGTGTTTCCTTCACCGAAGGCATGAATCTGCCAAAGTCCAGATACGAAATTGGCAATATGAGCCACTAACTCATCATTACTGATGCCCTTATAACTGAAATCACGTTCCTGCTGGATATCATAATCAACAGCCCTGCGCAGATCTTCCCAATTCAGGTAGCTCACGGTGTCACCCTCCAATACCCACTCACGCTTGGTAATGTCGTACTTTCGCATTTCACCAACGTGCTTCATTACGCCTTCGAAGATTCTGCGATGCAAGGATATGTAGCCATTTGTCGAGAAGTCGCATGTCTTTACCGAGAGTATGCGCTTGATGTTCTTCGAGGCTTTGTCAGCCTCCTGTTTGTCATCATCGTCAGCTTCACGAGTCGTTTTATTCTCGTAATAACTATTGAGCAACTGTTCCACCTCATCGATGGTGATTTCACCCTCGATGTTTCTGCGAGCCAAGCCGTTCAGATACTCTGACGTTTTCAGCCCATCCACCGCCTGAAGTCCAATAGCCGTACTCCAGGCGTATGCAGCTTCACGCTGCGACGGCTCTCCCTGACGAATATACTCGTCAAAGTTTAAGTATAGCTCCTTATCGTTCTTTTCGCTCATATCTCGTCTTACTTTATTTCTATAACGTTTTTTATTCTGTCCTTATTTCCGTGAATCCTTAGATTCGTGAGTCCGTAATACTTTCAGCCATCTTACATCCAATATATAGTATGGAAAACTTGAAAATGTTACATCTTATTTATGATGTTATTTACTAATACTGTTTAACAACTCTTTAAATATCGTTTCTGTATTTTCCTTCTGACTATTATCTGTATATATAAAATCAATTCGATTTGAATTATATAAAAGCTGTAAGTTTATTCCTGCATCAAGCAAATTGTTCTTGATGTAATTACCTGATTGCCTATTTAATGTAATAAAAACTATACGCTTGTTAATCATCTGTGGATTTGCAAGATTAGATATCTGCTCAAGAAGGTTTTTGAAATATACGCCATCAATATATCCTAAAGATAGACCAAAAAATATAATCGTCTTAGCCTGCAAAGATTCTCTAACCACATCGCTAGACACATAGTTTTCATCCATTGACTTTTGGAGAGGACGATATTCTTTCGGTATCCCTAGATCATCGTGAAAACCAAATATGATATTTCTTTTTTCAACCATTCCGTGTACGGGAATGTAACCAACCTTAACACTCGAATCTATTTGATGAATAACATTTAATAGCGGAGTATAGTTATATGAAAATAGTTTAATTGGAAAGAACATATTTGACGTTTTGTTTTTTTTAGCTTCTACATAGGCTGCTAATAACCTATAAGCATGCGAATCCTTTTTTACAGGTCCTTTTGAACCTTCTGAAATAAAGTCAATTAATTGAGTCTTGAAGGTATTATAATCTTGAATGTCCCTATAAATATTATCTGTATTATCTTTCGGGAAAGGATGCTGCGCTCTATGTAAAGCATACTCATGCAGGGTTCGTTCAAAGTCAAACCAATTACCAGGAACTTGCTTAATAACATATTGGAACAGATCATCTTCATCCCTTCTATGCATTTTCCAGCCATCATGCTTTTCATAAAAGGATTTATAGCTAGTATCCCATCCTAAATCCAAATCGAAGCCATTTCCTATAACAATTACTGTCTCTGTATTCATAACACATCCTTTTAACAAGTTACTTACTTTACATTATTTTGTTTTTGGAAAGAAATCATCTAGCCAACCGTTTATGCGAGATTTTGTATAGGCGCCTATACAGCCTTTCTTAAATTGACCACGCTTTTCATATTTGGCTGCCTCTGCCTTGCATGCTTCATAAGTCCAATAGCCAGTTAGTGGCTTGAACCAAGTATAGTCATCAAGCCATCCTTCTTTAAATGCTAATAAATATGCCCCTTTTGCGTTTCTTTGAAATTCAGAACGACTAAAGTATTTCTTTGCTTCTTCGTAGCATGTTTCCCAGTTCCAATAGCCATTGGGCTTTTTCATTTCCTTAAACCAAGTATAATCATCTAACCATCCATTCTTCAATGCTTTTGTATATGCTCCAGAACAACCTTTCATGAAACCTCGCCTGTTCTTGTATTTCCTAGCTTCTTCGTAGCAGTGTTCATAGTTGTCCCAATAGCCTGCAGATTTGGTTTGACGGCTACTCAACCATGTAAACTCATCTATCCAACCCTCTCTGAGTGATTTAATGTATGCACCTCTACATCCATTGAAAAAATCCCCCCGAGTCTTATATCTTTTAGCTTCTCTTAAGCAAGTATCTTTATCCCATTCTCTTTTCAAAACAGCGAACCACGAATATTCTTTCAACCAGCCATTTCTCAAAGCAGCTGCATATGCTCCACTACTTTTTACTTCGAATTCACTTGCTGAATTATACTTCAATGCTTCTTCTCGACAGGTTCTGCGATTCCACTTTCCATGACTTATTCCTCCAAGAGACCCCTTCCCTTTGCCTGTGGCAATTCTGTTAAGCATCGTGTATCCTTGTTGTTCATACCATTTTCTCCAATAGTCCTCCCTGTCTTGACCTTCTTCCAAAGTCAAGTTACTCTCAATAATTTTCATCGGAGGAACAGGTACATGTATTTTCTTCGCATAACGTGCAACATTATCTGCCTCAATATTAAAGATGTGTTCTTTGTCGCGTTTCTTTTGCCTTCTTATAAGGGTCCTTCCTACATATGCGGTTTTGGTTTCTTCAAAGATATATACATATACACTATCTACTTTACCTTTTACGATATCAAATCTTTTATCGACAAGCCACGTAAAATCGTCTAGCCAACCATTCACTACTGCAGCATGATGTGCAGCAGAACAGCCTTTGACAAATTCTTTTTTAGATTGATATTTCCGTGACTCCTCCTCGCAGCGTTCTTTTGTCCAATAACCATTGGGCTTCCTTATTTCCTCAAACCAATCAAACTTGCTCAAATAGCCATTTTTCCTAGCATAGATATATGCGCCAGGGTTACCCCTTTGAAAGGCCGTACGAGTTTCATATTCTTTTGCAACTACACGACAGGACTCATAAGTCCATTTCCTTTTCTTTTTTCCATTCTCAACATCTGCACAAAAGGGACACCCGTGCCCTTGCAAATGGCTTGCTGGCTCCTGTTCAAAAATGCCATGTATAGGACATTTTATTTTTACTTTCGTATGACCATTCACATATTCAACCTCACTATAATCATAAAAGCAGTTATGTACGGCATTACTTTTCTCTATGAATTTTTCTTTTCCTAAAGAATAGCGCTTTGCCATAGCTTCATGATGGCATTTGATACATCCTTGTCCAGTAAGATGTTTTTGAGGAATTTGCTGAAACTCCCCATGTTCTTTGCATATGATAATGACTGGAGTTTTTGTACCCACATACTCCACCTTGGAATAATCATACTTATCCCCATGCACCTCTCGGGCCTTTTTGATGAATTCTTCGGTGGTTAGCTTCTGGCTCATAATCTGATTAAGTTATGTGCTAATTCTCAACTTTTGACGTTTCCCTATATGCGTAATTCTCCTTTGCAGCCGACAATTCTTCTTCGCTTAATGGAGTCTTGGAATATCTGAAGATGTAGCCATTATACTGAGGCTTGCCCGAAGATAAACATCTCCTTACACCTTCGGTCTGTAAACCATATGCCGCTGTGCAATCTGTTATCTTCAAAAATACATTGAGATAATTTCCGTCAAGGTCGAATACGTAAATGGGGCGCTTAGCCTCTTTCGTCAATGGTGCACCTTTGATTTTCTGAATTGGTTGTTCTGTTGTCGCATAAATGAAAATATAGCCATTAAGATTATACGTTATCTTGTCTTGGCGAAGCATGGTTTTGATAGGACTATCCCCAGCAAAGCCCAACTCAGTAACGATGTCAGAAATGCTCTCATACCTTTTCAAGAAATCACCATCCTTGGAATAGCAATCAATGAGCCGCTTTCCATAGGTGAAGTCACGATCTATCTTCGTTTGTGGTTCTTCTTCATGAGCTCGGAAACCATATTCACCTAACCAACTCTTTTCTAGTGTGGCATTCGCAATCTTCTTTTGTGTTAAAGACGATGCTAATCCAGCGCATTCTTCCAATGTCTTGGTGAAAAGGAATTCACCAGTCGTTCTGGAATATATGTCAATAAGGCGTTTCCCATAATAGATATCAGGTTCTATTTTTCCTATCGAATCTTCATGCAGCCTTATGCCATAATCGGTTGTCCACAAAGTTTCCTCTAAATCTTTTACCGTAGAATATGACACATAGATTCCCTTCTCGGCACATTGCCTTATGGTTTTCGTGAACAGAAACTCACCTGTTAAGCGAGAATAAACGTCAAGTTCCAACATGTTTTGCTCTATGTAAGGCTCAAGCTTCACTCCATTTCTATAAAGATTGGAATGTATGTCATCAACAGATTTGCCAATAGGCTTTCCTTCGTTATTAAAGTATATTTGGCGAATCACAAAATTAGTAGCGTCACAGTCCTTTATTGCTTCATGAAAACAGCCTCCTTCAAACCCAAAATGTTCCGAAATGGTTCCCAACTTTTTGTTTTCTGTTGGCAATGCAAGTTGCCTAACCATCGCAAGGACATCACACACAGGATTTGTCGGCAGAGGTATGTTAACCATTTCGCATGTAGATTTCAAGAATCGCATATCAAAAGGTGCATTGTATGCAAAAAGAGGACATGTGCCAATGAATTCGATGAAAGTATTGATGGCTTCACCTTTTGATACGCCAGTTTGCTTCAACTTTTCTATGTCTATACCGTTAACACGCAAAGCCGCAGGTTCTATTACGCAATGTGGTGATGGCTTAATAAAAATACTTTGTGTATCAATTGCTGCTCCTGTCAGAGTGTTGTATTTTACCGCTCCAATTTGAAGTATTTCATGACCTTGCTGAGGTGACAATCCAGAAGTCTCTGTATCGAAAACCACGTAGCACTCATATTTCGAAAGCTCTGGTATATAGGACTTAATGGATGAATCTATGTCAATGGGAGAGGAAGATATAATTTTCACCTCAAATCCGGAGGCTGAAAAAACATTCGTTGAATCTACTGTTTCAGGTGTTTCCCTGCTTAATAATTGTGCCAATTCCTGGTCAGAGATATTGGCATCTACCAGCACATTATAAGAACTATCAAGAACACCTTTCTGCTGAAGCTGCGACATTAAACGTCCAGAAAGATTATAACCTATTTGGAAATACCTTTGGATGTCTGCACCCTTACATACCCCCTTTTGGATGACAAAACGAGCCACGTTCACCATATTTGGAGTCTTGTCAACGGCACAATCAGAATTTGCGGACTCATCTTCTACCACGCTTGCACTCTGATTGGCATCTTCTTTCGGTTTTCCACCAAACAGACCTTTTATGTAATCAATAATCGACATAGAACTACATTTTGCGTTATTATATATTACTTGCTTTGTTCTCTACACTTTCAAATGCTCATACAGCTTTAGCCTCAGCACCTCGCCATTCTCGAACTCGAACTGGAACTTCTTGCGATTGAACGTCGGATTGTTCTTGTGGATAATCCTGTGGTAGTTCGGACTGATAATAATGATGTTCGTAGAGTCGTTGTTCTGCGAATGGGTGAAATAGTCGATGTGGTGGGATGTGAACAGCGAGCACACCGACACAGGAAAGGTCATCCCGTCATTGAGCAACGACCAGTCCACCGTCTTCTGCAATATGAATCCATTGTCGTAATCCATTAGAGTTATATTTCGTTTTTATTCTTGTTTACTTCTATTAGTATTCTTGGGTATCTTCCTTCAAAGACTATGGTGCTATTATTTCCCAGCGTCCACCTTTATCTGGCCCAATGCGACGGATAACACCTTGTTCTTTCAATTTGGTCATGATACGCTGTACCTGTCTTTCAGAAAGAGAACACATCGCTGCCAGTTCTTTTGTGGATATGTTTGAATTCTTAGATATGCTTGCAAGAATGTTTTCTACGACATTTCCCTTGTTTTCTACGACATTTTCTACGACATCTGAGGGCTTTTCTACGTCATTAAGATCTTTTCCTACGACATTTTCTACGATATCACCGCCAACTTTACCGCCATTTTCGTTGGCATAACTCTGTGAGACTTTTACATCAACCTTGAATGCCGTGATAAGATTGACGTTGAACTCTGCGGGTTGGTTGCCATTTTCCTTCAGGTCAGTCTGGACTTGGCCTACACCTCGATTGAACATATTGACATAGCCCAGCGTCTTCATGGCACTGGCTACAAGAGGATTGCGGTAGTCATTCACACTGGGGAAATTCTCGGGACGAGCATTGCCATAGAGACCGCCGGCATTCAGAATCTCCAGATGGCTGGCAAACTCATAAAAGCGAAGTGGCGTATTACTCTGCATGTCGCGATGCATACAAGCGTTGAGAAGCAGCTCACGGATAGCCTGGTAGGGGTAGTTGCTGACCATCTCCTCGCGAAGGATAGAAACGAAAACGGGTTTCTTCTTGATAACAGACAACTCCAAAAGTGATTCCAGACGTGGTAGCAGTTCGCAATAGTTGCCTTCCAGCTGCATTTCGTTCTCTACCTCACTGGTCACATCTTCACCCTTGAAGCGTACATACTGCACATACAGACCTGGCATAAAACGGCGCGGCTTGTAGCCAAACAGTACGACTGCTGCGTATGTGGGGCATTGGTGCTCAGTGTCATACATGCCCACAGCAGCCATCTGTTCCTCGATGGGACGAGTGTCAGATTCCACCAACTTATTACCTAATAGAGGTATCAGATATTTTGTACGTAGCAATTCTGTGTTCACGTCAGAGAGTTTTGCTGCCAAACAAGGCATTGTGTCGAAGGTGGCCATGAATGACATTCGTCGCTCGGCAAGGATGCGCTCTTCCGCTTCCGTAGCTATGTCACGACGAGGACCGATACGTATAAACGTACGACCACGATAGCGAACAGGTGGTAAGTCGGACGGACTCACCTCAGCCACTAGCAAGTCACCTTCAGGGAACTGGAAACGGTCAACGCTCATAACAGGTATTGGCAGGATGTTTCCATTGCTGCGGATGGCTGCTATCTTTTTTAGCAAGTCATCGGTGACATTCAGACCTGACAACTCACCGTTGTCGTAAGCACCCAATATCAGGTAGCCATTCTTGCGTGAATTTGGCAAGTCGTTGGCAAAGGCACAGATAGCCTCCTGGAACTTATCCATGTCACCTGTTGACGTGGTTCGCTCCACACGATAGGTTTCCGTGCTATGCAACAGTTCTTGTATTTCGTCTTTTGTTATCATTTGACTCATTTCTCTTGATTGAATTCTTCCTGTCTCACCAACTCCTGCACAGGCACTTCAAGCGCATTTGCTATTGCAATAAGTGCTTCAAGGCTTGGCTGGGTGGTATTGGTGACCCACTTGGATATAGTAGCCTGATCCTTTCCAAGCTTATCTGCCAACCACTTGTTATTTAGATCGCGTTCAGCCAGAACGATTCTTATCCGATTTAATTTTGCCATGATAAATTTCTCTTGTTTGAGGGCAAAGATACAAAAAACAATTCATAATTCAGCAGAATACACTAAATTTTTAATGTTTGTGGTGAATATTTGATGATTTTATCAAGTATTTGGCATCGTTACTTGCACAAACAAGTCATTTTGACAACGTAATCGCATTCCTCTTCGAGCATAATTTAATTTGCTGGTAATTTGCTGGCAACTTGCTGAAAGGAAAAAAGATTTCTTGCAACAAATTCGAAAAAAAATTATGCAAACGACCTACATAACTACATAAAATATCTTAAAACCCTTATACAGACTATGTTTTCTTCGATTTTTCAACTACATAAAAACTACATTCTAACTACATAAAACTACATGCCAACTACACAAAAGTAGCTTTTCGGCCATCAAAAAGCTACTTTTCGGCATGTAAAAAGTAACTTCCTAGCGTACCAAAACATACTTTTCGATACACCTGTCATCCTTTACCTTAACGGCAGTAACGAAATTCTCTAGAGAATTTTCGACTTAGTGCCGTAGTAACGTTTCTCTACTGCCTAGGAAGCTGCAAAATTCTCTAGAGAATTTTGCAGCCAACATTCATACTATGTAGTTTTATGTAGTTAGAATGTAGTTTTTATGTAGTTAACAAACCACCTCTAACGCCCATGTACGCAGGTGTTTTGAAAGATTTTATGTAGTTATGTAGTTAACTTCATAAAATAATTTTAAATTTCTGACGAAAAAATAATTTCACCTTCTAACGTGGCAACGAATTTGCCATCGATTTCTTCAACTTTTGTTTTCATAATCATTTCATTAAAATCTATACTGCAACTTGATATTGGCTGCATGTCGGTTTACTGCCACATCATGGCAAATGGCATCAAACATATCATGCCAATCCACACCCAAACTCCATCTCTGGCCAAATTGCTTGTTCACCGAGAGGCAACCATACACAGGTTGACCTGTGGCTTGACGTATGGGCGATTGTTTGGTGTATAAAACCATCTGCATGCCCATCTGCCATGCATCGGGAAGATACACAATAGGCGAGAAACGAACAGAAGCAAAGGTTCCACTCTTGGCAATATAGAGATTTGAGCCGCCTGACAAACTCAGCCAACCAGTTTTCCAATAGGCCGACACCCCCAGTTCTGTAAAATTCTCGCTATCTTCAACTACATAATAACTAGCTACCGTTTGCACCGTTAACTTCGGACTACTATAAGCATAAGCCAGTTTCATCTGGCTAATGGTACGCTCCACTAACTGTCTCTTAGTGGCAGCCCACTCCTCGTCGGAAAGGGGATTGGCATTCGTAAAGAGGGAAAAATGCGAAGGATTATAGTATTTGCGATAATACCCCAACTGAATCTGATTCCGACCATCTGGCACATAGATGATGCAGGCATTTGCATTGTTGCGCGTGTCGGTATACTTTTGTGTGGTTCCAGCTTCCTTCAACTTGTAGTTGTAAATCTGCACACGATTACCAACAGTAAACCTCCATTGGGGCAAAGCGTAGGTAAACTGCCAATAGATATCATTATTAAATACATCCCAACTCCTGCCTGTATCCTTCTGCTTGGTCATCAGGAAATCACCTTCGGCACCTAGCATCATAGATAACCGTTTGGTAAACAAAGGCGTATTCAGCTCAACGTTACACAACGGCAGTTTGCTGGACGATGCCGGGTCGCTGGCATACTGATAGCCACCCACGATAAGCAGTTCGGTACCTTGCGTATTAAAAGTATGAAAGTATCTCGCTCTGCCCATGACCTTATGCGACATACCAGAAGGATGATCGAGATATTGCTGTGTAAAATAGGAGAGTAGTTTGTTTCTGTCGTCAAACCGATTTGTCATATGAAGTGTCAGATACGCCTCATCTCCATGCTGATGGCGATAAGAGGTATTGGCATAAAGGTCGGTATGCTTACTACCATACAACGCGTTCGCTGTACCAAGCCCATCCATGTCCTTACCCAGATGGCCTTGACCTTCTACAAAACCTTTCAACGTTTCTGGCATCTTCATATTGATATCCAGCACCCTGCCCATACCAATCGTACCTTTTGCCACACCAGTATTGTCACAAATCTGAATCCTGCTGATATCCTTAGCCTTCATCTGACTCAGAATCAACCTCGTGTCGCCATTCATTGCACAGTTATCGATACGAAGGTTATAGTTGGAGATAACATCTTCATAGCCAGCTATCAACAACTCGGGCACCATCTGGAGCACATCCATCAACGACTCTTCACCCGTCAGTTCCATTCGCTGGGGATAAATCATCGTCCTATCTGCCTTCATCTCTATGATGGGCTGTCCACCTTCTGCATGCGTCAAAACAGGTAAAAGCAAAAAGGTCGTCAAGATTAGAAATTGTCTATACATTGCTGCAAATATACGATTTTTTTGGACACGCATCTTTATGTTAACTCTTTTTAACCAGACATAATACCAATAACGGGTATTTAAGCACAAAAACGCAAAGTTACTGCATCGCAAACAGATATAATTCATCGATTACATTCCTATTTTCGTCGTTAAAGCAACATTGTTGCGCAACACTTAACTCTTATTAACTACACTTTTTATACAACGTATCTATCTTTTTCATATATTTGCAGCAAAATCTGTAAATACATCATATATACTAATCTAACCTATTACAATTATGACAAAAAGAACCAATTTCGGATTTCGACGACACATTCGTACCTGTACCAGAAAGAAGAAATATTGCTAATGAAAATAAGAAATTCACAGACTATGTACAAGGTACATTTGTAGATGAATTCTGGTGGAAATAAAATTGTCACTGACATGTACCAGGAAAAACACGAAAGGGCTCGCTTGATGGCGAGCCCTGATTTGTTAAATAATCGTTTGCACCGTTCATTAATAGGGCTTTTCTAGCGTCTGTTTCATAAGTTTTTTGTACCTTTGCCAGCGAATTAAAAAGTTTAATAATTGATTATCAGACAATGAATAGAACCATCACGAAAGCCACTCCCCAGCAGATTGATGATATCATGAACGTAATAGCTGCAGCCAAGCAGATCATGCGTCAATCAGGCAACAAGCACCAATGGACCGGCACTTATCCATCAGCCAATGTGATACTCAACGACATAGACGCGGGAGCCGGTTACGTAGTAGAAGACGAAGGCACCATCGTAGCCTATTTTGCCTTTTTACCAGGCCCCGACCCCACCTATGCCAAAATATACGAGGGGCAATGGACTAACGACACACAGCCCTATCACGTAGTTCATCGTATAGCCAGTTACCCTGATGCCTATGGCTGTTTCCAGAGCATCATGGACTTCTGCTTTGCCCACGACAGCAACATCCGCATCGACACCCACCGCGACAATAAGATTATGCAGCACGTCATCCTGAAACAAGGTTTTACCTATTGCGGCATCATCTATCTGCTCTCCGGCGACGAACGTCTGGCCTATCAAAAAACAAAATAAACACGAAGATTATGGATGCAAAACGAATTTTAAATTATCTGAAACAATTAATGGCGAATAACAATCGCGATTGGTACTGGGAACATAAGGCTGAGTATGATGCCGTGAGGGCTGATTTTGAAACTGGCATCGCACAGGCGATTAACCGAATAGCCAGTTTCGATTCCTCGATTGCACACCTCACCGTAAAGGATTGTACCTACCGCTTTAATCGCGACACCCGTTTCTCGCCTGATAAGTCGCCCTACAAGAACCACTTTGGCGGCTATATTGCTGCACATGGTAAAAAAGCGCTGCATGGCGGCTACTATCTGCATCTGGAACCAGGACATTGTATGGTGGCATGCGGCAACTACTGGCTACCTACCAACATACTCACATCGTGCCGCAACGAGATGATGGGCAACACTGCTGAGTGGCTGAAATGCGTAGAAAACAAGGATTTCAAGAAATACTTTGGCAGCAAGGTATCCAGCAGTTTCTCGGCTCCAACAGATGTATCGAGCTGGGACCAGCCACAAGGCTTTGGATTAGAGAAGTTGAAGAAATGTCCTGTTGGATTCCCCAAGGACTGGCCCCACGTAGAGTACCTGCGCATGAAAGACTACTGCTGTTGGCACCAGGTACCAGACGATTTTTATGAAGGCGAAAAATGGCTCGACGAAGTTGAACGCATGTTCAAAGCCGCCAAGCCAATGATGGATTTTATGAACTCGGTTATCGACGATTACGAGTAGCCTTTACTCGTAATGCCGAATACGAACATCGATACCTGTCCCCTCAAGCTGGGCAGGTATCGTGCTCAGGTCGGTCTGTCCGTAGTGATAAGGAAACAGTACCTTGGGCTTAATCACCTTTGCAGCACGTACCAGCTGTTCGGGAGTCATCGTGAACGGCTGATTACATGGCAGAAAAGCAATATCGATATCCTTAATCTCTGCCATCTCAGCAATATCCTCGGTATCACCGGCAATATAGATACGCAAGCCATCGATAGTTAGAATGTAGCCATTATCACGCCCCTTAGGGTGAAACTGTTCGCGACTAGCCGTAGAGTTATACGCAGGCACAGCCTCAACGCTCATATCAGCCAACTGCAACCTGTCGCCATTCTTCATCACTTTTCCAGTCCCATACATATCGGCACAACGCTTATTCAGCACCAGTAGCGTTTTATCAGCTATAAGTGATTTAAGTGCAGCTGCATCGTAATGGTCGGCATGCTCGTGGGTCACAAAAATGTAATCAGCCTTAGGCATGGCAGCATAGTTTATAGTACGATTACCTAACTTCGACACAGGATCAATCTGTATTTCCTTGCCATCATACTGAATACGGATACATGCATGCATCAGCGCATGAAACTTCACAGTTTTACCACTTGGTGTGGTAAACTCATCAACCTCGTAAGGAGGCTGGCCACAGGCTGAGTTGATACCTAAAACGGCCATTAGTAATAAAAAAAGTTTTCTCATACCTTATTAATATATATAGAACAGCGGCAAAAATACGATAAATATACGAAAGTTCCAAACCAATTAAATAAAATATACAATTTTGCCTTTACTTTCTTGGTTGATTAAAAAAAATACCTTAACTTTGTGCCCGTAAAGTACATATAATCAACGACAAGAAACAGACATGATTTGGAATGAAACAATGGAGTGCATGGACCGCGAACAGCTTCGCGAAATCCAGAGTCAACGCCTAGTAAAGATGGCAGAGTATGTATATTACAACACCCCCTTCTACCGAAAGAAGTTTCAGGAGATGGGGTTGGAACCAGGCGATATCAAGAGTATCGACGACATTACCAAACTGCCTTTTACTAACAAACTCGACCTCCGCGACAACTATCCCTTTGGACTGGCTGCCGTGCCCATGAGTCAGATTGTAAGAATCCACGCCTCATCGGGAACCACTGGCAAACCGGTCGTAGTACTTTACACCCGCAAAGACCTCGCTATGTGGAGCGAAGCCATCAGTCGCGCCTTTACCGCCTATGGTGCAGGTAAAGACGATATCTTCCAGGTGGCTTACGGCTACGGCCTGTTCACCGGAGGACTTGGCGCTCACGACGGAGCTACCAACATCGGTGCATCGGTGATTCCCATCTCATCGGGAAACACCCAAAAGCAGATGACCCTGATGCACGACTTTGGCACCACCATTCTTTGCTGCACCCCCAGCTACGCCATGTTCCTGGGCGAGGCCATGAAGGAATGCCAGTGGAGCCGCGATGAGTTTAAACTGAAGGTCGGCGTGTTTGGTGCCGAGCCCTGGACCGAGAAAATGCGCAAAAAGCTGGAAGAAAGTCTGGGCATTAAAGCTTATGACATCTACGGACTGAGCGAGATTGCCGGTCCTGGCGTAGGTTACGAATGCGAGCACCAGTGCGGCACCCACCTGAACGAAGACCTGTTCTATCCAGAAATCCTGGACCCGAAGACTGGCGAGCCAATGCCTGAGGGTCAACTGGGCGAACTGACCTTTACACACCTGACCAAGGAGGGCATGCCATTGCTGCGCTATCGCACACATGACCTGACCGCCCTGCACTACGACAAATGTAAGTGCGGACGCACGTTGGTACGTATGGACCGTATCCTGGGCCGTTGCGACGACATGCTAATTATCCGTGGTGTGAACGTATTCCCATCGCAGATCGAGGATGTTATCCTGAAGCTGCCCGAGTACGAACCTCACTTCCTGCTCACCGTCGACCGTGTGAACAATACCGACACATCGGAACTGAAGGTAGAGGTAAAAGAGGAATTCTTTACCGACGACATGGCTACGATGGTTGGCCTGCAGAAGAAACTGGAAAGCGAGCTGCGTAGTGTTATCGGACTGGGCTTCAAGGTTAAGTTGGTAGAACCTAAGGGCATCGAACGCTCAGAAGGCAAGGCTAAACGTGTAATTGATAAGCGTAATATTTAAAACAATAATCTTATGAAAACAAAGCAACTTTCCATTTTCCTTGAGAACAAGTCAGGCCGACTGACCGAGGTGACCGAAGTACTTGGTGAAGCAGGCATCAACCTTTCGGCCATGAGTATTGCTGATAACAGCGACTTTGGTATTCTGCGCTGCATTGTTTCCGATCCCGACAAAGCCTATCAGGTTCTGAAAGAGGCACACTTCGCCGTGAAGATTACTGATGTGATCGGATTCGTATGCCCCAACACCAGCGGTTCGCTGGCCATCGTACTGAAACACCTCTCACAAAACGGTGTATTCATCGAATATATGTATTCGTTTGCTAATGGCGATGTGGCCACAGTAGTAATCCGCCCCACTGATTTAGATGCCTGCGAGAAGATACTTTCAGACAAAAAAGTGGAGTTGATGGCCGCAAATGACCTCTATCAGCTATAAAATTACAAGAAACTGCAAGATTTTCGCCCGAAAATTTTGCAGTTTCATTTTTTCTTTGTACCTTTGCACCCGCAAACAAGAAAAATACGACTTCAGGTCGCTTCGCTTGTCGAAGAAGGGGCGTTTAGCTCAGCTGGTTTAGAGCATCTGCCTTACAAGCAGAGGGTCGGCGGTTCGAATCCGTCAACGCCCACAACACAAAAATCCGCTTTCCGCAGCCGATGAGGTTGCGGTTTTGGGTTAAAAGGATATAGAACGTTTAGAAATTATCGATAATTTACAGGAATTAATTAAAAACATGGATTTAAGTTTATTGACAGCCATCTCGCCTATTGATGGCCGTTACAGAAGTAAGACCGAGCCATTGGCAGAATACTTTTCAGAGTATGCCTTGATACGTTACAGGGTACGCGTTGAAATTGAGTATTTCATTGCCTTGTGTGAATTGCCATTACCTCAACTTCAGGGTATCAACCACTCATTATTCGATCAACTTCGTGACATTTACCGCAAGTTTTCGCCCGCTGATGCTCAGCGTGTGAAGGACATTGAGTCGATTACTAACCACGACGTAAAAGCCGTAGAGTATTTCATCAAGGAGCAGCTCGACGCCATGGGCGGATTTGAGAGCTACAAGGAATTCATCCACTTCGGCCTCACCTCGCAGGACATTAACAACACCAGTATACCTCTTTCTATAAAAGAGGCTTTGGAGCAGGTTTACTATCCTATGGTTGAGGAGCTGATTGAGCAGCTGCACGATTACGCCGAGCAGTGGAAGAACATCCCTATGCTGGCAAAAACTCACGGACAGCCAGCCTCGCCTACTCGCTTGGGAAAGGAGGTGATGGTGTACGTATATCGTCTGGAAGAACAGCTGCGCGGCCTGAAGGCGACCCCCATCACCGCCAAATTCGGTGGTGCTACAGGTAACTACAATGCGCATCACGTAGCTTATCCCCAATACGATTGGCGTGAGTTTGGTAACGCATTCGTTAGCGAGAAGTTAGGCTTGGAGCGCGAGCAGTACACCACCCAGATTTCGAACTACGACTGGCTGGGTGCCATCTTCGACGCCATGCGCCGTATCAACACCATCATCATCGACCTGGATCGCGACTTCTGGATGTACATCTCAATGGACTACTTCAAGCAGAAGATCAAGAAGGGCGAAGTTGGATCGAGTGCTATGCCACATAAGGTGAACCCCATCGACTATGAGAACTCTGAGGGCAACCTGGGTATTGCCAACGCCATCCTGCAGTTCTTGGCCGCAAAACTGCCCGTAAGCCGTTTGCAGCGTGACCTGACCGACTCTACCGTTCTTCGTAACGTAGGCGTGCCTATGGGACATGCTGTGATTGCTTTCCAGAGCACATTGAAGGGATTACGCAAGCTTATACTGAACGAGGAGAAGCTACAGGAGGATCTCGACAACACATGGGCTGTTGTAGCCGAGGCTATCCAGACCATCCTGCGTCGTGAGGCCTACCCCAACCCATATGAGACATTGAAAGCACTGACTCGTACCAACGAGAAGTTGACTGGCGAAAAGATCAAGAATTTCATTGAAACACTCGAGGTGAGTGAAGATGTAAAAGAAGAACTTCGTGCCATTACCCCATCAACCTATACAGGCATTTAATTACACATTATTTATTTTATAGACATTAGTAACATTTTAAAAGAATAACAAATCATGGATTTCGAAAACAACGAGAAAAAACAGGAAGAGACTGCACAGGATGGCGCTCAGAGAGAGTATCGCCCAGGTCGTTCACCACGTCCACGCATTCATGCTACAGCCGTTCGTCCATCATACGAGCGCAATAGCTATCGCAATAACAATGACGAAGGCGAGTTCCGTCCTGAGGGATTCGGCGCAGGTTTGCAGAGCAATACACCCCAGCGCCCTCAGGGAGGCTATCGCCCACGTAACAACTATAACAACGAGGGTGGCTACGGTCAGCGCCCACAGGGTGGTTATGGCCAGCGCCCACAGGGAGGCTATGGCCAGCGTCCACAGCAGGGTGGCTACGGTCGTCCACAGCAGGGTGGCTATGGTCGTCCACAGCAGGGTGGCTATGGTCGTCCACAGCAGGGCGGCTACGGTCAGCGTCCCCAGCAGGGTGGTTATGGTCGTCCACAGCAGGGTGGCTACGGTCGACCTCAGCAGGGTGGCTACGGTCGTCCTCAGCAGGGTGGCTATGGCAAACCTTATGGTGCAGCTCCCTATAAGAAGGCTCCACGCCAGCGTACAGCCGACTATGATCCAAATGCAAAGTACTCTATGAAGAAGCGCATCGAGTACAAGGAGATCAACTACGATCCAAACGAGCCACTGCGCTTGAACAAGTTCTTGGCCAATGCAGGTGTTTGCAGCCGTCGTGAGGCCGACGAGTTCATCCAGGCAGGTGTAGTATCGGTTAACGGCGAGATTGTAACCGAGCTGGGAACAAAGATTCTGCGTACCGACCTGGTTAAGTTCCACGATCAGCCCGTAAAAATCGAGAAGAAGGTTTACGTACTGCTCAACAAGCCAAAGGACTACGTAACTACTAGCGATGATCCTCAGCAGCGTAAGACTGTTATGGACCTCGTTAAGAACGCATGTCCAGAGCGCATCTACCCCGTAGGTCGTCTCGACCGCAACACTACTGGTGTGCTGCTGCTCACCAACGATGGCGATCTGGCTTCGAAGCTTACACATCCTAAGTATCTGAAGAAGAAGATCTATCACGTATATCTCGATAAGAACGTAACCGCTCACGATCTGCAGCAGATTGCCGAGGGCATCCAGCTCGAGGACGGCGAGATTAAGGCCGACGACGTTCAGTACGCTCACCCAACCGATAAGAAGCAGGTTGGCATCGAGATTCACTCAGGTAAGAACCGTATCGTTCGCCGTATCTTCGAGAGCCTGGGCTATCGCGTTCAGAAGCTCGACCGCGTTCAGTTCGCTGGTCTCACCAAGAAGAACCTGAAGCGTGGCGACTGGCGCTACCTGACCGAGGAGGAGGTTGACCGCCTGCGTATGGGTGCTTATGAGTAATTGACAATTGATAATTGACAATTGATAATGAAAAGAACAAAGATTATTGATGTGCTGAAAAGCACTGAATATGGCAAGGAGGTTTGCGTAAAGGGCTGGGTGCGTACGCACCGCAGCTCTAAGGCAGTCGACTTCATTGCCCTCAACGACGGTTCTACCATCAAGAATGTGCAGATTGTTGTTGATCCCACTAAGTTCGATGAGCAGGTCTTGAAGGATATCACTACAGGTGCCTGCATCAGCGCCGAGGGTACACTGGTAGAGAGTCAGGGTGCCGGCCAGAGTAGCGAAATCCAGGCTACTAAGCTTGAGGTTTATGGTCTGTGCGGCAACGACTACCCCATGCAGAAGAAGGGCCAGAGTTTCGAGGTGATGCGTAAGAACGCTCATATGCGTCTGCGTACCAACACATTCGGAGCAGTGATGCGCATCCGTCATAACATGGCGATGGCCATCCACACCTATTTCCACGAGCATGGATTTTTCTACTTCCACACCCCACTGATTACAGCCAGTGACTGTGAGGGAGCTGGTAACATGTTCCAGGTAACTACCAAGAACCTGTATGACCTGAAGAAGGACGAGAACGGAAAGATTATCTACGACGATGATTTCTTCGGCGAGCAAACTTCATTGACTGTTTCTGGTCAGTTGGAGGGCGAGCTGGGTGCCACCGCACTGGGTGCCATCTATACCTTCGGTCCTACATTCCGTGCCGAGAACAGTAACACACCACGCCACCTGGCAGAGTTCTGGATGGTTGAGCCTGAGGTTGCTTTCCTGGACCAGGAAGAACTGATGGATCTTGAAGAGGACTTTATCAAGTACTGCGTACGTTGGGCTCTCGATAACTGTAAGGACGACCTTGAATTCCTGAACAAGATGATCGATAAGACATTGATTGAACGTCTGGAGGGCGTACTCAAGGAAAACTTCGTTCGCCTGCCTTACACCGAGGGTATCAACATCCTGCAGGAAGCTATCAAGAACGGAAAGAAGTTTGAGTTCCCCTGCAACTGGGGCGACGACCTGGCCAGCGAGCACGAGCGCTATCTGGTTGAGGAGCACTTCAAGAAGCCAGTTATCATGACCGACTACCCACGTGCATTCAAGTCGTTCTACATGAAGCAGAATCAGGACACTGCCGATGGCGGTTCTGTAGGTTACAAGGGCGCTGTTGCCCCTGGTCCTACCATGCAGGGTACCGATGTACTCTTCCCACAGATCGGCGAGATTATCGGTGGTAGTGTTCGTGAAGAGAGCTACGACAAACTGATGGGCGAGATTAATCGACGCGAGATGGATCAGACACACCTCTGGTGGTATATCGACACCCGCAAATGGGGTTCATGCCCACATGCCGGTTTTGGTCTTGGTTTCGAGCGTCTCATCCTGTTCGTAACAGGTATGCAGAACATTCGCGACGTGATTCCTTTCCCACGTACTCCGAAATCAGCAGAGTTCTAAACATAAAAAAGCCTCGCCAATCGGCGAGGTTTTTTCTTGCATTATTTTACTAAACGGATACCATCAGGTTCGATGGTGATAAGGCGGCGTTTGTAGAGATCGCCAACTGCTTTCTTGTAGGCTTTTTTCGACACTTGAAAACGATCGTAAATAAGTTCGGCAGGCGATTTATCGCCTAAGTTGCAGTAGCCATCATTCTCATAAAGATAACGCAGAAGCGTCTCAGCAAAGTCGAGGGTTTGCTGGCGACCTGTTGGCTGTAGCACAATATCTATCTTACCATCCTGACGCACATGGTCCACATAAGCCTTGAGTTTCAAGCCACTATGCAGCGGTTGGAAAATCTGATTCTCGAATATCAATCCTTGGAACTTATTGTTCACAATCACCTTGAAGCCCAAGTCGGTCTTCTGCCACACCAGAATATCCACCTCGGCACCATGCTGCAGCAATGGCAGATCGGTTATAATAGGTGTAGTGAGATACTTCTCAACCTTTGCCGTAGCCATCAAGCGATAACTATCTTCATCTACCTTAATATATACAATGTGGCGCTGACCTTGCTCCATACGCTTTTTCTGCTCACGGAAGGGACAGAAGAGATCCTTCATCAATCCCCAGTTCAGGAATGCACCAAACTGGTTTACCCATGCCACCTCTAAGCTCACAAATTCACCAACCTTGGCATAAGGTGTCTCAGTAGTTGCCACGGGACGCTCTTCTTGGTCGAGGTAGATAAACACCGTTACCTCATTGCCTATTTTCATATCATTTGTAACATAACGCTGGGGAAGCAGGATTTCACCCTCTTCGCCACCATCGAGATAAAGTCCAAAATCTACTGACTTTACGATTTTCAAGGTATTGTAATCTCCTAATTTTATCATATTTCCTCTGTTATTTCAATGTTTTCCGTAGGCAAAATAAGACCATCTTTCAAGTGAATTGTTCTATCTGTAATGTTCGCCAAGCCCTCGTCATGGGTTACTATTACGAAAGTCTGCCCAAACTGATCACGAAGATCGAAGAACAACTGATGCAGCTCTTCCTTATTCTTTGTATCAAGCGAGCCCGATGGCTCATCTGCCAGAATCACAGCGGGATTGTTAACCAGCGCACGCGCCACAGCCACACGTTGCTTCTCGCCACCCGAAAGTTCATTGGGTTTGTGGGTAGCACGATCGGCCAGTCCCATAAACTCAAGCAGCTCTTTGGCGCGCAGTTTTGCCTTACTCTGAGATGTACCAGCAATATAGGCCGGGATCATGATATTCTCGATAGCAGTAAACTCAGGCAAGAGCTGGTGAAACTGGAACACAAAGCCCAGATGACGGTTGCGGAAATCTGCAAGATGCTTTGCCGAGAGCGTAGTTGTGTCGATACCATCAACCACAACACTACCTGTATCAGGCCGGTCGAGCGTTCCGATAATTTGCAGCAGGGTAGTTTTGCCAGCACCACTAGGACCAACGATACTAACCACCTCGCCTTTATTGATTTGGAGATCAATGCCTTTCAGCACTTGCAACGAACCGAAACTCTTGGTTATATTCTTTATATCAATCATAACTTCAATTCTTTAACTATTCAATTCTTCAACTAGTCATATTTTTCCCTTTCTATCATGAATCCATCGTAGGATTGTATCATAAATACTATTCTCCTCATGGTGCTGTGCCTCGGTGAAGCTCATGCGCTCATCCTTGGTATCACCATGCTGATCAGGGAAGATTATCATCAGGTTCTTTCCCGAGAAATGCTTCTGCAACTCATCCGGCAATCGTTCCAACGCTGTTTTATACGAGATAGTTCCCTTACGGGCGGTTACTACCACAAACAAATGGTCGTCGGCAATGCCTGCAGCCAACTGGGGTAACTCGTTCCAATGGGCCATATAAGTGTATTCGGCACGCACATTGGGATGGCGATTGTTGATATACTGCTTGATAAGTTCGAGACTCTCATGACGCCCATGAAACTGGATACGACAGTCCAACTGTCCAGCCAATCTACTCAAGCGCTCCAGCCAACGATGGAAACCGGGTTCGAATTCAGCTCGCGAAGGTACTGCCACACGAATACGACGCAGCGTACTCATAGGCTGTACAAAACGTACCAACAGAATCTGACGGTTCAAGCCATTATACAGACTCTGGATAAACTCACCCCAGAATCTTGGGTTGATATCGGTATGCACGTGCATACCCATCACAATCTCTGAACAGGCAAACTCACGGAAAGCATGCTTAATGCCATTAGCGATATTGGTAGCTAGGCGCACCTGTGTCTGCACCTTTACTTCGCTGGCACTGGCTGTCTGCTGCAGCTGCTCCAGCAATCGGATACCTGCCTCGCGAGCAATATTACTACGTTCATCGTCGTAAACCACATTCAAGGCCACCAAGTCGCGATTCAAACGCTGGTTGCGCATAAACATCGACAGATACAACAGATGCGGTGCTATCTCAGGATATTTCACACACAGCAATATCTTCTCGTCGTCGTCCTTTGTATCACTCTCGTCCTTCCATTTTCCTTTTTCCTCTATCACAATCTTTTTGGCAGCATGCTCGGTCATCATGGTACTGATGATACATGTAAACAGAATCATCATGATGATACCATTCAACATGTCATCACTCACCAGATACTGACCTGGCGCCACCTCCAACCTGATGCCTACCATCACCATAGCGATGGCTCCTGCCGCGTGGGCCGAGGTAAGACCAAACATCATATGTCCATCGGCCTTTGACAAACGGAACAACAGACTACAGATATAGGCAGCCAAAGCCTTGCCAAATGTTCCAAAAAACACGATGAGTAGAACAATCCACACCATCTGCATGCTAGAGAACAGTGTACCCAGATTGATAAGCATACCCACACCTATCAGGAAATAAGGAATGAACAGTGCGTTACCAATAAACTCGATGCGATTCATGAGCGGTGATACACGTGGGATGTATCTGTTTAATATCAGTCCTGAATAGAACGCGCCAAACACCCCCTCGATGCCAATCAGCGATGAAAGTGCCGCACTGAGAAACATCACCGCCATAACGAAAGTGTACTGCATGACAGCATCACTATATCGACGCAGGAAATAACGCGTAAGCTTAGGTATCAGCACCACGCTACCCACACAGAAAGCAGCAAACTTAACCACAAACAGCGCCCAGAACCACCAACCGCTATCCTTACTGAACGAGCCCGAGATAGCAGCCAGCATCACCAAGGCCATAAACAGCGAGATCATCGACGAACCTACACTCAGAGCCACGCTCTGATGTTTCTGCAAACCGTAACGTCCAACGATCGGATATGCTATCAGCGTATTTGAAGCCATGATACAGCCTAACAGGAATGAAGCCGAAGACGAATAGTCGAGTATAGTTACCGACATAACATAGGTAAGGATCAACGGTATAAAGCATGTCAGCAATCCGAACAGCAGAAATCGACGTGAGTGCTTCTTTACTCCCTCCATGTCCATCTCAAGTCCAGCAAGGAACATAATGTAATAGAGACCTACACGACCAAAGAGTTCAAACGAGTTGTCACGAACCAGGATATTAAAACCATATTGACCAATAGCGATACCTGCTAATACCATACCGATGATATGTGGGATTCTGAGTTTACTCATCACGATAGGAGCAAACAGAATGATCATCAGTACCACAAAAAAGATAAAAGTTGGGTCTGTAATCGGCAAATATGATAATAATAATGTCATTTTGGCTACAAAGGTAGACATTTTTTTGGTAAAATGAAAAAAAAAACATAATTTTGCGGCCAAATTGTAACCATTTAAAGGATTAACAAGATGAAAGTAGCAATTGTAGGTGCGAGTGGAGCCGTAGGACAAGAGTTTCTGCGCATCCTCGCTGAGAGAAATTTCCCAATGGACGAACTGGTACTGTTTGGCTCAGAGCGCAGTGCCGGAACGAAGTACAATTTTAAAGGTAAAGAGATTGAGGTCAAACTGCTTCAGCACAACGACGATTTTAAAGATGTCGACATCGCCTTCACTTCTGCAGGTGCAGGCACTTCGAAGGAGTTTGCCGAGACTATCACTAAGTATGGTGCAGTGATGATTGATAATTCGAGCGCTTTCCGTATGGACGACGATGTGCCCTTGGTAGTGCCCGAATGCAATGCCGAGGATGCCCTGAACCGTCCTCGTGGTATCATCGCCAACCCCAACTGCACCACCATCATGATGGTTGTTGTTCTCCAGCCTTTGGAAAAGCTCTCTCATATCAAGCGTATCCACGTTGCTTCATATCAGAGTGCTTCAGGTGCCGGAGCCGCAGCTATGGCCGAACTGCAACAGCAGTATAAGGAGATGGTTGAGGATGGTGAGGTAAAAACCGTGAAGAAATTTGCCCACCAGCTGGCTTATAACGTTATTCCACAGATTGACGTATTCCAGCCCAATGGCTACACCAAGGAAGAGATGAAGATGTTTAACGAGACACGTAAGATTATGCATACCGACGCCAAGTGCTCGGCCATGTGTGTACGTGTGAGCTCACTGCGCTCTCACTCGGAGAGCGTTTGGATTGAGACCGAGCGCCCCATCAGCGTAGAGGAAGCCCAGAAGGCTATCGCTGCAGCTCCTGGTTGTACACTGAAAGACGACCCCGCAACACTAACCTACCCTATGCCGTTGGAAACAGCTGGCAAGGACGATGTGTACGTAGGACGCGTACGTAAGGACCTGAGCGACGAAAACGGTCTGACTTTCTGGCTCAGCGGCGACCAAATCCGTAAGGGTGCTGCCCTGAATGCTGTTCAGATTGCAGAATACTTAGTTAAGGTTGGAAATGTTAAGTAAGATTTTATACAGGGCAGCCATAGTGGCTGCCCTGATATTAATGACTGCTTGCGGCGGTGGTGACGACGATGGTCGCCGCTTGGGCGAGATGATTGTTGGCACCTGGCAACGTGGCTGGAACAAAGGAGATGTCATCATTGATGGAGACACCGACTTGGAACCCGAAAACTTCACATACGATTTGTTTGTTTTCCGTGGCGATGGCAGCTACAACGGTATGGTACGCGAAGGTACTTTTACCGCCTACGACAAAGAAGGCAAAGTGATTTACAATGGCGATTACCGATGCGACAATAATAATCTGAAACTGACATACCTTGACGACGACAAGGTTAAACGCACCATTTTAGCACAGGTTGTTTCGTTTACCGACAGCTCAGTACTCATCAGATACGATTACGAACAGAAAGGCATAACCGTTACTTTCATCATTCGAAAACAAACGAACGCAACTAACGGTTAGTCTTCATCTTCGGTTACGTCGCTGTAATAAAAGTCCTGATAGTATTCTATCTCACTATTAGCCGAGAAATACCCCAGACATCCACCCGTAAAATTATCAATAGGATTAGTAGCTGTGCTCGACATTTGCTGCATCGAGTACAGATAGTCGTAAGCACGCTGATCGATAGCACGGATCACTATGTGCAACTCGTCGCCATCCTGCAGCACATCTTTATCGTGCTGTCCATCTCGGAAAAAGGTAAACAGCTGTTGCAACTCTTTGTTCGGGTTCTTATCATCCTTCATCACCGCCCAACGGTAACCTAAACCGTTGCGGTAAATATGCATGAAATACCAGTTGCTCTCGTTGGGAATATCCTGCAGTCGCAGGTCGCCAAACAAATAACGCTCCGTCAGCATTTTCTTCCACACCAACTTAAACTCGTTCATTTTTGGCGTGCGCTGCATGGTAGAAGTGGAGGTAAAATGCTGTCCATCTACCTCTACGTCCAACTTATAAACAGTACCCGGAATACCAGTTAACTTTGAACGGTAATATCCATTACGTGCAAAGGGGATGGTTACGGTGGTACCGTCGTCGGCAGTCACGGTCACGGTGGCACTATTCACATCACTACCTGTAGCATTATTGTCCATCGCATTGGTGGTACTCACACGCACCTCAGTGCCTTCATTATTAATGGTCCCCTCAACCACATAGCGTGTATCGTGACTATGATAGTCGATACTGATTTCCTTTGTGCACGACATCAGCCCCAATATACCTATTATATATAGCAATCTACGCATAGCAATCAGAAATTAACGTTAAACGATACCGATGGCACAATGCCGAACAACGAATACTGCTTGGCCTTAGTGCCTGCGCCATACTCACCATCCTCGAAATTGATGAGAAAGGGATTATAGCGATTATACAGATTATAGATACCAAACACCAGCTGATGGGTACGGTTTCTGTATTTTTTACTCCAAACAGCACTTACATCCAGGTGGTGTGAGGCTGGTGCACGATAGCCGTTTCGCTCGGTGTAGTAATATATCCAGTTGTCCTCAATCATATACTTTCCACTAGGGGCTGTAAAGGCTTGGCCGCTGTTATACACCCACGATGCACTCAGATTCCAGCGCTTGTTCAAATGATACATAGCCACAATATTGATATCATGGCGACGATCGTTATTAGCATCATACCAGCGTCCCTGATTAATACCGTCTATCTTTGTTTTCGACCACGATAACGTGTAGCCAATCCAGCCCGTCAGCCGCCCGTTATTCTTACGGGCACTCAGTTCTATGCCGTAACCTTTACCTTTACCAGCCAACATCAAGCGCTCAATCTCAATCTCACTGGCAAACGATTTACCATCGCGATAATCCAGCACATTATTAATATAACGATAATAAGCTTCGGCCGAAAAGTCATAATCCTGATTGGGCGTCATCATAAAGAAGCCAGCACTCACCTGATCGGCCACCTCTGGCTCCACGATGTTACTACTCATTGTATAACGGTCGAATGGGGTTGACGTACTCTGATTGCGCAAGGCGTGCACATTCTGTGAGGTACGGGTATAACCAAACTTGAGAGAAGTAACAGGTGATAGTTGATAGTTGACTGAGAGACGGGGTTCTAGTACCGTATGTGTCTTAACTACCTGATTCTTTCCATAGTTGTAGTACCAGGCGATGTCGCCATTCTCTTCAAGGTCGTAATACAGCGAACCACCTAAAGGCGAGAAAGCACTTACACGCAAACCTGCCGACACATCGAGTTTATCAGCAATGGGTGCCGATACGTTTAGCCAGAAGGCATTGTCCCAAGCGCGGCGCTGCTCCTTTTCGTGCAGGGTTACCTGTGTCCACTCGGCCGACTTAACGTTAAACAATGCCGTTTGCAAACCTGCATCAATCTTGTACTTATCCAGATTAATGTGGAAATCCTGTCGGAAACCCGTTTGACGGATATGACCCGAGAACCATATATTCAAGCCCAAAAAGTCGATACCATTATCCGTTTGGTAGCCACTGTAGTAGGCCGTCGACTGACTATAGGCATTACTGCCAAAATGGTGCAGCCACTTCAGACTGGTTGACAGGTTGTTCCAACGGATATCCACCAAGTCCTCGAGCGCCGTACGATCATGCCCAGTAAAGAAACTCAAGAACAATTGGTTATTCTCATTAATGGTCCAATCGGCCTTGGCGTTAATATCATAAAAATACAAGGTATTCCCTCTGAAATCGGGCGACAGCTTCAGAAACATGTCCATATACGAACGGCGCGCCGTAACCAGAAAGGCGGCCTTGTTCTTCACAATCGGCCCTTCGATGGTACCCTTAGCCGAGAGGAGTCCAATACTGGCGCCACCATGATACTCGCTCTTATTACCCGTTTTGCCGATTATATCTAGTACCGCACTCGATGCACCACCATACTGTGCAGGCAGTAACCCCTTGTAAAGCGTAGCCGACACAAGTGCATCGCTGTTAAAAGCCGAGAACAGCCCAGCCAGGTGTCCTACATTATATACAGGAGCAATATCTATCAGTATCTGATTTTGTGCAGATGTACCGCCACGAACCTGAAAACTACTCGATGCATCACTTTCGCTCTTTACACCTGTAAGCAACTGCATCGAGCGCATAATATCATGTTCACCAAACAGTTGTGGAGAGTTGGTAAGATCTTTCAATTGTACCTGCTCTGCACCTGTTTGTATCTGACGCAGACGCTGGCGAGCCGAATTCGACTTCACCACCACCTCATCAAGCTGTTCCTGGCGCAGGGTATCGGGTGTTGTAGGCAAGGCAACAAGTGCCGAAAGTAGTAATGTTGGTAAAAACATGTTGCAAAATTAATAGTTTTTTTGGAAACTCCAAAAAAAATATCTATCTTTGCCACTGAATATTACAAAAAACTAATTGTTATGAAGAAATTATTTATTGCCGTAGTGGCTATTGTAGCACTCTGTGCTTGTGGAAATGGCGAGAAAAAGTATCTCGACTATCGTGGACTCTCGATGGGCATGCCCTTCAAAACCTTCTGCGATTCGCTTGCCGCCCGTGGTTTTGCTATCGATTCTGCCCAAACCGACTCTGACTTCGCACGCGTTTCAATGTTCCATCCCAACCTTAACTACCGTCTGATGTTAGCCCAACGTAACGACACATTGGTGGCATTGCAGGAAAACTACATCATCTCGACCAACGACAGCACCCGCAAAATGTGGCAACAAATGCACGATGCATTCGAGAAGCAACTGGGAGCCTGGCCCAACATGCTAAAGGATGGTTTGGACCTCCGTATCGCAAAATTCGAGGATAAAGGCAGTTTCATCACCCTTACCCTCGATAATACTTATAAGCCAACTCTAAGTGTACTTTATCAATCAAAGTAGCATAATGGTGTAGAGGTAAACTACTGCAGCGGGGATGGCCAGCAGCGACGAATCAAAACGATCCAGCATACCACCATGTCCCGGCAGTATGTTACCGCTATCCTTAATGCCAATGGTACGCTTAAACAAGCTCTCAACCAAATCGCCCCAGGTGCCAAAGACAACTACAGTGAGGCCTAATCCTGCCCACTCTATAGCTGTCAGCCCTAACTGATTAAGTTGATATTGATCGGTAAGATACCACACCAGCACGGCAACACCAATCACCAAGATACCACCGCCAATGCTACCCTCCCAACTCTTTCCTGGTGAAACTCGAGGAAAGAGTTTATGTTTACCTAACAACGAACCACACAGGTAGGCTCCCGTATCATTCATCCAAAGGAACACAAACACCGACAAAGGCAGTACGACATCGTAAGTCACAAAACCCTGCGGGGCGGCGTGAAACGCCAGCGTGTTAAGCAGTGAGAAAGGTAGGGCAATATACAGCTGAGCCATCATGGTGTAAGCCCAGTCGTGGATAGGGTCCTCGTTCTTCAGATATAACTCGGCCACCATCAAGTAGATGATTGACACAAGGTAAGGAATAAAAACAGCAGATGGAGTGAACTCACTGCAAAAACCTGCCATAGCAAAGAAGAGATATACACCTGCAACAGTAGAGATCAGGCGGTTAACAGCCACCTTCTCACGATTGTTCACCAATCCTGTAAACTCCCATATGGTGAGTCCTGTAATCAGGGCAAACAGCAGCACCATAGTCTGTGGTCGCAGGAAACTGCAAACCAACACGGCGACAAACAGTACACCCGTAATAGCTCTTACAATAAAATTACGCATCCTTATCCTCCTTCTCTTCTGATTTATCCTCTAATGCTTTCTGCTCAGCAGCCTTTGCTTCGGCTTCAAGTTCTTTGGCACGCTCTTCGGCCATGCGCTCGGCATCGGCCTTCATCTGAGCTTCGAGCAGTTCTTCGGCACGGCTGGTCCAAGGACGTTTACCAAAAATCTTCTCAACATCTTCGGCAAAAATCACCTCACGGTCTATCAATAACTGAGCCAATTGGGCATGTCCTTCCTTGTGCTCGGTCAGTATCTGCTTGGCACGATCATACTGTTCATTAATCATGCGCAGAACCTCATCGTCCATAATCTTAGCCGTTGTTTCCGAATAAGGCTTCTGGAACTGATACTCCGCATTGTTATAGTAGCACACGTTAGGCAGTTTATCGCTCATACCAGCATAAGCTATCATGCCATAAGCCTGCTTTGTGACACGCTCAAGGTCGTTCATGGCACCTGTCGAAATATGTCCCACAAATAATTCCTCAGCAGCACGACCACCCAGCAACGAACACATCTCGTCGAGCATAGCTTCTTTGGTCTGTAATACACGCTCCTCAGGCAGATACCAAGCTGCGCCTAAAGCTTGTCCTCGTGGCACAATCGAGACCTTAACCAAAGGATTAGCAAACTCCGTGAACCAAGAAATGGTGGCATGTCCAGCCTCATGGATAGCAATCGAACGTTTCTCGGCCAGAGTCATTACCTTGGTTTTCTTCTCCAATCCACCAATAATACGATCGACAGCATCCAGGAAATCCTGCTTCGATACTGTCTGACTATTATGGCGGGCAGCTATCAGAGCAGCCTCGTTACATACGTTGGCAATATCTGCACCCGAAAAACCAGGCGTCTGACGAGCCAGGAAGTCGATATCCACACTCTCATCAATCTTCACAGGCTTCAAATGAACCTTGAATACCTCCTTACGCTCGTTAAGGTCCGGCAAATCTACATGTATCTGACGATCAAAACGACCAGCACGTAACAGAGCTGAATCGAGCATATCAGCACGGTTGGTAGCTGCCAGGATGATGATACCACTGTTAGTTCCGAAACCGTCCATCTCAGTGAGCAGAGCATTCAAGGTATTCTCGCGCTCATCGTTACCACCCATGGCAGGGTTCTTTGAACGGGCACGTCCCACGGCATCAATCTCATCGATGAAGATGATACAAGGACTCTTGGCCTTAGCCTGCTGGAACAGATCGCGAACACGACTGGCACCCACGCCGACAAACATCTCAACAAAGTCTGATCCGCTCATTGAGAAGAAGGGCACACCTGCCTCGCCTGCTACAGCCTTTGCTAACAGTGTCTTACCTGTTCCTGGAGGACCAACCAACAGAGCTCCCTTGGGTATCTTACCTCCCAAGTCGGTATATTTCTGCGGATTCTTCAGGAAATCAACAATCTCCTGTACCTCTTGCTTGGCTCCTGCTTGTCCGGCCACATCCTTGAATGTGATACCCAACTCACCACCCTTCTCATACATCTTGGCCTTACTCTTGCCCACGTTGAAAACGCCACCACCAACGGCACCGCCTCCGCCGCCCATACGACGCATGATAAAAATCCACACACCTACAATAAATAATATAGGTAATAGATTAGAGATAATTATCGACAAGAAGTCGTTATCATGTTTATTATCGAAAGACAGATCACCAGTGAACACCTTTTCTTCCTTAGCTTTGGCCACAAACTGCTCTACCTGATCTACGCTACCGAACTCTACTTCCAAATAAGGCTCAACACCCGTTTGCTGCGTGCCCTGATGGAACACATCGCGAATATGCTCAGGCTTAACATACATGCGTAACACGCTCTGATGCTTGTTAACCACAATTTTTTTGGCATAGCCACGCTCAACCATTGTTTTAAACTCACTATACGATGCAGTTTTGGCCACGCTACTGTTTTCGGCACCGCCACTGGTAAAGTAAAGCAATCCTAAAGTCAGAATGGCAATAAAATATATCCAGTTCATATTGAACTTGGGCATATTCATCTTAGGGCCGTTGGCTCCATTATTCTTGGTTGGTTTTTGATTATTCTCCATATACCTATATATATACTAATCTAAATTGGGAATACGTGTAAGCGGTGCATCCTCCCACAGATGCTCCAGATCGTAATATTCACGCACGTCAGGCAAGAAAATATGCACCAACACATCGGTATAATCCATAGCTACCCAAAGTGCATTCTCCAAGCCCACTACGTGTGCAGGCTTCTCGCCTAACTGTTCACGCACCATATCACCCACCGACTCGGCTATAGCCTCAACCTGCGTAGGCGAGTTGCCAGTGCAGATAATGAAATACTGACAGATGGTTCCTTCTATTTTTGTCAGGTCGGCCACCACAATATCGCAGCCTTTCTTCTCCTGAATCGCGTCTTTAATCGTTTCTACAAGTTGTATCATTCAAAATTTACTATTATTTGTGCACAAAGGTAGTGTAAATTGGGCAAAAAACAAAAAAAAAGTGGAAAATTTGCGGTTTTTTATAATTTTTCTCGAAAAAATTTTGGTAGTTCAAGAAAAAGTAGTACCTTTGCACCCGCAAAACAGAACAAGAGAGTTCTCAAGCAAAAACATTTTGGGGTATGGTGTAATGGTAACACTGCAGATTCTGGTCCTGCCTTTCCTGGTTCGAGTCCGGGTACCCCAACTAGTTAGTCCGCTAAGTCACTGAAAATCAGTACTTAGCGGATTTCTTTTATCCCAAATTGGCGTGTTTTTGGCGTGATAATTATTGTTTTGGCGTTCCTTGACTCCTGATTTTGCAGTTTGTAATCTCAGAGTTTGCAGATAGAGGCTTTAATATTTGGGTATTCTGTATTCTCTGAGATTGAGCCAGACCATTAAGCCTATTGAACAAACAAAGAACAAAAACACTAATAATGGAAACCACAGTCTCTCCCATAACTCATCCCATAGGCATCTGTTGAATGCAGCATATATGGCATAGCCTACACTGGTAATTGCCATTATAATCATTGCCCAGAAGTTCCACCAAGAAAGATAGATACCCTTGTTGTTAAGCACCTTCTTTAATTCCTCAGTCTTCTTGTCACATGTTCCAGTGAGTGATTTCATCGAAGATACGGTTTGCTTGTCTATGTCCTCTTTTACTTTCTGTCCTGCCTCTCCTACTGTCGTGGCAACATGTTTGTTGATTGTTATAGGAAGGGCAGACAACAGATTCTTGTCATCTTCAGAAAGACTTACTTTTATATTCTTGCAGCCCTCTAGACGTATAATAAGCCTTTCCATAGACTCCAAAATCTTAGCGTTCTGCTCTTGCTGTCTGTCAAAATTCCGTTGTATCTGTAGGATTTTCTCCAGATAGTCAGCACTAAACGTTGATTCTCCCCCGATAGGAGCTGGCACGTTCTCATTTTGAGACGTACCAGCTACAGTCATATTCTCCTTTTCTTCCTGCCCCTCTACATTGTCGAACAGGCTTTCTGCATCTTTATATTTTTTCATTACATTAATATATTTGCACTTTTACATAATTATATTATTATCTTCCATAACCATGACGAATGACCTTGCGCGGACAACTGCGGGCAACAGCCTTGGCGATACGCATGGCACGCAGCAATTCATCGTCGTCGTCCTTCTTCTTGTGAGGAAGATCATTGTTTCCACCACCACCGCCAGACGAATAGCCTGAACCGCCCGGAACACTCATCAATTCAAAGAATACGAAGAGTGAAGTCTCTATTACTTCTTCGAGCACAAACTCAAACTCGTCTTCGAGTGCCTTGAAGGAACTGCACATGGCATCAACGAGATTCTCAGAGACCTCAAAGGTGAAGTGCTCAGGCTCTTTGCCATCAGCAATACTGCGGTCAAACTCAAAATGCTCCTTCTTAGTATCAGGACTTACAGGCTCACAAACAAAGTGATGGCGTTCTGCGTACTCGATCCTGGCTTTTTGCTCATCGGCTTTCCTTTTGGCCGTTTCAGCTTCCATGTCCTTGTGCAACTGCCTCCAAGTCGCCTCTATTCTACTAGCCGTCAGCTGTCGGCCAATTTCTGAGGCGTTATATTTTGAGTTACCTCGCTTGATTCTATAGCCCACGACCTCGCCATTACTATCCTTTTTGAGTTCGGCAGAATAGCCACGTTCCTTTATCATTCGCAGATAGACATCCCAGTCAAAGCGATTCATTTTTCTCAGAATGTCATAGAGGGCATCTTTAATCTCAGTCTTGTGTTCCGCGCTGATCTCCTGCGACTGCTTCCAGCCCAGGCTTTGGTTAATGCTGTTTGCAGCCATTGTTGCCTTCAAGCCTATCAGGTTGGTGTCATTGATCCTGCCATCGATGGTAAAGCGCGACACCATGAAATGCAGATGTGGAATCCCACTCTTGGCATCATGGTGCAGCATGGCAATCCATTTGCTATGCGCCAAGTCCATCCGTTTCGACGACACTTTTCCATTCTTATCCCTAAACTCAATCTTATCCATTTCTTCAATGAATCGATGTGCAAACCACTTCCATTGCTCCAGCGTCCAGTCCTTCGACTCTTCCTTAGTGGGAGACACCTCCATCGCTATCAGATTTCTGCTCACGGCTTTGCCTTTGGCGATATAATTATCCCCGGCATACTTGAACTGCAACCAGATGTTGTCCAGGTCATCATCCGTCACGGCAGCGGTCATATCCCCCGCCATATTTTCACAGCAGACGAACTCTGCATCCCTTTTCAGTGTGGCATACGTCGTATAGGCGCTGCCGTGCGCCACGGCTCTTGCTCTTGCTATCATCGCTTAACCCCTTTCAATCCTTTTGTCAAGAAACTCAATCATCGGGAACAGTCTCTTCCACCACTGCTGAATCACGGGCATCGACCTGAGAAATTCCTTCCGTTCCTCACTCCCCATTTTGAGTCCCTTGATGTTGTTGATGAAGTTCACTATATCCTTACGGGCAGCAAACAACTCGTCCCGGAACAATGTGTCAGGCATCTTAGGTTTATAGTCCATCAACACCTGTCTGCAATACTCACTGAAGTTCATCCGGCACTTCCTGGCATTGCCAGCAATGTACTTCTCTTCCTCGTCCGACAGTCTCAAAGCCCTCGGTTTCCTAACCGTCGAATTCTCCATTTCTGACTTGCGCGGTCTTCCCCTGCGCCTCATAATTCTCTTTTCGTTGGTGCTATCCTGCATAATTAAATACGATTAATGTTCAACATAAGAGGTGCGAGCCTGCGAGTACTCAGCCATCAACACTTGTCGCCAAGTGTTCAAGAGTTTTTCGTATCACGAAAAAACCTCTTGCTAACTTACGTCACGTTTCGACACCTCCGACAGCACAAAGGTAGGGAGAATAAATCATATTGCCAAGAAATTGGATAACTATTTCTTAGCTGATAATATGTTTTTATTTGTTGATTTTCAGTTAGTTAAAGTTCAATTAATTTCAGTTAACCTGTTATGAGATTCTTTTTCGCAGTTGCGTAAAAAGATGATATCATTGAGAGGCAAACGACCTCGCCGCACAACTCGCTAACAGCCTTTCGGTGGGTGATGAAAAGCATGGTCTTTTGTGGATATGTCTTGAAAAGGCGGCGATATAGTTCGTACTCTGTGGGCTCGTCGAGGGAACTGCTGATTTCGTCAAGCAGGAGGATGTCGCCACCATGAAGCAGTCCACGGGCGATGGCAATACGCTGGGCCTGACCCTCACTGAGTCCGCTGCCTCGTTCTCCAAGTTCGGTGTCGATGCCATCGGGCAGATCAAAGACAAAATCAGCACAGGCAGTATGCAGCACCTGTCGCAGTTCGTCTTCTGTAGCATCTGGCTTTGCCAATTGCAGGTTATAGCGGATGGTGCCGCTCATCAGGGTATTGCCCTGTGGCACGAAACACAGTTCTCCGCCAACTTCTATCGCTCCGTTTGTCGGCTCGATAAAACCGAGTATCAGACGGAACAAGGTGGTTTTGCCAATGCCCGTCTCACCCATGATGGATGTCTTAGAGCCAGGACGGAATTCATGAGTGAAATGCGAAAGAATCTCCCTGTCGCCCTTGCTATAGCGGAAGGACACATCTTTGAAATTGATGCCTTTAGAACTTGTTTTGCCTGTCCGTGCAACAGTTGGCACTTGCGTTGTCTGTTCCAACTCTTCAAGTCGGTCAATGCTGGCGGTAGCATGTATCACCTCCGGCACCATGTTCAGCAATTGCAGAATAGGGCCTTGAATCATACTTACCAGTTGCAGAAATGAGGTCATTACGCCGAAAGTGATCGTGCCGTTACGCAGTCCAATGCCTCCCCACACGAAGGCCAGCAAATAGCCCAGTCCGAAGGCGCAGCCCATGATGAGCCGTGTGACGACGGTAAACCGCAGGCGTCGCATCACATTGCCACGAAGTCGCTGCTGCATCGAGTCGAGCCTGTCGGTAACCCACTGCTCCGAGCCTAAGGAGCGTAGCACGGCATTATGTTCCATACCTTCCTGCACCTGCATCTGGATGCGGCTCTCGTCCTGTCGGATGTCAAGCGTCATGTGGCGCAACCGACGAGCAATCAGTTTGCCAAAAACGATGGCCAATGGTGTCAGTAACAGCAATGCCCATGCCAGCCGTTCGTCGAACCAGCGCATCAGCAGGAAAGCGCCGCAGAGTTTGATGCCTGTAATCAACATCTCGGGCAGGGTATCTGTCGTGACTTTTGTCACCTGTTCTATGTCCTTGGCCAGTCGCGAGGACACGTCACCCGAGTGCAGTTCGTCGCCCGTGAACAACTGTCTGTGAAACAACCTGCCGAAGATACGCAGTCGCAGAGCGTTCGACTGCCGTACATTTGCTGAGGTTTTCAGCCAATAGCCCACTTGTCTCAACACCACACCGCCCACGACGGTCAGCACCAACAGTTTAACCATCCTCAGCACATCGTCAGCCGTTCCCGTGCGGATGGTCTCGTCAATGAATCGCTTGCTGAGCCACACCATCAGCAGGCCAAGCACAACCTGAACGATGCCAGTTACAATGCGCACCGCTGTATTCCAGCGGATGCCGCATGAGTTCTGCCACAGCCATGAGAAGTATTTCATTCCACTACCAGTGTTAGGCAGGGGAGGCCATTTATTTTTCAATCACGCCCTCTTTGTCCCACTTTTCGAGGATGTCCGTCACGCAGGAACGGGCTTCTTCAGCTGTGACGTCGTATTCCTCACAAAGCCTTTCGGTCAGGGATTCTATGGTGAAGTCGCCCTGTACCTGCGCCTCTTTCCATATCCACGCGGCACTTTTGTTCAAGGCCAATATCTTTCTAAAATCGATGGCTTTGAGGCCTTCACACATAATCACGTTCTCGCCGCACACTTCGCGCAGCACAAAGTCTTTCTTTATTCTCATAATCTCCTATATATTGCTAATAAATACCTTCTGATGGGGCGCAGCCAGTACCAAACTTTTGAACCAAGCATCCGCCACCTGTTATATAAATAATGTGTCTTATCCATGGCATCCACCACATGCGTCACACAAGCCTTGATGTCGCCGAGGGCACAGTGCTCCGTTGTCAGATTGCCGTCGCCCATCAGTGTGATGCGGTCACCGTCGATGCGGATAATCCGATGCACCACATACCGACAGCCGTCAACCCATGCCAGCACCACGTCGCCTACGTCTATCAGTCCCGGCCTATGCAGGATGACGCTCTCTTTGCCACCTATGATAAACGGCAGCATGCTCCGCCCTTTGACGGGTAGCGTCACGTTCACGTCTTCCTTTACCAGCCTGATGGCTTCTTCTATGATGTCGTTGTCAGTCATCGTGTGATGGTATCATGACACAGCCTCGCTGCCGCCTCGTCGGGCAGGCATTCCAGATGCCACATCGGCACGGTGGAGGCTAACTTGTTCATCGTCTGGTGCAGGCTATCTTCGATATCCTTGGCTATAAAACTATACCAAAGGTTTCTGCTGACGCACTCATACAGATTCAGGTATGCCTCGATACCGCTCAGACGGCGTATCTTGTTATAGGGGGCCTGGCTAAGCCTTACAATGCCGCCAATGGGGTAACTGACATTCCTGTAGCATGGTGTCTTGCAGAGCAAGGGTGAACCATAGACCACCCCGCCTCTCACCACGGGATAGTCATCGTTGACCAACTCCGTCCCCTCTATATTCTCCAGCCATAATCGGGCGTGCGTGCTTTTCCCGGTACCGCTGCGACCCAGAAATATGTAACCCTTGCCTTCAGAGCTTACAACTACAGCGTGGAGGAGCAGCGTGTCTTTTCCTGCCGTCGCCAAAGTATACATAATCTTCAGCAAACGATCAAGCTTCTTCGTAGAAGTGTCACCCGTCATGATGATCCGACCTTCGCTATAGTCTTTGGAACAAATCAGACAAGCCTCTGACTTCGCTCTCACCACAACGTCATACACCTCGTTTCCCGAAACAGTATGACCGTATAAAATACCCGAACTCTTCTTAGACGGGTACACTTCCGTATATTCTGGCACTACACCACGTTCTATTGTCAACGAAAACAACGGCTCACATCTTTCACATACAAATGGTTCATAGCTCCCCATCTGCTCAAAAAGTTCGGCTTGGCCGCTGACGGCAAACGTATGCCCTGCCACCCTGTAATGCCTCGTCATCATCTTATGTTGTGGATTGTCTCATGGCACAGCCTCGCTGCCGCCTCGTCGGGCAGGCATTCCAGATGCCACATCGGCACGGTGGAGGCTAACTTGTTCATCTTCTGGTGCAGATCCTCGGAGATACGGATGTTCCAAGGCATGCCGCCGACACTCTCAGCCAGATCCACGTATGCCTCGATACCGCTCAGACGGCGTATCTTGTTATAAGGTGCCTGGCTTAGCATGACAATGCCGCCAATGGGGACGCTGACATTCCTGTAGCACGGTGTCTTGCCGCTCCAGGGCGAGCCATAGACCACCCCGTCTCTCACCACCGGATTGTCGTCGTTGACCAGTTCCGTTCCCTCGATGTGCTCCAGCCACAACTGGGCGTGCGTGCTTTTCCCCGTTCCGCTGGTGCCGAGGAACAGATAGCCTTTGCCCTCCTGACTCACCACGGCAGCATGGAAAAGCAGCGTGCCTTTCCCTGCCGTTGCCAAGGTAAACATCATCATCAAAGAATTATTAAGTACCGTCTTGGAAATGCGGCTCGTCATAATGATACGCCCCTCGCGGTAGTCTTTGGAACAGACCAGACAGCCCTTTGAATTCGTTCTTCCTCTAAATTCAAACACGTCGTTTCCCGAGACAGCATGACCGCAGATGATACGCGGCCAACTCTCCTCTTGCCGAAACACTTCCGTATATTCAGGCACTTCGCCGCTGTCTTCCATCAACGAAAACAACGGCTCGCCGCCTTCACATGCAAAGGGTTCCAAGTTATCCATCTGCTCGAAGAGTTCGACCCTGCCGCTGATGGCAAACGTATGCCCTGCTACCCTGTAGATTCTCGTCATCATATTATGCAATGCCATTCTCCTTCAGCATGTCAATAAAGTTGTTTACCTCGGCTTCCGCCTCCTGCGGACTAACGTCGTATTCCGCCAGCAGTTGGCTGACGATTGCTGAGGTGTCGGCACCGTCCTGCAAGGCACGCAGGATGATGGCGCCCGTCTCGTTCAGGGTGAGCACCTTTGCCACTTCTTCCGTCTCGCCGTTCTTGGCCACGGCCATGAACTTGTCGGCCACCTCCTGGATGGCAATGTCATATTTCAGTTTCATCGTCTTACCTGTTTTCGTTATCTTTAACGTTTTTGTTTTTTAGATAGCATTCATATTTCATGGACTCCTTCATTTTATGCAACCCCTCCTGCAGCATCTCAAGTGTACACATTTCAATAGTAGGACACATCTCAAGGCGGTAACATTGGGGATAGAAAGGACAGGTGGCGCAGGACTCGCTGTCTGCCCGAAGCTCCTTGAACTTGCGGATAATGGCCTTGTCGCGCTCCTCGCTGTCAATGTGTCCGAATAACTCGCGGTCAAAGAAGTGCTCGCATTTGCCAAGGTGTCCGTCAGGAGCAATCACCACACTTCCGTCGTTGTCGGCCATGCATTGATTCAGTTGGATGTCTTTTGGCAATCTCTGATGGCAGTAGCCACACTTCGCAATCTGCTGCTCCAACTGCATCCTTTGAGAAAAAAGCTCGGCGATATCTTCCGGCGAGCGCTCACCATAGAGCACACAGGAATAGATGGATAGATGCTCGTTGGTGCCAAAGCGCTGATGCAGCAGTTCCACCAATTCGGACATCTCCCCGATGTTATGCTTACCGACATTCAGGCGAATTTCCACTCGGATACCCGCAGCGGTCAGCAGGCCGATGTTTTCCAGCACGCGCTCGAAAGCATTCACACCCCGATTGACGTAGTCTTTTACGCGGTTGTAGGTCTGCGCCGTGCCGTCAAGGGTGATCTGCACCCATTGCAACTGCCACAGATCCTTGGCACGCTCTACCATGTCGGCATCCATCAGGTAGCCATTGGAAATCATTGAGGAACGAAACGGCACGCCCTGCTGGCTGAGTTCCGTGCATATTTGGTCAATCACCTTGGCGTTGACCAGCGGCTCGCCGCCGAACCAACTGATTTTGACTTTCTCGTCGCCACGATGCTTCACGATGTATCGCGCCACCTTGTCGGCAGTCTCGGCGGTCATGGTGACGGGCTTCGTGCCCTGCTCATAACAGTAGAAGCAGCGGGCGTTGCAGCCAGTAGTGGGTAGGATGGTATAGTCACCGATGGTATTGGCTGAGGGTTTGAGGAGCGACGCCATTTGCCGGACCTGGCGGCAGAGTTTCAGGTCGTCATGCTCTTGTGGCACCAGGAACCATCGGTCTATCAGTTCCCGCTGGGTCGTGATATCAGCAGTTTCGTCAGGTGTCAGCAACACCAGCGAGCAGGTCAGGGTATTATAGAGCAGTAGCCCGTCATCCACCAGCTGCTGCACCACGTAGGTCATCAGTCGGTATTGCTGACCGTCGGCCCGCTTCTGCCGGCCTACAGTCTGTTCAAACAGTGATGCTGTCGGGATAATGATTTTCATTGTTTAAATAGCGTTCGTATTCATCTTTCATACCCTCCATCGTTTCGTGCAGCCGTTCCTGCTGTTTTACAGATGTACAGTTAATATCTTTTTTACACATTACGAGGCGGATGCATTGGGGATAGTTGAAGCAGGTGGTGCAGGCATCTATGTCGGCCCGGCGCTCCTTGAACTTGCGGAGGATGGCATCATTGCGCTCCTCGCTGTCGATTTGGCCGAAAAACTCGCGGTCGATGTATTGATGGCATTTGCCGAGGTGGCCGTCAGGAGCAATCACCACACGACTGCCGTCGACTTCGGCCATGCATCTATTCACCCTAATGCTCTTCGGCAATCTCCCTTTAAAATGGGAGCCACAAGCGGCTATCTGCTGTTCCAACTGCATCAGCTGAGCAAAGAGTTCGGCGTTATCTTCCTCCTCAAACAATGCACGGGGAGTGACGGTGAGATGCTCGTCGGCACCGAAGCGCTGGTGCAGCAGTTCTACCAATTCAGCCATCTCCACGATGTTATGCTTACCGACGTTCAGGCGTGTTTTTACACGGATGCCTGCGGCGATCAGCAGGCCGATGTTCTGCAGCACGCGCTCGAAGGCATTCACGTCACGATACACATAGTCCTTTACGCGGTTGTAGGTCTGCGCCGCGCCGTCGAGCGTAATCTGCACCCATTGTAATTGCCACAATTCTTTGGCACGCTTCACCATGTCGGCGTCGAACAAGTAGCCGTTGGAAATCATCTCCGAGCGGAACGGCACGCCCTGCTCACGAAGTTCTGTACATATCTGGTCGATGACTTTGGCATTGACCAACGGCTCGCCACCGAACCAAGTGCACCAAACTTGCTCGCCGCCACGATGCGCCACGATGTAACGCACCACCTTGCTTGCAGTCTCGGCGGTCATGGTGACAGGCCTCGTGCCCTGCTCGTAGCAGTAGAAGCAGCGTGCGTTGCAGCCAGTGGTGGGGAGGATGACATAGGTGTTGATGGCCTTGGAGGCGGGCTCGAGGAGTACTGCCATCTGCCGGACCTGCTGAGAGAGTTTCCTGTCGTCGTGCGCCTCTGGCACCAGGAACCAACGGTCTATCAGTTCGCGTTGCGCTGTGAGGTCGGCGGCCTCGTCGGGCGACAACAGCACCAGCGAGCACGTCAGGGTGTTGTAGAGCAGCAGCCCGTCGATGACGGGCTGCTGCACCACATAGGTCATCAAGCGGTAATGCTGACCGTCAGCTCGCTTCTGCCGACCTGCAATCTGTTCAAACAATGATGCTGGTGGGATAATGATTTTCATTGTCCTCTTGGGTTTTACCTCAACGCATAGGTGAAGCATCCCTGATACGCCGGGCTAAGCACATGTCATTGTTGCTGGTACTTGAATGAGAAAATGATTACTCCGGGCTCGTTGTATCTAACTCCCAACAAAAATACGAACAACCACTACCACTCAAGATAGGTCGTTTCAACTCTACCACCTGCAGTTCAGGTTTCTCGAATTTCTTTTTTCCTTCCATAATTGTATAAACTTTAAAGGGTTAATATAAAATTAAATTTGCACATTATTCAATGTTTCAGCGAGCAAAGTTACAAAATAGTATTCACTATTTATGGATTAAACATTTTTACCCCCCCGATTTTAATATAATTTAACCCTATTTGTTAAAAGAAGAATAAGCAGTGCTGAGTTTCTCGTCATAACGGTTCTGTGCGTATGCCGGTCCGTTATAGAGGCGTGCAAACACTTTCCAGTCTTTTTTCTGCAAGGCGGCAAGCATTGACCTGTTTTCCCTGATGAAGCGCACGCAGAGCAGCAACTGCCGACATTCAGACTGGATGGTGTGTGTGGTTACATGAAGGGGATAGGATGCATGTCGCAGGTTGTCGCACCTGTCGCCATTATCAGAACCAGTGATTAATAGGGAGCAAGAGATGTTGTATCAATCATATCTACCCATAATTACTGCTACAATAGAGCTACAGAACGATATGCCTGGGCTTATAGTGCGACAGCATGCGAGGGCGATGCTACAAGCGGTATGGTTGCTAAGTGTCTGTAAATCAGTTGTGCGCAAGTTGCGACAAGTGCGACATGAGGATTGCTTAAAACGGCAGTTCTTCTTGTTTTGTTTCGGTGGGTTCGTCATCAAGTGAGTCACTGAGGAATGTACTCAGGTTGATGCCGTAATGCTCGCAAACATCGGTATAGCAAAAGCAGAGAGGGCGGTCCTGCTCGGTGATGACCTTGCACTTGGGCTTTCCACCCTCCAATACATAGTTCTGCACAGGCTGGCCGTTGGAGTTGATGCGTTTGAACCGCTCAGCAGAGGTTGCCACGCCTAGATATTCCGGAGAAATCTGGAGATAATACTCAATGGACTCATTGGGCAGCGTGCCGACATTCATCTCACGACCAAACTTCTGATAGACATTGAATGCAGTATTCTTCCTGAGCATCAGAATCTGACGAGGCTCACCAAACTCATAGCCGTCCCTCATTTTGTTGGTCTTCAGTCGGCTCTTTGACTTAATGAGATAATCCTTCTCGTTAATGAGTTCGCCCTTCTGCTGCGCACAGCTAATGAGGCTCCAGAAGTTGGTCACCTCGTCGGCACGGTTGCACAGCTTGTTTTGCCGGATCAGTCCGTCCATACAGAGGTCGAGCAGATGGTTATAGGTGAATGGGAATTCGATGCTTCCTTGTAGGGCAAGGTATGCCGATAGGGGAACAAGCCAGTTGTTCTCGATACGGTCTTTCAGTTCCGGATTCCACTTGGAATGTAAGGTGACATCAGTCTTTGCCTTTTCCCAGGCGAGTTCGAATCGCTCCGTGAACTTGTCGCGCAGACTCACGAGTTGGATGGTGATGTGCGTAGCACCATACATTCGCAGCTGCATCAACTCAGCAAAGCGTTCACGTTCCTGCTGGTTGTGGTGGTCGCGGTCGTAGGCCAGGAAGATGAGTCGTGTAAACAAGGCAATGTCGGCAGTCGGCATCTCCTGACCTGTGAGGATGATGCCAGAGTCCACCCTGGCCTGTTCGCGTTTCTTATCCTTGTCCATGTTCATACGACTGCGCCCGATGCATGCCCAGAGGTCTTTGAGCCATTCAATCTTCTTGGTGTCGATACCGTTCTTGTATTCGTCGATATGGACAAGGGCATTGCTGACGCTGGCTACGGCATCAGCCAGTGCGGGAATGGTGGCCGTCTCAATATTCTGAGGCTCGTTACCCACGACGAAGAAAGCCATCATCGTCTCAGCCAGTTCGGTCTTACCAGAACCCTTTGGGCCAAAGATGTTGAGGATAGGGAAAGAAGGGGACTTCTGCTTATAGACATCCTTGAAGAGCGTAGCCATATAGAAGCAGAGGCTGATAACCGCATTATCGCCAAACACATCGACTATCTTGGAGAAATAGTCGTGTAAGGAGATATTGGAATAGGTCTGGTGGCGGAATTTGCGTTCATTGGAATACAGTTCCGTAGAGTCCTTGTAAATCTGCGACATGGCGGGAAGATAATAGTTGCGTTTCTCCAGCCTGACGATGCCCTTGTCATCTACAGGATGCCAGATACCATCTTCCAAGGCACCATTGCAGAAACAGTAAAAGCCCTGCTGTTGCCAACCAAGTTGTTTGATTTCCACGGCGGTTTCAGACACCTTGGCCAGATAGCGCATCAGTTGGATTTGTGAAGAGTCATCTGCCAGCCATGTATAGTTGCCGATACCGACAAGTTTCTGACGCAGTTTCTTGGAAGAGGTGAATTCCTCCATATTCAGCTCGATAATCTCTTTTTGTCCGTCGGAGTTGCATATCTCGAACAAGCGGATGGGATGAATATCATCCTTGACATGGAACAGGGGCTTCAGAGTGAAGTTAGACCATTGCTTCTCCTCTCCCTTCTGGTTATAGCCATAATAACAGCCATGCTGGACGGTAAAGCCAAAAGAACGGAGCATGTCAATGTCGCCCTCGTTGTTCTTCTCGGAGAGTTGCTTCTGCCGTTTCTTCATGGCGGTATTGAGAGCCTGGCGCCAGATGGTCTTGTTGCCGTCAATCCTCGCAAGAGCAGTGATGTATCGCTCCCGAATGGCTTCGTCCTTGATACAGAGGAGCAGTTCACAAGTCTCGTCGATGGCTTTCTGTTTCTCCTCCGTCGTACCGTTCTTGTTGAACCGTTTCTCAAATGCCCATAATAGGAACTCGCGTTCCTCCAACTTGGCAAGATCGGCTTTGTCAGTGAAGAACTCATCAGGGTCTATCTTCTTTGGTTTTTCTACGCTGAGGTCATTGGGAATCTCCTTGACGCTGACGGTGAAGCCTTGGCGCATGGCGAGGGCTCCATTATGGATAACGTTACAAAAGCCTGCACCGAGTTCTTCCTTGTCTTTCGGAATATCTGAGTCTGGGATAAAGCAGAGCGTGCAATCCTGTAAACGATAGTCTTTCAGTTTCTGGAACTGATTGACTGTCCATGAGCCACCAAGGGAGGCTATGGCATTGAAGATACCAACTGACTGTAGCTTCATCACATCAGGCGCCCCCTCTACTAAGTACAGCTTTCTGTCTCCCCGTGCTTTCTTGATGGCAGTGTCGATTCCAAAGATGGAACGGGACTTGCAATACAAATCGCTGTCGGCAGAATTGAGATACTTACAATCCGACTTGTCGTCTATCGCCCTTGCCGTGAATCCCTCGATATGGGAATATCTGTCACGGATGGGAATCATGATGCGGTTACGATAGACGCAGTAGACGGAGTGTGTCTTCTCACTCAGTTTCAGAATGCCCATTTCCTGCATCAGTTCCAAACTAAGGCCTTCTTTCTTTGCATAGTCGATAACGGATGTCCAATTGTCAGGAGCATAGCCGATATGCTTCTCCTTGCAATACTCTTCGTTCCATCTGCTGAGCATATATGCATTTGCTGACTTGGCATCTGGTGTTTCCTTCCCTATTTCCTGGCAGAAGAATGCGCAAAGCCTTTCATTGATAATGCGCATGGACTCCAGTTTCTTGTATCGCTCTTCCTCTTCGGGTGTTGACTGGAGATCTGAGTCAGACAAGTCAATATGCAATTTCTCCTTCAGCAGTTTCTTGACAGCAAGGGGAAAAGTGAGACCGTCCTGTTCCATCACAAAGTTGATGACGTTGCCACCCTTGCCACATCCGAAACAGTGGTATAGGTTCTTGGCCGTGTCAACGTGGAACGAGGGTGTGTCCTCCTGATGGAAAGGGCAGCATCCTTTTGCGGTATGGCCTCTGAGCTGAAGCTTGACACCATAGTCAGACACCACTTCTGCCAGATCAACCTCGTCAAGAACCTTGTCTATGTATTTCTTATCAATCATAATAGAAAATCACTTTTGTATTATATAAGCGTTACTTTATATTATATAATGGTATTAGGATTAAAGGCTACCGAGTTCCTCCCTGTGTTCCTCCATGAAGGCTACTATCATAGCCGCTGCCAGAGCACGGATAGGGATGTTTCGCTCCGAGTTAGCACGAAGTTGCTCTATCTGTTTCTTAACCTCTGTGGGTAGCCATACAGCAGCACCTTGTCCTTTTACACCTGTATAGTCCTCCAGTCCTTCGGTGAACTTCTTCCAACCAACGGCATGCCAGTCGGACTTTTCCTTACGGAAGGCTGCAGCATTACCATTGGATTCAGCGTTTACACCTGTTATCTTTGTGACACTCTCTGCAAGAGAGATTCCGTTGTCGTTCTTTGAAAGCAGCGGGTTTATAACTTTTTTCTGTTCCATGTCTTATAGTTGATTGATGATTTCAATGATTCTGTCAAAAGCATGCTCAACGGCAGCATACTGGTATTTGTCAAGAGGGTAGAGTGTGGAGTATCGCTTGATGACCACGCTCTGCTTGATTCTCGGCGTGACCGTTCCAAGCCGGCCAAGAACAGAGATGGTTTCATCTCTCATTTCACGCTCATGTGCCTTGCCTTCTGTGGTGTTGATGCGGTTGGGCAGGAAAACCAAGCGGGCAGAAGACTTCTGGCTGATGACGGAAACAAAGATGCCTGTCGCATCAATGGTATCTACATCGTAGGACATGGGAATGACAATAAGGTCGGCTATCGAATAGAGTATGCAGAGGTTGTTGTCGTTGAGATTGCCAGGGCAGTCAGTCAATACAATGCCGTCTTGTTCTTTATACTCATTCATAGCCGCTTTTACTATCTTACTATCAAGTGTATTGAGGCGGGTGATGGCCCAGGGCACAGTCTGCCCCGGGTCTGCTTCCACCTCACGCTCACGATGTCTGGACAAAGATGCCTGAATATCGGCATCCACGGCTACAACAGGGACTCCCTTCATAGAAAGGTACTCCGCAAAGTGGGCGCATAGCGTGGTCTTACCCACACCGCCCTTGATATTCGAGAAAAGAATAATTTTACTCATGAGATTATGATTATATACTATACATTTATATACTACTACCGGAATCTTCATTGGTATTTCCTTTGCGTAGCTTCTGAATATCCTCTGCGCGATAGAATACCTTTCGGCCGATATTGATCTGCGGGAGGTATTTGTTGTTGTTCCAAAGCCAGAGAGTCGTAGAACTAACCGACAGCATCTTCATGACCTCGCTTTTTGGAATCAGTTCTTCTTGGTTGTCAACATTACTCTCAGCTTTTTGAGATTTTTCAGCCAGAAGTCGCTCATAGAGTTCACGGGCAAAGGCAATGGCACCTTTCCCTGTTAGAGTAAGGGAGATGTGGTCACCGCCCTTAGAGATTGCAGACACGAGTCGCTTTGCAAACAACTCACTTTCTTCACTTGGTTCAAAGTAGCCAACCTGGTCGGCATCCTTTGCAAAAGCATTTGGTTTAATCATTCCTTATAATATTTAGAAGTTTATTTTCGTTTGTGGGGAATGATCGCATAAAAACGACTTGTCCCCGATTCGATTCATTTCAAATCGGGGGCAAAAGTACGAATTTTCTAAATACCGTCTAAGTGAATTAAATGCAGTTATTTGCGCTGTCAGTCAGAAGCGCAAATAACGCAAAGAACGCAATGCTATTTAAGCAACTCGTCCCTAAAAAACTTTAGTTCCTGAGTAAACCAAGAGTTCTCAATAACCAGTTTGCCTTTAGCATCTCTGTGATATAGCGTATGGAAATAATACTGGATATCTCTTGCCTTTACAAAAGCCAAATCCGGGAACTCCATGACCAGCGCTTCTCTATACTCTGTCATTTGCAGTCTATTACTTATGACGGGAGTGGTAGCTGGCGCAATAATGATATCTTTTAATACGATGAGTAGTAGGACAAGATCATTTCCTGATGACTTTTTCTTCAGCAGTTCATGGATGTTATTCAAGAGCTTTTCCTTGCTTTCCCTGTTGGGCACATTGATAATCTCAGACAGCGGCTTATATACCTTTGTGGGCAAAGTGATAGGTTCTGGTAGCTTCTCAATATCATCTGTTTTCCCGTCCTCTAACAGCAATACCTCATTGGGTAGAAGTTCGAACACTTCATTGTAGGGAAGTGTCTTCATTTCTGTTTTGAGATTCCAAAACCTATTCCAATCTTCTTTTGTGCGTACGCCAGCCTCCAAGCTCTTTTTCACAACATATTTGTTGGCGATATAATTCAATGGAAGTTTGAGAATGCCAAGTTTATAGCCAGGAATTGGGTTCTTAATCTTTGAATAGATCCATTCATAACTATGGTCAAAGTAGATCCAATAGAACAGAGCCATCAAGAAAGGCTCTGGGTCTGTGTAACCCATAGCATTGATCATTCTTTCTATGGTGTGGGAACGTTTGATGATGTCTGCCATCTCATGTGGAATTCTAACGTCATCTTCTACAACCAGGCGGGGGACTCGGAACGACATCTGCTTGACTAACGCAAAGAATACGTTCATGATACGCAACTCTTCTTGGCCTAAAAGACCAAGGAATCTATAATACTCCACTAAATTCTCTGACTGCCATTGCTTCAGGTCTGCCAGAAAATCTTTAAATGTATATTTGTTATCCATCTACAATTTTTTCTTGTCTATTCAATAATTTCCCAAAAACCGCCCTTGTCTGGGCCAACACGGCGAAGGTATTTGCCGCGCATATAATCTATATTACGCATAATGGAATTAACGCTAATTCCAACAGCTTTTGCAAGTTCTACTACAGATATATATGGATTGTCTATCATTAGTTCAAGTATGGTAATGCGGTTTTCTGTCAACTTATCATGATTGCTGATAGCTTTTTCTATCAACTTTTCTATCAACCCATGACGATTTGCATTTACCTTTACATCGTTTCCATTCACCTTTTCATTCACCTTTTCATTCACCTTTTCATCAACCTTTTCATCCACCTTTTGCCCATTTCCATTCACCTTGGCAACATTTACATTCACGTTTTCTGTGACCTTTGGCACGGTAATTTTCAAGATGAACTCGTCTGTCCTGAAAGAAGGAACATTTGCACCATTGGCCTCCTGTTCACGACAGATACGATCAAAACCCTCGCCAAACTCCTTAACGAAGTGATATGCTTTCAGGAATGCGGCAATCTTAGGATTACGAGAGAAGTGGGTATGTCTGATGTTGTTTGGTTTTACCTGTCCAGGGAGTTTGCCAGGGGATTCAAATACCAATCGGTCATCGAACATTTTGATTTGAATCTCTGTACCCTTAATGTTGTAGGCTCTGTGGCAGCAAGCGTTGACCGTCATCTCTTGAATGACGAACTCCGGGTAGTCACGTTTTGTCACAAATTGAGCATGTTGTCCTAGGAATGTATGCTCGCGAACCTGAGTCTCGATAAACTCAATCGTCTTCTTGACCTGGTTCAAGATGGTTCCCTCAAAGATGACGTCCTTGATGACATTCATCTCTGCGCCAACTTTCTCGTCAACACCTTCATAGCGGATGAAACGGGTACGGCTGCGAGGGAAAAAGTTCTGAGGGTTCTTTCCGAAAAGCAGAATGCAGGCTACACTGACATTCTCTTCACCTTTCTTGTTAGTCTTGACAAAACCGTTATTCTCTCGTAAGTATTCAAGTGGTGACCTACTGTAACCTACCAATTTGGCATATTCAGCAACGGCATCCATATTGATATCGTCAATGGTTGCGCCATATACAGCCGTATCTTCGTAGGAGCGTTCGCCTTTGTCGTACATCAGTTGCATCCGCTCTTCGAATGTCAGTTTGCGGCTCTTGTCACCCACACGGATATAGGCTTCATCAGCCTGATTTGTGTGAAGGAACTGGCTGGCAGGAATATCCATCAGCAGAATACGATCAGGATTGCCTTCATCGTTAGTGCAATCCATATAGCAACAAGTCACAGGAATAGTAGGATTGCAGAAATCAAATGGCACACGGAGCAGCTCGTTCAACTTAGCAGTATGTTGGTTAACACCCTCTATCTTTCTTGTCTTGTCTGATATGCCAATTGCCAACATACCACCATCGGCATTAGCCATCGCCACGATAGGGATAGCCAATGCCTTTGGATCTATCTGTATGCTTTTCAGGTCAAACGTCTGACCTTCTTTCCCTGCCCTTATTTCTTCTATTGTCATCATTTACGTGCAAAGTTACAACAAATACTTCAAAATACTATACCTTATTATATAATAGTTAACGCTTAAATTTACTTATCCAATCATGTCAATAACATTTTTCAGTGTCTCGTCCTCAATTTTACGATAACGTTTGAATGCCTTGGAACCATCAACATGACCGGACATCTTACCAATCAAGTTGGGGTCGGAAACTTTAAAGTATGCATTGCCAACGAATGTGCGGCGAGCAAGGTGGCTTGCTGCAATTTCGTTAATAGGGCGGATTTCGTTCTCTCCTGTCAATGTGTTGCGTACTTCCACATTGCGTGTAATTCCTGACATGGTGAATATTGCCTTAATTGCGTCGTTATACTTTTGAGCAGAAATAAACGGGAACAGCCTTCCTTTTTTATCCATGCCTTTATATTTCTCTATCAGTTCTTTAGCTTTGTCGTGCAATGGAACACGAGCCTGAATGGGTTCGTCGCCCTCGTCTTTTGTCTTATGTGGGGTGTATACAAGAATTCCATTGTTGATATGCTGGGGAGTTAACTTAACAAGGTCACTAACTCGACATCCTATGAAACAGTGGAATACGAATATATCCCTACACATTACGATTGTCTGGATTGGCATCTTGCATTTCTTCTTGAAATCCTTATCCATAGTCTCCCATATTGCTTCAAGATTCGTATCTGCAATCTTATTACGTTCTTCTATTGTGATGTAAATCGGAGTTCCCACCTTAGCCGTACCTATCTTTACGCCGTCAAATGGCCTGTTGGTTGTTAATCCCTCTTCGTAGAAGAACAAGAAAAGAGATTTTAAGCGGGTTCGCATCTTGATAATGGTATTATCACCTCTTTCTTCAAGATAGTTGTGTCCCTTTTTGATGGCAGCAGGATACTCGTTAATGAGCTTCTTAAACAGTTCTGGATATTCGTCGGACAGTTTTTTCTCGTTACGAAGATAGTAGGTAAGATCTTCTATATCCTCTTTAGTAACTTTATCTATATCAAATTCATAATTACTCCTGTCAATATCCGTCGCCTTGACAAAGCCTTGATAACGTGCAATGGCTCTCGACAATACACGATAGACACGTGCATGCGACTCGGCAAGCTGTCGTTTTTCGATATACTCTTCTACAAGTTCAAAGAAGGAGCCTTTGTGTTGTGGCTTGATCTCATATTTCACTGGATTATGAAATTTGTCTATCACTAATTGAAGCCAATCACTCGTCATTTGAATATCTCTGTTTGCCTCGTATTTCTCGATAATAAATTTCTTCAATTCATCCAATTTGGCAGACTGCTCACGGTGATATCTGACTTCAGGTGTTTCAAGTCGTTGTTTTACAACAATAACACCGCTCTGTCGTAAGACGTAATGATGTTTGTCGGCTTTTTCTGTAGTGGAAGTAGTCAGGTTGCCAGGTATCTTCACTCCTAATTTTTCGGTTTTATCTCTGTCAATGTAATATTCGAAGAACTCTGGAGAGACAAAAATACCGCTTTTTGCCCTTGTATTAAACTTCGTACCTTGGAAGAAGCGGATGAGTACTTCGCACATCCCAGTTTCCTTTTGTACCTTGCTTGATATTCTTAGCTCTATCTGTGCCATAACAATTTGTTTTTTTTAACTCGTTTGCAAAGGTACAAAATAGATAGAACCGAACCAAACTTTTTGGCGTGTTTTTGGCGTGATAATTTAAAATTGGCGTGATTAGTTCGATAATTGTTAAAATTATATAATTATATAATGCGTTTATTTTCAGAGATTTACAAACATTTGAATTAGATAGAAATCGATAGGATTTAACGCTTTGTTGTCCGGGTACCCCAACTAAGAAAATCGCTAAGTCACTGAAAATCAGTACTTAGCGATTTTTCTTTTTCATAATTCCCGTAAATTCCCCGTGATATTATTACAAATGCGCTGTAGCACCCAGACGGAATTCGAAGGTGTTGCACTGTACATCGTTGCGATACGAATAATGGGTATTGCGGACGTAATACGTGCTCGACAGCGTAATGCTCCAATTGCGGGCGATGTCGAATTCGATTATCGGGTTGATAACGAGCAGAGCCGCATTACCCTTATCGCCTTGAGCATTCAGGTGCAGCATTTCGTGTTCGGTAAGCCCCTCAAAGTTGGTATCCTTATCATACCCCTTCCAAATAAAAATGCGGTAGTAATGAGCATTAAGAATAAAACGGCCAAAGTGGCGCAGTTCCATGTGCGTTTTGGTTTTAATACTAAAGCCGCTACCCATATTATAATCGCGGTCGATAACATTATAATAGTCGCTCTTGGTACCGCCCAGCAATATACCATTCAAAAATACGCGTTGCTCAAGATGCGACAGCGCACCTACTTGAGGCAGTTGTACAATGGCACCAAGACCGAAGGCGGCAGCCTCGCTGATACGATAGGGCGTAAAATCAGAACCATTCTTAACAGGTTTTGAGTCGAAGTAATCGAAGTGCTGATAAATACCAACCTCACCCTTTATACCCTTGCGTTGTATCATGGGAGTACTCCACAGACGCCCCATCAGGTGTACCTGGTTTAATATGGGCTGATTACTGGATATACCGCCCACCAACTCCATCTCGAAGAAATCGTAAGGTGCATTGTGATCGCCCTCGTTCACAGGGTCGCCATACTGCATGTATAAATCGACGTATGCATTGTGCTCACCCCTAAACAGATTGCCATCGTCGGCCAAATAGCGGTCGCCCACCGAAATCGACATATCGAGGGGATTACGATTATAATCGTGGTAGCGATAGTTCTTGCTGCGAACTCGCCATGCATCGCCAGTTGCCATACGCTTCAGCTCACCCATCGGATTAAAGATAGTAGCTCCCAACTCACGCCAGAATCGAGGCCAGCCGCGCTTGCGATCGTCGAGGAATATTTTGCTAATGCGATTGGTTATCTCGCCAATACAGATACCGCCAAAGGTTGTTGCAATCAAGTCGTTAAGGGCCGGTGGTTCAATCTCTCCCAGAAACTCCCACTGCAGCGAACCAATCATGGCAAAAGGCGCCGACTCCCAAAAGTTAAGTCCCTGAGCACGTGCCGAATTAAAGTACAGGTTACCATGATAGGGATGCATAAACAGATTGGTTGAGAATACATCGTTATCCCAAACAAATCCGTTCTTAAAGTTCTCGCTCCACGTATGCAAGGTAGTTTGCGCAAAGTCCTGATTGGTAATTACACGATCGAAAAAATGCACAAAGGCATTTACACCAGTTACCTGTGCCAGCGCCCACCAAGGATGTTTAGTCCCCAAGCCGAGTGCCATCACCGAGTCGGCAGGCGCATGTTCCTCGGTGCGCTTAACAACAGCCGTTTCGCGGTTGGCATTATGAGGATAACGGAATGTAAGACCAGCCTCAGCCAAAAAACGGCGACGGTAATCTAACTCGTGGTAATAGTAGCGCGTGTCACCATAACCTACCGAAGCAAATAATCCTACGTTGCGCGACAACTGATAATCGGCATTCAGTCGTGCCTGTATTGAAAAGAGTCGAGATGGTCCTTCATCACTATGTTTCTTGAACGTCTCAATATGATAGTAACCGATATCACCACTCAGCGATAGTTTGGGCGACACCTGCTTATACTGTCCTAAGCGATAGAACAACGCACCCGAAAAATTCTCGTCGAACCCCATAAAGTGCGTACCAACACCCAATATGCTGTATGTACTTTTGTTGCGAAAACGCATAGCACTATTCAGTTTTGTGCTGCTACCACCGTAAACCATCACATCGATGGTTGTGGCTGGGTTAACGTTTACCAGTCCTATCTTCCGACCTCCAGTATCCTTGGTATAGTTTACAATGCCCACCTGCCAACCTTTTGGATGCGATTCGGCTACGTTAATCATACCTATCTGCGCTCCGTTCAATTGGTCGGCATAGTTGTACGTTCCCAACTGTAGACCGCGCATCATACCCGACGAGACATTTAGTAATCCGCCCAACTGCACACCCTTATCCACCCCCATCGATATGTTAGTAATACCACTTAGCTGGAGAGCCTTCATGGGCGAGCCTGATATATTTGAGAAGCCCGACAATTGCAAACCATTGGCATGGCGAGCATAGTTTTGCACAGTGTTAAGCTGCACGCCCTTCAACGTGTCGGTACTGCTGGCAATACCTATACTCAAGCCTGTTACACGGGTCGAATCCTCAGGGTGTGTTTTTCCGAAATCGAAGGTCAGCCCATGTCGCTGTGCTGATACAGTAGTGGCAGATAGCATAACTATAGCTACCAAAACAGGATAAACAAATTTTATGGTCATAACGTATAATAATCAATAATTTTTGGTTCTGCGTCAATTTGGGTGGTGATTCCAGTCCCATTTCATACCACTATAGAGTAGTTTTGCTCTCAGGACA
>SUYC01000007.1 GCA_015060625.1 Xylanibacter ruminicola | reverse complement strand
CTAAGTGATTGATACAGAATAGTTAATAAACAATAAATATTTTCCAATTATTTGGATAGCAACATAGAGGAATTTATAGTTATGACTAGAGAAGAATCAAAAGCACGTAATGCATTGGAGAAGGTCTCAAATAAGTGTAGGAAACAAGTTGCAAAGAAGTTTGGTTGGAAACAAAGTGGCTATCTCAATTGGAGAATAGATTCAGGCTATTATTTCAGCTTGTGTCATTTGGTCTTGGAACAGGTTGAGCTTTCCGTGAAGCCATACTTCATTGATGACCTATGGTGGGACATATTTGAGATGCCAGAAAACAAACAAGCACCTAAAAGCTTAAGAGGTAATGGAGCTTTTGCTGTTTCAGATGTAAAATTAAAGGAGTACGCTGTCTTTGATACAGCCAAAATTCCAGTTTATACAGAAGATGATGTGATTGCCCGATGGGAAAGCACGTTCAGTACTGTAGAAGCAGACATTGCCCATTTCCTCAGCGAGAACCCCAATCCAGATAGTTTTTGCCCATCTGGAAGAACGAACCGCATTTACGATCTAATGATGGATATACACTCAGGAAACACCAAACAAGCTTTGGAAAGAATTGAGTATTTTAAGTCGCACAATTTTGGCAGTGGCTACGAAGGCCCTAAAGGTGATGCTTATGGCTACATTGAGAGATGGTGTAAGAAGTAAATTCCAATTTATCTGCATAAAAATATGTACAGTTTAAAATACAAAGTAACAACAAGCACCTGCGACAGCGAAGGACGGCTGAAACTCTATTCCGCTCTCCAGATGATGCAGGACTGCTCAGAGATGTGGATTGACAGCGAACCGGGCGTAAAGCGGTATTTCGCTGAGCAGAACATGGCACAACTCCTAGCAACACGCCAGGTTGAAATCGTCCGAGTGCCAGAATTCAAAGAGGAACTGACGGTGACAACCTCCGTCTATGGCATGAAGCCTATGTTCGGATTCCGCAACACCTTTATCTATGATGCAGAAGGCAAGCCTTGCTACAAGACATGGAGCATGGGAGCATTCGTTGACAAGGTGGCGGGCAAACTGAAACGTGTGGACGATGCGACTATACAATCAATGACGCTGGAACCACAGCTGGATATGAACTACAAAGACCGCCGCATCATTCTGCCTAAGACTGAAGGTGAAGAGCAGCATCCTATTAAGGTGCTTCGTGCCGACATTGATTACAACAAGCATCTGAACAATGCCAACTATGTCCGTATGGCGATGGAACTGTTGCCGGAGAATTTTGTGGTGAATGGCTTACGGGTAGAATATCGAGTAGCTGCCAAACTTGGTGATTGTCTGATTCCTACTATATACAAAATAGCTGACGGCATCATTGTTTCCCTGTCTATAGAGAGTGAGGTGAGTGCCATCATTGAGTTTACATAAATTATGCCCAAAGAACGCAACAAGGCAGCCTGCAATTATGGTTTTACATAGTGGAGCTGGAGGGAGTCGTAATCGACGTAGTCGCTTCGCTTGCGAAGAACCCTCACGAGGGTGAGGCCCCTCTGGCGTAACATAGTGGAGCTGGAGGGAGTCGAACCCTCGTCCGCACAAGGAAACCATACGCTTTCTACACGCTTATCTTGGCCTTCATTTTCGAGCTGCAGCAAGACCCAAGCCACCAACTGCAACCTTATCTCCTAAAACTTCATCCGTACATCGGAGCCTGCATGAACTATTTCCGATTTAACCTGCGCCGCTTGATCTTTGGATTCGGAACAACATCCTCGGAGCGACGTCTCGTTCCTCTACCTTGTAGTGGAATAAAGCCAGTAATCTACTATACTTCGATTAGGCAGCGAGAGCATACTCATTGTTGCCAATTATAATTTCCTTGACTCAGATTATGGAGGGAACCAAAGAAGCCTCCGCGTGCTTACGTACCATTTCATCTCGCCGTCAAATCCAGTCAACCCCAAGATAAAAATCGTCGTAAAATGAATCGTTCACTTACGATTTCGAGTGCAAAGATAGCACTTTTTCTGTTACAAACCATGTTTTTAAGCAAAAATTTAGTATTTTTGTAGCCGATTTCTATAATAATTAGGTGTTAAAAACGTTTTATAAGATATATGAAGCCCCGTTTTTATATAGCTATTTGCGCGGCTATGGTGATGGCAAGCTGCACGACGCCACGCAATTTCAACTATCTGCAAAACCTTCAGAACGGTCAGCAGACGGATATCACCATCGACGGCACCATCAAACTGCAACCTAACGATCAGCTAACGGTGATTGTAAAGAGCAAAGACCCGCTGATGAGCAACCTGTTTAACAAGAGTTTTGCCACACAGATTACCCAAGGCAATGCTGCAGGCAATCCCTATATCGCACCCTACACAGTGAGTCCGCAAGGAACCATCGAGATACCTGTGATTGGCGAAATACACGTTGGAGGCTTAACACGCTATGAGGCCGAGCAGACCATCAAGCGCGAACTGCAAAAGGAACAGTTGAAGGATGCCAACGTGACCGTAGAGCTACAGAACATGACCTATACGGTAACTGGCGAAGTAAAGGAACCGGGTGTTTACAAGATAGAGAAAGATCAGATAACACTACTGGAGGCGCTGGGCAAGGCTGGCGACCTATCGCAGTATGGTAAACGCGACTCGGTGATGGTGATCAGAACCGAGGACGGCAAGCGTAAGACCTACGTATTGAGCCTGACCGACGGACAGAAGCTGTTAAACTCAGAGGCCTTTAACATCCATCAGAACGACATTATCTACGTAAAGGCCAACAACGTAAGAGCACGCCAATCGACAGCCAACGGCAACGAGACACGCAATGCATCGTTCTGGTTGTCAATCGTTTCGGTACTCACCACCGTAGCTGTATTCCTTTTTAAATAATCAAGCTGATATGGACTTAAAAACCTATATAAACGAATGCAAGAAACACTGGCGATGGTTTGCTGCCACGCTTACTGCTACCCTGATAGCTGCTATCCTGTTTCTGCTGATGTTCGCCCCACGATATGAGCGTAGCGCCACTGTGCTTATTAAAGACGAGAATGGTGGTGGCGGATTGTTGTCATCGATGTCAGCCAGCATGGGTATGCTGGCCGGAATGGCAGGTATCAACATCGCATCGAACGTCAGCAATGAGATGGAAATCATGTCGTCGCCTGCACTGGTGATGGAAGTGGTGAACCAACTCAATCTCGACACACGCTATGAGACCTACGACGGACTGATGAAACACGAACTGTGGGAAGAGACACTGCCCGTGAAGCTGACCTTCCCGAAGTTGACGGATAAAGATGGGGCCTACATGAAGATGGACTTGCGCGAGGACGGCACCTTCACACTCTACAAGATGCGCAAGAACAAGGACAAACAGAGCGGCGAGATAGAAGGCAAGGTAAACACCGTCAGCCAAACCCCCATCGGCCCTGTCAGCGTGATGGCCACCAAGCACTTCCAGCAAATCATGGCAACCAAGAAGAACATGACCATCCGCATCATCAAAGAAAAGAAATACGACCAGGTGGAGCGCTGCATGAAGCAGATGGACATCGCACTGAGCGACGACCAAACCAGCATCATCCACATCGGCTATCGCGACCAGATAGCAGAGCGTGCCGAAACGATTATCAGTACCCTGATCAAGGTGTATCAGGAGGCCTGGATGAACGACAAGATGAACGCAGCCGACGTGTCGAACCTGTTTATCAACGAGCGCATCAAGGATATTGAGCAGGAGTTGAGCGGCCTGGACAAGGATATCGCACAGTTCAGGGGCAACAATCTGATGCCCGACTACGAGGAGGCCGCTAAGATGTTTATGGCCAATGCCAGCTTGACCTACGAACAGCAGGTAAAGGTGAACAACCAGTTGTACATGATGGAGCAGATGCGCAATCAGGTAAATCATGCCGAAGGAACCAACCAGGTATTGCCAGCCAATCTGCTGCCCGACAACGAGAACGTAGCCAAGCAGATTAACGAGTACAACAAACTGCAACTGCAGCGCAACCAGATGGCCGAGAACAGCAGCGACAACAACCCACTGGTAAAGGATTTGGATGCACAGCTTGGCAGTATGCGCAAAGCCATCGTCAACTCGTTGGATCACGGCGTGGCCCAGCTCAAGGCCAGTCAGAAGGCTGTGAATCGCGAGGATCAGAAACTGAAGCAACAGATATCAGCCGCCCCATCGGCAGTCACCAAGGTGCTGCCAGCCGAGCGCCAGCATAAAATCATCGAAGCACTCTACATCTATCTGTTGGAGAAGCGCGAGGAGAACAGTCTGACCCAGGTCTATAACTCACAGAATCTGCGCATTGTATCGCCCCCAATGGGACAGCTCAAGCCTGTATTCCCCAAGAAAGGAGTTACATTATTAGTAGCACTGCTGCTCGGCCTCTTGCTGCCAGCTATCTACGAATATCTGAAACAGAGCATCAAGTCCATGCTGAACGAGGCATAAAGACGAGAAGAGGCTATGGTGTGGATTTTTCTGTATTTTGCCCTGTTTCTTGTGGTCCACCTGGTGGCCAAGCAGTTCAAACGCCCTGGAGCAGCCCGACTGTTCCAGCTCATAGCGTGCTTTGTGCTACTGTTCGGATTCTTCGGATTCAGGGATCTCACCGTGCTGAACGACACCTCGCATTACTATGGGTTCTACTACGAGAAGGCGCATATCCACAGCTACATCATCGAGCCGATTACCACCTTTCACCTGACCGACAAGTTTGAATACGGATTCCAGATACTCATCCACATACTGATACAGCAAGTCTCCAAGCATCCCTACACCATTGTCATCCTGTCGAGCCTCATCATCACTATAGCTGAGCTATGGGTGATAGACAAATATGCCAAAGACATTGCAAAGGTGTGTTTCTACATGCTGATTGCCAGTTTGCTGTTCACCCACTACTGCATTATCCGCCAAGCCTTTGCGCTTATCTTCTTTTATATCGCCTTTGGCTATCTGGAACAAGAGAAGATACGGAAATACCTCCTGTTGGTGTTGCTGGCCAGCTTATTCCATTATTCGGCGCTGTTCTTATTCGCGCTGCCACTCATCGCACACATCAAACCATCGAAGCGGAATGCCGTGATTGCTGTCGGTACCGCATTGTTTACGGCTGTCTTCCTGTTCGAGATTCTGTCGTTATTAGGCCTACGCGACCATCCCTACTACCAGAATGCCGTACAGAAAGGCACACTGTCGCTGATTGGCATAGTGGATCTTATCTTTATCTGCATCATCCTATCAATATGCTTTATAGCGCACAAATGGAATCGGCACAGCACCATATCGCCATTATACTTTTGGATTTGCATCACAGCCCTGTGCATCAGCATGGTAGCACCGGTCATCTACCCCATCTCGCGCATCAACGAATTTTTTTGGCCTTTCATCATCTTCCAGCTGCTAAGATGTATGAACCCATCAGCCATGCGACTGCCTGATGCCGAGAAGAAAGGCAAAAACAGCAGCCTGCTATGCATCATGGTAGTGTCACTGTTCGCCATCAAACTGATAGCCATCAACACCATCCGTCCGGAATGGCTGCACATAAACAACTATCAGTTCTATGACTTCTCAAAAATGCATCATGATTATAACCTGTATCCTCAAGAATGAAAGAAAGTATCATTGGAACATACCACAGAATAAAGGCTTCGGATATTGCTAAAAGAATGGGGAGCGGAGCCTTATGGTCGTTCACAGGAACGGCTTTAGGCAAGTTTCTGGTTTTTCTAAGCGGCATATTGTGCGCTCGCATTCTTGGGAAAGAGCAATTTGGACAGTTAGGCATGGTGCGTTCAACACTTGGCATGTTCATCATTCTTGGAGCAGGCGGAATAGGCGTAACAGCAACCAGATACATAGCGGCATTCAGAAAAGAGCAGCAAGCCCATGCAGCCTCCATCTATCGCATGTCGTTTCTTTTCTCATTAACACTGGGCATCGCCATCACAGCTATCGCCCTAGCCTCGTCGCAGTTTCTGTCGGCCGATTATCTGAAAGCCCCAGAACTCACCCAACCATTGCTCATTGGTAGTGTGATACTGCTGTTATCGATATTAAACAGCTCTGAAAATGGCACGCTGGCTGGGCTCGAAGATTTCAAGTCGATAGCCATCAACACGCTGATTGGCAGTTTTTTCGAGGGCACCTGTATGGTTGTTGGCGCCTATCTCTATCAGTTAGAGGGTGCGGTGGCTGGTTTTGCCATAGGAGTGCTTTGTCTGTACATCGCCAACAAACTGTCAGCCATGAAGGCTCTTAGCCAAGCTGGCATATCTGCTAACGCTAAAAGCGTTTACAAGAAAGACTGGGCACTGATAGTGAGTTATAGCATACCAGCCACCCTGTCTACCCTCACAGTAACACCAGTTTTCTGGTTGGTCCGCTCCATGTTGGTAAGAGCAAGCAATTATGGCGAATTGGGCATTTTTGAGGCTGCCGACCAATGGAAGGTGATGCTGCTGTTTGTGCCAGGCGCCATCTGCCAGATAGTTCTACCTATCATGTCAAGCATTACCGACTATCGTTTATTTCGCAAAGCACTCATCGGCAATCTGGCCCTGATTGGTGGTATTGCAATCATACTGGCCTTGGCATCGTGGTTTGTTGCCCCTATACTGATGCCTCTCTATGGCAGAACATTTACCGATACCGCCACCCTAACAGCATTGGCATTTTCTACCATTCCTACTGCACTTGCACAGATTTTGGAGATGACACTTTATAGCAAAGAAAAAATGTGGACCAGCTTTGGCTTTAACATTGTATGGGGCATCTCGACAGTAGCCTTGGCTTTCTTGTTTCTTGAGAATCAGCAAGGTGCCTTTGGCATTGCGATGGCCATACTGCTGGCATATATACTAAAGCTGCTATGCATGGGCAGCTATCTCTCGATTATAGCGAAAGGAGGCAAACGATGAAAGTATTCAGCATCATCATACCAACCTATAATCAGTTGCCGTTGCTAAAACAGGCACTTGATTCGGTTCTGCACCAACAGGGTGTGGACTTTGAGATTATTATAGCTGATGACTCTGATAATGACGAGATTGCGACCTATATTGATACACTTGACAACCCCACCATCAGATATTTCAGCCACAACTCAAATGGAAGTGCCGCTGATAATTGGAACTATGGTCTGTCTAAAGCCAAAGGCAATTATGTGATACTAATGCATCACGACGAAGCGCTGACAAGCAGTCAGCACCTCAGTATGATGGCAGAAGCGCTGACTAAAGCGGATGTGGCAATAGCGGATGTAGAGGTGACGGACGATGGCAGGAAAAGCAGCAGATGGCTGTCGCACTTCACTAAGAAGTGGGGCATCAGGCATCCTGAATGGCTCTTCCTGCAGAACGCCATCGGACCTACTGCCTGTATCGCATTCAAGCGCTATCAGGCAGAACTGTTCAATCCCGAGCTGAAGTGGCTGGTAGATATAGAATGGTATTACCGACTACTAAAAGGGAAGCGTGTATCCATCTGCAAAGGCTGCAAGGTACAATCAACCCACGGACATGCAGGACAGATTAGTAAGCAACTGGATATTATGCAGGCATTCGACCAGGATAGAGCCATTATCACTCAGATTCATGGCAACGATGTGCGCCTGATGCTTTGGCTGTATAAGCTTCTGGTATTAAGAACCAAACGATTATTGCGACGAATATGAGGATAGTAAAAGTGTTAGGCGGTTTGGGCAATCAGATGTTTCAGTTTGCTCTTTACAAGGCGCTGCAAAAGCAGCACCCTGAGGAGCGTGTGCTGTTAGACCTGCACTGCTTTAACGGCTATCACAAGCATCGCGGCTATGAGATTGGCAGCGTGTTTGGTGCTAATTACGAAGATGCCACCTTAAAAGAAATAGCACGTTTGGCCTATCCCTACCCTAACTACCAATGCTGGCGAATAGGTAGCCGTGTGCTCCCTGTACGCAAAACCATGCTGAAAGAGAAGGCCAACTTTACGTTTGAGCCTTCAGCACTCAGTCGTCCAGCCTGTACTTACTACGATGGCTACTGGCAGCACGAGGAATATTTCAAGCACATCCGCCAGGAACTATTCGCCACCTTTACCTTCCCCACATTTGATGACGAACGCAATCAAACAACTGCCCAGTTGGCAACAAGCACTAACAGCTGTAGCATACACATCAGACGTGGCGACTACCTGACCGACCCTTTACGTAAAGGCACTACCAATGGTAACTACGTGATTGCCGCCATCCAAAAGATGAAGCAAGAGGTTAAGCCCGAAAAATGGCTGGTATTCTCTGACGACATCGCCTGGTGCCAGCAGCATCTGGTCTCAACACTCAACGCCACAAACACCATATTTGTAGATTGGAACACAGGTGCAAACAGCATTCACGACATGCACCTGATGGGGCTATGCAGGCATCACATCATCGCCAACTCATCCTTTTCGTGGTGGGGCGCATGGCTCAGCCAGCAAGAAGGCACAACCATCGCACCAGCCAACTGGATGAACTTAAAAGATGTATGTTCGCCAGTACCTGATAATTGGATAAAAATATGAATAGAATATCTGTGCTCATATCAGTATATAGCAAGGAAAAGCCTGCGTATCTGCAGCAAAGCCTTGACAGCATCTTCGCCCAGACGATGCTGCCTGATGAGGTGGTGCTGGTAGAAGACGGACCACTGACAGAACCGTTATTGGAGGTGATAGCATCATTTGCCCAACAGCATCAGGAACTCCACATCGTAAAACTACCCACGAATGTAGGCTTGGGCCTTGCTCTGAACGAAGGATTAAAGCATTGTCACAACAATCTGGTAGCACGTATGGACTCCGATGACCTGATGAAACCAGAGCGTCTGGCCAAGCAAGCCGCCTATCTTGAGCAGCACCCTGAAATAGCTGTTGTAGGTTCGTGGACAGAAGAGTTCAGAGACAGTATTCACGAATCGTGCACCATTCGTAAAGTGCCGGAAACTCACGAACAGCTGGTAGCGTTTAGCAGGCGTCGTAATCCTATGAACCACCCTACTGTGATGTTCCGCAAACAAGCAGTTGAGGCCGCCGACAGCTATCACCACTGTCTGCTTTTCGAGGATTACGATCTGTGGATAAGAATGATGCGCCAAGGTGCCCGATTCTACAATCTACAAGAGTCGCTACTCTATTTCCGAGTATCGAACGACTTCTTTAAGCGGCGTGGAGGATGGGCATATATCCGACAGGAAATCAGGTTCCAGCACTCGTTACACCGAAAAGGGCATATTGGGTTCAGGGTCATGTTACAGAACATCATCATGCGTACCATATTAAGATCAATACCCAACAAATGGCGGCAAAAAAGCTATCTTTTCCTGCTACGCAAACAATAATTTTTGAGATTTCACGTTTTATATAAAGATTGAGGAATTAAATCGAATTGGATGGAGCATAACTACTCGTATATATATGATGGAATGAACGCCTTTGAGAAAGAAGTCAAGCGATGGATTGATTTCTTTTTCGCAGGTATATGTCTGATTGTGTTTTCACCATTGTTTTTGGCTTGCTATATTGCTATCAAGCGGGACAACGACGGACCAGTGATTTTCAAGCAAGAACGTATAGGCCGATTCGGACGTCCTTTTACAATCTACAAGTTTCGTAGTATGACTGTTAATGCCGAAGCCAAGGGGCCACAGCTGTGCAACGAGCATAGAGACAAACGCCTGACCAAAACAGGTAAGTTTCTGCGCGAGCATCATCTTGATGAACTGCCACAGCTTTGGAACATTTTTATAGGCGATATGGCCTTTATCGGTCCGCGTCCTGAACGAAAATACTATATCGACCAGATTATTCAGCACGATCCACGTTACACATATCTCTATCAGATACGTCCAGGCATCACATCGATGGCTACACTCTATAACGGCTACACCGATACGATGGAGAAAATGCTGAAACGATTAGAGATGGACCTCGACTATCTGAAGCATCGCTCGTGGTGGCTCGATGGTAAGATTCTGGGACTTACCTTCTTGAAAATTGCATTTGGAAAGAAGTTTTAAAACTTTCTGAATTCCAAATGCGCTGCACCATTATCAAGCACCATTCTGCTATTGTTTAACTCAGATATATTAAACTCGGTAGCGGTATCGGTAATACCATAAGGAACAAGCAAGTCAGCATCCTGAAGAACCACGTCATCAGAGTCACGATCCACTCTGTATGGATCAGTCAGCTTCAGCTTATTACCTTCGCGAGTAAAACTCATCACAATATCCTGATGCACCTTTCTGACATCGCGCAATTCCAGAATATGACCTTGAAATGCCCAGGTGATGCCAGGCGAAGAAGTCATCTGCCAAAAACCGTCAAGATGCCCGTTGGCCGAGTTTTCTTTATCACAACTGGTCAGCAACAAAGTTACACCTATAATAATCAATAAGAAACGTTTCATCTGAAAAACCAATTATTTAATGAATCCTGTTTTAACGATTGACAGCTGAATGCCAAAATTGTCGCCTCTCAACTTGCCAAAATCGGCAGCCACAGCGCCTTTGATGCGCCATCCATCCTTCAGTCTGTAGTCAGCCTCAGCCATACAACTTACATTCTCAAGAGGAGTAGCTGGCAGGTAATAGTAGGAGCCATAACTCTTTTGCCATGAGGCCAGCACACGATAATCCAACTGCGGTAAAGGCGAACCACTGAAGCCTAAATGCCAAGCCACAAAACGGTTATGCTCTATCTCGATATGACCATCGGCATTATACAACGGAGAAACGTAAAGCGGATTGCCCATCACCTGTCCCCAATGCTGCCAACCGGTATAGAGATGGTGATTATAGTAATTATCACGCCCACTAATCTGGTAACCCACATGACTGGTCTTATCATGATAAACCGGACCTGCCTGATACTTGGTGTACAAATATTCCACAACCATATCGTTGAGCCATGCATTATCTTTCAGTTTCAATTCGGCGCCCAACAGCCAATCCTTGAAGTCGTACCAGAAATACTTGTCGCCACTCTTGTTTACATGAAACATCATCGAGTTATCCTCAAAGAACTGGTCGGCATACACCGCCAGATTCCAGGTAGGCTGATCGTAACTGAAACGGGCCACCCACGAACCTAACTGATTACCCTCGGCATTCTTAAAATCACCATCAGTTGCATCAGTACCACCAGGAACAAACGCATTCTTGAAGGCTTTCAGTCCGCCATCATTATCATACACCTTTTCTACCCCATTCTCAAACAAATGCGAGGTACCACCAAACTGGCAGGCCATCTCCAAGCCCAACTCTGCCGTAAACTTGCCCGGACCGATCTTCAGATAACCAGCTTTGCTATGGTAGAGTGTACCTTCTGTATAGCGGTTTTCTGGGGCTACGAAATCTTTCTGCCAACCGTCATCGGTAGTCTTACCATAAGCGATATGACCTTTCAGGGCCAACCAGTTTCTGGTACCAGGAATCGTCCAGTATTCAGGCAGAGCCAATCGTACCTGAGGAACTGGACGGGCATTGATGCCCAGCGTTTGTGAACCTGAGCTCAACGCCTGGTTCTTCAGTTCCATAGGATACTCCTTGGCACCCACAGTAAGCACTCCTTTCAGCCAGCGCCCCTCGACGTAAGCCTGCTGAACAACCAACGTGCTGGTAAAACCTGTAGCTACAGCTATATCGGCACCATAGCCAACACCCCACGTCCGACCATCGTCGGCACTCAGTGGGCGTTCTATCGCACCACGCACATAACCATTGGCAGTCTTCAGCGAACTAAGTCCATACTTGTTGGCATTCAACCACAAAGGGGCATGATCGCCAGTTGAAAAGGTAGCCTGCATCTCAGCCCGATACTGAATACTATCGGTTAACGAACGCTGCTGAGCACTCATCACCAGAGGGCTACACATTATTAATAATATAGATAGATACTTCCTCATACTTGGGGCAAAGATAAGAAAAATAATTAAGAAAAAAATGTTTTTAGGGAAATTCCTCTACCTTATTAGGGAAAATCCTTTGCGTATGAGCTCAAAAAGTTGTTTCTTTGCACTGTGATTAAGAAATAGATGTCGAACCATTTTAAATGATACGATTATGAAGAAGATGTTTTTCGCACTAATGGTGATGCTGACCTCGACAATGGCAGCGAGTGCAATGAGCTACGAGCAGGCCCGCAACGAAGCCTTGTTCCTCACCGATAAAATGGCTTACGAGCTGAACCTCACCGACGAACAGTATGAGGCAGCTTACGAGATAAACCTCGACTATCTGATGGGCATAGCCGGACGCGATGATGTTTTCGGCACTTACTGGGAGCGTCGCAACCTTGATTTGAGCTATATCCTGTTCGACTGGCAGTGGAAGTCGTACATTGCAGCCAGTTACTTCTATCGCCCACTCTACTGGGAGGCTGGTTACTGGCACTTCGGAATCTATCGCCGCTATCCGCATCGCGATTTCTTCTACTTCGGTCGTCCTCACTTCTATGCAACCTACCGTGGTGGACATGCCTGGCACATTCATGGCACTCATGGCTACTACTATGGACGCAGAGAGCACTTCCGCCCCGCCCGCAGAGAGCACTTCGGCATGCACGACCGCTGGAATCGTGGCGACTTCCGCAATCCTCGTCACAGTTCAACCCGCATAACCGGTCGTCACGACAATAACCGTCGCATCGAAGGGCGCAACGATAATATCCGCCGCATCGAAGGGCGCAACGATAACCGTCGCATCGAGAACCGTAACAACAGCATGAACCGCCATAACGATATCAACCGACGCAACGATACCAACCGTAACAGCGGATCGTTTGGAGGTTATCGCGGTGGTAACAGCTCACATACCAGAAGCATGGGTGGTGGTAATACCTCACACGGAACTCGCAGCGCTGGTGGTGACAGCCGCATGGGCGGTCGCCGATAAAAAACTACAACTCAAGGGTGCGGACCTCGGTGTTCTGCATCCTTTGAATTTCGTTCATTGGTTTTTGGTAATAATATGATTGTATAGCTTTGTTGATGATGCCATGGCCTACGGCCAACACCTTCTTTCCTGGAAATGTCTGCTTGACATAAGCGATGAATTCGCCCGCCCTGGAAAGAAGGTTTTCTTGTGTCTCAATGTCATCAGGCCAAACTTCGCCTTTCAAATCAGGAATAAAACGTCCTGTAAAGCTCCCCCAGTCGCGTTCGCGCAGCAAAGGGGTTGTGAGTACGTCTAACCGATGGGGTTCGGCAATGATACGGGCTGTATCAATAGCTCGTTTCAGATCGCTGGCCAATATGATATCTATCTCCTTTTCCTTCCACTGTTCACTGAATTCATGCGCCTGCTGAATACCGTTTGCATTCAACTCGCCCTGTGTCTGTCCCTGCATAATCTGGTTGGCGTTATCTACCGTCTCGCCATGTCTTACTAAGTATAAAGTTGTCATCATCTATTAAAATTTGCTGCAAAATTACAGAATAATTTGCTTTTTCCACCTTATTTTATTATTTTTGCAGCGTAAAACTTAGAATTATTTAAGATGAAGATATTACAAAGTTCCATTTTCCGTGCCATTTGCGCCATAGCCATTGGTATTATGCTGATTAAGTATCCTGATAATACAGTTACATGGATTACGGTTGCTATTGGTATCTTGTTTCTGCTGTCGGGTGTTATCTCGATGGTGGTTTACTACAATGCCACCAAGCATGTTTCCGAGTATAAGATTACAGACGAAAACGGCCAGGTAATAACCGGCGACAAGCCAACATTTCCGATTGTTGGTTTAGGCAGTATCTTACTTGGACTGATGCTGGCCATCACACCTACCGTGTTCATTACAGCCCTGATGTATATCATCGGTGCCATCTTGGTTCTGGGTGCCGTCAATCAATTTATGGCATTGGTAAGAGCACGCCGACTGGGTGGTATCGGATTTGGCTATTGGATATTCCCATCGGTTATCCTGCTCACAGGTCTTTATGTGATGATCAAGCCCATGAGTCCTGCCAGAATGGCGATGGCTATATTAGGTTGGTGCTCGCTACTTTATGGTGTTACCGAAATCATCAACTCGCTGAAGATTCACTCTAACAGACGTAAAGCAGAGAAGAAACAGGAGATACCTGTTGCCGAGGAGGTGAAAGATGATGACGAAAAAGTTACGGAAGTGACTACACTCCCGTAACGATTCCTTCGATATATGTTTTGAGGATGTGGATACCCGTGCGGTTATCTCCACCCCAGGGCACAATCAGGTCGGCAAATTTCTTTGTTGGCTCGATAAACTGTTCGTGCATGGGCTTCAATACCTTCTCGTAGCGATCCAGCACCATCTCAACCGTACGGCCGCGTTCTACCACATCGCGACGGATATTACGAATCAGACGCACATCGTTATCAGTATCTACAAATATCTTCAAGTCCATCATATCACGTAGTTTCTTGTGATGCAACGCCATAATGCCTTCGATAATAATCACAGGCTTGGGCTCTACATGAACGGTTTCCTTCAAGCGGTTACTCTCGATATACGAATAGGTGGGCTGTTCAATAGCCTCGCCATTCTTCAACTTCTTGATGTGCTCCGTCAGCAATTTCCAGTCGAAAGCATCAGGATGGTCGAAGTTGATAGCCTTACGCTCCTCGGGAGTCATGCCCGTAGTATCATTATAATACGAGTCGAGGGGAACAACTGCTGCACAATGAGGAGGCAGCGCTTTGGATATTCTCTTTACTACGGTAGTCTTACCCGAACCGGTACCGCCTGCTATTCCAATGATTGTCATAATCTTAAGTATTTAAATACAATGTTATAAAATTCTGCTTTTCGCTCTGTTTTCATGGGGTATGCCCTCGAACTGCTTGGCATGCGATAGAGTCGCAACACCCGGTCATCAAGTGTAAACTCTGCATATTCGCCAACTTTAGGGCCTTTTATGCCATAATGGTTACAAAACACGTCGGTGGCCAACTGACCTGCTGTGATCACAGCCTCGCAGCAAGGCAAGCTTCTGAGCATGGCATCCAGATCTGTCTCTTCAACAATCTCCAGATCCTTATCCGAAGCATTATCCTTTGTTCTGCGAATACGGGTGGCTGTATCATACATGGCTATTCCTTTTTCATTCAAGAAAGGGATAATCCGTTCCAAATCAAAGCGTTTTTCCTGTTCTAAAACAAAATGCTGCTTGTTATCAAAGAAACAGATGCCAAAGATACGCCACATATCGTTGATGAAATTGGGGTAATAAAATCGCATGCACCATCGCTTCGCAGCAGGCGGGAAAGTGCCAAGCATCAACAGCTTAGCATGCCCCGGCATAAAGGGTTCGAAGGGATGTGACTCTATAACCTCGCTCATCAGTTCTTCTTGAGATAAACCAATGTAGGCAGATGATCGCTATAGCCATTCAACCATTTGCCACCAGCTGTGGTGCGCAGGGTATTACCTCGGTATGCACCTTCCTGCTGAATCAGGTAATCGCGACGGAACACCTGATAATCAAAGAGTTTCAGTGTAGAGAAATCGTTCATGCCTGCTTGATTCAGTAGATTTGATGAAAGAATAATCTGATCGAACAGATTCCAAGAGCCTTGGAACTGAAGTGTGCCCTGACCAGAGGCCAGCACATTCCACCAAGGGTTATAAAGTCCGCCCTCTTCTACTTCGCTGATTTCGCGCTTGGCACCCAGGCATTTTGCCATCGACACATCATTGGGGTCATCATTCATATCACCCATAATCAACAACTTTACCTTGGGATCGTCCTTCTGCAACGAGTCTTTTACTACACGCAACTGCGAACCACCATCCTCACGGGCATACGCAGCTGCACCACGCGAAGGCAGATGGTTAACAATGATAGTAACATGCTCATTGGCCAATGTACCACTAACCACCAGGAAACCACGGGTTGCACGACCGGCATCCTCAGGCCTATTATATATATAAGGTACAAGTTTCACGTTTTTAACCTTGAAAAACTGGGGATTGTAAAGCAATGCACAATCGATGCCACGCTGATCGGGACCTTCGATATGTACGAACTTAAAGTTACGGGCCTTCAAGGCGGGCTGATTGCAAAGGTCGGTCAGGCATTTGGCATTCTCAACTTCAGCCACACCAATAGCAGCACATCCCACATCAGGCAACTTATCGGTGCCCATGTCGGCCAGCACGCGAGCCATATTATGAAGCTTGCACTTATATTTCTCAGCATCCCACTTAAATGTGCCTTCAGGCATGAACTCATAATCGTTCTTACCCTCATCGTGAGTGGTATCAAAAAGATTCTCAAGATTATAAAAACCTATGCCATATACTTGTTGCCCCTTTTTATTCTTGGCTTGGCATCCCACCCAAACAAGGAGTAATAAAAATGTTAAAAACTGAAATTTACGCATATTAATACTGTTTATGCTTGCAAAAATAACACAAAAAAATGAGTAAACAAAGAAAAAAGTACAAAAAGTTTGTAAATTCGGAAAAATCTTCGTAACTTTGCACCCGCTTTATGCGAAATTAGTATTTATAACATTAATATTTAAACTCAAAATGAAAAAAGGTATTCATCCAGAAAACTATCGCCCCGTCGTATTCAAGGATATGTCCAACGGCGATATGTTCCTTACGAAGTCTACTGCAAAGACAAATGACACTGTAGAGTTCGAAGGCGAAACTTACCCAGTGGTAAAAGTCGAAATTTCAAGCACCTCTCACCCATTCTACACAGGTAAGAGCAAGCTCGTTGACACAGCAGGACGTGTTGATAAGTTCATGAGCCGCTACGGTAAGGCTGCGAAGAAGTAAGATAAAACCGCAAAGAACACTAAAAGATGCGTCCATGGTAGTTGCATATGCCAAGGCCGCATCTTTTTATTATTTATAACCCGAATATTATTACAACACGATATGAAAACAGTTTATGACTTCACTGTCAAGGACAGAAAAGGCAAGGACGTATCTCTGAAAGAGTACGCCAACGAGGTGTTGCTGATTGTAAACACAGCAACTAAGTGTGGATTTACGCCACAATACGATGAACTAGAGAAACTCTATGAGCAGTATCATAGTCAGGGATTCGAAATTCTCGACTTCCCCTGCAATCAGTTCGGACAGCAGGCCCCTGGAACCGATGAGAGCATCCACGAGTTCTGCAAGCTGAACTTTGGTACAGAGTTCCCTCGTTTCAAGAAAATCAAGGTAAACGGCGAAGATGCCGATCCTCTCTACAAGTTCCTGCAGGAGCAGAAGGGTTTTGCTGGTTGGGATCCTAACCACAACCTTACTCCCATCCTCGAAGACATGCTGTCGAAGAATGATCCCGACTACAAGCAGAAACCAGACATCAAGTGGAACTTCACCAAGTTCCTGATCAACAAGAAGGGCCAGGTTGTTGCTCGCTTTGAGCCTACAGAGAATATTGAGAATATCACCAAGCAGATTGAAGAACTGCTTAAATAAGAAATAATTGAGATATGGAACATACCAAATGTTTGATTATCGGTAGTGGTCCTGCTGGATACACAGCTGCCATCTACGCCTCACGTGCCAACTTAAGCCCCATCGAGTATAGTGGCATGCAACCAGGCGGACAGCTCACTCAAACTACCGAGGTTGAGAATTTTCCAGGCTATCCACAGGGTGTTGACGGCAACCAGATGATGATGGACCTGTTGGAGCAGGCTCAGCGCTTTGGAACCGACATCCGTAATGGAGAGATTGTAAAGGTTGACTTCTCAAAGGCCCCCTACGTTTGCACAGCCGATGATGGTACTGAGATCGAGGCCGATACTGTGATTATCGCTACTGGTGCCTCGGCCAAGTACTTAGGTCTTGACGATGAGCGTAAATATAACGGTCAGGGCGTATCGGCCTGCGCTACCTGCGACGGATTCTTCTATCGCAAGAAGACAGTTGCCGTAGTTGGTGGTGGTGATACCGCATGCGAGGATGCCCTTTATCTGGCAGGATTGGCCAAAAAGGTTTATCTGATTGTACGCAAGCCTTTCCTTCGTGCCTCACAGGTGATGCAGCAGCGCGTTAAGGAAAACGAGAACATCGAGATTCTGTTTGAGCATAACACCCTCGGCCTTTATGGCGAGAACGGTGTTGAAGGTGCACATCTGGTTAAGCGTAAGGGAGAAGCCGATGAAGAACTGGTTGACATTGCCATCGACGGATTCTTCCTGGCTATTGGACATAAACCCAATACCGACATCTTCAAGGAGTGGTTAGACATGGATGAAACAGGCTATCTGAAGAAGATCGACGGTACACCAAAGACAAAGGTTCCTGGTGTATTCGTAGCAGGCGACTGCGCCGATCCTGTTTATCGTCAGGCTATCTCAGCAGCAGGTTCTGGTTGCCAGGCAGCCATCGAGGCCGAGAGATTCTTGCTGAACAGGTAAGGTTATATAATCAGAAAAGGCTCGTTTCACAACGAACCTTTTCATCAAAATTACTTAAAAAACTAAATTAATCAACCATAAACCTTAACCATTAAAATCTATTTCTGATGCAAATATACGGCAAGTTTTTAAAATGCATGTTCAATTTCAGTTTTTTGTTGTTGAAAATGCGTGAATTAACGCAAAATCGACATAAAATCACTAATTTTAGACATTTTAACGCTTAAAACAGCGATTTTTATAGAGAAAAAGTGGTTTGTATTGAAAAAAATAACTATTTTTGCAAAAAGAAATATTACTATTATATGAACGATCGCTTACTATTAACCCTTATCATCATGGCAATTATAGCCATTTTTCTGTTCGCAGGAAGACGTTTATACCTGCGAAATCAACGCGTGCAGAGAAGATTACAACTCGGGGCGCTGTTTACCAACATTACCCATGAGCTTCTTACTCCCCTGGCAGTTATCTCAGCATCTGTTGACAAGCTACGCGATACTGAGCCACAGTACAGTCACGAATACGACATGATGCAATTCAACATTCAGCGTATGGTGAGATTGTTGCAACAGATACTGGAAACCAGCAAATCTGCTGCCGGTCAGTTACGTCTGCTGGTGGCTCAAGGCGATGTGATGAAGTATATCCGCCAGACAGCAGAATGCCTGGAGCCCCTCATTGTCAAGAAAGATATGACGTTCAGCATCAACTGCCAGCCAGAAAGTATGATGGGCTGGATTGATACAGACAAACTCGACAAGATTATCTATAACCTGCTATCTAACGCAGCCAAATACGGCAAAGAAGGCGGTACAGTATCCCTCAGCGCCATCACTAACGACAGATTTGATGAGATAGAAATAAAGGTGAGTGACGACGGTGAGGGCATATCAGCCAAACAGATGAAGCATCTTTTTAAACGCTATCATGATGGCGACTACCGACAGCATCAAACGATTGGCACAGGTTTAGGCCTCTCATTAACCAAGGATTTGGTTTATCTGAACAGAGGAACCATCACCTGCCACAGCGAAGAGGGAAAGGGTACGGCGTTTACGGTGAAACTCCCCATCAAAAAGGAAGCTTTTGCACCTGACCAAATTGACGAACAGCACAAGATCGTCTTCAATATGTCCCAAAACGCCATCATTGATATCAATACGATTGTGCCAGATATTAACGCCGAACCAGAAGACCCTATCGAAGATGGCTATAAGTTACTGGTGGTAGAGGATAATTTAGAGTTGCTCATGCTGATGCAGCAACTGCTGAAAAGAAATTATCATGTATATATAGCCCGTAACGGTAACGAGGCCATGCGGGTGATTCGGGAGAAAGAACTCGATTTGATTATATCTGATATCATGATGCCCGAGATGGATGGCATAGAGCTGACCAAGGCTGTTAAGGCCGATCCGAACACCAACCATCTGCCCATCATCCTGCTAACAGCCAAGACGCAGGAGGAAGATGAAAAGGAAGCCCTGCAAAGCGGTGCCGATGAATATCTAAGAAAACCATTCCGTTTAGGTGATCTGAAGCTACGCATCGATAATATCATCGAGAATCGTAAGCGCATGCAAACAGAATATAGTCAGCTCAGCGCCGAGGAAGAAGCCAAGCACATTGCCAAGGCGCCAAGTCCCGACGAATCATTTGTTAATCATGTACTGGAACATATTCATAAGCATATCAACGATGAGAGCTACGACCGCGATGCATTAGCAGCCGACATGGGAACCAGCGCCTCTACCTTATATAATAAGCTGCGTTCTATCACAGGCATGAACGTATCGGCCTTTATACGTGATGTTAGAATGAAAGAGGCCCGACGCCTGGGCATGGAGAATCCGAACCTGCGTGTCAGCGATTTGGCTTATAGCGTAGGATTCCACGATCCGCGCTACTTTGCCACTTGCTTTAAGAAGCAGTTTGGCACTCAGCCGAAGGAGTTTCTGGAGAGCTTACAGCACTCGAAATCCAAAGGGCAAGGTAAGTAAGCGCACCATTCATCATCAACAATTCATAACCAAATCGATAACCAGCCAAATGCCAGGTTATCGCATCAATAGCGTAGCATAGCAAAGGCGAAGCAACGCAGATATATGGCACATACCGATCGCACGGCATGCGTTTGGTTAGCATACCAAAGGCAAAGAGTCCCAAAAGTGGTCCGTAGGTATAACCACAAATCGTATAGATGGCATCAATCACGCTTGTAGAGTTCAGCAGTCGGAACAACAGAATCATCACCACAAACAACAGACTTATACCCAGATGAGCCCGTTTGCGCAACTGCTCGTCACCGGCCCTTCCTCTGATATCCACACAATAGCTGGTGGTTAACGACGTCAAAGCAGAATCGGCACTCGAGAACGAGGCCGCCACAATACCTATTGTAAAAGGAACAAGAACCGATAATCCACTACGCTGCACAAATCCTGGCAGCAATGAATCAGAGACACCCGATTCACCCAGCATCAGCAACAGTACGCCTAACGACAAGAACAACAGATTGGCAGGCACAAAAGCCACGCCATAGGTACACATATCTTTCTGAGCCTCCTTCAATGTTTTGCAAGTCAGGTTTTTCTGCATCATGTCCTGATCCAGTCCTGTCATCACAATCACAATAAACACACCACTCAGAAACTGTTTCCAGAAATTCTGTTTCGACACCCAATCGTCCATCACAAACATCCTACTATGTTCATCGGCAGCTATAGCACTAATAGCCTCGGGTATAGTCATTCCCAACTCTCCCACCACCTTATATATAATAATAAGAAGTGCCGAAAAAAGACAAATCGTTTGGAATGTATCCGTCCACACAAGCGTCTTAATACCGCCACCCCGTGTATAGAGCCAGATGAGAGTAACCATTGCTGTAACGGTAACGGCGAACGGAATGCCCATCTCATCGAACACGAACTGCTGCAATATCATACAAACCACATAAAAACGCACTACCGCTCCCGTCATCTTTGACAATAAGAAAAACGAAGCCCCCGTTTTATAAGCTCGCCGACCTAACCGCTGCCCCAGATAAGAGTAAATAGTGGTTAGATTCAAACGATAATATAGCGGCAGCAGGATAAATGCCACTGCAAAATAACCCAGAATAAAACCTAAGCAGGTTTGCATGTAAGTCATATCAATCCGTGTAACCATGCCAGGAACTGACACAAAGGTCACTCCCGAAATGGATGCTCCAACCATGCCAAATGCCACCATATACCAAGGCGACTGACGATTACCACGAAAGAATGTTTCGTTCGTCGCACGCCGTGCAGTCAGTCTGCTGATAGCAAACAAAACTGCAAAATAGCCTAATATTATTGCAATCATCCACATAATATTCATATAATGGGTGCAAAATTATAAAAAATCCGTGTAATCCGTGTAATCCGTGCCAAAAAATTATTATCTTTGCAGTCGGCAACCGGCTTTGCCGCTTGCCTTAAGCAAGAATTCCAAACGTCTAAAACGTAGTATATTATGTCTAAACAGAAAAAATTCATCCTCCAAGAGAGTGAGATTCCCACACAGTGGTACAACATTCAGGCAGACATGCCAACCAAACCTATGCCTCCCATCCATCCTGCCACCAAGCAGCCTCTGGGTGTAGATGATTTGGCACACATCTTCCCTCGTGAATGCTGTGTGCAAGAACTTGACACAGAACATCGCTGGATTGATATTCCCGAAGAAGTACTTGAGAAGTACAAGTTCTATCGTTCAACCCCATTGGTTCGTGCCTATGCACTTGAAGAGGCTTTGGGAACACCCGCTCACATTTATTTCAAGAACGAAAGTACCAACCCATTAGGTTCACATAAAATCAACTCTGCTATTCCCCAGTGCTATTATGCCAAGCAGGAAGGAACCACTAACGTGACCACAGAAACAGGTGCCGGACAGTGGGGTGCAGCTCTTTCGTATGCCGCCAAGATCTACGGTCTCGACTGTGCTGTGTATCAGGTAAAGATTACCATGCAGCAGAAGCCATACCGTTCGAGCATTATGCGCACCTTTGGTGCGGTGGTTGAGGGTTCGCCTTCGATGTCAACACGTGCCGGTAAGGATATTCTTACCAGAGACCCCAACCATACCGGTTCATTAGGCACAGCTATCTCCGAAGCTGTTGAGCTGGCCACAAGCACGCCTAACTGTAAGTACACGCTGGGTTCGGTATTGAACCACGTAGGTTTGCATCAAACCATCATCGGTCTTGAGGCCGAGAAGCAGATGGAGATGGCTGGCGAGTATCCCGATATGGTGATTGCCTGCTTTGGTGGAGGCTCTAACTTCGGTGGAATCGCCTTCCCATTCATGCGTCATAACCTGTGCGATGGTAAGAAGACGGAGTTCATTGCTGCCGAGCCAGACAGCTGTCCTAAGCTCACACGCGGACAGTTCCGTTACGACTTTGGCGACGAGGCCGGTTACACTCCATTGCTGCCCATGTTCACACTGGGTCACAACTTCAAGCCAAGCAACATCCATGCTGGTGGCTTGCGCTATCATGGTGCAGGTGTGATTGTGAGTCAGTTGCTGAAGGACGGTTTGATGCGTGGTGTCGATATTCCACAGCTCGAAACTTTCGAGGCTGGTATGCTGTTTGCCCGTACCGAGGGTATCATCCCTGCTCCCGAGAGCTGTCATGCCATCGCAGCCACCATCCGCGAGGCAAAGAAGTGCATCGCAACTGGCGAAGAGAAGGTGATACTGTTCAACCTCTCAGGACATGGTCTTATCGACATGCCAAGCTACGACTCATTCATCAAGGGCGACCTGCAGAACTACACCGTTACTGATGAAATGATTGCCGCCAACCTGGCCGAACTGGATAAGTAATCGCTTACTAGATCTACCATAGAAATCCCCGCTTTCTTGATAGAGAGCGGGGATTATTATATTCGCTTTGGATATGCTACCAGTTATCGTAAGTTTCAGTACGTTGTGCGAGTCATGTTTTTATCGCAAATGCGAGTTCAGCTCGGCCAGCAACTCATCCTCCGCCATCTCCAGATGGTCGGTACGGATGGTATGGGTATAAACAGCAAAAAACATGGCATACCACGTAGGATTGCGCCAACTTTCCTTTAATATAGGTTGGATGGTACTATAAAGTTTGCCGTAAGTAAGCTTAAAGCGCTCGATTTCGTCCCAGCGATAGCACTTATACTCGCCTTTTGGCGAATAAAACTGCAGCTCATCGTCGCCAATAATTACCGCAGGCTGCCCTCCTATACATAAATCCATATAACGTTTGTATCGTTCCCATACGGTAAGGGGCCCCATTACCAGCAGGAACACACACAACACCGCTAACGTAACAACAAGCGCCACGTGCACCCACTCCGCCTCAAAAGCAGTATTCTTGGCTGTTGGCAACACAATCAACACCCCCAGCGCAAACACCGGTATAATCATAAACAACACCGCATCGATCACAGCAACGAACAGATGTTTCTTTTCGTAGATTTCTTTTGTCATCCTTTGCAAAATTCTGTTTCATTAAGCGCTTGCAAATATAATGCATTCCCCCGAATCCACCAAATATTTCGCCAGAAAACTTGGAGTTTTATTGATTCCGCGCCCCAAAATAATAAATTTTCTTTACACACAAACACTATTATAGTGCTCCATACATATGCATTTTATTGCTACTATTAATCCTCGCAATTGTTACTATTAATAGTAGCAATTGTTAGCATTAATAGTGCCAAAATAGGCGATTTTGAATAGTTTTTACAAGCAGTAAGCAATCTATGAGATTGCAGTAATCTTTCGGGTGGATAAAAGTAAGCAATCTGCCAGCGAGGTTACGGCTCGGTTTTTACGCGCAGGTTAGGGAAATTTTTCTCCCTAACTAGGGAAATAATTTTTCTGTATTTGAGCGCTGGTGCGCATAGCAACACGCAAGATTACTATTCCGTACAAGCGGCAGCCACGTGCTATACACTCACAATGAAAAAACGATACATTTAAGTCACATAAGCAATACATCCGCTAACAAGCATACGTTGCAGCGTTGCCGTTGCAACGTTGCAATAAGGACTATCCTACCCCCTACACAGGAAGTATATCCGATATATATTACCGGATTATGATAAATAGAAGTATAATAAAATAGTTATTATACTCCTTCATGCAACATGTGCAACGCAACATGTGCAACATATCACCCACACAATAGCCACAAAACATTTGGTGGGTTAAATAAAAAGCCGTACCTTTGCAAGCAATAATAGTAAACTTACCCAAATTTATGCAATACACAATTGAATCACTTGAAAAGCTTGACCAACTATTGGCCGACCCGCAGTTCGACATCTGCCGTCGCGAGGGGCAAACACCGCTGCAAGCACTGGCTTGGCACCTGATAACTCACAAGCCATTCGACATTAACGTACTATTAAAAGGTACGTGCGCGCGCGAAGATACCATAGTTTGTGCGCCGCATTGGAACGACGATGACTTTACGGAGCAGATAAACGCCATGTACGCCCCACAGTTCACACTCGACAACAAAGAACTGCGAACATGGCTGGAAACCACACCGCTGCACGACATTGCTGCATGGACTGCATACATCGTACGCCGCGTAGAACTGGATAAAATAGCAAACTACTACGATGCTGCCCAGGATTTTTATGCCGACAGTTGGTACGAGTGGAGCGACTACGAGGCAGGCCGCCTGGCAGCTAAAGACTTTGTAAACATAGTAATAGCCAAGGTTGACGAGGTGAACGCTCACATAGCCGATGGCAAGCAGCACGGCTTATCGATGGACGAGATAGTACTGCACGATGCCATGTGGGGTATTCTGCCCAAGCACATCGACGACGAACTGGGTGCTATTGCACGCGACACCCTGAAAACCGCCATCAGCAGTCTGCCCTCACGCCCATACATCTGGAGCGAGGCTGGAAAAGAAAAGTACGCGCAAGACATGCTTAAAATGGCCGCCGAGAAACTGCAGGCGCAGGGCTACGACATTAATTACGGCAAGGGCTACTCGATAGAGCAAGGCTACCTGCTGGATTACTTCAGCCGCCTGTATTGGAGAGAAGCAGCAGCAAAACCTGAGGATTAACCACACAAAAGCTAACCACACTATGAGAAGTTTTGACGAAGAAGCCCCCCACTCAACAGCGCGCAAAGAATTCGTAAATCTTTCGGATAGCGAACTCAACCAAACATTTGATTTAACCGCAATAAGAAGTGAGGTTTACGGATTGGTACGCAATGAGGGCGAAAAGCCTTGGAATATAAAAGAACAAGAACTGCTGGATGCCGACAGCGACAAGCGTGCCGAATGGATATTTGCCACACGACTATTAGCCTCGTACGGCACATCCATACCACAGATTGAGCATCTGCTAAAATCGGCCCCACCTGCATTAAAACTCCAAATGCTGAGTAAGAAACGTGCCGAACTCATTAACCAGTTTGCTGGCACCGAAGCAGGCCAGCATTGGATGATGTGCATGAAGGAGCAAGATGGATGGAAATATGTAGCGCAGTATGCCTATGGTGCAAACGGCATACAGGATTCGGGGTTGTTGGATAGATTTATGCTGATGCTCGACCAGATAGCGATTATCCACGACGTAATTAATGGTCGTGGTCGGAAATATGGTTTCGACTTAGATATTGTAAGTACAGAGAGCATTAATGCCACCAAACAATACTGCAAACATCCAGAGAATGCCCATTTAATTCTGCAAATGCTGCACAAGATGATTGATGGACAAACCACCCCCAAACGTTCGTCGCGCGCCATCCGTGCTGCACTCGAATCGGGCGCATTCTGCCAAAGGCCGTCGTACACATGGTTCGATAGCGAATTTGGTAACTCATGCAAGAACGACAGTTCAAGCTATTACTCATATACCGACATGGAGAAAGAATGCCCGTACGACGACAAGCTCTATGATGAATACAAAAACGATTTCAAGAAATTCAAATAAAGAATTATGTCCGAACGGGTGTCCGAAAAACCACCCGTTCGGACTACATAACAACCTATTTTCGGACTAAGAAACCACCCACTCGGACACCTCCGGAAAAATCCAATCTTGCATTATTTTTATTACTAGATTTGCACTCGCTAAGGTCAAACGAAGGCATGGTGCCGGGGAGGCCTAACCAGCAAAACTAGTATTATTATGCGACGTATTTTTATTGTGAATGGAAAAAAGATGGCACAGCCCATCAACTCGAAGGAGGAGTACTTTAACCTGCGCAACAGCCAGCAGAACCGCCTGCACCTGGCACACGCTCGTCAGGGTGACGAACAGGCCAAGAAACAGCTACTGCAAATGGCCTACAACGACTTGATGCCCGACGGCAAAGTAGAAGGCGCCTGCCACCCCAGCTCGATGTTTGCCTACGACATTGATTGCGAAAGTCTGGTAGAGAGCGACCGCATCGCACAGAAGCTGTTGGAGATGAAAAGCGAAATCGGCCTGCTGGAGATGAGCCGCTCGGCCCGCTACGGCCTGCACTTGGTGCTGCGCCGCGAGAAAGGTAAGACCATCCTGGAGAATCAGGTACGCGTATCCATCCTCACCCAGACCGAGATGGATAATGGGGCACACGACCTGGGCCGCGTGATGTTTACCACCACAGCCGATGCCGAAGAACTGCTGTACCTGGACGACGCCATCTTTGATGAGACAATGACCATCGAAGAGAGCGAGCAGGAGTACAAAACATTGAAGGAGCGCGAGAAGCTGGGACTTGAAGAGGTACCCGCAGGCGCCAAGAAAGCCAACAAGCACTATCGCCCCTGGGAGGACAACACCAATGCGACTGCAAACCAGCCCGCGATGGAAGTAACTATTAATGATGTACCCGCGAAGCCCGACATGCGCTACCTGAAGGTGTTCGACCTGTTTATGGAAGAGGCAGGACTTACAGAGCGTTCGCTGCAGACAGAGGGTGTACGCCACAACTCGCTGCTGAGCATTCTCTCGATAGGAGCCAGCCGATTGATTTCTAAGGCACAGATGATAGCAGTAGTGCGCCATCGCATGCCTGAGTATGCTACTGAGGATGACTGCCAGAAGCTTATCGACGACTTCTACAAGAAAACCGATCCCAATGCAGCCCTCACCAAACGTCAGCGAGAGATCCTGGCCGAGGCCTTTGGCGACAACGACGATGAAGAAGCCATCGAAGCCGAAGAAGCCCAGGAGACCAACGACAAGCATCGCCGCAAACTGATAGCCAAGCTGTTACCCTCAGGTCTGCGCGAGCCCGTGATGGCCGCACCCAAGGAGATGCAGATGAACGTACTGTGCGCCATCATGCCTATTGCAGCCGCCTATGCCGACCAGGTAGAAGTGATGTATGCCGACGAGAAGAAGCAGTACCTGGGACTGATGTCGATTATCGTAGCCCGCCAGGCAGGAGGTAAATCGGGTTGTAAAGAGGCCGTAGAGTGCTGGATGAAGATTCTAAAAGACGAGTCGGATGCCTATCGCCGTCAGGAGGATGAAATCAAGCAGCAGAACAAGTGCCGCAAAGCCAACGAACGCGCACAGGAGATGCCTAAACTCCCTATCCGCAAGCTGCCTATCACGGTATCAAACTCTACCCTGCTTAAGCGATTTAAAGGTGCGCCCGGACATTGTCTGTACTCGTTCTGCGAAGAGCTCGACACCCTGCTGAAGACCAATTCGGCAGGCAACTGGAGCGCCAAGTACGACATCTATCGCTACTCGTTCGATCGTGCCGAATGGGGACAGGATTACAACAGCGATCAGACCGAATCGGGCGATGTACAGGTAATCTACAACTGGACCATCTTTGGCACCTACGGCTCGTTCAACAAGTGTTTTCAGCGCGACAATGCCGAGAACGGACTAGGAGGCCGCGTACTGATATCTGAGCTGCCCGACACCCGATTTGCCAAGATGCCCAAGTACCGTCCCTTGTCAGACGAAGAACAGGAAGCCATCCAGCAGGCAGCACGCCGACTGAGCGAACTGAAAGGCTATGTTGACACGCCTCGCCTGCGCAAAGCCATCGGCAAATGGGTCGAAGAAAAGCGCATACTGGCCCTGAAAAACAACGACGAAGTGATGGATAACTTCCGCCGCCGTGCAGCTGTCATCGCCTTCCGTTGTGCCGTAGTGTTCTATCTCCTTACAGGTGAGGAACACGAATCGAAGGCCTGCGTGGATTTCATGCTGATGATGGCCGACTACTGTCTGGACACGCAGATGCGCATGCTGGGCAATATGATTGAGAGTCAGCAGGCACAGAACGCCCCCGCCGAGGTTCGCACCATCAGCGACAAAACCACCTTCGACAAACTGCCCAAGGAGTTTACCTACGCTGATGTGAAGGATGCCAAAGGCCCTGGCTACAGCGACTCATCCTATCGCAGCTCAGTAAGCCGATGGAAAAAGTTCGAACTGATTGAAGAAATCGGAGTTGGTGCAAACAAAAAGTTCCGAAAGAAAATTGCCTAACCTTAACAATAATCCCCTCCAAATTTGGAGGGGATGATTATTTTGTTTATCGGATTCTATCCATCGAGCGAACCAGCTTTTCATCTGCCAGGATAGCTCGACGAGCCATCAAGTAGAGTATCAGCGAGATAGCTGGGAACACAGCTGGCCAAGAGGGACGGAAAACAACAGCTCCCCACGACTTATCACCCACCATCTGGCCAACAACAAAAAATACCACATACCAACCAATGATAAACAACACATTGAAGAGACAGAACAAAGCCTGCATCTTACGGTTATTATATATAAATATGGTATAGGTAGCGATGACCGCTGTAGGCAGCAGAACAGCCATCAAGGGCCAAGTATCAAAATGATGCTTACCAAGCGGATCGGTAAACCAAAGGTTGAATACCTTTGCCACAGTAACACCCCCCAACTTGAATGAGCCTATCTGCATACAAAGACAAATGACGGTCATAATAATGGCCGCCAAAAGATATAATGTCTGCTTACGTTGTATCATATTAATCTTCCTGGTTCTGGTTCTCGCGAGAAGGATCACGCCAGTAAACCTTATCCTCAATAAACTCCTGAGTAGCCAGAAGAGTTGGTTTTGGCAGCTTTTCGTAATAACGAGAAATCTCGATCTGCTCACGATTCTCGAATACCTCCTCGAGCGAATCGTTATATGAAGCGAACTCAGCCAGCTTCTTTGAGAGATCATCCTTAATCTGCAGACTAATCTGATTGGCGCGCTTGCCAATGATAGCTACACTCTCGTAGATGTTACCTGTGTCTTCACACAGATCCATAATGTTACGTGTTACGGTGTTAACCGGTGCTTTTGACTTCTTATAATCCATATCTTAATCTTTAATAACTTTTTTGCACTTATTGATATACTTCTCGGCCGTAGCGGCATTCTTCGACTCAGGGAACTCATTCAGGAATCCATAGCATTCATCCTCGGCATCGCGATAGCGATCCATACGTTTCTCCTCTGAGCTGTTCTCGGCCAGCTCGAACTTAGCCTTCATGATGAGCAGCATCAAATCCTCACGAATACTGCAGTAAGGATAGTTCTTTAAACAGTTCTGAGCCGTAATAATACAAGCATTATAGTTACTCTCCTCGTTCGAGTTGATGTTGCCAAAATATCCACCCAAATTATAATAGAGTTCGGCTGAGAGATACTCTTTCTGAATCAACTTATCGTGAAGTTCGTACAAACGAGCCTGAGCCTGAGGACGGAGTGGTGACTCGGGGAAGAGATCCAAGAACTGCTGATAGGCAGTGATAGCGCCATTAGTAGGCGACTGATCCAAACGAGGCTCTGGCGCACTCTGATACAATGACTGACCTACATAAAAGTAAGCCAACTCGGCATAAATACCGCGAGGATAGCTTGTTGTGTATTTCTTAAAGGTCTCCGAAGCCACATCGTAATCCATATTGCCGTACTGAGCCATACCCAACATATACAGACACTCCTGAGCCTCGTCAGTGCCTTTTTTGATAGTCACCAATTCTTCCAACAGAGATGTTGCCTGCTGGAATTTTCCACATGCGAATGCCTCTTTTGCATACTCATACTTATAATCAGTGTCGCCATACTTATAGACACTGTTAAACTCTGAGGCGCAACTGCTAAGCAGTAAAGCCGCACATGCCAATGTAATGATACCTTTATTCATATTCGGGGTGCAAAATTAGCACTTTTCGGTCAAATAACAAAGTTTTATGTAAGGTTTTTGGTGTTTTTTGATGTTTTTTTAATAACTTATTCGTATCTTTGCACACTCAATGAGCAAATTTATACTAACATCGGATTATAAACCCACTGGCGATCAGCCCGAAGCGATACGTCAGTTAACTGAGGGATTGGATCGCGGAGACCGCGCTCAAGTACTACTTGGCGTTACCGGATCAGGTAAGACATTTACGATGGCAAATGTCATTGCACAGCATAATCGCCCCACCCTCATTCTGAGTCATAACAAGACACTGGCAGCACAGCTCTACGAAGAAATGAAAGGTTTCTTTCCGCAGAACGCCGTAGAGTATTATGTAAGTTATTATGACTATTACCAGCCAGAAGCATATCTACCTACTACAGATACTTACATCGAAAAAGACCTGGCCATCAACGACGAGATTGACCGCTTGCGCCTATCAGCCGTTTCCAACCTATTATCAGGCAGAAACGATGTAGTTGTGGTATCATCCGTATCTTGTATCTATGGTATGGGCAGTCCGGTAGCCCTTCAGGAGAATGTCATCGAACTAAAAAAAGGACAGATACTCGACCGAAACGCTTTGTTAAGAAAATTGGTAGCAGCATTATATGTCCGTAACGATATGGATTTGCAGCGAGGCAACTTCCGTGTTAAGGGCGACACCGTTGATATCGCAATGGCCTATAGTGAGGTGGTGCTCCGCATCACATTCTGGGATGACGAGATTGATGCCATCGAAGAAATGGATGCTGTTACTTTTGACCGCTTGGCCAGTTTCGACGAATACCGCCTCTACCCAGCCAACCTCTTCATGACTTCTCAAGAGCAAACCAATATTGCCATCCGCCAGATTCAGGACGACTTGATGAAACAGGTGCTTTATTTCGAAGAAATAGGCGACAACATCAAAGCGCAACGTATCAAAGAACGCGTGGAGTATGATATGGAGATGATTAAAGAACTGGGCCATTGCTCAGGTATTGAGAATTACAGTCGCTATTTCGACGGTCGCCAAGCAGGCGAGCGCCCTTACTGTCTGCTGGATTTCTTCCCCGACGACTATCTGCTCATTATCGACGAGAGCCACGTAAGTGTTCCCCAAATCAGCGCTATGTATGGTGGCGACCGCAGTCGCAAGCAGAACCTTGTTGAATATGGTTTCCGCTTACCGGCCGCCTTCGACAACCGTCCGTTGAAGTTCGAAGAATTCCAACAGGAAGTGAATCAGGTTATCTACGTTAGTGCGACCCCTGCTGATTACGAGCTCAACGAGGCTGAGGGCGTTGTGGTAGAGCAGGTTATCCGTCCTACAGGTCTGCTCGACCCGGAAATCGAGGTACGCCCCAGCGAGAACCAGATAGACGATTTGATGGACGAGATTCTTACTCGCAGCCATCGCGGCGAACGTGTACTCATCACGACGCTGACCAAACGCATGGCTGAGGAACTGACCGAATACCTGCTGAACCACAATGTGAGTACCGCTTATATCCATAGTGATGTGGCCACACTTGACCGAGTAAAGATTCTGAGCGATCTGCGCCAGGGTGTTTATGACGTGTTAGTAGGCGTCAACCTGCTTCGTGAAGGTCTCGACTTGCCCGAGGTATCACTCGTTGCCATCCTCGATGCCGACAAAGAGGGATTCCTGCGCAGCCATCGCAGTTTAACACAGACAGCAGGTCGTGCAGCCCGAAATGTAAACGGCAAGGTCATCATGTATGCCGATACCATCACAGCTTCCATGCAGTTAACCATCGACGAAACTCTGCGTCGCCGCATGAAGCAGATGAAGTATAACGAGGAGCATCATATCACACCAAAGCAAATTGTCAAGAACCTGAGTTTCAACTCATTACAGAAAGAGAACCGTGCCGACACCAAGGAGCTGATGCGCAACTTCTCGATGGCAGCAGAAAACGGCGAAACAGGCATAAAAGTGGCCGCCGACCCAATAGAGGAACGCATGACCAGACCACAGATGGAGAAACTGATAGAAGAGACTACCCGCAAGATGAAAGAAGCTGCCAAACAGCTCGATTTCTTGCAGGCTGCACAATACCGCGATGAAATCGTTCGTTTACAAAAGGAATTGGAACTTAAATAAAAAGTGAAAAGATAATAAAATCCGTGTTAATCCGTGTAATCCGTGCCTGATTATAAAAAAATCTTAGTACTTTTGCACGGTTTTATAAATAAATTAGTGTAAATATGAAAAAATTTTTGATAGCCATACTGATGGCAATGCCTGTAATAGCTTCGGCTCAGGACAATACTTGGGAGCGTATCGAACAGGAGCCTGTTCCAACTGTAAACCCAGATGCCAAATATCTGGCAGATGGAGCGGTACCAGAAGTCAACGGTAAAGTATGCTGGCAAACCACCATCAAAGCACCTGGCAAATCGGCTCAGCAGATTTACGACATTCTGCTTAAACAGATGGAAAAAATGGTCAACGAGCCCAACCAGATTGCTAATAGTGCCGTGGCCATCAAAGACGCCGATAAACACGAGCTGGGAGCAGTGTTTCACGAGTGGCTGGTATTCAAGAACACCACATTGTCGCTCGATCGCACACAATTGAACTTCCAACTGATTGTGAAATGCGATAACGAACAGGCTGAAGTAAAAATCACGCATATCTCTTACAACTACGATATTGAGCGCAAGCCCGTACGTTATGCGGCCGAGGAATGGATTACCGACAAGTATGCAGTGAACAAGAAGCACACAAAGCTCTACCCACTCTCAGCAAAGTTCCGCCGCAAGACAATTGACCGTAAGGACTTTATTTTCAACAAGTTCAATTCGCTGTTAAACAACAAATAAGGACATGAATAAAGACAAGATACGCAATATCCTTAATATCATCTTCATGATAACAGCCCTGGTTGGAGTCATCTGGTATCTCACTAAAGACAAGACCACAGGCACTTACATCATACTATTCTCTATGTGCTTCAAGATAGCAGAATCGTCTATGCGAATGATCAAATAATCTATGTACAGAAGACTATCCACATTAATTATAGCACTATTGGCGCTGGTTCATGCCAGCGCTCAGACAGATCGTGATTTCAATCAGATTGACGAGTATGGAAACGTAAGTCGCCAAAGCGGCAATTTCAACAAGCATAGCAAAGACACCACACAGCACAAGGAAATTCCTAAAGGACTTTACTCGTGGACTATCGACAGAAGATTTGGCGATGTGATTCCAACTGAGCCCGACACCCTGCCCCACTTGTTTATGAACACCACTTTTAATAGTGGTATGTATGGCGACTACAACACCGTAGGAAGTAACTATACGGCGAGACTGAGTCGTATTTTTATCGACCGCCCATACGGCGAGTATTTTATTTTCACCGAGCCCTACAGTTTTGTGAACAAGCAGCCCGATGCTTTTCTGTTCATGAACACCTTATCGCCCTATACCAGTGTGCTATACGACAACTGTGGCGACAAGACCAATGGCGAGGATCATATTGATGCCAAATTCGCTGTAAATGCCAATAAGCGTCTGAATTTCGGATTTGACCTGGATTATGCTTATGCCCGCGGCTATTATAGCAATCAGAATATATCACATTTTAATGGCAGTTTGTTCGCATCCTATTTAGGCGACCGCTATCAGATGCATTTCTTCTTTAATGCTGCCCACCAAAAGGCATCAGAGAATGGTGGTATTACCATCGACGATTACGTCACCCATCCAGAATCATTCTCAGATAGTTATACTGAAAGCGAAATTCCCACCGTACTCTCCAGAAACTGGAATCGTAACGACCACCAGCACTTATTTCTAAGTCATCGCTACAACATTGGTTTCTATCGCATGGTTAAGATGACCGACGAGGAAATCAAAGCTCGCCAGTTTGCGAAGGAATCGTTGAAGGAGCACGAAAAAGAGAAGGAACAGCAGAAGGACGACGAGAAAGAGTTGCGCAGAGACAGAGAACTCAAGAAACCAGCAGGACGACCTGAAGGTGCCAAGGTGATAGGCAAAGAACCACAGAAAGATTCACTTGATATAGCTGCCGACACTACTCGCATCAAGGTCGACGGTCAGGCTGCTATCGATAGTTTAAACCGCCTGCAAGCTATTCAGGACTCTATCGACGCCACGATGAAACGCGAGTATGTGCCAGTTACCAGTTTTATCCACACGCTCGACATCAGCAATTATAACCATATCTATCAGGCTTATAACACCCCTGCTGATTACTATCAGAGCACCTATTATAAACAGGGGTTGACATACGGCAACGACTCTATTTATGATCAAGTCAAGCATCAACACATCAAAAACACGCTCGCACTGGCCCTGCTCGAAGGATTCAATAAATACGTGAAAGCCGGATTGAAGGCTTTTGTTTCGTATGAGCACAACACCTACCAGATGCCTGAGCTTGAAAATGGGTTGCTGCTTTGGAACAAATGGAAAGAGTATAACCTGACATTTGGTGCCCAACTGAGTAAGACACAAGGAAAAACGCTGCATTTCAACCTTACTGCCGAGAGATGGCTCTCGGGAGCTGATGCTGGCGACATGACTGTTGACTTCAGTACTGATCTCAACTTCCCCCTGTTTGGCGATACGGTTCAGCTGGCAGCATCGGCATTCTATCAGCAATGCAACCCTGTATTCCTACAGGCCACCTATCACTCGAAGCACATCTGGTGGGATAACAGCTTCGACAGAGAAACACGTAGCCGCATAGAAGGTCTGTTCAGCTACCAGAAAACAGACACCAAACTGCGTGTAGCTGTAGAAAACATCAAGAACTACACCTACTACGGCATGAGTTACGACATGACCGACAATGGCGGCCGTAAGAACATGACCGCAGGCGTTTATCAGGAAGACAAGAATATCCAGATACTCACAGCACAGCTGCATCAGAATTTCCGATTAGGTCCCCTAAACTGGGAGAACATCATCACCTATCAGAAATCCAGTAGCCAAGAGGTATTACCTTTACCCGACTGGAATATCTTCACCAATCTCTACCTGAAGTTTAAGATTGCCAAGGTACTGGGAGTTGAACTGGGTGCCGACGCTACATACTTTACCAAGTATAACGCTCCTGATTTCTGTCCTGCCATCAATCAGTTTGCAGTACAGAAGAATGAGGCCAGCCGCATCGAATTAGGCGAATTCCCCTTTATCGATGTATATGCAAACATGACACTGAAAGGTGTAAGATTCTTCCTCGTGATGACCAACGTTGTGAACAGTGGAGCTAATCACATGAAGTTCCTCACGCCCCACTATCCCACCAACGGATCGGTATTGCACTTTGGTGTTTCGTGGCCGTTCTTCAACTAAATCAGCAGAAGTCCAAGACTCACGCAGACACCATAGATAAAGATATTACGCGCTGTTTCTCCTAAGCAGAGATTCAGCGCTTTTCCTTGATATATCTGTTTAATTTTAAGATAGGTCATCAAATGAAGCACCAGATAGATAAACGGGAAAACGAAGGCAAGCAGATGCCCATTCAAAAGGAATGTAGCACCAAGAATCATGGCACCAACACCCACACCTATATATAATTGCAGACCAGCCTTAGCCCCCAAACGCACAATAATGGTATTCTTTCCTGCTTCACGATCATTATCCCTATCGCGGAAATTATTCACAATCAAAAGCGCATCGATAACTAATCCACAAGCTATCGAAGCCAGCACTACTTCCCAGGTAAACTCATGAAGCTGGATGTAATAGGTACAGCAAACAGGCACCAGACCGAAAAACACGAGAACCAGCAAATCACCCAAGCCTTGATATGAGAACCATGTAGTATAAAGGAATGCAAACGCAACACATATCATACCAACCAGCACCATTTCGAAACCACCATAATATACCAGCGGTAAACCAATCACACATGCCAAACAAGTAGTTAAGGCAATCGCTTTTTTCATCGAATCCAGTTTCACCCAGCCTTGAGCACAAGCTCTACGTGGCCCTAATCGTGTTTCAGCATCATCAGTACCATTCACGAAATCAAAAAAATCATTGATAAAGTTGGCATCTATCTGCATGGCAAATGCAAACAGCAAGCAAAGTAAAGCAGCAATCCAGCTAAACGTACCGTCACCATACTGACCTGCATCGGTATATGCCAAAGCCACACCTATCATCACAGGAACCGCTGCACCAGATAAAGTTTTTGGACGGGCTGCCAACAACCATGCTTTGGCCGAATCAGTCACTATTTTTTGATCTTCTTTCATAATTTTCCGCAATTTTCTTGCAAAAGTAACTACTTTTTCGTAAATTTGCAAAGAAAATTAAAACTTTTTATGACAAGCAATACCCCAAGTCTGGATTTAGTGGAGTTTATCGAAACGCAGATACTCCCGAAATACGCTGAATTTGACCGTGCACATAACATGGAGCACGTCACAAGAGTTATACGCAATTCCCTCGAGTTGGTTAGGGCAACAGGAGCAGATACCAACATGGTATATACTATTGCAGCCTACCACGATCTGGGCATGTGCGGTCATCGTGCCGATCACCACATCCGAGGTGGTAAAATCCTGGCAACCGACGCACGCCTGAAGAAATGGTTCTCGCCCGAACAGATAAAGATTATGAAAGAGGCTGTTGAGGACCATCGCGCCTCAGCCAGTCGCAGTCCACGCACCATTTATGGAAAGATTGTGGCCGAGGCTGACAGAGATATCGACCCAGACAGAATCATTCGTCGCTGCATTCAGTTCGGTTTGGCCAACTACCCCGAAAAGTCTGTAGAGGAACATTGGGTGCGTTTCAAAGAGCACATGGCCAACAAGTATTCGAAAGACGGTTACATCAAACTATGGATTCCCAATTCGCCGAACGCAAAGCGACTCAACGAATTGAGAACCATCATCGAGCAGCCCCAACAACTACGTGAGGCTTTCGATCGTATATTCCCTGAAGAGGTAGCAGCTATCTCAGATACAGATAGTAAATAGCTGCAAGCGCCACTACCATCGCTATCAAAATAGCCGACTTGATGAGACAAGAAGCAACCTTCTTTATCACCAAGAAGGCTACTATGATGGCTACAAGCACAAATATGTAATAACTCAAATTTCCCATATTACTTAAATAGTTTTTTGAATGCTGTCGGAACGGGCGTTTCAAACTCCATTGGCTCACCTGTTACCGGGTGATGGAAGCACAGCAACCAGGCATGCAGACAAAGGCGGTGGATAGGATCATCTCCATTTCCGTATTTAGGATCACCGCATACTGGATGCCCCATATCAGCAGAGTGTACACGAATCTGGTTTTTACGACCAGTCTCAAGTTTAAACTCTACCAACGTGTGCTCGGTAGTACGATCCAACACATGATAATGAGTAACTGCATATTTACCACCATTATCGGTAGGTGAAGAATAGGTGACATAGGCCTTATTTTCCTTCAACCAGTTGGCAATGGTGCCCTCGTCGTTCTCCATTTCGCCTGAACAAACGGCTACGTATCGGCGATCGTACACGATATCATGCCAGTTATGCTCCAGAATCTGCTCTGTTTCCATATCCTTGGCATACACCATCAATCCGCTGGTATCACGATCCAGGCGATGTACTACATGTGCCCTGCACTTCTGACGTGACTTTTTGAAATAATCATCCAGTACCGTCTTTACATTCAATGATGAGTGACCAGCTGCCATCGAGAGGATACCCTCAGCCTTCTCAATCACAATCAGCCATTTATCCTCGTAAACGATTTTCACATAGCGACTCTTGAACGACTGCTGATTCCGCTTTGTCTTGCTGATAGCCACCTTCATGCCCGGCTCTAACTGGAAATCAAACTGACTGATGGTCTTGCCATTCACTTTGATACCCCTACCCTGCAGAGTCGCCTTAATCTTTGTACGACTTTGCTGAACATTGGCCAACAACCATTCTAACAACGGCATCGACTCGTTGACCACCAGGTGCTCATAGTCACCCTCACGGTTATACCCTGCTTTATATCTCATATTGGGTGCAAAATTAATAAAAAAACCGCAGATTCGAAAATCTGCGGCCTCTTTTTTTTATTAGTAGAATTTAAAGTAGCGTCGAGCGTTGTTATAACTGATATCCTCAACCATGCGACTCAGAATCTCCATATCACATGGTAACAGCCCCTTCTCTACATCGTTTCCAAGCATATTACACAGAATGCGACGGAAATACTCATGACGTGGATAGCTCAGGAACGAGCGGCTATCAGTAAGCATACCAACAAAGCGACTCAGCAAACCAAGTACCGAAAGAGCGTTCATCTGACGAACCATACCGTCCATCTGGTCGTTGAACCACCAACCAGAACCGAACTGAATCTTGCCAGGCTCGCCACCCTGGAAGTTACCCAGCATAGTAGCAATCACCTCGTTGGCACAAGGATTAAGAGTATATAAGATGGTACGTGTCAACTTGTCTTTCATATTCAGCTTATTCAGGAACGTTGACATAGCCTTAGCAGTATTGAACTCACCAATAGAATCGAAGCCGGTATCAGGACCAAGCTGATTAAACATCTTAGTATTGTTGTCGCGGATAGCGCCATAGTGGAACTGCTGAGTCCAGTCGGCATCTGCATCCATCTCAGCCATTACTGTCAGGAAGCAGTTCTTAAACTGACGAACTTCGAGTTTAGAAAGCGACTGTCCACGCATAGCCTTCTCGAAGATGGTTTCGATTTCAGAATCGGTGTATTCCTCGTCGTAGAACTCCTCGATACCATGGTCAGAAAGCTTACAACCATTCTCGGCAAAGAAATCGTGGCGCTTCTGCAGAGCATCAACCATATCTGCAAACTTCACGATGTTCACATCGCTAACCTCACCCAGCTGTTCTACATACTTAGAGAACTCAGCCTTCTCAATGTTCATAGCCTTGTCAGGACGCCAGGCAGGAATCATCATAGGGTCATCCTTAGCCTTAGTCTTAGCATACTCGATGTGATTATGCAGATCATCAACAGGATCATCAGTAGTACAAACACACTCCACGTTGTAATGCTTCATCAGGCCACGAGCAGAGAACTCTGGCTGCTGAAGTTTCTCATTACACTCATCAAAAATCTCGCGTGCTGTCTTTGGCGAGAGCTGCTTCGTAATACCAAAAGCAGTCTTCAGCTCCAAATGAGTCCAATGATAAAGAGGGTTACGAAATGTATAAGGAACGGTCTCAGCCCACTTCTCGAATTTCTCCCAATCAGAGGTATCCTTACCGGTGCAATACTTCTCGTCAACACCATTGGTACGCATGGCACGCCACTTATAGTGGTCGCCACCCAACCACAACTCAGTAATACTCTTAAACTTGTGGTCTTTGGCCACCATCTCAGGAATCAAATGACAATGATAGTCGATAATGGGCATTTTAGCCGCATGATTGTGATACAGGTCCTGTGCCACCTGGGTCTCCAGAACAAAGTTCTCATCATTGAACTGCTTCATAAAACTGTTTGTTTATAGGTCCTTCTTAAAATTTTTCTGCAAAGTTAATTAAAATCTCGGAGAAAAGCACTATCTTTGCAGAAAAATAAAACGTAAACGATGACGTACCGTAGCAAAGTCCTCTTAATATACACAGGAGGCACCATTGGCATGAACCGGAACCCACGCACAGGGGCTCTGGAACCGTTTGATTTTGAACACCTATTATATAATGTGCCCGAACTGAAGCAGTTTGATATCACCATCGAAACCTATCAGTTCGACCCACCTATTGATTCAAGCGACATGTCGCCCAGAATGTGGACCGACATCTCGCATTGTATAGCCGATCATTACGAGCAGTACGATGGATTTGTAGTTCTACATGGCACCGACACGATGGCCTACACAGCCTCTGCCCTATCCTACATGCTTGAGAATCTCACCAAGCCAGTCATCTTCACAGGATCTCAATTACCTATCGGGCAGTTAAGAACCGATGGAAAAGAGAATTTGATTACTGCTGTGGAGATAGCCGCCGCCAAGGATCGTGAGGGACATGCATTAGTTCCCGAGGTGGGCATTTATTTTGGCGGACATCTGCTTCGTGGCAACCGCACCACCAAACAGAGTGCCGAGGAGTTTAACGCTTTCGAATCATTCAATTACCCCCATCTGGTTGAAGCTGGCGTGAATATCACTTACCACAACGACCGTATTCTGAAACCCGACTGGAGCAAACCGATGGTACCACATTTCCGATTAGACAATAATGTCATCATCTTCTCGCTTTTCCCAGGAATTCGCGAAGATCTGATTCGACATATCATCCACACCCCCAACCTGAAAGCCATTGTCATGCGCACCTTTGGCAGCGGCAACGCCCCTCAACGCCCTTGGCTTTTGAACGCCCTACGTGAAGGAAGCCGAAATGGCAAGGTGATAGTAAACATCAGCCAGTGTATGCAGGGTGCAGTAGAGATGAGTCGTTATGACTGCGGCTACCATTTGCAAGAGGCAGGTGTTATCAGCGGTCGCGATTCTACCGTAGAAGCAGCAGTGACCAAGTTAATGTTCCTGCAGGCTCACTACCCCGACGATCCTGAAACAGTACGCAAGTATATGCAACAAAGTATAAGAGGAGAGATATCGTTTTAGTGATATCTCTCCTCCCTATTTTTTCCAGAACCACGAGGTCATATCCTCCATCTCGCCATCTTCCTTAATACCATACAAACGCTGATTTGTTGTAGGACTTTTCAACGGACCTAAATGTTTAATAAACGGTCCGATTTTGATGTAGTCGAAATTCCGCTTATCAATAGCCGAGGATATAACTGTTTTGCCACTATACCAAGCCACTTTGAACTCAGGATGCACCTCGCGGATATATAATGCCAGTTGGTCAACAGCCTTCGGATCGGCATCACCTCCCATAAACGAGATACAAGTAATGTCGGTACCGTACTTATCTACGAACGCATCGATAGCCTCCGTATCAAGCGGCAATCCGATATCTTCCCAAAGATAATAGCTATGACACCCAGGACAGCGACACGGGCAATTACTAATGTTAATTGCCAGTGTCACTTCGTTGGGGATTTCTTGAAAAACTACGCCAGTATTAACGTATTTCAGCATAACTGTTTCTTTCCAGCATAGTAGCGACGTGAAGCCTCCTCCTGACGGGCTTGTGAGAAGTTGCTAACACGCTTCAAGTAGCCGATAATACGGGTCATGTAGTCAACATTCTTAGAATGACAATGCGGACACTCCTTCAGATAGCGCTTGTCGATATGACCACAATCATTACATACAGTATTAGGAATATTGAATGTAAAGTAGTTACATCCTTCCTTAGCAGCCACCTTCAGCAGGTGCAGATACTGCTCCTTCGACAAATGCTCGTCGAGATTCATATGCAGAGCCGAACCACCTGTCAGGTGCTCAATATAAGGTGCACCATGCAGTTTGAACTTATCGATAATGGTCAGCGAGTCATCTTCTACTACATAGAAGTAGCTGTTATAACAATCACGCGGCACAAAGTAGCCATCCTCGCGGTCCCACTTTGCGTGCTTAACACCGACGTTCTCAGCAGGAATCATCTCACAGTTAAACATCACCTCCTTAGAGCGGTACTGCTTGTTGTACTTCTCTATCAGCCCAAGAATACCCTGAACAAAATGCAGATATTCGTCGTTCGGAGTAATCTTCAGTCCCATGAATTCGGCAGCCTCAACCAAACCATTGATACCGATTGTGAGGTACTGACGGGCAATATTGATATAACCAGCATCGAACAGGGGCAACATACCCTGCCGCTGCAGATCCTTCAGATTCTCGTTATAAGCCAACTGCACCTTATGGCAGAGGTCAATCACGCCACTGAGATACTCCAGATAATCCAGTTTATTATTAACGGCATACTGAATACAACGGTTCAAGTTGATGGTGAGCACACTCTTCGAACCTGTACTTACACCGCCAGCACCAAGGGTATAGCTGAAACCATTATCAGTAATCTCATTACGCAGACGGCAACAGCTCGACAGCGAGTCGGCGTTATCGCTCATATAGGTAAAGAACGAGTGTCCCTCAGCATACATTTCGGCTGTAAACTCGCCCCACTCCTTATCCTTGCACTCTCCATTCTCATCAACCAACAGAGCCATGGTCTCTACAGGGAAAGTCAGCAATGTCTTGGTACGTTCTTGGTTAAACCACTTCATAAAGCGCTTCTGCAACCACGAGAGTCCCTCCCAATCGGGTTTAGAGCCATCGGGGAAGTAGAACTCGCCAAAAATACTCTCAAAATAATAACGATCGTAATAAGCAATATTCCAGAACACAGCCTGATAGTTACGAGCACCCGTTGGCTGGTTCAAGGTATAAACAATCTGCTCGAAATAATCGGTAATAACCTTATCGATGGTACGCTTCTTCAAGCTCAGATCAGCCTGTTCTTCAGAACGCTTATAGTAATCAAGTCCATACTCTTTACCAAGGAAATAGTTCATGTACATCAAGAACTCAGGTGTAGCACAGGCACCACTCAACATAGAGCTTACCATAAACACCATGTTAACGAAACCACCAGCAAACGACTTCATGTTGGTTGGTGCAGTAGAATTACCACCTATAGCCACAGTACCACCTATCAACCAAGGATACATGGTGATAGAAGCACAGTAGTTAGCCAACGAAGTTTCGTCGTTCTTATATATAAAGTGGTGTGTCAGTTTGTCGATATACTCATCGGCCAACTGCTTACCATACATTTTCTTAATACGATCAGTCAGGAGACGACGATTAAGACGGATAAAGTTCGATTTAGGCAACTCGCCAATCAGTGTAGCAATATTCTTATGCTCTACATTGGCATTGGCATCATACTTTGATCCAGTAGCAGCATTCACCGATTCGCAGTATTCTGAGAGGAATACCATTTTCTCAAGTGTCTCACGATCCTCAGAGTGCAACTGACGATAGAGAATAAAAGATTTGGCAACCTTAAAATAGCCTTCACGCATAAGGGCCTCTTCCACCTGATTCTGAATATCCTCCACAGTAATGTTGTCATGCATGTCAAGGTGATTCAAGATTTTAGACACGATGGCTAGGTCAGCAGGTTCCTGAACGCTTTCGAAAGCCTTTACAATAGCGTTCATAATCTTGTCGAGTGAGAACAATTCTTTCGATCCGTCTCGCTTGGTGATGGTAAAGTTTTTAATCTCCATGTTATAGTTTCCTTTTTTATTTAAGTTTTAACGATAAATCCTCTCCCAAAATTTTCTTTTTGGAAAACTTTTTTTGTTTTGAATTCGGAAAAGTTTCCCAAAAAGTAAAACCGAATTCGGTTGCAAAGATACGAAATATACCAGAAATAGCATCCTCAACAAGCTAAAAAAATCTCTAAAATAAAGTTAACATCAAGACAATGCGCTATAATAAGAATACGCAACTACCTGAATATCAAGCCATTCTACCATACCTCACAACAAATCTCAATCCGACAAAAAGCATTATCACACAGAAGCATTGTTTTTACAATCGGTTTTCTTTTTGGAAAACACCTAGTAACACATAGTTTTTCTTTTTGGAAAACTTTTCCAATTTTCAAAAACGAAAAGTTTTCCATTTTATCAACTCTAAAATTCCCAATCAGCTCCCCACTCTCTCGCGTACATTATTATATAAAGAAGAATACTAAAAATACTCAAAAAGAAAGTCAAAAACTTGCGAGAATCAAATTATTGTTGTATCTTTGCCCAAAACTCATATAATAATTTAACTAAACAAGTACAATTATGAAAGATCTTAAAGGAACAAAAACAGAGAAGAATCTGCAAGATGCATTTGCAGGCGAGTCAATGGCACGCAATAAGTACAGCTACTGGGCATCAAAGGCCAAGAAAGATGGTTTCGTTCAGATAGCCGCCATTTTTGAGGAGACAGCCAACAATGAGAAGGAGCACGCCAAGATGTGGTTCAAGCTTTTAGAGGGTGGCGCTATTAAGAGCACGCCAGAGAATCTTGAGGCAGCAGCAGCTGGCGAGAACTACGAGTGGACCGACATGTATGCCCGCATGGCTAAAGAAGCCCGCGAGGAAGGATTCAATGAGATCGCTGCGAAATTCGAACTCGTTGCAAAGGTTGAGGCAGAGCACGAAGCTCGCTACCGCAAGTTGCTCGACAACGTAAAGAAGGAGCGTGTATTCTCAAAGGACAACGATGTTATATGGCAGTGCAGCAACTGCGGCCACATTGTCATTGGCAAAAAGGCTCCCCAGATTTGCCCCGTATGTGACCACCCTCAGGCTTACTTCCAGGTAAAAGCAGAGAACTACTAAGAAAAAAAATCTTTAGGTCTAATTAGGCCAGGATTATCTGAACAATGCGTTCTGCAGTTCGACCATCCCAACGGTCAGGCAGGGCGCATTTTTTCCATTTTCCGCCAACCATATTCGTTACAGCTTCACTCAATTTGTCAGCATCCTCACCTACCAACACATTAGAACCCACATTCACAGTTTCCTGATGTTCAGTATAATTATTCAGTGTGATACATGGAACGCCATTGAAAGTGGCTTCCTCTGAAACATTACCAGAATCAGTAATAATTCCAAGAGCATGAGCAGTTAACCAGCCGAATTCAAGATAGCTCAAAGGATCAACAATCTCAATGGGCATATTCATATTTTCAACCACCTTTCTGGCATCACCACGCAAAGGAGCAATAATCCGCATGCCATTAGCCGATTCAACCATTGCCTTAAGCATACGCTCAAGATTATCAACATCAGCAATCAGCGCTTTGCGATTCAGTGTAAATACCAGATATTTCTTTTCCTCTAACGAGGGGATTGACATAGGTTTCTTTAATCTGTCATAGTTATAGCGTAACGTATCCATCAGAATATTACCCACCATATAGGTCTGCGAGCTCTCCGACTGTTCACGTGTAGCCACCCCGGTACTCTTTACACCAGCCGTAAACAGATAGTCAGACAAAGCATCAATCACCAAGCGATTAATTTCCTTAGGCATATTGATATCGAACGAACGTGTACCAGCCACCAGATGAGCCAAACGGATGCCACGCTTCTTAGTAACAATAGCGGCCGCCATGGTCGATGCCAAATCATCCACCACAATCACCACGTCAATCTGATGCTCATCAAGAAACGCATCAAACCGAGCCATTACCTGACTGGTAATCTCATTCAAGCTCGTAGAATCAACACCTAAATAATATTGTGGACGGGGCATCTGTAAATCATCAAACAGCGATGCCTCAAGCGATGGATCGTTCTCACAACCTGCATAAACCAACAAACACGTAGCCTCAGGATTTTTATTGATGGCTCTTACCAGAGGTGACACCTTAACGAAATTGGGGCGAGCACCCGCTATGATACATACAGTCTTTCCCATTTCTTTCTATTTTTGAGTGCAAAGATATAGAAAAAGTTTCTATTTACCAAGAAAAATAGCAAAAGGTTTGGATAAGTCCCAAAATAGTTGTATCTTTGCAGCAGAAACAGTGGGTCGTGCCTGATAGATCGGGATACTCTACATTAACAAAACAAATCGGGATCGTTTCCCTTGCCAATGGCGGGCCACGATTATCCTTTACGAGGAGAGCAGCAATGCCGGTGGATTACAACAGCAGGGAGCCCCCACATCGTGTGAAACAGGAGTTTTCACCAAATCATCGGCACGTACCCTTTTTTTTCCAATTGATAATTAAGACTAGATAATTATGTTTTCTGGAATCATCGAAGAATTTGCTACTGTCACAGCTATCCGTAAGGATCGCGAAAATATCGATTTCACACTGAAGTGTTCATTTGTCGAAGAGTTAAAGATCGACCAAAGTGTTGCGCATAATGGCGTCTGCCTCACGGTTGTTGCCATCGAGAATGGCACTTACACGGTTACCGCCATGAAGGAAACACTCGACCGCACCAACCTGGGACTGCTCAAAGTTGGAGATAAAGTAAATGTAGAGCGTTCCATGCTGATGAACGGCCGGTTAGACGGTCATATTGTCCAGGGGCATGTTGACGAAACCGCCCGCTGCATTGCTGTTGAGGATGCGGATGGTTCGACCTATTTCACGTTTGAATATCCCGAAAACCGCGAGATGGCTTTAAAAGGCTATTTCACCGTTGACAAAGGAAGCGTTACCGTTAATGGTGTAAGCCTCACTGTTTGCAATCCCACCTCGAACACTTTCCAGGTTGCCATCATCCCTTATACATTTGAGCACACCAACTTCTGTGACATCCGTGTAGGTTCGGTTGTCAACATCGAGTTTGACATTCTTGGCAAGTATATCGCCAGACTGCAGCAGATTTAATACACCTATTATTATAATAATTCAGATGGAGCGGAGATAAATGTCTTCGCTCCATGTTGTATTAGGAAGTCACGATCGCGGAATCCCCACAACACAGAAATACATGGCAGTCCCGAATTAGCTGCCGTTTGCACATCCACGTCACTATCGCCAACATAAACAGCACCATCTTTTTCTACCCCAAGTTCTTTTAAGGCTGCAAAAACCGTATCAGGAGCAGGTTTCTTGCGGATACCCTCTGCTTCATGCTCTCCAATAGCAACTTCGATTGTATCTGGAAAGAAATGACGGCACAGCTCCACCGTTGCAGCCATCATCTTATTACTTACAACAGCCAATCTGCATCCACGCGCTTTCAGTTCAGCCAAGACCTCAGGAATCCCTGGATATGGCTGCGTTGTATCAAGCGAATGACGCATATAATGCTCACGGAAGGTTGCAAAAGTAGCATCGAAATCAGGATTCGTGGCTCTATCAGGAATAGCTCGCTCCATCAATTTGCGCACTCCATTGCCCACAAATCTGCGCACGTCGTCAATCGAATGTTCAGGCATACCATGTGTGCGCAAGGCGTAGTTGCACGATGCTGCCAAATCTGTTAAAGTATCAAGTAAAGTTCCGTCAAGGTCAAAAATATACGTATTATACATTAAACAATCTTTTAAAACATTAAACATTAGCGTTTAGAACGCTGAATCATGGTTTTCACCTTATTATTATATTTATCTGCTTGCAGCAAGTCTTCTATGGTCATGTGCATACGATACTTCCACCGGTTATAAGGATCACTAGGCACATTGATACGCTCATCACGTACATTTTTTGAACGCAGCTCGCCATCCATTGCCAGCCAATCCTGCAGCGACAGCATACAAAGCATCGACGGACAATAGAGATGACGCCCTATAATCTCTTCAGCCAAGTGGGCAGGCAACTGCTCTGGCGCCCGACCTTGTTTCTGCAACATCGACACATAGAAACGCTGAGTACGTTCAGGACTTTCACTCCACCAAAGCCGCAATGGCGACATATCATGCGTTGAAATCGTAGCTACCGAACGGTAGGGATTCCCATCAAGATGCGCAAACTCATAGCCACTCTGCTTAGGCATCGACTGGATTTCGAGCGAAAGGATTCGTAGCTGGTCAAGAACGGGCGCCACACAATCTGGCAGCATTCCCAAATCCTCACCACAGCATAGCATGCGAGTAGAACCAAACACATCCGTAAGTTTACGAATAGCCTCAGCTCCCCAGTAGAAATTATGACGCTGATAGTAATAATTATTATAAAGACGCATAAACGCATCTTTCTCCTCAGCATTCAACGCATCAAACACGGGTTCGCCTATCACGTCAATACGTGGATGATACATACCTGACTGTTGGGGATCTTCGACAAAGAGCACATCACTAATCAAGCGATAAAGACCATCGCGAATCCAAAGACTGTTTTCATCAGTCCGTCCCTCAAAAGTTTGCTGCACCTTCTTCTGCGTACAGAAATCTGATTTCAAGTCGTACAAGCCATAGCTTTTAGGCGTCAGAAAATGTTCACGTACATAAGGAGCGTGCATACCAAACAGTTTATCAAGCACCCGATCATTTACAAAAGGTTTGGTGAACAACTCCTTACGGAAAGGTAAACCAAAGTATTCTATCTCGCCCACAGTCATGGGTAACGAAGGCGAGAAATGCCCCAGCAGTCCGAAAACAGCATCGGCAGGAATCTCCCATATCCGGAAGAAGCCCAGAATATGATCAATGCGTATCGCATCAAAATACTGTTCCATCCACTTTAAACGCCGACGGAACCACTCTACCAGATTTTCACCTTCCTTATCTTTCCTATCACTCCAATCATAGGTCGGGAATCCCCAATTCTGTCCGTTGTGCGAAAATTTATCTGGAGGCGCTCCCGTTTGTGCATCAAGATGAAAATAGCATGGATGAGTAGCCGTTTCCACACTGTTACCATTTACACCGATGGGAACATCACCCTTCAAAAAGACACCTTTTGAACGGGCATAGTCAGCCGCAGCCTTCAATTGTACATGAAGGTGATATTGCGTAAAATAAACCACATCCGGCGATGTTCCCAACCATTCGGCATAAGGCACCAGCCAATCTTGGTTTTCTGCAAACCAAGATTTGAATTCCTTGGCCCCAAGCGTCTGCTGCCCTTTTTCTGCAAACAGTTCTTGAACATAAGCCAGTTTCACACGATCGACGGCTTCATAATCACAATAAGAAAGTGCATTAAGTTCCTGGCGCTGACGATGATACGCCACCATCTTTTCTTTATTTTTCAACACCCCAACAGCCTCAACATCCAAGTAATGAGGATGAAGTGCAAAAGCCGAAACAATATTATATGGATATGAGTCACTCCAGTTTTTCGCGCATGTTGTATCGTTAACCGGCAACAATTGGATAGCCTTCATACCTGTAGCCACACACCAGTCAACCAAGCGATGCAGATCGCCGAAATCCCCCACCCCATACGATTGCTTAGAACGGAGTGAGAACACAGGAATTACGACACCGGCAGCTCGCCAAGTTTGCTCCTTTACTCGCAGGTTCTCGCCATATACCACCAGCACAGTACCATCAGGCACCATCGTCTGATCAGCAGGCAACAAGCCTACAGTTGTCCGGTTATCGCCTTCTTCCCAAGCCACAAGTGCATGAGTATCATCATCTATAATCACATACTTAAATTCAATAGGCAACAACACAGCATCCACATTCACCGACAAGAGCCATTCAAATCTGCCTATCGACTCCATACGCAGATAACGAGTCACATTCCAACTGCCCAAAGCCGGATGACTACCAATGATGGCTACCGACTGTCCCTTTTGTAATTGAGGCGCCGATACCCTGAACAGAATTGTCTTGCGATATAAAGGTACACGAAGCGGCTCAACCTGCTCAGCAACAGTCAATCCCATCGTCGTGTGATAAGCCATACTATAAAGATGATACTGCAAAGGCACATCGCGCCACAAATCAGCCATCACATAGTCTTTTGCCGACTCAAAATAATAGGTTCGAGGAATAGCATTCCACTCTTTTCTGAGCACATTACCATCTATATCCTCCACTTGATAATGATATGAGAACGAGGCTATCGGATGCTTACGCGATTCGAGCACAGTTGTTTCCAACTGCCACTTCACGCCGTCAGAGGTAGTCATCATCAACCGTTCCGTTTTCTTCATTTGGTCGATGGTAAGATAGGTTATCACCACATAGAGGTTTTGTCCCCACTGAGTGCCATATTGTATAGAAAACTTAAGTTTCATAAGCTATATTTTAGGGCAAAGATACAAAAAAATGATAAATTAGCGATAATAGTGAAGAGATTTTTGTAACTTTGCAGCGTTTTTTCAAGAATAAGAAGATGAATTGGATAAAAAAGTCAAGCTATCTGGTTCCAGTTATTATCTGTGTAGTAGGAATCTTGGGCCTCGCATATTACTATTTTGTGGGGAGTTTTTCGAAACTCGACACCACCGAATACGTGTATATTGACGACAACGACAATCTTGATTCAGTATGCGTCAAGTTAGAGCCGATTGCATCCGATCATGGTCTGACAGCTTTCAGAATGCTTTCACGCCATGGTGGTTATATGGACCACATCCGCAGCGGCCGATACGCTATTACCCCCGACCAGAGTACAATAAAAGTATTCCGCAATCTGAAGAACGGGCATCAGGAGCCAGTAAAACTCACTATCCCAGAAAGTCGTACCATGGACAAACTGGCCGGCTATCTGTCGCACAAACTAATGATGGACAGTGTTGCTGTAGCCATCCTATTCAGCGATTCAGCATTCTGCGCGCAGCAGGGTTACGACACAGCCACTATCGCCTGTTTATTCATACCTAACACCTACGAGGTATATTGGAACATCTCTATCGAGAATCTGATGAAACGCATGCAAAAGGAGAACGAAACCTTCTGGAACACGCAACGCACCTTGAAGGCCGAAGCTCTGAACCTCAGTAAGAACGAGGTTTGCACATTGGCCAGCATCATCGACGAGGAGACAGCCAACAACGCCGAAAAGCCCATGATCGCAGGCATGTATCTGAACCGACTGATGGCCGACATGCCACTTCAGGCTGATCCTACCATCAAGTTTGCCTTAAAAGATTTCGCTCTGAAGCGCATCTACCACAACATGCTGCAATTCAACAGTCCTTATAACACCTATAAGAATACAGGACTACCTCCAGGCCCCATCAAGATTGCTTCGGTGGCAGGTATCGATGCCGTACTGAATCGTACAGCTCACGATTATCTGTACATGTGTGCCAAGGAGGATTTTTCTGGCACTCATAACTTTGCCAGAACATATCAGGAGCATCTGAAGAATGCCGCTAAATATTCAAAGGCTTTAAATGAAAGAGGAATCAAGTAAATTGAAAAGTTGAAGAATTGAAGAATTGAAAAATAGAAAAATTAAAGATATGGAAGAGATTATTAAGAACGAAAGCGAGGAGAAAAAGTCTGTCAGCTTCATTGAACAGAAAGTAATCAATGATCTGGCAGAGGGTAAGAACGGCGGCAGGATGCAGACCCGTTTCCCACCAGAGCCAAACGGCTACCTGCATATCGGACACGCCAAAGCCATTGCCATCGACTTCGGACTGGCAAAAAAATATGGTGGCCAGTGCAACCTGCGCTTCGACGACACCAACCCCATTAAAGAAGATACAGAATATATCGAGAGCATCGAGAACGATATCAAGTGGCTTGGTTTCAAGTGGGCAAATGTTTACTATGCCAGTGATTACTTCCAGGAGCTCTGGGACTTTGCAGTATGGCTCATCCAGCAAGGTCGTGCTTACGTTGATGAGCAGAGCGCCGAGGTGATTGCCCAGCAGAAGGGCACCACAACAAGTCCTGGAACAAACAGCCCTTATCGCGATCGTCCTGTTGAGGAAAACCTGAAGTTGTTCGAGTTCATGAACAGTGGTAAGTGCGAACCTGGCACTCTGGTTCTTCGCGCCAAAATCGACATGGCTCACCCCAACATGCTGTTCCGCGATCCGCTCATCTATCGTGTGCTCAATATTCCTCATATCCGCACAGGCAACAAATGGAATGCATACCCCATGTACGACTTCACCCATGGTCAGAGCGACTATCTGGAGGGTGTAACCCACTCATGGTGTACACTTGAGTTTGTTGAGCATCGCCCTCTTTATGATCTGTTCGTAACCTGGATGAAGGAGTGGAAAGGCGAAACCGACAATATCGAGGACAACCGTCCACGCCAGACCGAGTTCAACAAGTTGAACCTCAACTACACACTGATGTCAAAGCGTAATCTGTTGGCATTGGTACAGAATAACATGGTAAGCGGTTGGGACGACCCCCGCATGCCAACTATCTGCGGATTCCGCCGCCGTGGTTATAGCCCAGAAAGTATCATTAAGTTCATCGACAAGATTGGCTATACCAAAATCGACGCTCTTAACGATATGGCCCTTTTAGAGAGTGCCGTTCGCGATGATCTGAACAGTCGTGCTATCCGCGTCAGTGCAGTACTCGACCCTGTCAAGGTAGTTATCACCAACTATCCAGAGGATCAGATTGAGCAGCTCACAGCAATCAACAACCCTGAAAACGAGGCTGATGGCACACATACTGTCGAGTTCACCCGTGAGCTTTGGATTGAGCGCGACGACTTTATGAAGGAAGCCGAGAAGAAGTTTATGCGATTAGCTCCAGGTAAAGAAGTCCGTCTGAAGAATGCGTACATCATAAAATGTAACGAGGATCATCCTTGCGATGAGGACGAAAATGGCAATGTAACCACCATTTATTGCACCTACGATCCTGATTCACGCAGCGGCATGCCTGGCTCAAACCGCAAGATTAAGGGAAAGACTCTTCACTGGGTAAGCTGCAAGCATGCTGTCGAAGCCGAGGTACGTCTTTACGACCGTCTGTGGAAAGTCGAGAATCCTCGTGACGACATGGCAGCCATCCGCGAAGCCAAGAACTGTGATGCTGTCACAGCCATGAAGGAGATTATCAATCCCGATTCATTGCACATCATCAAGAAATGTTACATCGAGCCATACGCTGCCGACATGAAACCACTCACCTATCTGCAGTTCCAGCGCATCGGCTATTTCACACCAGATACAGATTCAACTCCTGAGAAGCCCATCTTCAACAAGACTGTTGGGCTCAAGGATACCTGGAAAAAATAAAACAATAAAAAGTGCCGGAGAATTTAGAGTATTTCGAAAATGAGGATTTCAAGAAAATCCTACGTCAATACGAAGAGTCAGTCAAGTCGGGCGAGCACATCTATATGGATGCCGACGACTTGACTGACATAGCCGACTATTATCGCTCAAAAAAACGGTTATCCGAGGCTGAGGATGCGATGTCATTAGCCTTAGAATACAATCCTGATGCAGTTGGTCCTATGCTCTACAAAGCCCGTAAAGCATTAGAAGCCAATGATCTTGAAACCGCAGAGCAATATGCAGACAAAATAGAGCCTCTTGATAATATTGAGGCACTCTATCTGCGCGCCGAAATACTCATCATAAAAAAAGACATTGATGGTGCCGACAAATTGCTGACAGAATACCTCAAGGAAGTTCCAGAAGACGAATACGACGACATCGCAAATGAAATTGCAAGCCTCTATCTTGATTACAGCCAGTTTTCCATGGCTTCCAAATGGATAATTCGTTCTGCCGACACCAATTCTGTTGAATTCAAAGAATTGATGGCACGCACGCTTTTCGGCCTAGGCAAATACGCTGAAAGCGAAAAAATATTCAACGAGCTGATCGACCAGACCCCCTACTCCGCCAATTACTGGAACGCTTTGGCTGGCGTACAGTATATGCAAAATGACTATTCGAGCGCTCTTACCAGTAGTGAGTATGCCATTGCCATCGATCCTGAAGATCCCTACGCTTTATTAACGAAAGCCAACACCCTGTTTGCCATGGGGAATTATAACGAAGCGCTCAAATTCTTCCAAAAGTATTGCGAAAAAGAGCCAAATGACGAGAACGCATATCTGCACCAGGCCGTTTGCTTGATTAGCCAAGGATTACTCAAAGAGGGAATAGAGCTTCTGAAAAAAGCAATCAGTGTAGCCCCCATCGACTCTGAATATCTACCGGATATTTATCAGGAAATGGCTTTCACCTATAATTCGTTAGGCCAGATTGATAAAGCTTTATGGAGCATAGAAATGACCGACCAATTGGATTGCGACCATACTCACATGGCCCTTACCAAAGGGCATATTCTTCTGGCTAACCATAAATTCGAAGAAGCCAAGGCAATATTTGCGAAGGCACTCAAAGATTCTGGCAACAACCCCAAAATGCGACTAAGAATCATCATTTCTTTACACGACAATAAGTTTTTAGAAACTGCCTACGATGCCTACAAAAAATTATTTACTTCTGTCGGCGAGAATTTCAATGAGGGTTATTCCTATCTAGCCTTATGTTGTAAAGAATTAAAAAAGTACGACGAGTATCTACACTATCTAAAGAAGGCTTGCGATTGTAACCCAGAGGAAGCCCAAACTGTATTAGGCGAATACTTCCCCGAAGGCATGCGCCCTAATGATTATTACGAATACGCATTAAAAACGTCCTAACAATTGATTATGAATTTTATTACAAACATACTCAACACGCTCGGTTGGTATCCAACCATTTTCTTTCTGATGTTATTAGAAAGTACAGTAGTACCTGTACCATCAGAATTTGTTGTAACACCTGCTGCCTACCATGCGGCCAGTGGTTCCTTAAACGTATTCCTTGTAATACTTTATGCCACACTTGGTGCTGATATAGGTGCTAGCATCAACTACTTTGTAGCTTTGTATGTTGGTCGCCCCGTCATCTACAAGTTTGCCAACAGCAAGTGGGGCAAGATGTGCCTGCTAAATCAGGAGAAAGTTGAGAAGAGCGAGAAATACTTTGACGATCATGGCATTGCAGCCACACTTACCGGCCGTTTTGTCCCCGTTATTCGCCACCTTATCTCAATCCCAGCCGGTTTGGCACGTATGCACTACGGCAAGTTTCTGTTGTTCACCACCATTGGTGCAGGAGGCTGGCATAGCTTACTGGCCCTTTTAGGCTGGTATCTGCACGCTATCGTCCCCCAGGACCAGTTGAACGATAAGATTAGCGAATATGCCGAATATATCAAATTCGCTATTCTGGGCCTGATTATTGTGGCTATCGTTTATTTCGTCATTAAGCGAAAACTTAATCATAAACAAGAAAAGACAGCGAAATAAGCATTTTTTTGCTTTTTTTGCTATCTTTTCTGTTTTTTTTCGTATATTTGCGCAATATTATCAGCAAACAACGATTATGGCAAGAACAAACAACCATTTAGTTATCATGGCAGGCGGCGTAGGTAGTCGCTTCTGGCCCATGAGTACTATCGAGAACCCCAAGCAGTTCATCGACGTTCTCGGCGTTGGCAAAACATTACTTCAGTTGACGGTAGAAAGATTCGGCAATCTGGTTAAGCCCGAGAACATCTGGGTAGTTACCAATCAGAATTATCAGGACATTGTGAAAAAACAGTTACCTGATATGCCAGCAGGAAACATTCTCTGCGAACCATGCCGCAGAAACACAGCACCATGTATTGCTTACGTTAGTTGGCGCATCAAGTCGAAAGACCCCAAGGCCAACATTATTGTAACTCCGAGCGATCACATTGTGACCGACAAGGCAGAATTTCAGCGTGTCATCAAGGAATGCATGCAGTTTACCAGCGAGACCGACGCTATCGTGACCCTTGGTATGAAGCCCAACCGCCCAGAAACAGGCTATGGTTATATCCAGGCTGACCTGAGTACTAGTTCACTCCGAAACAAAGAGATATTCAGAGTGGACTCTTTCCGCGAGAAGCCCAATCTCGAGACGGCTCAGGAATATATCAAGAAGAATTATTACTTTTGGAATGCAGGCATCTTCATTTGGAATGTAAACACCATTGTTAACGCCTTCCGCATCTACCAGCCCTCAATGGCCAAGATATTCGAGTCGTTGTTACCCGTTTACGGTACCGACAAGGAACAAGCAGAGATCAATCGTTTGTTTCCCGAATGCGAGAATATTTCTGTCGATTACGCCATCATGGAGAAGGCCGAAGAAATTTTCGTATGCCCATCCGATTTCGGTTGGAGCGATTTAGGCACATGGGGCTCACTCCACGAACAAAGCAAGAAAGACCTTTATGGCAATGCCAGCATCGGTCCCGACATCAATCTGATTGAGAGTCACAATTGCATTGTTCACACCATGCAAGAAAAGAAGGTTGTTATTCAAGGTCTTGATGGCTATATCGTTGCGGAGAATGATGATACATTACTTATATGCAAGCTCTCAGAGGAGCAACGTATCAAGCAATTCTCAGGAAATAATTAATACAGAACAACAAATGGATAAAAAAGTAGCTCTTATCACCGGCATTACCGGTCAGGATGGTTCGTATCTGGCAGAATTCCTTATCGAGAAAGGATATGAAGTCCATGGTCTTATGCGCCGTTCTTCTTCATTTAATACAGCCCGTATCGAACATCTATATCTCGACGAGTGGGTTCGCGACATGAAAAAAGCCCGCCTTGTAAATCTCCATTGGGCCGACATGACCGACTCATCATCTTTGATTCGCGTCATCTCAAAAATCCGTCCAACCGAGATTTACAATCTCGCTGCCCAGAGTCATGTAAAAGTCTCATTCGACGTGCCAGAATACACTGCCGACACCGATGCCAATGGTGTGCTTCGCCTGTTGGAAGCCGTTCGCATTGCCGGCCTGGCAGACACCTGTCGCATCTATCAGGCATCCACTTCAGAGCTCTATGGCAAGGTACAAGAGGTTCCTCAAAGCGAAACGACTCCCTTCTACCCTCGTTCTCCATATGCCGTAGCCAAGCTCTATGGTTTCTGGATTATGAAGAACTACCGCGAGTCCTACAATATGTTCTGCTGCAATGGTATTTTGTTCAACCACGAGAGTGAACGCCGAGGCGAGACATTCGTTACCCGTAAAATCACGCTGGCAGCCGCCCGTATTGCCCAAGGCTTCCAAGACAAGCTTTATCTGGGCAACCTTAACAGTCTGCGCGACTGGGGTTACGCCAAAGACTACATTGAATGTATGTGGCTCATCCTACAGCAGCCCGAGCCCGACGACTTTGTGATTGCCACAGGCGAATATCACACTGTTCGCGAGTTTGCCACCCTTGCTTTTAAAGAAGTTGGCATCGAACTCGAATGGCGTGGCGATGGTGTTGACGAAAAAGGCTATGACAAGGCAACAGGCAAGGCATTGGTCGAGGTTGACCCCAAGTACTTCCGTCCTGCCGAAGTTGACCAACTCTTAGGAAATCCCGCAAAGGCAAAGGCCAAGTTAGGATGGAATCCACAGAAGACCTCGTTTGAGGACTTGGTTAAGATCATGGTTCAGCATGACATGAAGTTCGTCAAGAAACTCTTCCTTAAAGCTCACATGGACGATGCTCAGTAAAGATAGTAAAATATATGTAGCGGGACACCACGGACTTGTGGGTTCCGCTATTTGGAATAACCTGCTTCAGCGAGGCTACACCAATCTGATTGGTCGCACCCACAAAGAGTTAGACCTTACCGATCAGGTAGCCGTTAAGCAGTTCTTCGACGAAGAGCGCCCCGACGCAGTTGTGCTGGCCGCCGCCTTTGTAGGAGGTATCATGGCCAACTCTCTTTATCGTGCCGACTTCATCATGATGAACATGAAGATTCAGTGCAATGTCATCAGTGAGGCCTATGCTCACGGAGTCAAGAAATTGCTCTTCTTAGGTTCTACATGCATCTATCCCAAGAATGCACCTCAGCCCATGAAGGAAGATTGCCTGCTCACATCACCATTGGAATATACCAATGAGGAGTATGCTATCGCCAAGATTGCAGGTTTAAAAATGTGCGAATCTTATAATCTGCAGTATGGCACCAACTATATCGCAGTAATGCCCACCAACCTCTATGGTCCAAACGACAATTTCCACCTGGAGAACTCCCATGTCATGCCAGCTATGATGCGAAAGGTATATCTGGCTAAGCTCATCCACGATGAAGCATGGGACAAGATTGCCATCGACTTGAACAAACGCCCTGTTGAGGGTGTCAACGGCGCTGCTTCTCATGATCAGATTCTGGAGATTCTTGGCAAATATGGCATATATAACAACAAAGTAATCCTTTGGGGTACGGGTACACCACTTCGTGAATTCCTATGGAGCGAGGATATGGCAGATGCATCAGTACACGTACTGTTGAATGTCAACTTTAGCGACATTATTGGCATCGAGAAGTATTCTTCAGTTCACTACGGCGCCTCTACCGATGGTGCCGTTGATCGTAACCATTCTGCTGGTCGCGGTGGAGCTATCCCCAAGTTAGGCGAAATCCGCAACTGCCACATTAATGTTGGCACTGGTAAAGAGCTCACCATTCGCGAACTTTCAGAGTTGGTTGTTAAAGCCGTAGGTTTCGAAGGTACCGTTGAATTCGACACCACCAAGCCAGATGGCACCATGCGTAAACTTATTGATGTTTCGAAACTTCACTCTCTCGGTTGGACACATAAGGTAGAGATTGAAGATGGTGTAAAGAAATTATATGATTGGTATAAAAAAAGTTTGAGTTCGCAATAACGCGAACTCAAACTTTTTATTTACATATTCTTCTTCAAGGTTTCTTTCCAGGCCTCATAGGCAGCACGATAGGCAGCACGGTTCTGAGCATCCGGTTCAATCACCTCCAACTTATCCAGCGAAGCAAAGGCCTCTGATGCATTAGCATAGATACCAGCACCCAAGCCAGCCCCCTTAGCTGCACCTACCGAACCATCAGTATCATAGAGTTCGATAGTTGCGCCACTCACACCAGCCAGTGTATTACGGAACAAAGGACTCAAGAACATATTAGCTTTTCCTGCATGAATCTTCTTGATATCCATACCCATCTGCTGCATAATCTCCATACCATAGCAGAATGAGAATACGATTCCCTCCTGGGCAGCACGAACCAAGTGTGCTTTATTGTGTTTATTGAAGTTCAAACCATTGATTGAACAGCCAATCTCCTTATTTTCCAGGACACGTTCTGCACCGTTTCCGAATGGGATTACAGTCACACCTTCACTACCGATGGGCACACTAGCAGCCAGATCGTTCATCTCGGCATACCCAATCTCAGGAGTAATATTACGATGTGTCCAGGCATTCAGGATACCAGTACCATTAATGCAGAGCAGCACACCCAAACGAGTCTGGTCAGCTGTATGATTCACATGAGCAAAAGTATTTACACGGCTCTGTGGATCGTAGTTCACATCACCCAACACGCCATATACCACGCCCGAAGTACCTGCAGTAGCAGCAATTTCGCCAGGATTCAGCACGTTCAGCGAGAGAGCATTGTTTGGCTGGTCACCACCTCTATAGGTGATGGGCGTACCTGCTTTCAGTCCCATCTCAGCAGCAGCCTCGGCACTTACTGTACTCTGCTCAGCAAAAGTAGGAACAATGTCAGCAATCAGCGAGTGATCGAATCCATAGTAATCCATCAGGAAGTCAGCCACCTGATTGTTCTTGAAATCCCAGAACATACCTTCCGAAAGACCACTTACGGTTGTATTAGCCACACCACTCAAACGCATGGCGATATAATCACCAGGCAGCATCACCTTATATATTTTACTATAGAGTTCTGGTTCATTTTCTTTTACCCATGCCAACTTAGCAGCAGTAAAGTTACCTGGTGAATTCAAGAGATGACTCAAGCACTTGTCGGCACCCAGATCCTTGAAAGCCTTCTCACCATAAGGCACAGCGCGAGAGTCGCACCAGATAATAGCAGGACGCAAAGCCTTCAGATTCTTATCTACACAAACCAGGCCGTGCATCTGGTATGAAATACCCACAGCCTTGATTTCTTCTGCAGTTGCGCCACTCTCCTTCATAATCTTTTGCAGACTCAACTTCGCATTATCCCACCACATCTGTGGGTCCTGCTCAGCCCAACCAGCCTTTACAGCCATAATGGGAGCCTCCTTTTCTGGATAGAAAGCTGTTGCAACACACTTGCCGCTATCGGCGTTTACCAAAGATGCCTTCACTGACGAGCTACCGACATCAAAACCTAATAGATATCTATTTGCCATAACTATTTAATAATGAATCTTTATTTATAGTACGTTTCCACTGCAAATTTCCCTAAATTATTTAATAAAAACTACTTTTTTCCATAAAAAAGTGATTTTTTTACGTATTTTTGAGTTGTATTTAATTTTTTTGTTTACCTTTGCACATAGAATAACGTAAGTGCCGAATAAAAAAATTCATATATGAAGAAGAAGATACTAATACTTGACGACAAAGAGACCATTGCAAAGGTTCTCTCAATTTATCTGATGAGTGACTACGATGTACAGTGGTTGCCCGATGGCTTGCAGGGCGTAAAATGGCTTCAGGCAGGCAACACACCCGACCTCATCATCTCAGATATTCGTATGCCAGGAATGCGTGGCGATGACTTTTTGGAGTGGATCAAGCAGAACGAGTTGTTCAAGCAGATTCCCGTCATCATGCTTTCTAGTGAAGACTCCACCAGTGAGCGCATCCGCCTGCTGGAGATTGGTGCCGAGGACTATATCGTTAAGCCCTTCAACCCCATGGAGCTAAAAATACGAGTAAAAAAGATTATTCCCTAAATAGAATAATATGATAGGTGTTGTATATCTTGGCAGCAATCCGAAGACCGAGGAGCGATTAAAGTACATCCCCGGCCGATTGGTGCAGTACACAAGAAATTACAAAGATGCGGCGTCAGCGTGCTCAACGCACGTCCGCAACGAGCATTTTATTGTGTTTTACGAGCAAGGTTCACAAGACGACGATATTAACGCCATCAACTATTTAAAGAAAAAGAACAAGCACATCTATATTATCCTGCTCACGAAGGATTTTACAGCTGAGAACCGTTCGGTTTACCAGAAGAGCGGCATCAACGACACCCTCGATTGCAATGCCTCTATTACTGAGCTCAACAAGAAAATTCAGTTTATCTCCGATCGTGAGAATATGCTATTCGACGATCAGCAACCCAGATACAGGATGTTGCGTTTCAAGATACCCATTTGGAAGAGAATCTTTGATATTGTTTTCTCAATCATTGTACTCATCCTAACCTCACCTATCTTCATACTTACGGCTATTGCCATCCGTTTGGAGAGTAAAGGTCCGGTTATCTTCAAGTCAAAACGTGTAGGTGCCAACTACACCATCTTCAACTTCTTGAAGTTCCGTTCGATGTATCAAGATGCCGAAGAGCGCTTGAAGGAAGTTGCTAAGGAAGCTGGCAACCAGTATGCCGAAATGAACAAAAAGACCGAAAGCCCATCAATGCCTATGACTGATATGAGTATGGGAGGCAACATGATGATTGGTGATGATACCGACATGATGATCTCCGACGACGAGGTCATGCTGGTTGGCGACGATTTTGTCATTTCCGAAACCAACTACAGTAAGGAGAAGAAAGAAGAAATCGCAAATGCTTTCGTTAAGATTGAAAACGATCCCCGTGTTACCAAGGTTGGCAGGTTCATTCGTAAATTCAGTATCGACGAGCTGCCTCAGCTCTTCAATATTCTCAAAGGCGATATGTCGGTTGTTGGTAATCGTCCTCTTCCACTCTACGAGGCCGAGAAACTTACTATCGATACCAGTATCGACCGCTTTATGGCTCCCGCAGGTCTCACCGGCCTTTGGCAGGTTGAGGAGCGCGGTAAGGGCGGTATGATGTCTGCCGAAGAGCGCAAGCAACTCGATATCAAGTACGGCCAGACCTACAACTTCTGGTTGGATATGAAGATCCTTTTCCGTACTTTCTTTGCCTTCGTACAGAAGGAGAATGTATAACTAAATCCCTACATTATGAACAGATTCAGACGACTGATATTAATATTTGCAGTAGCTACAACCAGCACCACAGCCCTCGCCCAATTCAACGAGAGCGGCATCAGTGCCGGTTTTTTTGATTCGAGTAAAGAAAAAGACATCAACTTTTCTGAATTTCACTTGCCACCATTGGCAGTTCTTTTTGAGAATGCCAAAACAAGCCCACAGATTCTGTCATTAGAAAAGGCTCGCCAATTAGCAGAAGCAGAAGTTGCCAAACAGAAACGCCACATCTTCTCATACCTCACAGGCCACGCTAGTTATAGTTATGGAATAGGTGATATGTGGGGTAATAGCTCTTCTGGTTATAGTGCAACAATTTATCAATATCAGGGTTCTAAGCAAGCTTATTATAATATTGGTATTAATTTAGCTATACCTGTTGAAGATATATTAGACTTAACTGCTGCAGTAAAACGCAAAAGAATGGAAGCTGACCAAGCTGCCATACAAAAAGATATTGCATACGACCAACTAAAGTTACAAATAGCCACTCTCTTTGTAAAAATAACGAACAACCTTGTTTCGTTAAAAACATTAGGTGAAGCTGCCGCTGCATACCAAGGTGCAGGCGCTTTAACTAGAGAAGATTTCGAGAATGGCAATCTTGATATAGCAGCATACGCAGATACTAAAAGATTTGAAAGCGGCCAAGTTGCAGGATATCAACAATTACAAACAGAAATTACCACAGACATTCTTACACTCGAAATTTTAACTCACACCCCAATTATCACGAATGCAACTACCGAAATCACACTTGATAAGAGTATTCATAAAACGCCAAAAGAGCAGGCCAAAGAAAACAAAATAAACGAGAAAAGAATTAAAGCTTTAGAAAAAGAGGAAAAAGATAAACTCAAGAAATTAGAAAAAGCTGAAGCTAAAGCGGAGAAAGCTGCAGCCAAAGCCGCTAAAAAGCAAAAGAAATAACAAACAATTGCGACTATGGATTTATTTAGATATATTGTTCGTTTTCTATATAAGATTAGATGGTATCTTATCATCCTACCAATGATAGCGTTGGTAGTTGCTTGGTTCTCTACCCGTGATTTGGAACGAGTATACGATACTAACACCACAATATATACTGGTATGATTACTGGTTATAATATCGAGGGGGGAGTAGGTACGGCTGGTGGACAATCACAAACTAACATAACAAACCTAATATTATTAATTACCACAGATGCAACCATTCATGAAGTATCTTTGCGTCTATTTGCTCGCTGCATGATGTACGGCAATGCAAATAAAGATAACAATTACATTTCTGCCGAACATTATCGCCAGCTTTATAATAGTGTCCCAGCTGAAGTAAAAGCACTCATAAATCACAACAGTGAGAATGCAACGTATGCAAATTTAAAAGCGTATGAACGTCCTTCTGCCGACAACTTTGTCTTCGGCATAACGAACTATCATCCATATTTCGGCATCAATAGTATCACCAGTCGTTTAAAAGTAGTACAATTACAAAGAAGTGACATTATTGACATCGGTTACACAGCCAACGATGCTGGAATTGCCTACAATACATTAGATATCCTCAATGAAGTCTTTGCTCGACAATACGCATTGCTACGTTATGGAGAGACCAATAACGTCATCAAATTTTTCGAACGAGAAGTTGCTCGTCTTTATCGCATTTTGACTAATGCTGAAGACGATTTAATTCGTTATAACGTAGAAAAGCGCATTATTAACTATGGAGAGCAAACTAAATTACTCTCAGGTATGGATGCCACCCAAAAGACAACTGACAATGATCTAATGATTGACAAAACCACGACACGAGCCCTTATGAACTATTTGGAGCGTCAATTAGGTGATCGCGCAAAAGTAATCAAAGCAAATAGAGATTTTACAAACCAAGTTACCGATATTTCCAGAATTCAGTCACGTATTTCCAATCTTCGTTTAATGAGTTCAGAAGGAGGAGCTAGTAGCATAGAAACTCAAAACGAATTAGCCAAAGCGCAACGAATGTTACAAGATGCTTCAAATAACGTTAGAGGATTAGTTAAAGACATTGAAGCAGGAAACTACAACACGGAAACTGGCGTAAAGGCCAGTGGCATGATAGATAAGTGGTTGGAGCAAGTTTTGAAACTTGAAGAAACCAAAGCACACGAAAGTGCGCAGGACATCATGCGTGATAAAATTGACAGAGAAGTTTTATATTATGCTCCTATCGGTGCAACTATTGCTCGAAAAGATCGACATATAGCCTTCATTGAAGGTAACTATATGGAAATGTTAAAAGCATTGAATGCAGCACGACTTCGCCAAAAGAATCTGCAGATGTCAACAGCAACATTACGTGTATTGAACCCCCCAATGTACCCAATGAATGCTCAACCCACCAATCGCATGATGACATTATTAGGTGCATTTATGATGGCCTTTATTTTTACGGCATTATACTTCTTTATCATCGAATTACTGGATCGTACATTACGTGATCGTATGCGTTCTGAACGTATTACCCAGATACCGGTAATGGGATGTTTCCCAAAAGAAAGCAATTTGCGTTATAGACGATTCAACAAGACCATTGCAGACATGGCACTTCGTCAACTCAGTAAAGCACTACTGCCCCACTTCGAAGAGGGCAAACAAAACGTGCTTAATCTGATTTCAACTGATGCAGCTAATGGTAAAAGTTATATCGCCCAGGAATTAGAGAGCTATTGGATTTCAATAGGCCTTCAGGTACGCCGTATCACATACGATGAGGACTACTTGGCTGAAGATAGCCGCTTTATCATGGCCAAGGACATTAAAGACATATGCCCAGACCTTCTTCCAAACGAAATTGCAATCGTCGAGTATCCTAATTTGGATGACAACTCAATCCCTCCCGCATTGCTTAATATGGGCACAGTCAATTTGTTGGTTACTCGTGCAAACCGCACGTGGAAAGATGTCGACCAAAAAGCATTAAAAGAATTAAACGAGCGATTGGAAAACAAAAATTCGCTCTTTATGTACTTAACTGAATGTCAACGATATGCAGTTGAAGAATTTGTGGGTCAACTCCCCCCATATACAGCATTCAACAACTTCATATATCGTATGTCACAAATGGGTCTGACTGCTGTTGAAAATAGTCATGCAAAATAAATGGTAAATAAAGTTTATTCAAACAGAATATCCGAATATACCCATGAAAATGGAGGAAGAGTATTATTGCTTTTTCTCCTATTTTTGCTTGCAATTTATGAATTTCTACACAGTGGTTTCAGTATATTTGCTATCATTTGCATTTCCCCCATATTAATTGTTGCAGTATACGTCCTATCTAGATGGAAAATGGCAGCCTTTTGGGCATTAATTGTCATCAATTACTTTCTTCAAATGAAAGATAGTCCTATACCATCTGGAATACCAATGTCTCTATGGGATGAAATGATAGAAATCATATTGATAATAATTGCAGTTGTAGACATTCGCCAATATTCTCATTTCGGGAAATGCATAAATCTCATGTTATTTTCAATAATCATATGGTTTTGTTTTTGTTTTATAGAACTGTTTAATAACACATGTGGGTTAGGAATTGATATTAATTCTTGGTTTACGAGTGCACGTCTTATGGCCTTACACCTCATATGGATTCTCCTTGTTTTTTCAATATATGTATCATCTCCACAAATACTAATACAATATTTAAGATTGTGGGCAATTCTGTCTCTATTCTCTGTGTATTGGACTTGGAAGCAAAAGAATATAGGTTTTACACCAACAGAAAATGCTTGGCTATATTTTGGCCCCGGTGCTCGTACCCATGTTCTAAATGGCGGTAGCCTTATTAGATATTTCTCAACATTTAGTGATGCGGCAAATTATGGATGTAACGCAGCTGCCACAGCTGTAGCATTATTCATTATTGGCATAACAAATAAAATTAAATGGGAAAAAGTATTCTTTTTAATAATAAGTATTGGTGTTATATGGGGAATGTTCCAATCAGGCACACGTACAGCGATTTTTTGTTTGGCAGCAGGATTTTTGGTTTATGTTGTCTTAGCAAAATCATTCAAAATTGCGATCCCATTTGGAATTGCATTCGCTCTATTTATGGCTTTTCTAATGTTCACAGACATTGGAAACGGTAATCAGCAGATTCGAAGAATGCGATCTGCTTTTGATAAAAATGACGCCTCTGCAAATGTAAGAGATGTAAATAAAGCTGCAATAAAAAAATATTTACAAGATGCCCCATGGGGAATTGGAATAGGCTCATCAAGAGATAACATTCCAGCTAATAACAAATATCAAATATTATCTACAATTCCACCAGATTCAGAATATGTATATATTTGGGTGCATACAGGAGTGATTGGCATAACAGTTTTTCTGGTTTGCATGCTTATAATGTGGTTAGGAGCTTGTTGGATAGTTATGTTCAAATTAAAGAGCCCTTCATTAATCGGTATTGGCGGCGGGCTATGCAGTGCTTTTATTGCCATTCAATTAGGAGCATACGCCAACCAGGTACTATATCAATATCCTAATGGTTTAACATTCTTTGGAGGATTGGCCATCGTATATATATTACCATATTTAGAATCTGATTGGATAAAATTCGAACAACAAAGAATTACGAGACAAGAAGCAAAAAAACGATTAAAAAGAATAAAGAAACTTGCAAAAAGAGTGTAAATTATCCATCATCACTATCAATTACAATGGTATAAAAGATACCTGTGAGTTAATTGATTCTATCCCCTTCTACAACGACATGGAGGTGATAGTAGTAGATAATGCCTCTAAAGAAGACGAAGCAAGCATCATTGCAAATCAATATCCCCAAGTTAAAATCATCCGCAGCTCTCAAAACTTAGGCTTTGCAGGTGGCAACAATTTGGGCATCAAGGAAGCAAAAGGAAAGTATTTACTCTTTATTAATAACGATACTTATTTCAGAGATTTCAATGTCGATTCACTCATTAAACGCCTTGAATCATCTGACAAAATTGGTATTGTCTGTCCCAAGCTTCGTTTTGCATGGGGCAACTATCCCATACAGTTCGCCGGTTACACCCCATTATCCCCAATCACAATGAGGAACAAAGCCATAGGTTTTGGTGAAGATGATCATGGGCAATACAACACAGCCTACTCTACTCCATACGCGCATGGAGCTGCCATGTTGATAAAACATGAGGCCATCAACAAAGTTGGCCTCATGCCCGAATGCTATTTCCTTTATTACGAAGAACTTGATTGGTCCATGATGTTCACTCGTGCAGGCTACGAAATCTGGTACGATCCTGCTTGCACAGTTTATCATAAAGAAAGTCAGACAACAGGACAAAATAGTCCCCTCCGCACCTACTACATCACTCGCAATAGGCTACTCATAGTTAAACGCAATTACAAAGGTATCAACAAATACCTATCATATACATACCTTATTGGTATAGTCGCCCCTCGCGACATAATCAAATACACCCTCCAAGGCAGATTTGATTTGATCAAAGCTGTCTATAGAGGAATAAAAACTTTCAACTCTCAAATCTCATCTGTCAACTAAAGAATTATGGATTTCTGGATTATATTATATATTATCGATTGGATACTATTTATCCCTGTTGCAGGAACCGTGCTTTATCTCGGTATTTTTTCTGTAGCCTCTCTTTTCACAAGAGAATCTATTTTGGATAAAGCAAAAACACAAAACCGTTTTGCAATCATCATCCCATCTCACAAACAGGACAATGTGATTGAACAAGCTGTGGTATCAATATTAAGCCAGGACTATCCGCAGCGTCTCTTCGACGTAGTGGTTGTTTCTGACCACCAATTAGAAATCACCAACATGCGACTGGCACAATACCCTATTACTCTGCTAACTCCCGATTTTGCAGAAAGCACCAAAGCAAAATCACTTCAATATGCCATACTAAAATTGCCAGAATTCAAGATATACGATATAGCATTGGTTTTAGATGCAGACAATATCGTTGAGCAAGACTTCATAACGAAAGTAAACGACGCCTTTGAAACGGCTGCAACCAAAGCCATACAGTTGCACCGTATTTCTCGAAACAGAGATACGGCAGCAGCCCGCATGGGGTCTATCTTCGAAGAGATTAACAATAATATTTTCCGCAAAGGCCATATTAACTTAGGTATTTCTGCAGCTCTAGCAGGGTCTGGTACGGCTTACGATTTTACATGGTTCAAAAACAACGTAATGAAAGCCAAAACAGCGGGTGAAGACAAGGAATTAGAAGCACTTTTGTTGAAACAAGGCTTTTTCATTGATTACTTTGATAACATCTTACTCTATGGTGAAAAGAAAAGAACAACCAGCAAGATGAACGAGCAACATGGTCGCTGGACATTACAACAAATACAAAATCTGATTAGAAATATCAGATTTCTTCCTGGAGCCATTTTCCGCAAGCAATACGATTGGGCCGATAAACTCATCCAATGGATGTTGATGCCTCGTACCAGCATGATAGGCATCATGATGATTATGAGCATCATACTTCCGTTCATTTATCTAACATTGGCGCTCAAGTGGTGGGTAGTAAGCTCCGCAGTACTATTCTTCTTTGCCTTAGCAACACCTGATTATTTGGTGGATGAAATGTGGGACCGTACATTTCTACGTTCTCCATTCATCACGTTATGGGGAATTATTACCACAAAATTAATTCACAAGAAAAAAGAAACTAACTGAATAAATCACGCAATTATGATTTGGCAGATATTACACATTATCGACATTAGTCTTTGGGTACTGATCTTAGGCTCTGTAGCTTATGTAGCATTTTTCGCGGTTATCTCGTTATTCTATGAAAAAGAAGATCGCGTAGCTATTCATGCTGCAGCATTGACCAATAGGATGACCAAATTCCTCATACTCTATCCTGCTTATAACGAGGATCGCGTCATCATCAATGCAGTTGAACATTTCTTGGAACAGGATTATCCCGAAGATTTATATACTGTAGCGGTCATCTCTGATCACATGCAACCAGAGACCAATGAGTATTTGCGTACGCTCCCCATCAAGTTACTAACGCCAACATTCGAAAAAAGTTCGAAGGCAAAAGCTATGCAGTATGCTATCAACGAAATACCGGAGACATTTGATAATGTAGTAGTACTCGATGCCGATAATGTCGTACGCCCAGAATTTCTATCACAACTAAACATCCTGTGTTCGGTCTACGATGCTATCCAGTGCCATCGCTGTGCCAAGAATGCTAACAATGATGTAGCAGTACTTGATGGCGCCAGTGAGGAGATAAATAATACCATATTCCGCAAAGCGCATAACCGCCTGGGGTTGTCATCTGCCTTAATTGGTTCTGGCATGTGCTTTAACTACGAACTTTTTAGAAAGAACGTATTCCAACTCTCCACAGCTGGTGAAGACCGAGAGATGGAGGCACTTCTACTTCACCAAGAAATATTTATCAAGTATGCTCCCGATATTCATGTATTCGACGAGAAAGTTAGCAACCAGGATAACTTCCAAAAACAACGCATGCGTTGGATGACGGCTCAGGTCCAAAGCCTGATAAGTAACCTTCCCAAAATTCCAGCAGCATTAGTTCATGGAAAAGTCAATTTTGTGGACAAAACAATTCAACAAGCACTGATACCACGTTCAATTTTAATTGTCCTATTAACGGGTATTTCGATTTTTATAACACTCACCATTCCTGAATGGTGTGAGAAATGGTGGATTACATTAGCCGTACTAGGCCTGTCATTATTTGTAGCCATCCCTAAGGAAATCCGCTTTCGCTCATTTTCTAAGGCCTTTACTATCCCAGGATTGGTATTACGCATGCTCAAAAACCTCCTCCACATGGATAGAAAGAACACCGACTTTATTCATACTGAACATACCACATAATTTATGAGTAATATTAAGATTTTTATCTGCGCGCATAAGGAAGTTCCTTTGCCACAACATCCTTTTTTCCTGCCAATCCAGGCAGGAGCCGCTTTGCATGATACCATAAAAGGCTATCAGCCAGACAATGAGGGAGATAATATCTCTGACAAAAACCCCCATTTTTGCGAGCTAACCTGCCATTATTGGGCATGGAAGAACTTAAAGAATGTCGATATTGTTGGTCTTAATCACTATCGACGTTATTTCGACTTTACAAGGAAATGGCCACAGTTTTCAGCTGACAAACATTTCGTATCAACGGAAGACTTCTTAAAACAAGATTACATATTTCCGAACTTAAAGAATGTATTATCAAAATATGATATAATTCTCCCAGTTGCTCGTCATTGGCGTGTTAGCAACACACAGCAATATAGTGACTATCACATTGCCAAAGATTGGGAAATGCTACGCCAAATTATCAAAGAACGTCATCCTGAATATATGCCATCATTTGAAAAAACGATGGATAATAGCAACAAATCTGTTAGCTACAACATGTTCATTACACACTGGAACCATTTCGATGCCTATTCTGAATGGTTGTTTGATATTTTATTCGAAGTTGAGAAACGAGTACCTCCCATTGATGACCCTATACAAAGCCGAATATATGGATACATGAGTGAGCGACTTATCAACGTCTTTTGCGACTATCATCATCTGCATATTTTACACATACCACTCATTATGCCATTAGATAATGCATACGAAGGGTTAAACATTAGCAATATACACTGGTGTTGGAGGCGTATCTCAAATGATATGCATTATGTTTTAAAGAAATCATAATATTTTCATTTTATGGAAGGAAGAGTTAGCAAAAGCATAAAAAACGCAGAAGTAAATCTTTTATTTTACTTCCTGACACTCTTTTTATCCTTTTTTTCCAGAAAAGTATTCCTTTCAAATCTTGGCGCAGAGTTTATCGGTCTACAAGGTACATTAAGCAATATTCTGGGCTACATGAATTTGGCTGAATTGGGTATTGGTAGCTGTATTAGTTTTTTCCTATTCAAACCTTTACAATCTAATAACCGGTTTGAAATCAACGAAATCATGTCTGTCTTTGGATACCTATACCGTTGTATCGGTCTAATCATATTAAGTGCAGGCATCATCATCTCACTCTTTTTCCCACTTATATTCCAAAACAGCGACTTGCCATATGGAATCATCTATTTCTCTTTTTTCTCAATCTTAGGTTCATCCCTTATTGGCTATTTTATTAATTACAGGCAAATAGTTTTATCTGCAGACCAAAAAGGATATATTGTAGCCATCTATTTTCAATCTGCAAACATGATACGTATAGCCCTTCAAATATGGTTAGCTCTACGTTTCAAGAATCTATACATATGGGTAGTTACAGAATTCCTTTTTAGTTTACTTGGATGTATTGTACTAAATTGGAAAATAAACAAAGAATATCCTTGGCTGAAAACTAATAAGAAAGAAGGAAAAAAACTGCTAAAAAAATATCCTACCATACTAACTAACACGCGGCAAATCTTTATTCACAAGATCAAGGATTTTATTCTAAACAAAAGTGACGAAATCTTTGTATTCGCGTTTACATCCTTAAAAATGGTAGCATACTACGGCAATTACACCATGATTGTGGCTAAGGCTGGACAAGTTTTCAGTTCAATCCTTGATAGTACTTATGCTGGAGTTGGAAACCTAGTAGCAGAAGGAAATAAACACAATATGATGAAGGTATTTTGGGAATTAATGATCATCCGTCATTTCGTTGCAGGATTACTCTGCTTCTCAATTTATCACTTTATTGAACCTTTCATCTCAATTTGGTTAGGACCTGAATATATCCTTAACCACACAATTCTACTTCTTTTATGTTTACACATTTACATTAGTACATCTCGTGGCGTTATTGATATGTTTAATCATTCGCATGGACTTTATGCTGATGTATGGTCAGCATGGACTGAACTAGGCATTAATATTACAGTAACACTTGTTGCAGGGTACTATTGGGGCATTTCTGGTATTCTATTGGGAAAAATTGTGTCAACCTCCCTCATCATTGTCATATGGAAGCCCTATTATCTTTTCCATTCAGGACTACATGAAAGTATCATTAAATATTGGCACGGAGCCATTCGCAATTTTGGTGTATCCGGTATTAGTTTCATTATAGCGCATCTTTTAATAAATACACTTATCTCTTGCAAAACGACTCATGATGAATACTTATCTTTTATCATTTATTGTCTAGAGGGAATTACTATTTATCTATTTGTTAATATCCTTCTAATATCATTTTTCTGCAAAGGTGCCAAAGACTGTTACAATCGACTTTGGAGAATAACCAAAACAAACAAATAGAACAACCATATCTATTAATCTATAGTAATTCCAGTAAATATAGAAAAAAAAATCAAAAAGATTTGGTCAGTTCAATAATAATCTGTAAATTTGCAACAAATATCAATAACAAGTATTAATAGATTTTTCTCTTTATAATGATAAAAAAGCTATTTATAAATGATACTACAAATTGGAAGATTCAATTATTCAGATATCTTTTTGTCGGCGGATTTGCTTTTATCGTTGACTATGTTTTACTTTATCTCTTAACTGATTGGGGGGGCTTTCATTATATCATATCAGCTACAATTTCTTTTATCGCTGGTCTTATCGTAAACTATATAATCAGTACCCATTGGATTTTCAAAAAATCAAAACTAAATAATACTGCAATAGAGTTTCTTGTTTATGGAATAATAGGAGTTATAGGATTGTTCTTAAACGATCTTATTCTTTATTTTTTCACAGACTTTATACATTATCATTATATGATATCAAAACTAATCGCTGCTGCGATAGTTATGGGATGGAATTTTATCGGAAGAAGAACCATATTATTTAAATCTTAGTATAAACACTTTACGCTATGAATACAAAAAGAAAAAACGCTATCATTGCTGGCGCAGGACCCGCCGGTTTAACAGCTGCATATGAACTATTGAACAAAACAAATATTCATCCTATTGTTTACGAACAAAGTGATGCTATAGGTGGCATATCACAAACTGTTTGTTACAAAGGTAATCGCATGGATATTGGCGGACATCGTTTTTTTAGTAAAAGCCAAAGAGTCACAGATTGGTGGAATAAAATCATGCCTTTACAAGGTTCACCATCATATGACGACGACCTGATAGGTAGGAATAAAGATTTAGCAAGTAACGGGCCGAATCCAAATAATACAGACAGGGTCATGTTAATCCGTGGACGTGTATCAAGAATATATTTCCTTCGGAAATTTTTCGACTATCCTATTTCGTTAAAATGGAAGACTTTTGCAAATATGGGCCTAATCCGAACAATTAATGCGGGATTGGGCTACATGACTTCGCTTGTTAAGAAGAAAGAAGAATCATCACTTGAAAACTTCTATATTAATAGGTTCGGCAAACCACTCTATAGAATGTTTTTTGAGGATTATACAGAAAAGGTTTGGGGAATACATCCCTCAAAATTGGGAGCAGATTGGGGATCTCAAAGAGTTAAAGGATTGTCAATATATGCTATAATCAAAGACATATTCAACAAAAATTTCGGTAATAGCTCCAAAGAAGTAGAGACCTCACTAATAGAGTCGTTTATTTACCCAAAACTAGGTCCTGGTCAGTTATGGGAGACTGTTGCAAATGAAATTCACATAAAAGGAGGAGACATTTGTATGAACTCTACCATCAACAAAATCCATGTACAGGGGCACAATGTAGATTATATAGAATACATAAAAAGTGACGGAACCACTGAGAAAAAGGAATGCGACTATTTTCTCTCATCTATGCCTATAAAAGATTTAATATCAGCTCTCGATGGTATAGAGATCCCTACGGAAGTAAAAAAAATTGCGAAAGAACTCCCATACAGAGATTTTATAACAGTGGGATTATTGGTGAAAAAATTAAAAATTGACAATGAAACTTCCATAAAAACATATAAAAACAGGATTCCTGATACATGGATTTATATTCAAGAAAGAGATGTTAAAATTGGAAGACTACAGATATTCAACAATTGGTCACCGTATTTGGTCAACGATTACGAAAATACCGTATGGATTGGCCTAGAATACTTTTGCACAGAAGGAGACGAATTATGGAGTATGGATAAAGAAAAATTCATTGAAATGGCTATCAACGAGTTAGTACATATCGGCTTTATTAATGCAGAAGATGTGATAGATAGTACTCAAGTAAAAATAAAAAAAGCATACCCCGCCTATTATGGCAGTTACTATCAACTAGACGAGGTAAAAAATTTCCTCGACTCAATTGATAATCTATTCTGCATAGGGCGTAATGGCCAACACCGTTATAATAACATGGATCATTCCATGATGACTGCCATGGAAGCTGTAGATATCATTATGGAGAACCGTCCAAATAAAATAGCTTTATGGTCTGTTAATACAGAAGAAGATTATCACGAATCAAAGAAATAAAGAATCAATATTGATGAATATTTCTTCTATAATAAATATCAGAAATATATATATACTTGCTACGATAAATTGCATTTTGCTTTATTTTTTCTGTGGCAGGCAATGGGATTATGACACCCAAAGTTACATAAGTGCATGGAACAATATTTCGTCAATGCACATTGACATTTGGAGAACTCCTGTGTATCCTATTTTCATAGGATTTACACAAAAGTGTTTTGGTTCCTATTACCTTATGGCAGGAACAATCATTCAGCATCTTGTTTTCTTGATTTCTATATTTTATTTCTACAAATCAGCACTCCATATCGTCGAATCTAAAAGAATTTCAGTTTATATAACAGCAATTTACGCTTTATACCCATGCTATGCGACATGGAATTGCTTTAATCTCACCGAACCATTTGCTATTCATAGTATGGTTTTCACCCTATACTGTGCCATTACTGCATATCGGAATAATTCAACATTTCATATAGTGGCTTTTGGCTTTTGGATTCTGTTTCAAATATTTCTAAGGCCCGCTCAAATATACATTCTTCCAGTTTTCCTACTAGGATGGATTCTGCTTTTTATTAAAGAAAGAAGAGTATCATCTATACTTATTGGAGGAATTACATGTATCATATTGGCCTCATGTTTAATGTTCGTTTACATGTTGGAATTTAAAAGGGCCTATGGAGTATTTGCCCCATGTGGAGTTGGCATCGTAAACAAATACTATATGGCAAGAAGAGATGGAACCTTGAAATATAATAATATCAAAAACATAGAGTTAAGAAAATACATTGCAGAAAGAGACAAAAAATTCCAAGAAGGTAAAGGAACAAATATTGATCTTTTTGTAGAAGCTCAAGATGCTGTTTACATTTTTGGAGCCGAAACAGTATCCGAAAACATATCGTTATACAATAAGACAACTCTTTCCTGTCAAATTAAAAGTATTTTTCAAAGATTCCACAATGCAGCCCAAGACATACTACTTGACACATTCATAAAAAAATTATCTTTTATAACAGATATTATTGGTTTCCGGATAAATCTTATTTACTATCTACTTATAATATATCCAATAGTTTTAGCATATTGCTGTAAGAAACAAAAAACAATTCCCTGGTTTTCGTCAACAATATACTTGCTTGGATCCTGTCATCTACTCATAATAATAGTAGCATGCCAGAATATTTGGGGCCGCCTCATCTTACCAGCTACACCGATATACCTGCTCATGACTGGGCAATTAATTAACAATTTGATATTGTTTTATTCCCCCAATAATTCAAAATCTTATGCACGCATATAAAATAAAATGTAATAACTATAGTTGTTACAATAGTTAGCAATAAAAGTATAAAAATATTCTCAGATATTTTTAGCGGGATGAGAAATGCTACAGGGAAAATATGGGCCAGATATATTTCAAAAGAATAACGTCCAATAAGACTAATGCTTCTAAATAAAGGAAGTTTATATGACAACAATGCAAAAACGGTTAGGACTGGAGGGAGTAATAGAGACAATCGCATTTCTTCATTACTAGACAGCAGACCATAACAGGCCCCAATAAGGATCAGCAACAACAAGTGTTTATACTCACCTTTTTTCTGATACAAATAAATTGTAATACCCAAATAGATAATTGGGAATCGAAATGCCAATAAACCAAAAGGGAAGTGTTTATTTTCTCGTATCCACACACCGATAACAACACATAATAGTAAAAAAAACACCTCGGCCATAATCCCTTTTTTGTGTATCCACACAACAATTTTGGATATGATGGGAAATACAATATATAATAAAATAATAGCAGGAGTAAACCAATCAAAACAAAAGCCACACGAAAAGAATTCTGGATATTCAAAGAGTGAAAGACCTGTCATCTGGCATAGACACTGCATCACGACTCTATCCCATGGACAGTTACGCTCAACCACTATAAATAGAAACAACAAGAAAAACACATATATAGGAAATATCCTCTTTAAGCGATTCTTATAAAAACGACCTATAGAATGATGATCGATGGACGCCTGTAAACCAAATGCACTCAATAAAAGAAATATATCAACTCCTAATGCACCTTTGTCGAACAAAGCTATCCACCATGATGTTTTTATATCAGACATGTCTGTCCATAAGAATACATGAAACAACACTATCCATATAATGGCTATCCCCATTAGATAGTATCGGTTCTCACGTCCAAATATTTTATCAATAAATTCACTCATAAAAGCACCAATTATAACTCTCTATTAAGTAGCTCGCTAAAACCTTTACTCCAATTTGCCCAACTCAGTTTATCCAAATACAACTTTATACATTCATCATGTAACTGAACCAACTTCAACCCATTGATTGTTGATAGTATCTTATCTGCGAATTCTGATGGTCCTGCTGTTTCGGGTAGCCTATATCCATTTTTATCATTAATTACATAATCACCAATTCCCCCCGTATCATATGTAAAAACAGGAATTCCAAAAGCAGAGCATTCACCAAAAACAATACCAGCACACTCTGCTTTGGTAGGTAACAAGAAAAGATGACATCTTTTTATGGTTTCAATATATTTAAAATATTGAGATGAAACGCTTTTATTAAGATATCCTATATTCTCAATAAAAGGATGATTTATGTATTGTTTAGGAAAGGACATTATACCTACTATAAGCAAATGTGCATCAATTCCTTTTTCATTCAGTATTTCAACCGTTTTTATAGCAATCTCAGCCCCTTTTCTTTCCCAATCTACTCCTGAGAACAGAATATTAAGTCTTCCATGGCCCTCATATGGTTTCACCGGAATAATATCTTTATCATCAAGGTTTGCTCCAAAGCCTAAAACATATGTATGCTCCGCCTTGAAACAATAATCTTTTACAACAGAATTGGCTGCCCAATGAGAAGCTCTTATATTAATTCTACTATTTGATATCGCATATGCTTCAAGAGTATTACCAATTCGATATTGCCATTTCGAAAGAGATGCCCAATAATAGCCACATAGCAATTGAAAGGTTGCGTCTGAATAATAGATATACGGAATGTTGGTATTTAAATAGTTCATCATCTGTGCGCCTCTCGGGAAAAACAGGACATCACATTTTTCCAATTCTGCTCTATTAACTGCTTTAGCCCTTAATTTAAAAAAGAACCGCGTATGTTCAAACATTGTGTTTTTACCATGAAAGAACTCATTCCATAGGCGACATAGTTTGGATAGTCTTCCATTAGGACGACAATCAAGCCATATCACATTAAAACCTGCATTCTCAATACTTTCTCGTATCTTGTAGTTTAAACCACTCCAAGCAGTCTTATCTTCATACGGATTACTCTCACAGACATATCCTATAACTATTTTATTTCTTTTCATGTTCATTCCCTTTTCGCAACAACAACCTAACTAACATCTTACTATACATTCTCATAAAACACACTGGGCAGTATTTAAACGACATCCAAAAATCCCTGAGTTTTAATAAAAACGCACATTGTATCTCCGCCCTTTCAAAATATGTTTTTGATATCGTCTCATCTATTGGTTTGGAATCAACAATAGGAAAATTCTCTTTCAGACAGATGAAATGATCAGGATTGTTCATTCTCGTCTTAACCATCGCCTGTTGATTATATGTTAATCCTTCACCCTGAATTCGATAAACTGACATCTGGTCATGCATTCCACGCATTTTTCCAACCATAGCACAGCTAAGAAAAACGAATATATCATAGTTCTGAATTCTCTCAGCACCCTTCAAATTGGAATAGAAGTCCATAGCTTTTTTGCAACAAATTGCAGATGCTGTTGGAATGGTCCAATTGATAAAGATATCGGTAGGCTCGTAGTCTCTATCTTCAATATCTTCACAGTTGATCCATGCCGTAGTATCAGTCTCATAAATTTTTTTTGCACTATGAAAGCACAAAGAATAATCAGGATGTGATTCTAGAAAATCCACTTGTTTTTGAAGTTTTCTTTTATCTGTCCAATAATCATCTCCTTCACAAAAAGCAATATACTTACCTGTACGATGGTGCTCATTCATGATATTGATAATACGTTTCAGTCCCCCTTTTTTCCATTGATTTTCAGTCTCTATCATCGGCTTCACAATATCCGGGTATCTTTTAGCATAGTCCTCTACTATCGCTGTAGTACCATCCGTCGAAGCATCATCATGAACAATTACCTCAAATGGGAAATTAGTTTGCTGCATTACGAAACCATCAAGAGCATCTCGTATATAATCTTTTTGATTATATGTTAGACACCAAACTACTACTAAAGGATTATTCTTTTCCATCATAATTACTTGGACCTAATTTTCAACAGGAACGAGCCTATTCTGTAAATCAATTTATCTATACAATAATTCTTTTTCAAACGAGGAGTAAGTAATTGTGTCAAGCATTCGGACTGCTTCATCCGTTTATAATCCTTTAATACTCGGGGAGGAAACAATTCAGATAAAACAGATTCCTTTTCCTCCCTCATTAATTGTGGATTCGAGCTACTTAGTCCATGTATATCATAACGTGCAACAAATATATCCATAAAACATATAGAACAGTTATCCATAATAAGCGTCTGAATAAAAAACTTCCAATCAGACGATATTTTTAAGTCCTCATCATATGGATATTTTCGAAGTAATTCGGTCCTAATAAATGAACCTTGATGTGGGATAGCCCCCGAATAGAGATGATATAATGATAATTCTCCCTTTGGGGGTGGCGGCGATATCAAATCATCATCTTTATCAATAGAAACTTTACCAACAATAACATCTTCAAAATTATGATGACCTGAAAGAATCTCTAAAACATTATTATCATAAAAGCAATCACCAGAATTCATAAAAATACAGTAATCTCCATGCGCATGTGTCACTCCTTTATTCATGGCATGATAAATACCGCGATCTTTCTCAGACACCCAAAAATCTATTTCTTTCGAATGCTCTTTAATAACTTCCAAACTGCCATCCGTAGACCCACCATCAATTACAATATATTCAAAATCCCGGCAAGACTGTACCACTACGCTCTCGATTGTTTGGCGTAGACCTTCTTTATTGTTATAGTTTATTGTAATAATCGTAATCAACATATATTCCTATTTTGCCACAAAAATACATCATTATTCTGAATCATGCAAGTTTTTAAGCAATTCTTTTACTATCTTAAGAATTGATACGGCATTTTCTAAGAGAAACAACTTGTTAATTTACTAAATGTGAACCACAAATATCAATGTCATTTTTTATTAAACAGTCATTTCCTGACTTTTCCTAAAAGCATAGGGAAGTATCTCTCACAGACTAATATAGCATAATAGCATAACAACATGGTGATAAAAGGAGAGAGAATATTGATATCGCTAGGAAGTATGCGATCCAGAATATGCAACAAAGGACTATGAAGCCCTAGTATAACCAATGTTCCTTTTGAGAATGTAATAATATATTTAGATGTTGGAACCATGTCAGAAATCACAAAAACAAATACTGACACAAGCATAGCATTTGCCGCATACAAAAGATATGAGTATCCATAACTATTATCATAAATTCCCAATGCGTGATTAAAAGTTGGTATCAACAAAAAAGACACAAACATCATTACAATACAAATTCTTGGGACTTGACATGGTTTCCAATCCATTTTTCTTAGGAATAATCCCAAGCAAAAGAAAGGAAGACAGGGGACAAGTCTACCTATATAATAACCTCGAAACAAAGAATCTATGCTAATAAGGTGTTTTTCAAATGTCATATAGACTGTTGCAACTATAGCCAAATACAAGTAAAATTTTCTTGTATAATGAAGCCAGGATATATCACCAAACATGAATCTGAGCCCGATAAGAGCCCATAAGAACCAGTCGCCAGTAAACAGTCCTGCCTCTAAACCATATCTATAATGAATAATACGAAATACAAAACGAGGATCTGCCAATTCTACAATTTGCAATTCACCCAAAAACAACTTGACTACGAGGCTAATCATAGAAAAGAAGAAATATGGAAACGCGAAGGCCATGAGTGTCATTCTCCATGAGTGGGGTCTGTAAAGAAAGCCTGATATGACAAACAGTGCTGGCATGTGGAATGAATAGATGTATGTAAAGACGGTATCATCTTTTGTCCAATGTCCGATGACCATAAGCATTATGCAAATTGTTTTTGCAACATCAATAAATGCAACTCTTTGTCCCAAGTCTGCTCGCATCGCGTTTAATGTAAATTCTATGCCCGTCTAACACCCAAAATCGGACTGGTTAAATTGAAAAACCGTTACTACAAATGAAAAACGGGGTATCTAGCCTCTGCTTGTTTATCGTTTGAAGTATTCCACAGACATAGTATGAGAACGAGACAGAGTCGTCTCACTCCGTTGGTATATATAGTTTCAAAACGGCCAAAAACAAAGCGTCAGCTACGCATCTCAAACTGTAGTGTTCCTCCTTATAGTCGCTCCGAACTCTTGCGAAATCAGCTCGGCGTGAGATAACGGTTGCAAAGGTAGGCATTTTTCTTCGAATAAAACTTGATTTAAATAAAATTCTGCTCAACAGTGTATATTAAAATGTATTAAAAAACAGTATTATATTATACAAAGCAGCAGTATGTCGACCGTTTTGCATTCTATTCTAATAGTGGACATTCTATTGTCTTAAATTGCAACATTGAGCAAAGTAATCCGATAATAATTAAGTAAACAGAAATAGCTGGCATAATTAACCTTCCCCATTCATCCTGACAGGCTACAATTGTTATTATTAGTTGACTTCCCGCTATTAATAGCAATGTAAATGTAAACCAAGGAATACATTTATATCGCCAAATATATCTCAACAATAGCAAAATAAATATGAACAATACCCAAAATATAGCGTTCAATCGAACACCTATTACATCAGTAATAATTGACAATTTCGTCCATTTTTGCAGGTATGTGTACAAAAAGCTATCATTAGATGCTTTTTGAATTCTTAAAATCAAACTATTCAGAGAATAACCAATTGTCCTGTCTGGGGAATGAGACAATTCCTCAGAGACTAATCTGAGCCCAAAAGTTTCTATACCATATTCTGCCTCTTTATATAAATCTACTGAATCTATAGGAGTCTGGGTTCCTTTATATAAATCATTTTTTTCGATTATATATTTTCTAAAGCTGCTATTCTGTATTGTTACTTCATTTATAACCGAATCTTTTCTTAGCATACAATATTTATTAAGTACACCTATTCCGCAGGGCGTAAATACCCCAAATGAATTGTAAAAACTATAAATATAGAATAGCATACTAATGCATGCTATACTTATACACGTAAGAGTTCTGATAGCATTGGTTTTATTACGGCTTTTGATATATAATAACGTAAAACCAACTCCAAATACAGGAAGAAGAAATACTTGAGATGGGCGAAGGAATATGTGAAACAACAGCCAAAATAAAAAAAGCAAAGAATTTTTCATGTTGCTTTCTTTGTATACTTCTATTGTAAAATACAGCAAAAACACCATGCTATATATGGCAAATGCTTCGGTTTGGATAAAACAGTTCCATGTTGGTATACAGGGATATAATGCATAAATAGCCGTAAGCCACCAAGAAATTCTATTGTTTTTTATAGTATTACAAGAAAGAATGTAAAAATAACCTATCGATATGATGAAGACAATGTGTTGTATTATTACTCCAGCTATTAAATAGTGGGCTCCAAATACAATCTTTGTGATTCCAATGAAAATTGGATATATTGGAGTCCTCCATAAATCTAATTGGAGGTTAGATATATTATCCCATGCTCTTATATAACTAATGGTATCATATCCCCATTGTCTTCCATATCTAGTATAAAGACAAATACAGAATATAAGTGATAATAAATATATAATTTTAAGTTCTCTCTTCTTTTGTAAAAACATTATGCTTCAAATTAATTCATGATTATTAACAATAACGATCTTTCAACATACGACAAAATTGGCCATCCTTAACCTGGAATAGAATCTACTTTACTACAATCTGCATATTCAGCCCTATTTCATGGGTAACCTTGTATCGCGTGTAGCATTTGTCATTACTATAACCTATTCATTTAATAATGCAAATATAGCACTTTAATTAATTACTTGATAGGTTACACTATTCTATTTACACTTTATTAACTAAAAGTTGTATAGTAGGTACTACGCATTCCACAAAGAGCGAGTGATGAGCTGTTACAATTCAGTTATATAATTATAAAAAAAATATATATAATTTAGAATTATAAAAAAAATAATGTACCTTTGCAAACATGAAAGAAATAAATGATTCACTGTTTATCCCCAAAACTCATATTACAAGCAATGCAAATTGTTTACCTGCTATAATAACGTGGTTGCGATTTCCACTCATATTTCTTATCATCATGCTCCATTGCTATTCTGTACAACGAATGGAGGGCGAACATGAGTTATACTTCAAGGCGGTTTATCCTTTCACACTTTGGTTGGGTGAAACAGGTGTTCCATGTTTCTTCTTCATCTCTGGCTATTTGTTCTTCTTGAGCAAGAAAAGTTATTTTGGGAAACTACATTCCAGATTTCATACTCTATTCATTCCATATATACTATGGAATCTACTAATACTACTTTTATATTTGTTTGCATATATCTTAGGTTATCCACAAGACATTAATGGAAATAGTATGGTTGACTATTCTTTCATTGACTATCTGCGCCTATTCTGGGATAGAGGTTCATACGACGATGGCAACTTTGTACCTCTACTCTGCCCATTATGGTATATTCGAAATCTAATTATCATGTCGATTATCTCTCCATTGCTTTATTATATAATAAGGTACGTTAGAGAAGTATTTCTAATCTTTGTTACTTTTTGGTGGATGACAACTCCTAATAATGCTTTTATACCACAAACCGTATTATTCTTTAGCCTTGGAGCATATTTTTCAATCCTGGACATGAATCCTTTAGAGTTAATTGACAGAAAGAAAGGGGTGGTTTTATCTTTATTCGTAATATTTGCGATAGGCGACATTCTCTCTCATGTTTATATCGGCACGCCTGCCAATCTCCAGATTCACCGCATATCGCTGATATTCAACATTCCGGCATTATTATTGTTGGGAGATTGGTGTGTACGACATGAATATACAAGCAAATGGCTTCCAAATGCAGCATTCATTGTTTTCTGCGTACATTACCCTATCGTGGTCGTTTTACGAAAGTTCTGTGTAGCCCATTTCTCAGACGCATCTGACATCATACACATCATATTGTACATTGCATGCGTCGTTATTTCAACATTATTAAGCCTTTCAATATATCAGATTCTCAACCGATATTTCCCAAAAGTCAAGAACATATTATCAGGTAACCGATGAAATACAAACTAATCATATCGCTTATTGTATTTATTGCCATATGTATCATGTTGGGTGCAAAACTACATTCATACTATACACCGGCCCAAATGCACTCCACTTATCAGACTATCCAACATCACGATGATACAATCCGAATTGCCTACATCGGTGATAGTTGGGCATTTGGACATCAGTTTCATCAATGTAAGATTAAAGAGTTACTTGAAAATAAATTGCAACGCCCCGCAATCGTAAGTTCATACGGAATTGGAGGATTAACAAGTAAAGAGATCTACCATGCCTTATTCGAGATGGACAGCCTTAAGCATTTCATACAACAAGGGTATGATTACTGTTTCATCTCTGCTGGAATAAACGATACCTATAAAAAGATGAGTATATCCTACTATCAGAAGAGTATGGACTGTATCATACAATTCATGCTTGCCAACTATATTCATCCAATAATCTTGGAAATTCCTGACTACAATATCATAAAAACATATAAGAATCAAAAGACTGATAAGAAACTGTTAAGGCAGATTTCTATGTTCATAAATGACACTGATTTGGATTGTAAACAACAGTTCAGAGATGCTCTTGATGAACTTATTCAAGCTAAAGGATATCAAGATAAAGTTACTGTAATTAGATACAAATCATGGAACAAAAGTTACGAAAACGACTTAAAAGAGCTATACAATGACGATCAAATGCACTTGAATGACAAAGGTTATGCAGTACTTGACTCAGCTATCGCCCAAGAGATTATAGCTCATATCTTAAAAAGTCGTGTAAAGCACTAACTTTACACGACTTTACATATTTGAATAAAGAATATTTACTTTTCAAAGGCATTCATTACCTTACCTTCAACTGGTGACAGATACCAATCAGTAGAAGTTACAGGATTCTCGCCCCAAGTATTAAACTGGGTATAGGCATTCTTAATACATGTTTTCTCCACAGGATATGCAAAATCACTAGGAATCATGATACCATGGGGATCCTCGCCCTTTTGTGACATCTTTACATCGTAATTCTGTGTTTTATTGAAGATGTAAATTTGTTTTGAGAAATCTGTGAAGCTGAATGACGGATCAACTGTAATTACTTCTGAAACAGGCTCGTAGTTCTTGCTCTGGGTATTGATAAATGTCGAGAGATTGGTTACACCAAATAGAGAGTGAATCTCTTTCGTTTCATTCAAAGTATTACCATTGATATTTCGCAGATAGAGCTCATCGTATGCACCACAGGCAACTACTGTGTACTTAACCTGCGAGATATTCAAACGCTCGGCCTTGATTACTACGTCGTTCATATCGTAGTCACCCAGGTTACGGTCCTCAAAGCAGAAGGTATATACATTATTATTAATCTGCTGCGCAGCATCTACTTCATTTAAGCCACCCTGAACCTCAACAATCATATCTACGAAATTTACATCCACACCATCTTCGAACATGATATATGCTTTTTGGTTAGCACCAAAGATGGCTGCACGAGGATCATCTGACTTCATACCTTTACCTTTAGCACTTTTGAAGTCCGGATACTGATTAATCTGTACATTTAGACGACCATCAGCATATACCTCACCATAATTAGTTAAACTATAAGAATTTTGAGTATAATTTGTTCCATTATAAATATCGTTATCTGTAGTGTAGGAGTCTAAGTATTTATCTTGACTCTTTCTCAGCATAAAGCCAACATAATAGCCAGCAGGAATAGTGAAGCTCTGCACTGTAACATCACTAGTAGTGCTACTCGTCACATCACCGAAATAAGGCAGAACATATTCGTGAACCTTAAAATAATCACCATTCTTGTCTGAAGCAGTTGTACCGCTAGCATCCTTTGTCTGTTTACAATCTACACATTTGAATTTTGGAAGATTTTTTAAGAAAGTAACCTGCTCATCTTTCGACATGCCCTCCAATTTGCTTGGATTAAAGTAATAATAATACAAATTATTGTATTTATAATCAGAAGATTGCATCTGAACGGGCGATACTGTTATAGGTGCTTTTCCGTCAGCAACCAGATAGTTCTTAGTTAGCGCATACACAGGAGAATTACGGATAGTGTCCAAATTTACTTCTTTATAATGTTTATCACGTCCATTCTTTCCACCAACAGCTGCCAAAATAGTCTCCAAACCAGTCTTTTCATCTTCTGTCATTGTAACAGTACGATAAATAGTCTGCTTAGCCACTTTCCAAGTACTATTACCACCTGCATTGCTTAGCATCCAGAGGCGCTCATTATCCCAATTACTGTTCTTCCATGGGGCTATATTGCCCCCCTCACCTTGATTAGCCTTTTGAGCACGGATAGCATTAAACGAGAGATGTGAATTCTTGTACTTCATCTTCAGTCCACTAACAGCGGGGAGGTCAGGCAAAGTGTATTCTGCTCTTGTACGAGCCTGAGCTACTTTCTGGAAATTTACCTGGCTATCACCAGCCTTAAAACCTGCAACATAGTACACACCCTTACTGTCAACGCAAGCAGCTACGAGTTCGGTGTATTCTGCAGGGCAATCATATGTTAATGATAGAGATTGTCCTTTACTGATTGTAGCCTCATTCAATACATGGGCATCCTCGTTAAAATAAGGAGCCTCTGTCAGAATCTGAACCTTTGCAATATCACTCATTGGCGCATCTGCCACAACTGATATTGTATACTTGGTTGTAGAACTCCAATCCTGATTAGGACTGAAGGTGGTTCCAAACACATTAGCAACGTTGGCATCAATCTCTTCTTGAGTTGCCTTATTGTTTGTTGGGGTAGGTGTTGGTTCCGGCTCAGTACCATCAATCCCCTTTACACAGCCGGATAATACTAATCCGAAAACTGCTAATGAAAGTAACTTTTTCATAAATGTCAAATATTTAATTGATTATATTGCTTAATTTTTGGCAAAGTTACAAATTTAAATCCTAAACAAGGATAAAAAAAACTACAGATCTAAGAAATTTAACTTTTATTATATCATAAGAAGCGCGTGCAACTGATTGCACACGCCTCTTATGATATAAAGAATTATAGTTATTTTACAGATACACTCATCACTTTACCATCCTCTGGAGACAGATACCAATTAGTAGAGCTTACAGGATTCTCGCCCCAGTTATTAAACTGCTTATAGGCATCCTTTATACATGTTCGCTCCACGGGATAAGCAAAATCACAAGGAATCATGATACCATGAGGATCCTGCCCCTTCTGCGACATCTTTACATCTTTATTCTGTGTCTTGTTATAGATGTATACCTGCTTAGAGAAGTCTGTGAAACTAAATGAAGGATCGACGGTAATCACTTCTGATACAGGATTATAGTTCTTGCTTTGAGTGTTGATGAACGTTGAGAGGTTGTTTTCACCAAACAGAGCGTGTATTTCCGTGTTCCCATTCAATGTTTTTCCATCAATATTACGAAGATAGAGCTCATCGTAAGCACCACAAGCAACTACAGAGTACTCAACCTGGGTGATATTTAAACGCTTTGCTTTGATTACAACATCATTCATATCATAGTCGCCAAGCTGTCGGTCCTCAAAGCAGAAAGTGTATACGTTGTTGTTAATTTCCTGGGCAACATCAACCATATTCACGCCACCATTAATTTCAACAATCATATCTACGAAATTAACATCACTTCCGTCTTCAAACATCATATATGCTTTTTGGTTTGCACCAAAGATGGCAGCACGAGGGTCATTCAGCAACATACCTTTATCTACAGCCTCGTTAAACTTCGGATACTGATTAATCTGCTCGTTCAAACGACCATCAGCATATACCTCGCCATTTTCAATTTTAGCATATGACTTATTAGCATAGTTTGTTCCGTTATAGCCAGTAATATCGTTATTTGGCATATAAGTATCTTTATAGTCGTTCTTATTCTTTCTTAGCATAAAGCCTATATAATAGCCTGCAGGAATTGTGAAGCCCTGCACTTCAAGATCAGTAGTAGGACTACTCGTCACATCACCGAAATAAGGCAGAACATATTCATGAACCTTAAAGAATTCACCATTACCACTAGCGGTGCCGCTAGCTTCCTTAGTCTGCTTACCATCAACACATTTAAACTTAGGCAGGCTCTTCAGGAAAGTAAGTTGCTGTTCCTCTGACTTGCCCTCCAATTCGCTTGGATTAAAATAATAATAATACAAGGCAACGCTTGAATAATCAGTAGTTTGTATCTGAACTGGCGATAATGTGATTGGAGCCTTTCCGTCGGCAACCAAATAGTTCTTTGTCAGCTGATATAACGGAGAATTGCGAATGGTCTCCAAATTAACCTGTTTATGAGTATTATCACGTCCACTCTTTCCACCAACATCTTTCAAGATCGTCTCCAACCCTTGCTTCTCCGCATCGGTTATTGTAACCTCACGGAAAATGGTCTGTCTTTCAACTTTCCAAGTATCATTACCACCTTCATTATTAAACATCCAGATGCGCTCATTGTTCCAATTGCTGTTCAGCCAAGGATTAATGCTGGCATCTTCACCATCCTGTCCAGCCTTTTGAGCACGGATAGCATTATATGAGAGAGCTGAATTTCTGTATTTCATCTTCAAGCCGCTTATAGCTGGGAAAGCAGGAAGATCATAAGCAGCTCTTGTGCGGGCCTGGGCAGCCTTCTGGAAATTAACTTGAGCATCACCAGCCTTGAAACCTGCTACATAGTAGATTCCCTTGCTGTCAACACATGCTGCTACCAATTCGGTATACTCTGCTGGGCAATCGTATGTCAGAGATACAGATTGGCCTTTACTAGTTGTAGCCTCATTCAACACACGGGCATCCTCGTTAAAATAAGGAGCCTCTGTCAGAATCTGAACTTTAGCGATGTCGCTCATTGGAGCATCTGCAGTGATTGTAACTGTATACTTGGTTGTAGAACTCCAATCCTGATCAGAACTGAAGGTTGTTCCAAATACTTTAGCAACATTGGCATTAATCTCTTCCTGAGTAGCCTTGTTGTTGGTTGGCGTTGGATCTGGGGTTGGATCTGGCGTTGGCTCCGGCGCATCAAAACCCTTTGTACAGCTGGATATTATTAATCCTAATACTGCAATTGTAAATAACTTCTTCATAAGCGTCAAAATATTAATCGATTTAATTGTTTATTTTCGGCAAATATACAAAATAATCCGGTTCAACGAGAAGAATATTACTACAAACAATAATTAATTAACCCTTATTAACTATTATAACACATTTACTCGCGCAATTTTACCCAGTAGAAAGTGCCTGTCATTTTATGCTGACTTTTGAAGCGATACTCGGGGCGGTTCAGGAAGGCACCTATCTTACGGAAGATGCTACTCTCTTCCTTGTAACCTTTGAATGATTGTTTCAAGAGAACTGAGATTTCCTTAAGCGACATCCACTTGGCATTTGGATCGTCGTCAGCCGGACGCTGTAGCACAGCCATCACCATCTCACCCAGACCGCTAAGCTGCTGATAACTAAGGTTTCGCTGTATCAACTGCTGCTCCTGTTCGCGAGTTGGCCAATAACGCTCGCCGTTGTGTATTTCGTACAACAGCTGGGCGTAAAGTTGAGGATAATCCACGGATGTCTTAAAGTCGACATCACCCTCAACCATCACACAGATAAAACGTCGGGCTCCACTGGGATCGGTCAGCGGCATCATCTCGTTAGTTGTACCAATGAACGAGGCAAAACGGCGATGCTCCGAATAGGCCTTGCCGTATGGTGGACGATACTTTAAATCGGCTGTAGAAACAAGGTATTTCAGCACAATCTGCTGGCGTTGGGTAATCTTATCAAACTCATCGAGATTAATCAAGCCAAACGATGTCAGACCTAAGTTCAAATCGGTCTCGTTCTTAAAGTTGATGCGATCATTATAGTAATCGCGCAAATGTTGGGGCAACAGGATGCGGCAGAAAGACGACTTACCGCAACCCTGGCGACCAATCAACAATGGCACCAACGAGTTACCCGTCAATTGCCCCTTGCCCATCCACATGGCCACCATCGATCGCATCCACAGATGGAACAACTCAGGCCACTCTTCGTAACTAGTAGGAATACGCTTTGCCACACCCTCTACCCTATCCTTTCCATCCCATTTGGGCAGACCATCCAGATACTCGTTCATAGGGTCATAAAGCTCGATATCATCCGAATTCACATAGCGACGGATATCCTTATCCCAACACTTAATGCCTTGGCGCAACGCTCTCATAGTGATTGAATTGCGCGCCTCCTCGGTCAAATCACGGAATGCAAATCCTATACCGGTACGCTCTCTGAACTCAGCCACACCACGCATCACATTCTTACGAATCTCGTAGTTCTCGTTCAGGAAAAGGTCGATTTTCATCGTTAACAGCGTTTCCTGGGGAATATTCTTTTCGGGTTTATAACCATTACGCTCCTGATAGCGCTTAACCACCTGAGGTCGATACACATTATCGAACACCTTATTTATTAGCAGGTCGTCATCACCAATAGCATAAGCTCGATAGCGTGCCATACGTTTGGCAATGGCCATCGGGATACCCGTTTCCAGGCAGTGAATGGCCAGTCGCGTCAGCAACTCATGCTCCAGGTCCTCGCCTTCCAGTCCTTCGCATTCATCGTAAGCCTTACTCAGATTGAATTCAAAGATGTGGCACATAGTAAAATAACGACTCTGTCCCGACAGCTCATCAGCCTTTTCGAGTGTTGATGTGCGAACCAACGACAGTGTCTGGTTGGGTTTTTCGGCACGGGCATAAAAGGGGATGGCCATTGGATTGAACACCGCCTTGGCATCTGTACTTATATAACAAGTACGATCCAAACGTGGTTCCAGCTTTTCGACAGTTACACCCAATTGGGCATTATAAGCCAGACGGGCTCTTTCATACAGATTCTCATGAAAATCGGCTATCTCATTGGGCTCCGTTGGCAACGGATTATTGGTATCTTTGATGCGATCACTGGGAAACAATTCACCCTTACAAATGATTTTTACGCTACGCCCAGAAGCGCCCACAAATGCCATCAGTGTTTGAGGCACTTCGCCAGCACCAGTACGGATGGCATCAGCCTCATCATAACCTGTTAGGTTATTCACCTCCAACAGCACCAAGCCAGTATAACCCAAGGTTAAACGTTGGTGGTTACGGTTCTCCATTTCTGATGCAAAACAGATACGCGGTAGTTTGGCAATGGTCATATCTGCACCACTCACCGAGCCATCTGCTTGGCGAGTCAAGTCGAACACAGGATAGAGTCGGCGCAGTTCATCTACCACCTGGCGATATTCATTACCGCCAATCATTTCTACGATATCAGTCAGTTCAAGCACACGCAGTGTTTCGGTCTGGCGATAGTTTTTTATAAGGGTTATCTTTGTCATATTGTTATTGATGATTAATTCCGGATGCAAAGATAATAAAAAAGATTTAGATATCAAAGAAAAATATAGCAAAATTGATATCATAACGTCATATTTATTATAAAAGACTAATTAACAGATATTTAAATCATGACATTATGATATCATATTATTAAGTATAATGTCATATTACACTCCAAGAGGTAAGTGTTTCAACATGTTTCATCGAAAGGAACATAGTGTTTCGCCTAAGGAAACACTGTGTTTCTACGTATGAAACACTATGTTCCGTGTATTTCGACAGCTATTAAACTACCCTATATGATGTTAAAATAATTAATTTCATATAATGTCATCATTTATAAATCACTAAATATCAATAAGTTATTTCAGAAATGACATTATGACATTAAAATTTGGATATTTCACAGAAAATTTGTAACTTTGCACCAACAAAACAACCATACTATATGAATAAAGAAGAATGCCTCCGTGCGCAAGCCGCACATAACTTACCGTGTTTTATACACGAGTGTCCACTACACCAGACCTGTCTGCACTGGCTAACAGGTCAATACTATGGTAGCGACTTCCATGTAGTTACCAGTGTTAATCCTTACTACCCAAACGTGAACTCACTGCAATGCACCTTGTATCAAAAGGATGAGATTGTTACCTACGCCATCGGCATTAAGCACATTTTTGATGACATTCCCTATCCTATTGCACGTATTGTTAAGAAACGCCTCATCGCACTCTTTTCGCGTAAGCGTTTCTACGAGTATCGCAACGGCACACGTCCCATTCCTCCAAAAGACCAACAGCACATTGCCCGTATCTTCCACGAAGAAGGTTGGGATGGAGAAATCCGCTACGACGATTGGAAAGAAGATTACCTGTGGTAAAAAAAGACATCGATTTATTTGGAATTTTGCTCACATAATTGTACCTTTGCAGCAATGATACATTATATACGACTGATACGCCCATTGCAGTGGCTCAAAAACGTGTTTGTATTTGCGCCCATTTTCTTCAGTACCAACCTGCTGAAGCCGGAATTCTTTTGGCCTACATTGGTGGTGTTTGCTTCGTTCTGTTTGATTTCAAGCTCTATCTATTGCTTCAATGATCTGAAGGATGTAGAGGCTGATCGTCAGCACCCAAAGAAATGTCACCGCCCCATTGCTTCAGGCAAAGTTTCTGTGATGGGAGGCTATGTGATGATGCTACTATGTACCATTGGTGCATTAGCCATTCTGCCATTGGCAGAGAGTCTTAATACGCCTTACCTCTATGCCATCATTATTGGTTATTGGCTGATGAATATCGGCTATTGCCTGAAGTTGAAGCAGTTTGCTATCCTCGACGTATCGATTATAGCCATAGGTTTTGTGATGCGCGTATTAGTTGGAGGTATCGCAACGGATATCTACATTTCGCACTGGCTGGTACTGATGACCTTCCTGGTAACGCTATTCTTGGCATTTACCAAGCGTAATGATGACTATCGTATCTACGAACAGACGGGGACCAAACCCCGTATCTCGATTACTGGCTATAATAAGACTTTTATCAATGAGGCAACTGCTATCATAGCTTCGGTAACATTGGTGTGCTACATTATGTACACCATGTCGCCAGAGGTGATTCATCGCTTAGGCACCCGTTATGTTTACCTCACGTCGGGCTGGGTATTAGCTGGTTTACTACGCTATCTGCAGAATATGATTGTGTTCGGATTGAGTGGCAGTCCTACCAAATCTTTGGTAAAGGACCATTTCGTGCAATTCTGTATCCTGGGTTGGATAGCCTCATTCTTTGTAATTATCTATCTGTAAGATGAAAAAGAAAGAAAGATACGACCTGATTCTTGGGCATTTTAGAGAGAAGATGCCCATGGTAACTACCGAATTGGATTTCGGTAGTACATTCCAGTTGTTAGTGGCAGTAGTACTGAGTGCTCAGTGTACGGATAAACGAATCAACCAGGTAACACCTGATTTGTTTGCTCATTACCCCGACGCGCAGTCGATGGCAAAGGCTGAAGAAGAAGACATCTTTGAATGGATCAGGAGTGTATCATATCCCAACGCCAAAGCTAAACACTTGGTAGAAATGGCTCGTGTGCTGATGGAGAAGTTTAATGGCGAGGTTCCAAGCACGCTGGATGAACTGCTAACACTGCCAGGGGTTGGTCGAAAAACAGCGAATGTCATTCAGAGTGTAGCTTTTGGCAAGGCTACCTTGGCTGTTGATACTCATGTTTATCGTGTGGCTCACCGACTGGGACTTGTTAGTAAAAGCGATAATACACCATACAAGGTTGAGATGGCACTCACCAAGTATATCCCAGAAGAGGATATACCCAATGCGCATCACTGGCTTTTACTACACGGACGATATGTTTGCACAGCGAGGAAACCTCACTGTGAAACATGCGAAATCAACAAATACTGTGCTAAGATTATTTCTTAGGGGCACGGTTATGCTGACCAAAATTGCGGAAAGCACGACGATGGAACTTATCCTCGGCAATAATCGTACCTATCACCTTTGAAGCCGGAATAACACGCAGGAATTTATTATGATAAGTCTGCGCAATCTGCTTCAACTCTATCTCTAACTGGTCGCGTCGCTGAATGGCACGTTTGCACGATGCTTCATCATGCGGCAACTTAAAGAGTTCGTGTATTTTGTTATAGACAACACGCTGCTTCTTCTGCATCTCACGATACAACGGGAAGAACTTAGCGGCCTCATCGTTGGTAAGACCTGCTTCGGTAGTGATATACTGCTCTAAATCGGCCTGAAACTTCTCTGGCGAGAACTTCTGTTGTTCCTCAGCCTGTGCACCAAGAACAACCATTAACATTAAAACAGTAGAAACTAGTAGTTTTTTCATCTTTAAATAACTTTTAATTTTCAGCCAAGTAAGCATAGATTTCGTGATTATCAAGCATCATGTAGTCAACAGCATCCTCAACATACTCACTATTCATCTCCTGCTGCTGAGGCTGAGCAACAGCCTGAGCCTGAACGGTATCTGTTGTAGTTCCATCTGCAGCAGGCTGCCACATCCATGTAGCCCCAGCTACCAACAAAGCACACACGCTGGCTGCTGCATAGAAAACAGGACGCATAAATACCGACTTAGTACGACGCTTAGGCTGCTCAGGCAGATTCTGCATCACCTGGGCAGTTAAGTTATCAAAATAACCCTCTGGAACGCGGAACGGATTCTGCTTTCCAACCTTCTCCTGTATGTACATTTCTTCGTTCATCGTATATATGACGTATTGATATTCAAAAAGTTTAATCGCGCGACTTAAAAAATTCTGTAATCTTTTTCACAGCAATATGATAAGACGCTTTTAATGCTCCCTCCGACGTATCGAGTAGCTCACTGATATCACTGTATTTCATCTCCTCGAAGTATCGTAATTGAAAAACAGTTCGTTGCACATCGGGCAGTTGAGCCACCGCCTGCTGCAACATCGCCTCGGTCTCGCTGCCATCGAAATACTCATCGGCCAAAAGTGAGTTAGCAACCGAGAGATCATCGGAAGAAGCAGAACCCTGATGCTTATTGCGACGCAAAAAGTCGAGACTCTCGTTGATGGCAATTCGCGACAGCCAGGTAGAAACCTTCGATTCGCCATGAAAATTATCAAAGCCATTCCATGCTTTCAGAAAAGTATTCTGAAGCACATCGTTGGCATCGTCGTGGGTAAGCACGATGCGACGTATCTGCCAGTACAGCTGCTCGCTATATTCGCGAACTATCGACTCGAACTCCCTTCGCTTATCCATTTTAATTCTTTACTGATAACCTTATCAAATCCATACAAGTCGGGCCAGTAATCGATGGCACCAGTCTTAGGATTCGGGAAGGTGGTATAATATAATATGTATAACGGCACATGAGGTTTAACGGCATGATAGGATATCAGGCGATACGGATGCGGCGCATCGGCATGCTTGTGCAGCCACTCACGACCACGATCGGATACCGGCGGAATATCCATGGAGATACGAAGACTCTCACGTGTCCATTCATCCACATCAGACAACAGGAAGCAAGCCAGCTCAAAAGGCTTCTGCACACGGACACAACCATGCGACAGAGTGCGACGATCGCGCTGGAAAGCACTGCGGTTATTGGTATCGTGCAAATAAATCGAGAAATCATTGGGAAAACGGAATACGATACGCCCCAGAGAGTTACCCACACCACCCTTCTGACTGACGCGCAGTTTGCCAGAAAGCAACGAGTTAGCATCCACTTTAGTTACATTTAATGTATCACCAGACTCCTTATCGATAATAAAATAGTGATTACGGGCAAAATAAGCCGAATCACCGGCATGATGCACCACTTCGGTCTTTACGATATTCTGTGGAATCACCCACTCAGGATTCACCTGCAGATAGCTGATGGCACTATGCAGCAGAGGCGTTTTGGTGGGCACAGCGCCACAACAGATACGCATATCGAGTACGCTATCAGTACCTATCGCCCAAAGCTGCTGAGCTGGGATATTTACCAATATCTGACGTTTTAAATCTTTTGGATGCTCTATCTTCCAGCGGCAACGCTCCATATTAACTGCAATCTGATGCCGCTTTTCGGCACTGGTAGTCTTATCCATCTCATTCAGCAATGCCTTATAGATATATGTTTCAGGGGCAGAAGAAATGAGATAATCCAAGCGATCGCTCTCAGTCATTTTCTTGGCTGCCTCGGTAGTATCTGGCAAAGCAGGATCATAATCAAACACACGGGCAAAAATATCGGGATTACCCACCTTGGGATCCATGCGGTTAAAGACACGCGGTTTCATAAAACCATAACGCTGACCAGTAGTATAACGGATATAGGCTTTTGACAGATGAGCATCCAAACGAGGCAGTACTTCATTGATACTTACACCTACAGAATCAAACATCAGCTGATGCACAATCTCTAAATCCTCGGCAATCTCAGGTATAAAAAATGCCACTGTATCCAAACCATTTCGTGGCACCTCACGACGTAGATAGGCTAACACAGAATCAGCATCTGCTGAAACCCCCATCCTATCAAACCATGCACCAGTAACCGTAGTATCCAACTGATTAACATATTCGCCAAAAGCGGAACGTTCTGCCTCTGAAAGTTCTTGGTTTCCACGACCAAAGCAGGAAACCAGCAACAAACAGATACTCAGCAAACCGAAACTTATCGGATGGATACCTTGCGAACTATTTTTCCTACTTTTAATACGTAACACCCTTTAGAAAGATTTAGTTCCAAACGCTGAACGGGGGCATCAATCTCATATTCTGCCACTAAACGACCTGTGAGCGACACTACCTGAAGCTTCTCGCCTTGAGCACCACTTATAGTTACAGTACGACCTTCGACCGCTATCGATGGTTCATCGAATTGTGCCGAAGAAGCCGGGTCCGTCAGCATTCCAGTAGCTAAAACTGGGACCGCCAGCAGGAACAATATGGTTGATATGAGTAGAAATTTCCTCATAAGCAATTTATCTATAATCGGGGCAAAGATAGGCAAATCTTCCGAAACAAACAAATTTTAAGCAAAAAAAGTAACGTTACGTCCTTTTTACACATCAAAAACTGCCATTTCATTAGTCAAAAAACTATTCTCGAATACTTCTTTGGCCTGATTCAGCAACACTGTTTCATCCTCATATCGCGAACTATAATGACCTAACAACAGTTTGCCAGCCCCCGCATCGCGAGCCACCATCGCTGCCTGTCGGGCTGTGGAATGACAGTATTTCTCGGCCTGGGGCAAATGGTCGTCGCCATAAGTACTCTCGTGATAAAGTGTGCTCACACCCTTCACCTGCTGCCAAAGATCAGGAATATAGCGTGTATCCGACAGATATGCATAGCTACGAACAGGATCAGCAGGCGTTACCAATCGCTCGTTGGGAATCACATCGCCATCAGGCGTGGTCCAATCAGCTCCTGCTTTAATGTTATTAATCTGACTACGTGGAACACCATAGCATTCCAGCATCTCAGGGCGTATGTGAGGTTGTGCCGGTTTTTCGCTAATCAAATAACCGCAACAAGGCATACGATGTATCAACGGAATACTCTCGACCGTAATGCTGCGGTCTTCATATACCACTTGGCGCTGTATGGTATCTACTGGATAGAATACCACCTCGTAGCCCAAGTCGTGGGTATAGAACTTAAGTTGTCGGTCTAATTCCTCTCCAAGCTCCTTGGGAGCATGAACATGCAGCTTGGCAGTACGTCCTAACAAACCGAACGTTGAAATCATGCCAATCAGTCCAAAACAATGATCGCCATGCAGATGGGTAATAAACACATGACTGAGTTTATTAAAACGTACCCTGCACTTTCGTAACTGCATCTGGGTGCCTTCGGCACAATCAAGCATCAAAACCTTCTCTCGCACCTCGACCACCTGCGACGAAGCATTATGGCGAAGTGTAGGCAAAGCACTTCCACATCCTAATATATGAACTTTAAATGGTTCCAAATCACAAAAATTAAAAGTTACAACTTCATATACTCATCCTGATGTTCCTCCAGTTTCAAGCCATGAAGATCAGGCTTTGGTTTCTCTCGCCAACGGCTATACTCAAAGGTTTCCTCCTCATCCTGTGGCTTACCAATGGTCTTATATACGAGCGTATCTGCTGAAAGTTTCAGTATATCAAAGCTGTTGGTTTCCTCAGACTGTTCACCACCTTCGCGAATAGACGTAATTTCCAGTTTGCCATTGAAGATACGCCAAGTACGATAAATAATGTTGGTCATCTCAATCGATTCAGCCACACCACCCTCTTTGATACGGATACCAATTTCATCGCTACCATCCAAAGGATCGGGCATCACCCAGTCGCCCAACAACAAGTTGATATTGATAACCTCAGAAGCCTCTGTCTGATTTTTATTAGTCATCACAGCCAAGCGATCGCCTACTCTTATAGAGCCTAACATCTTTCGATTTTCGATGGCTCGAGTGATATCAAGTGCCAGCGTGTCGCCAGTATCGGTTATCACCTTCAATTGAGAAGTTGAAGGAATTGCTCCACAGAGACCATAGAGTGTATGATCACGAATCAAGTCGTTCACATCTACAGTATCCTCTTCACGCTCAGCCTGATGGCTGTTACCACCACAGCTCAACATCATCATAGCTGCCATAGCTACACTCAGGAAAACTAACTTTTTCATATTATTTCAACTTTTCTTTTGCTTCATTCCAAAGAGCATCCATCTCGCCTAAGGTCATATCCTTAAGCGGTTTACCAATCTTGATGCTATGCGCCTCGATATAGTTAAACCGATTGATAAATTTTCGGTTTGTCTTTTCAAGGGCATTATCAGGATTGAGTTTATACAATCGGGCTGCATTAATCACGCTGAACAAGAAATCACCCAACTCCTCAGTTGATTTTTCTTTATCTTCCTTATTCAGTTCCACCTCTAATTCAGCCAGCTCCTCATGTACTTTTTTCCACACATCCTGACGATCTTCCCAGTCGAAACCAACATTGCGTGCCTTATCTTGAATGCGATAAGCTTTAATGAGCGAAGGCAGGGCATCGGGCACCCCCGACAACACCGACTTATTACCATCTTTTTCCTTTAACTTAATCTGTTCCCAGTTTTCTAGAACTTGAGTTACGCTAGATACTCTAGCCGAGCTAGAAGTACTAGCTGGGCCTGACTGGCTAGAATCACCAGGAACGTATGGCAGCGGTTTGGGGTTCTCGGCCTCAATCTGTGAGGGGTGATAAACATGCGGATGGCGGGTTATCATCTTGCGAGTAAGCGCATTACATACGTCAGCCATATCAAACTGCGCTTTTTCCTCGGCGATCTTGGCATAGAAACAGATATGCAACAGCACATCGCCTAACTCCTTACAAATATCAGGAATATCATTCTTGATGAGTGCATCGCAGAGTTCATACGTCTCTTCGATGGTATTGGGACGGAGACTCTCGTTAGTTTGTTTTTTGTCCCATGGACAATTAGCTCTTAACGCGTCTAAAACGTCAAGAAAACGACCGAAAGCCTGCATTTTTTCTTCTTTTGTATGCATAAAACTATCTTTTTCCGTGCAAAAGTACTAATATTAATTGAAAATTTAGTAATTTTGCAGCGATTTTTGCAAAATATTAAAATATTATATATGGAATTAGCTAGCAAATACGACCCTAAAGAGGTCGAATCGAAATGGTATCAGTACTGGCTGGACAACAAGCTCTTTGCCAGTAAACCCGACGGACGTCAACCCTACACAATCGTTATTCCGCCACCCAATGTAACAGGTGTATTGCACATGGGACACATGCTGAACAACACCATCCAGGATATCCTGGTGCGTCGTGCTCGCATGGAGGGAAAGAATGCTTGTTGGGTACCAGGTACCGACCATGCTTCTATCGCTACCGAGGCTAAAGTTGTAAAGAAACTCGCCAGCGAAGGTATCAAGAAGCGCGATCTGACCCGTGAGCAGTTCCTGAAGCACGCTTGGGATTGGACCGACGAGCACGGCGGCATCATTCTGAAGCAGTTGCGCCGCCTGGGTGCCAGCTGCGACTGGGACCGCACCGCATTCACCATGGACGAGACACGCAGCAAGAGCGTTATTAAAGTTTTTGTTGACCTCTATAATAAGGGCCTTATCTACCGCGGGCTCCGCATGGTTAACTGGGACCCAAAAGCTCTGACAGCCCTCTCTACCGAGGAGGTAATCTATAAAGAGGAGAAGAGCCATCTGTTCCATCTAAAATATTATGTAGATGGCCTGACAACTCTCGATAACGAGGAGGCTTTGAAGGCCGAGGGTAACATCATCCACAAGGATGAGAAGGGTTATTACGCTGTGGTTGCTACTACCCGCCCTGAAACCATCATGGGCGATACCGCGATGTGTATCAACCCTAAGGATGCCAAGAACCAGTGGCTGAAGGGCCGTAAGGTGATTGTACCTCTGGTGGGTCGTGTGATTCCTGTCATCGAGGACCGTTACGTTGATATTGAGTTTGGTACCGGTTGTTTGAAAGTAACTCCTGCACACGATACCAACGACTATATGCTGGGTAAGACTCACAATTTGGAGACTATCGACATCTTTAATCCCGATGGCACTATCTCTGAGCAGAGCCCACTCTATGTAGGTATGGACCGCATGGACTGCCGTAAGCAGATTAGCAAGGACCTGCAGGAAGCCGGACTGATGGAGCGTATTGAGGACTATATTAATAAGGTAGGCTACTCTGAGCGTAATCCTGATACTGCTATCGAACCACGCCTCTCACTGCAGTGGTTCCTGAAGATGCAGCACTTTGCCGACATCGCCCTGCCACCAGTGATGAACGATGAACTGAAGTTCTATCCTGCAAAGTATAAGAATACTTATAAGAACTGGTTGGAGAATATTCAGGACTGGTGTATCTCACGCCAGCTGTGGTGGGGACATCGCATCCCAGCTTACTATTACGACGAAGAGAAGTTTGTAGTAGCCGAGACAGCAGAAGAGGCACTGGAACTGGCTCGTAAGGAAAGCGGTAATGCCGACCTGCAGTTGAGTGATTTGAAACAGGACGAGGATGCACTCGATACCTGGTTCTCATCATGGTTGTGGCCCATCTCACTGTTCGATGGTATCAACAATCCTGGCAACGAGGAGATTAAGTACTACTACCCCACTGCCGACTTGGTTACTGGTCCAGACATCATCTTCTTCTGGGTTGCTCGTATGATTATGGCTGGTGAGGAGTATATGGGCACCTTCCCCTTCAAGAACGTTTACTTTACCGGTATCGTTCGCGATAAGCTGGGCCGCAAGATGTCTAAGTCACTCGGTAACTCACCTGATCCCATCGAACTGATTGAGAAGTTTGGTGCCGATGGTGTACGTATGGGTATGATGCTCTCAGCACCTGCTGGTAACGATATTCTGTTCGACGAAGCACTGTGCGAGCAGGGACGTAACTTTAATAATAAGATTTGGAACGCCTTCAGACTTGTAAAAGGCTGGAAGGTAGCTGATATCGAGCAGACCGAAGCTGGCAAGATTGCCACCAAGTGGTTCGAAGCTAAGCTGAAGCAGACCAATGCCGAGGTTGAGGATCTGTTTAAGAAGTACCGTATCAGCGAAGCCCTGATGGCAGTTTACAAACTGTTCTGGGACGAGTTCTCAAGCTGGTACCTCGAGATGATTAAGCCTGCTTACATCAATGGCGAGCCTCAGCCCATCGACAAAGCCACTTATGATAAGACACTCGAGTTCTTCGAGATTCTGCTGAAGATGTTGCACCCATTCATGCCATTCATCACAGAGGAGTTGTGGCAGCACTTGTACGACCGTCAGGAAGGCGAAAGCATCATGAAGGTTAGTCTGAAACTCGACGCTCCTACTAAGGCCGACGAAGAGTTAGCAGCCCAGATTGAGAATGTCAAGCAGATTGTATCGGGTGTTCGAATGGTTCGCAACCAGAAGAACATTGCACCTAAAGAGCAGCTCGACCTGCAGGTGGTTGGCAAGAACAACTATGCAGAGTTTGATGCAGTGACCATCAAGATGGCCAACCTGAAGAGTATCAATGTCGTTGCAGAAAAGGACGCCACCGCATCTGCCTTCATGGTAGGTACCGATGAGTTTGCTGTTCCTGTAGGCGATATGATTGATGTTGAAGCTGAGATTGCCAAGATGGAGGCTCAGTTACAGCACCTCGAAGGTTTCTTGGCAGGTGTCAAGAAGAAACTCTCGAACGAACGCTTTGTAGCTAACGCCCCTGAAGCAGTTGTTGCACTTGAGCGCAAGAAGCAGAGTGACTCAGAAGAGAAGATTGCAGCGCTGAAAGAAAGCATCGCTGCTCTGAAGAACAAGTAATAAAAATCCCCGCCGGTTGGCGGGGATTTTTTATTTCAGACCTTTATTCAAGAATTCAATATAACCTTGAATATCCTCATCGTAAGAACGGCTGCCCGCTAGCGGGTGGCCTTCTTCGTTTAATAGCACATAGAACGGTTGGGCATTAGCACCGAACTTGACGCGCTGCAGATAACTCCACTTATCACCCACAGTACGCAAGGTACGTTTCTGTCCGTTCTCCTCCACCTCGACAGGTTCGGCCAATGGAGTCTTATCATCTACATAAAGTGATATCAAGATATACTTATTATTCAGGATATCAGCGACCTGAGGATCACTCCACACCGCAGCTTCCATCTTACGGCAGTTTACACAACCAAATCCAGTAAAGTCGATGATAACCGGCTTATGCTCAGCCTTGGCTGCAGCCATGCCCTGTTCGTAATCCTTGTATTTGGCTTCGGTCACCGTTTTCTGCAGATTAAAGTCTTGTGTACTCATCGGAGGAGCGAAAGCAGATATAGCTTTCAAAGGTGCGCCCCACAAACCAGGAATCATATAAATGGTAAAAGCCAACGATGCCATAGCCAAGAAGAACTGCGGCACATTGGTACGATGCTTATCATCGTCGTGCGGGAACTTGAGCCATCCCAGCAGATAAGCACCCAGCAAACCAAAGATTACAATCCACAACGACAAGAACACCTCACGATCAAGAATATGCCAACCGTATGCCAAGTCGGCCACACTCAGGAACTTGAGTGCAAAAGCTAATTCAATGAAACCAAGTGTTACCTTAATCGCATTCATCCAACCACCCGACTTGGGAGCCGACTTGAGTAACGACGGGAACATGGCAAACAAGGTGAAGGGAATGGCCAAAGCGATGGCAAAGCCCAACATGCCAACGGTTGGTGCCACGATACTGCCTTGAGTTGAAACAGCCACCAGCAGGAAACCAATGATAGGACCTGTACAAGAGAACGACACCAAAGCCAAAGTAAAGGCCATCAGGAAAATGCTCAGCAAACCAGTGGTACTCTCAGATTTCTCGTCAATCTTGGTTGACCATGATGCAGGTAAGGTGATTTCGAATGCTCCTAAGAACGAAGCAGCAAATACCACCAACAACAAACAGAAGAAAATGTTGAATACTGCATTGGTGGCCAAAGCATTCAGCGCACTTGCACCAAACAGCAAGGTTACTGCCAAACCTAACAGCACATAGATAACCACGATGCTTGCACCATAAGTAGTGGCCTCGCGGATAGCCTTGGCACGATCCTTATTACGTTTAAGAAAGAACGACACCGTCATCGGTATGATGGGCCATACACAAGGTGTGAACAAGGCGATAAAACCACCTAATAAACCCTCGATAAATATCAGCCACAGGGCCATATTCTCGGTAGGAGCTGAGTTGCCATTAAAAGTCTGAAGCTCAGAGATGACTGGCGCCCAAAGCAAGCTGCTAGCCTGGCTATCAGTTCTAGCCAGGCTAGTATTACTAGTGGGGCTAGTTGTGCTAGTTTGGCTAGTTGTATCAGCAGCCGATGTCGGCTGCTGCTCAGGCAGGACCTCAGCCTGAGACTGGCTAGCAGTTCCGCTGGCTTTCAGTGATGCCTCTGATGGCGGCAGACAAGCCTGATCATTACAAGCGCCATACTCCACATAGCACTCGATATCATACTTGGCTTTGGTAAACTTAATCTTCTGTACAAAAGTGACTGCGTTCTCAAAATACCGCACTTCCATCCCGAAGAGTTTATCATGCTGTTTGATTTCCTTACCACGAGCCTGCAATTTTCCAACTGGCTGAGCGCCATCCATCTTTACAGAATTGAACGTGGCCGAAATAGGACCATCATTGCCCAAGCCGGTAGAATAGACATGCCAACCAGCATCAATCGTTGCCTTAAATACCAGTTCTGCCTCACCATTCTTCAGATCCTTTATCTGAGTGGTGAAGTGCACTGGATCCATCATTTGGGCCTTGGCTGATACAACAGCAACCATGAGCATCCATATAGTTAAGAGTTTCTTCATTTTTGTGCGATTTACTTATCTGATAAATAACAACTCACGATATTTAGGCAGCGACCACAGACCGTCCTCAACAATCATCTCAAGATGGTCGATCTCATAACGGATGGCAGCCATTGTTGGACATACGGTATCATGATATTTCAGAGCACGCTCATGAATATTATAGATGCGGTTAGCCACACGACGAGCCTCGGTCAGATCATCAACCAACTGCTCGATGCGCTCTGTGCGCTCGGCAATCTCCTTAATCAGTTTCATGTTACGAGCAGACAAGCGCTCTGCCTCGGACTTGTCAAATACATCCTTCATACCTTGCACATTCTTAATGAGCTGACTCTGATAGTGTGTGCTCACTGGGATGATATGATTCATCGACAGGTCACCCATCACACGAGCCTCAATCTGAACAGTCTTCACATATGTCTCCCACTTCACTTCGTTACGAGCCTCTAACTCTTTACGATTCATCACCTTAACCGACTCAAACATCTTCACGCTGTCCTTGTCGAGATAGTGCTCGATAATCTTCGGTGTCGATTTCTCTACATCCAAGCCTCGCTTAGCAGCCTCGCTAACCCACTCGTCGCTATAGCCATTACCATCGAAACGGATAGGTTTGCAGGTCTTAATATCCTCGCGCAGGATATCAACAATTGCAGAGAGGCGGCTATCGCCTTTAGCAATACGCTTGTCCACACGCTGCTTAAAATTCTGCAAAGCCTCAGCAACAGCCGAGTTAAGTGCAATCATAGCCGATGCACAGTTTGACGACGAACCTGGTGCACGGAACTCGAAGCGATTACCTGTAAAGGCAAATGGCGACGTGCGGTTACGGTCGGTATTATCGATAATCAGATCAGGAATCTGTGGGATATCAATCTCCATACCCTGCTTGCCCTTAATATTGAAGAGATCATCCTTATCAGAGAGTTCGATATGATCGAGCAACTCTGTGAGCTGTTTGCCCAGGAATGAACTGATAATAGCAGGAGGTGCCTCGTTGCCACCCAGACGATGAGCGTTAGTAGCACTTACAATCGAAGCTTTAAGTAATCCGTTGTGCTTATAAACTGCCATCAACGTTTCGACAATGAATGTTACAAAACGAAGGTTCTCCTCTGGTGTTTTACCAGGGGCATGAAGCAGTACACCGCTATCAGTAGAAAGACTCCAGTTGTTATGCTTACCACTACCATTGATACCGTCGAAAGGCTTTTCGTGCAGTAACACGCGGAAGCCATGCTTGCGTGCCACCTTCTTCATCAGCGACATCAACAGCATGTTGTGATCGACAGCCAAGTTACACTCCTCGAAGATAGGTGCCAACTCAAACTGGTTGGGGGCCACCTCGTTATGGCGGGTCTTGCAAGGGATTGCCAACTCATAGGCCTGAATCTCCAAATCTTTCATAAAGGCCTGCACGCGATCGGGAATGGTTCCGAAATAGTGGTCGTCCATCTGCTGATTCTTGGCACTCTCGTGCCCCATCAAAGTGCGACCAGTGAGCATCAGGTCGGGACGGGCCGAATACAAGCCCTCGTCAACCAGGAAGTACTCCTGCTCCCAACCTAAGTTTACCTGTACCTTAGTTACATCGTCATAGAAATACTGACATACATCTGTAGCTGCCTTATTAACAGCATGGAGCGAACGCAGCAATGGTGCCTTATAGTCGAGTGCCTCGCCAGTATAAGCAATAAAGATTGTTGGGATACAGAGTGTATCGTCGATAATGAATACGGGTGATGTAGGATCCCAAGCAGAATAGCCACGAGCCTCGAAAGTATTACGGATACCACCATTAGGGAAACTTGAAGCATCAGGTTCCTGCTGAACCAGCAGTTTGCCACTGAACTTCTCGACCATACCACCCTTGCCATCGTGCTCTACAAAAGCATCGTGCTTCTCGGCAGTGCCCTCTGTCAAAGGCTGAAACCAGTGGGTATAATGGGTTGCCCCCATTTCCTGTGCCCATTTTTTCATACCTTCGGCTACTTCGTCGGCAATCGAACGATCCAAACGAGCGCCATTATCTATGACATCAATCAGTTTGTTGTACACTGTGATAGGAAGATACTTATACATCTTCTCACGAGTGAACACAAACTTGCCGAAATACTCTGAGGGACGCTCTGCTGGCATTTTCACCTCTACAGCTTTTTTCTTAAAAGCTTCTTCTACAACCTGAAATCTAAGCTGATTTGACATTGTCTTATATTTTTTATCCTTTTACCTTTTTACTTTTTTACCTTTTTACCTTTAGTCGATGAAGCGCTTAGTTATATCTCCGTAGGCATCGATACGACGATCGCGAAGGAATGGCCACCAACGGCGCACCTGTTCTGAGCGATCCATATCCATCTCTACGATGATGCTCTCTTCATCATCTGTTGAAGCTTCATAGATAATCTCACCCTGAGGACCTGCCACAAACGAGGTTCCCCAGAACTGGATGCCACCTGTCTGACCAGAAGGATCGGGTTCGAATCCCACGCGATTAACAGCAACAACAGGGAGACCATTAGCCACTGCATGACCACGCATCACCGTCTGCCAAGCCATACGTTGGCGCTGCTGCTCTTCGGGAGTATCGTTCTCGGCATAGCCAATAGCTGTGGGATAGATTAACATCTCGGCACCTTGCATTGCCATCAGTCGGGCAGCCTCTGGGTACCACTGATCCCAACAAACCAATACGCCCAATTTGCCTACCGATGTTTGAATAGGATGGAATCCCAAATCACCAGGCGTAAAGTAGAATTTCTCGTAATAAGCAGGATCATCGGGAATATGCATCTTACGGTACTTACCAGCAATCTCACCATTGCTCTCGATGACAACAGCTGTATTATGGTATAAACCAGGCGCACGTTTCTCGAACAACGAAGCCACGATAACAACGCCATGTTTCTTTGCTAACTCACAGTAAAACTTGGTAGATGGACCAGGAATAGTCTCGGCCAAATCGAACAGATCCACATCTTCCGTCTGACAGAAGTAAAGTGTATTATGCAACTCCTGCAGTACAATAAGTTGTGCACCACGTTTTGCCAGATCGGCAATACCCTCGCCTAATCTCAGAATATTGTCCTTGGTGTCAGCAGTATTATGCTGCTGCAAAAAACCTACTCTTAACTCCTTCATATTTTATCTTCACTTTTCACTATTCACTACTGCTGGGTATTGCATCGTGCAACAATGGAGTGAACCATGCTGCTTAATAATGCTTCTACAATCGATGCCTACAACCTCTCTACCCTCGTGAGCCTCACCTATCAATCTCATAGCCTCAGCATCAAGATCAGGCTGGTTATAAGTAGGCACCAAAACAGCACCATTCATAATCAAATAATTTGCATAGGTGGCAGGCAGTCGTTCGCCTTCATCAAAAATTGGTCGTGACATAGGCAACTTAACCAAATTATATGGTTTACCAGCCATGGTACGGAAGGTTTTGAGCTGTTCCTCCATCTTCTTCAAATCTTCGTAATGCTCATCAGTCTCATCATCACACCCTATATATAATAAGGTGTCGTTGGGTGCAATGCGTACCAAGGTGTCAATATGCCCATCGGTATCATCACCAACCAGATGCCCATAGTCGATCCAAACCACACGTTCAGCACAAAGGTCGCGCTTCAGTCGTGCCTCGATCTCAGCTTTCGTCATCGGCTGATTACGATGAGGAGCCAACAAACAGCAAGAGGTGGTAAAGACGGTACCCTGACCATCACTCTCAATCGAGCCCCCTTCGAGCACGAAATCCAAGCAATCTACATATTCGCCCTGAACTTTACCCTCATCGAATAGATGCCTATTAATGGCATTATCAAGATTGGCGGCGAACTTTTCACCCCAACCATTGAAACAGAAATCCAATAAACGGGCATTGCCTTGATCATCGATCAATGTGATGAAACCATGGTCGCGCGCCCAAGTGTCGTTCGAGGTGAGAAGTGAGAGGTGAGAAGTGAGAGTTGAGTCAAAGCTTTCGGGGGCGACGACCAAAAGATCCTCGCGACTTGAGATGGCGGCAGCCATTTCCTTGTAAGTCTCAGTGATTTCATCGAGCATGGGTGCCCAGTCTGTTTTTGCATGCGGCCATGTTAGCTGCACCATAGATTGTGGCTCCCATTCTGCAGGTAGTCGCCACTGTTTTTTTGAGTTATTTTTTTCGATGCTCATAATTTTGGCGCAAAGTTACAAAAAAATGAGTAATAACTGATGGCATGATGAGATTTTTTTGTATTTTTGCACAAACAATTTATTATGTTAGAGGTTAAAGACGCTACAATAGCCGTTCCTGGGAAAGTTTTGGTTAAGAACTTGTCCTTTATAGCTAACGACGGAAAGATTACTTGCATCACGGGTCCAGAAGGTTCGGGTAAGACCACCTTTCTGCGTACGCTGATGGGATTTCTGCCTGTCACCGAAGGATTTGTGAGTGTTGACGGAGAACTGCTAACTGTTCAATCGGCCCCTGCATTTCGTAAGATTATGTGCTACCTGCCTCAGCATATCCACCTGTTACGCAATCAGCTATACCAACCACAACCCATGCAGGTTGAACCCGACGAGTACGGTGTTTGGAATGGCGAGTTGCCATCAATAGCAGAAATGCCTGAGACAGAGCCGTTATCCCCTGAAGAGGTGCTCCGTTTAGCGAGTATCACTATAGCAGATGCGACAGACAAACCTATTCTGGTAGCAGACGAACCGGCATCGCATCTCTCACCAGAGCTAACACCCCAGATGCTGCAGTTGCTCCAACAGCAAGCAGCGCAAGGCAAATGCGTATTGATTGCCAGCAGAAACCCGCAACTCATAGCATATGCCCATCATGTAATTGATTTAAACCAGTTTCAGATATGACTACAACATTGATACTACATACCATTTTAGCACTATTGTTATTAATACTGCCTTTGGGAGCCCTTTATTTGTTAGACCGCCCTTCCATGAAGCCATTTGCCACGGCGTTAACGAAAGGGTTTATACAGTTACTTATCTTTTCGCTGATTGTGTGGGCCGTATATAAGGTTGACAACATCTGGCTATCGATAGGATGGCTTTTGGTGATGGCTGTATGGGCAGGATTCCTTGTCATCACCAAATGCAAACTCACCATCTTGCAGTATCTGTTTCCTGCAAGTACTGGACTTTTTGGAGGCACACTGTTAGTTGGACTATGGCTATTAGTAGCAGTACTGCCTATTGACCACATATCAGCCCGTTGGTTTTTACCAGTCATGGCTGTACTATTAGGCCATTCAGCATCCATGCTAGTAAGAGGTATCAACAATTTTGTGACGATGTTGCAGCGCAATCGCGGCCAATATGATTTTCTGCTCGGCAATGGTGCTTCGCAGTGGCAGGCATTGATGCCCTTTATACGCACCAGTCTGTTAGCCATCCTTTCACCCACTATCGCCAACCTTTCTGCATTGGCATTAGTCTCTCTCCCCCTTTTATTCTGTGGAATGCTACTGGGCGGATTTGCCCCCATCAATGCTTTTGCGATGATGTTATACGCCGTACTTGGCTGTATCGCCTCATCGGTATTGGCACTCGGAATCACATTGCTTATCATTAAGTACATGAATCTATTATCATGATCAGAAAATTATTTTTTGAGTTAATGCAAGCTTCTGTGGGACAGTTGGATTGTGTTAGCCGCTTTCCTGAGCCCCATGAATGGAAGTTATTTTTTGAACTGGCCAAGCGTCACGCTGTTACAGGTATCTGTTATCATGGTATCACCAAACTATTCGACTACGGCCTGGTGCCTCCACAAGAGTTATCGCTCGACTGGATGGCTGAGGCAGAGAAAACAAAAGAACAAAATCGCGGCAGGAGTCGCAGACTGGTTACGCTACAAGAAGAGCTACATTCACACCATCTACGTTCATCAGTTGTTACTGGACCTGGCTTGGTTCGTTTCTACGACCGTGAGCTACAACCACTTCGCTATACCAAGGGGGTTGATCTCTATGTATTCGGCTATAAGAATCAGGTTGACCTGAACCAATGGGCCGACATCAATGTACGCATACATACCGAACTGCACGCAGGCAAATCATCTCAACGTAACACCCGACTCGAAAAATGGATGTTGCAGAACAACGACCTGATGTTTCGCAAAGCAGGCGAACTGACTGTACCCTCGCATGCCATGACGATTGTTCTTCAGATTGTTCATCTGTATAACTTATTTTTAGAGAAGCGTTTACAGATGCGCAACCTCATGGACCTGTTCTATGTACTCCGTTTTGGTGATGGCAGAAGTAAACAGTTCCAATTCTCACAAAATACTATTGATGGTGAGATTAAAGAATTAGGATTGACGCGTTTTTCACAAGGTATCATGTGGTTGATGAAAGAGATATTTAATTTGGACACGAACCACATGCCCGTTGAGCCATTGGAGGAAGAAGGCCAGTATATTCTAGGCGTGATGATGGGTGACGGTTTTACCTTCCATAACTGGTGGCACAAACTTTGGCATTATACCTGGCACAATCTGACTTAGGCCGTTTTATCGTACTTTACCCCAAACAGATAATGTCCCAAGAAAGGACTGAGACGAATAACATAGCTTGCAGCCAATGTTAGCGCCAGCACAACGAGTGATACAGCAAGTATCACCCAAAACTCAACGAAACGGCTATTATACGCAGCCAATTGGGCTGCATAAGCCATCAAAAAGCGCGGCAAAAAGAAGAAATGCAGCAGATAGACATCAAGTGTTCGAGTTCCAACATATTGCAAGGGCTTTGAAATATGCCATCGCTTAAGCCACGAAGCAGACAAGCGGAAGAATGTAAACACCATAATCATACCTGTGACGCCACCACCATAGAATCGAAAAATCTCAAATAGTAGATGATCATGATGTGATGTAGAAGCAATCAAGAAAAACGCTACAGTTATCAGCCCTATCACAATAGGTTTGCTCGTCCATCGAATAAAGGCATCAAAGTGACGTCTTATCCATGTTCCCAAATAGAAGAATATAAAAAAGCGCCAGGTGATAACGCTCAAGAATCCAAGAAAGTCCATAACCATCAACAGCCATTCATCTGCCGACGTTCGAATACTATAATAATAACGTGAATAGATAAAAGAAGCCAAGGTTAGTGCAATCGCAAATATGGGAGTCAGCCTCCTACTAGCCCTAACCATCAGCATATAGAGAATGAAAAACTCAAATAATGCAAAAGTAAACCAATATCCGCCTTTAACCGCACCCAACTGATGAAAAAACTCTGGTGGCGGTGCCAAAATCAGCAGGAATATAAAGGTTGGCAACAGTTGAACCATGGCTTTATGTTTAGCGACCTCCTTAAACGGACGTTGGGACACAGACTCAAACAACAACCCACTAATCATAAAAAAACAAGGCAATCGAAATAGGATAAACACTGCATTATAGCCCATCCTAGAATCGCCCAAACAGAAATGACAAACATGTGCAAATACCACGAGAATCATCGTAAATCCTCGCATCGCATCAATGTATTCAATCCTTTGTTTTGCCATATTCTGTGCAAAATTACGAAAAAGAATTCACAATATGGATATTTTTTCGTAATTTTGCAACATGAACCGAATTAATTGGATAGATTGGGCTAAAGCATTCTGCATGACGGTAGTGGTATTCTGCCACCTACCCCAACAAGAAGACACCTTTTATCTGCAATATCTAGCCTCAGTTATCCTCTCCACGTTTTTCTTTGTATCAGGTTATCTCAAGAAGAAAAACCTAACAATCAAAGAGTCAGCCAAGAAATATGGCTATGCCCTCTTAATACCTTATATTATATATAATGTAATATATTACCCCTATTGGGCAGCCAAATTCTACATAGAGCATGGCGGCATAACCTGCGGGGATGCCGTAAAGCCTATTGTTGGCACTATGCTTGGCCAACTAAACAGCAATTTCTCCTGCGAGTTGAATGGTGTAACTTGGTTCTTGATAGCCCTATTCCTCATGCACATACTGACAGATGTACTCAATAAGAACAAACACGGCAAAACCATCATGCTGATACTTTCCGTCATCACCATGATCCTCTATGGCGCCAACAAGTATTATCACTACGCCCCATATATCACCTATCACGGACTGATACGTTGCCTATGTTTCTTCTTCATGGGCAACCTCTTCCAACAGAAAGGTTTTCTCCAAACACTAAATCTACGAAAAGATATAGCAATCGGCGGTTCAACCCTACTCCTCAGCCTCATCTTATTCTATTGGCATATCAACGAAGACAGATTCGTATTCCACATTATTTTATATTATGTGGTAAACTTCGTATCGGTTTATGCATTCATATACCTTTCAAAATCGCTCAACAGCATCAAGAGCCGCATCATCACTCTCATCTCCATCGGCACCATGCTCATCTTTGGCCTCCACCGCATGATGATTGGCATCATCGATTTCCTTGTTAAGAAAAGTATAAGCACATCAAACATCGCCTACGATTGGTATGAATGTATAACCATAGCATTCATCATAGAAGTGTTGTTGTTACCAATTATCTTCAACAGGGAAGAATGTCCTATTCTTTTTGGAAAACAAAAAAAATAAGAAAGTATTTGGAAAAATCATCATATTGTTGTATCTTTGTCATCAAAACATAGAGCTATGAAGAAAGTTATTATTACTGGTGGTTTAGGAAATCAAATGTTTCAATACGCGTTTGTGCTTGCACTTAGAACAAAAGGCATAAATGTAAAGTTAGATATTTCATATTATGACTATTGGAATAAATACAATTGGAAGATGCATAATGGATACGAACTTGAAAAAGTATTCGGTATCAAAGAAAATTGTATTAACAAACAAGGCCTACATATGAAGTGGTTACGAATATTAGACCACTACGATCCTTTGGGCATCATAAAAAAAGACAATCTCAGATATAATAAGCAATTTTCAGATTCTTTATCCCTTTATTATTATGGATATTGGCAAAATGAAAAATATTTCGCAAATATCAAAGAGGATGTACACAAAACATTTACGTTCCAAGGAATAGATAATAAGAACCAAAATTTAGCTTTACTGTTACAAACCTGCAACTCAGTATCTCTTCACATCCGAAGAGGAGATTATTCACAATTCGGCATGACGATATTAAACAGAGATTATTACGAAAAAGCAATAAAATACATTGAGAATAAAATCGATGATCCATATTACTTTATTTTCTCAGACGACATAAACGAAGCAGAATTATTAGCCTCACAAATGAATATCAAACATTATAAAATAATAGATCATAATAAAGGAGAAGATTCATATAAGGACATGTTTTTAATGAGCAAATGCAGGCATAACATTATTGCCAACAGCACTTTTAGCTGGTGGGGAGCTTGGCTAAACACATATCAAGAAAGAATTATTATTGCTCCCAAAATATGTGATCAAAAAATCTTTTTTTTTAATCCACAACCAGAACAATGGATTTTATTTTAGATATTTTTCAAACAAATTTTTCCAATAAAGCATAATATTATCGGGTAAATATCTTTGAGACGATTTTATTGCATTTACACCCATTTGCATACGTAATTGTCTATTCTCTATTAATAAACAAACTTTGTGAGCGAATGCATAAATGTCTCCTTCTTTTATCAAAAAGCCATCTAAGCCATCCGAAATGATATCTGATGGTCCATATGGACAATTGAAAGCCACTACTGGAAGGCCATAGCTCATAGCTTCAGGCATAACCAAACCAAATGGTTCGTATATAGATGTAAGCAAAAGCATAGAACTATTTATATATATGTCATCAAGATTAGAAATTGGTTTATGCAAAACGACATTTCCATTAGTAGAAGAAATACTTTTCATGAGTGCAGTTTCTTCGTCTCCCTCACCATATATATGTAGACTCCATTTGGGGAATCTATTAGAAACGATTTCCCATATCCTTAATAAGCCATCAATATTTTTCTGCTTAGAAAGGCGTCCAACAAACAGAATTTCCTTAGATTCATGCAAACTATATCTATTTGATTTGTTAAGGTTTACCATATTGGGGATTATCTGAACCTTTTTTGAATAGTTCCTCCAATCAGCCGCATCGCGATTGGTTAATGCGACGATAGTATCAGCCTTACTAGCTTGATAAATGTGCCAAGAATAATGTATCCGTCGCCAAAAGCCATAACCTTCAAACAAATCACATTTGCAACATGCATGAGATTCAAAAATTAGAGGAATAGCACCCTTAACCTTCAAAACATCAGAAACCAATTCAACTCGCATGACTACTATTACATCTGGCTGGAATTCATTAATCATTTTGCGTAAATGAGCAAGGTAACTCCGATGCAATTTAAAGTATTTAAAGAAACGTTTAATACCACGATAATTATACTGTTGATGAAATCTGATTCCCAAATCCTTTAAATAAATCTGAGGACTTATACTATATGGAACTTTATGTTCTCCCTGTTCTGAGGTAACAATCGCAACATCATAACCATAATGATTAGTCAAATAGTTTGCTTTTTCAACAAGTATACGCTCTAGACCACCCCATATCGCTATCGCATCGTTTACATACAAAACTCTCATCTTTTATTCTCAACTAAATTATCTTCACTATCTTCATAATGATCTTTTTTCCAAAATATCCTAGTTATACCTTTACTTTGAATTCTAACATGATCAACAAAACTCTGCCATAATGACTGATTTCCAATCGTTCCATAACCAGTAATGGCTCTACATCTTTTATCATGAACAAATTTGATCTTTCCATATTTCTTTAATGACAAAGCCATAGAGCCATCTTCTCCACGGATTATATCTACCCGATATTCTTCCTTTCGTCCACAATCAGCATTATATGCAAAAACTAACCCTCTTACACTTAACTCAGGACGTTTAAAATGCTGAACCCAAAGAAATAAGTCACGACATAGTTCAAATAGCTTAAGCCCTAACTTTGAATGGTTTGCATCAGGGATATAGCCCCATGTAGCAGAAACAGCAACAATTCCTGGTTTCATCAGTTGTTCTAACATCAATTCGTAATACATCGGAGGATATAAAGTATCACTATCCACATCAAAATAATACTTACCCTTAGCATGCTGTAAGCCACAACGACGAGCATACCCACAAGAATGTTGATACTCTGTATAATAAGGAATACCTGATTTCTCATATATTTCAGCTGTCCTATCATTGGAGTCATTATCCACACCAATAATTTCTACAGGATATTTACATCTGATTTCACTGATAGCCCAAAGACAAGCCTGTAAGTGAGTTTCTTCATTATATCCTATAACAACAATGGATGCAATAGGATTGTCACTTTGCAATGCAGCAAGCCTTTTACGAGTTCCATCAACAACATCTTGAGGAACCTCGCTGAATGGTTTACCATATATTGAAAGATATTTTTCGTACCAATTAGACATAATAATAAAGATTACAATTCCGTGTGCGAAGATACAAAATAAAACGTAAACCGCCAAATATTATATCAACTTTTTAACCTTGCCTATCAACCAAACAATCCAAACACAAATAAAAGATGGAAGTTTTCCCAAAAGAAACAATAGCATATTACGAACAAATGCCTGACGAAACGTACAAATTTTTATAAAAGAAGAAGGATGATCAAGAACAGATTTCATCTCTGCCATGTTAAATGGAGGTCTAATCACTTTTCTAAGTTTCAAGATATTACAGACAATAAAAAAGTCTGTCATAGCGATACTAAAGCATCGATTAGGATAATAATTCTTTTTACATAACGACTTAGTTGTATCCTTCAAATGATTTATAGCCTTAATATTCTTCATTACCTCTTCTTTCGAAATTCTGTCACGAGTATGATAATGCGACAAAGAATTCATTCTACATTTATAGGAATAAGTTATATCTGGAAGAAAAACAGCACGGGATATATAGGTAACCAAATCAAAAGTGAACACCAAGTCTTCCCAATAATCAGTATCAATAAAACGAAGCTGATTTTCTCTAAGAATAGAAGTTTTTACTAAAAAATTACATGAAGAAGCCTGGATTCCTGCATATTTACGATAAGCAAAACTAGCCAATTCATCCTCTTTCATGAACTGCAACAAAGGATATTGATAGAGTGTTTTCTTTCCAGAAATTTCGCATTTTTCATAAGAACCGAATACGATTTCAGCATTATATCTACGGACATTCTGCATCATTAATTCTATCGTATTTGAAGCAATCGCATCATCAGAATCCATAAAAAAAAGATACTCACCTGCAGCTTCATCTATTATACGATTTCTTGAAACAGAAACACCTAAATTTTCCGAATGAATTAAGACTCTAACGTCATCTTTTCTGTTATGGTTTTGAATAATACGATTTACAACAGCAAGTGACCCATCTTTTGAGCCATCATCAACCAAAAGAAATTCTATAGAAGGATAAGTCTGCGCCAATGCAGACATCAATGACATTTGAACACAATCAACTGTATTATAAATTGGAATTCCTATTGTCACATTATATTTCATCTTTTCTTCATCAATTCGTCAAATAGTTGTTTCCACTGTAATGCTACCTTTTCTATTCCATACTGTTCAGATTTTATTCTACCATTCTTTCCCATCTCGTATCTTAATGATTCATTATGCATCAACGCGACAAGACGACTAGCAAACAAGTTTATGTCAAACATTGGGATCAAAAAACCGTCCTCACCATCTCTCATAATTGACCGGGGACCATTTTCACAATCAAATGCAACAACAGGCAATCCACAAGCCATAGCCTCTACCATAACAAGTCCGAAACCTTCAGAACGAGATGGTTGAACAAGAATGGAGCTCTGGAGATACTCATCCAAAACATTAGACATACCAGCATTTAATCGACAACGGTTTCTATCGATACAAAGCTCTGTCATCATCTTAACATATGGTGTAGGATCACCCATGGCATAAACATCTAAACGCCAATCAGTACATTGTTTCTCTACAATAGACCATATTTTCAACAACATATCATATCCTTTCTCAAACGAATATCTCCCCACAGCTATAACACGTTTATTATCTAACGAGCTAAATTTTGAAATTGCCAAACTCATTGGGTCAGGAATTAAATATATGTTTTTAAGCTCTGGCCATTCTAATGCAGCATTATTTGTTAACACAACCAACTTATCAAATCGGCCAAAAACATTTACAACATCAGAGACCCACCATTTATAAAAAAGCTTCTTTATTATATTTGATTTTTTTGCATCGTTCTTCCTATAGTTTGACCTAGGAAGATGAAGTTCACCAATTTTTATACTTCCATCGTCTATTGAATTAATAAAGTTCGCTTCACGACGCAACGTACTAATCGTTATATCAGGATGAACATCATGTAGGATCGTTTTTAAGCGTTTTTTATATTGTCGTTGTTTTCCAATATACAGAACAACTTTTTTCCAAAATGGCATCCCCCACAGTTCCTCAAAGTTTAAACAAAGATTAATAATTTTCACCTTGTCAGACAAAGTAAAAAAGGAAATTGCTCCCTGTCCTTCTGTCACTACTATTGTAACATCATAACCAAATTGATCTGCAAAATAATTAGCTTTACTAGACACTATTCGTTCAACACCTCCAGCAGAATAAATTGCAGGAGTGCAAAAAACAATCTTGTATTTTGGTATTCTCATCAATTATTATAATATTTCTGCATGCAAATATACATTTTTTTATTGAAACTAGAAAAAAAATCATTATTTATTTGGAAAATTCCAAAGAAATCACTACCTTAGCACAAAAATTCAAAATAATGAATTCAAATTTTAACATAACTATTGGCATTCCAATCTATAACGTTGAGAAGTACATCAAAAAAAGTCTTTTGTCTGCTCTCAACCAAGATTTCGATGGTAAAATTGAAATCCTAATAATTAACGATAGTACCCAAGACAATTCCATGACTATTGTCAACAGTATCGCTAATAGTCATCCGAACGGAAAAAACATACGTATCCTTAATCAACCTGAAAATAAAGGATTAAGTATTGCAAGAAATACTATTATTGATAACTGCCAAGGTGAATATCTCCTTTTCATGGATTCTGACGACTATATCAGTAATGATTGTATCAGCATTTTATACAAAGAAGCAATAAGCCACAATGCCGATGTTGTTTATGGTGCAATAAAAACTGTAGACGAAAATGGGGCTCCACTTGATATCGGTCAGGAATATCTTATACAAGAATACAAAGTATTATGCAAAAAAGATGAGTTTGGTTCATATGTATTTAGAGACATGCATCAATATGTTCGTGACTATGCGACAAACACCCTTTTCAATGTTTCATTTATAAAAAAAAATAACTTCTACTTCAAATCAGTCCGTTTTTACGAAGACGTCATGTTCAGTGCAGATATTGTTCCACTTGTCTCAAGAGGGGTAATAGTACCCAATGTAACATATTATTATGTTATTAGAAGTAATTCCCTATCAAATTATCAAGGTAGAGAAAAAATTAATTTGGAAGAAATAAAGCAATTTATAAATATATTCACCTACATAAAAAACAAAAACAAGTTTTTAAAAGACAAGCCTTATTATGAGGCAAGATGCGCCAGAAGTATGGTACAGATGCTGTTCATTTTATCTGGCGCTTTAAAAAACAGAAAAGTCATCACTCCCCCTTTATCCAACAGAATGATAAAAGACGCAATGAAACACCCAGCATCATTACTGGAAATAGTTCGATTTAAAAAGCATTGCTTAGTTAATTTATTATTCTACGTTATTGGAATTTTACCTAGCTGGCTTTCCGCAGCTATAGTAATTGGCATTGCAAAAAAGAAAAAACTCATATAATATGAACATATTATACATCACATTTCATGGTCTAGATCCAAATAATGGTATTAGCAAAAAAATATCATATCAAATAAAAGCTTTAAAGAAACTCGGGCACAATGTTTGTGCCTGTTATATGGACGAGACCAATACCAAAAAAAGGATGGTGGATGACATATGTATTTCAAATTACGGAAATGGTATTTTGGCCAAAATAAAAAAACGTATAGAATTTGCATCTATCATTAATTATATAGAATCAAATCAAATAGATTATATCTATATACGTTCAAACCACAACGCAAATCCCTTTACAATCAGATTGTTAAAGAAAATTAAATCAAAAGCCATAAAGGTAGTAATGGAGATTCCAACTTTCCCTTACGATTCCGAACATAGTAATTGGTATTTAAAACGACAACTAATACCTGACCTGCTATTTAGAAACCAATTTGCCAAAAAATTAGATGCTATCGTTACATTTTCGGATGACGACTTCATTTTTGGACAACGAACCATTAAAATTTCGAACGGAATCGATTTTGAAAGTATCCGTTTAAAAACAAATCTTAACAACACATCAGAAGAACTGAATCTAATTGGTGTTGCTGAGATTCACAATTGGCATGGCTTTGACAGAGTTGTAAAAGGGCTTGCAACTTATTATGTTCAAAAACGAACTTATATCGTAAGATTTCATATGGTAGGTTATTTTTATTCTATCGAAGAGGAAAATGAAATAAGACAAATTATTCATAACTATCATATGGAAGATTATGTTATACTCTATGGCAAAAAACACGGCGAAGAATTAGATGAGATATTCGACAAATGTGATTTTGGTGTCGGTAGCCTTGGAAGGCATCGAGTAGGCATTCAACATATCAAAACCCTAAAAAACCGCGAATATGCAGCAAGAGGCATTCCTTTTATGTATTCAGAAACAGACAGCGATTTCGATACCAAACCATATGTATTAAAAATGCCAGCAAATGAATCACCTATAGATATTCAACAAATCGTTGATTTTTATAGGAAACTCGCTATCAAGCCTAAAGAAATCAGAGAATCTATTAAAAACCTGTCATGGGAGAATCAAATGAAGCATGTGTTAGAAGAATCTTTTCCCAAAAAGAAATCAGATAATACAATTCGGCTTGCATATTGTATTCCATCCCTAAACAGAGCCTCTGGAATGGAAAGAGTCCTAACAGAAAAAGTTAATTACTTATCTGACCAATTAGGATATGACATCACGATTATCACAACTGACAACAAAGGTATTAAGCCCTTTTTTCCCCTGTCAAAAAAAGTAAAAATAATCCAACTTGACGTAAACATAGACGAACTATGGAGATTCTCTATTTGGAAACGTTTCTTTTATTATCTCATAAAACAGAACGAGTATCACCATAAGTTAGAAATAACACTAAGGTGGCTCAAACCTGATATCACCACATCGTTATTAAGAAGAGAAATAAATTTTATTAATGACATAAAAGACGGAAGTAAAAAAATAGGTGAAATTCATTTTGGGCGATACAAATATAGAAATATTAATATAAAGTTTCTTCCACATATCATAAATAAGGGGTTGTCTTTCTTATGGATGAAGCAATTGGACAACAAAATTAAGAAACTGGACAGATTTGTTGTACTCACAAATGAAGATGCTTCATATTGGAAAGGGATTAACAACATATCCGTAATTCCCAACCCTATAACAATCCACAATGAAGAAATAAAGCTATGCAATACCAAACAAGTTATTGCGGTAGGCAGATACACTTATCAAAAAGGATTTGACATACTCATTGAAGCATGGAAAATGGTACACTCAAAGCATCCAGAATGGATCTTAAATATTTATGGTCCTGGAGATAAGACATTCTACGAACAGCTTATCATTAATAACAATCTATCTTCAAGCATTATTTGCCATGGAGCGACAAACAACATCATAAAGAAATACAAAGAAAGTTCTTTTTTTGTATTTAGCTCAAGATACGAGGGATTCGGTCTTGTCCTAGCCGAGGCAATGTCAGTTGGTTTGCCATGCGTTTCATTCGCTTGTCCATGTGGCCCACGCGACATTATTCACGATGGTGAAGACGGCATATTATGCGAGAATGGTAATTCAACTATGCTCGCAGAGGGAATTTGCAAACTTATTGAAAACCCGCAATTAAGAAATGAGATGAGCAAACAAGCAAAAATTAATATTCAACGATACAATATTGACAATATCATGATATTGTGGCATCAATTATTTACAAACATTATTTCTAAAAAATAGTATAATATGGAACAACATTATCGCATTTCAATCATTGTACCAGTTTATAAAGTAGAAAAATACATAAGTAGATGTATTGAATCCATCATTTCACAAGACATGGACAACGTCTTCATGGAGTGCCTCCTGATAGATGACTGTTCGCCTGACAAAAGCATCACTATCGCAAAAGAAAAAATCAAATTATATTCGGGTAATATACTTTTTAGAATCATAACTCACGAACATAACAAAGGCCTTTCCGCAGCAAGAAATACAGGCATAAATGCAGCACAAGGAGACTTTATACTATTCATCGACTCTGATGATTATATGAAGCCTAACAGCATATCTAAAATGATAGAAGCATTGGAAAAGAACCCTAAGGCCGACTCTATAATTGCCAATTATTATGATTGTAAAGAGGAAAAAGTACCATTCCCCATTAAAGAAATTGAAATTGCGACTAACACCGATGACATCATGAAATTTTACTATGACATAAAAATCAAAAATGCTGCATGGAACAAACTAGTTAGTCGGGAGCATATTCTTAAACATCATATTTATTTTGTTGAAGGACTATTAAATGAGGATGTATTATGGTCATACCGCCAATATAGCACAAGTAATTATATTGTTATAATTCCAGATGTTACATATGTTTACGAATTCAACCCACAATCTATAGTAAACACCACCAGCGAAAAGGCAGAAAAGAATATAGAAAGTTTTTTATATATATCCGATAAACTGTTGGATGAACCATACCAAGGTCATTACGTAGACTTTATATTATTTACTTTCAACTATATTGTCAAAGCCTTGTACCTCATGCAAACATATAAAAAAACAGAGATACAAAAGTACAAATTCAGAAAAGTTAGAACAAAGATACTCACAAAATCACTCCTGAATCACAGATATATTATTAGCATATTCTTCTTGCTATTATTTTGGCCTATATCGTTATTATTAAAACTCAGTTTTTATCGCAACATTTACGACAAGCAATTCAAATTAGTCGCTCTATTAGCAAAAACATTCAATTGTATTCACAAATCAACTACTTGAATAGTTTCATAACTTTTTCCATAATTGGAGCCATGTCGTAATATTTGTATTCGGCCAAGTGACCACCTAGGATCAGATTGGGATTCTGATCGGCCAGATCCTTGTATCGTTGATATAGCAACATATTCTTATCATCGTTTACACTATAATAAGGTTCCATGCCATCTTTCCATTCAGTAGAATATTCGCGAGAAATAACTGTCTTGGAGCATATATAAACATCATCACCAAACATTTCGAAATGTTTGTGCTCGATGATGCGAGTATAAGGAACCTCAGCATCGGTAAAATTCATGACCGCATTACCCTGATAGTTAGGCATGTCGAGAATTTCTTCTTCGAAACGAACAGTACGATATTCGAGCTTTCCATATTGGTAATCGAAGTATTCATCAAGTTTTCCTGTATAAAGAACCTTATCAGCTATCTGTTCCCAATGTTGACGATTATCAAAGAAATCTGTATTCAACTTAATATCAACGCCTTCAAGCAGGCCATCAATGAGTTTATTATAGCCACCGATAGGAATACCTTGGAAGCGATCGTTAAAATAGTTATTATCGTGAACGAAACGCACAGGGAGGCGTTTGATAATAAAAGCAGGCAATTCGCTACATTTGCGACCCCATTGTTTTTCGGTATATCCCTTGATTAGGATTTCGTAGATATCCTTACCTATTAGTAACTGTGCCTGTTCTTCCAAGTTTCTTGGTTCTGTGACACCATCGGCCTTCATCTTTTCGAGCGCTTCCTGACGTTGCTCTTCTATCTTGGCCTGAGCCTCTGCAGGTGTGAGCACGCCCCACATCTGATAGAAGGTATTCATATTAAATGGCAGGTTATACTGCTTACCTTTATAGTTGGCTATAGGCGAATTGGTATAACGGTTGAATTCGACAATAGAGTTTGCGAAATCCCACACTTTTTTATTGGACGTATGAAATATATGAGCACCGTACTTGTGGACATTGATACCCTCGATGTTCTCGCAATAGATATTGCCACCAAGATGATTACGCTTGTCGATAACCAAACAATGTTTACCTTGGCGATGCGCCATACAGGCAAAAGTTGCACCATATATGCCAGCTCCAACTATCAGATAATCGTATTCCTTTGCCATATTAATACTGATTTTTGTGCAAATATAGGATAAAATTTGGAATAATCCAAAATATTTCGTACTTTTGTAAACGTAATAAGGCTTTTTTGTAGGTATATGAAAAAAATCTGCTTTGTTGTTGATAGCATTTTCAGTATAGGCGGGGTACAAAGAGTGACTGCTGTAATTGCCAAGGAACTGGCAAAGAACTATGATGTAAGCATTGTAACCTTTGACAAACCTGAGGAAAAGGACACCGCCCTCTACCAGCTTAACGAGGCAAACATCAAATATAGATTTTTTGCCTATCCACAGGTAGGAAGATTTAAAACCTATTTTTGCAAAACCTATAGCGGATTGTATCTAAAATTACAACCAAAAGCAAAATGGTGTTCAGACTTGTATGCCCATAGTTCATACCCCTCGGAATTAAAAAATGCATTATTGGAGGAGTTAAAACAAGGAAAATATGATGTAATTATTGGTGTGCATGCCCCATTAGCAGCCAGATTAGCCACCTTAAAAAAAGATTTGCCAAACACAAAACTGATTGGCTGGTTGCATAATTCGTTTGAGGCCTTGTTTGGTAAGGATTCACATTATTATATTGGCCAGAAAAGAAAGAGGCACTACGTATATCAGTTCAGAAAATTAGACGAAGTGGTTCTCCTTTGCAATCATGATGCAATAAATTATTATAAATTTGATCCAAAATTTAAACCAACCATCATATACAACCCACTAACGTTGATACCAGGTAGAGTATCTTCTGGTACATCAAAACGATTCTTGGCAGTTGGGCGCTTTTCGCATCTACATAAAGGGTTTGATTTACTTATAAAGGCTTTCAACATATTTGCAAAAAAGAATCTGGAATGGCAACTTGACATTATTGGAGAGGGACCAGAGGAGGACCTATACAAGGAATTAATTCAAGAATACAGTTTAGAGAAGCGGATTACCATTCATCCGTTCACCAATAATATCCAGTCTTTCTATTCAAACGCACAAGTCTACGTATTAAGTTCAAGATGGGAGGGATTTGGCTTAGTTTTAGTTGAAGCAATGGCTCATGGATTACCTATAGTATCTTCCGATTTGCCAACAAGTAAAGAAATCATGGGCGACTTTGGAATGTACTTCAAGAATGGAAACATAGAAGAGTTGGCGCAACGATTAGAGGATGCCACACATATAGAATGGCAGGAAAAATCGAAAACCGCAATAGCTATCGCACAGCGATTTGACATCAAAAATATCATTACACAGTGGAAACAACTGATAGAATGAACAATTTTTCGGAGAAATAAAGCATAAAATTTGGAATAATCCAAAAATATTTGTACTTTTGTAAACGATAATTTGGCTGATTATACATGTATGAAGAGAATATGTTTTATAACAGATAGTATTTTTAAATCGGGCGGCATGCAGAGAGTGACTGCCGTAATTGCTGAGGAGCTGACAAAATATTATGATGTGACTATCGTAAGTTTTGAGGATCCAAAGCAACAAAACTTATCGATGTATGGGTTGAAAGACTATCCCGTGAAGATTGTGTTTACCCATTTTCGAAAAACCGAAAAATGGAAAAGCATGTTATACAACGCATACAGCTATCTGTATAAAAACGCTCTGCCAAAAACAGCCATCACCTCTGATTTATATGCGCACAGCTCTTTTCCCAGAGAGATGCGAGAAGCTGTTGTAAAAATACTAAAAGAAGGCCAATTCGACACGATTATTGCAGTAAACTCATATCTCTCCATGCGACTGGCAACCATCAAAAGAGACTTAGGTGGTGTAAAAGCTATCGGCTGGATATACAACTCGTTTAACGCTTTCCTGAGAGAAGCATCGCCTTACTTAGGTACTGAGCTAAAATACCACTATGGTAGGCAGTTGCAGAAGCTAGATGAGACCGTGCTGTTGTACCTGCAGGATTCGGAGATGTACTATCATGCCTACGGATTCTCACCTTTTGTAATTCCAAATCCACTGACACTCAAACCAGGCGCTCCATCAACAGGAAAGAATAAACGATTCTTAGCAGTAGGAAGATTAACCCCAAAACATAAGGGATTCGACCTGCTGATAAAAGCCTTCGACAAGTTTGCTCAGCGCAATTCCGACTGGTATCTGGATATTGTAGGAGATGGACCAGAGAAAGAGGCACTGAACAAGATGATTGAGAATCGCTATCTGACGAAAAGAATAAAGATACATCCCTTTACCGAGAACATCCAGATGTTCTACTCGCAGGCCAGCATCTATGTATCGAGTTCGAGATGGAAAGATTTCGGGCTGGTACTGGTACAGGCGATGGCTCACGGACTGCCTGTGATTTCGTCGGATCTGCCTTCGAGCAAAGAAATTCTTGGCGATTTCGGCATGTACTTCAAGAATGGAAACGTGGACGATCTGGCTCAACGGTTGGAGGATGCCACCCACATGGAATGGCAATTAAAATCGAACGAGGCGATAATGATAGCGCAACGTTTTAACGCGAATGTGATTGCCGAACAATGGAAGACGTTGATTGAAAGTGATGGACAACGAAAACGTAAGAGCAAGATTAGATAATTGTCCAAAACTTAAAAAGTTGATTGATTGGGTGATTATGAACCAGGTGCAGACGAGACCACGCTGGTTTATAAGATTATTGGCTCCACTATACCAGCATCGCGGCAAACACGCAGTAATTCACAAATCAGCCAGAATGGACACCCCTCCCTACCGCAAATTCTCACTTGGAGATTATTCGGTTATAGAATCGTTTGCCTGTATCAACAATGCTGTGGGCGATGTACAGATTGGCAATCACACTAGAATAGGTTTACATAATACGGTGATAGGTCCGGTAAAGATTGGTAATCACGTAAACTTAGCACAAGGCATCACCGTAACAGCTCTGAACCATAATTTTACCGACTCCAACAAACGGATAGATGAGCAGGGTATAAGCACCAATGCCGTTAGTATCGAGGATGACGTATGGATTGGAGCGAACGCCGTGATACTGCCAGGCGTAACCATTGGCAACCATTGCGTGGTGGCTGCAGGCGCTGTAGTAACTAAGGATGTGCCACCGCACTCACTTGTGGCAGGTGTACCAGCAAAAGTCATCAAGCAGATATGAGAATAGGTATCGAGGCACAAAGGGTGTTCCGCCGTAATAAGCACGGTATGGACTATGTGGTTCTCCAAGAAATTAGAGAACTACAAAAAATAGACATTAAAAACGAGTACTTTGTATTTGTGGCACCCGGTATTGACAGATGCCTGAAAGACTCCAAGAATTTTCATATCATAGTGATTGGCGAAAGTTTCTATCCTGTCTGGGAGCAGATCACTCTGCCCAAAGCTGTCAAGAAATACGATCTGGACATGTTGCACTGCACGAGTAACACCGCACCGATATACTGCGACATCCCGCTGATTCTAACACTGCATGATATCATTTTTTTGGAACCAAGAGACAAAAACAACAAGTCCATTTACCAGAACATGGGATGGCTTTACAGACGTAAGGTCGTACCAAAGATTCTACAGAAATGTCGCCGTATCATTACGGTATCGAACTTTGAGAAACAGAATATCATCAACAAACTGAATATCCCCGAAGAGCGTATGGCCATGATTTATAATGGCTATAACGACTGGTTTAAACCCTTGAGGGACGTGGCAGATATCTACCAATCGTATATCGAAAAACCAGGCTATTTCTTTTTTCTTGGAAATACCGATCCGAAGAAGAATACAGAGCGAACACTGATAGCCTACTCGAAATACCTGAAAGAATCGACTGTAAGACGTAAGCTACTGATGGCAGATTTAGACCAGACGTATCTTAATGGCATCATTGAGTGCAACAATATCGAAAACATCAGACCGTTTATTGTGATGCCAGGCTATATCGTAAACAGCGACTTGCCTTACATCTATAACAGTGCTTTTGCCTTTCTATACACATCGCTAAGAGAGAGTTTTGGTATTCCGCTACTTGAGGCGATGGCCTGTGGCACACCAGTGATTACATCGAATACATCGTCGATGCCCGAAATTGGTGGCAATGAAGCGATTCTCGTCAACCCAGAGAATCCTGATGAGATAGCAGAACAGATGTTACGCTTGGAACACGATAAAACTTACTATGAGACGCAAAAAGAAATCGGACTTAAAAGAGCCTGTTTGTTCTCATGGCGCAAAACCGCCGAACAACTGTTAAAACTATACGAAACAGTTTACAAAGAACTGCCAAACTCTAACATAAGTTGACGAGCATCGGGATTATTCTGGGTATTTAAACGGTAATACCCACGACGCCCTGTTGACTCAATGAGCGACTGTGGCGATTTGGAATTCTTAAGCAGATACTGCTGCACATAGGCACGGATTTCATTGAGATCGGGGGTATAGAAAAAACTCAAATTCATATTATACACATGTTTGGACACCTGCATAACGCTGATGCCCTTTTCACCTACACTGGTAAGTATGCTTAGTATCTGCTTATCGTATGTCATTATTTTTGCTTAAAAAAGGCCGGTAAAGCGATTACCGACCTTTTTCTATCATTCGTTAAAAGGCTTAAGCCAATGTAACTTTTTCACCATCATTAGCGAGCTTACCCTCCTTGAAGAGCCAACCCAAACCAAGAAGAGTCTCCTCCTCAGAAATCTTTGCAGCCTTAGCAATCTCCTTCACAGTGAGAGCCTTACCTGCTGCTGCAAGTGCCTGATATACATCACCTGCCTTGAAACCTACATTCTCAGCATTGATTGCGAGAACAGCCTTTGCAGCTGCCTTAGGAGCTGCGGCCTTTTTTGCGGTTGTCTTTTTAGCTGCGACCACCTTTGTCTCGGTAGCCTTCTTTGCTGTTGCTTTCTTTTCTGCCATAGTTCTAAAAAATTAATACTCTATTTGAAGTGTAATACCTCTGTTAATTTTCGCTTGCAAAAATACCGCTTTTTATTCAGACAACTCACTGATTTTTAGGCTTTTTTAGCAGAATGAAAATTATTCTTGATGTAGGTCAACCGACGAACGAAGCAAGCGCAGTGAACTTTATTCACTGCCTTGCAAGGAGGAGGTAGAACGCAGTTCAACCTTAAGTTGGAGTTCGTCAAGTTGTTTCTGATCCAACTCACCAGGAGCATCAAGCATCACGTCGCGACCGCTATTATTCTTGGGGAATGCGATGCAATCGCGAATACTGTCAAGACCTGCCATGAGGCTTACGAAACGATCGAGACCGAAGGCCAAGCCTGCGTGAGGGGGTGCACCGTACTTGAAGGCATTGATCAAAAATCCGAACTGAGCCATAGCACGCTCGGGGGTGAAGCCCAGAATCTGGAACATCTTTTCCTGCAGCTTACCATCGTGGATACGCAGTGAGCCACCGCCTACCTCAACACCATTGCAAACGAAGTCGTAAGCTACGGCACGAACCTTGGCAGGATCGGTATCCAGCAGAGGAATATCATCAGGGTTAGGCATTGTGAATGGGTGGTGAGTAGCCATCAGGCGCTGCTCCTCATCGCTCCACTCAAAGAGTGGGAAGTCGATAATCCACAAACATACGAACTTGTCCTTATCGCGCAGTCCAAGACGATCACCCATCTCCAAACGGAGTGTGCAGAGTTGAACACGAGTCTTGTTAGCATTGTCGCCACTCAGGATCAGAACCAGGTCGCCATCCTTAGCACCCATTGCCTCCTTAACCTGAGACCAAACCTCAGGAGTATAGAACTTATCGATAGACGACTTAACAGTACCATCCTCGTTGAACTTAACATAAACCAAGCCCTTGGCACCTACCTGCGGACGCTTTACAAACTCGGTAAGTTCATCGAGCTGCTTACGAGAATAGTTAGCACAACCTGGCACACAGATACCACCAATATAGGTAGCATCATTGAATACAGGGAATGTGCCAGTGCCCTTGAGCTGATCCATCAGCTCTACAAACTCCATGCCGAAACGCAAATCGGGCTTATCGCTACCGAAGCGACGCATAGCCTCGTGCCATGTCATACGCTGCAGAGCAGGCAGTTCGATACCACGTACCTCCTTGAACAGATGGCGAGCCAGATCCTCGAAAATCTGGAGAACATCCTCCTGATCAACAAACGACATCTCACAGTCAATCTGTGTAAACTCAGGCTGACGGTCGGCACGCAGGTCCTCGTCACGGAAACATTTGGCAATCTGGAAATAACGGTCGAAACCTGATACCATCAGCAACTGCTTCAGGGTCTGTGGTGACTGTGGCAGGGCATAGAACTGCCCTGGGTTCATACGTGAAGGAACCACAAAGTCGCGAGCACCCTCAGGAGTAGAACCAATCAAAATAGGTGTTTCCACCTCTATAAAGTTCTGTGCATCGAGGAAGTTACGAATCAAGATGGTCATACGGTGACGCAGTTCAAGATTCTTACGAACAGCAGCACGGCGCAAATCAAGATAGCGGTACTTCATACGGATATCATCGCCACCATCGGTATTGTCCTCGATAGTGAAAGGAGGTGTGAGACTCTCGCTCAGCACATTCAGTTCTTTTACAAGAATTTCAATGTCGCCTGTTGGCATCTTTGGGTTCTTGCTCTGTCGCTCGCTTACCTCACCCTTAACTTGAATACAAAACTCACGACCAAGTTTGTTGGCACGATCGCAAAGTTCTGCATCGTCAGCCTCGTTGAAAACAAGCTGAGTCAAACCATAACGATCGCGAAGATCAACGAAGGTCATACCACCCATCTTACGACTTCGCTGTACCCATCCGGCCAGTGTTACAACACTACCAGCATCCTGGAGCCTAAGCTCTCCACAAGTCTTACTTCTGTACATATTTAATTGCTATTTATTCATTTAAGGTGCAAAATTACATAAAAAATTGATAATAGACAAACATATTTCTTAATTCTTCGTTATTAATTCATATTTTTATAGTAACTTTGCACTGATTTAAATATTTAAACGACAAAAAAGATGAAAAAGATTGCATTGATAGCTTTGATGCTGGTTTGCAGTTTAACTGCTGCATTGGCACAGAAACCTGCAGAAATCAAGTTCGATAAACTGACACATGATTTCGGTAGTTTCTCAGAGAAGAATCCTGTTGTGACTTACACCTTCACCTATACCAACGTAGGCGAAAAGCCCCTGGTTATCAATCAGGCTGTAGCCAGCTGTGGCTGCACCGTACCTGAGTACACCAAGGCACCTATCAAGCCTGGCGAGAAGGGTGAGATTAAGGTTACCTACAATGGCGCTGGCAAATTCCCCGGTCACTTCAAAAAGTCAATCACTATCCGCACCAACGGTGTCGTAGAAATGACTCGTCTCTACATCGAGGGTGAAATGACAGAGAATTAAAAACTGTAGGAGAATCCGATAGAGCTATACTCTTTGAACTGGAAGTAACCCAGATCATCGTCCTTCTTACCAGTATCGTCGAAACGAGGGAAGAGGAACAGGTTAGCTGATATATATTTTGATACACGCAGAGCGAAAGTGTTTTCCCACTCAACCTCTGCACGCTTATACGATGTGAATGCATAGAGGCGCGACTTCCATGTAATCACATCGTTAATTTTCCATGTCACATCAGCAGTAAGCTGCGAACCAAAGTCAACCAACGAATGGCGGCCTTCTTTCAAACCATAGTAGGTAGAAAGGTCTAAACGATCAACATAACGATAGTTAACTGCCAGTGGCGACAGGTTGACGGTACCTGTCCATTTTTTATCCTTGGTAGCTAATTTATAATCCATACCAAGACCGAAGTTCAGGTTGAAAGGCGAACCGAAATCAGAATAAACTGCACGATCATTCGACTTCAAGCCCTGGGTAAATTGAGTATAAGCCAACAACTGCAAGGTATAATACCAGTTCTTAGCGGCTTGCAGACCTACCTTGCTGGTAAGACGAATCAAGTCTTCGTTCGACTTGAACTTATGAACCGAGTCGGTTCGCGAACGCAGAAATCCCAATTTCAGTTCCAGCTTATTATCCCATTTCCATTTATTACGGTTATCATAATTGGCTTCTAAGGTAAGCGATCCTACCATCGAGTAATTGCTTTCACCACCCTTATACCAGTTGCCACTTACATAGTTCTGCATAAACTGCAGATAGCCATCACCTTTTTTGGTCCAGAAATCAGGTTTCTGAACCAGAATGGTTGTAGGCACATCATCGGGCATATCGATAACAGGACTCTCAACCTTTTCAACCAGTTTTACCTGGTTCTTAATAGGCTGATCCACATCCTTACGGATATTTCCGGTTTGCTGCAGTTCCGACTCTGTAGTATTCACCAAATCAGGTCGATTCAGATAGATATGCAGCAAGGCTTGGTCGATAGCATCGGCCACAGGGTCTTGAACAGCCGAATCCTGCTGAATCGAAAGTGATTTATTAGCCACATTATGATAGAAAGTGACTGGTGCAAACAAACGAAAATAGCGTCCGTCTAATGTATCTTTTGGTTGAGCAGCCGAAGCGCTAAGCGCCCAAAATGCTGCCAATAATAAAGCAACTTTTCTCATATCTGGTGCAAAGATACAATTTTTTGGCTATAGAATGCATTCTTTTCGCATTTTTTTCGTAATTTTGCACCTTGATTTACGCGTACATTAATAAAAAAGCAAAATAAAAATGAATAAAGACACTATTATCGGCTTTATCCTTATTGCGTTGGTGCTAATCGGCTTCAGCTGGTACAATCAGCCTTCGCAGGAGGAAATTGAGGCCGCAAGAAAGCAAGACAGTATTGCTACAGTGATGCAACAGAATGCCGCCAAGAAGCAGAAAGCTGAAGAGGCTGCTCGTAAGGCACAGGCTGCAGCTGCTGCTCAGGGTGACACAACAGCACTATTCTATGCAGCTCTTAACGGCAAGAACCAGCCCATTGTTCTGAAGAATGACAAGGTTGAACTGACTTTCAACACAAAAGGCGGCACACTGGCAAAAGCAGTGATTAAAGGTTTTGAGAATCTGGAAGATGGTATGGATGTAACGCTCTTCGACGACAAGACTCAGCAGATGAACTTTATGCTGGCAGGCAAGTCGGAGAATATCATCACCAAAGATCTGTTCTTCACCCCATCTAACGTAACAGATTCTACACTTACCATGACAGCCCAGGCTGGCAATGGCGGTAGTATTGAATTCAACTATGTATTGGGTAAAGACTACATGTTGCATTTCAACGTAAAAGCCAACGGTCTGCAAGGCATGTTCGCACCCAACTATCAGCAGATGGACATTGAATGGACTGATCTGGCGCGCCAGCAGGAGAAAGGTTTCACCTTTGAGAACCGTTACACATCGGTTACCTACAAGGAGAAAGGTGGTGGTACCGACTATCTGAACGAGACTTCAGAAAAGATTGACGAGAATATTGACGAAGCATTGGACTGGGTTGCTTTCAAAAACCAGTTCTTCTCTGCCGCACTGATTGCTAAGGATGAGTTTGCAGCCAACGCACTGCTGACCAGTATTCCTCAGCAGAAAGGCTCTGGCTATCTGAAGCAGTTTAATGCCAAGCTGAAGACTGCTTTCGACCCCACAGGTTCAAAGGCTACAGAGTTTGAGATGTATATAGGCCCTAACGATTTCCGCTTGATTAAGGATGTAGAACAGCAGAGCACATTCGGCAAAGACCTCGACCTGGAGCAGTTAGTAAACCTGGGATGGTGGTTGGTTCGTTGGATTAACCGCTGGTTTACTATCTACGTATTCGACTGGCTTACTTCATGGGGCTTCTCGATGGGTATTGTACTGATTCTGATTACCCTGCTGCTTAAGGTTATCACCTTCCCAATGGTGAAGAAGAGCTACATGTCATCAGCCAAGATGCGCGTACTGAAACCAAAACTTGACGAGGCTACAAAACAATACGATAAGCCCGAGGACCAGATGAAGAAACAGCAGGCCATGATGCAGTTGTACTCTCAGTATGGTGTATCACCTTTGGGCGGTTGTTTGCCCATGCTGATTCAGTTCCCTATCTGGATGGCTATGTTCTTCTTCGTTCCAAATGCAATCCAGTTGCGCCGCGAGTCGTTCCTTTGGATTAGCGACCTTTCTACCTACGATCCTATCATCGAATGGGGCACACAGATATGGGGTATCGGCGACCATCTGTCGCTCACCTGTATTCTGTTCTGTGTAGCCAACGTGCTTTACAGCTATATGACCATGCGTCAGCAGCGCGACCAGATGGTGGGGCAGCAGGCTGAGCAAATGAAGATGATGCAGTGGATGATGTACCTGATGCCTGTGATGTTCTTCTTTATGTTCAACGATTACTCATCAGGTTTGAACTTCTACTACTTTATCTCACTGTTCTTCTCGGCCGCCATCATGTGGACTCTCCGCAAGACTACCAACGACGAGAAGCTGCTCGCCATTCTGGAAGCTAAATATAAGGAGAACAAGAACAATCCTAACAAAAAGACATCTGGACTGGCAGCCCGACTGGAGGCTATGCAGAAACAGGCTGAGGAGCTGCAGAAACAAAGAATGAACCAACAAAAAAGATAAATGATGAAGAAATATTTAGGAATCATAGTGTTACTATCCAATTTAGTATCACTAGTTTATGCAGGAGAGAACGTGAAAATAGGAAAACAGGACATAAAACTGAGCAGCAACCTGATGACGCCCGAGGCACTTTGGGCTATGGGGCGTGTAGGCGCTGCTGAAGCTTCGGCTGATGGCAAGCAGATTGTTTACCAAATTGGCTACTATAGTGTAAAGGCTAATAAGAGTCAGCAGAAGATAGCTATCATCAACGCAGATGGTACAGGCAATACCACACTGACCACAGGTAGCAAAAGCGAAACCGCCCCAACCTGGTATCTGGGAAAGATTGCATTCCTGACCGGCGGCCAGTTGTGGACCATGAACCCAGATGGTTCTGACCGCAAACAGATTTCAAACACCTCTAAACCTATCGAGGGGTTCAAGTTCTCGCCTGATGGAAAGAAGGTTATTCTGCTTCACTCATTGGATTTCAATGAGATTATCAAGAAGAACCCATCCGACCTTCCAAAGGCTACAGGCCGACTGGTTACAGACCTGATGTATCGACACTGGGACCACTATGTAGAGTCAATCCAGCATCCCTTCGTAGCTGATGTAACAGAGGATGGCATCAAGGATGGCATCGACATTTTGGAAGGTGAGCCTTATGAGTGTCCAATGGAGCCTTTTGGTGGTATTGAGCAATTGGACTGGGCACCCGACTCCAAGTCGATTGCCTACACCTGCCGTAAGAAAACCGGTTTGGAGTATTCGATCTCTACCGACTCTGATATTTATCTATATATAATAGGTACGCGCGAGACAAAAAACCTTTGCAAGCCAGCTGATTACAAGGCACCAAAGGTTGATCCAACCAAGACACTGAAATTTCAGAGCGTGAACGCCAAAGAGAATCTGAAAAACAACGTAGGATACGATCAGAATCCAAAGTTCTCGCCCGACGGAAAGTATATCGCTTGGACTTCGATGGAGCGCGATGGCTATGAGGCTGACCGTCTGCGCCTGTGCGTTTACAATCTGACAACAGGCGAGAAAAAATATGTAACCGAGAGTTTCGACTCAGGTGTTGAGGATTTTGTTTGGAGCGATAATAAGGACGTGATGATTTACTTCATTGGCGTATGGCACGCAACCATCAACCTCTATGCCGTCAACTGGAAGAGCGAGTTGAAACAGCTCACCAACACTTGGGACGACTTTGGACAGATTCACTTGATGAACAACGGTAAGCAGTTGCTGATGGAACGTCATAACTACACTTCACCTGCCGACCTGTATATTGTTACTCCAAACTTCAAGAAGCCAGAGAAGACACAGACCAAGCAACTCACTTACGAGAACAAGCATATTTTGGATCAGTTGGCTAAGCCAACTGTTCAGCAGCGTTGGGTGAACACTAGCGATGGCAAGCAGATGCTAGTATGGGTGATTCTGCCACCAAACTTTGACGAGACAAAGAAGTACCCCACCTTGCTGTTCTGTGAGGGCGGTCCTCAGAGTCCTGTATCACAGTTCTGGAGCTACCGTTGGAACTTTATGATCATGGCTTCGCAGGGCTATGTTGTAGTAGCACCCAACCGCCGTGGTCTGCCAGGATTCGGTCAGGAGTGGCTGGAGGAAATCTCTGGTGATTGGACAGGTCAGTGCATGAAGGACTATCTGGCTGCTATCGACGATGCTGCCAACAATCTGCCTTACGTAGATAAGAATCACCTGGGTGCTGTAGGTGCCTCGTTCGGTGGTTTCTCTGTTTACTATCTGGCAGGTCACCACGACAAGCGTTTCAAGGCATTCATATCACATGATGGTGCTTTCAATCTTGAGGCTATGTACACAGAGACAGAAGAGAACTGGTTCTCTAACTTCGAGTACGATGATGCCTATTGGAACAAAGACCGCACAGCTCGTGCCGACAAAACCTACAAGAACTCACCTCATCAGTTCATCGACAAATGGGACACACCAATCCTCGTGATCCATGGCGAGAAGGATTATCGTATCAACGCCACTCAGGGTATGTCGGCCTTCAATGCAGCTCGCATGAAGGGTATTCCAGCAGAGTTGCTCATCTTCCCCGATGAGAACCACTGGGTACTGAAACCACAGAATGGTGTACTGTGGCAGCGCACCTTCTTTAACTGGTTGGATCGCTGGCTGAAGGAGAATTAAAAAATTGAAGAATTAAAAAATTGAAATAATGACTCAAGCAATTCAAAAAACATTGCGCGATAGCGCCGGTATGCGTTGGACCGCACTTTTACTTCTGGCACTAGCCATGTTCTGTGCCTATATCTTTATGGATATCCTCTCGCCTATCAAGGACCTGATGCAGGAGACCCGCGGTTGGGACTCTACCGCTTTCGGTACCATGCAGGGATCTGAGGTATTCCTGAATGTGTTCGTGTTCTTCCTCATCTTTGCGGGTATCATTCTCGACAAGATGGGCGTACGTTTCACAGCTGTTCTCTCTGCAGCAGTGATGGTGGTAGGCGCCTGTGTAAAATGGTATGCCGTAAGCGAAAGCTTTATGGGAACTGGACTCGAGGCATGGTTCAATAATAATCTGAATTACATCCCCGTGTTCGACGAGCTGGGTGTATCTCCCTTCTATGCCGGCATGCCAGCCTCGGCTAAGTTTGCAGCTTGTGGATTCATGATCTTTGGTTGTGGCTGCGAGATGGCTGGTATCACCGTAAGTCGTGGAATCGTAAAATGGTTCAAGGGGCGCGAGATGGCGCTGGCTATGGGTTCAGAGATGGCCTTGGCTCGTCTGGGTGTGGCCACCTGTATGATCTTCTCGCCATTCTTTGCCCGTCTGGGTGGCGAGGTATCTGTTAGCCGCTCAGTGGCCTTTGGTGTTGTGCTGATGTGTATCGCTCTCATCATGACCATCGTTTACTTCTTCATGGACCAGAAGTTGGATGCACAGACTGGCGAGGCAGAAGAGAAGGACGATCCCTTCAAAATCAGCGACCTTGGTAAGATTCTTACCGATGCCGGTTTCTGGATTGTAGCCCTGCTCTGCGTGCTGTACTATTCAGCTATCTTCCCATTCCAGAAGTATGCTGTAAACATGCTGCAGTGTAACCTCACACTGACTGCGCCTGATGCTGATTCGTTCTGGGCACAGCCTGATGTTACCATCGTTCAGTATGTCATCATGCTGATTGTTGCAGCTGCAGGTTTCGCTTCTAACTTCCAGAAGAAAGCCAACCTCCGCTTCGGTTTGCTGGCTCTGTCAATCGTTGCTCTCATCACATATTGCTATATGGGCTTCATGCGCCAGTCGGCTGAGAGTATCTTTGCAGTATTCCCACTGCTGGCAGTGCTCATCACTCCTATCCTTGGTAGCTATCTCGACCACCACGGAAAGGCAGCCACCATGTTGGTACTTGGATCAATCCTGCTGATTGCATGTCACCTCACCTTCGCTTTCGTGTTGCCTATGTTCAAGGGCAATGCCGTTGGTGGCATCATCATTGCTTACACCACCATTCTAGTACTGGGTGCATCGTTTTCACTGGTACCAGCAAGTCTTTGGCCTTCAGTGCCCAAGCTGGTTGACGCTAAGGTTATTGGCTCGGCCTACGCTCTGATTTTCTGGATTCAGAACATCGGTTTGTGGCTTTTCCCACTGCTCATCGGTAAGGTACTCGACAGTACCAACCCTGGCGTAACCGATCCCACTCAGTTCAACTACACTGCGCCACTGGTTATGTTGGCTTCGCTGGGTGTAGCAGCCCTCGTACTGGGCTTCGTACTGAAGATTGTAGATCAGAAGAAAGGTATTGGTCTTGAACTTCCAAACATTACAGAATAAATATGAAAATAGGTTTCGATAACGACAAATATCTCAAGATTCAGTCCGAGCATATCAAGGAACGCATCGCTCAGTTCGATGGTAAACTCTATATGGAATTAGGTGGCAAACTGTTCGACGACCACCATGCATCACGCGTACTACCTGGTTTCAAGCCCGACTCAAAGTTGCGTATGCTGGGTCAGCTGCGCGACAGTATCGAAATTGTCATCGTAGTTAGTGCCGAGGATATCGAAAAGAATAAGGTTCGTGCTGACCTGGGTATCACCTACGACGAGGACGTGCTGCGCCTTCGCGATGAGTTCATGGGGCGCAACTTCATGGTAGGCAGTGTGGTTATCACCCACTACAATGGTCAGCACGCTGCTGATCAGTTCCGCCATCGTTTGGAGCGTGAGGGCATCAAATCATATATCCACTACCCCATCGACGGTTATCCACACAACGTGGAACTCATTGCCAGCGATGAGGGCTTTGGAAAGAACGACTATGTAGAAACCTCACGTCCACTGGTCATCGTAACAGCGCCAGGTCCTGGCAGCGGTAAGATGGCTACCTGTCTGAGCCAGCTCTACAATGAGAATAAGCGTGGCATCCGTGCCGGATATGCTAAGTTTGAAACTTTCCCTGTATGGAACCTGCCTTTGAAGCACCCTGTCAACATCGCCTACGAGGCTGCCACCGCCGACTTGAACGATGTGAACATGATCGACCCATTCCATCTGGAGGCATATAACAAGACAGCAGTTAACTACAATCGCGACATTGAGATCTTCCCAGTTCTGAATGCTCTCTTCGAAGGTATATACGGTGAGAATCCTTACAAGTCGCCCACAGATATGGGTGTGAACATGATTGGATTCTGTATCAGCGACGATGAAGTGTGCTGCAAGGCTTCGAAAGATGAGATTATCCGTCGATTCTACGATGCAACTAACAAAATGGCCGACGGTGCCGATAACGAGAGTGAGGTAAACAAAATCCGCATGCTCTTCAATCAGGCAAAGATTACTACCGCTTTCCGTCCTGTTACCACTGCCGCTTACGAGAAGAAGTTAGAGACAGGTCAGCAAGCAGCAGCAATCGAGTTGGAAGATGGTACCATCATCACTGCCAAGTCGTCACCACTGTTAGGTTGCAGTGCTGCGTTGCTACTCAATGCTACTAAACATCTGGCAGAGATTGACCATGAGGCCAAGCTGATTCCACAGAGTCTGATTGAGCCTGTACAAAAGACCAAGATTGAATATCTTGGTGGTAAGAACCCACGCCTACATACTGATGAGGTACTGGTAGCCCTGAGCGTATTGTCGAACAACGATGAAAGCTCAGCCCCTGGGGACGCACTGCTTGCAGAGAATTGTCGTAAGGCTCTGGAGCAGTTACCCAAACTACGTGGTTGTCAGGTACACACCACTGTGATGCTCAGCGAGGTTGACCGCAAGATATTCAAAAAACTGGGCTGTGGTTTGACCTGCGATCCTGTGAAGAAGAAGTAATATATGACAACGGTCATCCGTCAACAACTTAACGACTCGCCTTTTGCGAGATGGACAGTGCTCATCATCGTGGCAACAGCCATGATGATGGGCTATTTCGTTAATGACGTCATGTCACCACTCGAAAGCCTGCTCGAACTGCCCAAGGAACAAGGCGGTTTGGGTTGGACACCTGCCGACTATGGATTCTTCTCTGGTGCAGGTAGTTTTATCAATGTTTTTTTATTGATGCTTTTCTTCTCGGGACTGATTCTCGACAAGATGGGCATCCGCTTTACGGGCACGTTAGCCTGCAGCCTGATGGCAATCGGCACACTTATCAAGTATTATGCCGTTACTACCGAATTTGGAAATGAGCCCATTGCATTCCTTGATTATCAGTTGCCTGCTTCGGCTGTTTGGGCATCCTTAGGATTTGCGATATTCGGTGTAGGCTATGAGATGACGGGCATCAGCGTTTCAAAAGCAATGGTACGTTGGTTTACCGGTCATGAGCTGGCCTTGGCTATGGGCATACAGTTAGCCATGGCTCGTTTGGGTACAGCCGCTGCCCTTAGCATCTCTGCTCCCATCGCCCGCCACTACACACTCTCTATGCCACTATTAATCTCACTGGCATTCTTGTGCATCGGTCTGCTCGCATTTTTGGTATTCTGTATCATGGATCGTAAGTTAGATGAAAGTAGGCCTAGTAGTACTAGTAATTCTAGTAAGACTAGTGATTCTAGGCATACTGGAGATGAATTCCATTTTTCCGATATTCTTGTTACCCTTCGTAATCCAGGTTTTTGGCTCATTACATTATTCTGCGTTCTGTTCTATTCTGCCGTTTCACCATTCCTTAAATTCTCAACCAAACTGATGGTGATGAAATACGGCGTTGATCCTGATATCGCAGGTTTCTTTTCGTCGATAGCCCCTTTTGGCACAATTCTGATGACCCCCCTGTTCGGTTTGATTTATGATCGCTATGGCAAAGGCGTTACCTTAGTGATAACAGGCGCACTTATGCTTACAGCCGTTCATTTCGGTTTTTCACTGCCTATTCCTCCCTCTTTTGGAGGGGACGGTGGAGGTTTCGCCATTGCTTTGATGGTAACACTCAGCATTGGCTATTCATTGGCACCAGCCGCCTTGTGGCCTTGCGTTCCCAAGATTATACCACTAAAGTGTTTAGGCACAGCCTACTCTATGATTTTCTTTATCCAAAATTTCGGGCGTGCAGTAATTCCTATGTGTGTAGGAATAGCTAATGAAACAGATCCAACTTATACCACTTCTATGCTTATCTTTGGTTTTACAGCATTAGGGGCAGCTATAACAGCAGTTACAATGCTGATTGTTGACAAGCGTAAGAACTATGGTTTGCAGTTGCCGAACATTAGAAAATAAATCGCACAACTAATGGCAGGTGGTCGCTAAATCCACCTTGATAGCGAGGACCGATATACGTTCTTCGAGCACGAAAGCCACCATATTTGGCATCCTCTTCTAACAAGAACTGAGGTGCATGAATAAAAGCGCTATCCACTTTATTACAGACAGAAGTACTGCCCAAGATATGATCGATGCTTTCCCAATCACCTTTATAGCGATAGGTGCCACGAACACCATTCTCACCCCGAGCCTGCTTGGTTAGATTCACCAAACCGTGGTGCTCATATTGTTGCAGGCTCTGGCTAATGGCACCATCATTAAAGTCACCAGCTACTATCAGTTTCGCATCGGGTGAGATAGCTCTGATAGAATCAAGCGACAAACACAGTCGGTCAGCCACAGCTTGTCTGAATGGCCGACTGTGTTTATCACCTCCAAATTTACTGGGTTGATGCACCACAAACACATGTAGTGTGTCGCCCGAAACTGTCTCACCACAAGTATAGAGAATATCTCGCGTGGGGCGCATGCCTTCAACGGGATTCACACGAATAGCATAGCTACAGATAGGTGCAAACGATGCTGGCTGATAAAGCAGCGCCACATCAATACCACGCTGGTCGGGCGAAGAAGTCATCAAATACTGGTAACCAGCATTTCGAAGCAACGAGCGACACGTGAAATCGTGCATCACCGAATCGTTCTCCACCTCACATAATGCTATCAAATCAGGAATACCATCCCCTTCAACCGAACATGAGAGCAGTTCTTGTGCCATCATATTCAGTTTACGCCAATAACGCTTCGGAGTCCATTGTTTATCCGAATCAGGTAGAAATTCTGTATCCTGCTTACCAGCATCATGCGTATAGTCGAACAGGTTTTCGCAGTTCAACTCTACAAACGTTAAGAAGCCCGATAGCAACAGACTAAGTATCATTTACGCTTGATTTTCCAGCCAAGTCCTGCCACCAGAATACTGGTGATAGGCGACAGAATATTAAAGAAGCAATAAGGCAGATAGGTAAGGGTAGCCACACCAAGCACAGTACTTTGGGTGAGTCCGCAGGTATTCCAAGGTACCAGCACCGAAGTAACCGTTGCACCATCCTCACAACTACGACTTAAGAGACGAGCCTCATAGCCACCTTTCTGATAGACATCCTTGAACATCGAACTGGCCAGCATAATCGATAAATACTGATCGGCCATAGCGATATTACAGAACAACGAGGTACCAACAGTGGAGGCTACCAGCGAAGCTGTACCGCGCACCCAGTGCAACACCAACTTCATCAGGTCGGCCAATTGCCCCGTAGCCGTCAGCGCACCACCAAATGTCTGGGCACAGATAATCAGCCAGATGGTTGGCATCATACCACCCATACCACTAGTCTGCACCAGATCGTTGAGCATGGGCACACCAGTTTCTATATTCGTGCTGCCATAGCATACCTGCATCATACCCTTATACGACGCCAAGAACCCGTCGTGCCCCGATATCTGGCGCACCAATTCTGGTTGTACTAACAAGCCAACGATGCAGGCCAACAATATCGCCAAGAAAAGCACCACCATCGAAGGCCAGCGGCGTGCAATCATCACACCCGTCAGCACGGGTACAATCAGTAGCCATGGCGAAATCACAAACGTGTGTTGCAATCCGTCCATAAACTCCTGCACATTGCCATGCCCTTGCACGTTCATCATCAGGCCTGCAATCAGGAAGATTGACAGCGATACCAAGAACGAAGGTACCGTGGTGTAAAGCATATAGCGGATATGGGTAAACAATGGCGTACCCGATACGCTGGACGCCAGCACTGTCGTATCGCTCAAAGGCGAGAGTTTATCACCGAAGTAAGCACCGGTAATGATAGAACCAGCAATCCAACCATCATCAAAGCCATGCGCCTTGCCAATACCCATCAGCGCCACCCCGATAGTGGCGACAGTCGTCCACGACGAGCCTATCATCAAACTCACAAGCGCACAGAGCACACTACTGCTCACCAAGAACACCTCGGGCCGGATAATCTGCATGCCATAGTAGATCATTGTAGGCACAATGCCCGAAACCATCCAGGTTCCACCGATGGCTCCGATTAACAACAGGATAATGATAGCCGGTGTACAACTAGCTATCTTATCCGTTATCTCTTTTTCAAGATTTTCCCATTCCAGCCGTTTGGAGAAATGGCCTATTAACACACTCACTGCCGATGCCGCCAATAACGACACCTGACTGGCACCATCTAAAGTTGCGTTGCCAAATACGGCAACGCAACAGGTAATGAGTACTATCAGTACTATGAATGGGATGAATGAAATCATTTAGCAAACCTTTTCGAGACGCTTCATCATAGCAAACATAAACACAGCTGCTACTAAACAAACGCCCAAGAATACACTCCAGCAAATCCAGAGGGGTACAGCACCCCACAGCAATCCGCCTACCACAACGAGCTGATTACCAATAGCGGTGGCTACAAACCAACCACCCATCATCATGCCCTTGTACTTTGGAGGCGCTACCTTTGATACGAACGAGATACCCATAGGACTGAGCAGCAGCTCACCGAATGTCAACACCAGATAAACCATAATCAGCAGGTTGGGTGTCACATCGGCTACATGAACAGCTACTGGGTTTCCATCGGCCCCCATCTCGGTCTGAGGCATGGGCAATCCGAATGATGCGAAAGCCATCAGCGCATAAGCGATAGCAGCCACAATCATACCATAGGCAATCTTACGAGGAGCCGATGGCTCTTTGCCCTTAGCGGCCAATGAACCGAAGATAGCCATCGAAACAGGTGTGAGCGCTACTACATAGAAGGGGTTGAACTGCTGGAAGATAGGTGCCGAAACAGTCACACTTCCATCTGCATCGTACTGTACAAAGAGCAGAGCCAGAGCAGCAACAATAATAAGTGCCGAGATGCCCTTACCCTTTGGCGTCTTCGACTGTACCAACGAGAACGATGCATAAACGATGAATATGACTGCTACCAAGTTCCACACATTAAAGCACATGGCCTGCAGTCCCTGAGCACTCTGAGCAGTAAACTCATCGGCAAAATAAGTCAGCGACAATCCGTTCTGGTGGAATGCCATCCAGAAGAAGATAACCACGGCGAACACAAGGCACAGTGCCACGATACGTTGCTTGGTTTCCTCTTTTGTAAGTTCAGGCTCTGTGCTGGCAGCAGCATCGGCCTTAGCAGCATTCTTCTTGTCGGCACCTTCCACATGACGGAAGGTTGAACGGAACATGTAATAGATGGCTATCGAGAGAACCAGCGAAGCACAAGCCACAGCAAACGAGAAGTGGTAGGCATCGTTTGATGAATAACCCATAACATTCTCGGCATACTCCTTGATACGGATGGCGGCTGTAGGAGCAAACAAGGCACCAATATTGATAGCCATGTAGAAGATAGAGAAACCGGCATCACGCTTAGCCTTGTACTGCGGATCGTTATAGAGGTCGCCCACCATTACCTGGAGGTTACCTTTAAACAAACCTGTACCCAGACCAATGAGTAGCAGAGCAGCCAACATGACTACCAATGCCAACGTGTCGCCACCGAGAGGCACCGACAGCAGCAGATAGCCGGCAAACATAATGATAATGCCAGTAGTAACCATACGACCGAATCCAAACTTATCGGCCATAATACCACCAATAAGTGGCAGGAAGTAAACCAGCATCAAAAACGAACTGTAGATAGTGCCTGCCATAGCTGGCGACAATCCGTAGTTAGCTCTTAAAAACAATGCGAAAACGGCAAGCATGGTGTAGTAACCGAAGCGCTCACCTGTGTTGGCCAAAGCCAACGCGAATAATCCTTTTGGTTGGTTTTCGAACATAATTAATTATTTATTTGATTTTAGAATTTCGTGTTCTGATGATGTCAAACAGATAAGTACACTTAATCACGACATTACCGAAATTGGATCGTGAAAAATAGTCGCGTTTTGTGTTGCCATAAATGTTACCTAAGCCATAGTAGTAGCGACCCTCTATCATGAAATGACCAAAGTAGCGATGACTGAACTCCAATCCAGCACCCACCGCAATACCATAATCAAACTTATTCTCGATGGCCATGGTATCCTGAGCCACCATATGCGATGCACGCAAATCACCATATTTGTAGTCGGGACCAAATGTACCATTTTCGATAGCTGGATTAAAGGCAGGATCGCGTACATCGAAGTTACTTTCCACCTTATCGCTCAGATAAAATCCTATCTGAGGTCCCAAATGAATAAAGGCCTGCACGCCATTGCGCTCGCGGCCCCAACCCAGTCGGGCCAGCAGTGGTATCTGCACATAGGTCATCTTACGTTTATACTCCAGATTCTGCGATGGGTCGGTATGCAAAGGCACAGGCTGATCGTTCATATCCCATATCTTTTCCTGCCAACCTATCTGTGCGAAGTTCAACTCAGCCGTTACGGCACAGATACTGCTAAAATACTTCTCGCAGGTGTAACGAGCCGTGATACCACCGGTAATACCACCTAACATCGACTGTGGCACCTTAGATACGAACGCCACATTACTCATTACATAACCACCGTTCACACCAACCGCCAGATCGTTGCGGTAATCGCCAACCTGAGCAAAAGCTGTGAATAGTGAACAGTGTACAGTGAATAGTATCACCATGACCACTCTCACAAACTTCGCACCTGATATATATTTCATCTTATCTCTTTTCACTAAAACTTAATCGTTTCCACCCGACTGTCGCGAGTATAATGAACAAACAATTGTGTGTGGTTACGCAATCCGCCATTACCATAACGCTCAAACTGTAATGGTGTCTGCACATAATCGGGATTGCTCTCACTTCCCAAGAACTTACGTCCCTCGCGGTGCAGGCCCATCAGGAAAAAGTAAGCATGATCGAAACCTGTCAGTGCAAAGCGTGGCAGATTGTTCTGCATGTCGGTATGGAAATTCCAACGGAACTTCTGCTGCAGGCGCTTGGTAGTTGCCGACAGCGGATTGTAGTAGAACACCGACGGAATATAGGTATTAAACTTATAGAAGTTTTCCAAATGCGTACGAGTGTACATCAGCCATTCGGTATAACCAAACATGGTGATAGCCAAATCAGGTTCGGTTACCTTCAAACCATTCAACTTCGAGAAGGCCACGCCCAACTCAGGCGAACGCCCTGTGTTCAGTATCACCACATTGGGTTTTGTACGACTGAAAGCTTTCGAAAAATCACTCTCACCCGACTTCAGACTGGTAATATTGCAGCTCATCTTCAGCTGCTCCAGCTGGCGGCGCAGACCACTTGTAAACTCCCACTTATTACTGGTAGAATCGTTGCAGTCGATAATCACCGTATGATAGTTCTTAAATCCCTTCACAAAATGTTCGATAGTAGCCGAATTCTGAGTGATATGACTCTGGTACACCTGATAGATGTACTTATTATCAGCCAACTGAGGGGCATTGATTGAGAATGGTATCAACAGTTTGATCTTATGCTTCTCGACAAAAGCCGAAAGAGCCGCCATCTGCTTCGAGTAGAGTGGACCGATAATCAGGTCGCACTTAGCAGCCGCCTCGTCGTTCAGTATCTCATTGATGTCACCATCCTCAGCTGCATTCCAGGCATGGATGTCAACCGAAATGCCACGCTGCTTCAAACTGTCGCAAGCCATCAGCACACCACGGTAGTACTCCACCATACGCTTGCCATCGCCATTCACCTGATGCAGCGGCAGCATCACACCCAATCGGATGGCACGCTTACGTACATCATCGATAGCATCCACATCGGGTTCTTTTGCCACAGGTGCTGCCACCTGCTGGATAGCAAACGGTATTTTCAACACGTCGCCTTTCTTCAGTTCGTAACCAGGCTCGTTCATCTCGGGGTTAGCCTTCATCAGCTGCTCGATGGTAAGATCATACATACGCGATATGCCGAAGATGGTTTCCTTCTTCTTTACTTTATGCAATCCGCGTATCTGTTCACCCTCTTGAGCCGAGGCCACACCAACTGCCAGACAGAGGGCGGCTAAGAACAAAAAATATCTTAAAACTCGCGTCATATTTTCAAAATTTAGTAATTTCGCGTACAAAAGTACTAAATAATTATCAAATATCCGCTCGGTTTTACCGCTTTTTTAAAAAAAGAATTGCCAATTATCAATTTTTTAGTATCTTTGCACTTTAAATGAGTAAAAAATGATGTTTCAACAGATAATTTCTTCCGTTTTGGTTATGTTTGCATCGCTTTCGGTCTGCGCACAGACCGACTCGACAGCTACCGACTCGCTCACCTCTACCGGTGACGAGAGTAAGCTCGTGATGCCAAATACCTTCACCCCGAACGGCGATGGGCATAACGATATTTTCAAAGCCAAGGAATATCGGAACCTGTCAGAATTTCACGCGTACATATTTAATAGGTGGGGACAGAAACTCTACGAGTGGACCGACCCTGCCGAGGGATGGGATGGCACCTATCATGGTAGCGAAGTTAAAACCGGTGTTTACTTTGTGCTGGTAAAAGCCCGTGGCACCGATGATGTGATATACAACATACGCAAAGACGTAAACTTACTAAGAGGAGATGAACAGAGAAGATGAAAAGATAAATGTGTACGGCGCACGCGTACACAACCTTAAGAATATTGATGTAGAGATTCCCCGCAACTCGCTGACGGTGATTACGGGATTAAGTGGTAGCGGAAAATCGTCGCTGGCTTTCGATACGATTTTTGCCGAGGGGCAGCGTCGCTATATCGAGACGTTCTCGGCCTATGCCCGCAACTTCCTTGGCGGTATGGAGCGCCCCGATGTGGATAAGATTACCGGTCTGTCGCCAGTTATCAGCATCGAGCAGAAAACCACCAACAAGAACCCACGTTCAACAGTTGGCACCACTACCGAGATTTACGACTATCTGCGCCTGCTCTTTGCCCGCGCCGGTCGTGCCTATAGTTTTGCTACAGGCGAGGAGATGGTACGATACACCGAGGAACGTGTGCTCAACATGATTACCGAGGATTATGCCGGTCATAAGATCTATATCCTGGCCCCATTGGTTCGCAGTCGAAAAGGTCACTACCGCGAACTGTTCGAGAGTATGCGTCGCAAAGGCTATCTGCACATCCGTGTTGATGGTCAGATGCTTGATATCGTACAGGGCATGAAAGTGGATCGTTACAAAAATCACGATATAGAGGTAGTGATTGACAAGCTCAAAGTACCCGAAACGCCCGATGTGGAGCGCTTGCAGAAGACAGTCACCCTCGCCATGAAACAGGGCGACGGACTGATTATGATTCTTGATCAGGACACAGGTTCCGTCAAACATTTCTCTAAACGTCTGATGTGCCCCACCACAGGTATCAGCTACAGCGATCCAGCACCTAACAACTTCTCGTTCAACTCGCCCCAAGGTGCCTGTCCGCACTGTAAGGGATTAGGCGTCATCAACGAGATCGACCTCGACAAGGTGATTCCCAATAAGCAGGCTACCATCCGCGAGGGCGGCATCGTACCCTTGGGCAAATACAAAAATCAAATAATTTTCTGGCAGGTAGAAGCCATCTTAAAGAAGTTTGACTGCGACCTCAACACACCTATCGCTGATATCCCCGACGATGCCATGACCGAACTGCTCTATGGTTCGCTCGAAGATGTTCGCATCGACAAGGACCTGGTACGCACATCCAGCGACTATTTTGTATCGTTCGATGGCATTATCAAATACCTGCGCGGTGTCATGGAGAACGACGATTCATCAGCCGGACAGAAATGGGCCGACCAGTTTTTGGCCGAGATTACTTGTCCCGAATGCCACGGTCAGCGACTCAATCGCGAGGCCCTATCCTATACGTTCGGAGGTCGTAATATCGCCGAATTGGCCAATATGGACCTGGTAGAGCTGCGCCAATGGATCGACCGCTTAGAGATTGGTGACAAACTGTCGAAACATGAGTTTACTATTGCCAAGGAAATTCTGAAAGAAATCAAAACCCGTTTGGATTTCCTGCTCGATGTAGGTCTCGACTACCTGTCGCTCAACCGCCAATCGGCAACACTATCGGGTGGTGAGAGTCAGCGCATCCGACTGGCTACTCAGATAGGTTCGCAACTTGTTAATGTGCTCTATATTCTCGACGAGCCTTCGATAGGTTTGCACCAGCGCGACAACGAGCGACTCATCAACTCGCTCAAGGAACTGCGCGACATCGGCAACACGGTAATTGTAGTAGAACACGACGAGGATATGATGCGTAGTGCCGATTACATTGTGGATATCGGTCCCCGTGCCGGTCGCAAAGGTGGCGAGGTGGTGTTCCAAGGCACTCCCGCCGAGCTGTTGAAGACAAATACGCTCACAGCGCAATACCTTAACGGCACACTCACCATGGCCTGCGCCAACCGTCGCAAGGGCTCTGGACAGAGTCTGGTGCTGCGTGGCTGCACGGGTAACAACCTCAAGCATATCGATGCCGAATTCCCATTGGGCAAGCTCATCGTGGTAACTGGTGTGAGCGGCTCTGGCAAGAGCACTCTCATCAATGAGACACTACAACCCATCCTGTCGCAACATTTCTATCGCTCACTCAAGCGCCCCATGCCTTACGAGAGCATCGAGGGCCTCGACTTGATTGATAAGGTGGTGAGTGTCGATCAGAGTCCTATCGGTCGCACCCCACGCTCTAACCCAGCTACTTACACGGGTGTATTCTCCGATATCCGCTCGCTGTTTGTGAACCTGCCCGAGGCCAAGATTCGCGGTTACAAACCGGGCCGATTCTCGTTCAATGTCAAGGGTGGACGTTGCGAAACCTGTGGCGGTAATGGCTATAAGACCATCGAGATGAATTTCCTGCCAGATATTCAGGTACCTTGCGAGGATTGTCATGGCAAGCGCTATAACCGCGAAACACTCGAAGTGCGCTACAAAGGTAAGTCGATAGCCGACGTACTCGACATGACTATCAACCAGGCCGTGGAGTTCTTTGAGAATGTGCCCGACATCCTGCGAAAAATCAAGAGCATACAGGATGTAGGCTTAGGTTATATCAAGTTAGGTCAGCCCTCCACTACCCTCTCTGGTGGCGAGAGTCAGCGCATCAAACTGGCCACCGAACTCTCCAAACGCGATACAGGCAAAACCATGTATATTCTCGACGAGCCCACCACGGGTCTGCACTTCGAGGATATCCGTATCCTGATGCAGGTACTGCAGCAACTGGTGGATCGCGGCAACACAGTTATTATCATCGAGCACAATCTCGATGTTATCAAACAGGCCGACTGGATTATCGACATCGGTCCCGAAGGCGGTCGTGGTGGTGGCGAGATTCTCTGTGCCGGCACTCCCGAACAAGTAGCTAAAAGTAAACGCGGCTACACACCTCGCTTTATCAAAGCAATATTAAGTAAATAGTAACCGTAAAGCGGAAGGCTATTTCCCCTCTACCCTAACACTAAACCTGTTATACCATAAGGGTAAAGCAAGGTTAGTGTTAGGGTAAATCATGTAAGTAAAAAGCAACGTTTGCTTACTTTTTTATCAAAAAGTTGGCAAAATGTTTGGCGGTTTGAAATGAAATACTTACTTTTGCAGCCGAAATGTTATAAAGACAACATAAAATATGAACAGAATTCAGAACAACTATTGGTGGTGGCAGAACTCGAGATTAACAAGTCGCGAGGTTTAATGCCGTATACCTATAGATATAGTATAAAAAGGCTCGTCGCGACAGCGACGGGCCTTTTTTAATTGATAATTGATAAAAGATAATTATATGGAGAATTATTTTGCTGACGAGAATGGTTTTTACGGAGAGTTCGGTGGTGCCTATGTGCCTGAGATACTCTACAAGTGTGTACACGACCTGCAGGAGGCTTACCTGCCTATCATTGAAAGCGCAGAGTTTAAGGCAGAATACCACGCCCTGCTGAAAGATTATGTTGGTCGCCCCAGTCCACTGTACTTCGCTAAGCGCATGAGCGAGAAGTATGGCTGCCAACTATACCTGAAGCGCGAGGACCTGAACCACACGGGTGCCCACAAGATCAACAACACTATCGGACAGATTCTGCTGGCCAAGAAATTGGGCAAGACACGCATCATAGCCGAGACAGGTGCCGGACAGCACGGTGTGGCCACTGCCACCGTATGCGCACTGATGAACATGAAGTGCGAGGTGTTTATGGGAGCTACCGACGTGGAGCGCCAGCACACCAATGTGGAGCGCATGAAGATGCTGGGAGCCACAGTGCACCCCGTACGTACAGGAAACATGACACTGAGCGATGCCTGTAGCGAGGCTATACGCGACTGGTGTTGTCACCCTGCTGACACTTTCTACATCGTAGGTAGCACCATGGGCCCACACCCCTACCCCGACCTGGTGGCACGCATGCAGAGTGTGATCAGCGAAGAAATCAAATGGCAGTTGGAAGAAAAGATTGGTCGCGACTATCCCGACTATCTGATAGCCTGCATCGGTGGCGGTAGCAACGCAGCCGGCACTATTTATCACTACGTGAACGAGGAGCGCACTAAGATTGTGCTGGCCGAGGCGGGTGGACACGGTTGGCAGACCGACCATACTGCAGCCACCATCCATAAAGGTACAACAGGTATTCTTCACGGCTCAAAAATGCTGGTGATGCAGGATGAGAACGGACAGATACAGGAGGCCTTCACCATCAGCGCAGGTCTGGACTATCCCGGCGTTGGTCCCATGCACTGCAACATGGCGAAGAAAGGGCGCACACAGGTACTGAGTATCAACGACGACGAGGCCATTCGTGGCGGTTACGAGTTGACGCGTATGGAGGGTATCATCCCCGCCATCGAGAGTGCCCACGCCATTGCTGCACTCACGAAACTCACATTCAAGCCCACAGATGTAGTGGTACTGACGGTTTCGGGCCGCGGCGATAAGGATGTAGAGACTTATTTGAAGAATAAGAACATGGCAGGCGAATACGGAGATTTTTAATTAAGAATTGAGAACTATGATTACTTATAATTATACAACTACAAGCAAAACCATTCTGGCGGATTTGTACACGCCGGTGGGAGTATATATGCGACTGAGGGATTTGTACCCACAAAGTGCCCTGATGGAGAGTTCGGATTATCACGAAAAGGACAACTCGCGTTCGTTTATCGGCATCGGCCCTATGGCCAGCGTGGCTATCGGGCACGGCGTGGCCACCATCACCTATCCCGATGGCACCACACTGCAGCACGAGGTAACCAAGGATTACCGCAGCGACAAGGCTATCCACGAACTGATTGACCGGATTAACGTGACTGGCGATGATGCCAAGTTGTGCGGACTGTTTGGCTATACCAGCTTTAATGCCGTACGCTATTTTGAGGAAATCAACGTAAAGGACGAGACGCAAGCCAAGAACGACGCCCCCGACTTGCTCTACATATTATATAAGGTGGTGATTGTGTTCGACCATTTTAATAATACGATCAAGATTGTCTCACTTGAAGCTCCCTCCAACCTTTCTCAAAAGGGTGAGGCTCAGTTGGATGTGATTCTTAAAGCCATGAACAAGGCAAATGTCAAGGCGTACGATTTCCATCCTGTTGGCGATGTGCGTTCCACACTCACCGACGACGAGCATCGTGAGAACATCCGCCGAGGCATTAAGCATTGTCTGCGTGGCGATGTATTCCAGATTGTATTGAGTCGCCGATTCATCCAGCAATACGAGGGCGACGATTTCAAACTCTACCGTGCGTTGCGTAGCATCAACCCATCACCCTATCTGTTCTACTTCGATTTTGGCGGATTCCGCATCTTCGGCTCAAGTCCTGAGACTCACTGCCGTATCGAGGGGAATAAAGCCTATATCGACCCTATTGCCGGTACCACCAAACGTACAGGTGATGCTGAGGCCGACCGTCAGGGGGCTGAGTATCTGCGCAACGACCCCAAGGAGAATGCCGAGCACGTAATGCTGGTTGACTTGGCTCGTAACGACCTGAGTCGTAACTGCCATGGTGTAAAGGTAGATTTCTATAAGGACTTGCAATACTACTCTCACGTCATCCATCTGGTATCACGTGTATCAGGCGAACTCGACGAGAGTGCCGACCCCATCAAGGCATTTATCGATACATTCCCTGCAGGCACACTCTCAGGTGCGCCCAAAGTTCGCGCCATGCAGTTGATTAGTGAATACGAGCCACACAACCGTGGTGCCTACGGCGGTTGCATTGGCTACATCGGACTGGATGGCAGTCTGAATCAGGCCATCACCATCCGCACATTTGTATCGAGAAACGGCGAATTGTGGTTCCAGGCTGGTGGCGGCATCGTAGCCAAGAGCGATGTGGAGTACGAACTGCAGGAAGTAAACAATAAGCTTGGCGCCCTGCGCAAAGCCATACTGATGGCGGAGAAAATGTAAGGCACGGATTACACGGATTAACACGGATTTATTATGAAAATAGTCATTATTGATAACTACGACTCGTTTACATATAATCTGAGTCATTTGGTAAAGGAACTGGGTGCCGAAGTAACGGTGCTGCGTAACGACCAGTTCAAACTTGAGGATTTGGAACCATACAGCAAGATTATCTTGAGTCCTGGTCCCGGCATTCCAAGTGAGGCAGGACTACTGCTCGACGTGATTAAGACCTACGCAGGCACCAAACCCATTTTAGGAGTGTGCTTAGGTCACCAAGCCATCGGCGAAGCCTTCGGTGGTAAGCTGGAGAATCTGAGCGATGTGTTCCATGGTGTAGCCACACCTTGTCACATCATCGGCGACGACCCCATTTTCAGCGGTATCGAACGCGACATCACCATCGGTCGTTACCACTCGTGGGTGGTATCAAAAGAGCAACTGCCCGACTGTATCGAAGTGACTGCAGTATCAGATGAGGGACAGATTATGGCCCTGCGCCACAAGACGCTGAACATCCGCGGCATACAGTTCCACCCCGAGAGTGTCCTCACCCCCGACGGTAAGAAGATGCTACAGAACTGGATGTTTTTATAGTTAAGAGTTTAGAATTAAGAATTAAGAGATATGGCACAGACAATGAAAGACATCCTGAACAGGATGCTGAACCACGAGGAGCTGACTCGTGAAGAAATGAAGAATATTCTGATTGGTATCACCCAAAGTGAGTTTCCTACAGAGCAGATTACAGCCTTGCTCACTGCCTTGCAGATGCGTGGTGTAACAGTAGATGAACTGCTTGGTTTCCGCGATGGTATCTTAGAAACAGGCGTACCAGCCATTCTGAATGCCGACCGCTACATCGACGTGGTTGGTACCGGTGGCGACCGCAAGAACACCTTTAACATCTCTACCACCAGTTGCTTTGTCATTGCTGGTGCGGGCTACAAGGTGGCTAAGCATGGTAACTACGCAGCCACTAGCGTATCGGGCGCATCGAATGTGATTCAGCACCACGGTATTAAGTTTACCGACGATATCGACAAACTGAATCGCAGTCTGAACGAAGCAGGCATCGTATATCTGCACGCCCAACTGTTTGCCAAGGCCATGAAGTTTGTGGGTCCTATCCGCAAAGCCCTGCAGTTCCCAACGATTTTTAATCTGTTAGGTCCGCTGGTAAATCCTAGCCAGCCCAAGTGTCAGCTTTTAGGCGTGGCCAACCTCGACCAGATGCGCCTGTACAATCAGGTTTATCAAAAGATTGGTATCGACTATGGTATCGTGAACTCGATTGATGGTTACGACGAGATCTCGCTGACAGGCGATTTCAAGGTTACCACCAAGAACTACGAGCGTATCTTCAAACCTCAGGATCTGGGATTTGAAATTGCCAAGCCCGAAGAACTTGTTGGCGGAGCTACCGAGGAAGAAGCAGCACAGATATTTGATAGTGTACTGGAGAACCGTGCCCTGCCAGCCCAGAAGAACATCGTATTGGCCAATGCCGCCTTCGGCATCCAGGTTCTGGAGAAGGGTGAGAAGAGTATCGAGGAGTGCATAGAGATAGCCCGCGAGAGTATCGACAGCGGTGCTGCCCTCCGCACCTTCAAGAAATTCGTAGAACTCAATAGTTAGAATTTTAGGCACGGATCCGTGCCAAGAAAGAGGATTATGGCAAAGGATATTTTACAGGAAATAGTAGCGCATAAGCGCGTGGAGGTAGAGGCGGCCAAACAGGCTGTGGCACCTTCGGTGTTATACAAGCAGGTGGAGGCCATACTCGACTTTAGCGTGGCTTCGATGAAGAGCGCCCTCACAGCGTCGGACTCAGGAATCATTGCCGAGTTCAAACGCAAGTCGCCCTCAAAGGGCTGGATTAAAGAGGAGGGCCAGCCCGACATCATCCCCCTGAGCTACCAACAGAACGGTGCTGCTGCGCTGAGCATCCTGACCGATGAGAAGTATTTTGGCGGCTGCGATGACTTTATCAGCACAGCCCGTCGTAGTGGTGTGAACATCCCTGTGCTCTACAAGAATTTCGTTATCGACGAGTACCAACTGTTCCAAGCACGCTTGTGTGGTGCTTCGGCGGTTTTATTGATAGCTGCCGACCTGACATTGACTGAGTGCCGCAGTCTGCTTCATACAGCCCACGAGTTAGGATTGGAAGTACTCTTAGAGATGCACTCACGCGAGGAACTGGCATACGTAGAATTAGAGCCTGACATGTGCGGTATCAACAATCGTAACTTAGGTTCGTTTGTAACCGATGTCGAAAACTCGTTCCGCTTAGCAGAGCTCTTACCACAGAATGTGGTGAAGGTGAGCGAGAGTGGTATCTCGAATCCCAATACCGTAAAGGCGCTGCGCGAGGTAGGATTTCGTGGTTTCCTAATTGGCGAAAACTTTATGAAGACTGCCGATCCAGGATCAGCATTACGTGAATTTATTGAGAAGCTATGATAATCAAGGTTTGTGGTATGAGAGAGGCGGAGAACATCCGCGAGGTTGAACAATGTTCAATGTTAAATGATCAATGTTCAATTGATTGGATGGGCTTTATTTTCTGGCCAAAGTCGAGCAGGTTTGTAAGTGAAGTGCCCGCCTATTTGCCAGAGCACTGTCAGCGTGTGGGCGTGTTTGTAGATGCCAGCATCGGCGACATCATGTCGGCCGTCAACAACTTTGCGCTCCACTTTATCCAGTTGCACGGACAGGAGTCTCCCAGTTACATCATCCAATTGAAATCCCACCTGCCTGTCGGTATTAAAATCATCAAAGCCTTTAATATCGCCACCACCGACGACCTGGCACTAACCCAACCCTACGAAGGGATAGTAGATGACTTTCTTTTCGACACGAAAGGCAAGAGCGTGGGTGGCAATGGTGAGAAGTTCGACTGGACTGTACTCGATGCATATACAGGCAGCACGCCATTTCTGCTGAGCGGTGGAATCGGTCCTGATGACGCAGAGCGCGTTCGCAACTTCCATCACAACAAGTGCATCGGCATCGATTTGAACTCACGTTTCGAGTCAGCTCCAGCCCTTAAAAATACAGAAGAAATCAGAAGATTTCTTGAAAAGCTGAAGAATTGAAAAATTAAAATAAAAAAGATATGAACAAGATCAATCAACTGTTCGCACAACGTGGCGACAAAAAGCTTTTAAGCCTTTATTTCTGCGCAGGCTGCCCCACATTGGAGGGCACAGGCGATGTGATTCTCGCCATGCAGCGCCGTGGTATTGCCATGATTGAAGTTGGCATCCCATTCAGCGACCCATTGGCCGACGGTCCTGTTATCCAGAGTGCCGCCACCCAGGCCCTGAAAAACGGCATGAACCTGCATATCCTTTTCAGTCAGCTCAAAGCCATCAAGGATCAGGTTCAGATTCCACTGGTACTGATGGGCTATCTGAACCCTATTCTGCACTACGGTATCGAGGATTTCTGCCAGAGTTGTGTAGAGGCTGGCGTGAGTGGTGCCATCATCCCCGACCTGCCATTCAAGGATTATCAGGAAGTAATAAAACCCATTGCAGACAAGTACGACTTGCGTATCATCATGCTCATCACTCCAGAAACCAGCGAAGAGCGCATCCGCTTTATCGACGATAATACCGATGGTTTTGTGTATATGGTGTCGAGTGCAGCCATCACCGGTGCACAGAAGAGTTTCGACGAAGCCAAACAAGAGTATTTCCGTCGCATCAACGCTATGAATCTGCGCAACCCACGTATGATTGGTTTCGGCATCAGCAACAAGCAGACGCTCGAAGCCGCCCAGCAGAATGCCGCAGGTGCCATCATCGGTTCGAAGTTTGTAACCTTGCTGAATGAGAGCAACAACGCCGACGAGGCCCTCGACAAACTGTTTGACGCCCTTGAAAGATAACGTTTACGTAGAATTTTGCGTATTGATTAGTTTGTAGTTTAGCACTTTTGTTGTATATTTGCAGCAAAATTGCGAGACTGCAAACTAATAAACGTTACTAAATACAGATGATTAAAAGAATTTTCCAGATTGTGATGCTCTGTGTGCTGACACCCCTGTTAGCAACAGCTCAGCAGTGGGACGAGGCACAGTACCGTCAGATTGAACAGAGTATCCGAACCCCAAAGTTTGCCGATAAGGCTTACCTGATTACTAAGTATGGCGCAAAAACCACCAACACAGCCGCCAAGAACCAGAAGGCTATCCAGAAAGCCATCGACCTCTGCTCGAAGAAGGGTGGCGGACGCGTGGTGATTCCTGCCAATCAGAAGTTTCTGACAGGTGCCATCGAACTGAAGAGCGGTGTGAACCTGGAGGTGCAGGAGGGAGCCGTACTCGAGTTTGCCTTCCAGCCCGAGCTCTACCCCATCGTAGAAACCTCATGGGAAGGTTTGGAGTGCTTTAATCTCTCGCCTTGTGTCTATGCTTTCAAGGCTAAGGATATTGCTATTACCGGTAAGGGAACCATCGACGGTGGCGGTAGCAACGACACTTGGTGGCCTTGGAATGGTAATCCCCGTTTTGGATGGAAAGAGGGCACCATCAGTCAGCGTGGCGGTTCTCGCGCGCGCCTGTTAAAGAATGGTGAAGACGGCGTACCAATGTATAATGAAAAAGGTGAGCGTACCCCCGAGCGCATTTTCACCGCTCAGGATGGTCTGCGCCCACAGCTGGTTAGCTTCAATAAGTGCGAAGGCATTCTGCTTGAGGATGTCACACTGCTGCGTTCGCCTTTCTGGGTGATTCATCCTCTGCACTCCACCGATATCACCGTTCGTCGCGTGAAAATGATTAACGACGGCCCTAACGGTGACGGTTGCGACCCCGAGTGCTGCGACCGCGTGCTGATAGAAGACTGTTTCTTCAACACCGGCGACGACTGTATCGCCATCAAGAGCGGACGTAACCGCGACGGACGTGAGCGCAACATGCCTTCCAAGAACATCATCATCCGCAATTGCGAGATGAAGAACGGTCATGGCGGTGTGGTAGTAGGCTCAGAGATTTCGGGCGGTTGCCAGAATGTGTATGCTCACGATTGTGTGATGGATTCGCCCGAGTTGGAGCGCGTACTGCGCATCAAGACCAACAGCTGCCGTGGTGGTATCATCGAAAATATCAACATGCGTAACATCACCGTTGGTAAGTGTAAGGAGAGCGTCCTGAAGATTAATCTCGACTACGAGCACAACGAGATATGCTGCCGTGGCTACTACCCCATCGTTCGCAACGTATATATGGAGAATGTCACCAGTCAGCAGTCGCAGTATGGTGTGCAGATTATCGGTCTCGACGAAGATACATTTGTTTACGACATCAATGTCAAGAACTGTCACTTCAATGGTGTCAAGAGCGGCAACTTTATGAGTGGCAAGACCCGCAACGTCAACTTCGACCGTTTGTTCATCAACGGTTCGCTGGCCCTGCTCAAGGCTCCTTACCAGCACTATTCTGAGTGGATGACCTACAGTGAGATGCAGCGCAATCCCAAGAGCTATCTGCTGGACTTCTCTCAGAAGCCCAAGTGGAGCTACGTGATGGGCATTGAACTGGAAGGCATGCTCGACACCTATCTTAAATATGGTGGCGACAACATCCGCAAGTACTGTCAGGAATATACCGACACGATGATTAACGCCAAGGGCGACATCCGCAACTACGACATCTTGGATTATAACCTCGACAACGTACGTACTGGTCATTTCGTTACCCGTATGTACCAGCAGTGGCCCGAGGCTAAGAACCTGGCAGCGATGAAGACGATGATGAAGCAGTTGCAGAATCAGCCCCGCACCATCGCCGACAAGGTATTCTGGCACAAGGCCATCTATGCCTACCAGGTATGGCTCGATGGTATATTCATGGGACTGCCTTTCCGCACACTCACCGCTCCCATCACCACCACAGCCAAGGATGCCAAGAAAGGTGCTATCAACAAGATTTACGACGATGCTGTGAACCAGCTCAAGATAACCTATGAGCGTACACTCGACCCCAAGACAGGTTTGAACCGTCATGCCTACGACGAGACCCGTAACACCTTCTGGGCCGATAAGACGACAGGACTTTCACAGCACTGCTGGGGCCGCGCGCAGGGTTGGTTCTCGATGGCTCTCATCGAGGTGCTCGATGCCCTGCCCGAAAACTACGCCCGTCGCCAGGAGGTGATCGACCTGCTGAAAAAGGATCTGGACGCTGTTATCAAATGGCAAGACAAGAAGACTGGCGTTTGGTATCAGGTGATGGACCAGCCTCAGAAGCAGGGCAACTATCTGGAGTCAACCTGCTCGTCAATGTTTGCCTACGTGCTGCTCAAGGCTTATAATAAAGGTTACCTTGGTACTAAATATCGCGATGCCGGCATCAAGGCCTACAAAGGAATCATCAACAACTTTATCCGCGTCAACGAGGATCAAACCATCTCGCTCACCCAGTGTTGTTCGGTAGCAGGACTCGGTCCGGCCGCTACACCCGAGGTAGAGGCAGCGCTGAAGAAGATAAACCCCAAAGCGACAGTCAAAGAGAATACCCGCCGCGATGGCAGTTTCGATTACTATCTGTCGGAACCTATTCGCGACAACGATGCCAAAGGTGTAGGCCCGTTCATCTGGGCCTCGCTCGAAATGGAACAGTTAGGATACAATATCAACAACGTGACGGCCTCTATAGACCGTCACGCTGTTGTTAATCGCAACAACCCAATCATCACCCAAGCCGATGCACTGTCGTCACTGTCGGTTGGTAACGGTCACTTTGTAACCACCGTGGATGTCACGGGGGTACAGTCGTACCCCAACGATTATCAGACAGGTGTACCGTTGTGCGCCATGAGTGATTGGGGGTGGCACCAGTTTCCGAACACCAAGGGATTGAAACCTTCGGAATCGGAAAAAGCCTTCGACTTTGGGCATGGGCATCCTGAGGTATATGCCGTAGAATACAAGAAAGCAGAGGACGGTCGCCACAAAGAGGCAACCGATTTTTTTCGTATTAACCCCCACCGCTTAAACTTAGGCGCACTGGGATTGCATCTCACCGATGGCAGCGGCAACCCTATTCGCCTACAACAACTTACCAACATCCGTCAGGAACAGAAACTGCTGGATGGCGAGATTGAATCAACCTTCACTGCCGACGGTCAGAAGGTAGAAGTGACCACAGGTGTTCACCCTGCCAAGGATGCTGTTTATGCTCGTATCGTCAGTCAGTTGCTCAAGACGCAGCAAGCCACCATCCGCTTGCGCTTTCCCTACCCCACAGGCAAGCATGCCGATGATGCCAGCGACTGGAACCATCCCGAAAAGCACCTGTCGGAGATTGTAGAACAAGAGCCCCAGAAAGCTCTGATTAAGCGCACCCTCGACGCCACCACCTATTACGTACTGTTGCAGTGGGAAGGACGAGCCACCCTGAGCAGATGCGACCATCATGAGTTTGAGCTGGTGGCCGACGACGAGGTGCTTACCGTTTCGGCAGAGTATCTGCCGGGAGAAGCTAAGCGGGCTAGTATTGTTAGTTTTGAGTACGACCAGTATCACAAGGCCACATTGCGGCATTGGAATAGCTGGTGGAAATCGGGGGCAATCGTTGACTTCTCGCAGTGTACCGATGCGCGTGCCAAGGAATTGGAGCGCCGCGTGGTACTCTCACAATACCTCACTCAGATTAACTGCGCCAACAACATGCCACCACAGGAAACCGGACTTACTTACAACAGCTGGTTCGGTCGCCCACACTTAGAGATGACCTGGTGGCATGCCGTAGATTTCACCCTTTGGAATCGTCCCGAGGTGGTTGCTCAGATGCTGCAGTGGTATAACCAGGTGGCCTATCCCGTTGCCCGACAGATAGCCCAGCGACAGGGTTTCAAGGGTGCACGCTGGATGAAGATGACAGATCCCTGGGCAGGCGAAGCTCCCTCGAACACCGGTTCGTTCCTGATCTGGCAACAGCCCCACTATATCTATCTGGCCGAGGAGATGTATCGTGCCAATCCTACCACCGAAACGCTGAAAGCCTACGGCGAGCAGGTTGAAACCACCGCTACGTTTATGGCCGATTTTGTGAGCTACGATGCGAAGCTGAAGCGCTACACCTTGAAAGGTGCCACCGCCATGCAGGAATGCATGACCAAGGATATCTCGTACAATCAGCCGTTCGAGTTGGCATATTGGCAATACGGTTTGAAGGTTGCCAATGCGTGGCGCGAACGCCAAGGCCTGACACGAAACCCGAAGTGGGATGACATCATAACCCACCTGTCGCCTCTGCCCGAAACTGATGGCATCTATACCGCAGGCCTACAGATTGGCAACAACAAGCATCATGAGGCTTTCGACCCCTTTGATGCCACCAGCAAGAAAGTAGAGACCTTTGCCGACAAGTGCCGCAACGACCACCCGGCCGTACTGGGCGCATGCGGCCTGCTGCCATGCACCGATTTATATGATCAGGAGAAGATGCAGCGCACGCTGGATTGGGTGATGCAGAACTGGAACTGGCAAACCACCTGGGGCTGGGACTACGGCATGATAGCCATGACCGCCGCCCGTTTAGGTCAGCCCGAGACAGCCCTCAAAGCCCTACTCATCGATACGCAGAAGAACACCTATCTGCCCAGCGGTCATAACTTCCAGACTGCCGACCGCTTGCGCATCTATCTGCCCGGAAACGGGGCACTGCTCACAGCTGTGGCGATGATGTGTGCCGGTTGGGATGGATGCAGCGATCCCCTGAACCCAGGCTTCCCCAAAGATGGCCGTTGGAACGTGCGCTGGGAGGGATTGCAAAGAATGCAATAACTACTTGACAGAACCCAGACTATTCATCCAATAGTCTTGCATATAAAAAAAGGAATGCGCCCCAACTGCGGAGCGCATTCTTTTTTATTGGATTGTCATGGCCATGAGACCTATCACCACATCCGGGGATAATGTTCTTAATTCGAGAGATTTAAGACGCTTCTGGGGATTGAGCGGCATCTCTAACATCTGACCGGCACCTCCGGGGATTTCACGTCCATACTCACCACCCAGCTGAACCACGCTACCCAAGTTCCGACTCACATCGCCGGTACCGAAGCACACACGATACGGACGGGGCTGTCGAACTGTAAAAGCCCTGCCATCGATATAATAATCCTGCTCGATGGGGCACCAGTTGTCGGGATTGCGCAGCGCCAGACTGTCGGTGGTATCATCGGTATAAGTCACTACCACGATACCATTGTCTATCCTACTCTGCATGTGGTTGGTTGAGCCAGCCATCAGTAGATAGGCTTTCGAGGCCTTTCCCTTCAAGGGGATGGTGATGGCATCAGGATAGTTGTCCCACAAACTGGTGTAGATAATGTTCTGTCCCTTTTGCGGAGTGGTGAAGGGAACGCCAGCCATGCTGAACACACCGTTAACGATGCGGGTGCGGAACACGGAGTCGTTAATCTCGGCCGTCTTTGCAGGATGACACCACTCGCCAATGCCCTGAACGGGGATTTGCAGCGTGGTGGTTTGCGGGCGCGGACTGACATACCTGTTTTTAAAGATATCACTCACGCTGGCGTTAAAATACTTAGCCAGTTTCACGGGCTGATAATCCAAGTCATACTCCATCACCTGATGCTGGGCAGTGGTGCCCTTGATGTCGCGATACTGCCCGTTAGCCAGATTTTGCCGGAAGATAATCTGCAGCGGCTGACGGAAATTCTGGGTAATTTCTACGCGCACCTTCCCATTCTTACGCGTGAACTGATAAGACAGATAAGGTGTTTTGACGCTAGCACTATCCCACTCAGCGGGGAATCCCGGACGGATAATGCACTGCCCATCGAGCGCCTGCGGCATGATGCCGAACAGTCCCTGCAACAGCGTGCGACTGCTGATGCCGATACAATCGCCAAAGTCGCGATAGCACTCGCCACGAGCAGCATCGTAATGGCTGATCTGTCCAAAGTTGGCCGGACTCTGACCGTAATACATCTGATCGAGAATGTTAGCCTTCATCAACTGATAGCCCTCATCGGCGCGCCCTGCCTCAAAATAGGCCAGTGCCGTGTGCATCACCTCGGCAGCCGCCACATTGTTGATGCTCCACGCATAGGGCATCCAGTCGCTGGTAGAGATGGTTTGATAGCCCGACTGCTCCACATCAATATGTGGTATCTGACGGTCGATATATTGTGTGGCCTGATAAGCCTGTTCAGGCGTGCAGGCCCCACAGTCGATAGGCGTGTAGATGCTCCACACAGCAGGATGATCGTGCAGTCGCTTCAGTCCCATCGCCTCCTGATATTCAGCCCATACCCCTTTGCCTGGCATCCACAAGCGCTGATTCATGGCTTGCAGGATGGCCTCTGCCTCCTGGCGATAGGGCTGCGGATTCTCGCCAATGAGTTCGGCGATACGGGCAGCCAACTTGTTGCCACAATAGTTGTAGGCCGAGCTGTGTGTGACAGCACCACCACTATAGTAGAGCGCGTCGCTCGCCCAGATGCAGCAGTAGGCATCATAGAGGTGGTCGCCATCCGGGTCGAAGTTGCGCTTCTCCCATTCCAGATGGCGTGTGAGCACCGGCCACATCTTGCGCATATAAGCTGTGTCGGCATCATACTGGAAATGCCACAACAACTCGTCGATATAGTTCAGGTTCATGTCGTAATGGTGCATCTGGTCGTTGCGTTCAGGATTACGACAGATGTAACCGTTAGAATACATCTGCGTGCCCCAGCGCTTCTCGGCCCGCGCCATGTTGAGTGCCGAATCCTGCGCGGGATGCGGCAGTGTGGCAGGCACATCCGTTACCTGACTCTTGGCATAAGCATCGAAATGACTCACGGCTCTGTCGTTCCATCCCAGCACATCCCCCAGATAGCCTGCGCGCCAACCAGCCAATGGCATTCGCCAGCCCACACAGCCATGCAACCAGGTCTTGCCGTCCCAGTCGCCATCGGCAGCCAGTGCCAAAGCGCCACCTAAGGAATTGATAAATGGATCGGGCGTGCCGAACTGGATGCGATCGGCCAACTGCAGATAATGGGTAGCAGCAGCCTCGAACAATCTGGCACCATCAACCTGAGTCAACTGCGACAGCACATTCACATCCACCTTCATATACGCCACAGCATCGTCAAGCGCCAGTTCTATCGTCTGCAGCACATCGCCTTTAGGCTCCAGCACACCGGGCTTGTCGGCACCGATGTCACCATTGCGCGACAATCTGGGTTGCGCTATCTCGCTCACCAGTGCCTTGATACGCGCGCGCCCAGCCAAACCATTAGAAGCAAACTCCCAGACAGCCGCCTCGCCATCGGGCAGTGCCACCACTCTGATGGTCAGTTGTGCCCCACCCCATCCAATCACCTGATAGGTGCGCTGGCCCTGTGCATAGCTGGCCGTACAAGGGCTCACCAGTTCCAATGGATAGTCCTTACCATCCACCTGAACCACCAATCGGATGTTGCGATGATAGCCTTTCTTCACCACCGCGAAGATGGGACGGTCGCTGGTCTCCAGTCGCCAGTCGGTATGACTGCCATAGAGCGCCCGAGTGTAGCGATTGTTACCATCCTTACAAACGAAGTCGCCCCCCGCACCTGGCTGGTATTGCAAGGTGCGAGGAGCGGGTATTCCATGCGGCTGGGCTTGAGTGCCAAGAATAGGCACGCCAACCAAGCCTGCTATTACTAACAGATGATATTTCATCAGCAAGGACGTTTCTTAGGCAGTTTGAACACATCCTGCACTTCCTTCATCTGCGCATCGGTCATGCCGTTGGGCTCCGAACCCATCGACTTGGCACACATGTAGATGTTGGCAGCCTTGCAGAGCACGTCGGTCTGATCGAAGGCGTCCATGATGTCGGTCCCCACAGCCACAGTGCCATGCTTCTCCCACAGCACCACGTCGTGGGTTTTAATCTGTTCGAGAGTAGCCTCGGCCAGTGCTACTGATGATGGCAGAGCGTAAGGCACGATACCGATGCCGAGTGGGGCGAATGCCAATGTCTCGGGAATCATCGACCACAGCACGCGAGTCATCTCATCGCCTTTCAGGAATCGCTGGATATGACTCATTGCCACCAGTTCGATGGGGTGCGTGTGCAGAGTGGCCTTGTAGCACGACCCCGTTTCCAGCAGATAGTTCTGCAGAGCCAGGTGCGTGGGCAACTCAGATGTAGGTGCCACGGGCTCGTCGGCAATGATTTCGTAGCTGGCGCAGTCGTCGCAGATGCGGATGATACTGCCGTTCTGCATGGGCTGTTTAGCCAAGTCGCGCATGCGCTTGCCCGTACCTTTACAATAGAAATATTTACCTTTGAGCTGAGGCAGCACCATACCAATCTGCTTCACAGGGGCGATGGCAGGCATCTGCTTGCAGGCATCGTCCATATACTCGGTTACGTTCACGGTAATGTTACCACCGTTACGCTCAGCCCAACCTTTCTGCCAAAGATAACCTGTTACCTCGGCTATCTGGTCAACAACCGCTTTCAAACCTTCGCGGCCGTCCAAAATGCTATTAAACTGTTTCTCCATATCTTTCTTTTGTTATTTGTTCCAATGATTTACCACGGGTGTTAGGCATGCCGATAAGACCAACCACGAGCGATGCCAGCAGCAGGGCCACCATGCAGTAGGCAGCCAGTGTAAAGCCCTCGCCATTGTCGCCATAGATAAAGGTGAACACCAGTCCCCATACAGCCGACAGGCCACGAACGATGAAGAACATCAGTCCCTGCGCACCGGCACGGAACTTGGCAGGGAACAGCTCCGAGCCCCACAAGGCGTAGAACACCTGTACCGAGCTACCGTTGTTGACACCCCACAGGATGGTGAACACCCAGATACCAGCGATGGTTGACACGCCACCACCGATGATAAGAATCCACGCGGTGAGCGCTGCTGCCAAACCGAACACATAGAAGAAGCGATGTGCCACCTTATCAACCATAAACGAGATGATAAACGTGGTTACCACTACAAACACCCAACTAATGCAACTCAGCATGTTGGCTGCCTCGTTGCTCAGTCCGCCAGCGGTCTCGTAGATGTGTGGCATAAAGAATCCCATCACACTGGCCACCAGGTTCCAGGTAAGATAGATGGCTGCCAGGAAAGCCACTGTCTTCACAGCAATCTTATTGGTAAAAAGCAGCTTGATGTTATCTACTATACTGCTCTGGTCCTTCTCCTTATTGGCGGTAAACTCGGCGCTCTCCTCCAGCTGGCGCTGCAGGTTCCAGGCAATGAAAGCCACCACAAACAGGGTAGCGAACACCACACGCGAAGAGAATACCTCGACAGTAGCCTGAGCCGCATCGGCACCGATGATATCGTGGGCGATGGCCTCGACCGGACCGTACAGATAACCGCCCGGTGCAAACAGCATACCGAACAGCAGGATACACATCGGACCTACGCCCCACGACATCTGCGAGATACAGATGTTACGACCGCGGTTGTTCACCTCCGAACTCTCAGAGATATAGGTCCACGAGGCGGGCACACCGATACCTACCGAGATACCTGTTACCAGGAATCCAGCCAGCAGCATGGGGAAGTTCATCGACAGCATGATGATGAGCACACCCGTCATATATACCAGCAGGTTGTAGGTAAAGATGAACTTACGTCCGAACTTATCGGCCAAAAATCCACCGATGATAGCACCGATGGCAGCACCCAATGCATTAGCACTGAGTGCGTTTAGCCAACCTAAGTGTATCTCGCTCAAACCCAAGTAGTTCTGCCACAGCGTAACGCCACTGGCACCAGCTACGATGGCACCAGCATCTAGATAGTTGTTAAGAGACACGGCCAGCGTGCTCTTCAAAGAACCTGACTTAGCCATAGCTTATCTGCAAACTACGTCACACTCAATATTGAATATCTTAGCCACCTTCAGGATGGTATCGATATGATGACCTACAGCAGCAGCCATGTGGTGGGTAGGACCAGCCTCGCTCCACTTGTTAACGAACTCGCGACAGCTCAGCGAGAACTTGGTGCGCATGTTAGTATCGCCAAAGGTAAAGATATCCCCCTCTTCGTTCACACCTTCAGCTACCACAAACTTAAACACACCATTCTTATCCTGCGTGATAGCCAGATAAGTAACGGGCCCTGTAGGTGGATAGAACTGGGTAAGATAGCCACCACCTGCCTTACCATGGAACACGGGAACTATCTTCATGGTAGGTTTCTTAGCTTGCGAGATATCGAAATCACCCGAGCCAGAATGTCCAATAATACATATATCCTTAGGAAAATCAATAGAGTACATTTCAGCCAACGTACCTGTACCACTGATAGTCTTCAGGATACTCATAGCCATCGCCACCTTCATATCACCTTCAACGGCACATGCGGTATGCTGCTTTATCAACATGGAGAAGGCAGGAATCAGCATCGAGTCGAGTTTGCCAGCCACCCCCTGCGCAAAGCCGTCGTAGTGAGAAGCTATCATTCCCAGCTGCTCGTCCTTCACCCACTGCTCAAAGGCCACCACATACTTAGCCATATCCCATACCTTCTCGATGGTACCACCACCCTCTATATCGAAGGTATCGAGGATATCCTGCGCCTTAGCACGGATAGCAACCTCGTCGGTGATATTGTCGGCAATAGCCCACATCTTCTCCCAATCGAACTGCTTGGTATATACAAACATACGATGATAGAGGTTAGTCTCGTCAATATAAAGGTCCATCATACCAGGATAAGGACGACCAATCTGAGCGATATTAGTATCCCGGAAGCGACGGCGTACCTGAGCAGCACGACACCAGTCTTCAATTTCAGCTTGTGCCTCCGGGTCTCCCCCCTCTACCACACCTGTAATCACAGCCGAGCGCTTACCGGCACGATTCAAGTCGGCCACCATCTCGCCGATGGCACCACAAGCATAAAGTTCACCTAACCATGTAGGAATGTCAGTCTTGGCATAATCTGGTGCCAACTTCTTTTGCAGATTTACAATAACCACAGGCACATCGAGGTCGCGCACAGCAGGCAACATATTGTAAGAGGTGCAATAGGTGAGCATCTGCAGGATAACGAGATCCACATCGGCCGCACGGAATTTATCACCGGCAGCCATCGACTGCTCCTTGGTGGTAACCATGCCGCCATCAATAATCTCGATGCTGTCGGGCAGCGTATTCTTAAATGCTTCATACTGAGCCTCGAACTCAGGAACGAGTTGAGGAAACTGTGGCAGATATGCCTGAAGGGCGATTGAGAACACGCCCACTTTTGCTTTGGTTTCTACTAAAGGTTTAGCCATAATTGTTTGCTATTATTGATTTGTTACTTTCAGATACTTCTCATAGGCAACATCCCACTCAGCCTTGTTTTGGGGATGATAGGTCACTATATCAATACTGTTGGCAATAATGCGTCGCATCTCCCAGATGTCCTTCACCAGTCCAGCAGCCTGGGCCTGCAGCATGATATTACCGATGGCGGTGCCTTCCTGAGGACCAGCCAAAACATTAACGCCCAATGAATTAGCCGTAAACTGATTCAGATACTTATTGAGTGAGCCGCCACCGATGATATGCAGTACATTGATGGGTGATGGGTGTTGGGTGTTGGGTGATGAGCTCGAAAACTCCTGCAGCCACTGGAACACCTGCTTGTAGCGCAGGGCCAGCGAGTCGAAGATGCAGCGGCAAATTTCGGCTGGTGTCTCAGGCACAGGCTGGTGGGTGTCGCGACAATACTGCTGGATGGCACCAATCATCGATTGGGGCGCAGCAAAGCACTGGTCGTCGGGATTGATGAGCGAGCGGAAGGGTTCCACCTGCATGGCCTGCCCTTGCAGCTCGGGATGCGACAACTGTCGCACCTCGTCGGGCCACTCCAGTCGGCAGCGCTCATACAGCCACATGCCACAGATATTCTTCAGGAAACGCGTGGTTCCTTCTATGCCACCCTCATTAGTAAAATTGCGCTCGTAGCTCAGACTGCTGATGATGGGATCCTTGGTCTCGATACCCATCAAGCTCCAGGTGCCGCTCGAGAGGTAGGCAAACTGCTCGTTCTTGGCGGGTACTGCAGCCACGGCCGAACCTGTATCATGCCCAGCCACAGCTATCACGGGCACGGCACCCAGTCCTGTCAGCTGCTGCACCTCGTCGGTCAGCACACCAATCTGTGTGCCGGGCATCACCATACGCCCGAACTTAGAGTGGTCGAGCCCTACCGATGCCAGCAGCCGGTCGTCGAGCTGCTTGGTGCGCGGGTTGAGCAGTTGCGAGGTGGATGCGATAGTATATTCGCACACCTCCTGCCCAGTGAGCATCCAACTCAGGGCGTCGGGCACAAACAGTATCTTCTTGGCATGCTTCAGCGCACTGTTGTTCTCCTTGCGCATGGCGTAGAGCTGGAACAGCGAGTTGAAGTTCAAAAACTGGATACCAGTCACATCGTACACCTCTTTTTGAGAGATGATGTTGTGCAGATAATCGTCCATTGCCTGGAAGGTGATGGGGTCGCGATAGGCGCGTGGATTGCGCAGGATGGCGTTGTCGTCTCCAATCATCACGAAATCAACACCCCAGGTGTCGATGCCAATGCTCACGATATCCAGATGGCGGTGTGCCACCTCTTTCAGTCCCTTGATGATTTCGAAATACAAGGCGTAGATATCCCAGTAGTAATGGCCGCCTTGGATGATGAGGTTGTTGGGGAAACGGGTTATCTCCTCCAGTTCGAACTTGTCATCCTCGATTCTGCCGATGATGGTTCGCCCGCTGGTGGCACCCAGATCAACCGAAAAAAAGTATTTTGAATTATTCATATACGATATGTTGTAATTGCTCTTTTGATACGGGGTTCTTGGCAAATGTGAGTGGTTTGCCGTCGATGGTGAAATCAATCAGTTCATACTTGTCTGATGTCTTCACGTCGTAGGGTGTGGGAGTGCTCACCTCGATGTTGCGCAGCGTGATGTTGTTGCAGCGGCTCAGCGGCATGTCGTCGCGCTTCTCAGGTTTGAAGAACTGCGACCAAGGGTGCACAAAGAGGAAACGCTTGCAGTAGCCGGTGATGTTCTCCACCGTCACATACTCGTAGTGCTGTGGTGTATCGGGGCGCATCTTGAGCCACAACACGCGGTCGGCACGCTCGGTATGACAGTTGCGCAGAATCACGTTGCGGTCGTGGAGCGACTCCGACCCTAAGGTCAGGCAGCCGTGCACCTTGCCGTAGTGACAGTTCTGTATCAGAATGCGCTCGCAGTCGCCGTTGGTTTCGTCCTTGTCGGCCCAGGTGCCCTTGCCGCCTTTCAGCACCACGGCATCATCGTTCACGTGCATGTAGCAGCCGTTGATGAGCACGTCGGTGCAGGCATCGATATCGATGGCATCGCTCGATGGTGCGCCACGCGTGGGATCGGGCGCCCAGATATTCTCGGTGGGTGCATAGATGTAGCAGTCGAGATAGCGCACGTGCGTACTTTTATAGACATGGTTGGTCCAGAAGGGCGAGTTGATGAGATGCACATCCTGGATGGTGACATTCTTAGCGTTTGAGATATAGGTGAGTCGTGGGCGCTGCGCATCCTTGTTGGTGCACTGCGGATTCCACTTGCGACGAATCCAGAACTCCTGCCAGTAGTTCAGTCCGTTGCCGTCGATGGTGCCATGTCCGCTGATGCTGAATCCATCCACGCCGTCGGCATTCACCAGCGCACAGAAGTAGGTGCAGGTTTCGCCCTCGATACGGGTTTTCATATAGGGGAAATCGATGATGCGGTCGGAACCTTTCAGTCGGCCTATGACGTGCAGGTGCGTACCTTGCTTAAAGAACAGGGCGCCCGTGAGGAATGTGCCTTCGGGTATCACCACCACGCCCCCACCCGCTTGGGCAGCCCGGTCGATGACGGCCTGTATGGCCTTGGTCTGCACCACTGTCGAATCGCGGCGCACGCCAAAGTCGGTGATCACGTACTGCTTGCCCAGCGCCGCCACATCCACCTTGGTGGTATCCTTAAACCAGGCGTCCATCACGGTGCCGTCGGGCCAGCGCTCCACAGCAGCTTTCTTCTTAGTTTTCGCCGTGCCAGCAGTCATCACCGCCAGCGCCAGCATCAGGAGTATTGATTTTTTCATGAAATGCGTCAATTGTTTGTACTAGTCGAGATGGAACACCTCCTGCAGCGGTTTGGTTACAGGCGAGTTGTCGGGGTTCACGTCCATAATGTCGGCCATCATGTCCCACCATTTCTGGGTGATGGGATCCACGTTGTCGGTATCCTGCGAGTTGCCCTCGCCTGCGCACTCCTGATAGCCAAACAAGATATTGGTTTCCTTGTCCCAATAAATACTGTAGTTGCCCACGCCGCCGTTCTTAATCATCTTGACCAGTTCGGGCCAGATGGCAGCATGCCTGCGCTCGTATTCCTTTTCGCAACCGGGTTTCAGTTGCATCTTAAATGCAAATCGTTTCATTTGGTTTTACGTTATTATTTCTTCTTTAAGAATGTTGCTAATGCACTATGGTTGGCGCGCAAACCCTTGGCCACGCACTGGGCATTGGTTTTGGCACCCAGCAACGAGGTGTGGGTGTGGTCGCGCTTGTAGTATTTCTCGGCCTTGGCCTTGCTGCCACACTTCTTATCCAGATAGTCGGCAGTCAGATTGTGCAGGTCCACCAGCTCTACGCCCGTTTCTTTTACCACCTGACGATACCACAGCCCATAAGAGTCATTGCGGCGCTCGATTTTTCCGTTCTCCCACTCGTTGCGCGGGGTGAGCGAAACCAGGATAGGTGTAGCCCCCTTTTCGCGCACGTCCTGGATAAATTTCTTCAGATACCAGCCGAACGAGTACACCACCTCGTAGCGGCCGTTGTCGAGTTTATAAACATGACTGCTGTCGGCGGCGGTGGCGATGGCCCCGCGATATTTGGGTTTGTCGATGGTGCTGATGTCGTTATGACCGAACTGGATGAGCACGAAATCACCGGGCTGCAGACTGTTGTACACCTTGTCCCAGCGACCCTCGTTGAGATAGGAGCGACAACTGCGGCCAGCCATCGCGGCATTCACGATGCTGATTCTGGTTTCGTCGAACACCGTATTGGCCACGGCGCCCCAGCCCCACATGCCGTCTTGGTCCTTATCTTCATTCTTCACCGTACTGTCGCCTGTAATAAACACCACGGGCTTGCCACCGGTGCGGTCCACCGCATAGGTAGCGGGCTCCACGCCGCGCATCATCGCCTTCAGCGGGGCGAGTGCGGGGTTATGGCTCGCTATCAGCCCCTCGGCAGCACTGCGGGCATTCATCATCGCCCCAAAGCGACTGGTGTGTATCTTATCGAGATAGAAGTGATAGCTGGTTTTCCAAGGTCCGTAGCTATCCAGCTTGCGACCCGAAATCTCGTTCAGGTCGATAAATGGCACGCCCTCTTCGGCAGCCACCTGCATGAGCCACTGGGTGTGGGGCTTGCGCACAATCTTGCCGTTGTCGTCGTAGGCATTGCGCGGGGTGAGCGACATCAGGATGGGATTACCGCCTTGCGCACGTACATCATTAATATATTGGCGCATGTAGCCGCCATAGGTATAGACGGTTTCGCGCTCGCCCGTTTCCTTAATCACCACCTGCAGCGAGTCGTCGCCTGTGCCAGGGATGCTGGCGCGCGCGCGGCCCTCGTCGTAGGGTCCGTTGTCGTTATGCCCGATGGAGATGATCACCCAGTCGCCGGGTCGGATGGCCTGCTTGATGGGCTGCCACAGTTTGTTGTAGAAGGTGCGACTGCTCATGCCGCCCAGGGCCTGATTCTCGACCGTAATCTTTTCGGGGTCGAAATAATCGTGGGCATAGTAGCCCCATCCCCACTGTCCGTTGTTACCATTGCCCATCGTTCCGGTGCGCATGGTAGAATTACCAATCAGGAACAACACGGGATTATGACCTTTTCTGCTCGAACCTGGCACGGGTCGTGCCGTCATGGCCTGAGCGATACTGTCGGGAGTATTGTCGATGACACCGTTCACGTCCTTAGGTGCGTCGGCCACTTGTGCCAGCGCCACCGTCGGTAGTGCCATCATGATAAGTGATATACAGCTCTCTTTTATCATCGTTACATGTTTTTAGTAATTTTCGATGCAAAGATATTATCTTTTGTTCTGATTAGGGCTACAATATCGTTCGTTTTCCTATACTATCGTACGTTTTCAGAGTCTAATTCCGTATTTGGCAATGCGCTCTTCCATCATGCCTGCCGGCATAAAGCTCAGCAGTGTGGTGGCGATGGTGTTGAGCATGCGTTCGCGGATATAGTCGTCGCGCAGATAGAGCGACACCCTGCGCTGCGAGAGATAGTCGCCCTCGATGGGTCGCACGTTCTCGCGCTGATGCTCGGAGAGGAATGGCAGATGCATCTCGGGGATAATCGTGAAACCACCGTTCTCATCGACGATGCGCACCAGCGTGTCGATGCTGCCCGCCTCGTAGATATGATTGCCCACAGCTCTCGACTTGCAGAAGCTGAAGGCACTCTCGCGCAGGCATTGCGCCTCTTTCATAATCCACATCTTTTCGTGGGTGAGATTCTCGGGTTTGAAAACGGGCAACTTGCGCCAGCAGCTCTCAGCCAGATAAACCATGAAGCGCTCGGTGTAGAGGGGCACTTCGAGAATGCCGTCGCGCTTGTTGCCACAGGTGGCGATGCCGGCATCCAGTCGGCCCTGCAGCAGCTCGCTCATCATGGCGTCGGCCTTCAGTTCGCGGATAGACAGGGCCACCTGCGGATAATTCTCCCGGTAGATGCGGATAAACTTGGGCAGGATATAAGGGGCGATGGTGGGCCCTACGGACAGGGCGAGACTACCGCTCACGTCGCCTTTCTCCTCGGTCACCAGTTCGCTGATGCGCTCAGCCTCGGCCAGCGCCTTCTCAGCCTGACGGATGATTTTCTCGCCGGCAGACGTGGGCGTCACGTGCTTGTTGCTGCGCTCAAAGATGCGCACATCGAGTTCTTCCTCCAGCTTCACCAGCATGGAGCTGAGTGTGGGTTGCGATATGCCACACTGCTCGGCCGCCTTGGCAAAATTGCGCTGGCGGTCGATGGCAACGATGTATTTCAACTGTTGCAGCGTCATAGGCCTTTTGCTTTAATAGATAAAACCGATACAAAGATAGATAAAATGATTCATACATCTATCATAAATATCGTACCTTTGCAGCGGATTTAAGAATAATTAGGTATATGAAGAAGAATTTTCACCGTCATTTTGCCACTCCAGGGCTTTCGCTCTACTGGATTATCTTTGCCTACATCATCATAGGCTGGTTTTTCCCCGTCGTAGGTTTGCTGGCACTCATCTGCATGGTGGGCCCTGTGCTCACATCGATTTGGCGCGGCCGCTACTGGTGCGGCAATATCTGTCCGCGTGGCAACATGTACGACCGATTGCTGTCGAAATATTCACCTCATCGCCCCATCCCTGCGTTTGTGCGCACGCAGGGTTTCCGCCTGTTCATGGTGGGTTTCATCTTCACCATGTTTGGCGTGCAACTGTCGGTCATCGTTCCCTGGAGCGAGGGCGGTATGGCCATGTGGAATGGCATCGGCCAGGTGTTCTGGAACCTCATCGTAGTCACCACCTTGGTGGGTGTGGTGCTGTCGTTCATCTATGCGCCACGCACGTGGTGTTCGTTCTGCCCCATGGGCACACTGTCGGCCTGGGTGGCCCCCAAAAAGCAACCGCTGCCCGCGCCCTATACCAGTGTGAGCGTGGCCAGCAGCTGCCAGATGAAGTGTAAAAGTTGTGCCCGCGTATGCCCCATGCAGCTGACGCCTTACGACAGCCGCGGCCAGGCATCGGGCTATCTGAATCCCGATTGTATCAAGTGTGGCAAGTGCATTCAGGCCTGCCCCACCAAGATTATGACGATGAAACGCGCCTGAATCAGATTTCGTCGTCGAACGAAGCAGCTCTCACGCAGCGCAGATTCTTTTCCAACTGTGCTGTAGAGCTGGCCCCAACCAACACTGACGTGACGCCGCGCTGGTGCAGAATCCATGCCAAGGCCATCTCGGCAAGAGTCTCACCGCGGCTTTCGGCCACCTTATTATATGTGCGCAGCTTCTCCAGCAGTTCGGGGGTGAGCATCTCCTCGCGCAGGAACTTACCTTTCGACATACGACTGTCGGCAGGCACGCCATTCAGATAGCGGTCGGTGAGCAGGCCCTGTGCCAGCGGCGAGAAGGCGATGAAGCCCACACCCTTTTCAGCACAAAAATCCAAAATACCCGTCTCCTGCGGTTTGCGGTCGAGCATGTTCAGTCGGCCCTGATAGATGAGCAGGGGCACATCGTGAGCCTTCAGGTAGTCGTAACCTATCTTGAGCGGTTCCAATGGCCAGTTTGAGATGCCCACATAGAGTGCCTTGCCCTGGCGCACGATATCCACCAGCGCCTGCAGGGTTTCCTCGAGTGGGGTCTCGGGGTCGTAACGATGACTGTAGAACAGGTCCACGTAGTCGATTTTCATGCGCTTCAAGCTCTGGTCGAGACTGGCCATGAGATACTTGCGCGAGCCCCAGTTGCCGTAAGGTCCAGGCCACATGTCGTAGCCGGCCTTGCTCGAGATGAAGAGCTCGTCGCGATAAGGTCGGAAATCTTCGTCCATCAGTCGGCCCATCGTCTCTTCGGCCGAGCCATACACCGGTCCGTAATTGTTAGCCAGGTCGAAGTGGGTGATGCCGTGATCGAAGGCGTAGTGCGTGATTTCGCGACTGCGCTCGTAGGGGTCCACACTACCGAAGTTGTGCCAGAAGCCCAGACTCACCTTAGGCAGCAACACACCCGAGCGCCCGCAGCGCTCAAACTCCATCCCATTGTCGTAGCGGTTCTTGTCCGCAAAGTAATTTTCCTTCATAGATAGTTATCGTTTAGTAATTTATGCCGCAAAGATAGCGAATTTTGGCTATACCTAATAAGAATATCGTTCATTTTTGTACAAATTTGTATCTTTTCGGATAGTTTTCGAACTATACTACCATGTTTATATCTAAATTTGCAGCAGGATTATCACTCATACGAAGGAATATGAAGAGAATTATCATAACATTATGCCTATTAACGGTCATAACGACCATAGAAGCCCAGCGTAAATATGAGTTGGGCGAGCCCCATCAGGTGACATGGTTCGACGGACAACATCCGATAACGTATCAGATACCCAAGAAGGTAGAACCCGTGGTGAAGACAGCCCTCGATATGTGGATGGGCGACATGCAACAAGTAACGGGCATGCGCCCTCAGGCTTCGGCAAGCGGAATCATTAAAGTCTCCCATAACGTTTCGTTACCTCATGACGGTTTTCGAATTCAGGTAAAGAAAGGAAGGATTCTGATTGAAGGCGGTAATGGTCGTGGCATGGCCTATGGTCTGCTGGAGCTATCTCGTCTGGCAGGTGTATCACCTTGGGTATGGTGGGGCGACGTAGTGCCTGAGCAGAAGAATCATCTGGCTCTAAGTGATGATTTCAAAACAGAGCAACAGCCCAGCGTAGCCTATCGCGGTATATTCTTGAACGACGAGGACTGGAGTCTGCGCCCTTGGAGCCACAAAACCTATGAGCCATCAGAAAAAAAGCAGATTGGCCCGAAAACCTATCGGAAAATATTCGAACTGATGCTACGCCTGCGCGCCAACACCATCTGGCCAGCTATGCATCCTGGCACCATAGCCTTTTTCAATATTCCAGGCGCTAAAGCCATAGCCGATTCGTGCGGCATCGTGATTGGTACTTCGCATTGTGAGCCACTGTTACGCAATAATGTTGATGAGTGGAATACAACCGAGCGTGGCGCCTTTAACTATCGCACCAATCGGCAACAAGTGCACCAATATTGGACAGAGCGCCTACAAGAGGTTAAAAAGTCGAAAGACAATATGTTCACCATTGGTATGCGCGGCATACACGACAGCTCGATGGAAGGCTACAAAACCGAAGAAGAGAAATTCGAAGCCCTGCAGCAGGTTATCAACGACCAGCAGGAACTACTACGCAAACATATTGGCGACCCATCAAAACTCATGCAGGTATTCGTACCTTATAAAGAAGTATTACAACTATACGAGAAGGGATTGCAGGTACCCGATAATGTGACGCTAATGTGGTGCGACGATAACTATGGCTACATGACGCGCCTGTCGGATGCCAACGAGCAGCAGCGCCCAGGCGGTGCAGGTGTGTATTACCACCTGAGCTATTGGGGCCGCCCTCACGATTACCTGTGGCTAACCACTACGCAGCCAGGGCTCATCTATCACGAACTGTGCGAAGCCTACCATCACAACGTACGCAAACTTTGGATAGCCAATGTACACGATCCGAAGGTGGCTGCCTACGATTTGGAGTTGTTTCTCGATCTGGCCTGGAACATCAACTGTGTTGAAGGTCATACACTCACCAAACATTTGGAGTCTTGGCTATGCCGACAGTTTGGTCAAGAAGCCGGAAAGCGCCTCCTACCCGTGATGCACGAGTTCTACCGCCTTTGTGGTGAGCGCCGACCTGAGTTTATGGGCTACACACAAGTGGAACTCGACAAGAAGAAATACCCTCGCGGACTCTCTACTGTTGGCGATGCTCCTCTCTCACCTACAGAGGCAGCCCAGCGCCTATCAGCCTTTCAGCAGCTCAAAGCCGACATGATGGGCATCCGCCCACTTGTTCGTTCTGAACTGTCCGATGCATTCTTTGCAGCTATCGAGTATCCCGTATTTGCCACAATAGCCATGAACACCAAGATTCTTGGCGACTCAACAGAGAGCCATCGCGCTTACAAGGAGATACAAGTTCTTACCAAGCATTATAACGATATGAACGGAGGAAAATGGCGCTATCTGATGGATGCAGCACCGCGAAAACTCCCTGTATTCGAAGATGTACATGCCCAACTTACAGGAACCAATCCGCCATGCATCCTGATGCGTCAGGCCGCTGATTACCAATCAGCCTCTGAGGGCGTACGTACCATTCAAATGTTAGGTCATTCCATGAATGCTGTGGCCTTACCTCAGAATGGTGCACTTAGCTATACCATAGATATTGCCTCTGAGGGCGATTACATTTTACAGACAGCCCTGATACCCACTCAACCTAACGACCATGGCGATTTGCGATTCAGCGTAAGCCTTGACAACGGGCAGTCAGTAGTTTATTCGCTCAAAGAACCTTTCCGCTCCGAACGCTGGAAACAGAATGTGCTCAGCGGACAGGCTATACGCGATACAAAACTGCATCTGCAGCAAGGTCATCATACCATTACGCTGCGTGCACTTGACAACCATATTGTGTTCGACCAACTACGTTTATTCAAATCATTCTAACTCACGATGAAAAAGAAGTTATCGATACTCGTATTCATGATAACAGGGTTGACAGCCCACGCACAGTCGGGCCTCAACAAGCAGCAATTTGCCAAATACTGGAAGGTGGAGTCAGAGGCCGCCGACTGCCAGATTCATTTCAAGGGTGACACCTGCGAAATGATTGCTCCGAAGGGACTTACCTTATGGCGAAAAGAGAAGATGCACATGGGCACAACTGTAGAATACGATGCCTGCGTGATGGACGAAGGAAAAGCTGGCGACCGCCTCAGCGATTTGAACAGCTTTTGGCTGGCTTCCGACCCTCATGCCAAGAACCTCTGGACAAGAGCCACATGGCGCAGCGGCATTTTTACACGCTGCTATTCGCTACAGATGTACTACTTAGGCTATGGCGGCAACCATAACACCACAACCCGATTCCGCCGATACAATGGCAATGAGGCTGGTATCGACGATGCCACCCAGCGACCACCCATTTTAAAGGAATATACCGACCAGCAGCATCTGCTGAAGCCTAATCACTGGTATCACATCAAGATTGAAAGTGCCCTTACGGGTCATACCCGTTTTTATATCGATGGCGAATGTATCGTAGATTATCTCGACCCACAGCCGTTAAAAGCTGGCTGGTTCGGGTTCCGCACCACGCTTTCGAGAACAAGAATCACTCATTTCAAGTCGTACCCCACCCTCTCATATTCGCACGCCACCACGGGCGTACCTTTGCATTGGCTCGGCAATCAGCCAACAACTGCAGTACCCGTAAGTTTTGGTGTACCGTTTGCACAAGGCGAATTGAAAGATGTTGCCACATTAGCATTATCAGATAACACCCCCATCGACGCATGGGTAAATGCCCGTTGGCCTGATGGTTCGGTTAAATGGGCAGGCATCTCGGCTGTTATCGGTCAGGGCAATAACCCTACGATTACATCTGCCCCCAAAACACGCCAAAGTGGCAAGTCAATGATTGCAGCAGAAGATAACCAGCATATCGTAGTAAATACAGGCAGATTGATGGTTTATATCCCTAAATCTGGCAGCCATCTTATCGATAGCCTGTGTTTTCATGGCAAGAAGATTGGTGGAGCAGCCCAACTGATAGCCACCACCAATCAAGCCCATTTCTACTCACGATTAACAAAGGTGGCAGTTGAACGTCAAGGTACTGTTTGTACTGTCATCAGATTAGACGGCCAGCACGCTTCGCCCAGCAATCGCTCGTGGCTGCCCTTCACGCTCCGCCTGTATTTTTATAACGGCAGCGAACAAATTCGCATGGTGCACACATTTATCTACGATGGCGAGGCCGAAAAAGACATGATTCGGTCTATCGGTTTACAGTTTGATATCCCCATGCGCGAGGCAGCCTACAACCGCCATGTTGCGTTTGCTACCGAAAACGGCATCTGGAGCGAACCTGTACAGCCGCTTGACGGTCGTAGAAGGCTCATCATCAACCGCGACAGAGCAAGAAACCTGCAAGCAGAGCAGATGGCCGGTAAGCGCATTCCTGATGTCGAGGCATTCGATGCCAACAACGCTTCCCTACTCCAGCATTGGGCCAAGTGGGATGGCTATCGCCTGTCGCAGCTCACCGATAATGCCTGGTCGATTCGTAAACGTGCCACCTCAGAGAGTCCTTGGATAGGCACACTGACGGGTCATCGTGCAACGGGCTACACTTTTGTTGGCGATGTGAGCGGTGGACTTGGTGTGCACCTGAAGGACTTCTGGCAGTCGTACCCCTCAACCATCGAGATTAAGAAGGCGCGCAGCAGCGAGGCCGAACTCACGATGTGGCTTTGGAGCCCCGAGGCCGAAGCTATGAATCTGTGCCACTACGATACGATAGCCCATAACCTGCTAGCCAGTTACGAAGATGTGCAAGCAGGTATGAGCACCCCCTACGGCATAGCCCGCACAAGTACGTTAACACTGATGGCCTACGACAGTTATCCAGGCCAGGAGGCACTCCTCCAATCAGCCCACGATCTGGCAGCCGACTATCGTTTGCTGCCCACTCCAGAGTACTTGCACGAGAAGCGCGCCTTCGGCATCTGGTCGCTGCCGCGAGATGCGAGCGATCAGGTTGAGCAACGACTGGCGCAATACATCAAGGCTTATCAGGGTTACATCGAGCAATACAAGTGGTACGGATTCTGGAACTATGGCGACGTGATGCATACCTACGACGAAGAGCGCCAGGAATGGCGTTACGATGTAGGCGGTTTTGCCTGGGATAACACCGAGTTGGCCACCCCCATGTGGTTGTGGTATAACTTCCTACGCACTGGTAGATATGACATCTGGCGCATGGCCGAGGCGATGACTCGCCATTGCAGCGAGGTTGATACCTACCACATCGGCCCGTTTGCCCCCCTTGGCAGTCGTCATAATGTCAGCCACTGGGGCTGTGGTGCCAAAGAGGCCCGTATCAGTCAGGCAGCGTTTAATCGATTCTATTATTATCTAACCACGGATGAACGTACAGGCGACCTGATGCACGAACAGAAAGATGCTGACACCTTACTATACCATCTGGACCCGATGCGGCTTGCCGAGCCTCGCAGCCAGTATCCATGCCATGCCCCAGCCCGCCTGCGTATCGGTCCCGACTGGCTGGCATACGCAGGCAATTGGATGACCGAATGGGAACGCTTTGGCGACATCAGATACCGCAATAAAATTATGACCGGTTTGCGCAGTATAGCCCTGCTGCCAGATGGTATTTTCACTGGCAATCTGGCCAAGGGCTATGACCCTGCCACAGGTAGAATCACCTACGATGGCGACCCGGATGTACGTAGCACGAACCATCTGATGACCATCATGGGCGGATTCGAGGTGATGAACGAATTATTACCACTCACGGGAGTTCAGGAATTCGGCCACACATGGAAGGATTTTGCCCGACGTTATAAACAGATGGCTCACGACATCCGTCATAGCGATTTTCCCGTGCGCCGCCTGGAGGCTTACGCCGCCTGGCAAGATCGTGACCCTGAACGTACGGCATCAGTATGGGACGCCTTGTGGAAGCACGGCGATAGCACATCGAACACCAACGACGCAGCCCTTTGGAGTCTCGATGCCATCTACATGCAGGAAGTTTTACCAAAATAAGCAAATATAATAACTCAACAAAAGAAAAAATGAAACTACGAACTACCCTTTTCGCCCTGTTGCTTTCAGGTTTCATGAGTGGCCAGGCAACCGAGCGCGTGAAACAGAATTTCAATGGCGGTTGGCGCTTGTCCATTGGCGATACGAAAGAGGCTTCAAAGTCTGATTTCGACGATACACGCTGGACGCGGGTTACTCTGCCTTATGCTTTTAATGGGCACGAAGCCTTTAAGAAAGACATTGTTGACCTAACCGACACCATTGCCTGGTATCGCAAGACGTTTAATTTGGAAGCGATTGCCAACAAGAAAGTGTTTATCGAGTTCGAAGGCGTGCGCCAAGGTGCCGACTTTTATCTGAACGGTCATCACCTCGGCTTTAGCGAGAATGGTGTGATGGCCTGCGGTTTCGACCTCACCCCCTACATCAAGGAAGGCCTTAACACCATTGCTGTGCGTTGCGACAACAGCTGGACCTACCGTTCACGCGAGTACAATAGTAGATATCAGTGGAACGACCGCAACTTTAACGCCAACTATGGCGGCATACCCAAGAACGTGTTCCTGCATGTTACCAATCAGCTGTACCAAACCCTGCCCCTGTATAGCCATCTCGGCACCACTGGTACCTACATCTATGCTACCGATTTCAACATTCACCAGCACCAGGCTACCATTCATGCCGAATCTCAGATTCGCAACGACGACACCAAGGCCCGCACGTTTACCTTCTATGCCAAGTTGCTTGATATGGACGGAAAACAGGTGGCCAGCTTTAATAGCGAGCGCATCACCATGCAGCCTGGCGAAACACGCACCGTAAAAATTCAGCACCCCGTTAGCGGACTGCATTTCTGGTCGTGGGGCTACGGCTATCTGTACACCGTTAAAACCCTGTTGAAAGCCGACGACGGTTCGGAGATTGACCAGGTTACAACGCGTACAGGGTTCCGCAAAACCAAGTTTTCGGAAGGAAAGATATGGCTTAACGATCGTGTGCTGATGATGCACGGCTATGCGCAGCGCACCTCGAACGAGTGGCCAGGCACAGGGCTATCGGTTCCCGCCTGGCTGAGCGACTATTCGAACGATTTGATGGTGAAATCTAACGGAAATCTGGTGCGCTGGATGCACGTAACACCTTGGAAACAGGACATCGAGTCGTGCGACCGTGTGGGTCTTATCCAAGCCATGCCAGCCGGCGATGCCGAAAAAGATGTTGAAGGCCCCCGCTGGCAGCAGCGCACAGCCCTGATGCGCGATGCCATCATCTATAACCGCAACAACCCCTCCATTCTGTTCTACGAGTGCGGCAACGAGAGTATCTCGCGCGAACACATGCTAGAGATGAAGAAGCTTCGCGATGCCTACGACCCCAACGGTGGACGTGCCATCGGCAGTCGCGAGATGTTAGACATCGACGAAGCAGAATACGGTGGCGAGATGCTGTATATCAACAAGAGCAAGAAGCACCCGATGTGGGCGATGGAATACTGTCGCGACGAGGGTTTGCGCAAGTATTGGGACGCTCAGAGCTACCCCTACCACCAAGAGGGCGATGGACCGCTGTATCGTGGTGCGCCTGCCCTTGACTACAACCACAACATGGACCAGTTTGCCATCGAGATGGTTCGCCGTTGGTACGACTATTACATGGAGCGCCCAGGCACAGGCACCCGCGTGAGCAGTGGCGGTGTGAAGATTGTTTTCTCCGACACCAACACTCACCATCGCGGCGAGTCGAACTATCGCACCAGTGGTGTTACCGATGCCATGCGTATTCCTAAAGACGCCTTCTATGTACACCAGGTGATGTGGAACGGATGGGTGGAGCCTGAGCACCAGCAAACCTACATTATTGGTCATTGGAACTATCCTCCAAACACCACTAAGAATGTGTATGTGGTTTCGACTGCCGATGATGTGGAACTCTTCCTCAATGGGCAGTCGCTAGGACACGGCAAGCAGAGCTATCGCTACCTTTATACGTTCGAGAACGTCACCTTCGAGCCGGGTAAGTTAGAGGCAGTAGCAGCCGATGGTAGCCGCTATCAGTTAGAAACCGCAGGCGAGCCCTACCAGCTGAAACTTACTGCCATCCAAAACCCCGAAGGCATGAAAGCCGATGGTGCCGACATGGCGCTCTTCGAGGTAGAAGTAGTGGATAAGGAAGGGCGCCGCTGCCCATTGGCTAACCATCTGATACATTTTGACATGTGGGGCGAGGGCCGCTGGATAGGCGGTATTGCCACGCGCAACAACCAAGCCATGCAGCGCCCCGATAGCAATCGCTCAGCCGAACTGTTGGATGCAGCCGCTACCAAGAATGTTTCCGACAATTATGTAGGTGCGATGAACCTGCCTGTGGAATGTGGAGTAAATCGCGTATTGGTACGTTCTACCACCAATGCCGGAAAAATAAACCTCTCGGCCTGCGCAGATGGCCTGCAACCAGCCTACATCGAGATTAATACAGAGAAGATAGACGCCGAGAAATATCTGCCACAGCTGACCCTGAGAGGCCGATTGGATCGCGGCGAAACACCACTCACGCCATCCTACTCCAACCAGGCACACGGCATTACAATCCTTTCGGCCAAGGCAGGCTGTAACAGCCAACAGGCTACCAACAGTTACGATGACAACGAGCTGTCGGAATGGAAGAATGATGGCCGCCTTTCTACGGCTTGGATTACCTATCGCCTTGCCAAGAAGAGTGTGATTGATGACATCTGTTTGAAGCTTACTGGTTGGCGCCTGCGCAGCTATCCGATTGAGATTTATGCTGGCAAGCAGCTCATCTGGAGTGGCGAAACACAGCGCAGCCTCGGCTACATCCATCTCAAGCCTACCAAGGCGGTGAAGACCAACAAGATAACCATCCGTTTGAAAGGTGCGGGCAAAGACAAGGATGCCTTTGGCGGTATTGTTGAGGTGGCCGAACCAACAGCCGGCGAACTCGACCTGTTTAAAGCCAAGAACGGTGGAGAAACGAAAAACGAGCTACGGATAGTAGAGATAGAATTCCTGGAAAAAGAAAATTGATGGGCATAAGCTCATCAATTTTCCTTTCTATACTTGCTTGGAGCCATGCCATAATACTGTTTAAAACACTTATTAAAGTAAGATGCCTCAGGGAATCCCACCTTATAGGCAATCTCCGAGATATTCAGTTCACCCTCTTCCAGCATGTCGGCGGCTATCCGCATACGTTCGGCAACCATCAGCTTGTTGGGCGACATGCCTGTTAGTTCTTTCACCTTACCATACAGTTTGGTACGGCCCATATGCATCTGTTCGGCCATCATATCGACACTGAATTCCGAGTTAGCGATATTCTGTGCCACAATGGCTTGCACCTTGTCGATAAATCGCTTGTCGGCCTGCGATGTAAGGATAGGCGATGCCGAAGCAGTCTCCTCATTGCTTTCTGCCTTATCGGTTGCAGCCTCCTGATGCAGTCGCTCCTCTTTCCACTTGATAAGCTGTATGGCACGAGCCATCAAGATGCGATAATTACATGGTTTCACCATGTAGTCGTCGGCCCCGACCTCGTAGCCTTTTATCTGATGCTTCTCGTCATCAAGCGCAGTGAGCATGATAACAGGTATCTGTTTCAAGCTGTCGTCGGCTTTCATCTGTTTAACGATATCGTAGCCATTGGTATCTGGCAGCATTACATCGCAAATCAATAGCGACGGCGCCTCGTTCTGCAACCCTTCAAGTCCGCTCTTGCCATTGGTATATCCCACCACATTAAAATAAACGCCCACCTCGGCCTTTATCTGCTCGAGCATGTCGAGATCGTCCTCGATGATAGCGATAGTCTTATCGTTCAAGGCCTTCGGCAGCATCTCCTTGATTACTTCCTCGGCCTGGTTGTCGGCTTTTGACTTATCCTCAACCACCACAGCCTGCTTATAGTCGGAAGCATCATAAACCGCCTCGTTAGTTGGCAGCGTCAATGTGAACTTGGCGCCACCTAATGCGGTTGATGGCTTATAAGTGAGTGTGCCTTTATGTGTTTGTGCCATCATATAGGCCGTATAAAGACCTATACCCATGCCACCTTGCGAAGCATAACCATGCATAAAGGGTTTAAACAGCTGTTGCATGCGGTAGTCATCGATGCCAGGCCCCGAATCCTCAACAGTGAGCACCACCTGCCCGTTGTCTGAGCCAAGTCGTACGCGCACGCTTCCACCCTGAGGGGTGTATTTCACGGCGTTACTCATCAGATTGTAGGCAATGGTATCGATGAGATGGCGATCAAAAATCATCTCGCATCTTTTCTCGGATGAAACAAAAGTCATCTGCAACTCTTTCTGCTGGGCAGCATTCCAGAAATCCTGATAGATGTCACGCACAAATCCCACCAGCTCGCCAGGCTCCACACTAAGCCGCAAATTGCCAGTGTTTATCTTTCTGAATTCCATCAACTGGTTCACCAACTTACTCAGTCGTTTCACACCACGTTTGGCCGTTTGCAAAGGTTTTCTTTGCCCACCACCCAAATCTTCCAGTTTATCAACAGCTCCGCTGATAATGGCAATAGGTGTGCGGAACTCGTGGGCCACCTGGGTGAAGAATTTGGTACGAAACTCGGCCACCTCTTTCTCGATTGTAATCTGCTGGCGCATCTTAAACTGTTCGCGTTTCTGGCGGTAAAAGATGGCCACGCCCGTACCTATTATAATAAGGTAGGTCATCCAAGCCCACCAGGTGTTGTACCATGGCTGACGGATAACGATGCGCAGCGCTTTTTCTTCGCCATTCTCGCCAGTTCTGAGATGAAAGACATAGGTTCCTGGTGGCAGATTACCGTAATCCACATTGTGCTGTGTTGTAGGCTCGCGCCACCCTTTTTCTATGCCTTCGAGATAAAACTGGTACATGGTACGTTCGGAGTGGGCATAGTCGAAGCACGAGAAGTGTATCATCAGCGAATTCTCATTGTGCGCCAGTGTAATTTTATTATCCAGCAAACACATGTCTTCATATTGTTCATCATTGAATATTGATTTGCCATTTACGTCGATATCCGTAATGGTGGCTTGTCGTACTTTATCATGCTCAAACAACATATTGCCAGTTTTTATGATACTGATACCATCGTGGGTGCCAAACAATAACGTCCCCCCCTGATGGATACTCAGTGCACAGTGTTCCGAATACAGGCTCCTAAGCAAGGTTGAACCAACCTTGTATCTGAGAATCTGCCTGGTCTTAGGATTTAGCATGGACAGGCCATCATCAGTGGCAGCCCATATATACCCCCGATGGTCTTCGACCAGCGACTGGATGTTATTACTATTCAACCCTTGTTTGTTCGAAATGGTTTCGATGGTATATTTACCACTGCTGTCGTAAGTCGTTTTTACAATGCCAGTACCTTGTCCGCCTATCCACACATAGCCGTCGGACGATGGCAACACACAATTAATGCTGTTCGAAGAAAGCCCCTCGTTAACTCCCATATGTCCGAACCTGCTTTCATCTATCTCGTGCGCATTCGTATCAATAATATATACTCCATTATAGGTAGCTGCCCAAAGAATGCCGTTTTTATCAAGGGCCAAATCGGTGATTCTACTTTCCGAAGTGCTATGCATCAAGAAGGAAACCGATTGCAGCTTGCCATTCCTCGCTTTCCCCGTCATGACCAGTCCCTTCTCCCAGACGGCCATCCAGACACGTCCCCGCTTATCCACAATGCTATCCACCACCGCATTGTCAGCAACGGTACGACCTGTTTTCTGGATGGTATTAGTAAACGGATGATACTGGTATATATCCTGACTTTGGGTTTCCACAAGCACTCCACCACCAGGTTGGGGTATCATCCTTGTAATATAGTTCGACTTCCCACCAGGGTGCATAGGGTCAGGCAGCAGATGGGTGGTTTCGGGCAACTGCGATTCCGTGATGCAAGCAATGCCCGCATCTTCCTGTCCAATCCATATATTACCACTATTGTCGGTATGGATATTGGTCAGATAGTCGGTACCAATAATCGGATCCTTGTCGCTTGCCGAATAATGTGTGGTACTGCCATCCTTGGGATTATATACAAAAAGTCCGTTACCATAGGTAGCAATATAGAATTTTCCTCCAGGTCCCATGATGGTGGAGAAGTTGCGTTTTCGCTTCACGTCGAAGCCCGACTCATGCAGTAGCGGGAAACGTTTGACAGGCCCTACAGCGGGGAAAAGTGTGAGCGTGCCATGCTTGTCGGCCACCCAGAAGTTGCCTTCGTGTTCATCAAGTGCGATGGCATACTCCATCTGGTAGGCATCGGGTATTGAAAAAGTCAGCTTACGGCAGTCAAAGGCAATCACAGATGTGCGCGTCATAATCAGCCATTTGTCTTGCCAAACGATATTACCATTCACAGCCCCCATGTCTCTTAAGCCTTGCGGCATACGCAGTTTATGTAACCGTTTGCCATTCAGGTCGAACACCAGCAACCATCCATCTCTGGTTAAAACAAGTACGCGGTCTTTCCAGGTGTTCTGCATCATAAAATCACCATGGTCCACCAACACCTTCAAACGTCCCTGTTTGTCGGCCCTCAACAGCCCATTGTCGGTGAGTATCCACATGTTTCCACCTTTGTCGGGTCGGAGTCGTTTAATTCTGGAAGGCGGCAAACTACCATCTTCCTGGGTATAATCGTGACAGCTGAACTTGCCATCCCGATAGGTTACATGCCTGATACCAACTTTAGCCTCATACATCCAGATGCCATTCTTTTCAGGATAGAAGCGTTCAAACGTCTTTTGCGGATCACACTCGCCGGTATAATCCACAAACTTTTTCCGTCGCAAATCATAACAGGCATAATTAAAGGTGGCCGAACGTAGCCACATCAACTGATTTTTCTCGTCGATATGAATGGTACCCACGTTGGCGTTGGTTTGCCCCGCCCCTGCGCCCATGGTTGGGAATACCAGGAACGAGTAGCCATCATAACGACATAATCCGTTCGAGGTTCCGAACCACAGATAACCATCGCGATCCTGAACCATATCATTCACTCTGTTCGTAGGCAGCCCATTAATGGTGGTAACAACCCTGCTCGTCAGGCGTTTCTCGCCGTACGATTTTGATAGTAGCATTGTGAACAGCAATAATGCTATTGACATTTTTAGCTTATTAGTCATAACCAGTAGTATCGTAATCAGGCACAAAGATAATAACTTTTTTTTGAAATAAGGATAAAAATCCAAGTTTTTGGATAATTGTTCAAGTCAAAATATATTATATGGTATAATTTTGCAACGAAATTAAAACCTAATGTAACAATTTTAATTAAGTCAAACTAAAAAAAATTATTTATGATGCTAAAACTAAGGAAAGTCTCACTAACTATTGTGATGTGCCTGCTTAGTGCCGCGGCTTTTGCTCAGACTGCAATCCGTGGTTCGGTAGTAGATTCACAAGGTGAGCCTGTGATTGGTGCCAGCGTTTTGATTGAAGGCGCAAAGGTTGCCACGGGTACGGTAACGGACTTCGATGGTAACTTTGTACTGAATGCCGAAACTGGTGCGAAGTTAAAAATTTCATTTGTAGGCTACAAGACTCAAAGTGTAGCAGCCAAGAACGGAATGCGAGTTGTTCTGGAAGAAGAGGCAACCATGCTGAAGGCTGTAGAAGTTGTGGCCTATGGTGTACAGAAGAAGGTGACGGTAACTGGTGCACTCTCGAGTGTAAAGAGCGAAGACCTGACCCGCACACCTGTATCATCAGTGAACAACATTCTGGCTGGACAGCTCTCTGGTGTTACCACCGTACAGTATTCGGGTGAACCAGGTAGCGATGCCGCTACCGTGTTTGTACGTGGTCAGGGAACATGGGCCGACTCAGCCCCTCTGATTCAGGTGGATGGTGTGGAGCGTTCGATGGGCGATATCGACCCTGAGGACATCGAGAGCATCACCGTACTGAAGGATGCTTCGGCCACAGCCGTATTCGGTGTGCGTGGTGCCAACGGTGTTGTGCTGATTACCACCAAGCGCGGACAGGAAGGCAAGGCCAAGATAGATATCTCGACCTCGTTCTCAGCCCTTACTCCAACAAAGATGCTTGAGCTGGCCAACTCTTACGAGTATGGTACCTTCTTCAACCAGATGCAGCGCAACGACTTCAACTTTGCTTCGGGCGAGACATTTACCCCCATGTTCTCGGATGAGGTTTTGGAGAAGTTCAAGAGCGGCAGCGATCCTATCCGTTTCCCTAACATGCGCTGGAACGATTACATCATGAAGAACATGACGCTTCAGACCAAGCACAATATCAACATCAGCGGTGGAACCAAAAACATGCGTTACTTTGTTTCGGCTGGTTTCATGACTCAGGGCGGCCTGTTCAAGGAGTTTGGTGATGATTTCCATTACGACTACCGTTACAACCGCTTTAACTATCGCACCAACCTCGACCTTGATGTGACTCCCACCACCACCCTGTCGTTTAATGTCGCCGGCAACGTGAGCAATTCGCAGAAGCCTCACACCAGCCAGGGTGCTTCGGGCATGATCATGGCCATGACTCAGTCAACTCCATTCTCAAGCCCTGGTATCATCGATGGCAAGCAGGTGGCTACCACCACCGATTATACCGATGGTATCAACATGCCATTCATCGGCGGTAATGCCATGACCTATTATAATAGTGGTGGTACAGGTGGTTATTACCATTATAACGACAACAAGTTGCAGATGGACTTGCAGTTGCAGCAAAAGCTCGACTTCCTGACCAAGGGTCTGCTCTTCAAGATCAAAGGCTCGTATAACAGTTTGTTCTCTGTCAACAAGGAGGGAACCGTTGGTCGTGCCACTTATTTCCCTGTTATTCAGGACGATGGCACCATTGCCTATCGTAAGAGCGGCGAGAACACGCCTGTTACATTTGCCGAATCAACTGGCAAGGCTCGTAACTGGTATTTCGAGACCTCGCTGAACTACAACCGCACATTCGGCGATCACACCGTTACAGCCCTGTTGCTTTACAACCAGAGCAAGGAGTACTATCCTTCTTCTTATTCTGATATTCCTCGTGGATACGTAGGTTTAGTGGGTCGTGTTACTTACGACTGGAAAAACCGCTATATGGCCGAATTTAATGTAGGCTACAATGGTTCGGAGAACTTCCACCCCGATCATCGCTTCGGCACATTCCCTGCTGGTTCTATCGGATGGATTGCCAGTGACGAGCCTTTCTTCCAACCTCTTAAAAGCGTGGTTTCTTTCTTAAAGCTGCGTGCCTCATGGGGTTTGGTAGGTAACGACAAGGTGGGTGGTAGCCGATTCATGTATCTCTCCGACCCCTATCTTTACAGCACCGCCATGGCAGCACGTAACGGTTATGCCTACAACTTTGGTATAGAAAACTCAACCCTTATCCCAGCTTATTACGAGGATGTGAACAATAAGAACAACCCCGAAGTGACATGGGAAAAGGCCTTCAAGCAGGACTACGGTGTGGATGTGAATTTCGCCGACGACCGCCTGCGTGCCACCTTTGATTACTATAAGGAGCACCGCACCAATATTCTGCTGCGCGACTACTCAGCTCCATCGGTTGTTGGATTCCAGCCACCTTACTCAAACTTGGGTGTTGTAGATAGCTGGGGATGGGAACTCTCGCTGAAGTGGAACGATAAGATTGGCAGCGATTTCCGCTATTGGGCCACTGTGAATATCTCGCACAACCAGAACGAGATTAAGGAAAAGAAAGAGGCCCCCTACACCAACTCGTATCAGTATGAAAAGGGCCATCGCATCGGCTCACGCTATATGTACAAGTTCTTCCGCTTCTACGATGCCGAAACGCCACGCCTTTACGAAGAGACCTTCGGACAGCCATTCCCCAAGCAGCTGGTTGACCTGCAGGATGGTGATGCCGTATTTGTGGACCTGGACGGCAACGGCGTGATTAACGAGGATGATAAGACCCGCGACCTGGGCTATACCGACGATCCTGAGTTCATGGCCGGTATCAATGCAGGATTTGCCTGGAAGGATTTCGAGTTCAACATGCAGTGGACTGCTGCTTGGAACGTGTCACGCGTCATCAGCGATGTGTTCCGCTATCCATTCCTCGATCGTACTACCAAGGACCGTGGCGGACTGCTGAAATATCATCTTGAAAACACTTGGAATCCCGATGCCCCTGGTCAGGACTACGAATACCCACGTGCCACCTGGACCAATGGTACAACCAACAACTATCAGGATTGTGCACTTTACGAGAAGGATGCCAAGTATCTGCGCCTGAAGACTTTGATGGTTGCCTACAACATGCACTTCCCATTCCTCAAGAAGTTGGGCATCAACCGTGCACAGATAGCTTTGAGTGGTTATAACCTGCTCACCTTCACACCGTATATCTGGGGCGATCCCGAGACCCGTGCCAGCACGTCGCCTTCTTATCCCCTCCAGAGAACCTATACAGCAAGTCTGAAACTTAATTTCTAAAAGCTACATGAAACTGAATATAAAAAATATAATAGGTGCGAGCCTGCTCACGCTAAGTCTTGGCGCTTGCACCGACACCGTTAAATTCGGCAATGCTTTCCTTGAGAAGGCTCCCGGTGGTACGGTTACGGCAGATACCGTGTTCAGCAATCCCGAATACACCCGCAATTTTCTGGCTGGTATCTATGCTACGCAGTACTACAATCTGCCCACCAACTCTACCAACGCAGCACCTCAGTGCCAGAACTACTGGAAGGGTATGCCCGATGCGCTGGGCGATGACTTCCACCTGTTGTTCAACAACACGATTGTGTTTGGCAAGTACTACAACGGTTCACTCACATCGGCCATCGATGGCAACAAGAATGGTAACATCTATCCTTACACCAACGAGTATATCTGGGAGAATGTGCGCCACTGCTGGATTCTGATTGAGAATATCGACAAGGTGCCCGATATGACCGATGCCGAAAAAGCCCGCATCAAGGACGAGGCTCGCTGCCTGCTGTCGTATGCTTACTTTATCGCTTTCCGTTTCTATGGCGGTCTGCCTATCATCAAGAACTCGTTTACGGGAGCCGAGGGCAACTATGACCTGCCACGCCGCAGCGTGGAATCGACTGTCAACTTCATGGTTGAGCAGCTCAACACCGTTATCAAGAACAAGGCGCTGCCCTGGGCTTACGAGGGTTCGGAGGCAGCCTCAGAAACCGGACACTGGACACTGGCTGGCGCCATGGCACTGAAGTGCAAGGTGCTGCAGTTTGCTGCTTCGCCATTGTTCAACGATGGCCAGCCTTACTGGCAGGGCAAGTACACCACCGAGGCCGACACTTGCGCCTGGTATGGTGGCAGCAAGCCCGAACTGTGGCAGCAGCTCAAACAGGCCTGTGCCGACTTCTTCGCTCAGATGAACGCCAACGGTCATTATCACCTGGTTCAGCCTCTCGGCACCACCCAGGAGGACTACCGTTACGCCTTCCGCAGCGGCTACATCCTGCAGAACAGTCCTGAAATTCTGCACAGCATCCGTCGCAGCAACAATGCACATGGTAACGACTATGGTTGGTACAACCTTGGTTGGGGAGGTAAAGCCAATGGTAGCGGCGGTAACGACCGTTATGCCTATTGCCCCACTCAGGAATATGTAGAGATGTTCCCCTGGGCTGATGGTACCCCATTCGATTGGGACAAGGCCGAGCAGGAAGGCAAGCTCGACTATATGTTTGTGAAGGGCGACACCGTGAAAGGTCAGCAAATGCTGCAGAACCTGCAGTACACCCGCGACCCACGACTCTACGAGACAGTGATGGTCAACGGTGACCGCCAGACCCTGAACTGGGGCGATGGACGCGCCAGCGGTGCCAACTGGGAGATGTGGGTTGGCGGCACTACCATAGGTACAGCCTCGAAGACCAACTCCGGAAAGTATGGTACAGGCTACCGCATGCTGAAATACATTGTTGGCGAGGCCATGCGCCGCAAAAAGCCACAATGGAATGCCATCATGCTGAGCGATATCTATCTGACTTATGCCGAAGCACTGCTGCAGGCCGACAACAACGCCACCGAGGCCATCAAGTATGTGGATGCCGTACGTGCCCGCGTTGGTTTGAAAGGACTGGTAGAGTGCAACCCCGACAAGAACCTTACCAGCAACAAGCAGGCTCTGCTCGACGAGATTATGCGTGAGCGTGCTTGCGACCTGGCATTCCAGATGGAGCACTACTTTGATATGATTCGCTACAAGCGTGCCGACCTGTTCGAGCGCCCACTGCACGGTCTGCGCATTTACCGTCTGGTAAAGGATGGCAATAGCTGGAAGCGCGAGGAGAGCCAATGGTACAACAAATCGTTCAACAAGAAACTGGCCGAGACCGATCCTAACTTCTACGAGCCATCACACTTCGACTATGAGCGATTCCAGATCACTACCGGTGCTCGCTACTGGTGGAGCAACGGATTTGATCCCAAGTGGTATCTCACCCCATTCCCTATCACTGAGGTTAATAAAGGGTATGGTCTGACACAGAATGCCGGATGGTGATTATTCTCATTAAGAATTAATAAAAAAGTATTAAGAAGACATGAATAAAAAACATATATACGTGCTATCCATGCTGGCAAGCCTTTCATTGCCTGGAGTGGCACAGACCGACAAAGAGCTGGCACCTGAGGAATCTACGGCTGCGGTATCGGTCATTAAAGCCGACAAGACTGACCGCCGTAGTGCCAAAAACATCGGCAACAGTATACTTGGAGAGGGCAACGGTCTCATCTCGCTGCAGAACGGTGGTCGCTATGCCGCTCAGAATCCTACTTTCTATGTTCGCGGATTGCAAACGTCGAGCAATAACTCGCCACTCATTCTGGTAGATGGCATCGAACGCGATATTACCAGCATCTCACCCGAAGAGGTGGAGAATGTCACCATTCTGAAAGATGCTGCTGCCGTGGCACTCTATGGCTACAAGGGCACCAATGGTGCCATCAACATCACCACCAAACGTGGAAAATACGATAGCCGTAGCATCAAGGTTACCTACGACCACCTGTTTAATTCTATCGCCAACAAGCCAAAGTTTGTGGATGCCTATACCTATGGCATGGCCATCAACGAGGCACGCATCAACGATGGACTCTCGGCCCGTTATAGTGCTCAGGAGCTCAACGCCCTGCGCGATGGCACAAAACCTTATCTGTACCCTAACGTGAACTGGCTGGACGAGACATTCCGCAACAACGCCATGACCAACAAGTATAACGTTGAGTTTCGTGGCGGTGCCAAGAAATTCCGTTACTACACCATGATCGACCTGATTTCGGACAAGGGATTTGTGAAGAACCCCAACCTGAACGAGGGCTACTCTACCCAGGACAAATATGTGAAGGGCAACCTGCGCATGAACCTGGATATCGACCTGACAGAGACTACCGACGTTCGCGTCAACCTGCTGGGCGTACTGCAGGAGACATCGCGCCCCGGCGATCAGGCCGACCTTTGGGATATGGTTTACACCGTTCCTGCTGCAGCCTTCCCTGTTAAGGATGCCAATGGTGTTTGGGGCGGTAGCGATGTGTGGGCAGGCACCAGCAACCCTGTGGCACAGAGCGTTGGCGCTGCTTATTACAAGAACCATAGTCGCACCCTGATGTTCGACGTGACACTGAAGCAGGATCTCGGCATGTGGATCAAAGGCCTTGGTGCTCAGGTACGCGTGGGTTACGACAACACATCAAATGTTTACGAGAATCACTCTAAGACCTATGTGTATAGCGTGAATGCCCCATCGTGGGCTGATGGCGATGCAGAGCCAACAGTAAAAACCGCCACCTATGGTAAGGACAGCGAGATGGGTACAGATGCCAAGGTAAACACCTTTGCACGTCGCCTGCATTTTGATGGTGGTTTCAACTACGACCGCACCTTTGGCCGCCACAGCATCTACTCGCAGCTCAAGTGGGATTACGAGTACGAAGACCCCGAGGGAGTGAACAACACCATCTACCGTCAGAACTTTAGCTGGTTCACCCACTATGGCTACAACAGCCGCTACTTCGTGGATCTGGCACTCGTCGAGAGTGGCAGCAGCCGTCTGGCTCCCAGCACCAAGTGGAGCTTCTCGCCCACCCTGTCGGCCGCATGGCTCATCTCTAACGAGGATTTTATGCAGAATGCCAAATGGGTTAACAGCCTGAAGCTGCGCGCCTCGGCCGGCATCATCAATGCCGACTATCTGCCAGGTGACAACGTGTGGACCTACTACGCTCAGCAGTACAACACATCAGGTGGCACCTACCCCTTCGACAGCGGTTGGAACTCAGAGTTCGGTCGCACTTATCTGGGACAGATGGCCACCGCTAATCCAGGTCACGAGAAGGCCTACAAGTACAATGTAGGTATCGATGCAAAACTGTTTGACGCACTCGATGTAACCTTCGACTACTGGATGCAGCAGCGCAAGGACATCTGGGTGTCGGCAGCCGGCAAATACTCGGCCGTGCTGGGTATGGATGCACCTTACGAGAATGCGGGACGCGTGGACAGCCATGGTTTCGAGCTTGGTATCGACTACAACAAAACCGTCGGCAACTTCAGCTTCAACCTCGGCGGCAATCTGATGTACACCAAGAATAAGATCAAGGAGATGCTGGAGGAGCCACGCCTGTATGACAACCTCGTACAGACAGGCAATCCTTACGGTCAGACCTACGGTTTGGAGGCCATCGGTTTCTTTAAGGACCAGGCCGACATTGCTGCCAGCCCCACACAGACCTTCTCGACCGTTAAGCCTGGCGACATCAAGTATCGCGACGTGAACGGCGATAACATCATCGACGCTAACGATAAAGTGGCCATCGGTCATAGCACCACCTGCCCCGAAATCTACTACAACTTCCATGTTGGAGCCGAGTGGAAGGGCCTGGGCTTCTATGCCATGTTCCAGGGCACAGGCCGCTACAGCGCCGTGCTCAACACCAAGAGCATGTACTGGCCACTGATTGGCAACACCAACATCTCGCAGTATGCCTACGACAACCGCTGGACCCCCGAGCATCAGGATGCCAAGCTGCCACGCCTGAGCAGCGAGAGCAATGCCAACAACTACCAGACCTCAACCCTCTGGCTGGCCGACCGCTCGTTCCTGAAGCTGCGCAACCTTGAGGTTTATTACAACCTGCCCCAGTCGCTGCTCGAGAAGACCAAGATTGTAAACGGTGCCAAGCTGTATGTGCGCGGTATCGACCTGCTGTGCTTCGACCATATCGACGAGTGCGATCCCGAGGCCTATGGTGTCAACCCCGTTAACAAGAGCATCGCACTGGGACTGAGCGTTACTTTTTAAGTGAATAGTGAAAAGCTAATAGTGAATAGTAATAAAATAAGTATTATGAAACTCAATAGAATATTCATCGGTGCCTTAGCAACATTGGCATTGGCCTCTTGTAATGATAAGATGGAGTACAAAGAGTACAACATCTACGACAAGGACTACATCACCAAGAACTTCGGCAATGTTGGAGGCTTTATGACCGATATTTACAATACCGTCGATTACGACTTCGGCAACTACTCGGGTGGTGCCATGCAGGCTTCGGCCACCGACGAGAGCATGTATAGCAAACTGGGCAATGCCATCGACGATTTCTACAACGGTGGTTGGAGTGCCAGCAATGCCAAGGGCTCTATCTGGAACAGCATGTATGCAGGCATCAAGACCTGCAACCACGTGCTGGGCGAGATGCAGGGCCTCGACTTTGAGGAACTGAAACTGAATGCCGACTACGGCGCCCAGATGTATCGCTACGAGCACTACCAGTACGAATGCCGCTTTATGCGCGCCTACTTCTACTTTGCACTGGTTCGCCAATATGGTGGTGTGCCCCTGGTCAAACAGGAGATTTCGGCCGAAGAGGCAAACAGCATCAGCCGCAGCAGCGCCGATGATGTGTTTAAGTTCATTATCGATGAGTGTAACGACATTCAGGGCAAGATTACCGAAGACTACAGCAATCTGGGCCAGTATGCCACCGGTACCGAGGAGACAGGCCGCGCCGACAAACTGGCTGTGCTGGCCCTCAAGGCGCGTGCAGCCCTGTACTGGGCAAGCCCACTCTTCAATAGCAATGGCGACAAAGAGCGCTACCACACCGCTGCCACCTATGCCAAGGAACTGCTCGATGCCGCCGAGGCTCGTGGCAAGGGGCTTACCGCGAAGTATGCCGACCTTTGGGATGCTGCCAGCTTTAACACGCCTACAATCATGAAAGAGATTCTGTTCGGTCGCCGTTACTATAAGAACGCAAGTGGCGACAACCTTGTTGAAACCAACAACTATCCCGCAGGTATCGAGGGTGGCTCGGGTGGCAACTGTCCCACACAGAATCTGGTTGACGCCTACGATATGCAGGCCACAGGTCTTTCGATCCACGAGGCTGGTTCGGGCTACGATGCCAATAACCCCTACGCAGGTCGCGACCCACGCCTGGCAGCTACCGTTGCCGTTAACGGCGACCAGTGGCCCACCTACTCTGGTGCCACCAAGCTCGAAACCTTCCAGGGCGGTATCAATGGCGAGCCACTTACAGGTGCTACACCTACCGGCTACTATCTGAAGAAGCTCTGCAATGGTGCCATCTCGCTGGCCAGCAACTCCAAACTGAAGGAGAGCCGCCACACCTGGCTCACCTTCCGCATGGGCGAGGCTTATCTGAACTATGCCGAGGCTGTATTCAAGTATCTTGGTTCTGCCGATGCTACCAGCGCCGAGTTCCCCATGTCAGCTCGCGAGGCAGCCAGCAAAACGCGTCTGCGTGCAGGTATGCCAGCCTTTGCCGAGGGATTGGATGCTACTACCTTCTGGACCAAGCTACAGAACGAGCGCTTTGTGGAGTTAGCTTTCGAGGGTCATCGTTTCTGGGATGTACGCCGTTGGAAAGAGGCTGATAAGTTCTTTAAGAACATTGTCGAGATGAAGCTCACCAAATCCGACGATGGCACCATCACCTACAAACGCCAGACCATCAGCCGCCAGTGGAACGACAAGATGTATCTCTTCCCCATCCCACAAACCGAGTTGATGAAGAATCCCAACCTCACCCAAAACCCAGGCTGGGAGTAATCCTAAACGTACGCTTTTTTCAATAACAAAAGGTCCGCTCTATTTTGCAGAACGGACCTTTGCTTTGTTATAGCTTATCCTCTTGACCGGTTTTCATGCCGCGAAGGTCACAATTGTAATCTTTGCGAAACTCTTGCTTTGCCTTCTCCATCGCAGGATTAGACTTGTTGGAAGGAAAAGATTGTGCCACAATGCGGGCACGCACATCATCATTTGATGGATGTTTGAAAATCGCCTTCTTCAAAGTCTGTCGCAATTGATCGATGGCATGATTTGTATCCACCCCCTTCAGCTCTACAAAGGACTCCGTCCATTGCTCGGGCGTAACATCTTTTGCCGTTCGCCTGACAAGTACCAACTTGTCGCAACGTTGGCCTTCAGTCACGATGTTACCATCTACTGCATATACTACCGATTCTTCCTTTCCGCTTGTTGCCAATAGATAGCGCTTACCATTCTCGCTCACGCTAATTTTTGCACGAGACTGCAAGACTTGTTCGGGAGCGTATCCTTCTGATGTCAGACGCTCATGAGTAGAACAGCATGTATTCTTATCCTGCTTCATGACTTTAAGCAAACAGAATCTCGTTCAACTTACTTATGCTCTCATCCACCCATTCCGACACGCCATCCAGATCATTGCCACTGAGCATAGGTATTTCGCTGTCCATGATGTTTTGGAAGATTCCATTCTCATCGATATAGAATCCAGAGATGCTCTTTGAAGAAAGAATGCAGTCGTCCGAAACAACAGTCTGCTTCAGTTCTTTTTCTTTTGCAATAGAAGCTGCCAGCAATACATTCACCACCGACATTACATACGGGCTGTGAGTGGTCACAACAGTCATACTCTGCTCCGAACCGTTCTCCAAGGCTTTCTTTAATGAACGCACCAAACTCAAAACCACCAGTTTTTGTGACTCGGGATACAGATTCTGTTCTGGTTCCTCGATAAACAACTGAGCCGACTGATATTCAAGCCGTCTGTACGAATGACCATTATCTGTCTTGCTAATCTCATTGCGCTCATGCATCGACAGCGAAGCATTATTTCCTACGCAATCTGTGACGTAGTTAGCCATTACATCCATAGGCATTACGCTCTGCATGCCGCTCGATGCATAAAAGGCTGGAGTCTCAGTGCCATCTTCGCGAACTAACACATCTGCACCTGATTTATTCACATAACTGAATCCTCCGGTTGCAGCCAACTTAAAGGGATGCTCGCTGGTGTAAGGTGTCTTTGCCTCATCCCATTCGTAGATGAAGTTGAACAAAACATCGCGTTCAGTAGCTTTGTAGGTTTTATCGACATTCTGGATGGCCGAAATAAGGTTTCTTTCGGCAGGAATGTAGCACAACTTAGTATTAAACCTCTTCTCGGCAAATGACTTCTTTCGAAGGATTTGGGCATTGCCATTCACACCATGATAATTAATAGTGATGTTATCGCCATCATACATGAGGTGGGTGTCATCTGTAAAAAACTCATCATTGAAGCGATAGAACAGCTTGAGTTCCTTGACGAAGCGGTTGTAGTGGGTGTACTGGCTAACTATGTCGTCGGTAGATACCATGATCTTCTTCTCTATCCAACGGCAAAAGCAGAGCACCTTCATAAAAGTACTCTTACCGGCACTCTGACGCCCTATGAGGACCATTAAGGGTGTCAACTCAATTCTAGTTGAGTCCACTATTGGACCAAAACTTTTTATATGCAGCGAAGCCATAAATACGTTTTCAATTGAGAAGAAATTCTCTTATGAGTTTAAATTTTTTCTGCTGCAAAGATAGAAAGAAGTTTTGAAACTACCAAATATTTATTTTGCAATTATACGCATTCATAATATGCATTGACAATTTCAGTGTTAATTTATGCTAATTCAACTCAAAAAAACGATAAAACAAAGAGAGCCGTGCCGCTGGGGCATGGCTCTCTGATTGTTTCTAGGCTTGGATGAAGGCCACTTTGTGGCGGTTCTTTGACGAGGGCGAGGGGGTGCTGGGGCTGGCATTGCCTGGCGAAGCCGAGGGGGTGCTGGGGCGGACGGCAAAGTGCAGCCACACGGCACCATAGCGATTCTTTTCTATCAGCAGCTCGTCGAACTCCTGCTGCGATTCCCGGGCGTAGGCCAGCAGGATGGCGGCATAGGTGATGGCTTGCTCCATCCCGCTGGTACGAATGTCGGCGGCGCAACCTGTCAGATGGTTGCTGGTGGGCGCTCCCCCAACCCTTTTATTAAGTTGCGGCGAGCGATAGCCCGAGTTGATCACAATCGGCTGTGCAGCCCGCTCTCTCAACACCTCCAACCATCGGCAGAGGTTCTTTAAATGAGCAATCGCCTGATGACTTGGGATGTTATACACCTCGGGATACTTGCTACGAGTGAACTCGCCAAGCACAAAGTGAGACGAAAGATGTGTCTCGCTATTCAACTGTAAAATCTGTTCCATGTTGTTATTGATTAATGACTAATTATATGTACGCTCATAATTATTTTTGATTTTTACTTGACCTGACAGAACGAATCGTTCGGTCAGCTTATCGTCGTCGTCAATATGGTCGCGAATCGCGACGGTGTCCCTGATACTCGTGGTATCAACATGTCAAAGAACGCTTGCAACCGCAGGTTTGCGAGTGCAAAGATACGACAAATAAAACACAAAAACCCCCTACGCAGGGGGTACGCGTAGGGGGTACGGATTAACGCAAGCAGCTGATAATCAGCCCAGAATAATCTTCAGTCGTTCTTGGAAATTCAGTGTCTTTCGCTGGTCGAGAGCGGTGTTGTAGTCGCCACGCATATTGTTGCGATGCCACAACTGCTCGAAAAACTTCCACTTGTTGGCAATGCCCAACCTCTCGGCCAGCATGTCGGCCATCACCGCTGCCTCGGGTCGCGACACGGTGGGCTGCCCGTCGGCATCCACCAGTCCTGCCTGCTGCACCTTCAGCCACAACTCACTCTCGGTCAGCACCCCGGGCACATCGCTCGCCTGGGTCGGCCACTGATGGTCGCCCACGCGCACCTGCGCCTTGTCAACCGATAGATTCACCACCTCGTTGTCGTGGATATCCACATACGAGCCCTGAACATAAATAGTATTTCCTGCCATAGCTTCGAGGGGGTTAAATCTGGTTCACACAGTCGTTATCGTGGATGTCGTTATAGTCGCCAGCCACGTTCACAACCTTAATTAAGCGCCGCTTCTCCTTTTCTTCCTGCAGCTCACGCTCCAGACGATCGTACTTCGAGATAAGATCGTTCGACGCATCCAACACTCGCATCAGATTAATCTTCTGCTCTAAACTCTCTTGCATTTGCTCGATTTCGCGGTCGAGCTTGCGCCTGATGCCCTCTTGACAGGCCTTCAAGTCTTCGATATTCACTTCCATATTTGTTTTTAATTAATAGAATTAATAGAATCCGACACCAGCCCGTTGCGAGCCATCATCAGATCTTGTTAATTTGGTTTCGGCTGCAAAATAAAACACGAGGTGTACCAGAACACGCTACACCTCGATTTTTTTAATATCTTTTAAGACCTTCGGCCAATTTTTGCCGCATCAGCTGGCGCACATCGGGCGGCGACAGCACCTCGATGCCAGCACCATGCGACAGCAGCTGCCCCAGGAAATCGTGCGTGGGACGGATATCAAACGCAAAGTCGGCATAATGCTCGGTGGTGTTCACCTCGCGCTGCGAGTGGTGCAGCGGCAAGGTGCGCAGGTAGTTGGGCGTATAGTCGTAGGCGCGAATCACCACGTGGGCCATGGGCGTGTCGGTGGTCAGCACCCCGAAATACTCCGAAAAATAATCCTGAGGCGAAAAGTCGTCGGGCATCTCAAACGCCTCGTCGGTAGCAGTGAGCGACGTGATGCGGTCGAGGGCATAGATGCGCAGCTGCTGCACATCGTTCAGCGCCAACAGATACCATCGCTGGTGAAACAGTTTCAAGGCGTAGGGGCACACCGTTTTCACATAGCCCTCGCCATTAAACTTCTGGTAGCCCATCAGCAGGCGCCGCCCCGTGTGGAAAGCGTGGATGATAACGCTGAGATACTCCACCCCCGAGGGGATGTTCTCGAGCACCACGCGATCCTTCACGCCCGCACACTCGGCCAGCACCCCATGCACCGACAGCGTGTTATACAGCCACTGCGCAATACTGCCATTGGCAAGCGCATCAGCATTTTGGATACTATATTTATAAGTTGATGAGTCGGCCTCGATGATGATGCCGAACATGTCGTAGATAGCGCGGCGGTGACGGGTGAGCGTGCTGCGCGACAGCTGATTGCCATCGGTCACCCTATCCCGGCGCCACATCTGGTCGAGCTCATCAAGCGTCAGCGCGCGATACACTCGCAGCGTGTTGATAAGCCATATATACTGGTGAAAAATCTGAGCTGGTTTCATGCCTGCAAAGGTACAAGAATAAAATGAAACCAGCAAGAATTCACCGAAAAAATAATCCACCCAAATCACCCCCACACACCAAAAAAGTGTGTCTTGCCCTGAAAAACGTTGAATAAAAAACAACGTTTAAAATGGAAAAAACAGAAGATTTTAACGTGTTTGAGTT
>SUYC01000006.1 GCA_015060625.1 Xylanibacter ruminicola | reverse complement strand
ACTCAAACACGTTAAAATCTTCTGTTTTTTCCATTTTAAACGTTGTTTTTTATTCAACGTTTTTCAGGGCAAGACAGTTTTTAATAGTGCCAATGTTTTGGTAAAATCAAAAATACAGAATGAGAATTATCAAATAAACAGATTAAAACACCTCAAAAACACCGAATGAAATACCTCAAAAAACAAGATTTCCTTGCGTAATCCAAATATTTACATTATCTTTGCAGCCAAATTAAAGTACGAATATATGGAATATCTCAACAGAACAGCAGACGTCATGCTTAAAGACCTTCTTGATGCGTTTGGTGCCGTATTAATAGAAGGGCCAAAATGGTGTGGTAAAACAACTACTGCCGAACAGGCTGCCAAAAGTGCCATTAGAATGCAAGATACGGACATGCGTGATGAATACTTAGCTACGGCAATGTCCAAACCATCCTTGTTGCTTCACGGCGACACTCCAAGATTGATAGATGAATGGCAGGATGTCCCTGTCCTTTGGGATGCTGTCCGCACGATGATTGACAAACGAGGTGAGCCAGGACAATTCATCCTTACAGGGTCTAATGCTGTAGATAAGTCGCAGATTCATCATTCGGGGAACGGTCGCATTGCCAAAATGAACATGTTGCCCATGAGCCTTTGGGAATCAAAGGAGTCAACAGGTGAAGTATCGCTGTTGGAGTTGTTCAACAACCCCAATTACGATATTGACGGTTGCAGGTCAAAGATGAACATAGAGGACTTGATTTTTGCAGCTTGTCGTGGTGGATGGCCTGGCACTCTTATGGCACGTTCGGAAAAAGCCAAGTTGTTGATAGCCCGCAACTATGTCCGTACCGTTTGCAGTGAAGATATATCACGAATCGACGGAAAACGTCGGAACGAGAAACTTGCCATGATGATACTGCGTTCGTATGCTCGCAACATTTCATCACTCGTCAAAAAGACCACCATGCTTGCCGATGTGGTATCATCTAAAGAAATAGAATGCAGTATTGACACATTCAATGACTATGTGAACGCCCTCGAACGTCTGTTTGTCATTCAAGACATAGATGCCTGGTGCCCGGCAATACGCAGTAAAACAGTTATACGAAGCTCACCCAAACGAGGATTCTGTGACCCGTCAATAGCCGTGGCTCTTCTTGGACTTACACCAGAGGCATTGACCACACAACTGAAAACATTCGGATTTATCTTCGAGCAGATGTGCGTGCGTGACATGAAAGCCTATACGCAAGGACTATATAGTCATGTGTCTTATTATCATGACCGATATGATCTGGAAGCCGATTTCGTATTGCATCTTGAAGATGGGCGTTATGCTTTGATAGAGTGCAAACTGGGAAGCAACGAGATAGAGGAAGGGGCAAGCCATCTTCTGGAGTTGAAAAGGCTTATCCGCGAGCATAATGAGAAGGAGAAGCAAATGCCCATCCGTGAACCAGATCTTTTGATAATACTTACAGGTGGTCAGATGGCATACACCCGTCCTGATGGGGTAAAGATTATACCATTAGGTTGCCTTAAAGATTAGTCCTCCTAAAAGGCAAAAGCAGTGTTCTTGTACCGACATTAACTTTGTATTCTTCCATCGCGAAAGGCAACGGAGTTTTGCTCGGGATTATTCCATGTGTTTCTCGTTTTTTGTATCAAAATGTAACAAAGTAAGACAGCTGGACTGGAGACAGTACAGATGGTGGGTACGTATTCGCCAGTCAGTGTGACTGCTGATGACAAGAGTATTCTGTTCTTGGGTGACATCGAAAGGAAGTCCTTGCTGGCATCTTGAAGGCTCCATCTCAAAAAAACTCTAATAATATTTGGAGGATATATGTTTGGTGTTAACATTATTTAATTGGGGATGAAAGGCAACTTTGCGAAAAAATTACTATTTTTGCACCATGTAACCTATTGACAGTAACAATTTTAAACGTAATATTATTTTTTTAAACAATCTAAAACATGACAAAGAAAAGTATTTCAAGACTGTTGCAGGCATCGCTGATGTGCTGCTTGGCCGTGCTCTTTACGGCTTGTGAGGATTTTGGTACTGAGGACAATCCCACACCATCCTACATTTCGATAAACACCAGTAACGTACAACTAAAGTTGGGCGATACCTTTGTGCGTAAGGCCATTGTGGCTGGTTCGGCAGTGGTAACCTATTCGTCATCAGATGAGACGATTGCTACCGTAGATCAGGAAGGTAAGGTTACCGGTATTGGGGTTGGTACAGCCACTATTACCGTCGAGGTTACAGGTTACAACGCCGCTGGAAAGAAAATCTATATCCCCGAAGAAAAGTCGTACAAGGTAACGGTTTACGATCCTGTTAATTCGCTGTCGAGTCCTGCATTGCTGACTGTTGCCGTCGGTAATAGCGCTACTATCACTCCAACCATCGATCCTGCTGGTTACCCTATCCAGTGGAGTTCGAGCGATGAGAGTATTGCTACCGTAGATGAAACTGGTAAGGTTACAGGCGTTAAAGTATCGACTGTTCCTGTTACCATCACTGCCAAGGCCGGTGGTAAAACCGCTACTTGCAACGTTGTTGTTGCTTCATTTGACCTTTCGACTCTTACAGCCGCATATACTGCTCAGGATGGTGATGTGCTGACGGGTGTAACAACCTATCCTGTTTCTATCCCCAATGGCGCCACAATATATCTTGCTAATGCAACCGTTAATAATACTGTGGAATGCCTAGGCGATGCCACCGTTGCTATGGTAAAGGAGACGGTAAGTACAATTAGTGCTGCAACTACAGCGATAAAATCAGGTCCTGCTGGCACTACCTTGACCCTCAGTGGCGAGGGTACGCTAAATGCAACTTCAAGTGCTTATAATTGTGCCTGCATAGGCTCTCAACAACAAGGAGCCGCTGGTAATATCGTTATCGAAGGTGGTATCATCAATGCTACAGCTGGCGATTATGCAGCGGCCATAGGTGCTGGCAACGGTGGTACTTGCCAAGATATAACCATTCAAGGTGGAACGGTGACTGCACATGCCGGTTCTAAAGGTGCTGGTATCGGAACTGGTGCTAATGGTTGGGGTGCAACTGCGTGTGGTAACATCACGATTACGGGCGGTATCGTGAATGCCTATGGTGGCTACGCCGGTGCTGGTATTGGCGCGGGCTGTGCGAACTACTACTCCAGCACTATAACCTGTAGCGGTATCACTATTACGGGCGGTATCGTGAATGCCTATGGTGGTGCAGCCGGTGCAGGTATCGGAACGGGTGTAAGGGAGTATTCTGGTGGTCCATGTCCTACTTGTGGTAACATCACCATCAGTGGTGGCACAATTACAGCCACGAGGGGTGGTAATGCAGTATGGGATATTGGTCCAGGTGTCTTTTCGGGTGATCCAGGCACATATTATGGCGTCGTATCCGGTACGATTAGTGTAACTGTAACTGTTAAGGATAAGAATGGTAACGATGCCAGCATCTACGCTGCCCCATGATGATAATGATTGAGTAATTGATATAAACACAATCTAGATTTTTAAGTTCAAGTGCTCTGCGCCGCGACGGCGCGGGGCACTTTTTGTTAATCCGTACCCCCTACGCGTACCCCCTGCGTAGGGGGTTTTTGTGTTTTATTCGCCGTATCTTTGCACTCGCAAACCTGAGGTTGCAAGCGATAATTTGAGGCTGCGCTTCGAAAAACGGCTGCACGTTCTTTGACTTATTGATACAACAACATTATGCAGACAAAGATTTTAAGAGTGGTGCGCCAGGGCGAGGCCTTTGGCGTACAGTCGGCTAAGGCCGAAGGTGGTACCATCCAGAAGTGCAACATCGTGCTGCGCGAGATGGGTGGATCAAAGTTCGAAAACGAGTATGTGTGCGCTATGCTGGGTAATCTGGCGGCGTGCAGGTTCTACGAAGGTGATGTGGTGGCAGCCACACTTCGTTTCTCTACGCACGAGTATCAGGGACAGACGTTCCAGGAGATACTGGTGACGGACATTGAAAAAATAAAAAAATAAAAGAATAAAACAATAGTAAACATTGAGTTGGAGCTGGGGAGGATATTCTCGAGTAAATGGCCAAAGAATCCGAAACTTCTTCTCGCTTAAATCAACTCAAAATTATGCAATCAAATATCCAAAAATTTACAAGCGAAGTTTTCGGCGAGATTCGTACTTGCCAGGTTAATAACCAGATTATGTTTGTGGGCAAGGATGTTGCCACAGCATTGGGGTATACAAATACCCCGAAAGCTATTCGCGACCATATTGACGACGACGATAAGCTGACCGAACGATTCGTTCTGTCAGGTCAAGTTCGAAGCGTCATCATCATCAACGAGTCTGGCCTGTACTCGCTGATTCTCTCTTCAAAGCTTCCACAGGCCAAGGCCTTTAAGCGGTGGGTTACCAGCGAGGTGCTGCCGCAGATTCGCCAGACGGGTGGCTATATTCCAACCCGCGCTGCTGATGGCCGCGACCTCTCAGCCGAGGAAATCCTGAATCGTGCCGATGTCATCGTTGGCCGCACCCTGCGCATGCTGAACGAGCCGGCCGAAGATACGCTGACGGCTACCCAGGTGGCCAAGACGTTCAACATGACCACCTTAGACTTTAACGCCATACTGCGCGATATGGGCATACAGTATCGCCGCGGTGGCCACTGGAACATCAGCGACGATCTGGCCGACCGCAACCTCACACGCCTGCGCACGCACGTATCCTATAGTTTGAAGGGCGTGAAGAAGGTAAAGGTTTATATGACCTGGACGCTTGATGGCGTGAGATTCCTGAATTCGAAACTTGGCTATCCCAATTTTTAACATTAAATATGAGTGTACATATGATTTATTATAAGGATGGGGCGAAGATGATGCGCCCTGTCCTGTCGAGAGAGGAGTATCTGCAGTTGCGTGGCAGTAACGAACAGCAACAGTTGATGACTGCCATCCGCAGTGGCAACGAAAGTTTGAAACACCGACTGCTGCAGATGAACTACAGTTGTCTGCCAAACGAGGATGGCACCTTGAAAGGCAGCACCCGTATGAGCACCACCGTTGGCATGGATATCGACCACCTGCAGCCCGAGGAGATGCCTGCCGTGCGCGACCGCATCTTAGCTAAGAAGGATGAGCTGGGATTGAAGATGATGGAGGAGAGTGCCCGTGGCGGAGGTTTCCACCTGGTGTTTGCGCGAAAGCCCGAAATGAGCCAGGAGGAGAACCTGAAATGGGCGAGCGAGTTGATTTCTGTAGCCTATGATAGTGGGGCTAAGGATATCACGCGCGTGTTCTTTACCACCGGCACCGACCAGCTTATCTACCTGGATGATGCGCTGTTTGCCGCAGATGAGGTTTCTGCTGTCGATGAGGAGAATCCGAGCCCCCAGAAATTTCCGGGTGAATTCAAAGGCGTGCCTTATACTGATATTATCGCCGAGTTTTGGCGGCGAACGGGTGGGGTGCCAACCGAGGGCGAGCGCAACAAGCGACTGCACCAATTGGCGGCCAACCTGCGCTCTATCTGCGACGATAGCGAGGAGTGGCTGCTGGAACTGATGCCCAGTTTGGGTTTGCCCGAAAGCGAAGTGCGGTCGATTATCCACTCGGCCTGCAAGGAGCCAACCAAGGGTTCGCGACTGATGGACCAGATCGTGGCCACTCTCACATCGCCCGACTACGAACCCATCAACCCCGATGATCAAAAACTCTCAACTCTCCGCTCTCAACTCTCAGTTAAAAAACTCCCTCAGGGTGTGAGAGATTCGGTGGCTGCCGTGGGGGCTGGGCTGGCGATGCCGGTGATTACGGCCATCTGCCCCTGTATTGGTACGTTGGCTACTGGCGTGCAGTTGGATGTGCACGGCACCAAGCGCGGACTGAACCTGATAGCGTATATCGCCGGCGACTTTGCCAGTGGCAAGGGCGGCATCGACCCCGTGGTGGAGGCTTGGATGAGCGAGCTGCAGGCTCTGGACAAGATGTACCAGATGCAGGAAGATGAGTGGCGCGCCAAAAAACGGGCCGCCAAAAACAAGAAGGAGCAGCCCGAAGAACCGAAGTTGCCCGTGCGCTGCCTGACGCTGAACAACACCGTGGCCAACCTGGCTGAGCGACTGGCCAATACCCAGGGTAAGCACGGCTTCTCGTTTACGCCTGAGGCGGATACGGTGGCACAGAAGTGGAAATCATCGATGAGCGACTTCTCGGTGATGCTGCGACAGAGTTACGATGGCAGTAAGTACGAACGCGAGGCCCGAAGTGCTGATGCGGTAAACGTGCATATCGAGCACCTGCTATGGAACGTGTGTATGTGCGGTACGCCCGATGCGCTGTATCGTGTGGTAAACAACTACACCGACGGATTCCAGAGTCGTATAGCCGTGGCCCACACACCCGATAACACCTTTGCACCGCTGGAGGATAAGCCCAACGTGTTGACCGATCGCCAGCGCGACCGCATACAGCAGGTGGCCCATCTGCTACCGCTGATGTACGGCGAGGTGGTGCTGCCCAAGCTGGAGGCAAAGGGCAGGGAGTGGCTGGAGAAAATTCGACTGGAAACGATGAAGAACGACGACCGCACCCGTGCCCGACAGCGTTTCCGTGTGTGCGTAACCGCCCAGCGAATGGTGTGCTGCCTGATGCTGTGCAAAGTGTGCGAAACGCTGATACAGAAACACGGACTGACCGGTGCCGAGGCACAGCTGAAGCAAAAGCCCGGGCTGTGGAAGGAACTGCTGCTGAAGGCGCAGACACCAACCATGCTGGAGGCCTACGATGTGATAGCCGACCAGCTGCTGGAGACCGCCCTGTACTTTTTCCGCGACCGCATAGAGAACGCATTTCTGAGTCGCGACTATGCAGGCGGTCAGTATGGCGAGCGCGCCAAGCGCGGCAAGAACGATTCGATTTTTGAGCGACTGGATGTGCAGTTTACCTTTGATCAGGCCATGCAGCACTCGGTGGCCATCAAAGGGGCCCAGGTTAACATCAATACCGTGCGCCAGATGCTGAAGAACTGGCGCAAGCAGAAGTTGGTGGTGCTCGAAGAAAATGGCAACTATCGCAAAATGGTAGGTTAAAATGGTCAAGGTCATTTGTCAAAGTTGAATGTTCAAAACTCAAAGTACAATGATTACAATCGAAAATCATCAAGATTGCTTTGTGCAGCTCTGGCGTAGGCTGGAGCGCACAAGGCGCCTGCTGGGCGGGCAGTGCAAGCGCTTCTGCATACGTAACGTGCTGAAGGCATGGTTCGGTGCTGCGGCCAACGACGATATGATATGGCACGTGTGCCATCTGTGCGAGCAGGAGGGCTGGAACGAGCTGCCCGCGCCCAGTCTCTATCCGCGCAAGCATCGCGAGCTGCTGCGTGCCATCGTGGCCGTAAGCACCGGCATCAGCTTCTGGCGCATCGATTTGAAGGCGCTCGACAGTGCCTATAGCATAGCCTTTCCGCATAGTACGCCGATAAATGTTAATAAGAAAAAGAAAAATTAGTTTCAATCTGTAAGCATTTCAATATGATTTGCTTACAGATTGTTATTTTTGATAAAAATGTAGATAAAAACGTCAGCGTTTTGGCTTGTTTAATAGCAAAACGCTATACCTTTGCGCCCGAAATCGGACAAAATGTAAGATTAATAAAGGATAATATGACAAAAAGTAATAAACAAGGACTCTATCAGAGCAGCTATGAACATGATGCTTGCGGTGTGGGTATGGTGGTAAATATCCACGGCGGAAAAAGTCATGACCTGGTTGACAATGCACTGAAGGTGCTTGAGAACATGGAACACCGTGGCGCCGAGACACGCGACAAAACCGGTGATGGTGCGGGTATCATGGTACAGATACCCCATGAGTTTATTTTGCTGCAGGGTATCCCTGTGCCCGAGAAAGGTAAGTATGGCACTGGTCTGGTTTTTCTGCCAAAGGATGATCAAGCCCAGCAGCAGATTCTGAGCGTGATGATCGAGGAGATTGAGCGCGAGGGGCTGCAGCTGATGCACCTGCGCACGGTGCCCACCAATCCCGAGGTGCTGGGTGTGGCTGCCCGCGAGGTGGAACCCGACATCAAGCAGATTTTTGTAACGGGCGTATCCGAGGATCATGTGCCCGTTTTCGAACGTATATTATATAAGGTACGCAAGCGCATTGAGAATCGTGTTGACAACGACGATTTCTACCTGTGCTCGCTGTCGAGCAAGAATCTCATCTACAAGGGCATGCTGACCAGCGGACAGCTGCGACGCTATTTCCCCGATCTGTCGAACGACTATTTTACAAGCGGACTGGCCTTGGTTCACTCGCGCTTCTCAACCAATACGTTCCCCAAATGGAAGCTGGCACAGCCTTTCCGGCTGTTGGCCCATAACGGTGAGATTAACACCATTCGTGGCAACCGCGGCTGGATGAAGGCAAGAGAGAGTGTGCTGAGCAGTGAGGCGCTGGGCGATATCAAGGACCTGCGTCCGATTGTTCAGGATGGCATGAGCGATTCGGCCAGTCTCGACAACGTGTTCGAGTTTCTGATGATGAGTGGACTCTCGTTGCCGCAGGCCATGGCTATCCTGGTGCCCGAGAGCTTTAACGATAAAAACCCTATCAGCGAAGATCTGAAGGCCTTCTACGAATATCACTCTATCCTGATGGAGCCATGGGACGGACCAGCTGCTCTGTTGTTCAGTGATGGCCGCTACGCAGGTGGTATGCTGGATCGCAATGGTCTGCGCCCCAGTCGCTACACCATCACCAAGCAAGGAATGATGGTAGTGGCCAGCGAGGTGGGTGTGATGGACTTTGAGCCCGGCGACGTGGTGTCGAAAGGTCGTCTGCAGCCAGGAAAGATTCTGCTGATTGACACCCAGGAAGGAAAAATCTACTATGATGGCGAGATTAAGGAACAGTTGGCCAAGGCCCATCCTTATCGCGAGTGGCTGGCTGAGAACCGCGTGCAGCTGGAGAAACTGAAGAGCGGTCGCAAGGTGGATAACGGCGTGGCCGACCTGCAGCAGAAACTGGTGACCTTTGGTTTCGGACAGGAAGATATCGACAAAACCATTATCCCCATGGCCACTGCCGGACAGGAGCCTGTGGCTGCGATGGGTAACGACACCCCACTGGCCGTTATCAGCGACCGTCCGCAGGTGCTCTTCAACTACTTCCGTCAGCAGTTTGCACAGGTCACCAACCCCGCCATCGACCCTATCCGCGAGGAACTGGTGATGAGCCTAACCGAGTATATCGGCGCTGTAGGCACCAACATTCTGACGCCCGACGCATCTAACTGTAAGATGGTGCGCCTGCCACAACCAGTTTTAACCAACACACAACTTGATATACTGTGTAACATCCGCTACAAAGGATTTAATACCAAGAAACTGCCCATCCTTTTTGAGAAGGCCAAGGGTGAGGAAGGCTTGCGCCAGGCGCTGGACAATCTGTGCCACCAGGCCGAAGCCAGCGTAGATGAGGGCGTGAACTATATTATTCTGAGCGATCGCGACCTCGACGAGGCGCATGCCGCTATCCCATCGCTGTTGGCTGTGAGTGCTGTTCACCACTACCTGATTAGCGTGGGTAAGCGTGTGCAGACAGCCTTGATTGTTGAGAGCGGTGAGATTCGCGAGGTGATGCACGCTGCCCTGCTGCTGGGTTACGGCGCCAGCGCCTTGTGCCCCTACATGACCTTTGCCGTGCTCGACGATCTGGTGAAGCATCATAAGATACAAGAGGAGTATGCCACTGCCGAGAAAAACTATATCAAGGCCGTTGACAAGGGCTTGAAGAAGATTATGAGTAAGATGGGTATCAGCACCATTCGTAGCTATCGCGGTGCCAAGATTTTCGAGAGCATCGGACTGGGCGAAGACCTGCTGCGCCGCTACTTCGGTACCGAGGTGAGCACCATCGGAGGTGTGGGGCTGAAGGAGATTGCCCGCGATGCCATCGCATTGCACCAACAAGGAATGGAGGCCAGAAACGCTTCACTCTTCACTACTCACTCTCCACTTAAAAACCAGGGCCAGTTTGCATGGCGCAAAGATGGTATCAAGCATGCCTGGAACCCCGAGACCATCGCTAAACTGCAGTTGGCTACCCGCCAGGGTGACTATGATAAGTTTAAGCAGTGGTCGAAGCTGGTCGATGAGAAAGAGTCGCCTATCTTCATCCGCGACTTCTTCGGATTCAAGAAGGCTGCCAAACCTACACCTATCGACGAAGTGGAGCCCGTTGAGAGCATCGTGAAGCATTTTGTGACAGGTGCCATGAGTTTCGGTGCCTTGAGCATCGAGGCCCACGAGGCACTGGCACTGGCCATGAACAAGTTGGGCACCCGCTCGAACACCGGTGAGGGCGGTGAGGACAATACACGCTACCACTCGGAGGTGGACGGTGTAAGTCTGAGTTCGAAAACCAAGCAGATTGCCAGTGGCCGCTTTGGCGTTACAGCCGAGTATCTGGTGAATGCCGAAGAGATACAAATCAAGGTGGCACAGGGTGCCAAGCCAGGTGAAGGCGGACAGCTGCCCGGCTTTAAGGTTAACGATATCATCGCCAAAACGCGTAATGCCATCCCCGGCATCTCGCTCATCTCGCCACCACCTCATCACGACATCTACAGTATCGAAGACCTGGCACAGCTCATCTTCGACCTGAAGAATATCAACCCCACTGCTGCCGTGAGCGTGAAACTGGTGGCCGAGAGTGGCGTGGGTACCATTGCCGCTGGTGTGGCTAAGGCTAAGGCCGACCTGATTGTTATCAGTGGTGCCGAGGGTGGTACTGGTGCCAGTCCGGCCAGCTCGATGCGATTTGCTGGTATCAGTCCAGAAATCGGACTGGCCGAAACACAGCAGACACTGGTGATTAACGGCTTGCGCAATCAGGTACGTTTGCAGACCGACGGACAGCTGAAGACGGCGAAGGACGTGATTGTGATGGCCATGCTGGGTGCCGACGAGTTCTCGTTTGGAACACTGCCCTTGATTGTGCTGGGTTGCGTGATGATGCGTAAGTGCAACACCAATACCTGCCCCATGGGGGTGGCCACCCAGAACCTCGAGCTGCGAAAGCACTTTGAGGGTAGGGCCGAATACGTGGTTAACTACTTTACCTTCCTGGCCGAGCAGGTGCGCGAATACCTGGCAGAAATAGGCGTTCGCTCACTGAAGGAAATCATCGGACACACTGAACTGTTGGAGGTGAATACCGCCAACGCCACGGAGAAACAAAAGACCATCGACTTTGCCCGCTTGCTGCATAAGCCCGAGACGGATAAATCGCTCTACTGGGATCGTAGCGCCTACACCAAGGTGAATGGTGTGAAGGACGAGGAGATGATTCGTGCTGCCCAGAAGGCTATCGACGATCAGGAAGAGGTGACGCTCGACTATGCTGTTAAGAATACCGACCGTGCCGTGGGTACCATGCTGAGTGGTGTGATTGCCCAGAAATACGGCGAGGCAGGACTGCCCGACGGAACCATCAAGATTAAGTTCAAAGGCTCGGCAGGTCAGAGTTTCGGTGCCTTTGCCGTGAAGGGATTGGACCTGCGACTGGAGGGTGAGACCAACGACTACTTTGGTAAGGGACTCTCGGGTGGACGAATCTCTATCCTGCCACCAGCACGTCGCAGCGACGACTTTAAGGCCGAGGACAATATCATCGCAGGTAACACCGGACTCTACGGTGCTACATCGGGCGAACTCTATATTAATGGTAAGGTGGGCGAGCGCTTCGGTGTGCGCAACTCGGGTGCCATCGCTGTGATTGAGGGTGCTGGCGACCACTGCTGCGAGTATATGACGGGCGGTCGTGTGGTTGTGTTGGGCAAGACGGGCCGAAACTTTGCCGCCGGTATGAGCGGTGGTGTGGCTTACGTGTACGACCCCGACCACACTTTCGACTACTTCTGCAACATGGATATGGTGGAACTCTCGCTGGTTGAAGACAGTGTGAGCCGCAAGGAGCTGCTCGAGCTGATTCGCGAGCACTATCTGCACACGGGCTCGGCCCTGGCAGGTCGCATGCTCGACAACTGGCATCACTACATCGACGACTTTATCCAGGTAGTGCCCATCGAGTACAAACGTGTGCTCGAAGAGGAGAAGATGGCGCGCCTGCACGAAAAGATTGCCGACATCCAGCGCGACTATTAAATTTTTAAATTTTAAATAAGATGGGAAATCCAAAAGCATTTTTAGAGATACACCGCCAGGAGGCGGGTTACCGTCCGATTCACGATAGAATCCATGACTTTGGCGAGGTGGAGCAGACGCTCAGCACTCGCGAACGTAAACTGCAGGCCAGTCGCTGTATGGATTGCGGCGTGCCATTCTGCCATTGGGCCTGTCCGCTGGGCAACAAGGCTCCCGAGTGGAACGACGCCTTGTATAAAGGCGACTTTGAGTTGGCCTACCAGTTGCTCAGTACCACAAACCCCTTTCCCGAGTTCACCGGTCGTATCTGTCCGGCCCTGTGCGAAAAAGCCTGTGTGCTGAACCGATTTAACCACGAGCCAACCACCAACCGCGAAGATGAGTGCGCCATCACCGAGATGGCCTTTCAGGAGGGATTTATTCAGCCTTGCACCGATATCAAGCGCAATGGTAAGAAGGTGGCCGTGATTGGTGCTGGTCCTGCCGGATTGGCTGCTGCCAACGACTTGAACCTGATGGGCTACGAGGTAACTGTCTTTGAGAAGAACGAGGCTGCAGGCGGATTGCTGCGCTATGGTATCCCTAATTTTAAGTTGAATAAGGCTGTGATAGATAGGCGTATTGCCCTGCTAGAGGCCGAAGGCATAGCCTTCTGCTACGGCAGAGCCGTAGCGCTAGATGGGTTAGAAGAACTAGCCAGCGATTACGCCGCTGTCGTCATCGCCAGCGGCACCCCCACTGCCCGCGATTTGAAGGCACCTGGCCGCGAACTGAAGGGCGTGCACTTCGCTCTCGAACTGTTGTCGCAGCAGAACCGTGTGCTCGCTGGTATCGAGTTCTCAAAGGATGAGCGTATCACCGCCAAGGGCAAGGATGTGCTCGTGATAGGTGGTGGCGACACAGGCTCCGACTGCATCGGTACAGCCCACCGTCAGGGCTGCAAGAGCGTTACTCAGATAGAGATTATGCCCAAGCCCGTTGAGGGTCCCGACGATCCGCAGAATCCCTGGCCCAACTGGCCGCGCACACTCAAGACAACATCGAGTCATGAGGAGGGATGCACACGTCGCTGGAACATCAATACCCTGGAGTTTATAGGTAAAGATGGTAAGTTGACGGGCGTGAAAGTTCAGGAGATCGACTGGAAACCCAATCCCGAGGGTGGGCGTCCCATCATGGTTGAGAAGGGTAAGCCCGAGGTGATCAAGGCCGAACTGGTGCTGCTGGCCATGGGATTCCTGAAACCAGACCATCCTCAATATTCTGATAATGTGTTTGTTTGTGGCGATGCGGCCAATGGCGCGTCTCTCGTAGTGCGCGCCTTGGCCAGCGGTCGGCAGACGGCACAGAAGGTGCACGCCTTCCTGTCGAAATAGGCTGCCTATTTCTCATATCATGCAAAATCTTGCTCGCAGATGTAACCCGTCTGCGAGCTTTTTTGTACTCTTGCATCAAACTTACGAATTATAACAAAATAGGATATTTTTCTTTTGATTTATAACAAAATGTTAGTAAAACATATGTTTTTGCTTGCAGAATGATAATATTCCAATATTTCTACCAACAAATCGTTATTAGATTTTGTGACATCTGACATTTTGTGTTACCTTTGCACTCGGATATTAATCAATAGGATTGCTAAGGTATGATGAATAGCAAACAACTCAGAAAGATTCATTTCACCAAGATGCATGGGGCTGGAAATGATTACATCTATGTAAATACCATAGAGTATCCCATCAGCGCCCCCGCTCAGGCTGCTATCGCCTGGAGCAATCGTTACAAGGGTATCGGGTCCGACGGACTGGTGCTGATAGGTACACCCTCGACACCTGATGCCGATTTCTCAATGCGTATCTTTAATGCCGACGGTAGTGAGGCTATGATGTGCGGCAATGCGTCGCGCTGTATCGGAAAATACCTGTTTGAGCGTGGGTGGACGGAACAAACCGAAATCCGACTGCAGACACTCTCGGGCATTAAAGTGCTGCAGTTGCATGTGGCCAATGGCATCGTGGCGAGTGTAACCGTGGATATGGGCGAACCCGTATTTGATAACGATGAGCAGTTTCTGCCTTCACGCTGTCCGGGGCATGGCACCTTTGTGTCGATGGGGAATCCCCACTATGTGATATTTACCAACGATGTGGATCAGGTGGCCGAAGTGGGTAAGGTGCTCGAACACCATCTCGCCTTTCCACAGCGCTGCAATATCGAATTTGCTTCACCCCTCAACACGGAGGAATCGGGCCAGGTTGCTATCCGAACCCGTGTGTGGGAGCGTGGAAGTGGTATCACCCAAGCATGCGGCACGGGGGCTTGTGCTACTGCCGTGGCTGCTGTACTGACAGGCAAGGCGCCTCGCACCTCACAGATCGTGATGGATGGCGGCACGCTCACCATCGAGTGGCGTGAGAGCAACAATCACGTGTATATGACGGGGCCTGCTGCATTCGTGTTCGATGGAGAAATAGCATATGAAAACGATTATTAAATAAGTAAAATCAACGTAATTATGGAAGCATTAAGATTTCAGGTTGTCGGTGAGGCTTTCAAAAAGAAGCCACTCGACGTAAAAGCACCAAGTGAGAGACCTTGCGAGTATTTTGGCAAGAAGGTTTTTAACCGTGAGAAGATGTACAAGTACCTGCCCAAGGACGTGTACGAGAAGATGATTGACGTTATCGACAATGGCTCACGTTTGGACCGTACCATTGCCGATGCCGTAGCTGCTGGTATCAAGCAGTGGGCCGTAGAGAATGGCGTTACTCACTACACTCACTGGTTCCAGCCTTTGACTGAAGGTACTGCCGAGAAGCACGACTCGTTTATCGAGCACGATGGCAAAGGCGGTATGGTAGAGGAGTTCTCTGGCAAGCTGTTGGTTCAGCAGGAACCTGATGCTTCTTCATTCCCATCTGGTGGCATCCGTTCTACATTCGAGGCTCGTGGTTATTCTGCATGGGATCCCACATCTCCAGTTTTTATTATAGATGATACACTTTGTATCCCCACAGTGTTTATTAGTTACAGTGGCGAGGCCCTTGACTATAAGGCTCCTCTGCTGCGCGCTTTGCATGCAGTTAACGTAGCTGCTACTGATGTTTGCCATTACTTTGATCCCACTGTGAAGAAAGTAACCTCGAACCTTGGATGGGAACAGGAATATTTCCTCGTTGATGAAGGACTTTATGCGGCACGTCCTGACCTGCTGCTCACCGGACGCACCCTGATGGGACACGATTCGGCCAAGAACCAGCAGATGGACGACCACTATTTTGGAGCTATTCCCGAGCGTGTGCAGGCTTTCATGAAGAATCTTGAGATTGAAGCCTTGGAACTGGGCATCCCTGTCAAGACCCGTCATAACGAGGTGGCGCCAAACCAGTTTGAGCTGGCACCAATCTTTGAAGAAACTAACCTGGCAGTTGACCATAACATGCTGCTGATGTCGGTCATGAAGCGTGTTGCCCGTAAGCACGGTTTCCGTGTGCTGCTTCACGAAAAGCCTTTCGCTGGCATCAATGGTTCGGGAAAGCACAACAACTGGAGCTTGAGCACCGACAACGGTGTGTTGCTGCACGCTCCTGGAAAAACACCCGAGGACAACCTGCGCTTTGCTACCTTTATTGTTGAAACGCTGATGGGTGTTTACAAGCACAACGGACTGTTGAAAGCCAGCATTATGAGTGCTACCAACGCTCACCGTCTGGGCGCCAACGAGGCACCCCCAGCCATCGTATCATCGTTCCTCGGTAAGCAGGTTTCGGAGCTGCTCGACCACATCGAGACTGCCGATAAGGACTTCCTCGCCATGGCTGGTAAGCAGGGACTGAAGATGGATATCCCCGAAATCCCTGAGCTGCTCATCGATAACACCGATCGTAACCGTACATCGCCATTCGCCTTTACGGGTAACCGATTTGAGTTCCGTGCCGTGGGTAGCGAGGCCAACTGTGCCAGTGCTATGATTGCCCTGAACAGTGCCGTGGCCGAGGCTTTGGTTGACTTTAAGAAGCGCGTGGATGCCCGCATCCCTGAGTTCGAGAAGAAACTGGCTGGCACTGAGCACAGCGCTAAGTTCCACGCTATCATCGACGTGCTGCGCGAGGATATCAAGACTTGTAAGCCCATCCGTTTCGACGGCAACGGCTACAGCGACGAGTGGGTTCTCGAGGCCGAGAAACGCGGTCTGGACGTTGAGAAGAGCTGTCCAAAAATCTTTGAGCGTTACCTCGACGATGCCAGCGTAAAGATGTTCGAGAGTCTGGGTGTGATGACCAAGAAGGAGCTTGAGGCCCGCAACGAGGTGAAGTGGGAGACCTACACCAAGAAAATCCAGATTGAGGCCCGCGTGCTGGGCGACCTCTCGATGAACCACATCATCCCAGTAGCCACACGCTATCAGAGCGAGCTGCTCACGAATCTGAACCACATGGCTGTGGTATTCCCCATCGATACTGCTGATAAACTCTCGGCACGTAACAAGAAGATTATCCAGGAGATTTCGGAGCGCACATTTGCCATCGAGAAAGGTGTTGAGGAACTGGTTGACGCACGTAAGTTGGCCAACAAGATTACCGACGAGCACGAGAAAGCTATTGCTTATCACGATAAGGTGGAGCCAAAGTTCGATGAGATTCGCTATCAGATCGACAAGCTCGAATTGATAGTTGATGATGCTCTCTGGCCACTGCCTAAGTACAGAGAACTGCTGTTCATCCGTTAATCGATTAAATCAAACAATTAAAAAAGGAGCCGGCAATACTGCTGGCTCCTTTGTGTTAATCCTGGTATACAATCATTTTTTGGAACTACTAATTACTAACTAATATCAACTATATGTGTACCTAAATATTAAAAATAACGCATGAATCTAATCTATTTTAGTTTGAATGTGATCTTGGTTGGGAGCTTGTCGGAAGCTGTTCCAATCAGAGCCTCGTAACTACCCGGTTCAGCGTTCCAACCCTTGGCGGCCTCGTCGTAATAGCTCACGGCATCGACACCGATGGTCAGGCTAACGTTCTGTGTCTCGCCTGGTTGCAGATAAACCTTCTGGAAGGCCTTGAGCTCCTTCACAGGGCGATCAACCTTGCTCTGCTTGGCGGCGACGTACAGCTGTACAATCTCGCTACCTGCCACTTTGCCGGTATTGGTTACGGGAACGGTAAACGTCATCTGGGTGTTGGGTGTTAGGTGTTGGGTGTTAGTGGTTACTTTGCCCAGTTTGAAGGTGGTGTAGCTCAGTCCGTGACCAAAGGCAAACAGCGGTTTCAAGCCCTTGCTGTCAGTATATCGATAGCCCACGTAGATACCCTCCTTATACTCCTCGTCGATAATCTTATAATCCTCGCGCCATGTGCCAGGATAGCTGCCTGTGGCATGCGCGCCGCACTGGTCGAGCGATGCATACCAGGTGAATGGCAGTTTGCCTGATGGGTTCACGTCGCCTGCCAGCACAGATGCGATGGCCTCGCCCGACTCCGAGCCGATGAACCAAGCCTGCACGATGGCTGGCACCTTCTTGATCCAGGGTAGGGTAGCACCATTACCCGAGATGTTCACATATACCAAGCGTGGGTTCACCTTCAGGATAGCCTCGATCACCTCGTTCTGTGCGTAAGGCAGGTCGTAGCTCTTGCGGTCGTGACCCTCACAGTCCTGATAGTCACTCTTGTTCAGTCCGCCCACAAAAATCACCACGTCGGCATCCTTAGCCTTGGCCACAGCCTCGGCAGTAAGCTCAGTCTGCGAACGCGTCTCATACAGTGAGCGACCAACCTTGACGCCGTTGTAGCTCTGGACTGTGTCGCCCACGTAACCACGAGCGTAGTCCACCTCAGCATCAGCAAAGCGCGCCTTGATACCATCGAGCGGCAGAATCTCCTTCTGAGCCTTGAGCGATGATGAACCACCGCCCACAGTCATCATCTTGATGGCATTCTCGCCCACCACGAGGATTTTCTTCGGGTTGTTGAGAGGCAACAACCCACGTTCATTCTTCAGCAGCACGATACCCTCCTGGGCTATCTTGAGTGCTGCCTGGTAGTGGCTCTCGCTGCACAGGAAACCATAGGGCTTCTGTCGGTTCATCGTGGTGCGATAGAACAAGCGCAGCACGCGACGCACCTTCTCATCGAGCTCCTCGGTGGTATATTTGCCCTCCTTGATCAGTTTCTTATATGGCAATGCCAGATAATAGTTATCGTAGGCGTTAGATGCACCTTCGCTCAGACCGTTGGTCCATGAGCCGAACTCCAGGTCGAGACCATTCTTGATAGCCTCCTCGGTATCATGGCAACCGCCCCAGTCGCTGATCACCACACCGTCGAAGCCCCAGTCCTTCTTCAGAATCTTGTTCAGCATCGTGGCGTTGTGGCAGTTGTGCACACCCTGATACAAGTTGTAGGCCCCCATGATGCTCCAGGCGCCACCCTCCTGCACAGCCGCCTTGAAGGCAGGCAGATAGATCTCGTGCAGTGCACGGTCGCTCACGATCACGTTCACCTGATGGCGGTACTCCTCATCATTGTTGAGTGCGTAGTGCTTCACACAAGCGGCCACACCCTTTGACTGCAGCCCCTGCACGTAGGGCACCACCATGCGTGAGGCCAACCAAGGATCTTCACCCATATATTCGAAGTTGCGTCCGCCCAGTGGGGTGCGATAGATATTCACGCCAGGACCCAGCATCACGCTCTTGTTGCGATAGAGCGCCTCCTCGCCCAGACTCTCTCCGTAGAGACGAGCCAGCTGTGGATTCCAAGTCGCTGCCAGACAGGTGAGGGCAGGGAAGGCCACGCACGAGTCGTTGGTCTGTCCAGCCTGTTCCCACTCATCCCACAGCACATCGGGGCGCACACCGTGAGGACCGTCGTCGGTCCACAGATCAGGGAATCCCAGACGTTTTACACCAGGGCTTGAAAACTTTGACTGCGCGTGAATCACGGCAATCTTCTCCTCGAGTGTCATTCGACTGAGTGCGTCGTCGATGCGCTGCTCGATAGGCTTGGTCTCGTCGAGGTACACAGGTGTGTTTTGAGCCTGTGCCGCTGCAGTAGCGCCAATCATTAGTGCTGACATGATAAATTTCTTCATTTCTATAATTAGTTAAATTGTTTTTTACCTTTTTACCCTTTTACCTTTTCAATCCCATGCTTTGAATATACTCCGCCTGCGGCGTGCAGTTCTCAATGCGACAGTTCTCGGCAAACTGCTTGAGCAACTCACGGAACGTGGCCTGGTCAGGACGTGCCTCGCGCCACTCCTGATAGGTGTTGCGTGATGTCTCGGCATATTTCACCACGATGCTATCCCAACCCTCGGGGCGCTTGATGCCCATCATGCACGACTCATCTACCTTTTTATAAGGCCAGAAGGTGTAACCGATGTTGTTCTCCTTCAGCACCTTCACGAAGTCGCGTTGCCACTCCATGGTGTTGTGACCGAACTCACCCATATACATGGGGCGGTTCACCGAGTCGCGGAAGTTGATATAGTGGCTGATAGCCTCCTTGGTGGCCGGACCGCCGTAGCGATGACAGGTGTACATCAGCTTATCATCGTAGGTGGTGTCGTTCAGCATCCAGAAGAAACTGTTCCAGTGGGCACCGCCCAACAGGATGATGTGGTTTCTGTCCACCTGTCGGATGGCCTCTACCGCCTTTTTATATACCGGCTGCAACTTCTGATACAACTCGTATCTGTTCTCGAAATAGTGAGCGATAGGCTCGTTCATCAGTTCGTAGCCCAGGATGGTGGTCTCGCCGCGATAGCGATAGGCTATCTCGCGCCATATCTTGCAGAACAACTGCTGACTCTGTTCACTCTCGAAGAGCCAGGGGTAGCCATGTCCGTCGTCGATATTGTCGCCCGTCTGTCCACCAGGACAGTCGTGCATGTCCAGAATCAGATACAGACCATTGGCCTTACACCACGTGATCACCGAGTCGATACGCTCATAGCCATCCTTCTTGCCCGTCTGTCCCATGTAGTCCTCATCGGTGAACAACTTGTAGTTGAATGGCAATCGGATGGTGTTTGCCCCCTGATGGGCAATGAAGTCGATATCCTTGCGTGTCACGTAGTTATCCTTGAACTGCTGCCAGAACTCGGCTGTAGCATCAGGCCCCACGGCCTCTTTCATCATGAGGTCGATCATCCACGCCGAGTTAGTACGTCCGAAACCGAACATATACCCCTCAGGGTTCAGCCAGTTGCCCAGATTGGTGCCCTGAATCAGGAGTTTCTCACCATTAGGTTTGATGAGGTCGTGCCCATTGATGGTGACGAACCCATTGGCATTGTTCTGCTTGCCCACGTTGCAGGCCACCAGCAGGAGTGCAAAGAGATAAACGAATGCTTTCTTCATTGTCTTGTTATTATTTGTCTGTTCTGGATGTATATTCCTTTTTTATTGGGTTGCTGCACCTTTCGGCCCTGCAGGTCGTAGAGGGTGCTGCTGTTCCTTTCAGTTGTCTTGGCAGCGGTGATACCTGTGGCGGTCAACTTCTGTGCGAAGGTCTGCTGCAGATAGGGGATATGGGTGCTCACAAACGCCTTCAGGTCGCTGATGTAGCTGTCGTAGTCGTTGTGGTACTTGTGCTTCTCGAAGCTATACACCTGCTGGTTGATGGGCCACACCTTGAAGTTCTCTGTCTGCGACTGCCAGATGGCGCCACGCAGACTGTCGATAGCCGTCAACAAGTGCTGCTCCAGTCCAGCCTCTACCAACTGGTTCATCCGGTCGGTGCAGGCTTTTGCAAACCAGGGGTCTTGCCACAGGCGCTGCAGAATCTTTTCGAACGGGCGATTAGCCAGACCCAGATAGGCCTCCATCTGTCGGAGCAAACTCTTTTCCGAGCTGTTATCATACCCTAAATCGAGGTCCCATAGCGGTCCAAAGTGCATCTTTTGCTCATCGGCCTCCTTGTACATATATATACTGAACAGGGCGTCGATGTTACCAGTAAGTTCAGCACCTACGTACCAATTAATAAAATCGGTCTCGTCGATGTAGGCACGATAGCCTTTCTCGGGGTCCTTGTAGTCATTGCTGGTCACAGCCTTCTCGAAGGCCTCCAGCCACTGTCCGATGGCGATGCGCTTATCCATGGTGAGCAGCTCGTCGTCGGGGTTCTTGATGTTGTACATGATGCCGTAGCGGGTTGAGGTGATGTAGGGATCCTCTTTCGAGTACTCGTTGGCCACCTCGAGCAGCCAGCCGTTGTCCTCATCTACCTCCACGCGTTTCTTGTGCACCTGCACCTGGTCGCTAATCTGGTAGGTTCCGCGGTATTTGCCATTAAGATAAAGATCGATGAACTTGGCAGCTGGACAGAACTTCATGCCGATGAAACGTCCGAGTTGATAAGTCAGGGCATTGCGAATCATGGTCTTGTCGCCGTGATTGGCCAGCAAGGTCCAACTTTTGGCTTTCGCAAAGTCCTCACCTAACAGTGTTTGCTTTTTGTCGAACTTAACTCGGTAGGGTTTCTTGTCAGAGTTCCACCACGAAGAGTTGCCTCGTCCTCTTATCTGTGTGTTCTCGAGTCGGAGCGTGTTGTCGCCATCCACCATCGTAAAAGTACACATGATGTACTCTTCCTTACTGGTGATGTTCTGACCGTTCTCCGTCTCGATATACACCGTGGGTACATCGGTAAGTTGTTTATATTGCTGGGCCGGCGCAGGACTGGCCGCAGCAATAAACAACAAAGTTGAGAGTATTAATTTCAAGTTCATTATTTCTTCTGGAATACACGCACGTAATCTACTTCCATGGTGGCTGGCAATGCACTCTCGTCAACGTCTTGAGCGCCACCCCAATCGCCACCCCAAGCCAGGTTGAGGATCACGTAGAACGGATCATCGTAGGGCCAGTCGTCGCGACCCAGTCCACGGTTGTCATAGCTCAGCTGAACCTTACCATCCACATAGGTGGTGATGTTCTTGGCTGTCCACAGGATAGCGTAGGTGTGGAATTCGCCTTCGGCACCATCGCATTTCATCTCGTGGGTCACCTGGGTGTTGTTAGAGTGTACGTGTGCATTGGCATGCAGACTTGATGATACGTAGTTGGGGTGATAGCCCACCTCTTCCATGATATCAATCTCGCCATCAGCAGGCCACGACTTGAAGTTCACAGGCATCATCCAGAAGGCAGGCCATGTGCCCTTGCCCTTTGGCAGTTTGATGCTGGCCTCGATGTAACCGTAGGTCCAGCCCTCTTTTACCTTGGCATACACACGACCAGAGTAAACCTTTCCGTTCTCCTTGCGAGCGGTGATGCGCAGGGTGCCGTTCTTAACCTCGGTCACCAACTGGCCCTCTGGCGTTTTTTGGTTCACATAGTTCTGCAGTTCGTGGTTCACCCAACCTGAGTTCTTCACCTCGTGGGTCCAGTCGGCGGCATTCAGCTGATTGCTGGTGCCTTCAAACTCGTCTTGCCAAACCAGTGAATAACCATCAGGCGCATTGTAGGCAGGCTTTGCAGCAGCGGCCTGAGTCACTGTGATGTTCTTACGGGCAGTACCCGACATAATGGTGACGTTACCTGTACGCTCCGTGGTATTAGGGTTCTCGTCGATGGTCACAGCCACCGCATTGTTAGCATACTGAGCCGTGGCCTTCACGAAGTCGCCATCGGCATAAACACCCCACTCTTTTCCAGTGGTGGTAACGTTGATAGTGTAGCTGCCTCCTTCGGCAGGTGCATTGATGCTCTCCTGCGATACGGTGATCGTTGGAGCAGCGGGCTGTGGGTCATCGCTACCCCCACCGCAGCCAGTAAAGACTGCGGTGAGTGCGAGCAATAGAGTGTTAAACATGTAACGTTTCATTAATTATTCAATTTTTTATTTGTTATGCCTCCTTGAAGACAATCTTACTAATCTTCACCTTTGCACCAGGTGTTGATCCTCCGAAGTCGAAGAACAGACGGATAGCCGATGCATCGGCACCCTCCTTCAACTTAGCATTCTTCAGTGTGAATGTGTATGGCTCGTCGGCCTTAATGTCGTGACGACCCTCGCAGAAGAAGTTGTTATCGCCGCTGTCGGTGAGCTTGATAGTTACGCCTGGGCAGTCGGCATCAGCTGTTACTACCACCTGGAAGTGATACTCCTTGTCGCCCTTAGCAGTCAGGTCGGTATCGATGTGGAACTGACCCTGCCACTGGCTACCACCCATTCCATCAGGGAGAGTGAGCTCAACAGTGTCGCCATTGCGAGTAGCTACAGGCTGGTTGCCCAGTTCTGTCCAGCTATCATCGGCAAACCAATAGGCGAATGTGCTCTTTACTGAACCATCGTCAACACCCTTCCACAGGTTTGAAGGATCGTCGTAGTTCAGTACTACAGCCTCTTCGAGATAGATTTTGCTGATCTTCACGTGAGTGCCAGCAGGTGTACCACCGAAGTCGAAGAACATGCGCAGCTGGTCGGCATCAGCACCCTCCTTCAGTGTCAGGCCCTCGCGCTTCACGATGAGTGGCTCGTCGGCCTTAACAGGGATACGCTCCTCGAGCAGGAAGTTGTTGTCGCCACCATCGGTGAGCTTGAAGGTAACACCAGCGCAGTCGTTGTCGGCCTCTACTACACAGTAGAAGTTATAGGCCTTTGATGCACTTGCTGTAAGCTTGGTGTCGATATGGAACTGGCCCTGCCACTGGCTGCCACCGATACCATCAGGCATGGTGAGCTCGTAAGTGTCGCCGCTGTGTGTACATACTGGGCTTGTAATCTGTGTCCAGCTGTCATCAGCAAACCAGTAAGCGAACTCGCTGGCTACTGTACCATCGTCAACAGCCTTCCAGAGGTTGGCTCCGCTCTCATAGTTCCAGTCCATCACAGGCTTCTCTTCTTCGCCACCTTCCTTTACGATGGTGCCGTCGTCGTTAGCATGATCCTTGATAACCACATTGCTTACGTTGATCTTGGTAGCACCGGTAGCATGACCGAAGTCGAATACCAACTTCACCTTAGAAAGGTCCTTACCTTCGATGTTGCTCTTCCAGAATACGATATCCTGACCAGCCTTGAGGTTCACGTCGGCTACGTCGATGATAGCATCGGCATCTGCCTCGTCGGTGAGCTTCACGGTCACACCGTCGATATCCTTATCAGCATTGAAGATAACAGAGAAGTCGTAGTTGGTTCCAGTCTTCAGATTCAGGTCGGTGTGGAGGTGGAACTGAGCCTGCCAGCGGTCTGAGCAAGCATCGGGAACTGTCACGGTGTAGTCGTTGTTTCCACCAGTGTAGCCAGCTTCCATCTCGCCAGTGCGCTCTGTGCCCCAACCTGGGTTGAAGTAGAATGTGGCGTTAGGCGTGATGCCCTTCCAGAGGTTGAAGTCGCTGTTGGCATCGAATCCCTGCTCCTCAACGAGGCGCTCATCAGGAGCGCTTGTCAGGATGTAGCGCCATGCAATACCGCGATCAGGAGCGTCGTAAACCAGCACCAGCTTGGTGGCTGTGAGGGTCTCGATACGGAACTTAGGATTCTCGTACTGAGCGTCGCTCGAGATGTAGGGGAATGCGGTGTTGCCGGCCAGCTGGATGTAGGTCTGCTTGGTCACGTTGCCCTCGGCATCCTCCCAGTCGTAGATCTCGAAGCTCCAGCTTGATGTCTGGTTGCCCACAGCTACATCTACGTCGGCATCGTCGTTCTGGGTGTTCCATTTGGTTACGCCCTTATTCACATAGGTGTTACCGTCGGCACCAGCATTGTAGGTATAGCTACCGCCCTTGCGTGTGGTGGCTGTAAAGGTGATGCGGTCGTCGTAAACACCAAAGTCCTTCTTATCGTTGGGAGCAGCACTCCACCATTCGGTGGCAGCTGTTCCGGCAGGGCCGCAGCCCAGGTGTCCCTGCTCCTTGTTGGCTATACGCCACTCCTTGTTGCAGATACGACGGAAATCGGCAGAGTAGTCAATCTTAGTCTCGTTGAAAGTGAATGTCTTGCTGATGACACCCTGACTGAAACCATTGCGGTTGCCCAATTTCATGTCGATAGTATAGGTGCCGGCCTCAGGATTCTGGAATCCCACCTCCTGCAGTGTAGAGTAGGTGTTGCCGTTGATAATCCAGATGGGGTATGTGCCTGGCTGTGGGGTGTAGTTGGCAATCATCTGGTTGGTTTCCTGGTCAACGCTGATGCTGAAATCAACACCGCTTACCGAGGGAATGCCGTTGGGGTCTGCGCCGTCGAAGCTGTCGGGCGAGCAGGCGGTCATCATCGTGCCTGCTGCCAGCGCTCCCATTGTATATTTAAACAGATTCTTCATAATCTATATTTCTTAATTCTTAATTTTTAATTCTTAACTCTTAACTATTAATTAATAGTTGTTCTGCACCAGTGTTGGGTCAGCATCCAGCTCGCTCTGAGAGAGAGGAATGTGCTTCTTGCTTGGTGTCCAGGTGTTGGTGCGATAGCCGTAGGCATCGGGCACGAGCTTCAGACTGGCCTTCTCGGTGGCACCGCTGATGCCCTCGGCACGAACCAGGTCGAAGTAGCGCTTACCCTCACCGCAGAACTCCAAGTGGCGCTCGTTCAGGATGTCGTCGATGGTCACATTGCTCAGTGCAGCCAGGCCGGCACGCTCACGAACCTCGTTTACATAACCTGTAGCCTCTGCAGCGCTTCCGCCAGTCTGCAACAGCAGCTCAGCTGCGTTCAGCAGGGTCTCGGCATAGCGATAGATACGCTTGTTATTGTTGTAGTTCAGGTTCTTTGATGTTGGGCAGTCCTGATTGTTGGCACTCTGTGGACGATACTTACCGTGCCAGATGTGAGTGTCCTGATAACGCTCGGTGTATGTGTAGCCACGAACATCCCAGCAGGTTACGTCGCGACGCTTGTCGTTTTCGGCATACATGTTGTAAGCCTCGACGCGCATAGGCAGGAAGCCCCAACCATCGTTACCGCCGTCCCAGCCTTCGCCACCGGCCCAACCGTTAGGTGAGCAGAGTGTGGGGAACACAGTACCACCAGCGTGCATAGATGTGCCCCAGTCGCGCTGTGCATTGTCATCGTCGTAGGTAATCTCGAAGATGCTCTCTGAGCACATCTCGCCGCTCTCTGCAAACAGATCGGCAAAGTCGGGATTCAAGCTATATTTGCTGTCGCCGATAATCTGCTTCATGTAGTTCAGAGCAGTAGGATAACGTGCAGAGTCGTTCTGATACATTACCATCTCGGCATAGAGCATGTAGGCCATAGCCTGGCTTACGCGACCCTCGTTAGAGGCATCCCAGCGCATGGGCAGTACATTTGAGGCAATGATATCCTCGAGCTCAGGCAGCAGCTGGTTGTAAATCTCGTCGGCTGTCATCTGAGGGGCAGTGTAAGGCTCGCTCAGGTTCTCCAGATAGAAGGGAACATTGCCGTAGTAGTGCCACAGAATATTATAATAGTACACGCGGAGCAGACGAGCCTGCATCTCATAGCTCTTGCGGTTGGCCTCGCTGCCGCCACCCCATGAGCAGTACTTGATCACGTCGTTGCAACGCTTGATACCACTGTAGAAGTCGCCCCAAAGGGTACCCAGGGTGTTGTTGCCGTCGCCCTCAAAGTTGAAGAGCTTGTGCCAGTGCTGGTTGTCGCTGATGCTTGAACCGCCTACCCAGAAGTCGTCGCCCATAATCTCGGCGTCGCAAGTCAGGTCGTTATAGGCTGTTCCGTCCCAGTCGGGCCAGTGCAGTGGGGCATAGGCCGATGTGCAGGCCTCGCTCAGATGGGCATCGGTCATGTAATATTCTTCCAGAGGCTCACCAGTGGGGTTCTCTACCTCCAGGAAACTGTCGTTACAAGCAGTCAGCGAAACGGCTACTACTCCTGCGAACAGTGTTTTATATATCTTCGTATTCATAATAATCTGATTTTATTTTTTTATTCTTTTATTTTTTCACCTTTACAATGAGAGGTTGCAACCAATAGTGAAGATGCGAGCCTGTGGATATACACCGTAGTCAACACCCATTGATGTGCTGCCAGAACCGATCTCAGGATCGAATCCCCAGTACTTGGTCCAGGTGAAGAGGTTCTCGGCACGTACATACATGCGGAAACGCTCGATGTTCACCTTCTTGGTGATGTTGCGTGGCAGTGTGTAGCCCAGTGAGATGTTCTTCAGGCGCAGGTAGCTGCCGTCCTGTACGTAGATGTCGCTAACAACCCAGTTCTTAGAGTCGCCCAGCTTCAGCATAGGCAGCTTGTTTGAGGTGCCCTCGCCAGTCCAGCGCTGCAGCACCCAAGTAGGATAGTTACCCGATGCGATATCCTGGCGCCAGGTAGCGTCGAAGATGTCGGCACCTGCCACACCCTGGAAGAAGAGGTTCAGGTCGAAGCCCTTCCAATCGGCGTTGAAGTTCAAACCGAAGGTCCAGTCGGGAGTTGGCTTACCAATCTTGGTACGGTCGTCGCTGGTAATCTTGTTGTCGCCGTTTGTATCAACGAAGATCAGGTCGCCAGGATTAGAGCTGGTACCATACTTGGCATTGTAAGCGTCGGCCTCGGCCTTGTTCTGCAGTACACCAGCAGTCTTGTAACCATAGAAGTATGGGAAAGGCTGACCGTTCTCGGCACGTGTACCACCATCGCTGAACTGAGAGATACCATAGTTCAGGAAGCCGGTGTCGTTACCCAGGTTCTTCAGCTTGTTCTTCAGATAAGAGGCATTGCCCTTGATAGAGAAGTGAGCATCGCTGATGTTCCACTTGTAACCAAGTTCGAACTCGATACCGCTGTTCTCCATGTCACCTACGTTACCGATAGGCTTGGTCTCACCTACGTATGATGGGATAGGCATGGTCATCAGCATGCCGTTGGTCTTCTTGATATAGTAGTCAACGGTGAATGTCAGCTTGTTGTTCCAGAAACCGAAGTCGATACCCAGGTCGGTCTGCTCTGATTCCTCCCACTTCAGGTTCTCGTTGGCCAGTCCGTTGGCCTTTGAACCGTAGTCCATCACAGCCTGACGGCCGAAGTAGTAGTTGCTGGTGCCACCAGTGGTGGTGAGCACCGTGTAGCGGAAGTCACCGATGTTCTCGTTACCGTTCTTACCCCAGCTGGCGCGAAGCTTCAGATTGTTCAGCCAGCTCTTGGTGCTCTCCATGAACTGCTCGTTCATGATGTTCCATCCCAGTGAGAATGATGGGAACACACCATATTTATTATTAGAACCGAAGCGGCTTGAACCGTCGCGACGGATAGTTCCCTGGAACATGTACTTCTCGTCGTAGTTATAGCTCAGACGTGCGAAGAGTGAAGCCAGGTGGTGCTCTACGTATGGACCAGCCCAACCGTTAACGAGGCTCTTCACGCCAGTAATTTTACCATCAGCGTCGAGTGTTGTCTCAATGGCGCCGCCAGTGGTGTAGTCAACGTATGGCTTGTTGACATTGATCAGATTCCAGTGCGATGCACCAACATAGTTACCCTTGTACTTCAGTGCGCTCTGACCCAGAACAACACCGATAGAGTGCTTGCCAAACTCCTTGTCGTAGGTCAGGGTGTTCTCCACCTGCCACTGTGTGCTCTTAGCCTGCTCGGCAGAAGCCTGAGTGTGGTCGCTGTTGTTGTTACCAGAGAAGTAGAACTTTTCGGTGGTAGCACCTTCGCTGCCCCAGAAGCTCTGCTCGGCGCTCCATGCGAAGTGATACTTCAGGTTGTCCCACAGCTGCAGATCGATGCTGAACTTAGGCATGAACTTGTGGCTCCAACCCTTGCTGGGGCGCTGCTGCATCATTGCAATGGGGTTGTTCTGCTCCTGATAGCTGCCCAGATAGCCAGGGATAGTGTAAGGATCGCCGTTGGCATCGCGATACAGATCGTAAGCACTGTAACGGTCGATCATTTCCTGACCTACGGTACCTGTCAGTGTTACAGGCAGTGTAGGAGCCAGGTAAAGTGCTGAACCCAGAGGCGAACCCCATGTTGAGTTAGTATCGATACCTGTGCTATGTGTGCGCATATAAGAGAGGTTTGCGCTGATGTCCAGTTTGTTCAGGAATGAGCGCTCCTTTGAGTCGTCGAATACATTGAACTGGTTGTTTGAGCGGATGGTCAAACGGTCGTAGTTCGACTTGCCGTAGTTACCACCCACGATACCGTCCTGAGTGTAGTAGCCCAGTGACAGGTAGTAGTTCACCTTCTCTGTAGCACCGCTTACTGAAACGTCGTGCTGCACTACAGGTGCGTTGTCGTTGAACAGCAGCTCCTGCCAATCGGTACCAAAACCAGTGATCTTGTTACCGTTTGCATCGGTCAGGTTATAAGGATCGGCATACAGAGGAGCCTGTCCACCGTTCACGTATTTCTCGTTCTGCAGGATGGCATAGTCGGTAGCACTGGTCACGTCGCGATGCTTCCAGGCGCTCTGCCAACCATAGCTGAAGTTATAGTTGATCTGAGCCTTACCCAGTTTACCTTTCTTAGTAGTAACGAGGATGACACCGTTGGCAGCACGAGCACCATAGATGGCACCTGATGCAGCATCCTTCAGTACCTCGATACTCTCGATATCATTGGGGTTTACGCTCTCCAGACCGTACTGGTCGGCAGGCATACCGTCGATGATGTAGAGTGGGTTGGTATCATTAATAGTACCTGTACCACGCACGCGAATCATTGACTGTGAGCCAGGCTGTCCGTTGGCTGAAGTAACATTCACACCAGCTGCCAGACCCTTCAGAGCGTCATCGGCGCGCAAGCGTGTCTTGCCTTCCAGGTCGTCGGCGCTCACCTTAGCAATGGCGGCAGTCACCACGCTCTTCTTCTGAACGCCGTAGCCGATCACCACTACGTCCTGCAGTGTCTGAGCATCTTCACGCAGGGTCACGCGCATGCCTTGGGTGGCCTTCAGTTCCTGAGTAAGATAGCCGATGTAGCTAATAGTAATAGGTGTACCCTCTTTCACGTTGATGGTGAACTGACCATTAAAGTCGGTAATGGTACCGTTCTGAGGATTACCTTTTTCAACGACTGAGGCGCCGATCACGGCTTCGCCCTGGTCGTCAATCACAGTGCCCACGATTCCTTGGGCCCAAGATGTCATGGTCACCATAAGTGCCAGGAACATCATTACAAACCTGCTTTTCTTCATACTTTGGTTTTATTAAATGTTAATGTTAAGTTAGAATATACCCTATTAGGATTTTCCGCTGCAAAGATAATTAATTTTAATGCTCGCATTTGGCAGCACAGAGCGAAAAGTGGACGAAATGACACGCTCAAAATGTTTAAAGCACTGATACACAGTGTGATAAGATTTTTAAAAAATCTAAAAAGAGTGGACGAAATATAGAGGTGTAAAACGTACATTTTACAGATTCTTTAACCAAAAATTCGCTTTAATTAGTCAAAAACGTCTTTCACTGCATTGGTCGTCAATCATGGTTATACATTCCTGGCAAAGAAAAAGTCATAGTTAGTGTGTTTTTCGTGTTGTGTGGACGAACACAACCTCTTTTAAAGTTAAATAGAGTTAACAGAATGAAGAAAATGGAGAAAAGATTTTGTTTGGTAGATTAAAACGCGTACCTTTGCACTCGAACAACAGTTTTTTAAGTTTTATTGAACAATCCGATCTAGTTTACCTTTAATCTGACATGAAATAATATACGGAACGAGTGAAAATGTGCGTGATTTCGAAAAACGAATGAATGCACATTTTCTTTTTTTGTGCAAAATTATAGGTTCAGTTGGCCCTTATTACGAAGAAATTGCTTAATTTTGCAGCAAAATAAAAACAATACGACTTATGATTGTACTTTATATTATAATAGGTATCGCAGTGGGTGCTGTAGCGCTTTACCTGCTGATGGATCGCAAAATGGATCACCTCCGTATAGAGGGTGGCAAAACTGGCATGGAGCTGAAACTGAAGAATGAGCAGTTGGCAGAGAGCACCAGCAGAGTGCGCCACTTGGAGGGTGAGAACCGTGAGTTGCATGCACGTGCCGAAGCTCAGATGCGAGAGTTGCAGTTGCTGCATCAGCAAATGGCTGAAGAGTCGCAGCGCCATGAGGAGCGCTTTAAGAATATGGCTCAGCAACTGTTGGAGCAGAGTGCCCAGAAACTGAAGCAGTCGAATACCGAAACAATATCTGGCATCACGCAACCATTGAAGGATGCTATCGCCAACATGCAGAAGGCTATCAGTGAAAACCAAAAGGAGAGCGCAGCCCATTCGGCTTCGTTTCGTGAGCAGATGCTGATGATGATGCAACAAACGCAGCAACTGGGCGAGAAGGCTGAAAACTTGACGAATGTGCTGCGACGCGATAACAAGGTGAGTGGTAATATGGGCGAAATCATATTGGGTGACCTGCTAAACAGTCAGGGACTGACAGAGGGCATACACTATGAGGTGCAGGCCCGTTTGCGCGATGAACTCGGCCGCCCCGTGAAGCATGATGAAACTGGACGCGAGATGCAGCCCGATGTGATTCTTCATTATCCACAAGGTCAGGATGCTATTATCGACTCGAAGGTGTCGCTGGTGGCATACGAGAAATATGTGAATGCTGAAACGCCCGAAGATAAGGAGCGTTATCTGCAGGATCATATCAAGAGTGTGCGTCAGCATGTAAACGAGTTGGCACGTAAGGACTACTCGAAGTATGTGAAGAATGGTCGCGATGTGGTTGACTTTGTAATCATGTTTGTACCTTTCGAGTCGTCGCTGCAGTTGGCGCTGGCCAACGACCCGACGTTGTGGCGCGAAGCCTTCGAAAAGAAAGTGTTTGTGACGGGCGAGCAGAACCTATTGGGTATCCTTCACATGATACATATCGCCTGGGTACAAAACCAACAGGCCGAGAACCAAGAGAAAGTGTTCGGACTGGCCGAGCAGTTATTGGATCGCTTGGGCGATTTTGTGCAGCGCTATAACGACCTGGGTAGTAAGATAGAGGCTGTGCAGAAGGCTTACGACAATACCAACAACAAACTGATTACCGGTCGCCAAAGCGTCACCCAAAAGGCGCAAGAACTAATCACTTTAGGTGCTAAGGAAAACCCGAACAGGAGAATTCCTACGCCTGAATTGACAATTGAGAGTTGAGAGTTATGATTACTTTGGTGAGTGAACATATTTGGGGGTTTGACTTGCAGGCGGCATTGGCTGAGATTTCGGAGCAGCGTCGTGAGCAGGCCTTGAAGTTCAAATTTGAACAGGGGCAGCGTTTGTGCGTGTTGGCCTACCAGCTGTTGAAGGAGGGCTTGCGCCAGGAGTATGGCATCACCTATAACCCCATCTTCGACTATAACGAGCACGGCAAACCCAGCATTGTGGGCCATCCGAAGATATACTTTAATCTGAGTCATTGCAAGGAGGCTGTTGCTTGTGTTATCAGCGACAGGCCTGTTGGCGTAGATGTGGAGTGTATCCGTGAGTTCAAGGATAGTCTGATTAACTACACAATGAACGATGAGGAGAGAACAGAAATCGCCGCATCTGCCACCCCAGAAGCCACTTTTATCCGCTTTTGGACGATGAAAGAGGCCACTGCCAAGCTTGTCGGCACTGGCATCACTCACGATGTGAAATCCCTGATCAATCCCACTAAATATAAATATACCACCGTCGAGCGACAGCGGTATATTTATACTGTTTGTGAATATCTTTAATTACTTAATCAGGTTACCCAGGATGTCTCTTGTAAGTTCCTTGGTAATGGTTCGGGTTGCGGCACTGGTGGCGTTTTTAACCACACGGCCCTTAGCCGAAGTGCGACTCTTGGTCTTTTTGCCCGTTACTTTATCACTGATGTAGGTCCCCAACATAGCGGCCAGGGTTGAGGTGATGGCTGTGAAGATGGCCTTGCCAACCTTTGCCAGTATGCCCGACTTCTTCTTCTTCTCTGTCTTTGTTTCAGTCTGCGATGCGTCTATCTCTGCTTGTTCTTGCTCCTGCTGGGCTAATTCTGATTCGGCCATGAGTACCTCGAAGGCACTCTCGCGATCCACAGGTGTGTCGTACTTGCCATAGATGCGACTCTGTTTGATGATGTCGAGACGCTGGCCCTCGGTGATGGCGCCTATCTGCGACAGGGGGAACAGTATCTTGGCACGCTCCACCATGGCAGGCGCACCCTTCTCGTCGAGGAAGCTCACCAGCGCTTCACCTGTCTCCAGGTTCATGATGGCTTCGTCGGTTTTAAATGCAGGGTTGGGGCGGAAGGTGTCGGCAGCCGTCTTCACGGCCTTCTGGTCCTTTGGTGTATAGGCACGCAGGGCATGCTGCACGCGGTTGCCTAACTGTCCAAGTATATTTTCAGGAATATCAGTTGGGCTCTGGGTGATAAAGTAGATACCCACGCCCTTGGAACGGATGAGACGTATCACCTGTTCAATCTTGTCGAGCAGTGCCTTTGAGGTGCCGTCGAACAGCATGTGGGCTTCGTCGAAGAAGAACACCAGTTTGGGCAGCGGTAGATCGCCCACTTCGGGCAGGGTAGAGTAGAGCTCGCTCAAAAGCCACAACAGGAAGGTTGAGTACAGTTTGGGTTGCATCATCAGCTTATCGGCAGCCAGCACGTTCATGATGCCCTTGCCGCCTTCGGTCTGCATCAAGTCGAAGATGTCGAACGAAGGTTCGCCAAAGAACTTGTCGGCCCCTTGGTTCTCCAACTGGAGGAGCGCACGCTGTATGGCACCGATGCTCATGGTTGTTACAGTTCCATATTTTAGAGTGACATCCTTCATGTGTTTCGCCATATAATCAAGTAATAAGCGAAGGTCTTTTATGTCATCAAGCAATAATCCTCTTTCATCAGCGAGTTTGAAGGCTATATACAGAACGCCAGTTTGCGTCTCATTCAGCCCAAATAAACGCGAGAGTAACTGTGGGCCCATCTGTGAGATTGTGGCACGCATGGGATGACCTTGCTCGCCAAACACATCGAAGAAGCGTACAGGACAACTCTGAAATTCAGGATTCTCGATACAGAATTCTGGCAGGCGCTTCTCGATAAAACCACTCATCTTACCAGGTTGCGAGATGCCTGAGAGGTCGCCTTTCATATCGGCCATGAAACATGGCACGCCTGCCTGACAGAAGGTTTCAGCCATCACCTGCAGGGTGACGGTTTTGCCTGTACCAGTGGCACCAGCAATCAAACCATGACGGTTGGCCATCTTACCTGTAATACTCAGTGCTCCGTTTGAGCAGTGGGCAATATAAAGCCCTCTTTCCTTGTCGTACATACGCTTTTGTTTTAAGTTTATGGCGCAAATATACAAATAAGTGAGCAATATACCAAAAAAAATCCCGTCAACTTGACGGGATTTCTGATATTTTTTTAGTTGTATTTCAAAATTTGTCCTGGGCGCAAGCGGATGTTCTTGCCGATGTGGTTCAGCTCGCAGAGCTTAGCAATCGTGGTGTGATGCTTGCGGGCAATGGCCTGCAGAGTGTCGCCCTTCTTAACCTTGTGGAAATGTACATTAGAAGATGTACGTGGGGCTGCTGCAATCTCGAGTTCGTCGTCCTGATCGTTATCGTTAGCAGTTACACCACCAACACCACGCAGACGAGTGGCCTGAGCTGATTCAGCAGCGTACTTACTGCGGCGGAACATATAGAAATCGCCTACCACATCCTGATTACGGAAGTCGAACATCAAGGCTGGGTTCAAGGCTACGCCACAAAGACGTGTCTCGAAGTGCAGGTGCGAACCGGTACTACGACCGGTGTTACCACCCAGTCCGATGGGGTCACCGGCTTTCACCTCCTGATTCTCTACTACCAACTGTTTTGACATGTGGCCGTAGATGGTCTCCAGACCGTTGTGGTGACGGATGACCACGTATTTACCATAGCCTCTTGGCTCATATTTCACGATGCGTATCTTACCGCTGAAGGCAGCGCGGATGGTGTCGCCGATATATACCTTGATGTCGAGACCTTTATGCTGGCGTCCCCAACGTGCACCGAAGTTTGAGGTAAGCACACGGCTGTCGGTAGGCATGTGGAAACCACGCAAGTCGATGCGGAATGAGTCGGGGAGTGCTGTTTCGCGGTGAGCATATACGTTGTTCCAGTCTTCGTAGAGGTCGGCTGAGGGGTTGTACTTCTCCTCCTGCTCAATGATTCGCTTGAGAACTATTGAATCGACAGCCTTCATCTTGCGATCGACTGGGGCCTGTTTAGCCAACAAATCCTGTGCAGACACGGGGGCTGCGACAAAAAATGTAAATGCTAAAACGGCTATTTTCTTTAAGCTTTTAATGTTCATATACTTAGTAGAGTTAATATCAAATTAAAAAATCCGCTGCAAAAGTACAAATAATGCATTAAAAACGGAAATATATTGGAATTTTTTGTTCACTTTTAACACTTTCGCCGATATTTTCTCGTTTTTTCAGGTTAATATGGCAAAAAGTGTCGATTTTTTGTTTATTGCTGTACACGGCGTGCACCAATGTAACGACGGGCATAGCCCGAGTCGGTAGAACTATTGATAGTAATGCCGTTATTGGTGCTGGCGTGGATAAAGGTAAATGTATTGCTGATGGGATCTACATCAACCACGATACCTACATGACCAACACCTCGACCAGAACGAGGACTGGTGAAGAATACCAGGTCGCCACTCTGCAACTCATCGCGAGTGATGGGGATATTACGTGCGTACTGATCTCTTGATGATGCACCGATAAACAAATCGGTTTGCTGCTTGTAAACGTAGCTGGTAAAACCAGAGCAGTCGAAGGCGTTAGGACCTTTACCACCTGAACGGTAGCGGGCCCCCATGTGCGAGAATGCCTCGCTCATCAGCATTTCGGTTTTCTCAAATGCTTCGTTCAAATCGTCCTGAGTACCATAAATGAAGTCGAAGTTGCCGATCTCCTCTTCATTCTCATCAGGAGTCTGGTAAGGGTTAATTTTTCCAAGAGCGAGATCGCTCATAGAAAGCATCAACATCAGGGCAAAAATAAATAATTTCTTCATTTGGTTTGTAACGAAAAAGTTTTATGATTGCAAATATAGTGATTTTTTTTGAATGACGTGCACGATAACAGCACAAGTTAACATAGTTTCAGGAAATGGCCGCCCAATTAATATTTGTTTTACGTAATTGGCGCAGTCGGTTCCATAACATGCTGAATTTCTCAGAGTTACATTCTGGGTCCTCGTCAATAATCTTTTGTGCCTCATCGCGGGCCATCTGCACAATCTGTCCATCGCGGGCTATATCAGCAATCTTTAAATCAAAAGCCATACCACTTTGCTGGGTGCCTTCCAAATCGCCAGGACCACGAAGCTTCAGGTCGGCTTCGGCTATGCGGAAACCGTCGTTGGTATCGCACATAATGTCGATACGCTTGCGGGTGTCCTCGCTGAGTTTGAATGGGGTGACGAGGATGCAGTACGACTGATCGGCACCACGGCCAACGCGACCGCGAAGCTGGTGTAGCTGGGCCAATCCGAAACGCTGTGCTTCGAGAATGACCATGACCGATGCGTTAGGAACATTCACGCCCACTTCTATGACCGTAGTGGCTACAAGTATCTGTGTTTCGCCACGCACGAAACGTTGCATTTCCTCTTCCTTGTCCTTGGGTTTCATGCGACCGTGTACCTTGCTCAGACGGAACTCTGGGAAGGCTTCGCGCAACACCTCAAATCCATCTTCAAGATTCTTCAGGTCGCTTTTTGCACTCTCTTCGATGAGGGGAAATACGATATAAACCTGGCGACCTTCGTTGATTTGTCTGCGGATGCCATCATAGAGCGATGTCATGCGCGAGTCGAATACATGTGTGGTTTGTACGGGCTTTCTGCCTGGGGGCAACTCGTCGATAATGCTCACGTCGAGGTCGCCGTAAAGCGTCATGGCTAAGGTGCGTGGAATGGGGGTGGCGGTCATCACCAATACATGGGGCGGATTGGCGCTCTTATTCCAGAGCTTGGCGCGCTGGGCCACACCAAAACGGTGCTGCTCATCAACCACCACAAAACCTAATCGGGCAAACTGTACGGTGTCTTCAATCACGGCGTGGGTGCCCACCAGGATGTTGATGGTACCATCCAACAATCCTTCGAGTACCTCTTCACGGCGCTTCCCTTTTACCATTCCGGTAAGTAGGGCTACACGCAGGTTCATATCCTTGAGAAATCCTATGATGGTTTGCAGATGCTGCTCGGCAAGGATTTCGGTAGGTGCCATGATGCAGGCTTGGTAGCTGTTGTCGATGGCAATCAGCATCGACATGAGTGCCACGAGCGTCTTACCGCTACCAACGTCGCCTTGCAGCAGACGGTTCATCTGTCGGCCGGAGCCCATGTCCTTGCGTATTTCCTTAATCACACGCTTCTGGGCGCTTGTGAGCGGGAAGGGCAGGTACTGACTGTAGAACGTGTTGAACACCTGTCCAATCGTAGAAAATACATAGCCACGGAATTTGCGGCGCTGGTCGCTCGCGTACCTTAATATATTAAGCTGTATAAAAAACAGCTCCTCGAACTTCAGGCGCAGTCGGGCTCGCTCCAGGTCTTTGGCGTTCTGTGGATAGTGTATTGTGCGTAAGGCTTCGTCGCGTCCTACCAGATGTAAGGGCTGATAAATAAAGTCGGGGATGGTTTCGGGCTGTGGCGGCAGTTTCTCGATGAGCGTCTTGGTGAGGCGTTCGATGGCACGCGAGTTCAGTCCGCTCTTCTTCATCTTCTCCGTGGTGTTGTAATAGGGCTGAAGTCCCATGGTGGTGAGGTCGAGTTTCGACGCATCATCCAGGTCGGGATGGGTGAAGTTAATGCGGTTGTTGAACACGGTGGGCTTGCCAAATACCAGATATTGCGTACCTATTTTATAGTTCTGCTTGGCATACTTGCCGCCGTTGAACCAGGTTAGGTCGCAGATGCCCGTGCCATCGGTAAAGTGGGCCACTACGCGCTCCTTGCGCGGCCCCATCGCAAAGGTCTCGAAACTCAGGATATGGCCAACCACCTGTACAAACGGCATATCGCCCGATAGCTCGTGGATGGTGTACACCTTTGAGCGATCGACGTATTTATAGGGGTAGTATTCCAGCAGGTCGCCATAACTCTCAATGCCAAGCTCGTTGCTCAGCATTTTTTTACGGTTAGGTCCTACGCCGGGTAGGTATTTGATATCCTGATTGAGTATGTCCATTATATGAGAACCTCTGCGATTTTCAGATCGTAGGGTGTGGTTATCTTGATGTTTTCCCGATTGCCCTCAACGAGTGTTATCTCGTAGCCGAATGCTTCAACCACCGATGCATCGTCGGTAAATCCGTCGTTGTAAGGCTGGCGGTTGGCAGCCTTCAGCAGTTGGATGTCGAATGTCTGTGGTGTCTGTACCAGTCGATATGCATCGCGGGGCACTGTTTTGGATTGCTCACCCTCGAGATGGCGAACAGTCTCAACAACGGGGATAACAGGAATGACGGCTTTTTTTTCTCTTGCTGTCGTATAACAATTGCGTATCACCTCGATGCTGGGGAAGGGGCGCACGCCATCGTGCACACCTACCACGCCGATGGCGTCATCGGGCACTTTGGCCAGTCCGTTCTGTACGGAGTGAAAGCGCGTTTGTCCACCGTTAGCCAGTGTGTACTCTACGTCGAAGTGGTACTCTTGGCACAGCTGATGCCAGTAGGCCTGCTGAGCCTCGGGCAATACCAGAATAATCTGGATATCTTTCGAGTACTCGCGAAATCGCTCCAGTGTGCGCATCAGTACGGGCTTGCCACCAATGGGCAGAAACTGTTTGGGAATATCCGACCCCATGCGTAGCCCTTTACCTCCTGCTACTATAATGATATAATCCATTATTTCTGCATTAAGTGTTTAAAGCGCATACCTTCGGCTATCTGGTCGGCCGTTTGTTCGTCAACCAACTGACTGAGCAGCTCGTAAGCGTATGGAAAAGCGGCGGCAGGGCCCTCGGCAGTCGTGATGTTTCCATCTACTGTCACCAGATCGGCTGTGTAGTGGGCACCGTTCTCGGCTAAGGCTTTCTCAAAGCCGGGATAGCATGTGGCCTGCTTGCCCTTAAGGAATCCTAATGGTGCAAGCACAACGCCAGGGGCAGCACAAATGGCTGATATTTTCTTACCAGCCTGGTAGTGGGCTTTCAGAACATCGCATAACCCCGAGTGCTTGAACAGGTTGCTGGCGCCTGGCATTCCGCCTGGCAGCATCAGCAGATCGGCATTGTCGAAATTACCTTGTTCAAATAGTATATCAGCCTCAATATTCACACCGTGAGCCGATGTTACCAAAGGAAACTCACAAATGCTAACTGTGGTTACATTTATGCCTCCGCGGCGCAATACATCAATAGGAATCAAAGCTTCTACATCCTCGAAACCTTCTGCCAAAAATACGTAAACTTTTGCCATAATATTTTCGTTTATTCGTTATTCTGACGGCAAAGATACAAATTTTTTGGCACGAATTACACGAATTGCATGATTTTTTATATCTTTGCACCCAAAAGATACAAGAATGGAACATCGTAAACTCAGGTTTGCCCTATTGGGCAATATTTATCAGGCTCGAAAATCGGCTAGTATCCAGAAGGTGCTCTCGACGATTGCCAATTATGGCGCAGAGCTCTATGTTGACATGGAGTATTATTACTTCCTGAAGGATAATCAGCGACTGGACGTGAAGGCTACTAAAGTTTTCTCGGACAATGATTTTGATGCCGATTTTGTGATTTCGATGGGTGGCGATGGTACATTCCTGAAAGCAGCTTGTAGGGTGGGCAAGAAGAACATCCCCATCTTAGGTATCAATATGGGCCGACTGGGTTTCCTTGCTGATATCAGTCCCGATGATATAGAGCATTGTATGCGTGCACTCTATAACGACGACTATGCGGTAGAGAGTCGTGCGCTGATACAGGTGGAGGCTGATGGTTCACCATTGGGAGAGTGCAGTTGTGCACTGAACGATGTGGCCATCCTGAAACGCGATACGGCATCGATGATTTCGATACGTGCCAGTGTGAACGGACAGTATCTGAATACGTATCAGGCTGACGGACTGGTGATTTCTACTCCTACGGGTTCAACGGCTTATTCGCTTTCGAATGGTGGTCCTATCATTGTGCCAGGCACCAAGGTATTCTCGATGACGGCCGTTGCCCCGCATTCGTTGAATGTGCGCCCCATCGTGCTGGCCGATTCGTCGGTGATTGAACTTGATGTAGAGAGCCGTTCGCATAATTTTCTGGTGGCTATCGACGGCCGCTCGGAGAAATGCAAAGAGGGCACTCGGATTGTGCTCCGTCGTGCCCCCTATGATATCAAGGTTGTTAAGCGTTCAGATCATCGTTATTTCAATACCTTGCGCGAAAAGATGATGTGGGGTGCTGACACCCGCTGATTACTTAACTACAAAATCGATTGCTTTCAGGTCCTTATCCATGGATGAGGTGCCGTAGAGAATCTGATAACGACCAGCTTTTGTTGCGAGCTCGTCGATCATCTCGTCGTAGTATTCGAATGCTTCGCCATCCAGTGTGATGGTGGCCTTCTGTGTCTCACCTGCTTTCAGATTCAGCTTCTGGAAACCTTTCAGTGCCTTGATAGGTGCACCGGCATCGTCGAGGCGCTTTACATATACCTGAACCGTTTCACTGCCCTCACGCTTGCCAGTATTGGTGACAGGCACGGTGAGTGTTACCTTACCATCCTTCTTCATCTGCTTAGCTGAAATCTTAGCATCGCCGAGCGCAAAAGTGGTGTAGCTCAGTCCGTAGCCGAAGGCATACTGAGGCACGCCTGTAAAGTAACGATAGGTGCGGTTCTTCATCGAGTAGTCGAGGAAATCGGGCAGGTCGTTGTTCGAACGATAGAAGGTTACAGGCAGCTTGCCACCAGGGTTGTAGTCGCCAAACAGTACCTCGGCTAAAGCCTTAGCGCCACCCTGACCTGCATACCAGGCCTGCAACAGAGCATCGTACTCGCCTTCAACACTACCAAAGGCAATGGCCGAACCTGAGCAGTTTACAAAGATAACAGGCTTGCCAGTCTTGTGCATAGCCTTTACTAACATCTGCTGAACTTTTGGCAGTTCGATGTCCTGCTTGTCGCCGCCTTCGCCTTCCATCTGGGCTGAGATTCCACCGATAATCACGATAGCATCGGCATCCTTAACCTGGTTGGCCAGGTTGGTAAAATCGACAAGATTGCGCTCGCAGATGTCGCCACGCAGCATGGCAAACTGTCCGTTGCCGTGCTTGTACTCAATCACTACATCGTAGGTTTTTCCAGCCTCTACAGGGAATGATTTATACTGCGGCTTGCGCCCAAATCCGAAGAATCCGCGGCGACCACCACCTTGGGCCTCTTCTACTACCTCGCCGTTCACCTTCAGCACGTAGCCGTTGTCAGTAGTCAGGGTGTACTTCATCTCGCCTGTAAAGTTTGACTTGTACTGTCCACTGATGCGAACACTGAGGGTGTCGCGATTCACGCCCTGGGCAAAGCCCCAGGCGCCAAAGGTCGAGAAGTTCAACTCGTTGTAGTAATCAGTCTTGGCGGGGTCGCCTTCGAGTTCACGATTATTCCAGAACTCTACCTTCACACCCTTGCCATCGTTAAAGTCCTGCAGGTGGTGGATAGTGGTATATTCGTCGTTCAGTTCGCAGGCTTTGTTATAGATGATCTTGGCACCAGGAACTGCGGCCTTGATGCCCGAGAGCAGCGAGTGCTGGTGGGCAGCGGTAGGTGTACCACCATAGTTGCCATTCAGCAGATTCACATCGTCGGCATTAGGACCAAGCACTGCCAGTGTCTTGATGCTCTTCGAGAGTGGTAGTACGGCACCCTTGTTCTCCAGGAGTACCATCGATTCGCGTGCAGCCTGAACTGCCATTGCATCGTTCTTCTCGCTGCTAATCACATCGGCACCCAGTTTGGCCCAAGGCAGCATGTCGGCAGGGTCGAACATACCCAATTCAAAGCGGCCCATCAGGGTTTTACGCAGGTGATTGTCAAGGTCGCTCTCCTTAATCAGACCCTTCTTCAGGCCCTCAACCAGGCTCATGAATACCTTTCCACACTCCAGGTCGGTACCGTTCAGCACAGCATCAACAGATGCCGAAAGTCCGTCCTTATGTGTCTCGTGCTGTCCGCGATTAAAAAAGTTGTTGATAGCATCGCAGTCGGTGAGCACGATGCCATCATAGCCCCACTTGTTGCGCAGGATGTCGATGAGCAGACGGTCGCTGGTGCAGCAGGGTTTACCCTCGAAACGCTGGTAGGCGCACATCACCTCGCGCACGTTACCTTTCTTTACCAGAGCCTTAAAGGCGGGCAGGTAGGTTTCCCACAGATCGCGATTGGTAGGTTCTACGTTCATAGAGTGGCGCAAGGGCTCTGGACCGCTATGCACGGCATAGTGCTTGGCGCAGGCGTGGGTTTTAAAGTATTTGTCGTTGTTACCCTGCATACCCAATACGGTCTGTACACCTAATACGGCATTCAGATAAGGGTCCTCGCCGCAGGTTTCCTGTCCGCGTCCCCAGCGAGGGTCACGGAAGATGTTGACGTTAGGGCACCAGAAGGTAAGCTCTGGGTTGCCAGGATAGTAGGTTACACCCATGGGCACGTTAAACAGCTTAGGATCATTGTGGTCGGTACGGTTCCAGTTGGCACGGGCTTCGTCGGACACCTGCGAGAAAACATCGTAGAACAGCTGTGCATTAAAGGCTGCTGCCATGCCGATGGGTTGTGGATAAACCGTATAGCCATCCTGACGCACACCATGACAAGCCTCGCTCCACCAGTTGTAGCTGGGGATGCCCAAACGGTCGATAGATATCGATTTGTTCATCATCAGTCCCACTTTTTCCTCGGGCGTGAGCAGACTCAGCAGGTTCTCAACGCGTTCTTTGTTTGATAACTTTGTGTCCAAATACGGATACTTAACTTGGGCAAAAGCACTTGCTCCCATCATCAATGCGATGGCTAAAGTTGAAAGTCTTTTCATTTCACTGTTTGTTTGATATAGTTGTAATTGTTAGATAATGCTGTAAATCTTAGATGTTGTAAGTGGTAGAAAGTTTAATTACAATAAGCAATTATGTTAGCTCGAGATATAATTTCTGATACCTGCCGGGTTCTATGCGCTTGATGTAGCCATCGCTGAGCCAGCGCTCAATCATCTTTTCGGCGGTGCGCTGGGGCACGCCCAGGAAAATCTGCATGGTGAGTACGCTGAATTCATCAGGTAGAATGCTGTAACGCGAACGCATCAGTTTGGTATGGCGCTTGCGGGTGGGGTAGCTAATGCAATTGGCCTGCTGCATAAAGTAGTAATCCCAGTATTTGCCAAAGAAATGGCGCTGGCATGCGAACTGGATATTCATGACCAAACGGCACAAGTACAGGTCGGTATCATCAAGAGCGAGTGTGTGGTGCTGCTGCCACTCGTTCCAGTGGCGCATCATGATGAAAGGTACGCTTACGGCGATGCCGTAGTAGGGTACTCGTTTAAGTAGCAATTCGTCGGTTTTCGACTGGTCCTCCTTGGCCTCTTCCATATGTTCCTTGGCCCATTCGTAGGTGCTTTCTACCAGTTTGCTAATGGGCAGCTCGCCATAGGTGGTGTCTAATCGCTCAGCCCACATGCGCATGGTTTTGTGTTCTTCGGGCTCTATGCTCGCATCTTCCAACTTCTCGCGCTTCAGCATCTCGAAGTGAGTTGAGGGCATGGGGATGGCTGCCAAACGGGTTGAGAATCCATTGCCCACGTTGTTGGCATTCACCTTGTTTTTCAGGGCACGGGGTGTGCCTGTATAAACAAAGTTCCAAAACACATTGAAGTTGCAAAGCTCTGAGTCGTGGTTTGAAAAGAACTGTCCGTCCTCCTCGTTGTGGAAAGCCTTCAACTCCAGATAGGTCTTGTTGCTCCATGCCTCGCCCTGCTGATTGATGGCATTGTCGAGTTCAGTGTCGAACGACAGCATGTGCAGGTGCATCTCCTCGCCATTCACCATCTCAACGGCATGCTTCATGTCTTCGATAAACACTTTGTTGGATGTGCGGGCAGGGTGGGTGCGGATGATTACCTGAGGCTTCTTGGGGCCATCGCCTTTCTGCCCGTTGTCCAGCCACTCCTTGTATTTGCGACGATAGCGATTCTCGGCATTCTGTCCCTCCTTCGATACCTTGCGGATAGGACCGGCTAAAAGTTCGTAGAGATTGGTTACAAACGATTTTCCTGAACCAGGGTCGCCAATGATGAACACGCTATAGTTGAGGCGACGTAGCTCCTGAGGGCGATGGTAAAAACGATAGGTACAACGTGTCATCAGCGTACCCAGGAAGGCCGACGATGCAAACATGGCTGCAGGGTAGGCCTCGGTTTTAAGTCCCTTGCACACCTCGCGTAAGCAGGGATATACATCCATCAGCTTCTCGATTTCTTTACCTGCGAACAGCATCTGCTGCTCGATGATTGAACGATCATTTAAGTTAGTTTCTTTTGTCATTACTCTGTCTTTTAAGTTTACAGTGCAAAGGTACAAAAATTTTTTCAATCTACCAAGAGTGTTACGTTAAAATTACGACAGGAACGAAAAAAAGTTTGGTCATTGTAGTTTGATACTTATTATATAATAATATAATATTATAATTATTTATATATTATAATATATAAATAATCTTATAAACTATATTGTGTTCCATCTCGACCAAGTTTTTTTTCTCTCCTGTCGTATGTTACAGTGTAACGTTGTGCTGTTATTCGTTCCCATTAATGGGAATTTTTGCTACCATTAAATGTAGCAATTGCTACCATTAATAGTAGCCGAAACTTCGTGGACAGATAAGTTACGAATATCTCATAGATAGTGCCGTACTATCTCCCTGTTTATTAGTTATGTACGCGTGAGGGTTGAAGTACTAAATAGTGTTAACGATTCAAAGTTTTTTGCATAAAAGCTTGGAGCGTATTCTTTTTTATTCTACTTTTGCAGTGTACTATTAAAGTGGTACACTATAACACTTAGCATTGAACATTAAAAATAGATAGAATTATGATCGAGGTAAACAACATCAGTTTTAAGTATGCAGGGCAGAAGAACCTGGTATTCGATGATTTCAGTTTGCAGTTGAAGCAGGACAATATTTATGGTCTGCTGGGTAAGAACGGTACGGGTAAAAGTACACTGCTCTACCTGATAGCCGGACTGTTGCGTCCTAAGAAGGGCACAGTGAGTTTTGATGGTGTGGAGACTAAGTTGCGCCGTCCGGAGACACTGCAGGACATCTTTATCGTGCCTGAGGAGTTCGACCTGCCTTCGATGACACTCGACGAGTATGTGAAGATCAACCGCCCTTTTTATCCCTTGTTCAGTACCACCGTGCTGGAGGGCTGTCTGAAGGATTTTGAACTCTCAAGTGATGTGAAGTTGAACGCCCTCTCGATGGGACAGAAGAAAAAGGTGTTTATGGCCTTTGCCTTGGCTACAAACACTCGTGTGCTGCTGATGGACGAGCCTACCAACGGACTGGATATCCCTTCGAAGAGCCAGTTCCGTAAGGTGGTTACCCAGTATATGACTGGCGATCGTACGCTTATCATCTCTACCCATCAGGTACACGATGTTGAATCGTTGCTGGATCATATCCTTATCTTGAGTCCACAGAAGCTGTTGCTGAATGCCAGTGTGGCTGATATCCAGGAGAAGTTTACTTTTGAGTATCGCACACCTGCCGAGATGGACGATGTGCTCTATGCCGAGCCTTCACTGCAGGGTAATGCCGTGATTGCACCACGCAAGGAGGATAGTGCTGAAACTCAGGTTAATTTGGAGTTGCTGTTTAATGCAGTCAACGAGGGTAAAATTTAGAGATTAAACATTAAATCTTATGATACAGTTTAATATACATAGGTTTGGAAAGGTGGCTCGTTGGTCGTTCACTAACGACAAGAGCTACTACATGCGCTCGCTGCTCCAGATGTTTGTGGTGCTTACGCTGATATTCTTGTTCTTTACCACAAGTTTTTATTGGCTGAGAGGTGCTGATACAGGTTATAAACCTTGTTGCGTGGTTGTGGTGATGATGTTTTTTATTCAAGTAGCCTTAGGCCCATCGATGATGTTTAACAGCATGAAAGGGAAACACGATATGCAGGCTCTGTTGTTGTTGCCAGCCTCGAATTTCGAGAAATACCTGATGCGCTACACCACTTGGATATATGTATTGGGTCTTACGGTTGTAGCTTTCTTTGGTGCCGACTTGGTGCAGTATGTGATTAACTGGCTGATAGGTAATAATCCGCAGTTTGTCACAGGCGCTCTGTTCAGTAGCTTAAATCCTTTCACAGTTAATTGGGAAGCCATTGGCTCAAAGAAGGTTACGGTTATTAATGCCCTGATTATTATGTTTCTTTGGCTTCAGTCGTGTTTCGCCCTTGGTGCCACCTTCTTCCGTTCGCACAAGTACTCGTGGATTCTCACCTTATTGGTGCTCATCTTCTTGTCGATGGTACAATCATGGTTGTTCCCTATTACTTACGAAAATCAGTTTGATATGATTCACGGTGATGCTATGACGCTGCTTTATATCTCTGATGCAGTTTACGGTATTTGGGGTATTGTTAACTACTGGCTGTCGTACAAGATATTCTGCAGAACTCAGAACATTGGCAAATTTGTGAACCTGTGATGAATTGAAGAATTTAATAGTTGAAAAATTGGAGTTATGAACAGTTTCGATATTAAAAGATTTGGAAAGGCCTTGCGCTGGATGATCAGTGTAAACATGCACTCGATGCTGATGTGGACCTTGGGACTCACACTGGGTGTTGCTATGGGCGAGTTGATGGTGCGCGCTATGATGCATGCTACTACGCCCCAGGAGATGAATCATAGTACTGACGTCTTGGCAGGATTCTTTGTGATTTACGTGATAATTGGTGTTGCGGTAAGTGTTTGTAATCTGTTTGTTGAGTTGGATAAGAAACCTCAGCGACAGGCATTCCTGATGCTCCCTGCTACCAATTTAGAGAAATTCTTGGCAGCAACCATTTTTGCTTCTGTATCAGGATTCGTGATGATGCACCTGTCGTTTATCGTTGGCGATACGCTGCGTGTGGCATTCCGTGCCGTGTTCTACGGTGATTCATGGAATTCTTTCGTCGTTTCAGAGTTTGTAAAGATGATGACGTTTGATGGTATAGGGGTGCACCACACCTTGGGCTATCGCCTGATGGGACTGGTATTCTTGGTATGCGGTCTTACTTGGTTGCACTCTTTCTACACCCTTGGTGGCACACTGTTTCGCAAGTATGCGTTCGTCATCAGCAGTATTGCGCTGGTAGTTGGTGTTACGCTGTTGGTTTGGTTTTCAAAGAATCACGAAATCAGATTGTTTGTTACCAACTACGAAAATGGTGTGATAGTAAAAGAACAGATAGGAACCGTCACCTATATGCTTACAGCATTCTTTGCAGTGTTCTCTGTCGTCAATTACTGGGCATCGTTCCATATCTTCAAAGGATTTGAGTTAATTACTAATAAGTGGATGAATTATGACTTTTACAAATGATAAACCGATTTACATCCAGATGGCCGATCGCCTGTGCGACGAGATTCTGTCGGGTGTATATAAAGACGATGATCGCATCCCCAGCGTACGTGAGTATGCTGTGCTGCTCGAAGTGAACACCAACACGGCAGTAAAAGCCTACGAACAACTGGCACGCGAGGAAATCATCTACAACAAGCGCGGACTGGGCTATTTTGTGACCCCGGGTGCCAAGACGCAGATTCTGAAGGCACGCAAGCAGGAGTTTATGAAAGAGCGTCTGCCAGAATTGTTCCGCCAGATGCAACTGTTGGGAATTACGTTAGAGGATGTTAAATCTGCCTACGATGCAACTTTGTGCGAGTAAGCTACGTCAAACAATAAAATAAACTAAGTTGAAAATATTTTATGATACATTTAAAAGACATCAACAAGACCTATCAGGGTGCCCAGCCGCTCCATGTGCTGAAGGGTATCTCGCTCGACATCGAGAAAGGCGAGTTTGTCAGCATCATGGGTGCTTCGGGCTCGGGTAAGAGTACACTGCTGAATATCCTGGGTATTCTGGATAACTACGACTCGGGGAGCTACGAGCTCGCCGGAACTCCCATCTGGAACCTCTCGGAGCGCAAGGCTGCCGAGTATCGCAACAAGATGATAGGTTTTATTTTCCAGAGCTTTAATCTCATCTCTTTCAAGACCGCCGTGGAAAACGTTGAGTTGCCATTATTCTACCAAGGGGTATCCAGAAAGAAGCGTCACCAGATGGCGATGGAGTATCTGGATAAGCTGGGCTTGGCCGATTGGGCCGAACATTACCCCAACGAACTGTCGGGAGGACAGAAACAGCGTGTGGCAATAGCCAGAGCACTCATCACCCGTCCACAGATTATCCTGGCCGATGAGCCTACAGGTGCACTCGACTCGAAGACATCTGTGGAGGTGATGCAGTTGCTGAAGAAGCTGAACCAGGAGGATGGCATGACCATCGTGGTGGTGACTCACGAGAGCGGTGTGGCTAATGAAACCAACAAGATTGTACATATCAAGGATGGTGTCATAGGTCAGATAGAAGAGAATCTCGATCATAACGCCAGCCCATTCGGCAGCAGCGGTCTGATGAAATAATTAGAAATACTAGTCCTACTAGAAATACTAGATTATTATGCACGATATAATAACTGAAATATGGCAGACGGCACGGCGCAATAAGCTCCGTACTACGCTCACGGGATTTGCTGTGGCGTGGGGCATCTTTATGATCATCGTGCTGTTGGGAGCCGGAAACGGTCTCATCAATGCCACGATGAAGATGAACGGCGACTTTCTGACCAACTCGATGGAAGTTGATGGCGGTTGGACTTCGATGCCCTATAAAGGCTTGAAGGAAGGGCGCGATATACAGTTGAACGTGAAGGACTTGGAAGCCACTCGGACAGAGTTTACTGAGAATATTGACGAGGTGGGAGCCAACTATTTCACCAGTGGCACTGCCAGCTATGGCGAGAACTACATGAATATCCGCATCGCAGGCGTGCATCCTGTTCATACCAAGATCGTCAAAGAGCACATGCTGTGTGGCCGATTCATTAATGATATCGACCTGAAGGAACGCCGTAAGGTGATTGTGCTCGGTGATAACCAGGCTAAGGAGTTGGAACCTAAGGACTATAAAACGTTGTTGGGCAAGTATATCAAGGTGGGCGATATCTCGTTCAAGGTTGTTGGCATCTACAAGAGCCGTGGCGAAGGTAATGGCAGAGCCTATTCTTCTTACACTGCTATCAAGAGTATTTATGGCGCCGATACACCTAGTCTGGGCAGCATCGAGTTCACGTTCAAGGGATTGACCTCTGAGGATGCCAACGAGGCCTTTGAGAAGGACTATCGTCGCCGACTGAATGGTATGCACCAGATTCACCCTGAGGATGATCGCGGCATCTGGATATGGAATAACTATGCTCAAAGCCAGCAGATGGAGAAAGGAATAGATATCATCCATACTTTCCTTTGGGTCATCGGACTCTTCACACTGCTCTCTGGTATCGTGGGCGTAAGTAATATCATGCTCATCACCGTTAAGGAGCGCACCCACGAGTTTGGTATCCGTAAGGCTATTGGTGCAAAGCCTTGGAGCATCCTGCGACTGATTATTGTCGAGAGTGTTATTATCACCACCCTGTTTGGCTATGTTGGCATGTTGTGTGGTGTGCTTGCTAATGAGTATATGGACGCAACGCTGGGGCATGAGGTTACCGACCTGGGAGTTGAGAAGCTTACACTGTTTGTTAACCCTACCGTGGGACTGGATGTTTGTATCGAGGCCACACTGGTGATGGTGATCGCAGGTACTATCGCAGGACTTATTCCTGCCTATAAAGCAAGTAGAATTCGCCCTATTGAGGCATTAAGAGCTGACTGATTATGAGAATAGATATAGATTCATACAGAGAAATCATCGACACGCTGACGCGAAACAAGTCGCGTTCGTTCCTCACCGGTTTCGGTGTGTTCTGGGGCGTGTTTATGCTTGTTGCCCTGATGGGAGGCGGAAAGGGCGTGAAGGAGAAGTTGTATAGCAATTTCGAAGGCTTTGCGCAGAATACCGTGATTGTTGGTGCCGAGCAGACCTCTAAGCCTTATAAAGGTTTCCGCAAGGGGCGTAGCTGGTATATGGATTATAAGGATGTGGAACGCCTGAAACAGCAGATTCCTGAACTGGAAGCTGTGGCTCCTATCCTGATGGGACGTGGCTCGACGGCCTACTATGGCGACCAGAAGACCACACCTAATATGCAGGGTGCCGTGCCTGAGATGGTGAAAATCATCGCACCAAAGATGTACTACGGTCGTTTCATCAACGAGATGGACATACAGGAACAGCGCAAGGTGTGTGTGATTGGTAAAAAAATCTACAAGGACCTGTTTAAGGAAGGTGGCGACCCTTGCGGCAAAAAAATACGTGTAGATTCCACCTATTACGAGGTAGTGGGTGTCGATTATAGTGCAGGCGGTATTTCTATTGGTGGGCGATCAGAAGAGAGAGTCACCATTCCCATCACGATGATGAAGGCAGCCTTTAATCGTGGTAACGCCGTTGACGTCATTGCTGCTATTGGTCGCCCAGGTGTGCTGATGAGTAAAATCACACCACGTATCCGTGAGACGGTGGCCAGAGCGCACTATGTGGATCCTACTGACGAGCAAGGGGTGTTTGTATTTAATACCGAACTGATGTTCCAGTTGATTAATAATCTGTTTAAGGGTGTGAATATCCTCATCTGGTTGGTTGGTCTTGGAACCCTTTTGGCTGGTGCCATAGGCGTGTCGAACATCATGATGGTAACGGTTAAGGAACGTACCACAGAGATCGGTATCCGTCGTGCCATCGGTGCTACCCCTAAGATGATCCTATCGCAGATTATCAGCGAGAGCATTGTGCTAACGCTTGTGGCGGGTATGAGCGGCATCCTGTTTGCCGTCATGATACTGCAGATGCTCGAAATGGCCAATACAGAAGATGGCATCGTGAGTATTCACTTCCAGGTGACCTTCTGGACGGCTATATTCTGCGCCTTTATCGTAAGCTCGCTTGGCTTGTTTGCTGGATTAGCCCCTGCCGCCCGAGCCATGAGCATCAAGCCCGTTGATGCCATGCGCGATGAATAACTTGTTTAGATACTAGAAAAAAAGAATATAAATAATAAAACTATAAGAAGTATGAAAAAGTACAGCAAACTGATTATCGCCGCTATTATCGCGTTGATTTTCATCGGAACATTCGTGTTCCTGTGGCAGAAGAGCCAGCCCAAGGAAGTTGTTTACAACGAGTTTACTCCAAAGCTCGACAGCATCCAGAAAACCACCATTATTACAGGTAAGATTGAGCCCCGTAACGAGGTGAATATCAAACCGCAGATCTCTGGTATCATCTCAGAATTGTTGAAAGAGCCTGGCGACTATGTGAACGCTGGCGATGTGATAGCTAAGGTTAAGGTGATTCCTGATATGGCCCAGCTGTCGAGTGCTGAGATGCGTGTCCGTCTGGCTGAAATCAATCTGAAACAGGCCGAGACCGATTTCCAGCGCGAGGAGAACCTCTTTAACCAGAAACTGGTGAGTGCTGATGAGTTTGATAAGGTTAAGATTAGCCTGAATCAGGCCAAGCACGAAAAGCTGGCTGCACAGGATGCTCTCGAAGTGGTGCGCGATGGTGTGTCGAAGTCGAATGCTAAAGCTTCTTCAACTCTCATCCGTTCTACCATTAGCGGTGTCATTCTCGATATCCCTGTTAAGGTGGGTAATTCGGTTATCCTGTCGAATACCTTTAACGATGGTACCACGATTGCCACAGTGGCTAATATGAAGGATTTGATTTTCCGTGGTAATATCGATGAGACTGAGGTAGGACAGTTGGTGAATGGCATGAATATGAAGATTACTATCGGTGCCCTGCAGGACCTGAAGTTTGATGCAGCATTGGAATACATCTCGCCAAAGGCTATCGAGAGCAACGGAACCAATCAGTTTGAGATTAAGGCCGCTGTAAAACTTGTAGAGGGTGGAAAAATCCGTTCTGGCTACAGTGCTAATGCCGAAATCGTGTTGGACAAGGCTGACAAGGTGCTCTGCATCCCAGAAAGTGCCATCGAGTTTAGTGGCGACAGCACCTTTGTTTACGTGATCAAAGGTAAAGGCAAAAATAAAACCTACGATCGCACTTTTGTTGAAACAGGTCTCTCTGACGGTGTGAACATTGAGATTAAGAAGGGTATAACTGCCAAGGATAAGGTACGTGGCCCAGAGATTGTTACAGACGATAATGAAAAATAAGCGATTATGAAAAGATATGTTTTTGCATTGATGATTGGTTCGCTGGGCCTTGGTACTGCTAGTGCCCAGAAGGCATGGGGCTTGCGTGAATGCTGTGAATATGCTGTGGAGCATAACATCGGCATTAAGCAGCAGCAGAACCAGTGCCGCCAGCAGGAGATTCAGCTCTCTACTGCCAAGAACTCGCGTTTGCCGGATTTGAGCGGTAGTGTCAGTCAGAACTTCTCGTTCGGACGTGGTTTGACAATGGATAATACCTATACCAACAAGAATACCAGTAGCACATCGCTGCAGTTGGGCGCAAGTGTACCTTTGTTCACAGGTTTCGAGATTCCCAACCAGATTAAGCTGAATCAGCTGAATCTCGAAGCAGCCACTGCTGATCTGGAGAAGGCTAAGAACGATATCCGTATGCAGGTGGCTCAGGCTTATGTGCAGATTCTGTACGATATGGAGATGGCTGATGTGGCTCATCGCCAGATAGCAATCGACTCTGCTCAGGTGGCTCGACTTCAGGCTTTTGTTGATAATGGTAAGGCCAGTGGTGTTGAACTCTCACAGCAGAAAGCAACTTTGGCTAACAGTAAGCTGACTGCTACTCAGGCAGATAACAATATGCGTCTGGCCATCCTGACGCTTACCCAGTTGCTGGAACTTGATACACCTGAGGGCTTTGCAATTAATCGTCCAACCAAAGAAGATTTGGATATGATTGCCAATCTGGTTAATATTGTTACTCCTGATCAGGTTTATGCAGAGGCGCTTGGTATCAAACCAGAGATTCTCTCACAGCAGTTAAAACTGAAGGGGGCTGCTCATAGCATTAAGATTGCTCAGGCTGGCTATTATCCCACACTCTCGCTGAGTGGCGGTTTGGGTACTAACTACTACACCACTTCAGGTCTCAAGTCAGATGGTTTGGGTAAGCAGTTGGAGAACAACTTCAGTCAGTATATCGGCTTAAATCTGAGTGTGCCTATCTTTAATCGTTTCTCTACTCGAAATCGCATTCGTAGTGCACGTGTAGATCAGGCTAATCAGCAGCTGCAGCTCGATAATACCAAGAAAACCCTGTATAAGGAGATTCAGCAGGTGTACTATAACGCCCTGAATGCGCAGACCAAGACTCAGAGTTCTGCTGAGGCTGTTAAGAGTTCGAAGGATGCTTTCGATCTGGTACAGGCTAAGTACGAGAATGGTAAAGCTACCATCACGGAGTTTAACGAGGCCAAGAATAATTATATGAAATCAGAGTCGGATCTGGTTCAGGCACGGTATGAAAATCTCTATCAGCAGGCCCTGTTAGAGTTCTACCGAGGCAAGGATTTGAACTTCTAAGGCATCAAAACAGAAAGTAGCTTTTCTATTTGCGAAAAGCTACTTTTTGTTTGTTCTTGATGTATATCCCACTTTTGGAAGGCTCTCCTTCTAATCGCCTCCCATCTATCGAATACCATGCGTAATCCGCGCAACCGCTTTTTTTTACGCCTTGTATGCCTGTACTGCTGGGGGCAAAGTTCTTCAGCTCGTAGAGCGCAGGCAGGGCTTTGTGTGTTTCGTTATCCCATAAACCACGATTCACCCATCTTGTTAGTACCTTACTGTCAGGACCATTGCCGTTCTCTTCAGGGAACCACCAATAAAGTCCGTTAACATTACTGTGCTTATTCAATTCCTCGACGAGTGCCTTGGTGTAAGCGGCCTGGCCTTCAGGCGAAATGGCCCAAGTGCTCTGGAAATCGTAATCAATACCTTCGCCCTTCTTTGGCTGCCACTGATAGTAGTAGGCTGTTTCTACAATCTGTACTTTCTTATCAGAGAAATTGTTTGCCAACATTGTGAGGTTGCTGGCAAGTGTAGATAGAGAGTTATGCCAGAAGGGGTAGTACGACAGACCAATTACATCGTAATCTATATTGGCTAAGCGTGTAAAATAGTCTTTTAGCGCATTACCATCGCCTGAGCGTTCAGAGTGAATGATAATCTGTGCTTTAGGACAAACTTCTCTGCAGGCTTTAGTGGCTTGGGTAAGCAGATCCTTGAAACGTGTCCAGTTTGATTCTGAAGAGTTTGAATAGCAAACGTAAGTTTTACTGTTGTATTTTCCCCAAAGCATTCCATACGATATTTCGTTTCCAGTTTGTATAAAGTCTGGTGTAGCTTCTGCTTCAACCAGTTTTTGTAGGCACTCTTTGGTATAGTCGTAAATCTTCTGTTTCAGCTCATCGTTAGATAGCGATGCCCATGCGGCAGGCGTCCATTGGTTTGATGGGTCGGCCCAGGTGTCGCTATAGTGGAAATCCAGCATCAGCGCAAATCCTTCGGCTTTGATGCGCTTGCAGAGGGCAATCACATAGTCAAGATCCTGACAAACTTGTGCATCTGTCGAACCATCAGGAGCCTTTTTAGTTGGATTTACGAATAAGCGTACGCGTTGGGCATTCCATCCAACGGTTTCGCTCTTCATATACTTCAGCACATCGTCAATCTTGGTGCCTTGCTCGTTGTAATAAGCTACGTTGTAATCTTCGTAGCTTTTCAGTACTGAAATATCGCCACCTACGTACTTCTGAGCAAAAGTATTGCTCGTGCTCAGAAGTGGTAGGGTTGCTGCGAATAGTAGTTTTAGTAGTTTCATTAGTTCCTTATTTAGAGAAAGTTATTTCTTATGTCTGTTGGCCCGTTGCTCACGGTATTTGGCTTTCTGTCTTGCAGAGCCGCTACCGTGAGCACCAGTGATATACTTTTTCTTCTTGGCCTTGGTTTTCACCTTGCCGTCGTCTTTCGGCTTATCTCCTCCACGTCCGAAGTTGATGCCATTCTCAAGAATATTCTGAAAATCGTCCATAAATTAATGATGGAAAAGTCTTACTCCTGTAAACGCCATTGCGATACCATACTTATCGCAGGTCTCAATAACATTGTCGTCGCGAACAGAACCACCAGCCTGAGCAATAAACTCTACGCCGCTCTTATGAGCGCGCTCGATATTGTCGCCAAAGGGGAAGAAAGCGTCTGATCCCAGGGCAACCTTGGTGTTCTGGGCTATCCATGCTTTCTTTTCTTCCATGGTCAGCACCTCGGGCTTCTCCTTGAAGAACTGCTGCCAGGTGCCGTCACGCAGTACGTCGTCGTGATCCTCAGAGATATACACGTCGATGGTGTTATCACGGTCGGCACGGCGGATATTGTCGATGAAAGGCAGGTTCATCACTTTTGGATGCTGGCGCAGCCACCAAATATCAGCCTTGTTACCAGCCAGGCGTGTGCAGTGGATACGGCTCTGCTGACCAGCTCCGATACCAATGGCCTGACCATCTTTTACATAGCAAACTGAATTAGACTGAGTATATTTCAGGGTGATGAGGGCGATAATCAGGTCACGCTTAGCCTCTGGGGTAAAGGTCTTGTTCTGTGTAGGCATGTTCTCGAAGAGGGCGTCGTCGTCGAGCTTGATCTCGTTGCGGCCCTGCTCGAAGGTGATGCCGAATACCTGCTTGCGCTCGATAGGCTCTGGCACGTAGCTGGGGTCGATCTTAATTACGTTGTAGGTTCCCTTACGCTTGTCTTTCAGTATCTCGATAGCCTCAGGTGTGAAATCGGGTGCAATCACGCCATCGCTCACCTCACGCTTCAGCAACTTGGCGGTGGTGGCATCACAGGTGTCGCTCAGGGCTACAAAGTCACCATAGCTCGACATGCGGTCGGCGCCGCGGGCTCGGGCATAAGCGCAAGCGATAGGACTCTCATCGAGGTCTTTCACGTCATCTACGAAATATATCTTTTTCAGCGTGTCGCTCAGGGGCAGACCTACTGCAGCGCCGGCAGGACTCACGTGCTTGAATGAGGCAGCTGCTGGCAGACCGGTGGCTGCCTTCAGCTCCTTGACAAGCTGCCAAGCGTTGAATGCGTCGAGGAAGTTGATATATCCAGGACGGCCGTTGATGACTTCGATGGGGAGCTCGCCCTCGGTCATGAAAATGCGCGAGGGCTTCTGATTGGGATTACATCCGTACTTGAGTGCTAATTCTTTCATTTTTGCGATATTTTTTTATTCTGTGTGCAAAGGTACAAAATATTTTTGTAATTTTGCACCAAACTTAATGTTATTAACATGGAGAAAAAACGTTTGGCGCTTCGAAAGCTGCTGGAGGCAGTTGAGAAGGAGATTCTGAAGAAACCTGATAAGAAAACACTCGATCGATTGGCATTGTTAGCAGGATTCCAGAGTTGGGATGATTTTCAACATGCCTTGCATGGGGAATAAAAAAAGAGGCTCGCACACTTAGGTGCAGCCTCTTTTTCTTTTTTATTCACCAACGTTGTGGCGCTTCTCCTTAATACGAGCAGCCTTACCAGTGAGCTTGCGCAGATAGTAAAGCTTAGCGCGGCGAACCTTACCTACCTTGTTAACCTCGATGCTCTCAATGTTGGGAGACTCGATTGGGAAGATACGCTCTACACCAACGGTGCCTGACATCTTACGTACAGTGAAGCGCTTCTTGTCACCGTGACCAGCAATCTTGATTACTACACCACGATAGAGCTGGATACGCTCCTTTGAACCCTCGATAATTTTGTAAGCGACAGTGATTGTGTCACCAGCCTTGAACTCTGGGAACTTCTTGCCGGTTGCAAATGCTTCTTCAGCAATCTTAATTAAATCCATTGTACTTTAATATATAATTAAATTGTTGTATCGTTCCAACGCAACATAACAGGCCTCACGAAACTTCCTGCCAGCGATTACGCCGAAAAGCGGGTGCAAAGGTACAACTTTTTTTGGAATCAAAGAAATATTTCGGATATTTTTTGTATTTTTGCACCATTAAAATAATTTGAGATGGATAAAATACATATTTTTTATGCTTCTTTAGCCTCATTATTATTGGTTTCGTGTGCTCCAAAACAATTCCAACTAACTGGTATTGAGCGCACTCGCGTTATCGTAGATAGTCGCTATGATCAGAATCCGGATGAGGCTGCTGTGAAGTTTCTTGAGCCTTATAAGCATGTCAACGATAGTATTATGGGGCCTGTTGTTGGTACAGTGGCACATAACATGCATGCAGCGCGCCCTGAGAGTGATCTCTCTAATCTCCTGGCTGATATTTTGGTGTGGTCGGGTAAGGATTATGGAGAGAGTCCTGTGTTAGGTATCTATAACATGGGAGGTATTCGTGCCGATCTTACAAAGGGTAAGGTAACCTATGGCGATGTGCTCGATGTGGCTCCATTTGAGAATAAAATTTGCTTCATCACTCTTACGGGTGAGCAGATACTTCAGCTCTATGCCCAGATTGCCATTCGTGGGGGCGAAGGCGTGAGTCATGGTGTTGAGATTGTTGCCTCTAAGGATGGCAAATTGCTGTCGGGTAAACTGCATGGCAAGGAGATTGACCCTCAGGCCGATTATCGCATAGCTACCATCAATTACCTGATTGAGGGTAACGATGGTATGCCTGCCCTTAAAGAGGGTCGGGATGTTGTTGCACCCGAGGATAAGAGTAATAACACTCGATTCCTGATTATGAATTATTTTAAGGATTTTCAGGCCCGTGGTGCCATGGTAGATTCGAAAGTTGAAGGACGTTTTAAAATCCAGTAAGTTATGCGTAAATTACACTTGATGATCATCGTTGCGCTCCTGACCGTTGTTTCTGTTAGCGCTAAGACCAAGAAGCAACTTGTGGTGCTGCACACTAACGATACCCATTCGTGTATCATGCCTCTTAACGAGAACCTTGAGAATAAGGACCTGGCGGGTCGCGGAGGTTTTGTTCGTCGTATTAATATGTTAAAGGAGCAGCGACAGCAGCAGCCTGACTTGTTGCTCTTCGACTCGGGCGATTTTTCGCAGGGCTCAGGTTTCTATACACTCTTCAGAGGTGAAGTGGAGATTGGTTTAATGAATCAGATGGGTTATGATGCAGTTACCATCGGAAACCATGAATTTGATTTTGGCCTGGAGAATATGGCCAAACTGTTTCGTATGGCCCAATTTCCTGTTGTTTGTTCAAACTACGACTTTACTGGTACCCCTTGCGAGGGCTTGGTGAAGGATTATATCACCCTGAAGCGTAATGGCTTGAAGATTGGCGTTTATGCGTTGGGAGCACCTTTAAAAGGACTCGTGGCAAACAAGAATTGTGAGGGCGTAGGTTTCTTGGATCCTATCGAGACCTCGAAGAAATATATCGATATCCTGCGCCATCGAGAGAAGTGCGATGTCGTGATTTGTCTGTCACACTTAGGTTGGGCAGTGTCTGAGTATCCTGACCAGCAGTTTATGAGCGAAGTTCAGGGGCTCGACTTGGTGCTGGGCGGGCATACCCATACTTACATGCCCACATTAGAGTATGCACCTGATAAAACAGGCAAACAGATTCCTGACGACCAGAACGGTAAACACGGCGTGTTTATTGGTAAGTTGGTACTCACGTTCGAGAAGTAACACTATTCGAAGTAGAACGTTAATACAATCATCTTCGTATGCCCGCTCTTGATAGAGTTGGCATACGTTTTTTTATATTCGTCCTTGATGTCATCTACGTGGCCTTTGTCGATTCTGTCGCCCAAACCATAACAGAACTTCAGCTCAGGGGCCAGTTTGAAAAATGGCAAATACAGATCGCATCCCAGTCCCACTTCCAGCATCAGGTCGGTTCGTTTCAGCTGTACTATCTCCTGACTTTTGTTAGTTAGATTCACCATGCCATTTATACCTGCCAGCATGTAAGGCCGGATATTATTCCATCGCTGGGCTGAAAATTTTAGGTCAATGGGTACCGAAAGATAGGTATTCTTCAGGTCTTGCGTTTTGCTTCTTGGGGTGCTGCTGGCTGCTGATGTGTCTAACTTGTTAAATACGAGGTGTTTGGAACCAAAGTGCATGGTTGGAACTATGCGCAAGTTCAGGTTGTTGGATAGGCGCATGTCGGCTAATACGCCTACCGAGAATCCTGCGTTCCAGCGATTGGCATCGCAAACTGTTGGTGATTCGGTCTCAAATTCAATATCTTGCAGGTTCATACCTACAGATATGCCAAAGTGCATTGGGCGCAAGTCAATATATGGCTTGTGCTGTATCACATAGTGGCGTTGAGCCAAACAGGTAGCTGCGACGCATAGTGCTGCTGTGATGAATAATAGTCTATATCTCATACATATATAATAACGCAAAAATTGTATTTTTATTATAGTATTTCTTATTTCGACATTGTATAAATTATATAAATTTTCTACCTAAAGTTTGGTATGAACAAAAAATTATCGTACCTTTGCATCATTAAAAGTGAGTATTAACAGTATTAACAATTTAATTGATTAAGAATTATGGCATATGTAATTGGTGACGACTGCATCGCTTGCGGTACATGTCAGGGTGAGTGCCCAGTAGAGGCAATTTCTGAGGGTGAGAAGTATTCAATCAACCCCGATCTCTGTACAGAGTGTGGTACTTGTGCTTCTGTTTGTCCCTCTGAGGCTATCAGCCTTCCCTAATAAGATAGGACATATCGAAAGTATAGCAGGTGTTTCCTTATTGGAAACACCTGTTTTCTGTATTAGAAAACGTTGCTTTCTAACTTGGAAAATATCCTTTTGTAACTTAGAAAATACTGCTAAAAAAAAGAGATGTTCATTGCTGAACACCTCTTTCTTTGTATGATCGTTCTGAGATTACTTCAGATCACGAATCTGCTTAGCTGGAGCATACTCTGGGTCGATAGCCAGAATCTTGTTGGCATACTCCTTAGCCAGAGCCTTGTTCTTGCCATACAGGAATGCGTTCGACATCAGATAGTGATAGCTGTACTTCAGCATGATATCCTCACCCTTAGAGCGATCTGCCTTTGACTCGAGCAGTTCTACAACCTTCTGGTAGTCGGGCTTTGCAAGACCCTTCTCGCCAGTCTTATCCAGTTTGTTGTTCATTGTAGCGCACTGGTAAGCAGCGTATGTGCTCTGTACAGGGAACTTCTCGGCCATTGCGTGATAAGCCTCGATAGCCTTCTTGATATACTCAGCCTTGCGAGCCTCGTCCTCGTCAGCATACTTAGAGTAGATCTTTGCCATTCCCTCCATATCGTCAGAGTCGATGTTGGGCTTGCAAGCCAGGTACTGATCGTAGTACTTGATGGCATTGTCGAACTCCTTGTCCTTCAGGTAAGAGTCTGATACGCTCTTCAGGATAGCCCAGCGCTTGATCATTGACTGATCGTTAACCAGCTCAAGAGCCTTGTCATAGTGAGTGTACATATTAGCTTTGTCTTCCAGAGCCTGATAAATCAGGGCTGTGTAGAAGTGGTCGTACTCAGAAATCTTGGCACTGTCGGTCTCGAAGAAGTACTTGTGGATGTAAGCCTTAGCTGCATCGTAGTTCTTCAGCTCGTAGTTTGAGAACATAGCCAAACGGTTGAATGTTGGGTTACGTGGCTCGAGCTTGATACCTGCCTCGGCAGCACGGAGTGCATCCTGGAAGTGACCTGTGAAGTAGCTGGCACGTACAAACTCGTTCAAGCCCAGCTTGTCAAGCTTGCCGATATTTGCCTTGGCATAGTTCTCGTAAGCCTGCTTCTCATCACCAGCCAGCATGTAGATGTGAGCTGTGATAGCGTCAACATCCTCGTTGGGGCACTGAGCTTTCATTTCCTGCAGCTTCTTTGCTGCCTGGCTTGGGCTGATCTTACGATATACCATTGCCCATTTCTTGTAACCCTCAGGATTCTTTGGGTCGAAAGTAATGGCCTGGTTATAGTAACCTGCAGCCTTACCACCATCTGTTCCGTAAGCCGACTCGATGTCGCCTAACAACAGATAGGCTGGTGCAAACTGATACTTAGGCTTGCCGGCTTCGTTAGCATAGTTGGCAAACATGCGCGCATTGGCTGTATCCTTCTGAGCATAGAAGGCCTGCGCAATCTTAATCAGGGCGTTTGCGTCCTTCTTGTTTTTCTTGTAGGCTGTCTTTGCTAACTCGGCTACGTTTGGAGCCTTTGACTTAATACCGTCGAGAGCTGCGTTGAGCTCTTCTACCTGTGCATTAGCGGTGGCGCTGAAACCTGTCAGCAACGCACCCATTACTAGATATTTAATTGCTTTCATAATTTCTGTTTTTTGGTTATACATCTATTTATTGTTCTCTCTCTTCTTTGACGTTTTATAAAGTGGTTCGTTTAATCGTCATTCTTTGTTGACGATGACATCCCTTACGTTCATATTGGCTGTTCGTGGCAATAAACCATAGCGCAGAATTATCTTTTGGCCCTTGGGCAGCTGTATAAAGTGGGTAAAGCTGCTTGGTACTCCGTTGCGGGTATCGTTCAGTAGGGCATAGATTGTACGGCGCAGGGGATAGTTACCATTATATAAATAGTATTGATAGGGCTTCCAGCTGTTATACTTCGTTGCTGAGTCGAGCTTTGAAACGCCCATCACTGTTATATTCTTCTTAAAGGTAATGTTGGTGGTATCGCGCTTGTCGTTCAGCCAGTTCGAACCAATGATGCCCAATGAGTTGGGATGGTTCTCTACGTAGTCGATAACTGCAGCACTTGTTTTGGCAGCTCCAATATTGGGAGCTTTGAACTGTTTGCCACCAAGAATGGAGTCAACGCACCAGCGAACGGTGCTTGAGAGTGGATTATCAAATACCACATCGATAACTCCCATTTTGTTTTGTGGGTATATCTCATCCCACTTGGTAATCTCGCCCTTCAGGATGCGTGCAAAGTCTTTGATGGTAATGCACGAGTCGGGGTTCGAGTTGTTTACGATAATGGCCAGTCCGTCGTAAGCTATGGGGATGGCTCTTGGCAGGAATTTCCGACTGATCAGATCCTGTCGCTCCTTTTTTGTGAAGTCGCGTGTGGTGAAAGCCAGCCATGTTTCCTGTTTCATCAGCTTCTTGACTGCATCCTGCTCGTTGATGTAAACGGGCGTGATTGAGTCGAGTGTCTGATTGGTAAAATAGTACAGTTCCTCATCAATAATGGGGAAGAAACTTTCGTCGGCCGTCAGTATGCTGGCTGCCTTCTGATATGCTTTTTCCTTTTCAGGATTAGGCTTGTTCCCACATCCAGGGAACAAGCCTAATATCAGTGTTAATCCAACTAAATGATATATTTTGTTGAATGCGTTCATTTCAAAATTTTTGTTGAGCTTTACTGCAGACGGAATGTTACAGGAACGGTGTACTTTACACGTACTGCGCTACCGTTCTGCTTACCAGGAATCCAGTGTGGCATTGACTTAACAACGCGCTGTGCCTCCTTGTCGAGTGAGGGGTCAACGCTCTTTACAACCTTTACGTCGGTGATAGAACCATCACGCTCTACAACGAAGGTTACAACAACACGACCCTGTACACCGTTCTCCTCGGCTACTACTGGATACTTGATATTCTTAGACAGATACTCAAACAGAGCTGAGCTACCACCAGGGAACTGTGGCATTTCCTCTACCACGTCGAATACCTTGGTTTCTTCAACCTTTGGTGGCTCGGGCTCTGCGATTGTCTCCTTCACCTTCATTACCTCACCAGCTGCTTCATCATTACCCTGTACATCGAATGCACCGATAGCAGTGTTGGTTTCCTGAAGTTCTTCCTGTGACTTCATCTCCTGGTCTTCCTTAACCTCAGAGTCTTTCTTAATCTCAGGAACGGTGAAGGCTACTGAGCTCTTTACCTTCTCAACCTCAATTTTCTCAATCTCGGGCTCGTCCTTGCGCTCTACCTTAGCCTCCTTCTTCTCTGCCAGACTGGCGAGCTCTACGTCGGTTTCGATAGCGGCATTACGAGAGGCCATGTAATTATCGAAAGACACCTTGGCGATGACGATGGCTGCAATGATAGCAAAACCAACGAACATTGTAATCAGTGCCTTCAGGTTACGTGTACCTGTGTTCTTGCGCAATTGATAAGCTCCGTATGCCTGGTTTTTACCTTCGAATACGAGGTCAACCCAGCTGTTGTCAATAAGATCTATTTTTGCCATAGTCTATTCTACATTTTAGGGGTTACTTGACGCCTGCCTTTTCGATGAGAGCCTTATCGTCGTCACTCATCTTGTCGACATTGTCAATCACATACTTATCAATATTGCTAATGAGCATCTCATCGAGCGCAGCAACCATATTTTCATAGGTAGCTGAGTTAAGAGGACGGATGATGACGGTCATGGTAGGCACTTTCTCGCCAGAGGGCAGTTCACCCTTCTTCAGCTTCTTCAGAGCCTCCTGATACTGCTCGTCGGTCATCTTTGAGTTGTACTCATTCTTCTTTGCATCGAGCTCTTTCTTAGCCATCTTAATTTTGGCTACTGGGTTTACACCCTCTTCAGTAGTGTGCTCGTTCAGAACTTTCTCAATACCATCCTTACCATAAGTGGTTGGCTTAACGCATGAAGGATCGTCGTAGTTGGGCAGACCAGCTACATACCAAACCTTATCGTTTGCACCCAGATAGAGAGTGATAGTGTGAGAAGCCTTTGTTACCTGCTTATCCTCTTCGTTCATCTGCTTGGTGTCGTCGTTCGACGGCATGGTAAGCTGCATTGCCTGCGGCTTAGCCAGTGTAGTACACAGCATGAAGAAGGTGATAAGAAGCATCATCATGTCTACCATTGGCGTGAAGTTCACGCGGGTATCCATCTTTTTCTGCTTTGATAGATTCTTTTTTGCCATAATACTACTAGTCGTTTAAACGTTTAACATCGAGATTCGTGATCAGCTGGAAACGGTTCTCGCTCATATCCTGGAGTTCAGACATCAACTTCTTAATTGAAGCATAAGGAGTTTTTGAGTCGCACTTGATAGCGAGCTTGATGTTGGGGTTAGCCTCGCGGGCTGCAGTAACCCACTCCTGGAATTCGCTCTTGCCACCGTTGATACTATCAAGCGGCAGACCGAGCTTCTGGATTGCCTCACCCATTTTCTCTGTATCGAGGTTCAGATAGTTGCCAAGCTGAGCCATTGGAGCTCCAACCATTGCATCCTCGCGGAAGTGCTTAATCTGGTTGGCGTTCAGCTGGATACCAAACTTGTCTGTCATGGTCTCCAACATGGCCTGCATGTTATTCTTGTTTTCAGTACCACAGTAGATGCGTCCCTCTGGGGTTACCAGAATGTTGAGCACATCCTGCTCTGGTATCTTTACCTCAGACACAGAATTAGGCGCTGTGACTTGTACTGGTTCTGGTGTCAAGAATGTTGAGGTCAACATAAAGAAACACAGAAGCAGCGTCATCACGTCTGACATTGGCGTCATGTCAATCCAGATGTCTTTTTTCTGTATCTTAATTTTTGCCATTCTCTAATTGCTTTAATGCGTTAATAAATGAATGGTAAAAAATTAAGCCTCGTTGTGGTTAGAATCGTATGTAGCGGCGATTGTGTAACCAATCTCATCGAGAGCGTATGTCAGCTTGTCGATCTTGTTTGAGAAGAAGTTGTAAACTACGGTAGCTACCCATGATGTCAAGATACCAGAAGCTGTGTTAACCAGAGCCTCAGAAATACCTGCAGACAGAGCCATAGAGTCAGCACCACCACCAGCAGACAGAGCCTGGAACGAACCGATCATACCAAGTACGGTACCGAACAGAGCGGTCAGAGTACCCAGAGATACGATGGTAGCAACCATTGGGAGGTTCATCTGCAGAGTAGGCATCTCGAGCTGAGTAGCCTCCTCGTGAGCCTGCTGAATCTTAGCAACCTTAGCAGCCTTCTTCAGAGTGTCGTTACCCTCAACGTCCTTATAAGCGGCGATAGAAGCCTTAACTACGTTAGCTACAGAACCCTGCATCTTGTCGCAAAGCTTGTCAGCCTCGTCGAACTTCTGAGCCTTGATGAGCTCCTTAACCTGTGCAGTGAACTTAGCGAGGTTGATCTTACCAGAAGCGGTCTTGATAGCGAAGAAACGCTCAATACCGAGGCAGATAACGGTGAAGAGAAGAGTCAGGATCAGACCTACTACGAAACCTCCCTTATAAACAGTACCCAGCAGGTTTGCAGGATGACCTGAACGATCACCACCAACGAAGTTGTCGGGGTTACCCATTACGAAGTACCATACACCATAACCAGCTAATGCACAAATTACCAGGATAATCCATGCTGCCTTAATACCACCAAAGCCCGAATTCTTTTTGGCTGGGGCTGCAGCCTTTGTTGTTGTTGCCATAAATAAATAATTTTTTAGTTATTATAAATAAATAAAGATTTGTTTCACCTCGCAAAAGTAGCAAAATAAAGCGGAAAACAATGATAATTAACCGATTTTAACTATGAATTTCCGAATTATTTTAGTTTTGCTACCACTTCCTTAATGCGCTTCATGGCTTCTACGATGTTTTCATCGCTTGTAGCATAGCTCATTCTGAAGCACTCTGGATCGCCGAAAGCATCACCACCAACAGTTGCTACGTGACCTTTTTCGAGCAGGTACATGGCAAAGTCGGTAGAGTTGTTGATGGTGGTCTCGCCATCGCTCTTTCCGAAGAAGCTGCTGCACTTGGGGAACAGGTAGAAAGCGCCCTCAGGCACGTTGACCTCCAGTCCGGGGATGTCCTTGGCCAATTTTACAATGAGGTCGCGGCGGCGCTCAAAAGCCTGGCGCATATCCTCCACGCACTGCTGGTCGTTAATATACGCAAATTCGGCAGCCTTCTGGCTGACAGAACATGGACCGCTGGTGTACTGACCCTGCAGTTTGTTGCAGCCTTTTACAATCCATTCGGGGGCAGCAATGTAGCCAATACGCCAGCCTGTCATCGCATAAGCCTTAGAAACGCCGTTGACGATAATGGCGCGCTCTTTCATGCCAGGGAACTGGGCGATACTCTCGTGCTTGCCAATATAGTTGATGTGCTCGTAGATTTCATCAGCCAGCACAAACAGATCGTCGTGCTTCAGGATGACATCTGCCAGTGCCTTCAGTTCTGCTTTGCTATACACGCTGCCTGTTGGATTGCTGGGCGAGCAAAGAATAATCATGCGGGTTTTGGGGGTGATGGCTGCCTCGAGCTGCTCGGGGGTCATCTTGAAGTTCTGGTCGAAACCGGCTTCGACAAACTTTGGTGTGCCACCTGCCAGCAGTACCATCTGGGGATAACTTACCCAGTATGGGGTAGGGATAATCACTTCCTCGCCGTCGTTAACCAGGGCCATCACGGTGTTGCACACACTCTGTTTGGCACCGTTGCTCACCAGAATCTCGTTAATTGTATAATCGAGCTGGTTCTCGTTCTTGAGCTTGGCCACGATGGCCTTGCGCAAATCGGGATAGCCTGGTACTGGTGAGTAGCGTGAGAAATTGTCGTCTATTGCCTTTTTGGCTGCTTCTTTAATAGCGTCGGGGGTATTGAAGTCGGGTTCTCCAACACTCATGTTAATAACATCGATACCTTGCGCCTTCATTTCGGAGCTTTTCTGGGACATTGCCAGCGTGGCCGATGGGGCTAAACGCTGCAGACGATTAGATAATTGTGCCATATGATTATAATTTTTGTGCAAAATTACGCATTTTATTTTTGAATACGAAATAAATGTGCCACTTTTTCACTTTTAGGGAGCGAATTTGCGACAAATTGAGCGTTATTTCAGATGGAGTGTATGACCCATACGGTTCTTCTTGGTTTCCAGATAGCGCAGATTGTATTTATTGGGAGTTACTTCGATAGGTACATTCTCGATAATCTCCAGGCCGTATGCCTCCAGTCCCACGCGCTTGACGGGGTTGTTGGTAAGCAGGCGCATCTTGTGTACGCCGATGTGGCGCAGCATCTGGGCGCCGCAACCATAGTCGCGCTCGTCGGGCTTGAAGCCTAAGTGAATGTTGGCGTCCACTGTGTCCAGTCCTTCTTCCTGAAGCTTGTAGGCGGCAATCTTGTTCATCAATCCGATGCCTCTACCTTCCTGCTGCATATAGATTACCACGCCTTTGCCCTCTTTCTCGATGGCCTGCATGGCTTTGTGTAGCTGCTCGCCGCAGTCGCAGCGCTTACTGCCCAGAATGTCGCCTGTCATGCACGAAGAGTGTACGCGTACCAGGATAGGCTCGTCTTCCTGCCATTCGCCTTTGATCAAAGCCATGTGTTCCAAGCCATTGCTCTTCTGTCGGAAAGGAATCAGACGGAAGTGACCATAGTCGGTGGGCATGTCCACCTCTTCGCCCACCTCAATGAGTGATTCTTTCTTCAGTCGGTAGGCTATCATATCTTTGATGCTGATAATCTTCAAGTTCCATTCTTTTGCAAATGCCATCAGCTCGGGCATTCTTGCCATGGTGCCATCTTCGTTCATGATCTCCATCAGTGCTCCGGCGGGATAGAGTCCTGCCATGCGACAGAGATCGATGGCTGCTTCGGTATGACCGCTACGGCGCAGTACACCATTGTCCTGAGCGTAAAGTGGGTTTACGTGTCCTGGACGTCCGAATGTCTCAGCCCTCGATGTGGGGTCGGCCAGTGCCTTGATGGTTTCGGCACGGTCGTGAGCGCTTACACCTGTGGTGCAACCCTCCAGCTTGTCGACTGTGACGGTAAATGGAGTGCCCAGAACAGATGTATTATCCTGTACCTGATGAGGCAGGTCGAGCTCCTTGCATCGCTCGATGGTGATGGGGGCGCAGAGCACGCCACGTGCATGTTTCAGCATGAAGTTCACTTTCTCTGCTGTAATCTTCTCGGCAGCGATAATCAGGTCGCCCTCGTTCTCGCGGTCTTCATCATCCACTACAATTACGAACTCGCCCTGCTCAAAGTCCTTCACGGCCTCTTCTATGCTGTTCAACTTCATCTCTTCCATTTTCTTACACCTTATTTATATATATAGTAGTTAAACCTTATGTTTCTTTGCTTCATTTTCGCGCAACAGCTCAGCAATAAATGGCATCTTTTCCAAGTCGTCCATGGTCTTTGGGGCTGGCGCTGCATATACAGCCACACGTTCAAGCACCCACTCGTTGGTTTCAAGAATGCGGTTCAGGTCCTTACGTAAGCGCAGACGGAAACGGCACATGCGGCAGTAGAAGAATATGCCTAATGGCAGAATCAAACCCGATATGATGTTGAGCCACTTGCGGTGGAACGGACGTGTGTGGGCATGGGTGGCCACTATGGGGTAGTGGTTCAGATAGCCCAGTATCTGAGCGTCCTTGGTGTTGGCCAAGTCGTCGATAACATCTTCCAACTGGTCCACAATCTGCTGGATAGTTTGGTCGTCGCCAGGACGGAAGAATACGTGGATAGGGTTAGGCAGGCGAAGCAGTTTGTGCTCTTCGCTGTACTGTTTGATTTGCTGACTTATCTGTAGTAGATAATACGAGTCGAGCGCATAGATAGGATCTTCGATGATCACCTCCTTGCGATAGATGTGACGATGGGTGCGCAGTCCCAATATGCGCATCAATACCTGCTTGTACATGTCGATGTTGAATACCACCGAGTCGTTGTTCGCCTTGTAGGTAAAGAAACAGGCGATAGGTGCCAGCACTACGGTAGATATCGTCATACCGTACCATACAGTCCATTGGTCATCGCGTGCCATCTTCTGTCCGGTACTGTCCAGAATGTAGTACACGATAAATACCAATACCGATATGATAACAGGCACACCCAGTCCGCCCTTGCGGATAATGGCACCCAATGGAGCTCCGATAAAGAAAAAGATGATACATGTAAGTGCCAACGTGAACTTGAGAATAGCCTGAATCTGGTGCGTGCGGAAGTAGCGATGCAGACTGTTAGCGTAGGTGCCTTTCATTTCCAGGTCGGTGTTGCACGACTGGACGCTGTTGAGGGCTGTCTGTATAGCCGACTTTTTCTTGGCTTCGCTCAGTTTGGTGAACATGGAGTCGATAGACGTGTTGTCTTCGGCTATCAGCTTCGATATCTTGATAGAGTCGCTGGCCGACACCTCGTTGGTTCTGAAGTAAAATCGCTTGGCATCTGTGTAGTAAGCGTGGCCCACGCTGTCGTTGAACTCCTGCAGCGAGTCCTTGTCGTGTAAGATCTTGCCTAAGCTCTTAGCACGGGCATCGCCGGCAATGTCGTTGATGTCGGCCATGCTGAAGTTGTTGTCGAAGTCGAGTACGATGCGTTTGGTCACGAATGTTTCGCGGCGATAGGGTACATCGGCTGTACCTGCCAGGTCTTGTGAGCGCATGTTCTCGTTCCAAACACCGTTATAGAGTGTAAGCAGCAGATGCTTCTTCTCGGCTGTGCTCTGCATCATACCCGAGTCGGCCAAGATGATAGCCTGATCCTCGTAGCTACCCGTCATGCGGTAAATCATAATGCCATAAAGCATGCCCGTGTTGAGGTCTTTCTTCTGTACATAGATGTTTGAGCCTGGGATGCCATCATAGAATACACCTTCAGGAATCTCGAGTTCAGGACTCTTCTGCTTCATACCTAACAGCAGTCGGTAGAAATCCTGATTGGCTCGTGGGCCAACCACATTCTGGAAGTAGAAGGAGATACCCGCCATCAGTACCGATATGATGATGAGCGAGCGGAAAGCTTGCATGAGCGATATGCCTGCAGCCTTGATGGCTGTAAGCTCCGAGCTTTCGCCCAAGTTACCAAAGGTAATGAGCGACGATAACAGTATGGCCAGGGGGAAAGCCTGAGGCATCAGCATTAGACCCATGTACCAGAAGAACTGGGCCATGACCTCAAGCGAAAGGCCTTTACCAATGAGTTCATCGACATAGCGCCACAGAAACTGCATCATCAGCACAAACTGGCAGATGAAGAACGTTCCTACGAACAGCAAGCCGAATTGCTTGGCTATGAATATATCTAGCTTCTTGATTCGAAACATTTGCTATTTTGCAATTTTGGCTGCAAAATTACAAATAAAAATTAAGAATCACACCTTATTTATAATATTTTTATCTTTTTCACCTTTCATAGTCCGCTTGCACGGTGCAGACTGTCGAGGCAACTCTCCCATAGAATTTTCAAACCATCAATATCATCATCGTCGGCAAAGTCGGTTATCACCAGGTTCAGATTATGGGTCAGGTCGCTCTTCTGTATGCTCATTTCCCAGTACGATTCATCGTCATCTTCATCTTCGTGGTCCCATTTTAAACGGATGTGGTCGTGCTTGATGGTTTCAACAATGTGAGCTTGTCGTATATCCTGTTCGGTCCAAGGTTCTCCCCAGGTAAAGGTGAAAACTCCATTTTCTTCTTTAACGTGGTTGGCAAACCATCGCTCCAATCCGTGAGCGCTGCTAATCTGTTCCCAGATGATGGCTGGCGATGCTGTGGCCAGTGGATATTCGATGTTTATTTTTTGCTTTCCCATATATATATTGGGTTAGAATAACTGATTTTAGTCTTGTTTTATGCGGCAAAATTACAAATTTTCTGTGAAATACAAAACTTTTTGCCGAAAAATTTTGGTGGTTTCAAAAAAATGTGTACCTTTGCACCCGCAAATCAGCAATACGGCGGGATAGCTCAGCTGGTTAGAGCGCATGATTCATAATCATGAGGTCCCCAGTTCAATCCTGGGTCCCGCTACAAAGAAGGCAGTTAGAATTTTTATTCTGATTGCCTTTTTTCTTTGTTTTTTCTTTGTTGGTACAGAAAAAAGCCGTATATTTGCGCCCATGAAACAGATTATATCTACCATATTTTTTTGTGTGTTTGTTATCACAGCCTCTGCGCAAGATGTGGTTCGCATGGTTGAACCTGCTTATGTCGATGATGGTGCTGTGTATCGTCAGAGTGTTTATGTGCCGCAAAAGTGGGACAAGCGTCGAGTGGTGCTGTACCTCGAACGCCCCTTGGGTGCCACTACTGTTCTGGTGAATGGCAAGGAGGCTGGTGGCGATACGTTGGTAAACTTGCCTCAGCAGTTGGATGTTACCAAGCATATTATGGCTGGGCAGCGTAATACCATCGAGGTGCGTGTGGCTGGCCATGATGCGCATGGCGTAATGGGTAGTATCGAGTTGCGATCGCAGCCTCGCCGTTTGTATATCAGCAAGCTAACTACCAAGCCTCGCCCCTTTATGAAGTTAGTGACGCTGGGACTGGAGATACAGGGGCAGTCGCCCGACTTTAGTTTCTTTGGGGTGCAGACGATGATACAGCGCGAAGGCGTGGATACAGCCAAGATATATGTAAACGAGTGGGGTATTACTGCCAATCGTATGAGTTTTGAAACACCTGTGTTTGATGACGATTGTCTTTGGGACGAGTTTCATCCCATTCTTTTTCGTGTCGGTGTTACAGTGGGTGTTGATTATCAGGAGCGCATCTTTGGTATGCGCGAGGCTGGGGTGGTTGATGGTCGTCTGTTTATCAACCGCCATCCTGTTTATCTGCGTGGCTGCATGATGGATAACTATTTTCCAATGGGCGGCCGTATGCCGATGGATGTACAAACATGGACTCACATCTTTCAGCGTTTGAGCGATTTAGGCCTCAATCATGTGCGTTTCCGTGGTTATTGTCCGCCCGAAGCTGCCTTTGCTGCAGCCGATAAGGTGGGGATGTACTTGCAACCTGAGGCACAAAGTGCGACCCATCTGGATGCTATTGCCGATACTTATGGTCATCATCCCTCGTTGGTGCTGATAACCTTCGGCAACGAGTGCTTTGTTTACAACAATGGCACGAAGACACCCGTTCAGCTCCATCAGCCAGTGATAGCTGGCCCGGATTTACCTTTATATAAACAAGGTGTGGAGAGGCTGCTGTTAGGGGGCGGTAGTGCGCACTATCTGTTGGGGGGTATGTGCGACGTGCAGGGCGACTATAGCGGTGTGCTGCACGAACGTTGGGATGAGCAGGATCAGTCGTTTGTACGTCAGTTCAATCAGTTCTGTCGCTCGATAGTGCCGTTGGTGCAGTTGCCGAAAATTGAGTTCGCACCCGGCGATACCTTGCGAACACCTGTCTATGTTTATAATGCCATGTATGGTAATCTGCATGGTGTGCGTACCAGTTTCTATCTGTCTAACGACTCTAATCAGGTGATGGCGGGTGGACAGGTGGCTGCAGGCAACGTGCCGCTCGACTCTATCAAGCAGGTAGGACAAATCGTACTGCCGTTCGATTCCGTTGGCTACCATGGTCCGGCGTGGCTGACTGTCACGGTGGGCAGTCCGGCTATTCGTAATCGCTGGCGTATTTTTATACATTGACAATACTGCTCTTATACCTAGGGCGGAAAGACTACTTAAAAAGAACCGTAGTGCTGTGTTTGAGTATTACGTTGGTTCTCAGTATGTGTGCATCCGTGAGGAGAGTTCTACGCAGTGTGGCATACTGCTGAGAGTGATAGGCAAAGCTGCTGCCGAACATATTCATATAGAAGCAGGAGTTCCCTTCTGTGAGGACGATTATGAAGAAAAATTTCATGTGACACGCTATTTTAGTCATCCTATGGTCTTGTCGATCAAAACCATAGTTTTTTTTGTCTCAGAGTGTTTGATTTAGATTGATTTAACGTCTGTTTTTTTTTTTTTGATTTCTTTAATAAATATTTAGCGGCTTTTAATGTTAAATTGTTAATTTTGCAGCATATTTCGTGAGGAATGGAAACTTTTTGGCATTATTTGTGTCTAAATTGACATATTTCATATAATTGCTAAAATAACAACAGAATGTTAAATTAAAAAAAAGGACGGATTATAATATGCGGACTAACAAGAACAATTGGACCTTGGGGGAGGTCGTTGAAATCCCCAGAATGGAGAGGCAAATCGATAAAAGCGGCAGTCTGTCGTATGAGCAGTATGTTGGCAAAAGTTATGTTTGCATTCGTGAGGAGAGTGGAACTCAATGTGGGATTCTGTTAAAAGTTCTTGGCAGGTTTACTACTGAGCATATCAAGATAAAGGATGGACAGCCCTTTTGTTTCGACGATAGTGAGGAGCAGTTTTATGTAACTCGCTATTTTAGTCATCCCTTTCCTTCCCGAAGTAATGTAAATCTGGTACTCAGCATTTTGCGTGATAATCCTCAGCTCATGCAGCGGCTTGAGGAGGTCTCAAAGCCCATTAGTCTTGATTCTACGTTTTGGGTCGAGAATGTCGTACGTAATATCTTTTTTCGGAAGCAGTTGCAATATCTGGATGCACGTACTGGAGATTTGCACGCAGCTTCTAGTAATCAGTTATGCTATCGGCTGTCGATAGTCCGTTTCTATAAAGGCGATTTGAGTTGGTAGTCATGTGGTAGGGTTTCCCCTACTGGATGGTAGGGAAATTCCTAATCGTCCTATTCTTTAATTGTGTACCTTTGCAGCAGGATTTAGAACTATAAGCTGTATGAGGAAGATTCTGTTATGCCTGTTGATGGCAATGGTTGGTTCGGCTGTGATGGCTGAAACAGATAGTAAGGAGTATTGCACGTTTGTCAAGAACGATCGTCATGTGTTTTTCTGTTCGCATCGTGGTATCACTATTGTGGTTGATCCCACTGAGGGCGGCATCTTCGAACCCCATATCTCTATCATCAATGAGACAGGTAGGGCTTTTGTGTTCGAGCCTAAGGCTATCACTGCCGAAGCCTTTGCCATTCCTGGTGTGGATAGTAAATCTACCCGTTATCGTACGGACCGATGGGTGTCTAAGGGCGACACGGCATACCTTGAGCGCGACCTGCTCACTGTTTACACCCCCGAGAAATATGCCAAGAAAGTAAGTCGCTCAATGTGGTGGGGCAATCTGTTGGGTGAGATGCTGGTGGCTGGCGTTGAGAGCATCGGTGAGACCAGCGATCGCGAGCAGTTTTGGTATGATGTGCGTCGTGAGCGTCGCATGGAGCAGGCCGAGGCCGACCGTCAGGCTGAGATAAAACGTATTAGCGAAGGATACTGGCGTGCCAACACCATCTTCACCGACGAGGAGCACGAAGGTTTCATTGCCATCAAGCATGTCAGAACCAAGTATCTGCGGCTCAACATCCCCGTGGATGGCGAGACCTTCCATTTCATCATCGACGCCCAGAAGCATTATTAAGTATAAAGTATTAAATAGAAAAGAGCGAGAGAATCGAAAGATTCCCTCGCTCTTTGTCGGGATTACTGGACTCGAACCAGCGACCTCGCGCCCCCCAGACGTGTGCGCTACCAACTGCGCTAAATCCCGATCGTAATTCGGCTTGCACCGACCGTTATCGTCGAATGCGGGTGCAAAGGTACATAGTTTTTTTCGAACTACCAAATTTTCTGGGCACTTTTTATTGTTTTTGCAGCTTTTTCTTCCATTTAGCGTACTTTTTGTAGAGTTTTTCGGGACGGTTGTTGTACCAGCTGTAGCCGTTTCGGCGCTCAGGTCCAATCTCCCAAAGGTGCTTTCGGGGCACGCCGTCGCGATCGCAAACATAGGGTTGGCAGTGCTCCAAATCGTAGTAGCGTGCCCATAGTGGTCCAGCTGTAGAGTCGGCCACCAGTCGGGTGTCGAAATCGGCTTGTCCGCGTGTGCCCACGCGCTCCAGTCGGTAACCTGTAATCTTACTCTTTTCGAACCAAGCCATGGCAGCATCCACAGCGCGGATAATGCGTGCGTCGGGGTGGGGCAGACTCATCAGTAGCTCAACGATGGCAGCACTTTCCTGCGAGCAGTATGATGGTAGCTCGTAGGCGCGTGCCTTGGCTGGTGCATAGGTGTTGCGATCGTGCTGCTGACACCATACGGTAAGCGTGTCGTTGATCACCATCTGTGTGTTCAGAATGCACTCCACGCCTTTGGCGTAGGCCTTCATGATGCGTGTGTTGAGTGCTGTGTCGCTCAAGTTCTGATAGGGCTCCTGACCCTCGGCAATGTTGCGCAGCAGTTTCATAGTGTTCACCATCGCATCATCGTTAAAGGTGATATGCACCTGGTATGAGCGCATGGTGGGCCAGAACTGTGGCCATCCGCCGTTCTCGTACTGTCCCGACAGCAGGTATTCCACGCCTCGGGCGAAAGCCTGGCGGTAGCGTTCATCCTTGGTTTGCTGCCACAGGCGTGCCAGAAAGGTCATCTGCGTGGTGGTGGCGCCGTTGTCGGTCGTCGAGTCGTAGGTCAGGTCCTTGTCGGCCAGTACCTTTTTCTGCTGTGCTTCGCTCATAGGCGAGCACATGTCGACGTTCTTAGGCCATCCGCCCGTGTTTCTCTGCCATATCAGCATCTGGTCGCCAATGCGGCGCGCCTCGGCTGTAGCAAAGAATTCAGGTGATGTTTCGCGATATTCTTTGTTCTTCTGTGCCCATGAAATGCTGGGTATCATTCCCACAAACAAGAGTGAGAGAAGTGTAGATTTTAAGTAGATCATTTGCTGTGTAGTTATATTATTCGGCTGCAAAAGTACAAAAAAGATTGTTATCCGCGTAAGGATTAACACACATTAAGAGGATAATAGTAATAAAATGTGTAAAAATGGGTGCTTACTGCCCGAAAATGCGTATCTTTGCATGCAATTAGAACGACATATACAAGACAATGAAGCAATATAAACTTACGGCACCTGAACGTTTGGCTCAGACCATCCAGTTGCCTGCATCTAAAAGCATATCCAATCGTGCGCTTATTATCTATGCCCTTAGTGGAGGTAGTAATCTGCCTCAGAATCTGAGCGATTGCGATGATACCGAGGTGATTATCGAGGCATTACGCTATATGCCTGATGAAATTAATATTAAAGCCGCTGGTACTGCCATGCGATTTATGAGCGCCTACCTGAGCGTGATGCGCGGCACCCATGTGATAACGGGTACCGAGCGCATGCAGCACCGTCCGATAGCCATCCTGGTTGATGCGCTGCGCAAGTTGGGTGCACAGATAGAATACGTTGGGCAGGAAGGATTTCCCCCACTTAAGATTACTGGTAGCAAGTTGGCTGGTGGCGAATTGTCGATCCCAGGCAATGTGAGCTCGCAGTATATCTCAGCTTTGCTGATGATAGGACCGATGCTTGAAGAGGGATTGACGCTACAACTCACAGGCGATATCATCTCGCGTCCTTACATCGACCTGACGCTGTGGATGATGGGCGAGTTTGGCGCCGAAGCCAAATGGAGTTCAACCGATACGATTACCGTGGCTCACAAGCCCTACAAAGGTCGCGATTACTTTATTGAGAGCGACTGGAGCGGTGCCAGCTACTGGTATGAGATGGTGGCGCTGAGCCCCGATCGCGATGCCGAAATCAAGCTGACAGGCCTGATGGATGGCTCGATGCAGGGCGATTCAACTAGCCGTTATATCTTCAGTCTGCTGGGTGTAAAGACCACCTTCGAAACGCAAAAGAAGGGCATCCCACAGATGGTGACACTGAAAAAGAACGGTCGCGGCGTGTCGAAGTTGGAGTACGACTTTGTGAATGCTCCCGACCTGGCACAAACCTTTGTGGTTACCTGTGCAGCACTTGGTATCCCCTTCTATTTCACGGGGCTCTCGACTCTGAAAATCAAGGAGACCGACCGTATTGCAGCCCTGAAGAAGGAGATGCTGAAGCTGGGCTATGTGATTCATGATGCCAATGATAGCGAGTTGTACTGGGATGGTGAGCGTTGCGAACCCGACCTGCAGGCAGGCATCGATACCTACGAAGACCATCGTATGGCGCTGGCCTTTGCACCTTTCGCTCTGCGACAGGAAGGTTTGGTGATAAATAATCCGCAAGTTGTCACCAAGTCGTACCCGAAGTTTTGGGAGGATCTCAAATCCTGTGGATTTGAAATTGATAATTTATAATTCTTGGCGATGCCAAGCGGCAGAGCCGAGCAGAAAATTGAACATTATGACATTTGCGTTAGTATGTATAGCCATGCTGTTGGCGCTGGGCCTGATAGCCTTGGTGGCCAATTTCTTTGATAAGAGCGAGGATGTGATTGAACAGGGTCACGACTGCTCTACCTGCACAGCTGCCGACGAGGGCTCGTGCAAGATTCACTGCTTGTTGGAGGAAAAAAAGGTAAAAAAGTGATATGGTGTGGGCGATATATGGGCTTGGTGTTGGTTGTTGCGTTGGTGGCAACCACGGGCTTTGCGCAAAACAAAAACACCCCCAAGAGCCGCTTCTGGCATGCTTTCAACGCCCGCTATAATACCTATTATAATGGTCATATGGCCTTTCTGGATGGAAATCTTGAGAAGGAGAAAGGTCACAAGGATAACTATACTGAGCTGTTGCCGCTTTACCCCGTTGGCAACAAACAGAGTCGCGACATAGGAAAATCGCACTACGAGCGCACGGTTGAGAAAATGGAGAAAGCCATCCAGCGCCACACCATCAAGGTGAAGGGACGCGAGCAGAACCCGTTTCTGTGGCGTGCATGGCTGATGCTTGGTAAAGCGCAGTTCCAGATGGGGCAGTTTGAAGAGGCAGCCGCCACTTTCTCGTATATGGCGCGCCTGTATGTGGGCGACCCTGCACGCAGCGGACTGGCCCGTGCGTGGCTGGCCAAAAGCTACACGATGTTAGACTGGCGATACGATGCCGAGGACGTGATTCGTAACATGAGTCGCGACTCGATGGATTTTCGTGCCGTCAAGGATTGGGATTATACCTACGCCAACTACTATATCAGCGTGGGCGACTACCCCAAGGCAGTGCCCTATCTGCGAAAGGTTATCAAGCACGAACGCCGCAAAACCCAGCGCGCCCGCGAGTGGTACCTGATGGGACAGATACAGAACCTGATGGGGCACCAGCAGGAGGCTTATAAGGCCTTTGCCCGCGTGATACGCTGCAGTCCGCCTTACGAGTTGCAGTTTAATGCCCGCATTGCGCAAACCGAAGTGTTAGCTAAGAACAACGGCAAGCAGATGATCGGCAGGCTGAAACGTATGGCAGCCAACGATAACAATGCCGAGTATCTCGACCAGGTATATTATGCCATTGGCAATATCCATCTGGCGCAAGGCGATACGCTGCAGGCCATCGGCGCCTATGAGCGTGGCAACCAGAAATCCACCCGCAATGGCATCGAGAAAGGTGTGCTGCTGCTTTCGCTTGGTAATCTGTATTGGGAACTTGAAAAGTTTGCCGATGCCCAGCGCTGCTACGGCGAGGCTATCGGACTGCTGGATAAGGACCGTAAGGACTACGACCAACTGGCCCAACGCTCAAAGGTGCTCGACGAGCTGGTACCCTATACCGAGACTGTGCACCTGCAGGATTCGCTGTTGCAACTGGCACAGATGGGCGAGAAAGAGCGCTTGCAAGCCATCGACCGTGTGATTGATGCCCTGAAGAAAAAAGAGAAAGAGATGCGTGATGCCGAACTCGAAAATACTGCTGTTACACAGCAAACGAGCAACCAATCAAATTTTGGATTGGTTAACCAACGTGCTGTGCCTCAGGCCATTGGTACCCAACAGCAGACGGGTGGTGCGTGGTATTTCTATAACCCCACGGCAGTGAGCCAGGGTAAGGCTACCTTCCAGCGCGAGTGGGGCCGACGCGAGAATACCGACAACTGGCGTCGCAGTAATCAAACCGTGGTGCGCATGCCGTCGGGCAATGCGGCTAACGACAGTATAACAGCATCCGATGAGGCCGCTAAAGCTGTTGGCGATAGCATTGTTGCCCCCATCGACAGCACCGCTCTCGATCCGCACAACCGTGAATACTATCTGGCGCAAATCCCGTTCAGCGATGAACAGCAGACGGCCTGTCATGCGCTTATCAAAGATGCTTTGTTTCATGCTGCCATCATCCTGAAAGATAAGATGGAGCGCCTGAACATCAGCGAGCGCTACCTGCGCCGCCTGACGGGCGACTATCCCGACTACGAACATAACGATGAGGCGTGGTATCACCTGTGGCTGCTCTACTCGCGCCAAGGACGTACAGCCGAGGCAGCCGAGTGCCTGACCCGTTTGAAAGCCGATTATGCCGAGAGCGAGTTCACGCAGTTGATAGCCGACCCCTACTATGCCGAGAATGCCCGCTTTGGCGAGCAGATGGAGGATTCGCTCTATGCTGCCACCTACGAAGCTTTTAAGCACGATGCGTTCCTGACCGTCAAGCAGAATACCGAGTTGTCGGCAGCCCGCTTTGCGCAAGGCGCTCACCGCGATAAGTTTTTGTTTATCAGTGGTTTGAGCAAACTCAACGAGGGTGATGGCGATGGCTGCTTGGAGCAGTTGCAGCAGGTGGTTGAGAAATATCCCGACAGCGAAGTGAGTGCGCTGGCAGGAATGATTGTGAAAGGGGTGCAGGACGGTCGCAAGTTGCGTGGTGGCAAGTTTGATATCGGCGACGTTTGGACCCAGCGCGACATTGTGCTGAAGAGCGACTCGACCACCGCCGATACCCTGAGCACCGACCGTGCCAGTCACTACCTGTTCATGCTGGTGTATCACCCCGATTCGTTGAATCAGCATTCGGCCGAAGGACACTCTCCTGTTGGCGAGAACCAGCTGCTGTTTGAGTTGGCACGTTATAACTTCACCAACTTCCTGGTGCGTAATTTCGAGATACAAATTGATCATGACGGTGAGCTGCACCGCATGACGGTGAGCGGATTCCTGAGCTACGACGAGGCATTGCAATATGCCCGCATGCTGTACGGCAACGAAACCCTGCGCCGCTACACAGCCGGTGCCATGCGCCTGATTGTGAGCGAACAGAACCTGCCCCTGCTGGGCACCCAGTACACCTACGACGAGTACCAGCAGTTTTACGAGCGCGAGCTGGCACCCCTGCAGGTTAGCAAGGACAACCTGCTGATAGATCCCGAGGCAGTAGATGCGCCCGATATCGAAGACGAACTGCCCGCCAAACCTGTTGAGCAGCCTGCGCCAGCCACGCAGAAGAAGCAGCAGAAGGTGCTGGACTTTGATGATGATTTCTGGTAAACAATAAGAGATATGACAAACGGATTACTACTTTGGGTAGATGACGAGATTGAGCAACTGAGGGCACACATCATGTTCCTTGAGAAGAAAGGTTATGAGATCGTGACCGTTAGCAACGGTACCGATGCCATCGACCTGTGTCGTCAGCGCAACTTTGATCTGGTACTGCTCGACGAGCAGATGCCTGGTATCAGCGGTCTCGAAACCCTGCGCCAGCTCAAGGAGATTAATCCCTCAATCCCCGTGGTGATGGTTACCAAGAGCGAGGAGGAGAACATTATGGAACAGGCCATCGGGCAGAAGATTGCCGACTACCTGATAAAGCCTGTCAATCCCAATCAGATACTGCTCACGCTGAAGAAGAACATCCATCGCCGTGCCATTGAAACCGAAATCACACAAACGCAGTATCAGCAGAACTTTCAGCAGATAGCCATGCAGATTATGGACTGTCGTACGTGGCAGGATTGGGTGCAGGTTTACAAGCGCCTGGTACACTGGGAGCTGGAGCTGAGTGCCACCGAAAGCACCATGACCGAGATGCTGCAGATGCAGAAGGAGGAGGCCAACAACGGCTTTGCGAAATTTGTGAAAAATAACTATTTGGATTGGTTGGACGATTCTTGCCGGGCTGGTTCGACTTGCCGTCCGATGTTATCGCCGGATATTTTTAAGAACAAGGTGTTCCCGTTGCTGAATGCGGGCGAGAAGGTGTTTTTGGTGGTGCTGGATAATTTCCGCTACGACCAGTGGCGCGTGCTGTCGGGCGAGCTGAGTGCCAACTTTGATATCGACGAGGATATGTACTTTAGCATTCTGCCCACTGCCACACAGTATGCCCGCAATGCCATCTTTAGCGGTCTGATGCCCAACAAGATACAGGAGCTGTTCCCCGATTTGTGGGTGGATGAAGACGACGAGGAGGGTAAGAACCTGAACGAAGAGCCGCTGATACGCACCCTCCTGGAGCGCTATCGCCGCAAGGAGAGTTTTTCGTATCACAAGATAAACACCCAGGCCGATGCCGACAAGCTGATGCAGCAGATGCACCAGATAGAAAAGCACCCGCTGAATGTGGTGGTGTTTAACTTTATCGACATGCTGAGCCATGCCCGTACCGAATCGAAGATGGTGCGCGAGCTGGCCAACAACGAGAGCGCCTACCGCAGTATCACCCTGTCGTGGTTCCGCCATTCGGTGATTAGTGATTTCTTCCGTCAGCTGTCGCAGATGGACTGCCGGGTGATAGTGACCACCGACCACGGCAGTATCCGCTGCACCCAGCCGGTGAAGATTGTGGGCGACCGCAACACCAACACCAACCTGCGCTACAAGTTGGGTAAGAATCTAGGTTACGACGATGATAAGAGCCTGTTTGTAATTAAGGACCCGCGTAAGGCCATGCTGCCACAGCCCAATCTGTCAACCAGCTATGTGTTTGCCACGGGCGACTCGTTCTTTGCCTATCCCAACAATTATAATTACTATGTGTCTTACTATCGCGACACGTTCCAGCATGGTGGCATCTCGATGGAAGAGATGATTGTGCCGCTGATTACGATTAAAGGTAAAAAAGTAAAAAGGTAAAAAAATATATATTATGGAGATTAAGATTAACAGTTTAGAGCAGATCGGGGAAGCCGCCCGAGAGTTTATTGCCCAGATGGGCGATCGTCGTGTGTTTGCCTTTTATGGTAAGATGGGTGCCGGAAAAACCACATTTATCAAGGCCATTTGCGAGGCTTTGGGTGTAGAGGATGTGATTACATCGCCCACCTTTGCCATCATCAACGAGTACACGTCGGGCGATGGCGAGAGTATCTATCACTTTGATTTCTACCGCATTAAGAAGCTTGAGGAAGTTTACGACATGGGCTACGAGGACTACTTCTACAGTGGTTGCCTGTGCTTGATAGAGTGGCCCGAGCTGATTGAGGAGGTACTGCCCGAGGATGCCGTTAAGGTGACGATAGAAGAAAAAACCGACGGCAACCGTGTGGTTACCGTCGGCTAATTAAAGTGATACGTGTTGGTGCTGGTCGAGATTACAGCAAAGCTTCGAATTTCTCTTCGAACTTCTGCTTCGACTGGGCACCAATCAGTTTATCTACAACCTCACCATTCTTGAAGAACAGAATGGTAGGAATGTTTCTGATTCCAAACTCGGTTGCGAGGTCTTCGTTGTCCTCAACGTCGCACTTGCCAACCACGATCTTACCGTCGTACTGGGCGGCCAATTCTTCGATAATGGGAGCCACCATACGGCAGGGACCGCACCAAGTAGCCCAGAAATCAACTACCAAAGGCAGGTTACCGGCCTTCAACTCTGCAAAGTTTTCTTTTGTGATTGTTACTTCCATTTTAATCTTGCTATTTATGTGAATATTATGTGAACTATCTTGTTACCAGCAAATTGCGTGCCATTAATTAATACTGTATGCCAATCCGTCGTGTGTATTGATGTAGTCGATGAGTTTATTCTTCACATCGATACCCTCGCGCTTGCTACGCAGCAGCACATGGTACTTACCAGCCGAGTCGCGCAGCTGAAAGAAAAGTTTGGTCTTACCCGGATTCTCGTTTAGCAGCTCTGTCAGGTCGTTCACCAGTGCGTCGGTCACCTGGTCGGTCATCATCGAGATGGTGATGCGGTCGATGGCGCGCTCCTTGATGGTTTGCAGAAACTCTACACCGCCTATCTTCAGGTCTTTCGGGCCTTTTTCGTTGTACATAAATCGGTTCTTCACCTTACCTGTGATATACACCGATGCACCGATGGTGAACATACCGGCGCGCTGGCCCCATTCCTCGCCCATCATAAACAGTTCGCCCGAGCCCTCAAAGTCCTCGATGGTAACTACGCCGTAGGGTTTGCCTGTTTTGGTGAAACCAGTTCTCTGTGCTGTGACGATGCCGCCCAGTATCACATCCTCGCGGTCTGCCAATTTGGCGATGTCTGCCAATTCTGCACATTTGGTGTTGCACAGATTGTCCAGGATAATCTTATATTCGTCGAGCGGATGGGCCGACAGATAGATACCTACCAGCTCGCGCTCTTTGTTCAGTCGTTCGATGTCGCTCCAGCGGATGTCGTTCTTTGGTGGCTGAGGCAGAGCAATCTCTACGCCCTCGCCAAACATGCCGAACAGCGAGTTTTTCATCTCGGCCATCTCCTGCTGGTACAGCTGGCCGTATCGGCACAGCATCTCGATGAATGTCTCGCCCTTGGGGTTCTTGGCAAAGTAGTCCTCGCGACGGAGACCGAACGAGTCGAAACCGCCACTCAGCGCCAGCGACTCGAAAGCCTTGCGGTTGACAGCCGAGAAGTTCACGCGCTGGGCAAAGTCGTAGATGTCCTTGTAGGGTCCGTTTTTCTCGCGCTCGTCGATAATCGAGAGAGCCGCCGAATCGCCCATACCCTTGATGGCGCCCAGTCCGAATCGGATTTCGCCGTGGTGGTTCACACCAAACTTCTCGTATGATTCGTTCACATCCGGACCCAGTGTGGCGATACCCATCTGCTTGCACTCGTCCATCAGTTTGGTGATTTCGGTAATCTGGTCGCGGCGTCGGCTCATGATGGCCGCCATGTATTCGGCAGGGTAGTTGGCTTTCAGATACGCCGTCTGATAGGCCACCCACGAGTAGCAGGCTGCGTGCGATTTGTTGAACGCATACGAGGCAAACTTCTCCCAGTCGGCCCAAATCTTCTCCAGCACCTTCGGGTCGTGGCCGTTCTTCTTGCCTCCCTCGATAAACTTAGGCTTCATGGCGTCAACGATATCCTTTTTCTTCTTACCCATCGCCTTTCGCAGGGCATCACTCTCGCCTCGTGTGAAATCGGCCAGCTGTCGGCTCAGCAGCATCACCTGCTCCTGATATACCGTGATACCATAGGTATCCTTCAGGTATTTCTCCATGCAGTCGATGTCGTATGTGATTGGCTCGCGGCCGTTCTTACGGGCGATGAACGAGGGGATATAGTCCATAGGTCCTGGGCGATACAGGGCGTTCATGGCAATCAAGTCTTCGAACACCGTTGGGTGCAGCTCGCGCAGGTATTTCTGCATACCTGCCGACTCGAACTGGAAGGTACCGATGGTGCGACCTTGCTGATACAGCTCGTAGGTCTTGGGGTCGTCGATGGGGATAGTGTCGAGATCCACGTCGATGCCACGTGTTCGCTTGATGTTGGCGCAGGCCTCTTTCAACTCCGACAGGGTTTTCAGTCCCAGGAAGTCCATCTTGATGAGTCCCGTCGATTCAATCACGTGTCCGTCGTACTGTGTACAATTGGTCTTGGTGCCCTTGAAGTCGGGGTCGTCGGCCGTTGACACTGGCACGTGGTCGCTGATAGGGTCGCGACAGATGATGAATCCGCAGGCGTGGATACCCGTACCGCGCACGGTGCCCTCCAGCATCTTGGCATACTTCATGGTGTTGGCAATGCGCGGGTCGGTCGATGCCTCGGCCTCCTGCAGTTCGGGCACGGCCTTGATGGCATTCGTCAGGTTCATCTTCGGCGTCTTGCCATCCACCTCGGGCAGTCGGTCGGGGATGGCCTTACACAGCGCGTTGGATATAGCCAGCGGCACATTCTCCACGCGCGCCACGTCCTTGATAGAGTTTTTGGTGGCCATCGATGCGTAGGTGATGATGTGTGCACAGTTCTCATGTCCGTACTTATCCATCACCCACTTCAGCACCTTTCCTCGGCCGTCGTCGTCAAAGTCGGTATCGATATCAGGCAGCGAGATACGGTCGGGGTTCAGGAAACGCTCAAACAGCAGGTCGTATTTCAGCGGGTCGATCTTTGTGATACCCAGACAGTAGGCCACCACACTTCCGGCAGCCGATCCACGACCAGGTCCCACCATCACGCCCAGCTCGTCGCGGGCCGAGTTGATAAAGTCCTGCACAATCAGGAAGTAGCCCGGGAAACCCATCGTTTTCATGATGTGGAGCTCGAACTTCACACGCTCCTCCACGTCGTTAGGGATGGGGTCGCCATAGCGCTTCTTAGCACCCTCGTAGGCCAGTTTGGCCAGATAGTCGGCTTCGAACTTGATACGGTATATCTTGTCGTAGCCACCCAGTTTTTTGATTTTCTTCTCGGCGGCTTCGGGGTCGAGCGGGTTCTGTCCGTTCTCGTCGGTGGTAAACTCGTCGTAGAGCTGCTGCTCGGTGAACTTCTGTCGCCACTCCTCTTCGGTACCGAAACTCTCGGGGATGGGGAAGAACGGCATGATTGGGTCGGCATCCAGACTGTAGGTTTCCACCTTATTTAATATCTCCACGGTGTTGGCCAGCGCCTCGGGCACATCGCTGAAGATGTCGTTCATCTCCTGCTGGGTTTTAAACCACTCCTGCTTTGAGTACAGCATACGTGTGGGGTCGTCCAGATCCTTGCCTGTAGCCAGGCACAGCAGGTGGTCGTGGGCCTCGGCGTTCTCCTTGTCCACAAAGTGCGAGTCGTTGGTGCACACCAGTTTCACGCCGTATTCGCGGGCCAGCTCAATCAGCACCTTGTTGGCCTGCTGCTGCAGAGGGAAGGTCTCACGATTGGCACGTATATTCGGGTCGGTCACCTCGTGTCGCTGCAGCTCCAGATAGTAGTCGTCGCCCCACAGGTTCTTATGCCACTCGATGGCCTTGCGTGCTCCCTCGATGTCGCCTTTCAAGATTTTGGCAGGCACCTCGCCGGCGATACAGGCCGAGCACACAATCAGGTCCTCGTGATATTTCTCCAGCTGTTTGTGATCGGTACGCGGACGGTTGTAGAAACCATCCACCCACGAGTTGCTCACCAGTTTAATCAGGTTCTTGTAGCCATGCTCGTTCTTGGCCAGCACTATCAGGTGATATCCACCCAGGTCTTCCTTGCTTTCTTTCAGCATCATGTCGCCTCGGCGTGCCACATACATCTCGCAACCAAAGATGGGTTTGAATGGTTCAAGTCCGTCTTTTTTACGCTGTTTGTTCACACCGTTGCAGATGTCGTGAAATTCCTTAATGCCGAACATGTCGCCGTGGTCGGTAATGGCCATACCCTTCATGCCATCGCCGATAGCTTTATCTACAAGCTTTTTGATGCTCGACTGTCCGTCGAGAATCGAGTAATATGTATGTACGTGCAGATGTACGAAATCTTCCATCGTTTTCTTCAAAATTGCTTATTTTTGTGGTCCAAAGTTACGCCGATTTTTCGAGATAACCAAAAGAAAAACGTGAAAAGTTTGTAATTCTCGCATAAAAGATGTACCTTTGCAGCGAAAATAGAACAATCGAGATGTAACTAATGGGAGATAGAATCAAGAAACTCAAGAAGATCAGAATTCACCGCGAAGGTACTAACGAGTTGACGCTCAGTGCCTTGGCGATTATCGGTATAGGTTCAATATTGTGGTACGGATTGGAATCAACCATTCCGTTTTGGATTTTTGTGGCCGTGTTTGTAACGGCGTGGTTTATTGCGCTCAACTTTTATCGCTGCCCAATCCGCTATTTTAATGGCGATACCGACAAATTGGTGGTGGCTCCTGCCGATGGAAAAATCGTGGTGGTTGAAGAGGCCGAAGAGAATACTTATTTTCATGATAAGCGACTGATGATTTCGATATTCATGAGTCCGCTTAACGTGCATGCCAACTGGTATCCGGTTGATGGTAAGGTGAAGTTCGTGAAGCACTTCAACGGCAACTACCACAAGGCTTGGCTGCCCAAGGCCAGCGAGGAGAACGAGCATGCCGACATCATGATTACCACAGCCGACGGGCAGGACATCCTGGTGCGCCAGATTGCTGGTGCCATGGCTCGCCGTATCGTTACCTACGCCAAGGATGGCGAGGAGTGCTTTATCGACGAGCATCTGGGCTTTATTAAGTTAGGTTCGCGCGTAGATGTATATCTGCCACTCTCGGCTAAGGCTTGTGTGACGATGGATCAGCCAACCACTGGCGACCAGACCGTTATCGCCAAATTAGCGTAATTGACAATGGATAATTCTTGCTTAGGCAAGCGTTCTAAAGAAACGATTAGATAATTGACAATGATTAAGAAGCATATCCCAAATACGATAACCTGTTGCAACCTGATTTCGGGCTGCATCGCTACTTATTTCGCTTTTTTGGGCGATTTCGAGCTGGCACTGCTGTTGATTATTATTGGTGCTGTGTTCGATTTCTTTGATGGCATGAGTGCCCGATTGCTGGGTGTTTCGTCGCCCATCGGTAAGGAGCTCGATTCGCTGGCCGACGATATCACCTTTGGTTTTGCACCATCGGCTATCGTGTTCAACTATCTTTGCACTTTCGATACCCACCTGCCATGGCTGCCTTACCTGGCATTCGTGATGGCTGCTTTCTCGGCCTTACGTCTGGCCAAGTTTAATCTCGACGAGCGCCAGTCACTAGGCTTTATCGGACTGCCCACCCCTGCCAATGCCCTGTTTTGGGGTTCGCTGGTTTGCGGACTAGTAGAGTTCGAGGTGGCTTTCGAGGGGCTGGAGTGGTTGATTCTGCTTGGCACCTTTATCAGCTGTTATCTGCTGATTGCTGAGATACCAATGTTTGCACTGAAGTTTAAGCACTGGGGTTTTAAGGGCAATGAGGTGAAGTACATCTTTGTGCTCTCGTGTGTTCCCCTGCTACTTCTTCTTAGAGTTAGTGGTTTCGCGGCCATCATTGCATGGTACGTAGTGCTGTCTGTTGTAACAAATAAAAAAGAAAGTAAGTAATCATGTTTATCATGAAATCGTTAGTAGCCTTTATTGTGTTCGGGCTCATCGCTTTAGCCGTCATCGCTATTATTGTGATTAATGTGATGTATCACAATATGAAGCGTATGCGCGAGAATGTTGAGGACTTTATCTATCGTCGCGGACGCTCTCGCTACGAAGCAAAGGAGAAGAATCCCTTTGGCGACGATTATTTCAAGAGTGCTAGAACAGTCAAGAGAACTACACGTACCACCTATCGCGACAAAGATGGTAATGTGCATGTAGAAACAACCTATTCAGACGATAGTGGCAAAAACAAAACCACCCGTAGAACAACTACGAGTGGTAATGTAACGATTATCGACGAGCGCCCTGCAGATAAAAAGATTTTTGAGAAGGGCGACGATGAATACGTAGAGTTTGAAGAGGTGAAATAGAATAGTACCTTAGTTGTGCACTAAGGTGCCAATCTGCTCACCATCCATCACCTTCTTAAGATTTCCAACCACGTCCATGTTGAATACGTAGATGGGCAGGTTATTGTCCTGACACATGCAGATGGCCGTCAGGTCCATCACCTTCAGTCCGCGTGCCAGCACCTCTTTGTAGGTGATGTCCTCGAACTTAGTGGCCGTAGGATCCTTCTCGGGGTCGGCAGTGTAGATGCCGTCCACGCGGGTACCCTTCAGCATCACGTCGGCCTCAATCTCGATGCCGCGCAGGCTTGAGCCCGTGTCGGTGGTGAAGTAGGGCGAACCTGTGCCAGCTGAGAAGATGCACACGTAGCCAGCCTCCATGGCCTCGATGGCCTTCCACTTGGTGTAGAACTCGCCGATAGGCTCCATGCGGATGGCTGTCAGCACCTTGTTCTTCACCCCTACAGCGCCCAGCGCCGAGCTGAGTGCCAGCGAGTTGATCACCGTGGCGCACATACCCATCTGGTCGCCCTTCACGCGGTCGAATCCCTTCTGCGAACCCGACAGTCCGCGGAAGATGTTTCCACCACCAATCACGATACCAATCTGCACGCCCATGCCTGCTATTTCCTTAATCTGATTGGCATAGTCGCTCAATCGTTCAGGGTCGATGCCGTAGCCCTGATTGCCCATCAGGCTCTCGCCCGAAAGCTTTAACAAAATTCTCTTAAATCTGGCCATAATTGTCAATTTTCCGCTTGGCTCTGCCGCTAGGCATCGCCATGAATTATAAATGTTATTTCTTTGAATCTGTACAAGTGCGCGATGCCTTCGTCGTTCTGCAGCATCAGTCGGCCGTCGTCGGTCGTGCCCACCACGGTGGCCATGAATCGTGTGCCGTTGGCTTCGAAGGGGTACAATCCCTTGCGGCGGTACAGGCGGTTCTTGTAATCCTGGTGTATGCCCTTGTTCTCGACAGCCAGCTGCAGTTGATTCAGGAACAAGTGCAACAGCTCGTCGCGATCGGTGTCGCGGCCTGTCAGCTGTTTGATAGATACGGGGTTGGGTGCATCGCTCTTAAACTCCGTTTGGTTCACGTCCAGTCCGATGCCTATCACGCAGTCCTTGATGCGGTGCCCCTCCAGTCGGTTTTCAATCAGCACGCCGCATATCTTCTTGTCGCCCACGTAGATGTCGTTAGGCCATTTAATGCTGATTGGGGGTAGGGTAGCGGTTAGCGGTTCCATCACCTGCTGCAGTGTGTTGCAGAGTGCCACCGAAACTATTTGTGTGATAATGAATTGTGTGCGTGCCGTTACCTTCTGAGGATGGATGAGCACCGAAAGCAGCAGGTTCTTGCCGCGTTCGCTCTCCCAGGTGTTGGTGCCGCAACCCTTTCCAGCAGTCTGAAAATCAGCCACTACCACCATCTCACCTTCGCCGTTTTCCTTCAACCAGCGGTTGGTAGAATCGGTTTCGTCAACGTGTACTATTTTAAAATCTATCATATTCTGAGTGCAAAGATACAAATAAAATTAAACACAGAGGTACAGAGGTACAGAGAATTTTGATAAAAAAACAAAAAAACTCTGTATCTCTGTGTCTTTGTGTTAGGCAATTTTGTTACCTTTGCAGTATGGAAGAACAATTTAAAAAAGATGAGCGCTACATGCAGATGGCGCTCGACGAGGCCCATCTGGCTCTTGAGGCGGGCGAGATTCCCATTGGTGCCGTGGTGGTTTGCCGGGATAGGGTGGTATCGCGTGCGCATAATCTGACCGAGACGCTGTGCGATGTGACGGCCCATGCCGAGATGCAGGCCATTACTGCCGCAGCCAACACGCTGGGTGGCAAGTATCTCACGGAGTGCACGTTGTATGTCACGGTCGAGCCTTGCACGATGTGTGCCGGTGCCATTGGTTGGGCGCAGATACCGCGCATTGTGTATGGTGCGCCCGACGATAAGCGTGGCTACCATCTGCTGGCTCCCCATGCCTTTCATCCCAAGGCGCAGGTGACTCAGGGCGTGTTAGAGGATGAATGTCGCGAGCTGATGCAGAACTTTTTTAAATCCAAACGTTAGATTTCTAACTGTAGCACTGTAGCGCGTAACAAACAAGTTATCAGCAAAAAAAATCGCGGGGTTGCTTTTGATGGCAAACCCCGCGAAATGTTTTTATTTGTGATCTTGGATCTACACGAGTGATTATGGGTTCTGCTCGCTATCCTTGATGTGTGAGTTCTCCTGCATCTCCGACTGTGGAATCTGGTAGGTCCAGCGTGCGTCGAGAGCGGGGATGGTGTGCAGACTACCGGCCAGGTGGTTGCTGCCAGGGTAGTTACGATCGACACCCTTGTTGTTACGCTTCAGGTCGAAGTAAGCAAATCCCTCGCCCCAGAGCTCGATGCGGCGCTGCAACAGTACATCGTCAACAGATACCGAAGTCTCGTTCCAGCTTGGCTGACGGTTCTGCATGAGCTCCTTCATCACAGTGGCAGCCTCGGTGTTCTTACCCTGGCGAGCCAGTGCTTCGGCCTCGATCAGTACCATCTCGGCAGCACGCATGTAGATGTAGTCCATGGTCCAGCTACCGTCGTTACCAAACTTCAGGTTGGCGTAAGGCAGGCGTGCACCTGGTGTGGGCTGAGTCTTGTCGCCAGCAGGACCGTTGAAGAGCGCCTTGCGATAGTCGTCGTCGGCAATCTGGTTGTACAGGCGTGCGTCGATCAGTTTCGAGCAGTAGCTCAGTCCGGCATAGCCAGGAGCCAGGTTCGAGATGTGTGAGAAGTATGATGCATAAGCTGTCTGAGTTTCGGTGGTGTGGTTGAAGCCCCACATCACGTCGCTGGCAGTTACGTCCATAAATCCGTCTTTCAGTTCCTTAGCCGAGCGCTGTGCGTAGTCGGCGCGTGCAGCCTTGGCGGCAGCAGCAGCCTTGTCCCACTGCTGTGTGAGCAGGTAGAAGCGAGCCAGCAGACCCTGAGCCACGCTCAAGTCGATATAAGCCTTTCCGCTCTCGGTGTTCGGACGCTTGTAGCCTTTGCTCAGGTTCTCAACAGCAGCTGTGAGGTCTTTCTCAGCCTGGTCGAGCACTGCACCAACGGTATTACGACCCTTCAGGGCGTCGAGCTCATCGAGTGTGTAACCATCGGCAGTGGTCAGAATCAGAGGCACACCAGCAGCGTCGCGGTTGATAGTGCCGTCGGCATTCATATAGGTCTGGAAAATCTGTACCAGATAAGCGTAGGCATTACCACGGATGGCCAGTGCCTGACCCAGCAACCCCTTCTCGTCGGCAGTCTTACCACCTTCAGGATAGAGGCCGATAATCTCGTTGGCCTTGGCGATGTCGGTGTAGTGGAAAGCCCACTCCTCGCTTGTACGACGATAGTTGTACATGCGGTTGTCGAAATCGTAGTCGTAGCAGAAGAAGCTGAAGGCATTCACAGCGATGTCCTCACTCATCATGTCCTTAGCCAGCAGCGATGACATCAGTCCGAATGAATCGTGATATCCCTGGTATTCTACCTGCCATGACCACATGCCGTTGAGGAATACGTCGGGATTGCGTCCAGCTGCCTCACCAGCAGTCTCTGTGTCGAGATGACGTGTATAGTCTGTATCAAGATAGTCGCTACCGCATGAGGCGAGTGCCAGGGTGAGCAGACCCATTGACATATATTTCAATACTTTCATAATTACTTTCTTTTTTTAATGTGGATGATTAGAATGCAACGTTCAAACCTACAGAGTAAGAGCTGAGGGCCGAGTAGCCGGCATACTGGTTGTAACCGCTGAAGCTGTAGCGTGGGTCGAAGCCCTTACGCTTTGACTTGAGCCAGATGTTGTCGCCAGTGAGATATACGCGTACGTTGCTGATGCCAGCGCGTGTGAGCCACTTCTTAGGCAGTGTGTAGCCCAGTGTTACGTTACGCAGGCTGAAGTAGTCGCCCTTAGTCAGGAAGTAATCAGATGAACTGTCGATACCAGCGTTCTGGTCGCCGAAGTTCAGTGCAGGAATGTTGCTTGTGGTGTTGGTGGCAGTCCAGCGGTTCAGCATATCCTTGTGGAAGTTCTCACCTTTGTCGCCAGCGTTCATCAGTGTGGCATACTGTGCATCCCATGCCCAGCCACCCAGCTGGAAGGCTGTAGATACTGTCAGGTCGAAACCGTAGGCAGTAACAGTTGTTGAAAGGCCACCGGTCAGGTCGGGGATAGCACTCTTGCCAGTCTGGCGCAGTGTAGCCTCCGATGCGGTGTTCACCTTCTCGATGCTCTCCACGATCTCGTTGCCGTCGGCATCGCGCATGATGTTGCCATCATCGTCGGTCTTGTAAGTATAGTGGTTGTACTGTGGCTTACCAGTCTCGGGGTCAACACCTACGTACTCGTAGCGGTACCAGTCGTAGAGGCTGCCACCGAGCTTACGCCAGTAGCGACCGGCCTGATAACCGTTGGGGAACTCTGATGCAGGCTTGCTCTCGGGCAGCTTGGTGAGCTCGTTCTTGTAGTGAGTCAGGTTCAGCGAAGCACTCCAAGTCAGTGTATTGTTCTTGATGATATCTCCGCTGATTTCAATTTCGAAACCCGTGTTCTTCATGTTCATCTCGTTGCGCCAGATGTAGTTTGGCTTACCCTCAGATGCAGCGAGTGGGCTCTGATACAGCATGTCGCGTGTCTCCTTGATAAAGAAGTCGAAACCGATGTTCAGGCGCTTCCAGAGCTGAGCCTCGAAACCAGCGTTGAAGTTGCGGCTCTTCTCCCATGTCACGTCGGGGTTACCACGCAGCCACTTGCTGAATGCAGCAGCACCGTCCACACGGTTGACTGCATAAAGGTCGCTGTAAACGTGAATCAGGTCCAGTCCGTTCTCGTCCAGCAGGTGGTCGTTACCCTGTGTACCGTAGCTCACCTTGAGTTTCAAACCCGAAACCCAGTCGATCTCCTTCATGAATTCCTCCTCGTTCAGGCGCCACGAACCACCTACGGCCCAGAATGTACCCCAGCGGTTGTCCTTGTGGAAGCGTGAGCTACCATCGCGACGGATGCTGGCAGTCAGATAGTACTTGTCGTCGTAGTTGTACTCACCCTTCAGGAAGTAGCCCTCCAGAGCATACTCCCAAGAGTAGCTGGTCATATCCTGATACTGAGCCGCATTGGCAAACTCAGGGTTTGTAGGATCAGAGAACTGAGTCATCTGACCGTAGAAGTAGCGATACTTATCGTTCTTGTTTTCATGACCGAGCAGCACGTGCACGTCGTGGTCCGAACCGAATGTGTGGTTCCAGTCGATCAGCTGGTTCACGTTCAGGGCACCCTTGCGATACACCTCCTTGTAGCCACGTCCGCCTACGTTCTTGGCATCACCGCCGATAGGAGTCATCAGCTCGGTGTACCAGCCGTTGTAAACGTCGTAAGCCACATTGGCAGTGAACTTGAAGTCGTTCAGGAATGTCCACTCAAAATAGCCACGTGAGCTGACGTTGTCGCGCTCGTTGCGCTGTATGTTAGCCTCGGCAGCAGCCAGAGGGTTCTGCTCAGCAGCGTAGGGGCGTACATACTCTGTACCCCAGTCGTACTGGCGGTTGCCATTGTCGTCGAGCCACAGGCTTCCATCTTCCTTATACAGATAGATAGGATAGATAGGAGCGATGTTCTGCGAGAACATAAAGATATTAGAGTAGTTGCTCTGTGTGTCGCCGAAAGTCTTGTAGTCGGTGTGCGAGTAGGCGATGTTACCACCCACGCGGATGCTCTTGCCGATGTTCTGGTCGATTTTCACACGACCGTTGTAGCGGTCGAAACCAGAACCCTTCATGTAACCCTCGTCCTTCAGGTAGCCCAGCGATGCGAATACCTTTGTGGCGTCGCTACCCGATGTGATGGTGGCGTTGTACTCCTGACGGATGCCATGCTTGAATGGGTCCTTGTTCCAGTCGTCGTTCCACTTGCGCTGTGTAGCGGCAGGGTTAATCTTACCTGTTGTGGGGTCGATGAGCTGGTTGTCGGCCACGCCCTTGAATACGTTGTATTTCAGGTTACCGTCGATCAGGTGTTCGGCAGCATACTTTGATGCGTCGGCCATACCCATCTGCTCAACCAAGCTGTTGCGATACGACTCGTACATCATCTCGTAGTACTGACCAGCGTCGGTAATCACGTCGTAGGTAGGCACGCCACGGGTGTTGAAACCATAGCGGGCATCGAAGTTGATGTTCACCTTACCAGTCTTACCGCTTTTGGTGGTGATCATGATCACACCGTTCGAACCGCGTGCACCGTACATAGAGTTAGCGGCAGCATCCTTCAGGATGGTCATGGTTTCGATATCCTGTGTGGGGATAGAGTTGAGCGACATTTCGTAAGGCACACCGTCAACCACGATCAGTGGCTGCTGGCTGGCGCTGATAGAGCCGATACCACGGATGCGGATCTGAGCGTCGGCACCAGGCGAACCGTTGGTAGATGTGATCTGCACACCGGCAGCAGCACCTTCCAGCGCCTTACCCAGGTTTGACACCTGCATCTTCTCCAGCTTGTCGCCCTTTACGGTAGCGGCCGAACCGGTGAACGATGATTTCTTCTGTGTACCATAGGCCACAACAACCACCTCGTCGAGTGTTTCGCTGTCGGGCTTCATGATAACGCGCATACCGTTCACGGCCTTCACGGTCTCGGTCTTGCAACCCAGATAGGTAATCTCAATCATGTCCTTACCCTCGGGCATTGTTACAGTAAACTGTCCGTCGAAGTTGGTGATGGCGCCAGTACGTGCACCCACAATCTTGATGGTAGCGCCAACAATGGGCTCACCATCCTCCTGCGAGATGACTGTACCTGTAACTTTTGTCTGTGCCAGCGCTGTTCCCACAAAAAGAAACAGACTGACGATAAACAACGTTAGTCTTTTTTTCATAAATCTCTCTTTAAATTTTTGCTGTAATTTTTATTAATATGTATCAATCTTCTCTATTCGCGGCGCATGTTTATAACTTTTTTATTCGTTTTTGCGCCAAAATGTCACTAACGGGCTGCAAAAGTAGTGCATATTGTTGTAAAAAGCAAATAAAATTATTAAAAATGTTCAGATAAGTACTATTTTTTAACATCCGTTTACTATCGCAGCTCTTAAAAAGTCAATTTGGAAGTAGTTTTTGGTGTTCGTCTTACATTTTTGGGTTGCAACGCCGCTTTTGTGTATTAAATTGTTATTCAGTTTTTATGCAAGTGTGGTTTTTGCCATTGTATGTAAAACAATCCCCCCGCAGCCCTGTCACAGGGCCGGCGAGGGGATCTCGGTTTATTTAAAGAGAGATTGATTATTTGCAAATGGGGTTTGAGTTATTTCACAACCTTTGCGCCATCTATCACGTAGATACCCTTGGGTAGAACTGCTGGGTTTGTACCTAAGTTCCTGCCTTGCAGATCGTAGATGTAATGACGCTTTTCTTGTAATGTTGTTACGGGTTTTATGCCTGATGTGGCCTCCGTTGACACTTTGTTCTCGAAAGTAAATGATATGACACCATCGTTTAGCCTGATCTTAGTGATAGGTTTGCTGGTGTAGTGGATGCCGTCGGCATTCTTATTGTAGAGTTCGGCTCTGGGCAGCGACTGGTTGGTCAAACTGTCTTTCTCGCCATACGGGTAAACATCTCCGGCAGCATCGCTTGTGGCCAAGTTGTTGTCGGCAGGTATCACGGTGCAACGCTGATGCTTATTGTATCCGTTGTATGAGGTTGTGTTGTTTACGAGATTATATCTCCATAGTTCCTCATCGAAATCCACATGCAGTACCAATAGTCCGCTTGCGGGTACATCTGCGTCCCATCCGGCTTGTTGTCGGTTCTCCAGCAGATAGTACTCTTCAGGGTGGGCATCGTTGTAGATGATGAAAAAGTCGCCGCCGTCATCAAGGGCTTTCATGTCGGTCACCACGGTGTCGTTCTGTAATACAACCGGCTGTTTCCAGCCACAGTACATGCGCTCGTAGCTGGTATAAGCAGCAGGTGAGAAACTATTGCCGTTATAGCTGCCACTCGACATCAGGTCCCATTTATACATGCCGTAGTTGTTGCCGCCAGTGTCATACATATCGGGCAGTCCTAAGCAGTGGGTAAACTCATGGCAGATAGTGCCAATGCCCTCTATGCCTATAGAACTGTCTGTGGTGCCACGCTTAATAAGTTCAGGGCCGCAAGCATAGGTGTCAATGACCACATCGTCGAGTGTCAATGTCTTGCCATAGTCATTATATTGCAGATGCCACTCGTGAGGCCAGATGGTATTGACATCGCCACCGGCAGCCTCTCCAAGACCTGCAAAGATCACAAACACCTGATCCACTTCGCCGTCGCCATCCCAATCGTAGTCGTGAAAATCCACTAGTTCATCTGCCATTTCGCAGGCTGTGGCCACCATCAGTCCGGGGTTGGTGTCATTGCCTTGTGTGTTTGCACCATAATAGCCATAAGTTTTGGGCATGGTAAGTGGACCTACAACATCAAAGTCGAGTTCGAATTGTCCATAACTCTGATGCAGGAAATAGTCTTTCACGCTACCTTTAAATCCCAGTTCGCTTGTAAAGCCAACCTTGTTTAAGATGTCGTTATAGAGTTCTGGCTTATGGTCGTCTTGAAATTTCTTGTTTTGAAAGTCAACAAGAAGGATTAATCCTTTCTTCTTGCCGATATAAGGTTCATGCTTATCACCTATAATGGCACGTGTCAGTCCTTTGGCATGTGCATTTGCTCTGATGGCTCTTTTCTCATAGGCTATTTGCTGCAGCTTGGTCATGTTGGCGGGTTGGTATATGCCAGGTTCTTCGGTTTCTGCAAAGCATTTCCCGTCTTCACTCATCCAGTAGTGTGCAAACTCATCACCTTTGAGCTCTGCTTTTATCTGTGAGCCGTTAGTGAGGGTGATCAGCTTCCATTGGCCTGGACGTGCAGGTATGCTACTGGCTGTGGCTACCTGTATCAGCATTATAAGTAATAGGTTTATGTGCTTCATATTTCTATATATTTGTTTGTTAATTAGAAAGTGCCGGGCATGGATAGTCCCCGTGTCCGGCACTTTATTGATGTTATCACCTTTTTAAGGGAGAGTAATGATTACAACTCCGTCCTTCTGCGTATTGTTCCAACCGCCTACACCGTCGATGTAGTAGTAAGGAGCCAGCTGAATGGTCTTGGCATCGAGGAACTTGCTATGCTGCCAGAAGTCGGCAGTTGCCATGCTGCTCCAGCCAGATGCATGGCAGGCCATGATGGGCTGATTCTTGTCGCCATCGTAGTTCTGACCTGTAAACCAGTCATTCCAGAATACGAGTCCGTCCTCAACCCACAGTTCGATGTAAGGAGCTGATGATGCAGCTGCCCAATCGTCACCACCGGCGATAGCCTGTGCGCGGAAGTCCTCGCATGGTGCCATGACGCGGTAGCGATCGAAGCCCTGAGCCTTCAAAATCTCAGGTGTGCTCTCCATACCGAAGAAGTTGTCCTGGAATGTACCCTTGCCCAGTGATACCCACTCATAAGCTTTAGAGCACTTGAGGGTGGTGGCTGTAATAGCGCCGACAGAAGCGTCGGCATCAGCCAGTGTGAGTGTGAGAGTACCAGCCACACCTACCTCCAGTGGGCTAATGTCAACCTTAACAGTAGTTCTATTCTCGCCTGCAGCGAAGCTATAGCTTGATACGGTAACGCCTGATACTTCATTGTCGCCAGCTTTTAGTGAGGCGTTAATAGTACCTGTAGCTGCTTCAGCAGTATTGCCACGAACAATCTCTACGTCGAATACGGGGTTTGATGCAGGAACCTCCACTGTTGTGAGTGTGGCAGCTGTGAATGATAGGCCTGCATTAGTCTGGCTTTTGTAGATAGCACCCTCGTTATCTTTGTTACAAGAAGTGAAAAGGGCGGCGGCTACGATAGCCAATCCGAAAATTTTCTTATTTATTCTCATAATCGTTTAATATCTTTAAGAGGGGTTATTTACTTTTTGTAGTCGCCTTCAGGGTTCTGGTCGGCCTCGAGAGTCATGTTCTCGTTTCCGTCGAACTCTGCTTGTGGGATAGTGAGCACGTTCATGTAGGCATCAGGATCGTCGGTAGGACGTGTAGCCAGCAGAGCGGCAGAAGGCCAACCCTGATCGGCTGTACGGCGGAAGCCCTGCTTCAGGCGCTTCAGTGTGTACATACGTCCGTCCTCACCCCAGAGCTCGATACGACGCTGGATCAGGATTTCCTCAAGCAGTGAGCCTGTCTCGTCGGCTGTGGCTGATGTAGCACCCAGTGCTGTGCCTGTCTTGTCGCATGTGTAGTCAGGATCGCGCTGAGCCATCACGGCCATCAGGTCAGCCTTGGCCGCATCTTCCTCGCCCAGACGGCACTCTGCCTCGGCAGCGGTGAGATACATCTCCTCAACACGCATGAAGACATAGTCGCCCATCCAAGTAGAAACATCGGTGAACTTGAACTTCTCCTGAACCAGACCGGCATTTGTCTTGCCTGCTACCCACCAATCGCGGCGCTGATCGGTCGGATTCATCTTAGCATAGAGCTCCTTGTTGATGCACTTTGGTGCAGATGAACCGTACTTGTCGGCCTCGAAATCCATGTGAGAGAAGAAGCTGGCATACATACCAACCTGGTCGGCGATGATGCCTGCACCCCACATCACGTTGTCGGCATTGGCGTTGTTCATACCGGTGAAGCTCTTAACGGGCAGGATAGAGCATCCGCTGGCCTCGATGGCAGCCTTGGCAGCTGTCTTGGCTGTCTGCCAGTCGTTCTCAACCAGAGCGATACGAGCCTGGATACCCAATGCTACAGCATAGCCGATGTGCGATGGGTTCTTCTGCTCGGTACCCTGCAGCAGCTCAACGGCCTTCTTGATATCACTGTCGATCTGAGCGTAAACCTCAGCGTTGGTAGCACGTGGCTGACCGGTGGTCTGAGGTGTTGTGGGCTCGGTGTAGATAGGTACACACTTCTCGCTCTCATGACCCTTCAGTGTGCGGGCAAACCACTGCGACAGCATGAAGTAGCTGTAAGCACGGATGGCATAGGCCTGACCGATGGCGTAGTTAACCTCCTCGGAAGTTCCGCCCATGGTCTCCTCTGCAGCGATGATGTAGTTGGCATTTGCAATCCAGTTGTAGTAGGCGTACCATAGGTCGTAGCTACGCCATGAGCTTGATGCATAACGCTGCTTTACGTTGTAGAGTGCGTCGTACCAGAACCAGCCTGAACCTGAAGCACCCATGATGTGGTCTTCGCCCATTACCTCGGCACCCAGGTTGTAGGCTGTGATACCAAAGCACTGGTGAGTGTTACCGGTGGTTGACCATCCAGCTGTGTACATCTCGCGGTAGATACCGTTCAGGGCTACGAGTGCAGCGTTACCGCTGGCCAGCAGACCCTGACCCGACATAGAACGTGTGGGAGCTGTCTCGATGCGCTCTTCAGAGCACGAGGTGGTCAAGAGCATGCTGCTTGCCATCAGTCCTACGAATGTATATTTGAATATTTTTTTCATATCTTCAATCATTTATATATTTGTTCGTAATCGATGTTTGATTAGAATTTAACCTCGAAACCTACAGTCCAAGTCTTGTTAGGAACGTACGAGTAGTCAACACCACCAGAGAAGTTGTACTGAGGATCCATACCGTCAAGGTGTGTGAAGAGTGCGAGGTTGTCAACCGATGCGAATACGCGTACGTTGCTCAAGCCAGCCTTAGTCATCCAAGCCTTTGGCAGAGTGTAACCCAGTGTAATGTTCTTGATAGCGAAGTAAGAAGCATCTACCAGGTAGCGGTCGAGGTAAGAAGCGCGCTTACCGTTGATCTCGATACGAGGCACGTCGGTAATGTCGCCTGGCTGCTGCCAGCGGCGCAGTGAGTTGGTGTGCCATGTGTCGGTAGCGTAAGCAATGTTCATGGCGCCGCTGTACAGGCTCTCGTAAATCTTACCACCGATAGAGTAGGTTGTAAGTACCGAGAGGTCGATACCCTTATAGCTCAGGTTGGTAGAAAGGCTACCATACAGATCGGGGATACGGCTGCCCATGTAGTACTTACAAGCGTTGGCTACGCTGTAGTCGGATGTGATGTACTCGGTGCCGGGCTTCATGTCGCCGTTCTCGTCCTTCTCGTAGGCCCAGTACAGCTGTGCACCTGTAGCAGGGTCAACACCAGCGCTCTTTGATACGTAGTAGGTACGGATAGGCAAACCCTCCTTGTAAACGCGTACACCGCTTACAATCTGTGGGCTCTCCTCGGTAAGCTTCAATACCTTGTTGCTTACGGTTGATCCCATCAGAGTAATATCCCAACGGAAGTCGCCGCGACGGAATGGAGCAATTGTCAACTCGGCCTCGAGACCGGTGTTGCGCATGTCACCTACGTTAGCATTGTAACCAGAGAAACCGGTTGACAGAGCCATTGGGTACTCCAGCAGCATGTCGGTGGTCTTCTTGTTGTAGTACTCAACGCTGAAGCGGAGCAGGTTATCGAACAGTGCACCCTCCAGACCAATGTTGAAGTTCTTGTTCTTCTCCCATGAGAGGTCCTTGGTCTCCAGTGTAGAAACTACGGCACCAATGTTGTTACCGTTGTTCCAACCCAGTGAGTACAGGCTCTGCCACAGGTAGTAGCTTGAGTAACCATCGCTGTCCAGAATATCGTCGTTACCCTGCTCACCGTAAGATACCTTGAATGAGAGGTTGTCAACCCATGTGATATCCTTCATGAACTGCTCCTTAGATATGCGCCAGTTAGCACCTAACGACCAGAATGTACCAGTCCAGTTCTCCTTGAAGAAACGTGATGAAGCATCAGCACGCAGTGAAGCTGAGAAGTAGTACTTATCGTCGTAGTTATAGTTTGCACGGCTCAGGAACGAGTTAATGCGGTAGTTGTCGGTGTAAGAGTCGGCCTCGTACATGTTAGCAGCAGGAGCCAGCTCGTAGATACCCTCAACAAGGTTTGTCTTACCAGCTGTGAGGTACTCCATCTTGTAAGCGTAGAACTCGTGACCAGCCATCAAGTCAACATTGTGCTTGCCGAACGAACGGTTCCAGGTAAGCAGCTGGTTGAATGTGTAGCTCTGAGTGCGGTAGTTGTACTTCTGCAGCAAACCGCCGGCAGTAGCCTGGTTACCGTGGTGCATGTTCATGTAGCGCATGCGGTAGCGGCTGTTGTAGTCCAGACCAAAGTTAACGGCCAGTTTCAGCCCCTGCAGCCATCCTGCCTTAGCATCGTCGGTACCCAGCACGATACCTGCACGTACACCGGCAGCGTCGCGCTTGTTCTCGGCCTTATCGTCGAGCAGTCCACCCAGTGGGTTGTAGTCGTTGTATGAACCGGGACGCTTGGTGGCGTTGTCACCGTAGTCGAGCTGAGGATTACCGTTCTCGTCGAGTACGCTGTTACCATTGGCATCCTTCACGTACATTGGAAACAGAGGAGATACGAACTGAGCAGAATACCATACGTTAGAGGTAGATGTTCCATCGTAGTCGCTGAAGTTCGAGATAGAGTGAGTCAGGCTGGTGTTCAAGTTAGCTGAGAACCAATCTGTAATCTTAGAGTCAACATTTACACGAGCGTTGTAACGCTGGAAGGCAGTAGTCTTCAGCAGACCTTCCTCGTTCAGGTAACCGAGCGACATCATGTACTTGGTCTTCTCGGTACCACCGTTAACGTTGAACTGGTGCTCATGACGGAAAGCGCTGTTACGCTTTACAGCGTCGAGCCAGTCCTCGTTCCAGGCAGCCTGAGCGTCGGTACGAACCTGACCTGTTGAAGGATCGATGATCTGATCCCATGTGTAGTTCTTGAATGGGTTGTAAGCCTCACCACCAAGGTTAGCGCTCATCTGGCTGCGAGCATAAGCCTCACCTTCATCCCAGCTCATACCGTTGCTGAAGATGGCCTCGTTACGCAGTCCCTCGTAAGTGAGCTGTACAAAGTCCTTCTGGTTTACCAGGCTGTAGCGTGGCAGTGCACGGCTCGACCAACCAGCGGTTGAACGCCATGTTACCTGTGCCTTACCTTCCTTACCCTTCTTGGTAGTAATCATGATGACACCGTTGGCACCACGAGCACCATACAGAGCACCTGCCGAAGCATCCTTCAGTACGGTCATGCTCTCGATATCGGCGGGGTTCAGCGAGCTCAGTGCACCGTCGTAAGGAATACCATCTACTACGTAGAGTGGGCTTGAGCTTGCGTTGATTGAACCGAAACCACGAATGCGGATAGCGGGGTCAGAGCCTGGCTGACCAGAGGCAGATGACATCTGTACACCTGATACGTTACCCTCGAGACCCTTGGTTACGTTGGTAATAGGACGAAGCTCAAGTTTCTCGCTATTTACGTTCTGGGCAGAACCTGTGAACGAAGATTTCTTAGCAGTACCATAAGCCACTACTACCACCTCGTCCACCATCTGGGCGTCGGCCTTCAGGAAAACGCGCATGCCATTCTTGGCCTTAACGGTCTTGCTTTCGAAGCCCAGGTAGCTGATCTCCAGCTGATCCTTGCCAGCAGGCAGGGCTACATTGAATCGACCATTCACGTCGGTAAGCATACCTGTACTGGTACCTACCACCTTAACGGCAGCACCGATGATGGGCTGGCCGTCTTCCTGTGAGAGTACTGTACCAGAAACCTTTGTCTGTGCCAGCGCTGCTCCTACACACAGGAACAAGCTGACGAAAAACAACGTTAGTCTTTTTTTCATAAAATTCTCTCTCTTTTGTTAATTATAAATGTTAAAACTAAATTAATTCTATCGCGCGTACATTATTATTATTGCACAGTTAGGTGGCGTAGTTGTGACATTTTTACTATATTTGTAGTTGCAATTATAAAAGATGATATTATGGGTATAACAATTAAGTTTGAGTTAAATGTCTATGTGAACAGAGGTGATGCTATGAATTGTGGTATAGTGAAAGCAAAATCGTGTGGAATGTTCCTGAAGACTGCTGCTAAAGAAATAGGGCGGCTCAAGGACTCTCTAAGCTATTCTACTTTAGAAAACTACAAGACGGCATTGCGTGCATTAAAGCAATATCTGAAGCAAGATGTTCGTATAGACCAGATTAACAAAATAACAATAAAGGGATTTGAAAGATGGTTACGGGCAAAGAATCTTTGTATTAATACGACCTCTTGTTATATGCGCTCTATCAGGGCTTTACTGAATAGAATGGATATAAATAGTAAGGAACATGCCTTCGATGGCATTTATACTGGTCGTGTAAAAACCGAAAAGAGAGCGATTGCTGAGACTGACATCATCAGTATCAAGCGGCTCAAGCTTCGCCCAGGTTCGTTTCAAACCCTTACGCGCGATATTTTCTTGTTTTGTTATTATGCAATGGGAATGCCATTTGTGGATGTCGCTTTTCTACGGCGTTCGCAGATATATGGCAACCAGTTGGTTTATCATCGTCATAAGACGGGGCAGCGCGTTGTTGTTCCTATAGAGCCATGCATGTTGGAGATTATAGAGCGCTACCATTCAGATAGTGAATATATTTTCCCTTTTCTTAATTCTCTCAATCCTCAAATAGCTTATCAAGAATATCTGAAAAAGTTGAATAGCTACAATCGTAGCTTGAAGTCTATTGCCAAAAAGGCCGGATTGACGAGCCGTCTCACCTCTTATACAGCCCGCCACACTTGGGCTAGTATCGCCTATGGCTATAATATTGAACTACCTGTTATATCAAAGGCCTTAGGACATTCTAATCCTCGAACCACCCTCACATATATCAAGGATATTAACGATAACCGTTTGGCTCAGGCCAGTCATATGATTCTTAGTCGAGTGCAGAAAGATTAATTTTAGACATTGGTTTTATGTTCACAATTTGTGAACTAATATTCTAAGCCTTTGGAAACTTAACAGGTTTTAAACTTGCATTATAGAGGCAAGTTTAATATCAAACTGTAAGCTATATCAATATTCTGCTTTCATGTTAGCTCATATATGTGCTTTTCGTTGATTTATATCAATTGGGCGCCGAAAAAAGTTAAAAAATAAAGAATAAATGTGTCTTTTTTATAATTTTATTCGTTTTTTAGAATCATATGCATTATTTTTGCAACCAGAAAGTGCAAAAAACGGTGCAAAGTGTCACAACTACGCCACCTAACTGTGCAATAATAATGTACGCGCGATAGAATAATTTAGTTTTAACATTTATAATTAACAAAAGAGAGAGAATTTTATGAAAAAAAGACTAACGTTGTTTTTCGTCAGCTTGTTCCTGTGTGTAGGAGCAGCGCTGGCACAGACAAAGGTTTCTGGTACAGTACTCTCACAGGAAGACGGCCAGCCCATCATCGGTGCTGCCGTTAAGGTGGTAGGTACCAGTACAGGTATGCTTACCGACGTGAATGGTCGATTCAATGTAGCCCTGCCAGCTGGCAAGGATCAGCTGGAGATCAGCTACCTGGGCTTCGAAAGCAAGACCGTTAAGGCCAAGAACGGCATGCGCGTGTTCCTGAAGGCCGACGCACAGATGGTTGATGAGGTTATTGTAGTAGCCTTCGGTCAGCAGAAGAAGTCGTCATTCACAGGCTCCGCAGCCACAGTTGATGCAGAGAGCCTCGGTCAGCACGTAACAACCAACGTTGCTAACGCCCTTGCAGGATCGGTTCCCGGTCTGCAGATTCGTGGTGGATCAGGTGCTCCTGGTGCAAAGGAAGGAAAAATTAATATCCGTGGTATCGCATCTATGTATGCCAACACCGACCCTCTGGTAATTGTTGACGGTGCTCCTTACAGCGCTTCTCTGAGCAACATTTCGCAGGAGGACATCGAGTCGGTAAGCGTACTGAAGGATGCTGCTTCGGCTGCTCTTTACGGTGCCCGTGGTGCTGCCGGTGTTATTCTGATTACCACAAAGAAGGGTAACAAGCAGGCTCCAAAGATTAACGTAAACGTGCGTTGGGGAGCTAACACCCGTGCCGTACAGGAGTACGACAAGATTTCTGACCCAGGTAAGTACTACGAGATGGCTTATGCCGGACTGTACAATTACTACTTCTACCAGCAAGGACAGAATGCAGCTACAGCTAATCTAAATGCCAACAAGCACTTGATCGAAGCCCTGGGCTATCAGGTTTACACTGTGCCCGACGGTCAGCAGCTCATCGGTCTGGATGGTAAACTCAATTCTGCAGCTACATTAGGATATAAGCAGGTTGACACCGATACTGGCGAGACTTACTGGTATCAGCCCGACGATTGGAACGACCAGGCCTACAAGACTGGTATGCGTCAGGAATACGAAGTAAACATGAGCGGTGGTACCGACAAGAGCGACTACTACATCTCTACAGCTTATCTGAAGGAGGACGGTATTATCGACAACTCAAGCTTCGACCGTTTCTCTGCTCGTTTGAAGGCCAACTACGACCTGACCAAATGGTTGCGTGTAGGTGCCAACGTAGGCTATGTTCATAGCAAGACTATCAGCAATCCTAATAACGACGAGTATCAGCTGGGCTCTACCAACCTGAGCTACTACACCAGCCGTATTGCTCCTATTTATCCTATCTACGTACGTGTGATTGACCCAGCAACAGGTCAGCCAGTTATCCGTACCGATGCTAACGGAAACCCCCAGTACGACTATGGTCGTCCTGGTCAGGACTATCCTAACCCACGTGCATTCCTGCAGACTGGTAACCCTCTTGGCAGCAACCTCTACAACGACGTTAACAGTCAGGGTAACCAGCTGAACGCTACTGGACTTGTTGACATTAAGTTTACCGACTGGCTGCGCTTCAACGCTACCAGCAACATTAACTGGGGACACTCAAACTACTCTGACTACGAGAGCCAGCTCTATGGTCCTAAGGCAGGTGTAAACGGCGAGATTGCCAAGAGCCAGACTGACACATATCGCCAGAACCACACTCAGACTCTGAATTTCAACCAGTCATTCGGACTTCACACTGTAACTGCTACCATTGGTCATGAGTATTATGATACCAAGACCACTTATCTCACTGCCACTGCTCAAGGACTCTTCTCGCCAGATATCAAGGAGATTAACGCAGCTGCCAACCAGCAGTACAAATCTGGTTCATATACCACTGAATATAATGTAGAGGGATGGTTCGGCCGTGTACTCTACAACTACGATGAGAAATACTTCGCAGATGCTTCATTCCGCCGTGACGCTTCTTCACGTTTCGCAAAGGACAGCCGCTGGGGTTCGTTCTGGAGCGTTGGTGCAGGTTGGCTTATCAACAAGGAGAAGTTCTTTAAGGCCGACTGGGTTGACCAGTTGAAGCTTAAGCTTTCATTAGGACAGACAGGTAACGATGGTATCGGAAGCTGGGCTTACACCGACCTGTACAGCCTTTCTCCATCGTCAACCACACAGATGACTCCTTCGTTCTACCGTATCGGTAACCCCGATATCACATGGGAGACTACTACATCACTGAATGTTGGTGTTGACTTCGCATTCTTCAAGAACCGCATTATTGGTAGCCTTGAGGTTTACAACAAGAAAACCACCGACCTGCTGTTCTGGCTGTCAGTACCTGAGAGCCTTGGCGCACGTGGTTACTATGGCAACATCGGTGACAAGCGTTCAACTGGTATCGAGTTGACCCTGAGCGGCGACATCATCCGTACAAAGAATCTGACTTGGAGCGCCAACTTCAACATCGCTCACAACAAGGAGAAGATTCTGAAGCTCCCTGAGACAAAGATTGCCGTAAACGGTGGTTTTGCCGAGACATGGATTCCTGTAAGCAGTGGTGCCTCAAACGGTTCTATCCAGATGTGGTACGAGGAAGGTGGTTCACTCTACTGCCCATTCATGTACAGCTATGCTGGTGTAAACGAGAAGGGTGAGGCCCTCTACTGGTACGACGCAGAACTCTCACCTGCCGGTGGTAAGGTAGATGCTGATGGCAACCCCATCACTAACAACACAAGTAAGGCTGGCCAGAATAAGTCGGGCACAACCACACAGATTGGTGAGGCCACCCGCTACGCAGGCAAGTCAATGCTTCCTAAGGCTTATGGTGGATTCGGTACAACTCTGACAGCTTACGGTTTTGACGTAAACGTAAACTTCGACTACCAGATTGGTGGTAAGATCTACGACCGTCAGTACGCCAGCTACATGAGCAACTGGGTTGACAATGGTGATGCCGGCTCTGCACTCCATGTAGACCTGCTGAAGTCATGGACTCCCACCAACACCAACTCAGATATTCCTCGCTTCCAGTACGGCGACCAGTACACTGTAGCTACTTGCGACCGATTCTTGGCCAGCGCTGCTTATCTGAACTTCCAGTCGTTCTCTGTAGGTTACACCCTCCCCAAGAAACTTATCTCTAAGCTCGGCATCGACAAAGTACGCGTTTACGCTACCGGTGAGAACCTCTGCTTCTGGAGCGCACGTAAGGGTCTTGACCCACGTTATGACTACGGATCAACCGAGTCGCTTTCAGCTTACTCTCTGATGCGTACTATCATGGGGGGTATCCAGGTATCTTTCTAATATGAAACATGAATCAATAAGGAGACTATTATATGAAAAAATCAATATTATACATTGCAGCCCTGGCTCTTACTACGGTAACAACCTTAAACAGCTGCATCAAGGAAATTGATCCACAGTCGAGCACTGTCACCAAGGATCAGGCGGCTAACGCTCCAGGTGCATTCAACAATTTCGTTTCTTCGCTGACAAGCTCATTAAATGGTGAGTTTACATATAGCGGAAGCAGCCATTATCCATGGGACTTCGGTTATCCTTCATTCTTTCTGCAGCGCGACGTAATGGGACAGGATATCGCTGTAGAGACCAGTGGTTCTGAATGGTACACCACTTGGTACTCTTGCGGTACTGGCCTTGGCCCAACTTATGCTGTATGTCAGCTGCCTTGGACCTATTATTACGGATGGATTAAGAACTGCAACACCGTACTGAGCCTCGCAGGCGAGGATCCCGCAAACGACCAGAAGGCTGGAGCAGGTATTGCTTATGCTATGCGCGCCATGTTCTACATGGACCTGGCTCGTATGTATGCCCCTGAGACATACGCCAAGAATCCTGAGGCTGCTACAGTGCCCATCATCACCGAACAGACTTCGGCTGCCGATGCTACCAATAACCCACGTGCAACTAACAAGGAGATTTTCGCCCTCATCCTGTCAGACCTTGACAAGGCAGAGACGCTACTTGCCGACTACAAGCGCACCGACGTTTATACTCCCGACGTATCAGTGGTATATGGTCTGAAAGCACGCGCTTATCTGACTATGGAAGACTGGGCTAATGCCGAGAAGTATGCTAAGCAGGCTCAGACAGGCTATCAAGTAATGACCGAGAGCCAGTATCTGTCTAAGACGGACGGTTTCAACAAGCCAAACGCTTCATGGATGTTCGGTTTGACATTCCGCCCGAGCGATCCTAACATTACTGAGAACGACGCTGACTCAAGCTGGGGCTCTCAGATGATTATCGAAGTTAGCGGTTCTGGTTGCGGCTATTCAGCCAACTACGTAGGCCCCAAGCGTATCGACTCTCACCTGTTCAGCACTATCCCTGCTACCGACTTCCGCCGCATGTGCTTCCTCGACCCTGCACTCGACGAGATGAGCAAGGCTGACGCTATTAAGGCACTGGAAGCCTACACAGGCGACCCAGAAGGAGTTTACACTACAGGTACAAAGGTATCAAGCCGTGGAAACCTTGGTTGCATCGAAATCAAATTCCGTCCTAAGGATGGCGAATACGAAAACCAGTACACCGCCTTCACTGTAGCAGTACCTCTGATGCGCGTTGAGGAGATGAAGCTGATTGAGGCCGAGGCAGCCGGTATGCAGAACGAGGCACGCGGTATTGAGCTGCTCACAGCTTTCGCTAAGACCCGTGACGCCAACTATGAGTATGGCACTCACAACGAGGCTTACTACAACACAGCTACCTCTAAGTTCCAGAACGAGTGCTGGTGGCAGCGCCGTGTAGAGCTCTGGGGTGAGGGCTTCGCAACCTTCGACATCAAGCGTCTGCAGAAGGGTATCATCCGCAGCTATGCAGGTACCAACCACGTAAGCGGTTATCAGTGGAACATACAAAATACTCCAAACTGGATGAACCTCTGTATCATTCAGAGCGAGACCAACAACAACTCGGCTTGTACAAACAACGAGACACCAAAGCCACTGTCAGGCGACTCTGATCCATTTGCTTGGTAAAATCATGTTATATCACTTAAATAAAAAAGATAATGAAAAAATATTTCTATAACATCATGTTCGCCTTCATCGGAGCACTTGCTTTCACAGCATGCTCTGAGGAGAGCGGAACAGAACCTGGAACCGACAGCAAGCCTGTTGTTACAGTATATCAGTATGAAGCCCAGCTCCCTCTGAGTGCCGACAACGACGTCATTATCCGTGTAGCCGCCAACAGCTCTGTTGAGGCAGCCTATTACCTGGCAGAGAAAGCAGAGGAAAAGACCGGTCGCAACATGTCGGCCGAGGCTTATGCCGACTATGTAGTAAGCAATGGCAAGAAGGTTGACAACCTGTCGGCTGGCAATCCTGTTGATCTTACTGTTACTGATATGATGGGCGATTACATCATCACTGTGGTAGGCGTCAAGGGCACTACTAAGTACTCTACCGAGACCTCCTTCAAGGGACTTGACTGGCGCGATATTGCCACTGGCACCTATTACTATTCAAAGACAAACGTTTCTGGCAAGGAGTCATCGCCAGCCACACTGCAGTACTGTGCAAACGTAGATGGCCTGTATCGCATCAAAGATGCATTCAACCCTGGTTACTCACTCAAGTTCACCGGTACAGGTACTAAAGGTACTGATGCTGATGGCAACTTTGAGGTGGTACGCGTGGCTGCACAGCCCACTGGCTATACCTACGGCAAATATGGCGATGTTAGCATCCGCGACGTGGCCACCTGGCAGAACTCAGACGACTATCTGGACAACCAGATGTACGATAACGGTTACTGCTACTTCTGGGTACAATACTTCGTATCTGCTGGTAGCCTTGGCTACGGTTACGATGAGTTTGTTCCTGAGTGACCCCCGACTATTCAAAGAAGATTCTGATCAATCTCTCTTTAAATAAACCGAGATCCCCTCGCCCGCCCTGTGACAGGGCTGCGGGGGGATTGCTTTTGGCCTTGTCCCAACATCATTAGTCGAATGCTTTATAGCCGACCGACTGATGTATCCGCTTTTTCTTGTTGATGTTGAGTGGTGTGCTTTTTGGGTAGGCGATAGAATAGGCGGCGTCGAGGGCTGTCAGGTCTATCTGGTAGTAGCTGATGCCGGTGCGTGCGGCCACGATGGCGCGCAGCAGATCGCGGTGTGGTCGTGGAAAGAGGGCTGGCGGTGGGAGCTCGTCCCAACCAGCCAGTTTGCAGTTGTGGCATACTTGCCAGATAAACTCGGGGGTGGCCTCGCCACCAAACCATAATTTCAGAACGCGGCGCACGCAAAAGCGTTTGCAGTGCAGTCGGCAGTAGCGGCGAGTGCGGCGCAGCAGTCGCCACATCGCCACAAAGGTTTCTTGTGTGTTATCAATGTGTTCCATTTTGTTTTAATGATTAATCTTAACGTATCGGGCTGAGGTTTCGTCGTAGGCGATGTGGCCGCGGGTTTGCCAGGCACGCAGGGTACTGTCGCCGGGACCGGGCCGACCGGCTTGCTGGCGCATCTGCAGATACTGCTCGCGCGTGAACTCATCGGGCAACAGGGCCAACAGGTTCTGCGGCCCCGAGTGGCGCTGCAGGTCCTGCTCGTCGGTCAGCTCCTTCTCCAACTGGGCACCGAAATACAGCATCTTGCACCACAGGTTGTACTGCTCGCTCCAGCGCACAAACTCGGCTATCGTCTTGTCCCACTTGTAGCCGTGAGCCACGTAGAGCACCATGCCCTTCAACCAGGCTATCACGTTGGCACGGTACGACAGTACGCGATAGGCCTCGCTCTCGTACAAACGGGCGGTGTCGGCATTCTCCTGTTTCATGTCGAGCGCCAGTCGGCGGGCTGCCGGGCACTCTATCAGTCCGTGGGCTGCCTCCAACCGGTCGATGTAAGGCTTCAGCTCGGCAGCAAACGCCTCGTCGTAGATACCCAGGATGGGCGCCTCGTCGTCATCGTCGTTGGCACGGATGATGGTGGCCACGTCGAGTCGGCTCACGGTTCCGTCGTTCACCATCCTGCTGAAAAACCTTCGTGCGTTGGGTGGCGTGGTGCTGGCGTTGAAGTTCCAGCGCAGCGGGGCAATGCCCGACACACTGTCGGCACCCACGCGCTCCTGTCCTGCCATGGCATTGTCGAAAGCCTTGCGAATCAGCAGTCCCACCTCGTCGGCTTTGTGGCTCGATGTCACCTTTTTCAAGGCCTCTACCTCGTCCACGATGGTGTAGATATAGCGCTCGCCGTTGTTGTGGGCATCCACCACGCGCTGGTTGAACACGGCATCGGTCAGGTTGTCGATCAGCATCTGTATGCAGATGTCGCGTGGGCGCGGGTCCTTCTTCTGTTTGCCGGTGGGGTTCTTCTGTTTCCACTCAGCCTCACGCTGACGGCCCAACAGGTCGCGCTGGCGGATATCGTCCATAATAAACTCGATGGGCTTTTTGATAGAGCCCTTACCCACACTCTGGCGACCCACCAACAGGTTCATAAACGTGGCCTCGTGGTCCACATTGTCCCAGTAGCGGAACTTGGCGCCATGCAGGTGGGCACCCAGAGCAGGAAACACGGCGCTGGCCACCGCCGGTTTGTAGAACCACGGCACGTTGCGGGTGAGCAGTCGTATCAGCGGTGGCAGTCGTTTGGGCAAGGGTGGGGGGGTGCTGATGCTACCGCCGCAGGCGCGCACGCCCTGTTGTTCCTTCAGTGCTTGCAGCACCTGTTTCATTCGCAGGGGCATGCCGCGTCGGGGCTCTTTCAGTGCGTTTTCCAGTGTGTGCAGGTATTCGTTGCGGTCGGCATCGGTGCACGAGCCATCGGGCTGCGCCCAGTAGTTGGGCACCACGGTTTGCAGTCCCTCCATGCTATAGCCGCAGATGGAGCGCAGGTTTACGGCCAACTCAAACGTGAGTGCATTCCTATCGCCTACCACCGGCAGCTTCCCCCCGTTATACAGCTCCCAATACTTCGCGATAATATCCGAGAAAGCCATGCCGTTGTAATCCTTTTCTTGGCACGGATTATCATCCGAGGATTTACTTAATCCGTGTAAATCCGTGACGCTCGGCCTTGCCGCTTGGCTTGTCCAAGAATCCGTGCCTAAAACCTCTTCGCTCGCAAAGATGGCGTCGTCCAGGTAGATAAGCTGCTCGGTGCCGGTGGTGAAGAACACGCGGGTGATGTCCTTGGCCTGGGCATCGTAGGCCACCGATAGCAGATTGGCTGCCCATTGCAGATTCTCTACCTGCGACATGTGCTGTCGGCGACGAAACACCAGATGGTAGCCCTGACCGCGGGCACTCTCCTCCAGCATCAGCAGCCCCAGCTCATCCTTCTTGGCCAGTATGCGCTCGCGAACGACGGGCATCTCGTCGGCCGAAAGGTGGTCGATGTCCATCCCCACGGTGTCGCTCATGCGCGTGCTACCCTTCAGCGTGCCGTCGGCATTAGGCAGACAGCTGTAGTTCATCTGCACCAGTCGGTGCTTCAGACTTTCGTTGCCACTGCGGATGGCGTTCATCAACTGCTGCTGTTCGTTACTGCCGCGCAGAGCCATATACTCTGCGCGGGTGGTCACGGGGCGCATCATCTTCGCCCCATCCTTCAAATAAATCATGTGTGTGCTCATAGCTTTAATGTTTAATCTTTGATGTTTACACTCGGTCGATGATTTCATCGTCGGTGGCAAAGCTGGGTTCGAAAAAGCGGGTGGCCTCCCACTGGCGGCGGGCTACCAAGCCTGGCAACTTGCGACCGCCAGCATATACCCATCGCTTAAACTCGCGCTGGATGGCCTGCTTGCTGCCACCTTGCCGGATGGTGCGTAGCAGGGTGGATTGCTTCAGTCGGCCGATGCCCACGTTGAAGGCAAACGATGTGAGTGCCTCAAGCTGAGCCTCGGTGCGTGCCACGTGTAGTTGGCGCACCTGGCGCATCACCTGGCTGGCATCCTGTCGAAGCCAATCGCGTGCCTGTTGTGCGCTGATGCGGTCGCCCATGCGAACCCCTTGTGTGTGTCCATACCCGATGGTGGGTGTGCCATTGGCGTCGCGATAAGCCGTCAGTCGGCATCCCTCCATCTCCATCAATTTCTCTAAAAGTGTGTCTGATATGTTCATAGTATAATGGTTAATGTTTCATGTCTCAAAGGTTAGGGTATCCCAATTGTGAGTTCAGATATTTCAGTCCGGCCATGGTCCACGTCATGTACACCTTGATTTTGCGCTTGCCTTTCAGCGAGTAGTTGATGTGTGTACGTTCGGCGGTGAAGCCCCGACCCTGCAGGTGCTCGGCCAGGTACCATCTACCGTGGGCGCGGTACTGTATGCCCATGTCGCTCAGCACAGCATTGAAGTCGAGTGTACTCATGTTAAACGTCTTGGCCACCTGTGTGGCAGTGAGTGTGTCCTCGGCAGGTTCGTTCAGCATGCGCAGTCCCGTACTGATGATGTCGTCGGCCATGGCCAGAATCTTTTTCTGAACCTGCAATGTCGGGAGTTTATTTTGGCTCGTCCAAGAATCCGTGCCTAATCTTTCCAGCTCGAGTTCTTCCCAGCGCAGAACCAATCGGGCGCGCGACTCGTCGTTAAACTTGGTAGCGATGTAGAGCGTCTCGGTTTTGGTGAGCAGGTAACAGGGGCGAAGCTCGCCCTTCTTGTCGTGATATTCAACCAATCGAAAATTTGATTGGTTAACTTTCTGCCATGCTGGCTCCATCTTTCGGATGGCCGCCATGATGTGGCAGTGCTGCTTACCGGTTACTTCAGCTATTTCCAGCGAAGTCATCATGTGTTGGTTCTCGTTCTCTGTGTGTGAAATAATCATTGTTGTTTTCATAATAGTGTGTGAATTTTAATTGTTAATACTATGTTATGATTAGGCCATGCCTAAAAAAAGAAATAATCCGCTCGGCCGATTCCGAGTCGGGTTGGTGTAGCAATATGTAAAAGAGCACTGCCAAGTGATTTTTGACAGTGCAAAGATAGATACTTTCTCAGTAAGTTGTATGGATATTAAGGTAGGCTGTGCAGCATTAGTTAAACTTGATTAGGTTTGTGCAGCATTGTGCAGTGTTGTGTATTTTCTAATGCTTATAATATCTCCTAAAGGTGCTTTCGTTAAAGCCTTCGCCACTGGGCATGCCTATCCTTACCAACTCGGCATAAGCTAATGATGGCATCAGTGGCATCAGCAGTTTTTTAGATTCACACATCTCTTTTAGATACATACATATTCCCTGTACGTCGAAGCGTTGTACCAGGCGTTTCACCTCGTGGTGTATGCGCCACATCTCGTTATCGTCGGCCACCGCAGGATGTATATACTTAAACAGAACTTCGTTGGCAGGAGCCTCTTGGTGGATAGCATGAGCATCGGGCACAGATGGGTCGCCACCCTTACCCAACTCGTCTGAATCGCTCTGCATGCCGATATGTACGTGCTCGTTGTCGTGAATATCAAACATCGGTCCCTGGAACGTCACGTCGCCTTGGAACGTCACGCCCATCATCTCTTCTTTCTTCATATTAACTATCTAATTTTACCTCGTCGTTATCATGTACATCATACATCGGACCCTGGAACGTGGGGTTCTCAAGCACCATCTGCGACTTCTCATCGGGCAGAGCCATCACCTCGTTCAACAGTGCCAGCTGTTCATTACGATACTTTTCGGGTGTAGTCCACTCCAAAAAAGTGCGTAAAAACGAGTAGTTCATCATACCCTTTACATGCTGCATAAACTCCTTAACACGCTCAACCGACAGATAGAGCATGTTACGCAGATACTGGTTCTGGATGTTTAGCGAATTGCTTTGTGAAGTTAGTTTAGCGTTTTCTTCAGTTAGTTGGAGAATCTGCTCATCCTTTCGTTTCAGCAGCATGTCTTTTTCCTGCGCACTGCGTTCCAACTCCGCAATGCGCAGCATTAATAAACTTCGTTTTTCTGTAAGTTCGTTGAATTCAGAGATTGATATGTCCATAGTTTTTTGTTCTTTTTGGTTTTTAGTTCCAGCCGACCATTCTACCGAAACGGTTGCAAAGATACAAAGAATCCCTCGAATTCCAGCACAATCATGCAGAAAAATTTAGGGATTACATTTTTTTATGAATAAAGCCTCAAAAAAATGATGGCGGCTATTCCCATTACAAAGTATTTTATGGGGTGTAAGGATGATATCCCATTTTTTTTGCTACGCGTTGCAGTGCTACAGTTAGATGTGCGGGGGTGGGGGATGGTAACGTTAGTGCCTATATTTATATATAAATATAGAAGTAAATTTTAGTGTGCGATGAGTCGAAATCTAACTGTAGCACTGTAGCGCGTAGCGGGCGAGGGCAGGGCGCAAGAGAGCATTTTTTTGCAAAAATGTCACCGGGTGTTCGTGAACCGCAACGAAAATATCGTACCTTTGCACTGTAAAAATGAGGGAGGCTTGAGGGCGACATTAATCCTGAAATGTGCGAAGATTAATAGTAACAATTGCTACCATTAATTGTAGCACCCTGCAGAATTAATACCCGCCCGAACCCGAACTCATGAAAAAGTAAAAATGTAAAAACAAAAAAATAAACATTTTCCTAAAAACTTCAATTTTTCAATTCTTCAATTCTAAAAACTATGAGTATCAAAGTAATTGCACAGCGCCGACAGCTTAAGATCGGAAAGAACCCCAGTAAGCGTTTCGTGATGCGCCCCGACCTGTATTCGAGCATTGCCGAGAAGAAGGTGTTTCAGGAGGCAGCCACCCACTCGGGCATCTCGGTTGGAGTTATCAAGGCCGCATGGGAGTCGGCAGGCGCCGTTATCCGCACCTGGGCCACCGAGGGTCACTCCGTGCCCGTGCCAGGACTGGGAACCATGCGTTTCGGTGTGCGCGCCAAGGCCGTTGAGAAGCTCGACGACGTGAAGACCGCACTCATCACCACCCGTCGCATCGTGTTCACCCCATCGGTGGATGTGAAGGACGAGCTGAAGAACACCAGCATCCAGATCACCTGTCTTGACGAGGACGGTACCGTACTGAAGCGCGTGACCAGTGGTGACAGCGGCGCCATCGAGGACCCTGAAAACGCCAACACCCCCTCGCAGGGAGAGGAGAATGGCACCACCGACCCCAACACTCCATCAGGTGGCAACTATGACGGTCCTAACGGCGACTAAGGGTTGGGGCGAAAGCCCCGCCCAATTTTAAAAATAAAAAAATAGAAAAATAAAAAATAATAATTGAGTTATGAGCAAGAAAGAGACTTTGAAATTCATCATCCAGATGATTGCCAGTATCGCAACGGCGATAGTAACGGCCCTCGGCACCACCTCGTGCATGGGCATGTAGAAAAGAAATCCCCCCGCTGAACCATCGGCGAGGGGGATTTTTTTTGTATGATTGTTAAAATATTGATTCTACAATTTTATCAACTATTTCGTTGAAGTATGTTTCTTTTATCGAGCCTAATTTACGAACTACGTCACGTTCAACATATCCTGCAATAATCTGGCATTTTACCAGACTGGGTTTGGTAAATTTGTGGCCAATAATCATTTCGTCGGTTAATGGGTAAGAATACTGCGGGTTGATCCAATCGTTTGATGTAATAAGTACGAGATAAAACATTCCATCCTCATCCTCTTGCAGACCATCGTTCGAAACGATGATAGCAGGGTGTGGCTTGAAAGTTCCATCTGGAAATAAAAAAGATACTTCTACAATATCTCTCTGATGGTATTTCATACGTAACGGGCAATAGTTTTGGACATACTTTTACGCGAATGACTCATAACAGCATCTCTCAACTCTTTATGCGCCTCTATTTCTTCAGCATTAGGCTTATAAGGAATGTAGTCCTTCTTGGCAAACAAACCTGTAGCCAGCAGGGCTGCTAGTTTGCGCCTTGCTAATGCGTTGTTTGGATTATACTCTAATGTTATTGTGCACATAATCGTATGTATTATTGTTGTTGGGGGCAAAGATAATAAAAATGTTGCATACAACCAACACTTTTTGCTAAAAATGTTGCCTGTGAGCAACACTTTTTATGAAATTATGTTGCCTGGGCGCAACACTTTTGCTACACCGCTACAGTGCTACAGTTAAAAAAAAGCGCCCCGCCGCGGACCATTCACATGGTTATTGCGGCGGGGCATTAACTTTATATTAATAATAAGGTGTAATTTTCCTAAAAAACTTGCACCGTATCATTTTTTTGTTTAAATTTGCAGCCATATAACCTAAAGCAATATAATTATGAAGAAAAAAACGTTAATTATCCTAAGTGTTGCAGCAGTAGTCGTTGTTGCAGGATTTGTGTTGTCGAATTTTATCAATTGGCCTGTTGACGTTAGTAAAACCGAAGGCGACATTGGTAAGGTGGCCCGTTTCTCTCGTGAGGCCGACGCCGAGAAGCTAACTAATTTGGAAGAGTTGCTGAAGGCCGATTCGGCATATCAGGAAATGCAGGTGATGGCCTATGCTCTGATGCAGTTACGCTCTGAGCAGTTTGCCAGTCTGGTTGACCTGTCGAACCAGGTGGCTGGCGAGATTCCAGAGTATGCACCGCTGATTCAGAAAATGAACGAGGTGGGCAGAATGGTTAACAATGTGAATGCACAGCTGAAAGAGGCTGGCAAGAACCTCGACGAAGTTCTGAGCGGTAAGGAGTGCCCCGAACTGACTCAGAACACCATCAATGCCTCGCTGGCCTACACCCAGCTGCAGAAGCAGAATGCACTGGCCGACCAATTTATCGAGACTACCGACAAGTATCTGGCCAATGCCAAGGGTAGCGACCAGTTGAAGCTGGTGCGCGACCAGTGGGTTGACTATCAGAAGCTGACCGCTGCTCTCGAAGCTAATAAAGAAGATGCAAAGGCGCTTGATGAAAAGGGCTATCTGCTGACATCAGAAAAGGCCGAGGCCGCACTCGGTGCTCATGCCGATGCTACACAGAAGGTGATGTTCTTGAACACATTGATCTGCAATAAACTGCGTATGAGCACCAACCTGAATTCTAAGATGATTAATAGTCGTATACCACGAAATAGCGAGAAACTGGGCATGATCTTTAGCAGTGAAAAACTGAATGTTATCATCTTTAATACTGCCCTGATGAACCAGACTAACGCTGCTTTGAATTGGAAACTGCCCAACCAGCTTAATGGCTTTATCGGCCAAACGGCTTTAGGTAAGATACCTAGACCTAAATTTGAACCATAGAACTCACAATACGGTGCGTAATCATAGCATGTATAAACGTATTGTCTTGTTGATGCTGATTCTGTTCCCGATGTTGACTCGGGGGCAGAATCAGACTTATTTCCAGTATCGTACCGACGAAGTCACACTGGTGTTCTTCGATAAGAACCTTTCGCGCTACATCCCTCACATGGTGCGAAACTTTCAGTTGGGCAAGGCGTTGCATCAGCAGATATGGACCACCGACTCGGTTTATCAGTCTGAAGCACCACTGCTGCTGCTGACCGACTGGGAGGACGATGGTAACGGCGGAGCCACGCCACTGCCACGGTCGATCATCCAGATTGGTATGGCACCGCTCAACATGTCGTACTATGTGGCGCCATCGGGCGAGCGATACCGCCAGCTGTTCAAGCATGAGTACACCCACACCGTGATGACCGATAAATACAATCTGCGCGACAAGCACTGGCGCAGTTTGTTTGGTACGAAGGTGTGTACGGATAATACCCAACCCATTTCGGCCCTGTGGAGCTATCTGTGCGTGCCGCGCTGGTATGCCCCCCGCTGGTATCACGAGGGTATCGCCTGTTTTATGGAAACATGGCTTGGCGGAGGCGTAGGGCGCGCACTCGGTGGCTACGACGAGATGTACTTTCGCAGTATCATCGCCGATGGCGAAAAACTCTTCTCGGTGGTGGGACTCGAAACCGAAGGCTCTACCATGGACTTCCAAGTGGGGGCCAACGCCTATCTGTATGGTACGCGATTTGTGAACTATCTCACCAAAAACTATGGTTACGACAAACTGATTGCCTTTTACAATCGTACGGCTGATAGTCGTACGTTCTTCGGTAGTCAGTTCAAGAAAATCTACGGTCAGCCGCTGCGCAAGGTGTGGGACGACTGGAAGCAGGACGAACTGCACCATCAGCAGGCCAATCTGGCTGCCATCCGCCAGTATCCCGTCACACCCACAACGCCCGTCACATCCAAGCCGTTGGGCTCGGTGTCGCCGCTGGTGTACGACTCTGTGAGCGGGAAGGCCTACGCAGCCATGAATGCCCCAGGCAAGTTGGCACATATCGCCGAAATCAATCTGGCCACAGGCGAGTTGCGCAAACTGCACAACCTGAATGGCCCCATGCTCTACGATCCTGCCTACGTGGCCCTCGACACGCGCCATCAGCGCATCATCTATACCACCAACAATGGTAAATGGCGCGGACTGGAGGTGTACGACCTGCAGCAGAACCGTGTGGTGAAGCGCAAGAATTACCAGCGTATCGGCAACATCGTTTATGATAACACGCACGACTGCATGTACGGCCTGCTCTCAAACGGCGGCACGCAAACGGTGGTGCGTTTGGATAGCAACCTGGAGAACATCGAGCCCATCTATGCATTCCCGTTTGGCGTGAGTGTGTTTGATGTCGATGTGAGTCACGATGGCACCTGGCTGTCGATGACCCGACAGGGCGACAACGGCGAACACACCCTGTTGCTGTTTAACACCCAAGAGTTGGCGCAGGCCATTTTCAAACCTGTCGAACTGGTGACGTGGCGCGATGCCAACCTGGGACAGTTCCGCTTTTCGCTCGACGATCAGTATCTCGTGGGCAGTAGCTACTATACCGGTGTGTCGAACCTCTGGCAAATCAACATCGCCACCCGGCAGATGGAGATGCTTACCAATGCCACTATCGGACTGTTTGCTCCGCTCGAAATACAGCCCGGACAGCTGCTGGCGCTGCAGTTTGAGCGCGACGGTATGCGACCGGTAACACTGAAACGCCAGGTGGTGACCGATGCCAATGCCATACAGCTGTATGGTCAGGCGGCCTACGAGCAGAACCGCGACGCACTCGAACAGGTGGGCTTGCTGCACGACTCGCTGCCCAGAATCGAGTTTGGCGATGTTTACAACCATATCACCCCTTACCATGTGCTGAAGGAGATGCGCTTTGCAGGGGCTTATCCCACCATCTCTGGCTTTACCGATGCCGATAGTTGGAATCATGTCACACCGGTGCTGGGCTACCGCTTGGCTGTGAACGATCCCGTCGGTCTGAGCAGTATCCGTCTCTCGCTGGGCGTATCGCCATGGAGCCACAACCCCTGGAAGAACCGCTTGCACGCCGACCTGGAGTGGCAATACTACTTCTGGAAGCTGAAGGCGGCTTGGAACCACACCGACTTTTACGATCTGTTCGGTCCGAGACGTACCAGTCGTAAGGGCTATACGGTGGGGCTGTCCTACGATTACACGAATAGTATGATAAGCCCCTACACCCGTGAGTGGGGATTCTCGGTGGATGCCTATGGCGACATGGATGCACTGCCCATGTATCAGGAGATAGCGGTGAACGACGTGAAATCGCTGCAGACAGCAGCACTCTACGGTAGAGTGTCGAAGCTGCGCAGATCACTCGGCGGTGTGATGAACGAGCAGGGCTACCAGCTCGGCATCAGCGGCTATGGCTATCTGGCTGGCGGCACATTCTATCCATCCATCGAAGCCACAGGCGATTTCGGAACGCTGCTGCCCATCGACCGTAACACCTCTTTCTGGCTGCGCACGGCTGCCGGGCATAACTTCGGCGATGCCCAATCGGTGTTCGGCAATACCTATCTGGGCGGATTCCGCAATAACCGTGTGGACTATCGCGATGCTTTCCAATATCGCACTGCGCTGGCCATGCCAGGTGCCGACATCGATGCCATTCAGGCCAACTCGTATGCCAAAGCCACTGCCGAGCTGAACTTGCGCCCCATCCGACTGAACAATTTCGGCGCCCTGTTCTGCTATCCCACGTGGATACAGTGCTCGCTTTTCGGTACAGGCTTGTCGGCCTGGAATCCCGGTTCCAAGCATCAGATGTATTATAGTGCAGGCCTACAGCTGAGCACCGAACTGGTGTTTGTGAACTATCTGAAGACGACACTCTCGGTGGGTTTCGGCCACCTGTTTGCCCCCGAAGGCTTTGCTGGCGGCAGGCATGGCAACGAGTTGATGATATCACTAAAACTACTATAATGCAGTATATCGCTTCTCTATTACCTATTATAATATATATACTGGTGGTTTACGAGATTGATCATTTCGCACTTGTAAACAGGCACCGGTTGCTATTGCTGGTGGGCTGTGGCATGCTCATGGCACTGGTGTGCTTTGGCTTGTTCAGCTGGCTGGATGGGGTGCTGCCCGATGGCGCGCACCCGGTAGTAGAGGAGGGGGTGAAGGCTTTTCCGCTGCTGGTGCTGGCAGGGCGCAAGCAGATGGTGTTTTTTATAGATAGTGTCATCTGCGGTGCTGCTGTGGGTGGCGGGTTCTCTATTCTCGAGAACCTGTTCTATCTGGTACTGGGACAGGAGGCAGGACTGGGCTCCATGCTGTTTCGCGGGCTGGAGGTGGCACTCATACATATTGGCTGCAGTGCCGTGGTGGCTGCCGGCTTGGTGCTGGTGGTGCGGCAGACGGAGCGATGGCGCTCGCGACTGGGGGTAAAGCCATTTGATGTGGTGATGACCTTCCTGCTGCTGGTGGCTGCCATTGCTGTGCACGTGTGCCATAACCAGCTGCATTTCAATCCTGTCATGCAGTTTGTGAGCGTGCTGAGTGTGATGGGCGGTTTGCTGGCATGGACCTACTTCTACGATGTGGATATGATTCACCGCTGGCTCGACAGGGGGCTCGACGAGCAGATACAGCTATTCCAGTCGATCCAACGCGGACAGCTGATCCATACGCCGACAGGCATTTTCCTCGAGTCGGTCAAAGCCTCGTTTCCGCCATTGGTTTATTTCGATATCATCTGCTACGTGCGTCTGCATGCCGAACTGTCGGTAACGGCCAAGGTGCGTTTTCTGATGCGCGAGTCGGGGATGCTGCCCCCGTTGGGCGAGCAAGAGCGCCACCAGGTGCTGGTGAAATACCGGGAGTTTAAGCAGATGGAAAAAAATATGGGCGCATCGGCCATGATGACCATTGCGCCCGTAGTGAAGTTGCATCCGGCAGATGTGAATGCCTTTCGCAACCTGATTAGCGAGTGTAGTATTACTTAACCTGGATAACCAGATACTTGCTGGTGCTCCAGAAAGCGATAGGATCGTTGATGCGCAGGATGAGCTGCTTGTTGGCATCGGCCGTCAGGCGGTAAGAGCTGGCAGGATGAGTGGTCAGCACCTTGGCATCCTTGCTGTAGAGCTTGATGTCGCGATCCACGCGGATATCAATCTTGGTGAAGTACTCGCGATTGAAGTTGCCCTGCAGAATCTTGGTCTTGCTAAACAGTCCGTCCTTAGTCAGAATCTGCTGCTTTTTCAGTTCATCCTTCGTGCCGTAAACAAACCAGGCAGTGTTCAGCTGCTTGTCCTGCTCCTGCAGTTTCTGAGCCTGAGCGTCGTTCTCGCTCTTCATGGCGCGAGCGTCGTCCTGCATGGTGTTGATCTCGTTGTTAAGCTCGTTGATGTGGATATCTTTCAGGTCCAGCTGGGCCTGCATCTCGGCTATCTGCAAATCCTTCTTCTCCATCTGCTCCTGCAGACTGGCAATAATCTTCTTCAGCTTGTCGCCCTTGATTGAGCTCTCGCGGGCCTGCTGCTGCAACTTGGCAATCAGGTCCTTGTTCTGTTGCATCATCGACTGGATGTACTGGAAATTCTCGGCTATACGCTGCTTGCTGCTGGTGCCCTCGCCTTGCTTGGCAAGGGTAACGCGGTTCTGGGCGTCGGTAATCTCGCGGAATCCGTCCTCAATGTCGATTAAGGTGGTCATCATGTCATTAATCTCGTCGTCCTTCTGGGCAATCACCTGGTTCAGCGAGTCGCGCTCAGCACGGGCTGCGTTCTCACTCTTCTTGGCACCCTCGTTACAACTTGCCAGTGCGATAAGGCACATGCCAAAGATAAATAGCTTTTTCATAATTACTTTTGTTTATTTGATTGTTCTTTATGATCGTTTCCGGCCAGGATGATCACAATCTCACCCTTGGGCTCGTGTTCCTTGAAATGGGCCAGCACCTCGTCGAGACTGCCGCGCACACTCTCCTCGTGAATCTTGGATATTTCGCGGCACACACTCACCTGGCGATCGCCACCGTAGGCCTCGGCAAACTGCTGCAGCGTTTTCACCACGCGGTAGGGGCTCTCGTAGAATATCATCGTACGCTGCTCGTCTTTCAGTGATTCCAACTTGGTCTGGCGCCCCTTCTTCTGCGGCAGAAATCCCTCGAAGGCAAAGCGGTCGCAGGGCAGTCCGCTGGCCACCAGGGCGGGCACAAAGGCAGTGGCGCCTGGCAGGCATTGCACTTCGATGCCGGCGCGAACGGCCTCGCGAACCAGAAAGAATCCCGGGTCGCTGATGCCAGGTGTGCCTGCATCGCTGATGAGAGCTACGTTTTCGCCTGCCTGCAATCGGGCTACGACTGAGGCCGACGTACCATGTTCGTTGAATTTGTGGTGCGACAGCAGTTGATTGTGAATATCATAGTGCTTCAGCAGTTTGCTCGATGTGCGAGTGTCTTCTGCAAGCACCAGATCCACTTCTTTCAGAATACGGATGGCTCGGAAAGTCATGTCCTCCATATTCCCAACTGGAGTCGGTACGATGTATAATATACCCATAACAAGGGGCAAATATAAGGCAAATTGGCGGAATAGACAAAAAAACACGCAAATCTTTGCAATTTTTAAAAGGTATTTTGTAATTTTGCAACCATATGATAGGAAACTTAACAGGTGAGGCACACCGACATGGTAGAATCGAAGTAGTGTGCGGCTCGATGTTTTCGGGCAAGACCGAGGAGCTGATTAGGCGAATGCGCAGAGCGCAGTTTGCCCGTCAGAAAGTGGAGATTTTCAAACCGGCTATCGACGTGCGATACTCGGAAGAGGATGTGGTGAGTCATGATCAGAAGCACATCCAGAGTACGCCTATCGACTCGCCGGGAAGTATCCTGCTGCTGTCGAGTGATATCGACGTGGTGGGCATCGACGAGGCCCAGTTCTTTGACATGGGCATCGTGGATGTGTGTAACGAACTGGCCAACCGCGGCGTGCGGGTGATTGTGGCCGGACTGGATATGGACTACAAGGGCGTGCCCTTCGGACCTATGCCTGCCCTGTGTGCCATTGCCGATGATGTAACCAAGGTGCATGCCATCTGTGTGAAGTGCGGCAATCTGGCTTATGTCAGTCATCGTAAGGTGCAGAGCGATCAGCGCGTGCTGCTGGGCGAAACGACCGAGTACGAGCCGCTGTGCCGCGAGTGTTATCAAAAAGCTTTAAAGGAGGAAAATGAGAGAAAAGACAATCACGCTTGACCAGCTGGTGCGCTGGGTGGGAGCCGGACTGCTGGTGCTGGGTATTCTGCTGTTGGTGAACTACCTGAGCAAGGTGCTGCTGCCATTCTTCATCGCATGGTTCTTTGCTTACCTGCTTTACCCCATGGTGAAGTTTGTGCAGTTTAAGATGCACGTCAGAAACAGGGCCCTGAGCATTGTCGTCACCCTGGTGTTTGTGATAGCCCTGATGGCTGGGGTTATCTACCTGATTATACCGCCCATGATTGAACAGTTCGAAAAACTGGGCAGTCTGGCGTCCGACTACATCCAGAAGGAGGCACATATCAAGGATATACCTGGGGCCATACAGCTGTGGATAAACCAGAACAGCCGCGAGATTGAAAAGTTCTTTAAGAGCGCTACGTTTACCGACAGTGTCAAGACGGTGCTGCCCGGACTGTTTAACGTGCTGGGACAGACGGCTACCGTGGTTATCGGTATCGTGGCATCGCTTATTACCTTATTATATATGTTCTTTATCCTGCTGGATTACGAGTACCTCACGGACAACTGGATTCGTATCTTCCCCAAGAAGAGTCGTCCCTTCTGGCAGGCACTGGGTAAGGATGCCGGACAGGCGCTTAACAACTACGTGCGCGGACAGGGCACAGTGGCACTCATCATGGGCATCCTGTTCTGCATCGGATTCACAATCATCGATTTCCCCATGGCCATCGGTCTGGGCATCATGATAGGTATCATGGACCTGGTGCCTTATCTGCACACCTTCGCACTGATACCTACGGTGCTGTTGGCACTGCTCAAGTCGGCTGATACGGGGCAGAACTTCTGGGGCATTCTGGCGCTGGCACTGCTGGTGTTTATCGTGGTGCAGCTGATTTGCGACATGATTGTGACACCTAAGGTGATGGGCAGGGCCATGGGACTGAACCCTGCCATCCTCCTGCTGTCGCTCTCGGTTTGGGGTGCCCTGCTGGGCTTTATCGGACTGATCATTGCCCTGCCTCTAACCACGCTTTTAATCGCATATTATAAGCAATATGTCACAAAAGATATAGAAAATGAGGGTGAAAATGAAAAATCTTCCGAATAAATTTGGTCGTTTCGGAAAAACTTTGTACCTTTGCACCCGCTTTCGTTAAGGAGGCTTTCTGCATTTAAAGGTTGATCCGTTAGCTCAGTTGGTAGAGCACAACACTTTTAATGTTGGGGTCTTGGGTTCGAGCCCCAAACGGATCACAGAAAAAAGAGAGATTGTGAAACCTCTCTTTTTTTTGTTTTTATCCGTTTCGTTCTCGATTTATAACTTTACCGTTACTTGATTGCCGTTGTAATCGATGGTGCGGCTGGTGCCATCGGGTAATACCAGAGTGAATTTGCGTTCCAGTATCATCCCCTTGTAACCACCCTGTCGGGCACTGATGTGCAGCGTGCGCGTGCGGTCGGTCCAGGTAAAGATGATGTTCGAGTAGTAACCCTGCTCGTAGTTGTAGTTGTCGCCCTCGTCCTCGTAGAGCGAGAACTCGCCATCGGCACCGGGGTAGATGCGTATCTCGAGGTTGTCCCACGACTTTTCGCCCACATACTGCATCTCGGGGCCCAGCGGCAGAATGCTACCAGCACGTACAAACATCGGTACCTGGTCGAATCGGGTGGTGAGCGTCACGTTCTGTCCGCCTTTGTACTGCTTGCCCGTCCAGAAATCATACCAGTTGGCTCCCTTAGGCAGGTATTTCGTGGCGGTCTTAGTAGCACGCCAGTCAACTGTCAATTGTCCATTATCCATTGTCAATTCTTTACGCTCCCAACCTGTCATGGCATCTTCCTTGATTATCTTCTCCTGCGTGTACTGCGCCTCTGCGATAGGAGCGGCCAGAATGCTGCGGCCGAACATAAACTCATCGGTCATGTTCCACACCTTCTTGTCGGCGGCAAAGTCGCTGAACAGTGGGCGCATGTAACTCTCGTTGTTCGTTGTCACCTGGTTGGCTATACTATATAAATAAGGTATGAGGCGATAGCGCAGGCGTATCTGCTTTTCGATAGCATCGTAAACGGGCTCGCCTTTCTTGCCGAATTGCCAGATTTCGCGGGGCGCATCGGCACCATGACTGCGGAACACTGGGCAGAACAGTCCGTACTGCATCCAGCGCACATAGAGCTCTTGGAACTGTGGGTTGCGTGGTGCCGAACCAGCACCCTTGGTGTTGTAGGAACCGCAGAAGAAACCACCGATATCGGTATTGAAGTTGGGATTGCCGGTGAGGGTGAAGCTCAGTCCGGCTGGAATCTGGTTGCGCAGCATCTCCCACGACGAGGCTACGTCGCCACTCCACATGTTGGAGCCATAGTGCTGCTGTCCTGCAAACGACGAGCGTGTCATGATGAAGATACGCTTGCCGCGATCGTCCTTGCGCTGTGCCTGATAGATACCGCGTACGGTTTCGAGTGGGAAGGCATTACGCAGCGAACGCCAGGTACCACCAGTAACGGGGTGCTGGTAATCGCTCTCGCGGGGATTAAAGAAGTCGGGGTCGGTAGAATCCATCCACCAGGCATCGGTGCCGTAGTCGTACAGCTTCTTCAGGTATTTCCAGTAGATGGCGCGTGCCTCGGCACTGAAGGCATCATAGACCTTGACGCCAGAAGGATAGTCCATGCGTGGAGGCCAGATGTGCGAGATGCCGCTCTGCGGCCAGGTCTCGATGGGCAGCAGCAGGCCCTTGGCATCCAGCTCGCGGAACTGCTGGGTCTGAGGTCCGAAGCTGGCCCAGATACTGATCATGAAGTGGGCATGCTTCTGGTGCACGTTCTGTATCATCTGCTTGCCGTTGGCAAAATCCTCAGCCAGAAAGTCCATGGCATTCCACAGGTAGTTAGAGCCCCAGTACTGCCAGTCCTGGATAATACCATCCAGTGGCACCTGCAGCTCGCGGTACTTATCAACAATGCTCTCGGTTTCGGCAGCGCTCTTGTAGCGCTCTTTCGACTGCCAGAAACCGTAGGTCCACAGGGGGAACATGGGCACATCACCGCTCAGGTGGCGCATCTTGGCTATCACACCATCGGCCGAGCCACCATACATAAAGTAATAGTCGATCACGTCGCCTGCCTCTGAAGTGAGCGACATGCCGCGGGCATCATCGTCGAACTGGGTGGGGGCATAGTTGTCCCAATAGATTCCCCAGCCCTTGATGCTCTGAATCACATTCTGAAAGTCTTCCAGATTGCTCTGCTCCATGCGTTTATGCTCGCCACGACGGTTCATCTTGCCGTTCTGAATGGTGCCCAGACCGTAGATGGCCTCGTCCTTATCCAGTGTAAACGTCTGGTTGAGTGGGGCAAAGGTGTGCGATTTCTCGCGCAGCAGCACTTTCCCCTTGGCGGTCATAAAAGTGAGGCAGCCTGTTTTCTCGTTCAACTGCACTTTCAGCTCGGCACTCTCGGTGGTGTTGCCGTGCTGGGTGAGCGCCACCTGCTGGGGCTTGGCGATAATCACCTTGCTCTCGGGTGTTACAGGTTGTCCAGGATACTTCACCACGTGGACAATCGAGGGGGTGAAGAACTCGATTTTTACACTTTGTGCGCACAGTGTGAGGGGCGCCAGCAAGGTCATCAGTACTGTTATGATTCTACTTTTCATGATTATTGGATTTTATGATATGCAAACGCGTCGATATCCACGTAGCCGCCCACTTTCTTGGTGGCGTAGTTGAAGATACCGAATTTTGAACCCATGAAGAAGCGCTGCCAGTCGAACTTCAGACGGTAGTCGCTGCCAATCTGCTGCCACTCCTGGCCGTCGAGGCTGTAGTAGAACTTTGCGGTGTCGATACCCTGACCGCCCTGCGGACGGAAATCGGCATCGATGCGCAGCCACAGTTTCTTTTGCTGCAGTTGTTGCAGTGCTACAGTTGCTACAACCTTTTCCTCCACCTTCTCCACCTTCTTCTCGCGCGGACTCAGCGTCACCTTGGTCTCGCTCATCTCGAGGGTGTACTTCTTGCCGTTCTTCTTCACGGTGAGGGTGCCCGAATCGCTGTTGAACGCCGACAGTCCGGCGCAGTCGCCATCTTTCATCTTCGAGAGGTCCATCACAATGGCTCCCGAGCACTGCGGACCCTCCATGCGCTGGGTCAGCGTGTTGGGCGCCAGATAAAGGTTGGGCACCACACGACTGGTCTTCAGGCGCAGGTAGCCAGGGCGATCGGTCAGGCTCCAGGCGTTATCCACAGGGTTGTGGTTCCACTGCCAGTGCAATCCTAACTTTGAGGCTGAGAAATCGTCGGCCTTCACGATGGCTGCTGCGGGTTCGCCATTCTTCAGGGCGCGCACACGGTCGGGCACGCGGCCCTCTTCGTCGCCCAGCATCGGCCACCCGTCAATCCAGCGGCAGGGCATCAGCGTGAGCACACGGCCCACACCGCCGCGGTCCTGGAATATCACACCATACCAGTCGCCGTCCTGCGTGTCAACAATGGTGCCCTGTGCCTCGTACGAAAAACCGCCAAACTCTGATTGCAGGATGGTGGCCTTCTCGTAGGGGCCTTGGATGTTGTCGGCACGGTAGCACACCTCGCGGCGATGGCGCCCGGGGGCATACACATGCGAAATCATCAGCAGGTAGTACTTGCTGTTATGCTTAATCATGCGCGAACCCTCAAGCAGTCCGGTCTCGTCGGCCTCGCGCTTAAAAATCTGTCGGTGGGTGCCCTCAATCACATCGCTCAGGTCGGGCTTCAGCTCCATCATCTCGCCAGTGCCATAAATCACGTACACGCGGTCGTCATCGTCGAAGAACAGCGAGCAATCGTGGAAGTGGCGCATACGCGACACCTGCTTCCATGGGCCCTCGGCCTTGTCGGCAGTAAAAATATAGGTATCGCCCATGGCGCCGCGCTCGTTGGGTGCCAGCAGGGCATAGAACTTACCATTATGGTACTTGAGCGATGTGGCCCACTGTCCGCGTCCGTAAACGGTACCCTCGGTAGGCGAGAGGTCGTACTTGGGCGAGTCGGTCAGCTTGTCGAAGATATACCCCACGGTCTCCCAGTTCTTCAGGTCCTTCGACTTCATGATGGGAGCGCCCGGCATCAGGTGCATGGTGGTAGATACCAGGTAGAAGGTATCGCCCACTCGGATGATGTCAGGGTCGGGTACATCCGCCCAGAGCATGGGGTTGTCAATCATGTTTGTTACTATGTTCTCGTGCTTGTTGTCAGCACGGTTCTGCGCCTGCACATTTGTTGCAGCGCAGAGCATCAGTGTGATGCCTAAAATGGTGGTTGGTCTCATATAATGATATAGTTAATAATCAGCTTGGTGAGATTAGTCTTCCGGATTGCGCTTGTAGTGGAACTCGGTGATTTCAGGCGTTTTGCCCAAATCCAACTCCTCGGGCTGACCAATTACCTGCTGATTCAGCTTCTGCTCATAGCCTTTGTGGATAGGACCAACCTCTAACAAGATATCCCCGAAGTAAGCCGTAGGAATAATCAGACCGAAAATTCCCACACCCACGCGAGTTCCCTCTGGGTGCATGTTGTTGTGGATGTAAGAGGTTGAATAGAATGTATGACGGTACGATACCAGACGGTTGTACTTATGGTAAGTCTGCAGCACATCCTCGGGTATCACGGTTGTATCGGCGGTCGTGAAAATAAATGTCAAGTTGTGTACAACGTCGTCCACCACATCGCCCTTAACGCCATCGTTAACCTCCAGGCATTGCATCAGGTTATCGCTCATTTCCTCGTTCATGTCATCCTCTGTTGGAGCGGTGAAGTAGGCTATCAGCATGCCTACCAGCACGATGACCCCGAAGATGAGAATACGCCCCAGACAGCTGCGGGTAAACTCCTGGGTAAACGACTCTTTGGTTTTGTAATTGGTGTTGTTGTCGATGTCAGCTTGATACATACCTTTTTAGTTTTAGATTTGATTACTGTGTATGAGGTTCATAAACTCCTGGCGGGTTTTGGCCTGATTAAAGGCACCGCTGAAGTCGCTTGTAGTAGTAATGCTGTTCTGTTTCTCTACACCGCGCATCTGCATGCACATGTGCTTGGCCTCGATAACCACCATCACACCTAAGGGGTGCAGGGTTTCTTCGATACAGTTCTTAATCTGCTGGGTCATGCGTTCCTGAACCTGCAGGCGGTGGGCAAAGATATCCACCACGCGGGCAATTTTCGACAGTCCGGTGATGTAGCCGTTAGGGATATAGGCCACGTGGGCTTTGCCATAGAAGGGCAGCATATGGTGTTCGCACAACGAGAAAAAGTCGATGTCCTTCACAATCACCATCTGGTTGTAATCCTCTTTAAACAGGGCATCGGTCAGTATCTTATGGGCATCCATTGTGTAACCCTTGGTCAGAACCTGCATGGCTTTGGCCACGCGCATGGGTGTCTTCTGCAGCCCCTCGCGCTCAGGGTCTTCACCAAGCAGGGAGAGTATCTTTTCGTAGTGATCGGCAAGCTCTTCGATGCCATCACGATATTTCTCGTTGTCGTATTCCTTAATTTCTATCTTCATTATTGATATTGTACGGTGATTTTACCCTTTACGATGATGGCCGACTGGTAGCCGTTGCGCTTCACGCGGTCCAGCACCTCGTGAGCTTCCTCGTAGGTGCGGTAGTTGCCCATGCGGCATATCCATCGTGGTGAGTAGAAGTGTACATAGACAGGCTCGCTGGGGAACAAACCCTTGATTTCGCTGCCTATGCGTTCGGCCTTGATACGGTCTCTGCGCGAGTTGCCGCCTGCAAACACCTGCACGCGATAGCCTGTCATCTTCGTGCCCTTCATAATCTTCTTCTGTATTTCTTCGGGGGCATCCAGATTCACGGTGTCGGGGCGTTCTACCACTACGGGCTGTACCTTCGGCTTACTTTCTTTATTCTGATTTGTGTTTGTAGCAGTATTGTTTTCTTTCTTTTCAGTTTGTTTCTGAGTGTTCTTGGGGGCGGCAGGCGTGGTGGCAGGCGTTACTGCCGGACCGTTAACCAGCTCGTCGATGGCCTTGCTCTGCGTCAGGGTTATCTTGCCTTCCCCTGTTTTGCTCTGTTGCAGTCTTTGCGTAAACGACGACTGAGCATCGGCCACACTGATGCAGCCGATGCAAAGCGTCATTATGATTAATCTACGTATCACTGCTTATTTGAATGCGTCGATAATACCCTTGAAGTCAGCGCACTTCAGTGAAGCACCACCAATCAGACCGCCATCGATGTCGGGCTTAGCAAACAGCTCAGGAGCGTTGCTGGCCTTGCAGCTACCACCATACAGGATGGTTGTGTCGTCGGCTACAGCCTGACCGTACTTCTCGGCGATGATTGAACGGATATAAGCGTGGATCTCCTCAGCCTGATCGGCAGTAGCGGTCTTACCGGTACCGATAGCCCAGATTGGCTCGTAGGCGATAACGATCTTGCGGAAGTCCTCCTCTGACAGGTTGAATACTGAACCCTCGAGCTCGGCCTTAACTACCTCGTTCTGCTTACCGGCCTCGCGCTCCTCAAGGCTCTCACCGATGCAGAAGATAACCTTCAGACCGTTCTTCTGAGCCAGAAGAACCTTCTCCTTCAGAATCTCTGGAGTCTCCTTGTAGTACTCACGACGCTCTGAGTGACCCAGAATAACGTACTGAGCACCTGTGCTCTTTACCATCTCGGCGCTAACCTCACCGGTGAAAGCACCCTTCTCCTTGTCGGCGCAGTTCTCAGCACCCAGACCGATGATGTCCTGGTCGAGGAACTGGGCAATTGATGCCAAGTGAATGAATGGAGTGCAGATAACTACACCACAGTTGGGCTTCTCAGCCTTCAGAGTCTCGTTCAGCTCCTTTGCAAGAGCAATACCGTCCTGGAGATTCATGTTCATCTTCCAGTTTCCTGCTACAATGTTCTTTCTCATAATTTTAATAAATTTATTATATAGTAAATACTTCTCTTAATTCTCACCTCTTAACTTTCACCCACTTGGTCCATGCCCACAGGCGGTCGGCGATGGTCAGAAGCACCAGTGGCAGTACAAACCACGTTAATACCCAGAGTATCTTGGTGGTCACGGTCTCGGTGGGCAACTTGCCTAACTTGCTGTCTTCAAGGCGGGTGGTCAACTCCTCCTCGGTGGGCAGGTTGTTGTGGCTCCACTTGCGTATCACCTTACCATCCTTGAGCAGCATCAGTCCGGGGTTCGAACGGATCATCGTTTTCAGCGTGATGTCGTCGGTCTGACAGAATGCGTATTCGGCACCCGTCAGGTCGCGCCAGCTCTCAATGGCTTTCTCGCCGCTGGCAGTCAGACAGTAGAACGGATAACCGTTGTCCAGACTGTACTCGTACATCTGGTTAATCTCATCCAGTCGCGAGTCGTCGGCTTGTTCCAGATGCGGGGCAACCAACAAGAAGGTGTAACCCTCGTCGGTGAGTATCTGCTCCGTCAGGTCCTCGCCATCGCTCACCTGCTCGATAAACAAGTCGGTGAAGGGCGTGTCCTCGCCTTCCATCATCTTTGTCCAGCCCTCGCGGATATCGGCTCCGATGTGGTAGGGGCGGAAGTCGAACTGGGGGAGAGTGTACAGACTCTTGGCCGAGATAAACAGCAGAATGAACACCAAACTGTAGTTCATTACAATCCACTGGTTGCTCTGACTGATGAGCCGGGCCTGTCCCAGAGGCCACTTCCAAACCACGATGGCTGCACCAAGCAGCGCCACGTTCTTCCACAGTGTTTGCCAGTTGCTAAGCACTACGGCATCGCCAAAACACCCGCAATCGGTGATGGGGTCGGCCAGTGCCAGCCAGAGTGTCAGCGGTGTCATCACAAGCATGATGGCCAGCACCAGCTTCGACACGATGCGGCGCCTGATGGCAAACAGCAGGCAGATGCCTAAGAAGAATTCGGTGGCTGCCAACAGTACCGATAAGGCCAGCGTGGTAAAGTCGGGCACCATGCGCCCTAAGCCCATGGCCGCCAGGTAGTCCTGTATCTTGTACTGGGTGCCCAGCGGATCGACGGCTTTGACGAATCCTGAGAAGATAAACGTCAGGGCCAGCACTATTCGGCAGATGTTAACGGCAGCTTTCTTCATGCTGTGGCGTTAGCGTCGTCCTCCGATAATTTAATTACTCCAAAGACCGCGTAGTTGATGATATCCATATAGTTGGCATCGATACCCTCGCTCACGAGTGTCTCGCCTTGCAAGTTCTCGATCTCCTTGATACGTTCAATCTTCGTCAGAATCAGGTCGGTATAGCTACTAACCCTCATGCCGCGCCACGCCTCGTCGTAGTCGTGGTTCTTGCGCTTCATCAGTTCCAGGGCCTCCTTGGCGTGCTCGTCGTAGAGGGCCATGGCCTCGCTGTTGCTGATGTCAACTGTATCAGCAAAACCCTTAGCCAGCTGGATGAGACCTACGATACCGTAGTTGATCAGTGCGATAAACTCGGGACGTATGCCTTCGCCCACCAGCGATTCTTTCTTAATCTCCAGTGAACGGATGCGCTTGGCTTTGATAAACAACTGGTCGGTGAGCGCCGTTGGACGCAGGATGCGCCACGACGCTTTGTAGTCGTGCAACTTCTTCTCGAACAGGGCTCTGCATTCGGCAATAGCCTGCTCAAACTGAGCGTTTGTCTTTTCAAATTGGGTCATATCGGGTGCAAAGGTACAAAAAATAGTGAAAAGTGGAAAACTTTTTAGCCACTTTTCACTTTTTTTGAAGTTAACATGTCTGCGAACTGCTACTTTTCTTTCTGCTTTTTGTGTATATAGCGGATTTTCAGCCCCAAAGCTTCGTATTGAGTGCGGATGGAATCGCGCTTGATGCGCAGCTGGGTCAGGGCAGTCAATTCTTCGGGTGTAGCCTTCAGTGCCTGCTTGTGCAATTCTACCTCTTTGGTCAACGAATCAAATTTTTGATTGGTTAACTGCAGCAGGCTGTCGGTCTTCCATAATTCGGCCTGTGCTTTCTTTAACTCTGTTTCCTGTTTCTCAACCAAAGCGGCCTTGCGTCGGTTGATTTCCTTGCGGGTTTTCGTCTCGCCGCAAGCCGTTAATATCAGTATCGCCAGTAAAGGCAAAAAAATGGTTCTTCTCATATCTTGTGCAATTATCTTATTTCTCATTATATCTCTTCGTCCATCTCGTCATCCAGTCTGTTGTTCCACAGGTATTTCTTGGTTTCCTGGGCTGCCACGCCACTCAACAGTAACAGGGCTATCAGGTTGGGGATGGCCATCAGCGCGTTCATGCAGTCGGCAATGTTCCAGATAATGTCCAGATTGATGATAGAACCGAAGAAGAGCGAAACAATAAACAGAATGCGATAGAAACGGTTGGTTTTCCTGCCTTCCAGGTAGTTAACCGCGCTCTCGCCATAGTAGCTCCAGCCGATGATGGTACTGAAAGCAAACGTCAGGATACCGAATGCCAGCAAGGGGGCACCGACGTAAGGAATTTTCGAAAAGGCCACCTTGGTAAGCGCAGCACCGTCGGCATAGGTGATGTCGGGGTAGGCCAGGATACTGCTGATCAGCACCAGTCCTGTGAGTGCGCAGATAACCACAGTGTCCCAGAAGGTGCCTGTGCTCGAAACCAGCGCCTGGCGCACAGGGTTGCGCGTCTGGGCGGCAGCAGCTACGATGGGGGCGCTTCCCAGTCCGCTCTCGTTACTGAACAAACCGCGGGCTATACCATAGCGGGCGGCCATCATCACCGTGGCACCAACAAAACCGCCACCTGCTGCCGAAGGGTTGAATGCCGAATTGACAATCAGTTGGATGGCTGGCCACACATAATTATTATTAATACAAAGAATAACGATGCAGCCCAGCACGTAAAGCAGCGCCATGAAAGGTACCAGTACTGTGCACACCTTGGCAATGGCCTTTACGCCGCCTAAGATAACCAGTGCCGTCAGTGTGCACACAATTAATCCTACCAGCCAGGTGGGGATGCCGAATGTCTCGTTAGCCAGCAAGGCTATCGAGTTGGCCTGAACCGTACAACCGATGCCGAACGATGCCAAGGCTGTGAAGATGGCAAAGAGAATGCCCAGCCACTTCATGTTAAGGCCTCGTTCCAGGGCATACATCGGGCCGCCCAGCATCTTGCCATCGGCAGTCTTTACACGGTATTTGACTGCCAACAGACTCTCGGCATATTTTGTTGACATACCGAAGATACCCGTGAGCCAGCACCACAGTACAGCACCTGGTCCGCCCAGGGCTACGGCGGTGGCCACGCCCACAATGTTACCGGTACCGATGGTGGCTGCCAGTGCGGTGGCTAAGGCACCGAACTGACTGACATCGCCTTCGGCCTTGTGGTCCTTCTGGATAGATAGCTTGATGCCTGTCAGCAGTTTGCGCTGCGGGATGCGTAACCTGAATGTGAGATACAAGTGCGTGCCAAGCAGCAGCACAATCATCGGCCATCCCCAGAGAAATGAGCTCAACAGCGAGAAAAATTCGTTAATTGGTTCCATTATCAAACAACTGATTTGTTGCCGCAAAGGTAGCGTTTTTAGGCGATATGACAAAATATTTGTGACAATTTAATACCAAAATGCGTGATTTTGCTAAAAAAAGTTTGGTGGTTTCAAAATTAATACGTATCTTTGCTCCCACTTAGAAAACTATACGCAAATGAAAAAACTGTTGTCGATAGTTGCTGCGGTCCTTCTGATTGGACTTGCTTACTACGGAGAGAAACCTCTGTTGACGCAAAACTCGTTGCCGGAAATGGAGGCGTTTTATAATGAGTCGCTACATCTCGATCAGATGTCGGCCGACAGTGTCGAAAACTACATCATAAAGGTAAAGGGCTTTACGATAATCAAACCCAATGCCAAATATGATCCTTTATATTCCAGCATTAAAGAGAATATTAAAAAGAAGACAAACAAGGATTATTTTATTTATTAATGCTAAAATAATTGGTGGAAAGGAAAAAAAGACGTATCTTTGCAACCTAAAAAGGTATATATAATGAATTTATATAGCGACGAGGAATTAGCAGAGATATTGAATCAGGACATCTTCCACCAAATTAGCGAGGCTGCAGACCGATTAGGTTTGGAGTGCTATGTGGTGGGCGGATATGTGCGCGACATATTCCTGGAGCGTCCGTCAAACGATATCGATGTGGTGGTGGTTGGCAGCGGCATCAAGGTGGCCGAGGAACTCAAGCGCATCGTAGGCAAGAAAGCTCATCTGAGCGTGTTCCGTAACTTTGGAACTGCACAGGTAAAGTTCTGGCAGAAGGGAACAGAGTACGAGGTGGAGTTTGTGGGTGCTCGCAAGGAGAGCTACAGTCACGACTCCCGTAAACCCATTGTCGAGAACGGTACGTTGGAGGACGATCAGAACCGTCGCGACTTTACCATCAACGCGATGGCCATCTGTCTGAACAAAGATCGCTTTGGCGAACTGGTTGACCCGTTCAATGGCTTGGCCGACCTGGAGGATGGTATCATTGCCACCCCACTGGAGCCAGGCATCACCTTCAGCGACGACCCTTTGCGCATGATGCGATGCATTCGTTTTGCCACCCAGCTTAACTTCCAGATTGAGGAAGAAACCTTTGTGGCCTTGGAGCGCATGGCCGACAGAATCCAGATCGTGAGTGGCGAGCGTATCAAGGACGAACTCAACAAGATCATCCTTTCTAAAACACCCTCGCGCGGTTTTGTGGACCTGCAGCGTTGCGGACTGCTCAGCATCATCCTGCCCGAACTGGCTGCATTGGATATCGTGGAACAGAAGAACGGGCGCGCCCACAAGAATAACTTCTACCATACCCTCGAGGTGCTCGACAATGTGGCGCAGCACTCCGACAACCTGTGGTTGCGCTGGGCTGCCCTGTTGCACGATGTGGGGAAAACCAAATCGAAACGTTGGGATCCTGCCATCGGCTGGACTTTCCATAATCATAATATGATAGGTGCCAAGATGGTGCCCCAGATATTCCGTCGTCTCATGTTGCCACTCGACATGAAAATGAAATACGTGCAGAAGCTGGTTGACCTGCACATGCGTCCCATCGTGATTGCCGACGAGATTGTGACCGATTCGGCTGTTAGGCGATTGATGAACGATGCGGGTGAGGATATCGAAGACCTGATGACGCTGTGCGAGGCTGATATCACCTCGAAGAACGAGGTGCGCAAAAAAATGTTCCTCGAGAACTTCCGTATGGTGCGCGAAAAGTTGACCGACTTGAAAGAGAAGGACTACGTGCGCCTGCTGCAGCCGGTGATTGATGGTAATGAGATTATGGAGATGTTTCATCTCTCACCCTGCCGTGAGGTGGGGGTGCTGAAACAGTATCTGAAGGATGCTGTATTAGATAATAAGGTGGAGAATGAGCGTGAACCACTCATGGCACTGCTGATGGCAAAGGCAAAAGAAATGAAACTTGTATAATCATGAAGAAACTACTAACTGTTATTATTGGCTTTCTGCTTTCTGTGCAGATATGGGCAAACCCTGTGGATGATTTGCTCGAGAGAATTGACAAGGGTGCATCGGCCAAGTTCAAAACCCAACTGGTGAAGAGCAACAAGGATTTCTTTGAACTCGACCAGGCGGGCACGAAGGTGGTGATTCGCGGTAATACGTGGGTGAACATCGCTTCTGGACTGAACTGGTATCTTAAATATTATGCAGGTGTGCATCTGTCGTGGAATCAGATGCAGACTAAACTGCCTGCCCGTCTGCCTGCTGTGAAGGCGAAGGAGCGTCATGAGACAGACTTGGCGCTGCGCTACGATTTCAATTACTGCACTTTCTCATACTCCATGGCTTTCTGGGACTGGAAACGCTGGGAGAAAGAAATAGACTGGATGGCGCTGCATGGCGTCAATTTGCCGTTGGCTATTGTGGGTGAAGAGTGCGTGTGGCGCAACATGCTGCTCAAGTTGGGCTACACCGAGCAAGAGGTGGGGCAGTTTATTGCTGGTCCGGCTTTCTTGGCTTGGTGGGAGATGAACAACCTTGAAGGGTGGGGCGGTCCACTGCCCCTGTCGTGGTATGCCCGACAGGAGAAGTTGCAGAAGCAGATCCTGGCACGTATGAAACAACTGGGCATGCATCCCGTGTTACCTGGCTATTGTGGCATGGTGCCTCACGATGCCAAGCAGCGTCTGGGGCTCAATGTGGCTGATGCCGGACTGTGGAACGGTTTCCAGCGGCCTGCTAATCTGTTGCCTACGGATGCGCGATTTGCTGAAATCGCCACCTTATATTATAATGAGCTCACCAAACTGTTTGGTAAGGCCGACTACTATTCGATGGATCCTTTCCATGAGAGTAACGACGATCCTAACCTTGATTATGCCAAAGCTGGTCAGGCGATGATGCAGGCCATGAAGCGTGTAAATCCCAAGGCCGTATGGGTGATTCAGGGGTGGACCGAGAATCCTCGCGAGTCGATGGTGGATGGCATGAAGACGGGTGACCTGCTGGTGCTCGACCTCTTCTCGGAGTGCCGTCCCATGTTCGGTATCCCCAGCATCTGGAAGCGCGAACAGGGATATAAACAGCACCAGTGGTTGTTCTGCCTGTTGGAGAACTTCGGCGCCAACGTTGGTTTGCATGGACGTATGGACCAGTTGCTCGACAATTTCTATATGCTGAAAAATTCAAAGCTCAAAGCTCAAAGTTCAAACCTCAAAGGCATCGGTTTTACGATGGAGGGCTCGGAGAATAACCCCGTGATGTTCGAACTGATGAGCGAACTGCCATGGCGTAGCGAGAAATTTACTAAGGAGGTTTGGATTAAGAACTATGTGAAGGCTCGCTATGGTGTAGAGGATAAGACTATCGAACAGGCTTGGCTCGTGTTGGTGCAGAGTATCTATAACTGTCCTGCTGGCAACAATCAGCAAGGGCCTCATGAGAGTATCTTCTGTGGGCGTCCCTCGCTGAACAACTTTCAGGCATCTTCGTGGTCGAAGATGAAGAACTACTATGATCCTGCCGATACCAAGAGGGCTGCAGAACTGATGAACAGTGTGGCCGAGAAGTATCGGGGCAACAATAATTTTGAATATGATCTGGTGGATATCACCCGCCAGGCATTGGCCGATCAGGCTCGTTTGCAGTATCACAAAACGATTGCCGACTACAAGGCTTTCAGTCGGCAATGCTTTGATAAGGATGCAAAACGTTTCCTGGACATGCTGCTGATGCAGGATAAGTTGCTTGGCACGCGCACAGAGTTCCGACTGGGGCACTGGACGCAGGCTGCCCTGAATGCCGGCACGACTGCCGAGGAGAAAAAGCTATACGAATGGAATGCGCGCGTACAGATCACGACGTGGGGCAACCGCTACTGTGCCGATACAGGTGGTTTGCGCGATTATGCCCACAAGGAGTGGCAGGGCTTGCTGAAGGACTTTTACTATGTGCGCTGGAAAGCGTATTTTGATGCTCTGGCTGCCCAGATGAAGGCGCAGACAGCCCCACAGCCCGAACTGTTGGGTGGTGGTCCGAATGCCACCAAGACAGCTGCCGAACTGTTCCAGATGGCACTGCCTCAGGAGATAAAACTCGATTATTACGCCATGGAAGAGCCCTGGACGCTCGACCAGACGCCCTACTCAGCTGCCCCCGAAGGCAGTCCAGTTGACATCGCTTTGGAAGCGATGCAACTAATTGATAATTGACAATTGATAATTGATAATTATGAAGAGTCAGCGATTAGTCAGTCTCGATTTGTTGCGCGGTATCACCGTGGCAGGCATGATACTGGTGAACAACGGTTGGGGCGAGAGCTTTGAGATGTTGCGCCACTCTAAGTGGAACGGCATGACGCCCTGCGACCTGGTGTTCCCCTTCTTCCTGTTCATCATGGGTATTTCGTGCTATCTCTCATTGGTCAAGTCTGAGTTCAAGCCAACCCCATTGGTCATCCGGCGCATCGTGAAGCGCACGGTGCTGCTGTTTGCCATCGGTCTATTCATCAACTGGTTCGACCATGCCATCGAGGGCGACCTGCTGTGCTTCGGGCATCTGCGCATTTGGGCTGTCATGCAGCGCATCGCCCTGTGCTATGGTATCGTATCGCTGTTTGCCTTGTTCTGTAATCACAAGTACACGCTGCCCGTGATGGCTATCTTGCTGGCTGTTTATTCGCTCATTCTGCTATTGGGTAACGGCTATGCCGAGGATGCCAATACCAATGTGCTGGCACGTGTCGATCTGCGCTTGTTTGGCTACGAGCATATCTATCATAAAAGTCCTGTTGACCCCGAGGGCTTGGTGGGTACCATCTCATCGGTAGCCCATGTACTGTTGGGCTTCTATTGTGGCATGCTGATTCGCAAGCGTGAAACGGTTGAACAGAAGGTGATTGCCCTGTTTGTGGTAGGTGCAGTATGTGTGATTGGCGGCTACCTGCTCAGCTATGGTCTGCCTCTTAACAAGCGCATCTGGAGTCCCAGCTACGTGCTCATGACGTGCGGTTTGGCTTCGCTGCTGCAGGCCCTGCTGATGTATGTGATCGACATACAGAAGAAGAGCGGTTGGACCACCTTCTTCCACGTGTTTGGTGTGAATGCGCTGGCCCTGTATGTGTCGAGCGAACTGTTGGCTATTCTGTTGAAAAATATCGAAGTATCCGAAATGGTATATAATGGCATTCATGCGGTGATCGCGCCCCTCAAGTGGGCGTCGCTGGCCTATGCTGTTTACTTTGTACTCCTGAATTTCGCTATCGGTTATGTGTTATATCGGAAAAAGATTTATATCAAACTATGATATAGTAAATTTTGTAGTATTAATTTAATTCTTAAAAACAAAAGTTATGAAGAAAATCTTAATGGTTCTTAGTGTGATGATGTTCAGCATGGCATCATTTGCTCAGGTAGGTAAGACCACAATCAGCGGTCATTTCAATTATTTACTTGACTCACCTAACAACTGTGGTATTGGTGCCAATATTGGCTATGAGTTTGCAGAGAATGTACGTGGCGTTGCCCAGTTCGATTATTTTTTCAACAAGGATCACGTGAGCATGTGGAATCCCAATGTCAATGTGGAGTATCTGTTCCGTATCCCCAACAGTGAGTTTATCATCTATCCTTTGGCTGGTTTGAATGTCATGGGCTGGAGCTACGATGAGGGTAGCGACTCAAAACTCGGCCTCAATATCGGTTGCGGTATGGAGTACCCTCTCAATGCCAATCTTTCGTTCAAGTGCGAGTACTGCTACAAAACTCAGTACGATGGTCATAGCACACTGAATGTTGGTTTGGTATTCCCATTCTAAATGTTAAAAAATGCGTTGCTCTATAGGCTATAGGCAATAAACGTTAAAAGTTTATTCAGAAGAATATATCGTAAGATATAATTTTCGTATCTTTGCAACCCGAAAACCGCGTGTAATACGCAAAGTTTTCGGGTTGAATTGTGTTTGGATTAAATTAGATACATGATAGTTAGTATGAAGAAAAGAATGTTTTTGGTAATGACCGTTGCATCGCTGATCTTGTCATCATGCGGTGGTGGCGGTGGTCGCCCCAATTTTGGCGACAACGAGTACCCTGTAGTTGAGGTAGGTACTCAGAGTTCTACAACCCAGACCACTTACCCCGCAACCATCAAGGGTGTGCAGGATGTACAGATTAGTCCAAAGGTGGCTGGATTCATTACGCAGGTTAACGTGAAGGAAGGTCAGACTGTGAGCGCTGGACAGGTGTTGTTTGTGATTGATAACGTTACTTATCAGGCTCAGGTGCGCCAGGCTCAGGCCAGCGTAAATACAGCTAAGGCTTCGCTCAATACTGCCAAGTTGAGCTATGAGAACGCACAGAAGTTGCACGAGAATGGTGTGATTGGCGACTTTGAACTTCAGAGTGCTACTAATCAGTATGAGCAGGCAAAGGCTGGTCTGGCCCAGGCTGAGGCTTCATTGGCTTCGGCTAAGGAGATGCTGAGCTTCTGCTATGTGAAGAGTCCTGCCGCAGGTGTGGTAGGTACACTGCCCTACAAGGTGGGCGCATTGGTAAATACTGGTAATGTGCTGACTACCGTGAGCAACAACTCGGCCATGGAGGTGTATTTCTCTCTGACAGAGAAGGATGCCCTCGAGATGAGCAAGGGCGAGGGTGGTCAGAATGCTGCAGTATCAAAGTTCCCACCAGTTAAGCTCAAGTTGGCCGATGGTACTTTGTATAATCTGGATGGTACTGTAACCAAGATGAGTGGTGTGATTGATGCTGCTACTGGATCGGTACAGCTCATCGCTCTGTTCCAGAATCCTCAGCGTGTGCTGAAGAGTGGTGGTTCGGGCTCTATCCTGATTCCTCACAGCAATTCGTCGGCCATCATCATCCCACAGTCGGCTGTATCCGAGGTTCAGAACAAGAAGTTCGTTTACTTGCTGGGTGCCGATAATAAGGTGAAGTACAGCGAGATTACCGTTGCGCCACAGAACGATGGCATGAACTATGTGGTTACCACTGGTTTGAAGACTGGTGATAAGTATGTTTCCAATGGAATTACCAAACTCACCGATGGTATGGAGATCGTCCCTATCACCCCAGAGCGCTACCAGCAGAAGATCGACGAGCAGGCTAAGGCTATGACTGCCGGTGATATCGTGGGAGCGATGAAAAATTAAAAGGTAAAAAAGTAAAAAGGTAAAAAATGACATTTACAACATTTATAAAACGCCCAGTACTTTCGACGGTGATCTCTATCCTCATCGTATTGCTGGGTTTTATCGGACTGGTGTCGCTGCCTATTGAGCAGTACCCCAATATTGCACCACCAAATATTATGGTGATTGCCAGCTACCCTGGTGCCGATGCTGAGACGGTGAAAAATGCCGTGGTGACACCGCTTGAGGAGAGTATCAACGGTGTTGAGGGCATGGACTACATCACTTCTACAGCTTCGCCAGGCTCGGCTATGATTCAGGTTATGTTCCGTCAGGGCATCAATCCTGATATGTGTGCGGTTAACGTGCAGAACCGTGTGTCGCAGGCCACAGCCCTGCTGCCTTCTGAGGTTAACCAGATTGGTGTGCGCGTGGTAAAGCGTCAGTCGTCACAGGTCATCATGTACTCGCTTACCTCTGATGGTCGTTATGACGATGAGTTCCTTACCAACTATAATGCCATCAATATTATTCCAGCCCTGAAGCGTATCGAGGGCGTGGGTGATGCGTCGAGCTTCTCAGAGAAGACTTATGCCATGCGTATATGGCTGAAGCCGGAGGTGATGAAGCAGTACAGCCTGATGCCAAGCGATATTACTGGTGTGCTGGCTGAGCAGAATGTCGAGGCGGCACCTGGTAACTTCGGTCAGCAGTCAGACGATGTGGCCTATGAGTATGCCATGCGCTATACGGGGCGTTTCAGAACGGCCGAGGAGTTTGGTAATATCGTCATCAAGAGCGATGCCAATGGTCAGACTCTGAAACTGAAGGATGTGGCCAAGATTGAACTGGGTGGTCAGGGCTACTCGGTATCGATGAAAAACAATGGTATTCCTTCTGTGATGACGATGGTTCAACAGGTGGCTGGCTCTAATGCCAACCAGATAGCCAAGGAGGTGAAGGCTGAGCTCGAGTCGCAGAAGAAACTGATGCCGCCGGGCATGGAATACAAGGTTAACTACGATGTCACCGAGTTCCTGTATGCCTCTATCGAGGAGGTGGTGTTCACGCTCTTCATGACATTGGCACTGGTGTTCCTCGTAGTGTATATCTTCCTGCAGGATATGCGCTCTACGCTCATCCCGCTGATTGCCGTTCCTGTATCACTGGTGGGTACTTTCTTCTTCCTCAATGTGATGGGATTCTCTATCAACCTGCTGGTGCTCTCGGCCTTGCTGCTGGCTATCGCCATCGTGGTGGATGATGCCATCGTGGTGGTCGAGGCGGTGCATGCCAAACTCGACCAGGGGTATAAGAGTTCGCTTACTGCCTCTATCGACGCCATGAACGAGATTTCGGGTGCTATCATCTCTATCACGCTTGTGATGGCTGCTGTGTTCGTGCCTGTATCGTTTATCGGTGGTACCTCTGGTACCTTCTACCGTGAGTTCGGTGTTACCATGGCTGTCAGCATTATCATCTCTGCGCTGAATGCCTTGACACTGTCACCTGCCTTGTGTGCTGTGTTCCTGAAACCTCACGACAAGGATGGGCATGAAAAGAAAATGTCACGTGTGGATCGTTTCCACCAGTCGTTCAATGTCGCTTTCGATACCACTATCGGTAAGTATAAGAATATCCTTGAGAAGTTGGTGCGCAAGCCACTGGCCATCATGGCTACCGTATTTATCGGTATCGCCGTGCTGGTGGTCACCTTCTTTACCACCAAGACTGGTCTGGTGCCCGATGAGGATACTGGTACACTGTTCTGTACTATCTCTATGCCTCCTGCCACTTCCGAGGCTCGTACCAAAGAGGTCGTGCTGCAGGTTGATTCTATCCTGTCGCAGATTCCTGCTATCAAGAACCGTGAGATGGTTCAGGGTTATAACTTTATTGCAGGTGCTGGTTCCGACCAGGGTACGTTTATCATCAAGCTGAAGCCCTTCGAGGAGCGTCAGAAAGGATTCTGGTGGAAACTCTCTGGTTTGTGGCAGGGCGATGGTATCTATCGCTTCTTCATCAATCCTTATGATGCCACAGGTGTGATAGCACAGATATTCATCAAGACAGCCCAGATTAAGGATGCTCAGATCCTGGCATTCGCGCCCCCAATGATTCCTGGATTCTCTGCCAACTCGGGTATCTCGCTGGTGATGCAGGACCGTACTGGTGGCGACCTGAACAAGTTCTTCGGTGTAGTGAAGGACTTCCTGGCCGAGCTCAACAAGCGTCCTGAGTTCCAGACTGCTCAGACATCTTATAACCCAGGTTATCCTCAGTACATGGTTCACGTGGATGTGGCCAAGTGTAAGCAGGCTGGCATCTCGCCAACCACTGTGCTCACCACTCTGCAGGGATACTATGGTGGTCTGTATGGCTCTAACTTCAACTCGTTTGGTAAGCTCTACCGTGTGATGATTCAGGGTTCGCCTGAGTCGCGTATGACGCCTGAGTCGCTTAATAGTATATATGTACGCACTCCCGCCGGCATGTCGCCCATCCAGGAGTTCTGTAATCTGGAGCGTGTCTATGGTCCTATGAACATCAACCGCTTCAACCTGTTCACCTCTATCAACGTAACAGGTACGGTGGCCAACGGCTATTCTACCGGTGAGGCGCTGAAAGCCATTGATGAGGTAGGAAAGCAGATGTTGCCTTCGGGTTATACCTACGACTATTCTGGTCTGACACGTGAGGAGGCTAAGGCATCAAATACCACAGGTATCATCTTCCTGCTCTGTTTCGTGTTCATCTACCTCATTCTGTCGGCACAGTACGAGTCGTACATCCTGCCACTGTCGGTAGTACTCTCTGTACCTTTCGGACTGGCAGGCTGTTTCTTGTTCACACAGATGTTCGGTCATGCCAACGATATCTACATGCAGATCTCGCTCATCATGCTGATTGGTCTGTTGGCTAAAAACGCTATCCTGATTGTGCAGTTCGCACTTGAGCGCCGCCAGACGGGTATGGCCATCAGTTGGTCGGCCGTGCTGGGTGCTGCAGCCCGTCTGCGTCCTATCCTGATGACTTCGTTGGCCATGGTTATTGGTCTGCTGCCAATGATGTTTGCCAGCGGTGTAGGTAAGAATGGAAACCAGACACTGGGTGCCGCTGCCGTGGGTGGTATGTTGATAGGTACGCTGTTGCAGTTGTTTGTCGTGCCCACACTGTTCGTCATCTTCCAGTCTATTCAGGAGAAGATCAGCCCGATCAAGTTCGAGGATGAGGAGAACGCTGAGGTGGCAGCCGAGCTGGCTCAGTATGCACATTCTAAACCAGTAGATTATGAGATTGAGAAATAATATGAAGAAGATAATGATCATGATGTCTGCAGCAGTGCTGTTGTCAAGTTGCGGACTCTATAATAAGTACGAGCGTCCTGATGTGGACACGAAGGGATTGGTGCGCGACACACAGTCGCTCACCGACACCCTGGCCGTGCAGGACACAACCTCTTTCGGCAATCTGCCTTGGCGCACGGTATTTACCGATCCGCAGTTGCAGGCACTCATCCAGCAGGGATTGGATAATAATCCCGACCTGCTCAATGCAGCCTTGAATGTGAAGATGGTTAATGAGGCGCTGAAGATAGCCAAACTGGCTTTCTTGCCATCTGTAGCTCTGAGCCCTCAGGGCACACTCACCTCATTCGACGGTGCTGCTGCCACAAAGGCTTATCAGCTGCCAGTATCAGCCAGCTGGAATGTTGATCTGTTTGGCAATTTGCTCAGTGCTAAGCGTTCTGCTCAGATGCAGCTCATCGCCACAAAGGATTATCAGACGGTAGTAAAGACTAATATCATCTCTGGTATAGCTAATCTATATTATACCCTGCTCATGATTGACCGTCAGCTGGAGATTGTGACCGACATGGAGCAGCTCACCAAGGAGACTTGGGAGAAGATGCAGTTCATGCATGAGAACCGTGCAGGTTATCGCTCTACGGCTGTACAGAGTGCCGAGGCTGCCTATTATCAGGTTCAGGCACAGCATGTCGATCTGCAGCGCCAGATGCGTGAGGCTGAGAATTCACTCTCGCTGTTGTTGGGACAGCCTGGACAGGCCATTCCTCGTGGAAAGTTTGCCGAGCAGAATCTGCCTGCTGAGTTTGCTACAGGTGTAGGTATTCAGATGCTGGCTAATCGTGCAGATGTTCATGCTAATGAGATGGCACTGGCACAGTGTTTCTACGATGTAGAGACAGCGCGTAGCCGTTTCTATCCGAACATTACCATCACTGGTACTGCTGCCTTTACCAACAATAATGGCATGGTGAATCCAGGAAAGTGGCTCCTCTCTGCTGTAGGTTCACTGGTTCAGCCCATCTTCCAGCACGGACAGATTGTGGCAGGCCTGAAGGTGGCAAAGATGCAGTACGAACAGGCCTATAACACTTGGCAGAACTCTATCTATAAAGCAGGTAACGAGGTTTCTAATGCTCTTGTAGCCTACAATTCTTATAGTCAGAAGGCTGAGCTTGATGGTAAGCGTGTGGCTGTATTGCAAAAGAATGTTGAGGATACCAAGAGATTGATGGAGTCGTCAAGCAATACCACTTACCTTGAGGTTATCACTGCCCAGAGTAATCTGCTTAATGCGGAGATAAGCGAAGTTGCTGATCAGCTCTCAAAGATGCAAGCTGTAGTAAGTCTTTATCAGGCCCTTGGCGGTGGTGCGAAGTAATAATGTATGTTGAACTAAGAATAGTGAATAGTTATGGCAAGTGAAATAAGTCCAAAAGCTGAGATATCGCCCAAGGCGAAGATTGGCGACAACTGTAAGATATTCCCCTTCGTATATATCGAAGACGATGTGGTGATAGGTGACAACTGCATTATCTTCCCCTTCGTAAGCATCCTCGACGGTTCACGTATCGGTAAGAGCAATAAAATCCATCAAGGTTCTGTTATTGCGGCTCTGCCTCAGGATTTCAACTTCCGTGGTGCCAAGTCGTATGTGGAGATTGGCGATAACAACGTGATTCGTGAGAATGTGGTTATCAACCGTGGTACCAACAAGGATGGCGTTACCAAGATAGGCAGTCATAACTTCCTGCTTGAGGGAACTCATATCAGTCATGATACAGTGGTGGGTAATAACTGCGTGTTTGGTTATGGCACCAAGATTGCTGGCGACTGTGAGATTGGCAATGGTGTTATCTTCTCTTCTGGTGCCATCCAGAATGCCAATACTCGTGCAGGCGACTTGTCGCTTATCCAGGCAGGATGCACTTTCTCGCATGATGTGCCTCCCTATGTGATTGCCGGTGGTTCGCCCATGGAATATGGCGGTCCTAACACCACCATGATGAACTATGCCGAGATTGATGCCAAGGTGCAGAAGCATATTGCCAATGCCTATCGTCTGCTGTTCCATGGAAAGACGAGTGTGTTTGATGTCATCAATCAGATTAAGGAACAGGTGCCCGACGGCCCTGAAATCCGCAACATCGTCACATTCCTTGAGAATACCAAACGCGGAATCATGTGTAAATAAACAATCCAAATAAATTGAGGGTGTGTCAGCGTTCTGACACACCCTCTTTTTAACTAACCAATTATCAATTACGCACCAAAAATGAATCTGGCGGCAAAGGTATATATATTGTGCTTAATATCATTGCTAAATCGTGTTGAATCATTTTAAAAAATTGAAAGGCTAATATTTTATGAGCATTTGGTTCATCATGATCCGGTATTCATTAGGAGTAATTCCCTTTCGTTTTTTAAACATTCGGATGAAGTTCGATAGATTGTTGAAGCCGCTTGAATAGCATATCTCGGCTACATTATTACTGGTTTCGGCTAGTAACTTACAAGCAATGGCTATTCTTTGGTTGTTAAGGTAGTCAATAAAAGTGCCTCCTGTTTTCTTTTTGAAGAAATGACTGAAAGCAGATTCCGACATGCCAACCAATGATGCAACTTCGGATAGTGATATCGCATCGTAGTGTTTCTTCTCCATATAATCGCATACTTTGGCAATTCGTCGGCTCTTCGAGGTTGTCAATACGGCTGATGCATTGTATTGATTGCTAGTGAGTACGGAATAGTCAGCACAGGCTAGATCATAGAGAATCGAGAAAAACTCAAGTACCGATTGAAAGCCTTTTGTTTGTGTCAGATGAATGATTTTGTCTCTTATTGCTTCTGTTGACTTCTTGGAAAAATACAATCCATGTTGAGCATCGGATAGTAATTGTTTGATTGGTGCAAATAGACGTTTTTTCATAATAGGAAAGTCATTGAGCCCTTCAGTAAATTGTATTGTAATAACATGGTTACCCTCTACTACCTCACCCCTCCAGGCGTGGAGAACATTAGGACCAGTCATTACCAGATCTAATTCATCAAACTGACGCACCGAATCGCCAACTACTCGCTCCCCGTGCGTGTTCATTACTAAATTAATCTCATATTCAGAATGGTAATGTACAGGATAGTCAAACTTTGCATTGGGGTGATTTAGTACCACAAATAAGTCTTCATCTGCGATTGGGATAATCTCTTTTTGAAAGTCTTTGAGCATAGAGTAATAGTTTTTTGATTTTCTGCTGCAAAAATATGAATTATTTGTGAACAAACAATGAATAGTTCAAAAAAGTATAATCATTGAGCGGAATTTGATATCAAGAATTGCAAATTAATAGATAATTTTGCACCCAGAAACATCAAATAAATATAGTTTGCCATAATATGGAGCATTTTACTATCAGTTGGGTTGATATCACTATCGTTATCGCTTATATGTCGGTGATTGTGTGGTGGGGACTGAAAAACGGAAAGAGCAGTGATTCTCAATCCTATTTTCTAGGTGGTCGCGGTATGTCTTGGTGGATGGTAGGTTTGTCGCTATTTGCTGCAAGCATATCAAGTACAACATTGATTGGTCAGTCGGGCGATTCATATGCTACAGGTCTGGCAGTGTTCAATTATAACCTTACAGGCGTATTGGTGATGGTCTTCTTCGCCATATTCTTGCTGCCATTGTATCTCAAATCGCATATTTTTACCATACCAGAGTTTCTTGAAAAACGTTTTGATAGTCGCTCTCGTTATTATTTTTCTGGTATTTGTATCATAGGTAACATATTTCTTGATGCCGCAGGTGCACTTTATGCTGCTGCTTTGATTATTAAACTGGTTTATCCCGAGGCCGACATGCAGACTCTTGTCATTGTCTTTGCCTTGATATGTGCCTCGTATACCATTCCTGGCGGTTTGTCTTCGGCAATTAATGCCGAACTGATTCAGGCTATTATTCTGATTTTAGGTTCAATTGTACTAACTGTCATCTGTTTTGAAAGGGGAGGGGATTATTTCCTGGATTTGTATGAAAACCATGATATAATGGCCAAGTTGATTCGTCCTGTTGATGACATTTCTACGCCATGGCCTGGTCTCATTGTTGGTATGCCTATTCTTGGATTGTATTTCTGGGCCAACAACCAAACGCTGGTACAACGTGTGTTGAGTTCAAAGAGCATTGATCAAGGGCGTAAAGGCGTGCTTCTGGCAGGTTTCTTTACTTTGATAACGCTATTTATTATAGCCATTCCTGGCTTGATAGCTCGAGATTTATTCCCTGGTTTGGAATCACCTGATATGGTTTATCCTAATATGGTTTTAAAGTTGGCACCAGCAGGTCTTCTTGGCGTGATGCTTGCTGCGTTACTATCTGCTCTTACATCAACATTGAGTGCCATCTTTAATTCTGCATCAACGTTGTTTACGATGGACTTTTACGCTAAATTTGTTCCCCATGCATCATCTAAGCAGTTGGTTGTGGTAGGCAAGATTGTTTCGTGCGTTATCATGGTGATTGCTGCTATTTGGGCTCCGCAGATAGGTAAATTCGGGTCGTTGCTGAAGTACTATCAGGAAATGCTTTCGTATATTGCACCGCCTATAGTGGCAACATTCCTGCTCGGTGTTTTTTGTAAACGCATTAATGGCTCAGGTGCTTTTATCGGCTTGCTTTTTGGTTTGGGAATGGCTGTCGTGATGCTGTTCTATAAAACTGAGATATTCGGGCATCTTCACTTCCTGTTGATTGTTCCTTTCTTATTTGTAGCCAGTGCTGTTGTTACGTATGTTGCTAGTCTGTGCTTTGCCAAGCCATATACAAGTAAGTTGCAGAATACCACGTTCTCAATGCATGATTTCAGATTTGAGTTAGCTACAGCTTATACTAAACCTTGGTATGATAATTATTTCAATGCAGCTTTGATTCTGGTGGTGTGTTGTTTTGTTGTATTGTATGTTTTTGCATAAATGACATATTAATAAAGTAATATAAAAATGAAACTGATTAAATCAAGTGAGAATCCCATACTAACTCCCAATCCTATTAATGAGTGGGAGTCTCTGATTACCTGTAATCCCGGTGTTATCTACGATAAAGGTATATTCTATATGCTGTATCGTGCGGCAGGAAACGATAAAGAACATGTTATCCGTTTTGGGTTAGCTACAAGTAAGGACGGTGTTCATTTTGAACGTTCATCTAAAGAGTTTGCGTTTGGACCAAGTATTGATGGATATGATAGTGGTTGCATTGAAGATCCTCGCATCGTGAAGTTCGACGATGATTTTTATATCACCTATGCTTATCGCCCTTATGCACCAGGCCAATATTGGACGTTTGCGCACGATGTTGTATTATTGCCCGAGTGTGGTGATCATGCTCCGCTGGCCATTAAACAGAATCTGGGAAATACAGCGTTGGCTGTTACTAAGGATTTCGTGAATTTTAAGCGTTTAGGCCGCTTGACCTCACCTGTTCTCGACGATCGTGATGTTATCTTGTTCCCAGAGCAGGTGGGTGGTAAGTATGTGATGTTGCATCGCCCTAAACAGTATGTTGGCGATGAGTATGGTGTAAAGTATCCGTCGGTTTGGATAAAGTTCTCTGACGACTTGCTTGATTGGGAATCCAAAGAAAGCCACCTGCTGATGACTGGTATCGAGGGTACTTGGGAAGAGAAAATCGGAGGCAGCACACCGCCTATCCGTACTGAGGCTGGATGGTTAATGCTTTACCATGGTGTTGAACATGGTGGATGTGGCTTTTACCGAGTGGGGGCTGTTCTGCTTGATATTGATAATCCACTGAAGATGATTGCCCGTACACCTCAGCCTATTCTTGAACCTGAGTTAGACTACGAACTCAATGGTATGTATCATGGCTGTGTTTTTCCCACGGGAAATGTGGTTGTTGACGACAAGTTATATGTTTATTATGGTGCTGCTGATATGAATATCGGTTTGGCTACATGCCCCTTAAACGACCTGGTTAACTATTTAAAATCTGATACCTGTAAGTTTGTCTGATCTAAAGAAATGTTAAATCGTTAGGTGTTCAAAATAGTATAGCCTTAGAACATTTATTATAATCAATAATTGCAAAGATATCTCTACCTTTGCAGCGTGAAAGTTTGCTGATTCAAATCCCGGGTGAAGAAGCACTTGAGCATATAAACAACATCTATAATGAATTAAAAATGAAAAGGATTAAGAACCTGAATTTTATGGCAGTTGTGTCGAAATTGGTACTGACTGTCTGTCTCATTTATTGCTCGAATGCAATCTATGCACAGTCGCCTGAGACCATCGATGTGTCTGGGCGTGTGAAGGATACCTCTGGTGCTCCACTGATAGGTGTCACCATACAATGTGAAGGAAAATCTACTGGTACTATTAGCGATTTGGATGGCTTTTATAAAATAAATAAGGTACGTAAAGGTTCCATTCTGCGTTTCTCGTATGTAGGAATGGCTGATAAAACGGTAGTTGTTGGTAGTGATAAGACCATCGATGTAATGATGGAGGATGATAGCCAGGTGTTAGATCAAGTGGTTGTTATCGGTTACGGTAGTGTGAAGAAAAGTGATCTGACAGGTTCTGTAGCAACAGTAAAGATGGATAAGTTGCAGGAAATACCTGCCAATTCTGTTGAGAGTTTGCTGCAGGGACGTGCTGCAGGTTTACAGGTGGTTAATTCGTCACAAGATCCAGGTGCATCATCCACGGTTCGTATCCGTGGTGGTAGTTCGTTAAATGGCTCTAATGCTCCTCTTGTGGTTGTTGATGGGTTTCCTTTAGGCGATGCTGGCGATCTGAAACAGATAAACCCTGCCGATATCGTTAATATCGAAGTGCTTAAAGATGCATCGGCCAGTGCTATATATGGATCGCGTGGTGCTAATGGTGTTATTATGGTTACCACTAAGCGTGCTAAAACAGGAACTACCAATATCACCGTACGTCAGCAGCTCACCATGTCGGAGTTTAGTGGAAAACTCGATGTTTGGCGCGACCCGGTGTTGATGGCTACTCTTAACAATGAATCGCGTATTAATGGCAATCTGGAACCCATGTATGTGGGTAAAATAAACTCTGCAGGCATCTATTATCCTAGTATCAATGAATTGATGACAACGTGGACTACGCGTACTGACTGGTCTGATCTGGTCTTCCGCGACCATCCTATCTCTAATAATACCACGGCTACCATTTCAAGTTCTAACGATAGAACCATGTTCAATCTTAGTGCAAATTACTTTACCGACCAGGGCATGTACATTAAGGACTCATATAAAAAAGGTGGCTACAATCTGAGTGTCGACCATAACGTGTTCGATAACTTCAAAATCCGTTTTTCTAATATTTTGAGTGCAGGTTGGCGTAACACAAATAATGGCTTGGCATTCTGGCGAAATCCTATTTATCCTGTGTATAATGAGGATGGATCGTATTACCTGCTGAATGCCAGCGACTATAGTCATCCTATTGCCATTTCTGACAATCAGGTAAACAAGTCGCAGACCATCGATGTGATTTCCTCATTGGCCTTTGAATGGCAGCCTCTTCCAGAACTTAAAATTACCGAACAGTTGAATTACAAATTCGGAAAGTCTACTAGCGATGCTTATTATCCTAAGACCTACACCGAAGCAGGAACTATGAATAATGGTCAGGCAGTGATGTCTAATTGGGAAGGAACCAATCTGGTATCCGAGACTTTTGCCAACTTCCAGAAAGACTTTGGTCGCCATGCTCTTGGCGTCATGGCAGGTTTCTCATGGGAGTATTACCATAGCCGTAGTTCAAGTCTTACAGCTCGTGATTTTGTAAACGAGGCATTAAGATATGAAAATATGGGAGCTGGTAGCCCTGAGAAGAATGTTGTGTCTAACGGTCTGTCTACCAATACGTTATTGTCGGGAATGTTTCGTGCAAACTATACCTATGCCGATCGTTATCTGCTTACTTTGACAGCACGTGCCGATGGCTCTTCAAAATTTGGTGATAATAATAAATGGGCATTCTTCCCCTCTGGTGCCATCAGCTGGAAAGCCCAGGAAGAGGAGTTTATCAAGAACCTTCATTTGTTTGATGAACTGAAGTTCCGTCTTAGTTATGGTGTTTCTGGTAATCAGGGTATCAGCCCTTATCAAACACTGAGCCGATATGGTACCGATATGTATTACAACGATGGTACATGGGTAACCACGATAGGTCCTGGTTATGTATCAGGTTGGACTGGTCCTGGTTATATTTATCGCGTATGGAGTGGTATTCCTAATCCAAGCCTGAAGTGGGAGACAACATCTCAGACCGACTTTGGTATTGATATGGCTTTCTTTAACCGTCGTCTTCGTGTCTCTCTTGATGTCTACGATAAGCAAACGCGTGATTTGCTCCGTCAGCGAAACCTGCCGCTGTCTTCAAGCTACGATAAGATGTGGGTTAATGATGGAAAAATACAGAATCGCGGTTTCGAAGTCACTGTCGAGGGTAATATCATCAGTACACATGATATGAGCTTGTCAGGTACTCTTATCTATTCCATGAATCGTAATAAGGTAAAAAGTCTGGGAAATACTCTGGAGTCGGGCTTGATTACCGACGAACTCACAGATATGCTCTTTGAGTATTCGGGCAACAGTCTGGAACAGTATCGCGATTATACCAATATCTTGGCCATTGGTCAGCCTGTATATGCATTCTATGGCTATAAGGTTGATGGCATAGTACAGACATTGAATGAGGGTATTGACGCTGGTCTTGCCGGCGAGTATGCACAGCCAGGTGAGTTTAAGTATGTTGACTTGAATGGTGACGGACAGATTTCCGAAGCTGATAAATGTGTGATTGGCGATCCTAATCCGGATTTTACGGCCAGCTTGGCACTTAATTTCACTTACAAGCATCTGGATGCAAGCATCTTCTTAAATGGTGTGTTCGGACAGGACGTCCTGAATACCCAGAAGTTTGGCACTTCAAGCAATTCTCCATTGCGTTGGACACCCGACAACCCCACCAATGATTATCCTCGTTTGCGTGAAGGCCGTCAGACTAAGATATCTGATTGGTGGTTAGAAGATGGTTCGTTTGTACGTATTCAGAATGCCAGTGTGGGTTATACGTTCAATATGCCTCAGCGCAGTTTCCTTGAAAAGGCACGCCTTTACCTGAATGTGCAGAATCTTTATACATTCACTGGATTCAAAGGATACGATCCAGAAGTAGGACTTAATGGTGTGTATAGCGGTGGATTCCCACGCCTTCGTAAGTGGACCGTTGGTCTTGATTTAACATTCTAACAACAACAATGTAATTATGAAAACAAAAAATCTTATCACAATGCTTGCTGGCACATTAGTGTTGGGGGCTTGCAGTCTGAAAGAGGAACCTTATGGTTTCTACTCTGAAGACAATTTTTATAAAACTGCTGCTGATGCCGAGGCCTCGTTGACGTATGCCTATGGTACGCTGAATTATCTGGAGTATTCGCGCTCAGTGTTCTTCCTTGGTGATATGCCTACTGAGGAATTGACAACAAAATCAGATGCGGCAGCCGACAATCAGGATCTGAATAACTGGAAGGTGGCCAATTTTAAGACAAATGGTACACTCGAAAACTTCTTTAAATATGCATTTATCGGTGTGAACAGAGCCAATGCTGTTATCCAGAATGTTGAGAATGCATCTTTCGACGAGAATGCTCGTAAGCAAATCTTAGGCGAGGCCTATTTCCTGCGTGCATGGAACTATTTTAACCTGGTTAGGAATTTTGGCTTGGTGCCCATGCATACAACAATGGTTGACGAACTTGATGAAACTTCATCGCCCTTTGCATCTAACCTGGATGAGCTTTATGATCTTATTCTTGGTGATTGCCGTAAGGCATCTGATATCCTGCCAGTTTACGATACACCTAAAACCGGACGTACCGACCGTGTGGCAGCGCAATCGTTGGCAGCAAAGGCCTATCTCTATGTTGCTTCAGCCAAAGAGCATAATGTGATGCTGTATCGTGATATGCACCGTGATATCAAAGAGATGTATGATAGTGCTGCCTACTATGCTGGTCAGGTCATCAATAGCCAGTCAACCTATGGTTTCGAGGGTAACTTGTTGGACATCTATGATGTAGAGAAAAGTCACGGTAAAGAGCATATCTTTATGATGGCCATGGACCGATCGGGTACAACAGAGGGTCAATACTCTAAGATATCTAAGATGTTCATACCATATATCGACGGTGCGGCTATCTATCTGAAGCAGGGCGATACCGATACGTATATACCTTCGCACGACGGATGGGGTGAATACCGCACTACGCCAGAGTTCTATAATAGTTTCGATGCTAGCGATAAGCGTAAGACCGATTTGATTGTGAGCAAGGTTTATCGAGCAGATGGCAGTTTGAATGTGGAGTACCCAGGCGCATTGCCTTATCCCTTCTGTCGTAAGTACATCGATCCTAATTACGATGGTGATAAAACCAGCACACGCCCTTTCCTGATTCGTTTCTCTGATGTGGCGCTGATATATGCAGAGGCTGCTGGTCCTACTGATAAATCATATGAATTAGTTAACTATATTCGTCATCGTGCCGGACTTGGCGATATGGCTCGCAATCTAAATCAGGATGAGTTCCGACAGGCCGTTATACAGGAACGTAAGTTTGAAATGGCTTACGAGGGCGATTATATGTACGATCTGCGCCGTACTAACCGAATCCAGAGTGTTGCCGAGGCTGCTGGTCTTTCCGAAGATCAGGTAACTTTCTATCCGATTCCTCAGGCCGAAATTAATTTAAATGGTAGTTTAAGATAATAAAACATAAAAAAAAACGTTATGATATATATAAGGAAATATGTTTTCCTGCTTGTTGGTGTGCTGTTGTTACAGTCGTGCGTAAAAGATATGCAGGATGATATTAATAACGGTGGTTGGAACCATGAGCGTTCCGTTATAGAAATTGAGTTCGAAAATCAGATAGGTGTAGCAATGATTGAGAATACCGATGCCACAACTGGAAATATTGATCTGGCCATCAATGTTGGTGCCCAGTCCAATATGTCGAGTGTTAAACTAACCGCTATCCAAGTGTCGTATCAGGCCCAGAGTTCGGTAAAAGTAGGCGATGCTTTGGATTTCAGCAATGGCAAGGCTTCGTTTACCGTTACCTCTACACTGGGCGAAACAAGAACGTATACTATCAACGTGTCGGAGTTTACAGAGACTCTGACAGGCACTTATCAGGTAAATGCCCTCACCATATTCGGTGGTACTGGCCCGGAGTATGGTGGTGGAGCCATCATGCAGCTGGCCGATAAGCCATGGTGCTGGTCGGATACCTATGGTCCGGAGGTAGAGTGCGATAATACGCTCACGTTTACAATGACAGGTGTAACCCCCGATGGTTCAACCACAGGCACATGCATTAACCATGCTGGAGCCGATGGTAAGTATGCCGATTTTATCTTCAATGGTAGTATGAACAAGGAAGAGCCGGGGGTGGATATCGATTTAAAGAAGTTTTATCGACAGATTCCTGAGGGCGAGAGTACCTGGATCAGAAACTATTCGGATGGAACCGTGTCGTTTATTGATAAGGACGGTAAGATCACTATCGGTAAGTTTGTGGATGCAGGAACTGTAGATGTGGGCTATGATAAGAGCTTCACGGTCAGCAATCAGGCATTCCAGTTCTCTCTGAATGGTACTGATGATTGGACGAATATTTATAGCGACTATGATAAGTTCGCCAAGAAGCCAAGAATACTTTGGGTAAGTGTAACTAAGGTAAACTAAGATTGTTTTTATGGATGTAAGAATGCTTTTAGCTGGTTTAGCTGTTCCTTTCTTTACTGCATCGTGCTCAATGCACGATGTGGTAGAGATTAAGGTGGCCGATGAAGTAATAAACGCCGATTACGTTGGTAATGGTGTAGAATGGGATCCGTACGACGAGGCTGAGTTGTGGGGCACTGAAGTATCCGACGACGACTGGCAGACGCTATATAAGCGACTCGACTTTATGCAACCGCAGTATGTGCGCTGCATGATCAATAGCCCGTTCCGTTATTACACCCCTCAAACGGGAACGTACGATAAATCCCGTCATCTAAAATCCATCTCGCGCCTGCTGAAGTATTGCACCCAGAAACAAATCACGGTTATCTTTGGCGAATACAATCCCCCTACATGGGAGATGAAGGCTGATCAGAAATGGATCGACATGTCGGTTGATTATCTCAACTATCTCGTCTGCGATCAAGGCTTTACCTGCATCAAACATTTTGTGATATTCAATGAGCCTGATGGCGACTGGGCCTCGACTAATGGCGATTATCGCTTATGGCTTGATATGCTGCATCGGTTCCATCAGAAGATGTCTGAGTATCCCGGATTGCTCGACAAGGTATCGCTGGCAGGTCCCGATGTAGTGGCGCATTACAAAAATCCTCATTCTGAATTCGATGCTTACGGATGGGTGACTAATACGGCAGCCATGGCCGACTCTATAGTTGGTATTTATGATATTCATGCTTATCCTGGACAGTATGAGGTTAGGAGCGGAAGGTACGGAGAGACGTTGGCTGCATTCAGAAGTAAGGTTCCTGCAGGAAAGAAAATCGTGCTTGGCGAGGCGGGCTTCAAATACCAGCAGACCGAAGACTCTCTGCTATTAGCCGAGTACAAGCGCCGTGTAGAGAATCATCCTTTTACCAAGGGTTCTGATTGTAACATGCTTTGTTACGACTACTTTTATGGACTCGACATGCCTATGTTGGCCATGGAGGTCATGAACCATGGCTTCTCAGGGCTAGCTATCTGGATGCTCGATGATGCCATGCATAGCAATGGTGATACGGGAAGGCCTGAGGACATAAAGATCTGGGGACTATGGAATATCTTAGGTAACGAGGTGTTCAATAAACCTGATGAGGAGGCCATGCGCCCATTGTATTACACTTGGTCATTAATGTGTAAGTATTTCCCCAAAGGCACTAACATCCTCAAGACAAGTAGAGTTGCCAATGAAGGCGTGTTCTGCGTAGCTGGCGAGTATCAAGGGCATAATACCATTGCCATCGTTAATGTAGGCGATGCTGATAAGACCATCCAGCTGTTGTTACCTACAGTCATTAACAATGCTGATAAGTATTTGTATGAAGAAACCCATCAGTTAAAGGGAACTAATGGTTTCCCCATTCCTGTAGAGCAAAATCTAACGTTGAACAGCGGCCAACGCATAACGGTAAAGGCGCAGTCGTTTGTTCTATACACAAACATCAAATAACACATGACTTCAATATATAGAAAAATAAAATGGGCAGTTTGTCTTATTTCCGTGCTGCCCATTGTATCTTGTACAGCAGCTGGCGATGAGACAGAGAAAGAGCATGAGCAGCCTTCTTCAGGAAGTGTTACTCTTTCTGTTTCCGATAGTCAGGCCACTGCAGAAACAAAGGCGCTGTATGCTAACTTATGGGAGGTTCAGCAAAAAGGTTTTATGTTCGGTCATCACGATGATCTTTTTTATGGCAGATATTGGTATAATAAGTCTGGAAACTCTGATACCAAAGATGTCTGTGGCGATTATCCAGCTGTGTTTAGCTGCGATTTCGCAGAAATAATGGATGACCGTTATGAGACAGCTAAAGAGGCAAACGACATCAGGAAACGCTGCATTCTGGAAGCACGCCGTCGTGGTGAAGTGATTACTGCCTGCTGCCATCTGAATAATCCTTTGACAGGAGGCGATTCGTGGGATAACTCGAGCCATATGGTAGCAGCAGAGATCCTTACTGATGGCAGTGCCACGCAACTTAAGTTCAAGTCGTGGCTTGACAGATTGGTTACGTTTGCGCTGAGTTTGAAAGATGATAACGGACGTTTTATTCCTATTATCTTCCGTCCCTTTCATGAGCATACACAAACCTGGTCGTGGTGGGGTAAGTCGTGTACTACCGAGGCGGAGTTCATCAGTTTATGGCGATTTACTGTAGATTATCTGCAACATGCAGGTGTTCATCATTTTATCTATGCTGTTTCGCCACAGATGGACAGTCGCAAGACGATGGATGATTTCCTGTTTCGCTGGCCTGGCGACGATTATGTTGATTTTATAGGCATGGACTGTTATCATGGCTTGAATCCAGAGGTGTTCTCACACAATCTCAAGACTCTCTCTGATTTGTCGGCCAATAAACACAAGCCTTGTGGCGTAACCGAAACTGGTGTGGAATCATTTACTGATAAGAATTATTGGACCAAGCAGATATTGACACCAGCCGCAGGACGCAAGGTTAGTATGATTGTGATGTGGCGAAACAAGTTTGTCAATGGCAACGAAGCCGATAAACATTATTATTCAGTTTATGGTGGACATCCTTCGGCCTCCGATTTTGTAAAGTTCTACAATAGTGAGCTGACCCTGTTCAGCAAGGATCTGAATGATATGTATAGTTTACCAACCCATATAACTGTAAATTAGCATGGAAAAGAGATGTATATTTTTAATCGTTACAATATTCTGTTTTTTAGGAATTATGGCAAATAATGTTCAAAGAGTAGAGTTAAGATCAGATTGGCAGTTCAAGCAGGTTCGACAGGGCAATTGGCTTCCTGCCATAGTGCCGGGCACCGTGCATACCGACTTGATGGCCAACGGCATCATCCCCGATCCTTTTATTGGATTGAACGAGCGTGGTGTGCAGTGGATTGATAAGGAAGACTGGATATATAGAACCGCATTCGGTGTGGATGAGAGCATATTCTCCAAACATAATGTCTGGATAGAGTTCGATGGTCTTGATACCTATGCCGATGTTTACCTGAACGACAGTCTGATTATCAAGGCTGACAACATGTTCCGCAGATGGAAAGCCGATATCCGTCAATTGTTGAAACGCTCGGATAATGAGCTGAAGGTTTATTTCCATTCGCCCGTCAAAGTCGACGTGCCTAAATGGGATGCACTGCCATACCATTACGAAGCAGCCAACGACCAGTCGGAGAATGGTGGACTTTTTGATAAGAAAATCAGTATCTTTGCCCGCAAAGCCGGTTATCATTATGGTTGGGACTGGGGGCCTCGACTGGTTACATCGGGCATTTGGCGAAAGGTGTCGTTGGTAGCTTGGAATGACGTTAGGATTACCGATGTGTATACCGAGCAGCCGCTGGTTAGCAAGGCCAAGGCAAAAATCCGACAGACGGTTGAAATCTTTGCCGATGCTGATGGAATGGCCATGGTTCAGACAACAGATCACGCTGGCAACAACTATGCCGATAAAAAGGTAAAGCTGGAAAAAGGAGTTAATACGGTGACATTAGAGTTCTGTATCAACAAGCCCAAACTCTGGTGGTGTAATGGCTTGGGCAAGCCCAACCTCTATACCTTTAATGTAAAGGTGCAAAAAGATGATTCTTCTGATACTTATACGCAGAGAACGGGTATTCGTTTCATCAAGTTGCTCACTCAGAAAGACGAGTGGGGGCAGGAGTTCTGTTTTGAGTTGAATGGTGTACGTGTGTTCATGAAAGGAGCCGACTATATCCCCTGCGATAATTTTCTGCCGCGTGTCACAAAGTCGGTCTATGAGAAAACCATTCAGGATGCTGTTGATGTGAACATGAATATGCTCAGAGTGTGGGGTGGCGGTATCTACGAAGACGATTATTTCTATGAACTTTGCGATGAGAAGGGTATACTTATCTGGCAGGATTTTATGTTCGCCTGTAGCCTCTATCCTGCATCAGGTGCCTTGTTGGAGAATATACGTCAGGAGGCCATCGACAATGTTCGCCGATTGCGCAACCACCCCTGTATAGCCTTGTGGTGTGGCAATAACGAATGTCAGGACGGATGGTACAACTGGGGCTGGAAAAAGCGACTCGAAGACCAGAAGCCTGAATATGCCGAAAAGGTCTGGAAAGAATACGAAGATCTGTTCTATCATCTTCTGCCCGATGTTGTTGGAAAGTATCATTCTGCCATAGCCTATTGGCCTTCATCGCCTTTTGGTGGCTATGGTCATGGTAGCATAGAAACATCTGGCGATTATCACTATTGGGCAGTATGGCATGCTAAGAAACCCATCTCTGAGTATAATAATACACGTTTCCGTTTCTGTAGCGAATACGGTATGCAGAGTTTCCCTGAGTTTGAGTCGGTCAAACAGTTTGCACCACAACCCAACGACTGGGATATCTATTCGGATGTTATGATGTCGCACCAGCGTGGCGGTATGCATGCCAATCAGCTGATAGAGTCTTATCTGCTCAGTGAGTATAAACGTCCTAAGGATTTCGAATCGTTGCTGTATGTAGGCCAGCTGATGCAGGGCGATGCTATGAAGACAGCTATCGAATCGCATCGCCGCGAGAAAGGTTACTGTTGGGGCACACTGCTTTGGCAGATTAACGACTGCTGGCCAGTAGCATCGTGGGCCACTCGTGATTATTACGGAAGATGGAAGGCTGCACATTATCTGATGCGTAACTCATATCGTGATATACTTGTCTCTCCGATTGAGAAGGACGGTAATCTGCAGGTTTTTATTGTCAACGACCGTCTTACTTCAACTTCCGGTCAGCTGTCGATAAAGGTCCTCGATATGGATGGTGCTGTCAGGAATCAGCTCACTAAGCAAGTGCGTGTGCCTGCTAATGTGTCGAAGAATGTATTCTCTGTCCCCGTCAAGCAGTTGTTGAATCATGAACAGACCGACCAGGTGGTCATACTTGCCGAGTTTACCGATAGGGAACACTATGGTAACATCTATTACCTGAAGCCACCAAAGGACGTTAAGTTCAAGAAGTCTGCAGTGATCTACCAGATGATAAAGGTTGTTGATGGCTATCGATTGGTGATTTCGGCCGATAAGGTGGCAAGAGGTGTGTTCCTGTCGCTCGATGGTACCGACAATTTCTTTAGTGATAACTATTTTGACTTGATACCAGGTGCAAAGAAGCAGGTATATGTCAAGACTGATTTGAATGAGGACGATTTTAGAAAAAAATTAAAGATAACAATACTCAACAATATCTAAATAACAACGTAAAAATGAACAAGTTTTATATATTGATAATGTTAGTATGTAGCTATACTAACATAGGGGCTCATACTACCCTGAAAATGGTAGATCCAGATGCAACAGCTGAGACAAAAGCACTCTATGCCAATTTATGGGCTATCCAGCAGCGAGGCTTTATGTTCGGTCACCACGATGATTTGAACTATGGTCGCCATTGGCAGGGCGTTAAGGGAAAATCAGATACGAAAGACGTGTGTGGTGATTATCCTGCCGTGTATAGTCTCGACTTTGCCAGTATGATGGATGATAGATTTAATCCCCAAAGCGATTGGGTGGCGCAATCAAAGCAGAACATTCTGGCAGCGCGTCGCCGTGGCGAGGTGATTACCGCTTGTTGCCATCTTAATAACCCTTTAACCGGTGGTGATTCGTGGGACAACTCGAGCCGTGCTGTTGTGGCTGGTATCCTGAAAAATGGTAGCAATACTCAGGCCAAGTTTAACACATGGTTAGATCGTTTGATTAGCTTCGTAAAGGATTTAAAGGACGATAACGGACATCCAATCCCCATTATCTTTCGTCCATTCCACGAGCATACACAAACCTGGAACTGGTGGGGCCGTGGCTGTGCAACCGAGTCTGAGTTCGTAAACCTTTGGAGGTACACCGTGGCTTATCTGATGCGGGGTGGTGTCCACCAGTTTATCTATATCATCTCGCCTCAGTCGGGAGGTGCTGATGGTGAGGAACGCTTTACTTATTGGTGGCCTGGCGACGATTATGTCGATATGATTGGTTATGATTTCTATGAGCAGGAGAATCCCATCGATTTCTATATCAGTTTGAAGAGTTTATCTGCTGTGTCAGCCAAGAAACAGAAACCCTGTGCAGTTACCGAGACCGGTCTCGAAGCTTTTTCTAATCCTCGCTATTGGACCGACCAGATTTTACAGCCTGCTACAGCATCGGGTGTGCATATAAGTTTCATAACCTTCTGGCGAAATAAGTATGTAGGAAAGAACGAGAAGGATACTCATTTCTTCTCTGTTTTTCCAGGACATCCCTCTGAACAGGATTTCAAGGCATTCTATTGCGATAAACGTACCTATTTTAGTCGCGATTTGCCTGATATGTATTCTCCCGTTACCGGAATCATCGTTGAGTAAACAATTAAGAGGATGTGCCTATTTCTTTTGCACATCCTCTTATTTTTATATCAGTTCGGGTATAAAATAATTTGAATCATTTAAAAATATACCCACGTGATAGAATGTCACTCTTAATCGCTTGTTGTAATGACTGTATTGGAAATATCAGCGTTAAACCATTGGAACATGAATAAGTGTCTATATGTTTAATACGACGCGGTGCAGGGGATGCCGGCGGCGATGACGCGGTCGCGGATCTGGTCGAGTTGCTCGTGGGTGGCTTTCTCTAAACCTTGGGCGGGTGTTTCGCGGTCGATGGTGTAGATCATTACCTGCTGGGGCTTGATGGCTTTAACGGCTTCTAACCAGGGGGCTACGTATTCCTCGCCGGTGTTATCCACACTCTCGCCTTGGCACTGGCCGCGCATAAACATCGTCTGGATAATCACATGACCGTTGAAGGCTTTCAAACGGTCGATAATCTGGGCTACATCGTAGGTGCCGTTGGGATGATCTACCTTATTAATATATAAAGGATCAACGGTATCGAGTTTTAGAATATTGTTGTCCACCTTCATCAGGGCGTCGTGCACCTGCTGGCTGTGAATCATGGTTGAGTTGCTGAGTACCGACACCTTGGCCTGGGGACAATACTGATTGCGCAGGCGGATGACATCATCGATAATCTCGGCAAAATGCGGATGACAGGTGGGCTCGCCATTACCGGCAAAGGTCAGCACATCAGGCAACTGGCCGTCGGTCACCATCTGTTGCAACTTGGCCTCGAGTTTCTCGACCACCTCCTGGCGTGTTGGCATGGGCAGGGTGGGGCGATGGTCCTCGTTGAAACCACACTCGCAATAAATGCAGTCGAAACTGCATACCTTACCGTCGGCTGGCAACAGGTTGATACCGAGCGAAATGCCCAGTCGGCGACTGTGAACAGGCCCAAAAATGGGCGATGGATAGATAATTGTACTCATAACGGGTGCAAAATTACACTTTTTTTTTGTGATAAAGAAAAAAAATAGTATCTTTGCAGCCGAATTCGAATTTTTACGTACGTAAATTAATGAAAAAACGAAAAAAAGATGCTGGCAACCGTCGTGGTGTGCAGTTGGTAACACTTTGCATTAGTACAGCGATGGTTCTGGTTTTGCTTGGACTGGTGGTATTTTCAGTCCAGACCTCTCGTAATCTGTCACAATGGGTGAAGGAGAACCTCACAGTGACGGTGATGCTGAGCGATGATGTATCGGTGAACGGCGCAAAACTGTTGTGTCGCGACCTGTATCATCGTCCTTATTCGCGTAACATCGACTACATTAGTAAAGAGCAGGCTCTGAAGGAACAGAGCGAGGCTATGGGCTCCGACCCTTCGGAGTTCTTAGGCGTTAACCCGTTCCCAGCCACGCTTGAGTTGCAGTTGCATTCTGATTATGCCAACCGCGATTCGCTCAAGTGGATTGCCCGCGAGTTACAGAAAAATCCAAAGATTACGGATGTGGCTTATCAGGTTGACCTGATGGACAGCGTGAACCGCAATCTCACTAAGGTTAATCTGGTGCTCCTGGCGCTGGCCGTGCTGCTGACGTTTGTGTCGTTCTCGCTGATTAACAACACCGTGCGCCTGAGCGTTTACTCGCGCCGTTTCATTATCCATACGATGAAACTGGTGGGTGCCTCGTGGGGCTTTATCCGTAAGCCGTTTATGAAACAGGCACTGCTGGTGGGTGTGATTGCTGCCCTGATAGCTATTGCTGTACTGGGGGGCTGCGTGTATGCGCTCTACTACTATGAGCCTAACATTATCAGCATTATTACCTGGCGCGAACTCACCATTACGGGGGTGGCTGTGCTGCTGTTCGGTATTATTATTACCGCAGCTTGCTCGTATATCTCGGTCAACAAGTTCCTGCGTATGTCGGCAGGAGAACTGTACAAGATTTAAAAATGTAAGAATTAGAAAATGTAAAAATTGAAATATGGATAAGAAGAATTTTGCATTCGATAAGACCAACTTTATCTTGTTGGCAATCGGCATGGCCATCGTCGTGATAGGCTTCTTGCTGATGGTAGGTCCTAATTCTACCGATACCGCATTCGAACCCGATATCTTTAGTGTGCGCCGTACCAAGGTGGCACCCGTGATATGTTTGTTCGGTTTCGTGTCGATGATTTATGCCGTAGTTCGTAAACCTAAAGATTTGGAGGAATAAAAAATGGATTGGATTCAAGCATTGATTCTTGGTTTAGTGCAGGGACTCACAGAGTATCTGCCTGTTAGTTCGAGTGGACACCTGACTATCATCTCGAACTTTTTTGGCATCGATGGTGCCGACAACCTGCAGTTTACTGTCGCTGTACATGTGGCTACTGTGCTAAGTACGCTGGTAGTGCTGTGGAAGGAAATCGACTGGATACTGAAAGGTCTGTTTAAGTTTGAGATGAACGACGAGACAAAATATGCCTTGAATATTCTGGTGTCGATGATTCCTGTTGGTATCGTTGGCTTGTTTTTTAAGGATAAGGTAGAGGAGGCTTTCGGCGCTGGCTTGCTGATTGTGGGCGTGATGCTGCTTGTCACTTCTGTGCTGCTGATCTTCTCGTACTATGCCAAGCCCCGTGTCAAAGAGCATATCTCGTTGTGGGATGCTTTTGTTATCGGTTTGGCTCAGGCATGTGCTGTGCTGCCAGGACTGTCGCGTTCGGGTTCAACCATCGCTACGGGTTTGATGCTGGGTGATAAGAAAGAGAAACTGGCTCAGTTCTCATTCCTGATGGTCATCCCACCTATCTTAGGTGAAGCATTGCTCGATGTACTGAAAGCCATGAAGGGCGACGAGGTGGTAAACGATAGCATCGGTTTCTTCCCCATGGTTATTGGTTTCGTGGCAGCATTCCTGTCGGGATGCTTCGCCTGCAAGCTGATGATTAACATGGTTAAGAAGGGTAAGCTTGTTTATTTTGGAATTTATTGCGCCATTGTTGGTGCCTCAGTGCTCATTTATCAACTCACCCGATGAATTTTCAGGAAGGCGCATATATCTATATCAACAAGCCCTATCGGATGAGTAGTTTCGGGGCGTTGGCGCATATCCGTTATGTGCTGAGCAAACGACTGCATGTGAAGCGTGTGAAAATGGGCCATGCCGGCACCTTAGATCCTCTGGCAACAGGTGTGTTGGTGCTGTGCACGGGTAAGGCCACCAAGCAGATTGAGGCCCTGCAGCAGCACTCTAAGGAATATACTGCCACCCTGCAGTTGGGGGCCACCACGCCTAGCTACGATTTGGAGCACGAAGTGGATCAGACCTACCCGACAGCGCATATTACCCGTGATCTGATTGAGCAGACACTGCCCCAGTTTGTGGGTGACATCATGCAGCGTCCACCGCTGTTTTCTGCCTGTAAAGTTGGTGGCGACCGCGCCTACGAATTAGCGCGCCAGGGTAGCGACCACCAGTTGGCCGAGAAACCTGTGCATATCGATGAGATTGAAATCATGGATTTCGATCCCGAGAAGATGCAGTTGCAGATTCGTGTGGGTTGTGGTAAGGGCACCTATATCCGCTCTCTGGCCCGCGACATTGGCGAGGCATTGGGCAGCGGCGCTCATCTCACAGCCTTGTGCCGTACCCGCGTAGGTGATGTACGACTGGAGGACTGTCTGACGTTTGACGAGTTCCCCGAATGGCTTGAAGAAAAATTGAAGAATTGAAGGATTGAAAAATTGAAGGATTAAAAGAGTATATGAAGTTATCACAGTTTAAATTTAAGTTACCTGAAGAGCAGATTGCACTTGAGCCTCCTTATCATCGCGACGAGTGCAAACTGATGGTGTTGCATCGTAAAAGTAAGCGAATCGAGTCTGATCTCGACTTCCGTAACATCCTCGACTACTTTGACGAGGACGATGCCTTCATCTTTAACGATACAAAGGTGTTCCCTGCCCGTTTATATGGTACTAAGGAGAAGACCGATGCCAAGATTGAGGTGTTCTTGCTGCGTGAGCTGAATGCCGACCAGCGCTTGTGGGATGTGCTTGTAGAGCCTGCCCGTAAGATTCGTATTGGCAACAAACTCTTTTTCGAGGAAGATGGTCCGATGGTGGCTGAGGTGATCGACAATACCACTAGCCGTGGTCGCACATTGCGTTTCCTCTACGACTGTCCTCACGATGAATTCAAGCAGATGCTGTTTAGTTTGGGCGAGGCGCCACTGCCACGTTATATTATCGACCGTCGCCCTGCAAACGAGGAGGATATGACCAACTTCCAGACAATCTACGCTAAGAACGAGGGTGCTGTTACTGCTCCTGCCACAGGCTTGCACTTCAGTCGCGAGCTGATGAAGCGTATGGAGATTAAGGGTATTAACTTTGCCTTTATCACACTGCATTGCGGTCTGGGCAACTTTGACGCTATCGAGGTTGAAGACCTGACCAAACACAAGATGTCGAGCGAGCAAATGTTTGTTTCTGCCGAGGCTTGTGAGATTGTGAACAAGGCTAAGGAGAGTGGGCACCGTGTGTGCTGCGTAGGTGTGAGCACCGCCCGTGCTACCGAGAGTGCCGTAGGTACCGATGGTATGCTGAAGGAGTTTGAGGGATGGACCAACAAGTTTATCTTCCCTCCTTACGAGTTCGGACTGTGTAATGCACTGATTGGTAATTTCTATCACCCCGAATCACCCATGATGATGACCGAGGCTTCGTTTGTAGGCTACGACCTGCTGTACGAGGGCTATCAGCGTGCGCTGAAAGAGGGTTATAAGTTCGGCTGCTACGGTGATGCACTGCTGATGCTGGACGATTAATGAGTGAAAAGTGAACAGTGAATAGTGAAAAGTTACATCGGGTATTCCTTGGGCTGGGTAGTAATCTTGGCGATAAGGAGGCGAATATCCGCAACGCTATATCGCTTATCAGCGAAAGAGTAGGACTGGTAGTACGCCAGTCCTCTCTTATTTCGACCGAGCCCTGGGGGTTCGAGTCTGACCATCGTTTTGTGAATGCTGCTGTGCTTTGCGAAACCACACTAACGCCCCGTCAGGTGTTGCATGCTACTCAGAAGATTGAGCGTGAGCTGGGGCGTACACATAAGTCGGTAGGTGGTCATTATGCCGACCGACTGATAGATATAGACATTCTGCTATATGACGAACTGAGGGTGGATGAACCCGACTTGCAGATTCCCCACCCTCTGATGCTTGAGCGCGATTTTGTGATGATCCCGCTCGGTGAAATAAGAGATTGAATTTGGTATTTAGAATTTATAATCCAAACCTACACCAATCACATGGTTGGTGCGGCTGTATGTGTCACTACCAGCGTATGGCAGGTCCTGATACTGCTGCTGATTCTTGGTGAAGTCGCTGTAGAGCGAGCAGAAGTAGCTGACGTTGAGGCGCATCTTGTCGTTGATGTTCCAGGCACCACCCAAACCTACTGAGTAGCTGTCGCAGGCAAACGAGGTGTTCTGCTGATATCCGTCGGCCAAACCATAGTCGGTGCGCTGTCCACCGCAGCTAACAGTGAATTTCTTGTTGATGTCGTACTCTACACCGGCCAGGATTTCGTGTGTGCCGTGGGTGAGCTTCTTCTGGCGGTCGCCTGCCATCTTGGCGTGCTTGTCGTCGAAGAAGTGATACTCCAAGGTGGCGCGCAACTTGTCGGTGAACTCGTAGCCTACGGCTGCCACAAACAGCGATGGCATGTCGTAACGGGTCTCGGCACCATCCTGATAGGCAGCTACCTTATCGCCGAACTGTGCCAATGCCATGTTACCCTCGATATAAGGCATGATGCCTGCTGTGGCAGGGTCGGTGTTCTTGATACGAGCCGAAAGTGTTTTGGTATCATTCTCGGTTGAGATCTTGGTGCGGAACTCGTATCGGGCGGCAATGGTGAGTGGGCCCTCGTGGTAGTCAAAGCTCACGATAGGTGCAAATCCCCAACCACGCTGAATACAGTCGAGCTGCAGATTAATCAGATCGATGGGTGCAGTAGGGATAGATGATGAGGCGAAATTGGGTAGGTCGGCTACTACATGACCGCGGTTGTAACCATCGTAATAGTTGGCACGCACACCGATGGCTGCTGCAAAATTGTCGGTTACCTTGTAGGTCAGATTCACCTGTCCGCCATAGATGTACTGCTTTCCTTTCATCTCCGAGTCGAAGCGGTACGCGTTGGGCATCATACCTGCCTGTGCCAGCATGGCCTTGAGGGGCACCTCAAACATGGGAATGCCGTCAGCATATTTTACGAAACCGCCGCTGCCTACAATGCCAATCATGGCCGACAGGGCCACGCGATCCTTTTTATACGAAGCAAACAGAGCAGGTACGATAGGGGCCGAAGCCTTACCATTGTACTTCTGTTGGAATCCTGTACCCAGGAAACCTGGTACTGTTGTTTCGATGTCACGGTTCTGCCATGGCTTTTGAAAGTTCAATGAAAACTGGAATCCCTCGTGCCCCCAAGCCAATCCGGCGGGGTTACTGTAGGCTGCGTCGATTTCGGTAGAAGCACCGCGCGCAAACATACGGTCGAATGCTATGTGATAATTCGTGTTGGTCATCAGTCCACCTGCGTGGACAGTGGCTGTCGAGGCTATTGCCAGCAGGCCTGAAACAATTAATTTTCTCGTCATTTTTTAAAGATCTTAATGAAATTTGGCTGCAAAGATAGCCAAAAAAATCAAAAGAAGCGAAAAAATGACGAGAAAAATGCAGAAAAAGAACAATTATTGATCTATTTTTTCCTTAAAACGGTCCATCAACCACTGTTTCTGTTCTGGAATGGTCATGTGACTATTGTCGAGTTCTATGGCATCGTCGGCCTTGCGCAGCGGACTTACCTCGCGATGCGAATCAATATAATCGCGCTCTTGTACGTTCTTCAGGATGTCATCGAAATCGGCAGGCATGCCCTTGGCTTTCAATTCATCAAAACGGCGCTGGGCACGTACCTCGGCCGAGGCTGTTACAAATATCTTCAGTTCGGCATCGGGGAATACGGTGGTGCCAATATCGCGACCGTCCATCACCACACCCTTGTCCTTACCCATCTGCTGCTGCTGGGCTACCATGGCGGTGCGTACAAAACCTACGGCTGCAATGGGACTCACGTGACTGCTTACCTCCAGACTGCGAATCTCCTTCTCTACACACTCGCCATTCAGATAGGTATCTGGACGACCGGTCTCGGCATTGAACTTGAACGAAATCTGTATCTGGGGCATCTGCTGCTCCAACTCAGCAGTCTTTACGCTGCCATCGGCATTAAACAGATTGTGGCGCAATGCGTAGAGCGTTACGCTGCGATACATGGCGCCTGTATCTACATATACATAGCCCACCTCGCGGGCCAGATCCTTGGCCATCGTGCTTTTACCGCACGAACTGTGACCATCGATTGCAATTGTTATTTTCTTCATAATGTGTATGATATATTAATAATGAGCGATGATGTGCTTACATGATATTTGCCCCAGCCTACATGTAGCTTGAAGCGTTGCAGCGAGAGACCTGCACCCAGGGTGAGCCCGGCACCATGGGCCGATGAACCTTCGGTATCGGTAATCTTCATTTCGCTGGCTTTGCGGAAGTTGTAGCCGGCTGCCAGATAGATATTATCGCCTAACAGGATATCGGCTCCTACGGATAGGTGGCGCCCGATACCCTCACTCCAGTCGGTGAGCCGACTCATGGTGGCATGGAATCGGAGGGGCGAATTCTGCAGCCGTTTACTGGCACCAACCTGTAGGTCGAAAGGGATGCGCTCAAACTCGTCGTCGTAAGCCTTTATTTGTCCGCCTAAGTTACGAGCCACAGCTGAGAGGCTCCAGCCATGATCCACATCGAGATAGTTCAAACCTAAATCTACGCCCACACCTAAGGAGTTGTAGCCGGCAATGGTAGAAGTAATGAACTTGGCTGTGATACCGCCACTGATACGTTGTGTAAGCTCATAGGCAAACGTACCGCCGATGGCAATATCTCGTGCCGAGAAATCACCCAGGTCTTCGTTTGTAACCGAGGTTTGCTTGATGTGTCCGTAGTCCATCAACTGTGCTGATACACCCCACGAGGCACGTTCGCCTGTCAGACGTACAAACGAGGCACTCACTGTTTTGGCCCCCTCCATATACGTCATGTAATTCAGATTCAGTGTCTTGTCGGTAACCCCACTGATAAGGGCTGGATTATGAAACAGTTGTGTGGCATCGTCGTCGGTCAGCGTGATGTTCTCTCCACCCAATGCTGCAGCATGCGCACTCACGGGCAGTCGCAGGAAATTGTACACGGTTTTGCTTTCCTGTGCCATAGTGGTACAGGTACAAAACGTGAGTAGGATGGTGATAACGACGTTTCTGATGTTCATTTCTCCTAATTTGGTCGCAAAGTTAGCAAAAAAACTTAATATATATCTATTTATACAGAAAAAAATACTATCTTTGCACTCGGTTTAATGAAACAGTAGATGGAAATCAAGAAGAGTAGCGAAGCGGATTTGGAGCAGAAACGCACACAGGGGTTCCTGCTGGGACTGATTGTGGTGCTGGCCACGCTTTTTGTGCTTCTTGAGTGGAACAGTGGCGGTGCCGGCTGGGCGCTTTTTGATGACGACGACAGTCTGGAAGCCGAGGTAGAACTCTCGCCTCTGAAGCGCGATAAGGACGAAGTGCCGATGATGATACCTCAGGAGAAAAAGATTGAGAAACAAGAGAGCGAGCAGTTGCATCTGGTGGATAACGATGTGGAACTGCCACCCGAACCCATCCTGCAGGAAGAGACCGAACAAGAAGAACCTACCGAGAAGGCTGCCGAAGAGAAGCCTCAGGTGGTGGATATGTACGACGAGCCCATCGACTTCCGTGTGGTCGAAGATCTGCCGCAGTTTCCTGGTGGTGCCGTCGAGTTTATGAAGTGGCTCACGCAGAACCTGAAATATCCTCCCTCGGCCCAGCAACGAAAAATTAAGGGCAGAGTGGTGGCACAGTTTGTCGTCAATAAGGATGGCTCGTTGAGCGACTTGCAGGTGGTACAGCCTTTGGAACCTGCCTGCGATGCCGAGGTGATGCGTGTGCTTAAAACCATGCCACAGTGGAAGGCCGGTATGATGAATGCCAAACCCTGCCGAACGATGGTGTGCATTCCAATTGTATTTAATTTATAAAAGATATGTATACTTCTGAAGATTTACTGAAAAAAGTGAATGAGGCTCTCGACAATCTGGTTTACGATCGTCAACCAGCCTCGTTGTACGATCCCATCAAGTACGTACTGTCTATTGGTGGCAAACGTGTGCGCCCAGTACTTACAATGTTGGCGTATAATCTCTATAAAGACAATCCTCTGAGCATTATGTCTCAGGCCATCGGACTGGAAACCTATCACAACTTCACACTGTTGCACGACGACCTGATGGATAACGCTGATATGCGTCGTGGGCATGAGACCGTCCACAAGAAGTGGGATGCCAACCGTGCTATCCTGTCGGGTGATACCATGCTGCTTCAGGCCTTTGAGCGTGTAGAGGATTGCGATCCAGCCAAGTTGCCTGCTATTTTCAAGGTGTTTATCCAAACCACCCTTGAGATTGGTGAGGGACAGCAGTTGGATGTAGAGTTTGAAAATCGTAACGATGTCACCGAAGATGAGTATATCGAGATGATTCGACTGAAGACCAGTGTATTGCTGGCTTGTGCTTGTAAGATTGGAGCCATTATGGCCGATGCACCAGCCGAGGATGTCGAGAATATGTATAAATTTGGCGAGAAGCTTGGCTTGGCTTTCCAGTTGCAGGACGACCTGCTGGATGTGTATGGCGACCCGGCCGTGTTTGGTAAGAATATTGGTGGCGACATTACCTCGAATAAGAAGACCTATATGCTCATCAACGCCTTTAATCGTGCTAATCCAACCCAGCTTGCTGAGCTTACCAAGTGGGTTGATGCTAAGGAGTTTAATCGCAACGAGAAGGTGGCTACCGTAACCAACCTGTATAACGAGATTGGTATCCGCAAACTGTGCGAGCAGAAGATTGAGCAGTATTATCAGGAGAGTCTGGTATATCTCGAGAAGGTGAAGGTGAGCGACGAGCGCAAGACTGAAATCAAGGCTTACGCTGCAGAAATGATGAAACGTCAGAGCTGATGATAGATACGCATTGTCATATTGATGGTGAGGAATTCGTTGATGATATCGACGAAGTGATTGCACGGGCCCGCGAGGCTGGCGTGCAAGCCATCGGTGTGCCAGGCATCAATCTACAGTCGCTCGATACGGTTATCAGTGTCTGCAAGCGCTATCCCGACTATTGCTATCCGATGTTGGGCTTGCATCCCGAGGATGTAAAGACCGACTGGCAAGAGGTGCTGAGCCAGATAAAACCTTATTTCCTGCAGGGTGGGGTGAAACCCATTGCTGTTGGCGAGGTGGGGCTTGACTTCTACTGGAGCCGCGAGTTTGAACAGGAGCAGTTGTTGGCCTTCGAGGAGCAGGTACGATGGGCTGTTGAGTGGCAGCTGCCACTGATGATTCACTGTCGTAAGGCTCAGAACGAGATGGTAACCATCCTGAAACGCTATAAGGACCAGTTGCCTGGTGGTGTGTTCCACTGTTTTACTGGTAATGAAATCGAGGCCAAGGAACTGCTGCAGTTCGATCGGTTTGTGCTGGGTATCGGCGGTGTGTCAACATTCAAGAAGTCACATCTGCCCGAGGTACTGCCTGCTGTGGTGCCCCTTGATCGTTTGGTGCTCGAAACCGACGCCCCCTATATGGCTCCTGTGCCTAAACGTGGCGAAAGAAACGAACCTGCCTTTGTGGCCTACGTGCTGAAGAAGTTGGCCGAGGCCTATCAGCTTAGCGAGGAAGAGGTGGAGAAAGTGACGAACGAAAACTGTAAAAAAGTATTAAATATAAATGTTTAACCCGTGGATTGTGCGGTAAATATCTTACCTTTGCATCCATAAATAAGTTAGGAGAGGTGCTCGAGTGGTTGAAGAGGCACGCCTGGAAAGCGTGTAAACCCCTAAAGGGTTTCGCAGGTTCGAATCCTGTTCTCTCCGCATTTTCTTTAGATATGAAACGATTGTTATTTCTATTGACACTGATAGGTTTGCTCAGCTTTACGCAAACCGTTTTTGCTGAGCCTCAAGTAAAGTCAGATACGGTGGCTGTTGCTGATACTGTTGCCGCAGCTGCTTCCGACTCGATGACCGTGATGGATGGTGAGTTGGAGGCCCTCACCGGCGATGATGCCGAAGAGGGTGGCGGCTTGCACAAACAACTGAAGACCAAGTTTGTGGATGGTAACGTTGCCTTTATGTCGCTTGTGGCTCTGGCCCTGGTGCTTGGTCTGGCCTTCTGCATCGAGCGTATTATCTATCTGACACTGAGTGAAATTAAGAGCCACCAACTGATGGCCGATATCGAACAGCGCCTGAAGGCCAATGATGTGGAGGGTGCAAAAACGCTCTGCCGTAACACCCGTGGACCCGTCGCATCTGTGTGCTATCAAGGTTTGCTGCACATCAAACAGCCCATGGATGCCATTGAGCGCAGCATCACCAACTTTGGTGGTCTGCAAACAGCCAACCTCGAGAAAGGTTGTTCGTGGATTAAGCTTTTCATTGCCATGGCCCCGTCGCTCGGTTTCCTTGGCACGGTGATTGGTATGGTGATGGCCTTCGATCAGATTCAGCAGGTAGGCGATATTGGTCCTACCATCGTGGCTCAGGGAATGAAGGTGGCGCTGATTACTACCATCTTTGGTATCATAGTGGCGCTGGTACTGCAGCTGTTCTACAGCTATATCCTCTCTAAGATTGAACGCTTGACTGCCCAGATGGAAGAGGCTGCCATTACGCTGCTCGACCTGATTGCAGAGTGGAAGACAAAGAGTGAATAGTGAAGAGTGATGAATAGTTTTATTTCTCCTGCTATTGCCGATGTGATGCTGTGGCTGATGTATATCACATTAGCTGTTGCCATGGGTGTGACAGCCTATTCGGTATGGCATGGCTTGCGCAACCGTCGTAAGGGAAGCGATGTGGTTAACGGTGTGCCTGCTGGTCGTATTGGTTGGCTGGTGGCTGTGGGGTTTGTGCTCATCATGGTGGTTACCTTCGCTCTGGGTTCTACCCAGCCCATCCTCACGAATGGCACGCTGCTCACCGATGGCTTCTGGTTGCGTGTCGCTGATATGTTTATATACACCTCTATTATATTGATTATCGGATGTTTCGTAAGCGCTATCGTCAGCAGATTCCGGAGCTGAACACTACATCGACAGCCGACATCTCGTTTATGTTGCTGATCTTCTTCCTCGTGACCTCATCGATGGACACGGAGAAGGGGTTGTTGCGACAGATGGCGCCACCACCATTGGAGCACGAAACACCAAAGGATATCAATCGAAACAACGTGATGCAGGTGAAGCTGGACGCGCAGAACCATCTGTCGTGCGATGGTAAACCTGTGACGTTGGAGCAGCTAACTGCCGAGGTGCGTACGCTGGCAGCCGTGAACCGTACTGGTCATGTGGTACAGATTGAGGCCGATGCCCAATCTACCTACGAGGCTTACTTTCGTATGCAGGATGCCATTGTGGGGGCTTACCAGAACCTGCGCCAGACATATGCGCTCAAACACTATGGCAAAAACTATGAGCAGTGTACTGCCGAACAGCGCACACTGATGAACGAGTACTATCCACAGCGTATCAGCGAAGGACTGCTGGTAGGCGACGGAACGTCGGCGAAGGCGGCGACAAACCAGAAAGGAGGTGGCCAATGAGACCCATGCGTAGCATGTTCAGTCAGAGTCATCGCAGCGTGCCATCACTCAACGTGGCATCGATGCCCGACCTGATTTTCACGGTGCTTTTCTTTTTCATGATTGTTACCCACATGCGTAGCGACGAGGTAAAGGTGCGCCTGCAGGTGCCACAGGGCAGTGAGGTGCAGAAGTTGGCTAATAGACAGGCCGTGGTAAATCTCTATATCGGTCGTCAAGGCGAGGCTTGGCATGTACAGTTAAACAACGACATCGTGCAGCCAGACGATATTCCTGCCTGTATCGAAGACATTCGTAGTGGGCTCTCTCAAGAAAATCAGCAGCGACTCACCGTTAGTCTGCGTGTTGATAAAAAGGCACCAATGGGTTTGGTCAACGAGGTGAAACACCAGCTGCAAAAGGCCTATGCCTTGAAGATTAATTATAGTGCAACAGAAATCAAAAAATAACTACTGCTATGGTAAAAATTGACGAACTCGACAAGCAGATTCTGAGTCTGATAGCCGCCGATGCCCGTATCCCATTCCTGGAGGTGGCACGTGCATGTAATGTAAGTGGTGCTGCTATTCACCAGCACATTCAGAAGATGAATAATATGGGTGTACTCAAGGGCACCCAGTACCTGATCGACCCCGAGAGCGTGGGCTACGAAACTTGTGCTTTTATTGGTTTGAACCTGAAAGATCCCGCAAAGTTCGATGAGGTACTTGAACAGCTCAAGCAGATTCCTGAGGTGGTGGAGTGCCACTACACCACGGGCAACTTTGATATGTTTATCAAGATCTATGCCCGCAACAACCACCATCTGCTGACAATTATACATGATAAACTGCAACCGCTCGGTCTTTCAAGCAGTCAGACCCTGATATCGTTCCATACAGGTATCGACCGTCAGCTGCCTGTTGCCGACCTGTTGACACAAGATACCGAAGCCGAAGCGTCGGCCGAGGATTAATTGGTGATATTGGCGTAATATCGCCCGCGAAGGTGCATGTAACAGTGCTTAATTGGGAATGTGAGTGCGAATCTCCGACTGTCCCGCAGCAGTGAACTCCATTATGGCTGTCCGACTACAGGCCATTGCCCCGTTTTGGGCGAGAAGGCGTCAGACAGTGGAGGAAAGTCTGAAGACCAGCCTTTCGCGTTTTTGTTGCCTAAACACTCTCGATGTAAGGGTGCTTAAGGTAATCATACGTGTATTATTATATAAGTTCGGGGGAGACCCCGTCGCGACGACAGCATCTCCCCCTTTGTTTTTTCATTCGTTAGATTTTTCCTTCCCTCACTTAACGCATCATTAGGATGCAAAACAATCTGAAATTTTCTCTTAGTCGGCTTAAAAGCTTAAATTGTCTTAGATTCTTGGTGCAAATATACGATATTTTTCGATAAAACGAAAATTTAAAATTATAATTAACATATTTTATACGTAAAGTAATGCGTCGAAATAAGATGTGTTTCAGTCATCATTTTGCAAAGATGCGTACTTTTTTGATTTAAGCGGGTAAATATTGTTAAAATATTTGCAAACAGTCGTACAATGTTGTATATTTGCAATCGAATTTAGTTAGTAGTTGGTTTTAAAAACTTTGTTAGTAGATGTTAAACGAATAGTTAACAACAAAAGGGCCCGCAGTTGATGCGCGCCCTTTTGTTATTTTTTGGTATAATTCATTCTAACCTTCTCCCACCTGATAGTGCCGTCTTTCTTCACATGCACACGAACCAGATAATCGCCAGGTTGGGGATTGTTGGCCTCACACATCGAGTCGAGCGTCAGGTATTCGGTATCGCCTACTTTCTGATAGTCCCATTTATGCACATGCCCTAGGAATACCATATCCGTTTCCCACTCACTAAACTTGTTCAACAGGAAGAACATCTCCTCACGCGGGAAGGTAGAGGCGAACTCTACTGATCGCGGACGGAAGATATTGGTATGACTGAATACGAAGGTATGACGGATTATTTTCTCACCTGTATAATAATAATCATTCAATACGCCTTCTTCTAATAGTCTGACCTGTTCACGTCCCAACGTACCACTGGCCGAGTCGAGGAAAATAAAATGATCTAACTGAGGAGGATCGAGATTTACCAGCACATAGACATCATAGAACGATGAGTGGAATATGTTCGACCACAATGCCCATCCATTATGTGTGATATCATGATTGCCCACCACTGGATAAAAGGGATAGCTCACCTGATCAAGCGAGAATTTTTCATCGTACAAATACTGTTTGGCGTAGTATTTCTTCGCATATTTCTCTCGATACTCATCTATCAGGTCTTCAAGTATGATGTAGTATTCTGCTTTGGTATCGGCGATATCACCCAGATGCGCCATCAGTAGATCGTTGTTATCGAGTGCAATCTGTAGCATTTCGCGCATACGACCATCATCAGTTGTCAGATGACTGTCGGCACCCACTAAGAATGTGTATTCATCCCCTTCATAACCACTGAGCATACTACCTTCACCCTTATGACCCTGATAATAGGAATTCGACATCTTAACACGATCCTCAACACCCGTGCCACTTACCAATACTCCAATCGGACTCACTTTGTCGCAAGCCGAAAGCACCAGCAGTACAGCTCCTAATAATATATAATGTGTAGTCTTCATTGTCACCATGCGTATTTAAGTCCTAATTTTCCCGATGTCTCGTATTTACTGGCCAACTGACTCATACTGCCAGCGGGACGGATATTGAGTTCGCCAAATAAGTACATCTGTTTGGTCAGTCTCCCGTAAAAATTCAGTCCCCAGTTGATGTTCCAGTTCTCATAATAGAAATCGTCGTAGTTACGGAAAAAGAGTCCAATATTCCATGAGTTGGTACGTGGACGAATCATGGCTCCGAATCCGAAGGTAAGAGTCAGTGGTTCGGTATAGCCGAAGTCACCGGTTTTCCAATGAATATACGATTCACCTACTCGCAGATAGAAATACGGCATCTCCCAAGTCAGAGAGAGGTTCCCGATAGTTTCGTTGGCATTCCAGCGATTGTAGCGGTTGTACATCAGTTTGCCATCTATATAGATATCACCCCACCAGACGGGCAACCGGTAACCACCCTGCACGTCGTTCGAGTAGAGCTGCTTGCCCCACTGTTGTTGAACATCGGCACCCACATGCCAACGATCAGTCAAATGCCGTTTATACGAGAGACCGAAACCGCCATAGCCACTAACAACCACGTTGTTACCTGCTATTGCATAGCCCGATATCTCGTTTTTATGCTCACCATCATAGCGATGCTGACCTACAAATGCGTTTTGTGCCTGCACGGTTATAGTACCAAGCAACAGACAAAGTATAACGATTATTCTGTTCATCTCTTTTTGGGGATACGTTTGGTAAGTCCGATGGCCCCGGTGGAACATACCAGTCGACATAGGTGACAGCCTACGCACTTGGTGCCTATGATGCGTGGCTGGCGCTCCTCGAACGCAATGGCCTGGTGTCCGCCATCCATACACGAGATATAACAGCGCCCGCAACCGATACAGCGCTCATGGTCCACCTTGGGATATACCATGGTGTCGCGATCCAGGTCGGATGGTCTCACAAAGTTGGGCAGCTGTTCGCCTACCAGGTCGTCTAACTTCTCAAATCCTCGTTCCGTCAGGTAGGTCTGCAAACCTGATACCAGGTCGTCTATAATCCGATAGCCATACTGCATCACGGCGGTACAAACCTGTACGTTCCTACAACCTAACTGTATGAAATCCACGGCATCGCGCCATGTCTCAATACCACCTATACCACTCAGTTCTATGGCTCTGCCGTGTGTACCGTTAATCACAGGATCCATACTCATCTCCAGGATAAAGCGCAAGGCAATGGGCTTTACAGCCTGTCCGCTGTAGCCCGATAGGGTTTGCTTACCGCTTACCTCGGCCTCTTTCGACATGGTCACACTTTTGATGGTGTTGATGGCCGAGATGGCATCGGCACCAGCAAAGTAAGCCCCCATAGCCGGACGGGTCATCTGCGTGATGTTAGGTGTCATCTTGGGAATCACAGGAATCTTTACGCTACGTTTTACATAGCTGGTGTAGAAGTTCACCAACTCCGGATCCTGACCGATGTCGCTACCCATACCTGCCAGTCGCATCTGTGGGCACGAGAAGTTCAACTCTATTGCATCGCAGCCAGCCTCTTCGGCCAACTTGGCCAGCTCTATCCACTCCTCCTCAAACTGTCCCATAATCGAAGCAATTACCACCTTGGTGGGGTAGTTCTGCTTCAATCGGCGCAGAATGTTGAAATCTACCTGATAGGGATTCTCCGACAACTGCTCCATGTTACGGAATCCCGCAAAGGTAGTACCTTTCTTTACTGCATCGAAACGGGGCGATACCTCACGGATATCCTGCTTACAGATGGTCTTATAGAACACACCTGCCCAACCAGCCTCAAAGGCGCGTGCCACCATATCGTAGTTGGTACACACAGCCGACGATGCTAAGAAGAAAGGATTCTCGCAGTCAATGCCGCAGAATGTGATACCCAGCGATTGTTGCGTGGCATCAACCGTCTGTTCCTTGGCAGATGTGCAATCTGTCAGCAGTTCCCTGATTCTGATGGGTCGATCGTAGTGGATACATGCCTGTTCGGCACGCAACAGATCGTCGTCAGTACAACCCGCTACCCAGCGCCAGGCATTCTTTTCGTTATCAAACCGGATGGCACGGATGGCTCTGGCCACGTCACCTTTACCGCACGCTTTTGTGCAAGGAGCATCCTCGCATAACAAGCAGCGTACCACTTCTTCGTACTTATGCATCATAATCGTAGTTTTTAATCATTCATAACAAAACGTCCACTTTATGTCTGCAAAGATACGATATTTTTTGGAATTTTGGCTGAATTAACAAAAATTAAAATTAAATTTCACCCAGCTAACTCAATTTTTTCATAATTTTGCATTTATAAATAGGTGAACATTCTAATCTAAATAATAATAACGATGAAGAGTACTTTTTTTGTATTACTCATGATGTTTGCTATGGGCAACGTAGCAAAAGCCGCTGATCTTGATATCAATCTGGAACCGTTGAAGTTGCAGACGCCTGAGATGGAGATGAAGCTCGACTGTCAGGCTGTCCCTGCCTATCGTCCGGAACTGGAACTGCCCATGTCGCCTTTGATGGGTAGCAGCGAGAAGTATCAGCTCACGTGGATGCGTACCAACCCTGGTGTAAAACCCTATAAGGTGATGGACGATCTCACCTTTGCTGGTATCCCTTTGTTTGTGGCTGGTATCATTGCCAAGGGCGAGAAGAAATCGTTCCGTCAGAACACCAGTGAGAACAAGCACACACTGGTGACCGACTTTAAGACCGAGATTGATAACTACACCCAGTTCTTTGGTCCGGTGATGGCTACTGGCTTGAAGATTGCTGGTGTAGAGGGTCGTAGCGATTGGGGCCGTTATCTTGCCTCAACTGCTATGTCGTATGGTTTCATGGCCTTGTTTGTCAACAGTATTAAGTACACCGCCAAGGAGATGCGCCCCGATGGTTCTACACGTAACTCATGGCCCAGCGGTCATACAGCAACAGCCTTTGTGGGTGCTACCATTCTGCATAAGGAGTATGGCTTAACCCGTTCGCCTTGGTACTCTGTGGCTGGTTATGGTGTGGCCACAGCTACTGGTGTGATGCGTGTGCTGAACAACCGTCACTGGGTAAGCGATGTGCTCTCAGGTGCTGGTGTAGGTATCATGTCGGGTGAGTTGGCTTATGCCATGAGCGACCTGATTTTCAAGGGTAAGGGTCTGTTGCGTGGCGATGCCATCAGCGAGCGTAGCATCATCGACCATCCATCGTTCTTCTCTATCTCGATGGGATTAGGATTAGGTTCGCAATCGCTCGACTTCGGTGCGGAGACCATGAGTGATGCCCACGACAACTTTAACCTGAAGTTTGGTGCTTCTACTGCCGTATCTGCCGAGGGTGCCTATTTCTTTAATAAGTATGTTGGTGTGGGTGGTCGTCTGCGTGTGAATAGCACACCTATCAATGGCTGGGACCGCGTGTTGAACTATGCCGACCAGGATGTGAAGGAGATGTTTAAGGATCTTGATGCCGACATGGACCTGAGACCACTGAATAATATCGTCTTCAGAACAGCTGATAAACAGCCTCAGTTTACGATTGAGAGTGACCACCTGACAGAGTTCGCTGCCGACCTTGGTGTGTATTTCAATCTGCCACTCTCTAAGCGTTTTGCTATGGGCGCCAAGTTGCTGGCCGGTCGTAGTATCATGCAGGAGCTGAATCTCTCTGCCCATTACCAGGGTAAGGTGGTGGATTTCAACCCCATGGCCATCTTGGATGATGATCCCAATTTGTTCTACGAGACAGATGAGACCTACGATACCAAATGGGATTACTTTACGCTGAATGCCAACAACACCTTTAAGTGGGGAACAGGTATCTCGCTGACCTATGCCTACAAGGAGAATTATGCCTGGCGCCTGTTTGTAGATTATGATATGGCCCGTAAGACCTATACGTTGGAGTATAATCCCACACAGTTCATGCATTCGGCTCTCCCGACATATTTCGACTTTGCGGAGATGATGCAGGAGATAGATCCGGCATATGCTGCTGACATGATATCGGAGATGTCGCCTGTGACCACACATATAAAAAAGAACCGCCATACTTTCGTAATTGGCGGTTCCTTAACAATATCGTTCTGAAAAAGTACTGTCGATAGCGCTTACTGCTTCAGCAGATTCAGCTTGTGCTGAGGTGCCAGCGCATTGGTTGTCTTTTCGGTATATTCACCCAGTTTAAGAGTAGCAGTCGCAGCAATATTGCGGCTGCTATTTCCGATGCAGAAGGTATAGGTGCCTGCCTCGGTCAACCACTGACTGTTAGCCTCGTCAAAGCTGGCCAGCATGCGTACGGGGATAGTCATGGTCAGTACCTCGCTCTCGCCAGGCTGCAACTCGCGACTCTTGGCAAAGGCTTTCAGCTCTTGTGCAGGCTTTTCCAGGTTGCCCTTAGGAGCCTTTACATAAACCTGAGCCACCTCCTTACCACTCACCTTACCGGTGTTCTTAACGGTGATGCTCACCTCAACGGCATCCTTACCCTTGGCTTTCACCACAGGCTTTGAGAAAGCGAAGGTGGTGTAGCTCAGACCGAATCCGAAGGGGTAGGCTACATCGCGACCAAAGGTATCGAAATAGCGATAACCCACGTAGATATCCTCCTCGTGGTTGGTATAGGCATGACCTGGGATAGGCTGCTTACTGCCAATCATCTGCTGCAGTGAGTAGTCGTCAATCTGTCCTGGGAAATTCTTGGTCGAAGCATGGTCGGTGGCAGCGATAGGCCATGTCATGGTGAGCTTACCCGAGGGATTAACCTTACCAGTCAGCAGGTCGGCCATCGAGTTTCCTCCCTCCATGCCTGGTTGCCAGGCACACAGGATGGCGTCGGGATAACCACTCCACGAGGCTGTCTCAATCACGCTACCCGAGTTGATGATCACGATAACCGGTTTGCCTGCAGCGTGGAAAGCATTGCACACATCAGTAATCAGGGCACGCTCCTCGGCATTCAGGTTAAACTCGGTCTGGATGTCACGATCCACACCCTCACCGGCCTGACGCCCGATGGTGATGATAGCCGCATCGGTACCATTCACCTCATTTTGGATACAGATAGGGTCCAGTCCGATCTCAGGATATTTCTGCTGTCCGAAGTACTCTTTCTGATACCACTTGGCAGGATGGCGCTCGGCCTGGAATTTCACTCTTGCAAAGGCGATATACTTACGATAGATATCCGTGAGTGTCTCGCTCGATTGGATGCCGGCATTCTTCAGACCTTCCAGCATGTCAACCACGTAAGGTGGGTGTACACAACCCGAACCAGTACCACCACTCAGGAAGTCGTACGAGTTCTCGCCAAACAGGGCAACAGTCTTAACCTGCCCGTTCTTCCATGGCAGTGTACCGTTGTTCTTCAACAGTACAATACCCTCGTTGGCACTCTGACGGGTGATGGCTGCATGAGCCACAAAGTCGGGACTGTTCGTGGCAGGATATTTCTTGAAACTTGGTGTCTTGACAATGTACTCCAGCATGCGACGCACGTTACGATCCACATCGGCAATGTCGAGTTTTCCACTCTTCACGCCCTCGATAATCTCGTTCACCTGTGCTGGCTGTCCAGGCTCCATCAGGTCGTTGCCTGCCTGTACCTCGGTGATGGTGGGCAGTCCTTCGCGAATACCAATCCAGTCGGTCATCACGATACCCTTAAAGCCCCAGTCCTCGCGCAGAATCTTGGTCAGCAGGTCGCGGTTCCCCATCGAGTACTGGCCGTTAATCTGGTTGTACGACGACATCACAGTCCAGGGGTTGCTCTCGCGTATGGCAATCTCGAAACCACGCAGATACAGCTCGCGGGCAGCACGCTGACTCACGCGCTCATCTACTGCCGTACGGTCGGTCTCCTGCGAGTTGATGGCAAAGTGCTTGGCACTCACACCAGCACCTTGACTCTGCACACCCTGAATATAAGCTGCTGCAATCTTACCTGTCAGCAGAGGGTCTTCCGAGTAGTACTCAAAGTTTCGGCCGCACAGTGGGTTGCGATGCAGGTTCATGCCCGGTCCCAGAATCACGTCGCAGCGATACTCCTTGGTCTCATTACCAATAGCCTGTCCCACCTTGTTCACCAAGTCGGTGTTCCAGGTCGAAGCCAGGCACGAGCCGATAGGGAAGGCTGTGGCATAATAGGTCTTGTCGCTTCCCTTACGTGTCGGGTCGATACGTACACCGGCAGGACCGTCGGTAAGCACAGTGGCAGGAATGCCCAGACGTGGTATGGCAGGCGATGTACCAGCAGCACCAGCCACCAGGTCGGCTTCGCCACCAACGACGGCATTGTCACTGAAAAAGTTGTTGGCACCGCCAACCAAAAGTTTGGCCTTTTCTTCAAGGGTCATTGCCTTAATCACCTCGTCGATATTCTTCTCCGAGAGAATCGGCGTTGCCGAGTTATCGGCGCTGAGTTGGGGTTGAGCGTTTGTTGTCATTGCAAATGTTGTTGCTAATAAGCAAGTTGTTAGTATTCTTTTCATATTGTTGATTCCTTTAATCTGTGTAATTACTTGGAGGTTATGGGAAGATACGGAACTCATAGCCCTGATCCTTCAGCCATTGTAGCGACTCTGGTAGGGCTGTCTTCAGTTTGTTGATACTCTTCAGCGAGTCGTGGAAGGTGATGATAGAGCCGTTACGCGCGTACCTCTTTATATTATGCACCACATCTTCGGCGGTCATCCATTTCGAGTAGTCGCGGGTTACCAGGTCCCACATCACAATCTTGTATTTTCTGCTCAGCCAGGCATACTGTGCCATACGCATCCATCCGTGGGGCGGACGCACATAGTGACTGTGTATATAGGCATTGGCCTTTTCCACGTTGTAGCTGTACTCTTTCACCGTATGGCGCAAACCGCCAATATGGTTATGGGTATGGTTGCCCACCTGGTGGCCCTCGGCTAAGATTCGTTTGTACAAGTCTGGATATTTGCGTACGTTGTCGCCCACCATGAAGAAGGTGGCACGCACACCAAACTCCTTCAGCGTATCAAGTATAAATGGTGTAGCCTCTGGGATAGGACCATCGTCGAAGGTCAGGTACACTGCCTTCACACGACGGTCCATTCGCCAGTATGCTCTTGGATAGAGCCAGCGCAGATAGATAGCCGGTTGCTCTATAATCATGCTTTACTCTCCGTAAGTGCCACCTTTACTCTCGTAGAGATTGCCGATAGCTTTAAACTGTGAATCCTTTTCTTTGGCCTTCTTCTCATCCACTACCGACTCCAGGTTGAGAATCTGGTTCAGAATATACATGTGAACCATGCACTCCTGTTGCGACATGGCAAAGCGGTCGGTGCTCAGCGAGCAGTACCACAGCATATACTCTGTCGATTTCTTCCACAAACTCTCAATAATCTGCTGGGCCTTCTGGGGCTGACCAGTGAGTGCATAAGCACGAGCCAGATCCAGTGAACCACTCTGATAGTCGTGTGGGATATTGTAGCTTGGCAGTGCTTTCTCAGCCTTGTCGAGCACAGCCTTGGCCTGCTTGTCCTTACCCTCCTGAACCAGGTTCATAGCCAACAGCGACAGCAGTCGGCGGTGGGTATAGCACATACGCATCACAGTCTCGTCGAGATAGATACCGGGTTTGTCAACACCACCAAACTTAAACTTGTTCATCACGTTGTCGTACGTCTTCTCGGTATCAAAGTTCTTGGCACCGGGGGCGTTGGTGGTGAATGGGGTGATACGGTTGGCCAGTCCCTCCTGTACAAAGTTGTCACCCAGGTTCATGTAGTTCTCCGAACCAACGGTGGTAGCTACGTAGATAGGACGTGTCCAGTTGCATTGGGCAATCATCTCCAACATCATCAGATCCTGCTTGTACAGGGCATTCTTACCCTTCAGCGAGATCACCATCTGGTCGGGGATAGAATCCGCAGCCATCATCATACCGCTCTTGCGGACAGCCTCCTTGTCGATGGTCACGAATACGGTATCTGTTGGAATCACATGCAAGTCCTTATTGGTGCTGCGAACCCAGTATTTCAGGATGTTCTTCAGTTCGAATGGCTTGTCGCCGAAGTTCTGCTTGGCTTCGTTGGGGTTCTCGCGATACAGCTTCTCCACCTCTGCTTTCAGCGATGGGGCAACCTGTACGTACTCGTTGGTACCGGCACAGTACTCCAGTCGGCTCCAGGTAATGGGCACCGAAGGTGAGTCGTAAGCCTGTCGGCGCATCTGGTCGATATACCAGTCGGTCTGCAGATACGACAGGTTACATACGCGTGCATCGGTACGGAATCCCTCTGTATCCTGGTTGTACCAGAGTGGGAAGGTATCGTTATCACCATTGGTAAAGATAATGGGGTTACCTTTCTCCTGCAGGGTCATCAGGTAGTTCTGACCGAAGTCGCGACAGCAGTAACGCCCAGAGCGGTCGTGGTCGTCCCACGTCTGACTTGCCATTTGAACAGGAACAATGAGGCAGACAATAGATACGAGACCGGCAATAACCAGGTTCTCCTTCTTCAGCTTACGGTTCAGCCAGTCGATGATGGCTGCTACACCCATACCACACCAGATGGCGAAGGCATAGAACGAACCAGCATAGGCATAGTCGCGCTCACGTGGCTGCATAGGTGTCTGGTTCAGATAAATCACGATGGCCAGACCAGTCATGAAGAACAGGAAGAATACCACCCAGAACTGCTGGATGCCGATAGGCTCGTCAACGGTCTTCTCCACACCGTTCACCACCGTCTTACGCTTACGGGTGTACCAGGCCTGCCAGAACAGACCGAGCAAGCCCAGTATCAGTGGCATACAGTAGAACACGTTGTGTCCCTTGTTCTCCTTCAGTTCGGTAGGCAGCATGCTCTGGTCGCCTAAACGGGCATTATCGATAAACGAGAAACCTGTCAGCCAGTTACCATGCTCCAGCTCGCCGTTGCCCTGAATGTCATTCTGGCGTCCGGCAAAGTTCCACATAAAGTAGCGCCAGTACATGAAGTTGCACTGATAGCTCAGGAAGAAACGGATGTTCTCCAACTGCGAGGGCACCTTCACCATCATCTGTTCGCCGCAGCGGTCGTAAGGCACCTGCGTGCCATCCACGCCACCCATCCACGATTCGTAGGCGGCAGCATGACCGGCATCATACATACGTGGGAACAGCATATTCTGTGCATACTTATATTCATCTTTGGTGCGTACCACAAAGTACGAGTCTTTCTCATCTGCCGATGCCTTCTCCTTGCGCTGATACACGGGCTTACCCTTGGTCATCACAGGCTTGCAGTAGTTGCCGTCCTGTTCGAGTGCTACCTGCGAGGTGTAGGCAGGACCGTAGAACAATGGGCGCTGACCATACTGCTCACGTCCCAGGTAGTCACCCAGTGTAAAGATATCCTCTGGCGAGTTCTGGTCCATAGGTGGGTTGGCCGACGAACGGATCACGATGAGTGCGTAACTCGAGTAGCCAATCATCAGCATCAGCATGCACAACAACATGGTGTTCTTCATGCGGGCGGTGATGAGCAACTCTTTCTCGCGAGTGTATTTCAACAGGAACCACAGCACTGCCAGTACCACCACACCAATCAGGAATGCCGACCAGCCCCAACCGTAGAAGGGGATACCCAGCATACCTACTGAGAGCAGGAAGGCCAGGTTCTGGATGGTGAGCGAGTGCTTCTGTGTCTGAGTTTCGTACACAGCCCAGATCACACAGGCCACCAGCAGTATCAAGTAGATAATCTCACCTGTATTGAATGGCATACCGAGTGTGTTCACGAAGAACAGCTCAAACCAGCCACCCACGGTGATGATGCCAGGCACTACGCCATACAGCACAGCAGCCAGAATCACAACCGATACAGCCAGTGCGATGAGCGAACCCTTGAGGTTGGCATCGGGGAAACGACGATAGTAATATACCAGTACGATGGCAGGCACACACAACAGGTTCAACAGGTGAACGCCAATCGAGAGTCCTGTCATATACATAATCAGAATCAGCCAACGGTCGCTATGGGGCTCGTCGGCCTGATCCTCCCATTTCAGGATGAGCCAGAATACCACAGCGGTAAAGGCCGAAGAGTAGGCGTAAACCTCACCCTCAACAGCCGAGAACCAGAAGGTATCGCTGAAGGTGTAAATCAATGCACCTACCAGTCCCGATGCTTCGATGGCTATCAGCTTGGGCATCGTCAGCTCGCTCCAATTGCTGATCAGCAGTCGGCGTGTCAGGTGTGTGATGGTCCAGAACAGGAACAGGATACACGTGGCCGACAACAGGGCACTCATGGTGTTTACCATCCGTGCCACCTGGGTGGCGTCGCTGGCAAAATGCGAGAACAGGTTGGCAGTCAGCATGAAGAAAGGTGCCCCAGGTGGGTGACCGATCTCCAGTTTGTAACCAGTGGTAATAAATTCTGGACAGTCCCAGAACGAGGCTGTCGGCTCGATGGTAGAACAATACACGAAGGCAGCTATCAGGAATGTCAGCCATCCCAGCGTGTTGTCCACTAATCTGTAACCGGCCTTGCCGCTTTGCTGTGCAAAGAATTGTTTCATTACAAATTATTTTTTTTACAATAACGTTAAAATTCGCGTTCGGTGGTGCAAAGGTAATAAATATAATTGATAATTTACAATTGCCAATTGATAATTAACTTACATAAACAATCCTGCACCATAGATTAATACCACATAACGGAATAGTTTGCCGATGGTGATGGCGATGAATGTAATCACCACGTTCGATCGCATCAGACCTAAGGCGATGGTGATGGCACTGCCTAATACGGGCAGAAAGGCAAAAAAGCCCATCCATGCACCGTGCCCTGCCAGAAAGCGATGGGCCTTGTCCAAGTCTTCTTTCTTTACATGCAGGTATTTCTCTATCCACTCTATCTTTCCCATCCGGCCCACGCCGTAATTGAACACGCTACCGAGCACGTTGCCCACCGTCCCATAAATCATTAGGGGCCATGGGTCCAGTCCTGTAGCCATCAGTCCCACCATCACCGCCTCACTCGAGAACGGGAAGAAACTGCCAGCTAAGAAAGCTGCCACCAGCATGCCCCAGTAGCCGTATTGTGTTAGAAAGCTGATGATGAAATCCATAGGTTCATACCAGTTAGAAACAGGATAACGGTCATGGTGACAATATAGAACAGGTTGCTCCACTTACTGTTGGTAAGCGTAAAGAAGTGGGCAACGATAGGCGATACGGTGATGGTGAGCATATTGATAAACGTGTTGTACTGCTGAGGCTGTAGCGCCATCAGCACCGCCAGGTAGATAGTCAGTATGATAAAACTGTTGTAAATCTGGCGCACACGTATCTTATCCATGTAACTGGTCATCCAGAAATGGATGGTGCCCACCACAAACAGCACCATCAACAAAGCCAGGTAAGCCCACTGCTGGATGCTCACCACAGTATAGTCGGTACCCCATTGTACTTCGGTAAAGCGTCTCAGATAGTCGAAAGCCATCTCGGGCTGGTATCTGTAGATGTAGAGTTGCCAACCAGTATAGAGCCAATAGGGGGTTATCAGTCCCACTAGTGCGGCTAAGAATGTGCGGATGCTCAGCGAGTAAATGGTGGTAGCCATCAGCAACAGGAAGATGGGTACTACCAGTAGGAAGTGGGGAGCCAACAAACTCACAATACTGATGAGCAGGTAGAGGTAGAAGGTGCGCCCCACACAGCTCTGGTCCTGATAACAAGAGAACAGCAGTAGTAAACCTAATGTCATACAGAGTTCCTGAACCGCTCCCAGGATAGATGAGAACATCCATGTGGCTGCACAGGCTAACAGAATATAAAATACGGATACCGAGCGACTGTAGATACGAATCAGCAGGTTGATGTTGTTCAGGTAAATCATGGCATATACCGAAGCAAAGAAACACAAGAACTGATACCACCACCCCTGAGGTATGACACCCGCCAAAAGCCAGATGCCGACACCATACAGGATGGTTATCGGTAACGTGCGTCGGCTCTCAGCTATTTTATTCTGAAATCTTTTCACTGTCCACTATTCACTGTCCACTATTCACTGTCCACTGTCCACTACAAATCAGCGCCAATGTCGCGACGGAAATATTTGTCGGTAAACTGTATCTTCTGTGCCTCTTCGAACGACTTCTGCAGGGCCTCGGCCTTGTCCTTGCCATACGAAGAAACAGCAATCACGCGACCGCCATTGGTCACTACCTGACCATCTTTCAGGGCTGTACCGGCGTGGAAAACAATACTGCCCTCTACGTTCTCGATACCTGTGATGGGGTAGCCCTTCTGGTAAGCCTGTGGATAACCACCCGATACCAGCATCACGCACACGGCAGCACGCTCATCAAAGGCGATGGCACGCTGGTCGAGGTTCCCCTCGGCCACACCCTCAAACAGGTCAACCAGGTCGCTCTTCAGGCGCAGCATCACAGTCTCAGTCTCTGGATCGCCCATTCTGCAGTTGTATTCAATCACATATGGCTCAGCCTCTTTGCTGGGGGTGTTGGTACGGTTAATCAGTCCGAAGAAGATAAAGCCTTTATAGTCGATGCCGTCGGCAGCCAGACCCTCTACGGTTGGACGGATAATACGATCCTCTACCTTCTGCATCCACTCCTTGGTGGCGAAAGGCACGGGGCTCACGCTACCCATACCACCTGTGTTCAAACCGGTATCATGCTCGCCAATACGCTTGTAATCCTTGGCCTCGGGCAGAATCTTGTAGTTCTTACCGTCTGTCAGCACGAATACCGAGCACTCGATACCGCTCATGAACTCCTCGATCACCACGCGGCTCGATGCGTTACCGAACATACCACCCAGCATCTCCTTCAGCTCTTTTTGGGCTTCTTCGAGTGTAGGCAGAATCAGTACGCCCTTACCGGCACATAGTCCGTCGGCTTTCAGCACGTAGGGGGCTTCGAGTGTCTCCAGGAACTTCAGACCCTCTTCCAGGTGTTCGCCATCAAAGGTCTGATAGCGGGCTGTAGGAATATGGTGGCGCTCCATAAAGGCCTTGGCAAAATCCTTCGAGCCTTCGAGCACAGCACCGGCTTTCGAAGGACCAATCACGGGTACGTTCTTGGTGCGCTCATCGGCCTTCAGGTCGTCGTAGATACCCTTTACCAGGGGATCCTCAGGACCCACCACTACCATCTGGATGCCCTTCTCAACTACAAACTGCTTGATAGCCTCAAAGTCATCAGCCTTCAGATTTACTGTCTCGCCGCAGTTGCCTGTACCGGCATTACCTGGGGCGATGTACAACTTTTCGCATTTCTCACTCTGAGCAATTTTCCAAGCCAGGGCGTGCTCACGTCCGCCACTTCCTAATAGTAATATCTTCATGTTTTCAATTTTTACATTCTCCAATTTTTACCTTTATTTCAGGTAATCCTCGAAATACTGGGTGATACGCTCGTGCAGGTGCACCGAGGCATGACCGCGCATGTTATGCTCCTCGCCTGGGTAAGCGAAGAAATCGGGCTGTGTGCCGGCCTTGATGCAGGCATCCAGAAAACTCAGACAGTGCTGTGGCACCACGGTGTTATCATTGTAGCCCGTGATAATCTGCAGCTTACCCTTCAGGTTCTTGGCCTTGCTAATCAAACTGCTCTTGGCATAACCCTCGGGATTATCCTGTGGGGTTCCCATATAGCGCTCGCCATACATCACCTCATACCACTTCCAGTCGATAACCGGACCACCAGCTACACCTACCTTAAACACATCGGGGTAGTTGGTCATCAGCGAGATGGTCATAAATCCACCAAAACTCCAGCCGTGTACACCCAGTCGGTTCATATCCACATAGGGCTGCTGCTTCAAGAATGCCACGCCCATCATCTGGTCCTGCATCTCCACCTGTCCCAACTGGTGCCAGGTAGCCTGCTCAAAGTCACGACCGCGATTCTCCGAACCACGGTTGTCGATGATAAAGCAGATATAGCCCTTCTGTGCCATGTAGGTCTCCCATGAACGACTGGCCCAGTGCCACGAGGCATCTACATTGTGGGCGTGAGGTCCGCCATACACATAAACCACGGTGGGATATTTCTGGTTGGGGTCAAAATCATGTGGCTTCACCATTCTATAATATAAATCGGTGGTGCCGTCGGCAGCCTTGATGGTACCGTTCTCGTAGATGGGCTGCTGGAAGGCTGCCCAAGGATCATCGGCTTTTAGCAGGGTGATGGGTGATGGGTGGTGGGTGTTGGTTACTTCAATGTTATTAGGAACGGTGGGCTCCTGATACTTGTCGTACAACATTGCACCTGTTGCCGACAGCACACCACGGTGCACACCTTTTCCGTTGTCCAGCAGGGTGCGCTTACCGGTACTGATGTTCACAGCCCAGAGATTGCGCTGCAGCGGGTTCAACTCGTTCGAGGCGATAATCACCGAATGGTCTTTCTGGTTAAAGCCTAACACGTCCATCACCACCCAGTGTCCACTGGTAATCTGTTTCAGCTCCTTACCGGTCTTGTTAAACAGGTACAGGTGGTTGTAGCCATCCTTCTGACTCTGCATCACAAACTTCGTGGCATCCCAAGGCAGAAACTCGATGGGGTGCTGAGGCTCCACATATTTGGTCGATGTCTCGCGATACAGCTCAGCTATCTTTTCACCTGTAACGGCATCATACGCTACCAATCGACAGTCGTTCTGCTGGCGGTTCAACTCCTGTACATACACGGTCTTGGCATCGGGTGCCCAACTGATGTTTGTGAAATAACGGTCGGTAGGGTCACCAGCCTGCAGATACACGGTCTTACCGCTCTTCAGATCGAACACACCCACTGTCACCTGATGACTGGTCATACCTGCCATCGGGTATTTGTCGGGCTCATAACTGGCGTTACGTGGAAAGATATCCACCTGTGGATAGTCGGTCACCATGCTCTGGTCCATGCGATAGAAAGCCAGACGACTTCCATCCGGACTCCAGAAGGTACCCTTGTCGATACCAAACTCATTGCGGTGCACACTCTGACCATATACAATCTCGCGACTGCCATCAGTACTCAACTGGTACTTCTTGCCTGCGCCATCAACCACATACAACTGGTTGTTCTCCACATAGGCAGTGGCACGCGAGGTGGCATGCCAGTCATGGGCCTGCTGGCCCGACACGCTATCCTGCCAAATCACCTGCTTGGCCTTGAAGTCGAGCAGAATCACCGCCTTCCTGTTACCCAACTTCACGATAGGCTTTTGAGGGTAGGGGAAAGTGGCGTTCATCAGGTGGCGCACATACTTGGTGTCGTCGCTACCTGCCCACTGGTTTATCTCGTCGAGTGTAAACAACTGGGTCTTCTTGCCAGTCTTGGTGTTGATGGCGTAGCAAGCCTCCACATCTGTCTGTATCAGCTGCTCGCCCCACCAGGTCAGCCACATGTTCTGTGGTCGCAGGTTGGCATAGTTCTTACCGCCGAAGTTCAGGTCTTCGAGTGTAAACAGTTTCTTCTCCTGAGCGCTCATGGTTGTGGCAGTCATCATCATGGCCAGTGCGGCCACCATCAGTTTAATCTTCATCATCGTCAAATCTCTTCTTCTTTCCAAAGTCCTTGCCTTTGCTAAAGTCGCGCTTACCGCCACGCTTGAAGTCCTTGCGGTCCTTACCTTTACCAAACTCCTTACGGTCTCTGCGGTCCTTACCACTGCGGTCGAAACTCTCATGCCCGCCGCGGTTCTTACCAATATCATGCTTGTGGAAGGTAAAATTCAGAATGTCGGCCTCCTCGTTCTCCTCTTTCTCTTCCAGGCGCTTCTTAAACTCGCGCTCCTTCTTAAAGCGGTGCTTCTCGGCCATCTGGCGTTTCTCCTCTTCGGTCTTCACCACGCCACCCTCCGAGCGGAAGTCCTTCAACTTACCGTCGAACATCTGGTACTTGCGGAACTCGCACTCCAAACTGCCGTTGTAAAGGGGAATCTTGATACTGGGCTTCAGACCGATCTGGTCGAAACACTCCTCGCGATAGCTCAGTATCCAGGCGTCGTTGCCCTTGAACTGGTGCTTCAGGCGCTCACCAATCATCTTGTAGGTACCCAACAAGTCGGGCGTCGAGATACGCTCACCATAGGGTGGGTTCGAAATCAGGATACTCTTGTTGGCAGGTTGTGTAAAGTTCTTGAAGTCCTGCTGCTCCACGGTGATGATATCACTCAGTCCGGCAGCCTTCACATTCATGCGGGCTGTGTTCACGGCCTTCATATCGATATCATAGCCATAAATCTTATGATTGAATGCACGCTCCTGACTCTCGTCGTTGTAGATCTCATCAAACAGGTCGGCATCAAAGTCGGGCCACTTCTCAAAGGCAAACTCCTTGCGGAACAATCCCGGTGCCATGTTCTTGGCTATCAGGGCAGCCTCGATCAGCAGCGTACCGCTACCACACATGGGGTCGATAAAATCCGTATCTGCCTGCCAGCCCGACAGCAGGATCATACCAGCTGCCAGTACCTCGTTCAGCGGTGCCTCTACACTCTCCTGGCGGTAGCCACGGCGATGCAGACTCTCACCGCTCGAGTCAAGACTCAGCGTGCATTTGTCTTCAGCAATGTGCATGTTCAGTCGGACGTCGGGGTTGGCCACCGAGATATTGGGTCGCTTACCCGTCTTCTCACGGAATTGGTCAACAATCGCATCCTTGACTTTATACGAAACAAACTTAGAGTGTCGGAATTCTTCTGAGAAGACAACCGAGTCAACGGTGAACGTCTTATCGGTATCTAAGAATTCAGTCCAGTCAATCTTCTTGATCTCTTCGTACACATCGTCTGCGCTCTTAGCTTTAAAATGGCGTATTGGCTTCAGAATTCTGATAGCCGTGTGCAACTGAAAGTTGGCACGATACATCATTTCCTTATCACCCGTAAACGAAACCATTCGTCTACCGATTTCAACATCGTTAGCCCCCAATTGGGTCAGCTCTTTCGCCAGTACAGGTTCCAGTCCCATAAACGTTTTGGCGATCAATTCAAACTTTTGCTCCATTTCTATTAGTTTACAGCGTGCAAAGGTAATGAAAGTTCGCCCAAAAATGCGCTTTTTTACTGTTAATCTAACAAAAAATCTTCGTTTTTTACAAAAAACGGTCAAAAAATGCTCGTTTTCCAAATTATTTCGTTACTTTTGCCCCGATAATTCAGAAAACCAAGATGTATAATTTGCTACTATACACACAAACGGAGAATTCGTTACTCGTTCCGGCACTTTGGGTTGGCGGAGCGTTGTTGTTCTTGTGGCTGTTCATCCTGATTTTTGTTCAGCGTCGCACAGGTCATAAACTTCAGCACGAGTTGGTTGAGCTCGAAAAGGTTCGTCAGAACAATGTCGAGTCTGAGTTTGTGCTCAAGGCCATGAAACTCAGTACCTGGCATATCGATGTGCCCACCATGATGTTCTATATCGATGCTGATTTCCGCGATAATAAGGGTGGTCTGGTTGGTCCGCCCGAGTTTACGGTCGATGCACTCTTGATGGTCATCGATAAGGCTGATGCACAGCGCGTCAGAATGGCCATCGATAAAATCTGTTTAGGTCTCACGCCTTCTTATCACGAGGTCTATCGGGTGAAGTTGGGGCAGGGCGCTCTTTATTATTGGGAGGAGAGCTATGGCACCATCGCTGCCCGCGATGTGGATGGCAACCCAACGCGTATTGTGGGAACCTCGATGCGTATCGATGCTCAGAAACAGATGGAGGCCGACCTGATTGCTGCCCGTAACAAGGCTGAGGAGAGCGACCGCCTGAAGACGGCCTTCCTGGCTAACATGGGTCACGAAATCCGTACGCCGTTGAATGCCATCGTGGGCTTTGCCGACCTCTTGCCGGTGGTCGAGAGCGAGGAGGATCGCAACCAGTTGATTTCCGAAATTCAGAAAAATAACTATAAACTGTTGAATATCATCGATGGTCTGGTGAGCATGTCGAAGGTCGAGGCCGAGGCCAAGAGCCTGGTCAAGTCGCAAACCAACATCGTACCTATCCTGCAGGAGATTGCCGATTATTACAGTACGATGGTCGATGGACATACCGTGGTGCTGGCCACCCAGTTCCCTTATCCCGAAATCATGATGAATACCGACGTGGCCAAGTTCAAGGAGATTGTCAACAACCTCATGCAGAACGCCGTCAAGTTCACCGCCAAGGGGTCTATCACCCTGGGCTTCGATCTGCAGCAAGGCGAGAAGCTGTTGTTGTGGGTGCTTGATACCGGTAAGGGTATTGCCGAGGAGCACCAGCAGCGCATCTTCGAGCGTTTCTTCAAGGTCGATGAGTATGTGCCTGGCACAGGTCTGGGTTTGTCGGTGGCCAAGAGTCATGTCGAGAGCTTAGGTGGTGCCATTGGTGTTGATTCTGTATTAGGCAGTGGTTCACGTTTCTGGGTTGAACTGCCATTAAGCTAAAAAAAGTTGGGTTCTTTGCAACTTTTCGTCTGTTACCAACGTCTAACAGTCAGAAATGTTTAAGAATGAGTTATATGAAAATAAAGTATTTCCTTTTCGCCATTTTGGCATTATGGCTGATGTCGTGCAGTTGTGGTCGCGAAAACATCTCTTTCGCGTTGGGTGATGACAGTCCAAAAATCACCGAGAGCCGTTCGCTGCGTGGTTTCGAACGTATCGAAGTGTTTGGTTCGCCTACGGTCTATTACCAGCAGGCCGACTCTTTCTCGGTCATGGTCAAAGGACCTCAGAAACTGGTTGATCATATCCTGACCGAGGTCGAAAACGGCAAACTCACTATTCGCAACCGCGGAAAGTTGGGCTTGTTTAATGTCAGCTTGGGTGGCGACAACCAGTTGGCGGTATATGTCACCTCGCCCGATCTGGTGTCAGTGTCACTGTTAGGCTCAGGCGATTTTATCAGCGAGAAAGCCATCGATACCGATGTGATGAATATCAACCTGAAAGGCTCGGGCGACATCCAGTTTGCCGACCTGTTGTGCGATCGCTGCAACCTCGAACTGGTAGGCTCGGGCGATGCCTCTATCCGCAACCTCGATACCCGCGAAACGAATATCACCCTGATTGGCTCGGGCGATGTCAAAGTCCGTCAACAGAATGCCACCGCCACCCGTATCGTTCTGCGTGGTTCGGGCGATGTGGATGTTGACTTTGCCTCAGGCTGTGGTTCTGTCGATGCTCAGCTTGTGGGGTCAGGGGATATCGACCTCCGTGGCAGGGTGCAATCCATGCAACAGCACAAAAGTGGTTCTGGCGATATCGATGCCGATCATCTCAAGGTGGGGAAATAACATCCTCACCTTTTTTTGAGTATTTATAGTAAATAAAACCTAAATATAAGGCCAAAGTTTTCGTAATTCGCTAAAAATGCGTACCTTTGCCGCCGAAAATTGGTAATATTTACGATTCAGGATGAAATATGCAATAATAGCGGCCGGCGAGGGATCGCGTTTGGCACAAGAAGGCGTACAGGCCCCAAAGCCTTTGGTTAAAGTGGGCGGCGAACATCTAATTGACCGTTTGATACGTGTGTTTATGGCCAATGGCGCCAGCGAAATATGTGTGATTTGTAACGAACAGATGACGGCTGTGGCTGCGCATCTGAAACAGATAGCAGAGGCCGGTCAGGTGCCCCTGAAATTGATTGTGAAGAGTACGCCCAGTTCCATGCACAGTGCGTGGGAACTGAGTCAGTGGCTCACCGACGAGCCTTTCGTACTCACCACCGTCGATACCATCTTCCACGAAAAAGAGTTTGCTACCTATGCCAAAACTTTCGAGTTGTTGACACAGACGGGCGAGGTGGATGGTTTGATGGGTGTCACCGATTATATCGACGACGAGAAGCCTTTGTATGTAGGTACCAACGATGCCTTGCAGATTACCGGCTTCTTTGATACCGACGAGCATCCCCACTATATCAGTGGTGGCATCTATGGCTTAACGCCTAAGGCCATCCCAGTTCTGCAGCGCTGTATCGAGCGCGGCGAGAGTCGTATGCGTAATTTCCAGCGTGCCTTGGTGGCCGATGGCTTACAGCTCAAGGCTTACCCCTTCTCAAAGGTACTGGATATCGATCATGCGAGCGACGTTCAAAAAGCTGAAGAGTTTTTGAAAATTCTTGGCGTAGCCAAGCGAGCAAAGCTCGAGCGGAAAAATTTAAAAATTAAAAATTGAAGATACTGTTGATACAACGGGCGGAGGTGTTTTCGCCTAACTCGGTAGAGAAGGATAGGGCGATCCTGCAGACAGTGGGTGAAAAACTGTGTGCTGCTGGTCACGAGGTACAGATGGTGAGCGAGGAGCAACCGTTTGAACCTGTGGGCTACGACCGTATCTTCTCCATGGGACGCCTGCCTCAAACGCTACAGCGGTTGCAGGGCTTCAAGGTTATCAATAGCTCCGAAGGTGTAGCCAACTGCGCGCGCTGTCAGCTTATTGGCATCATGCAACAGATAGGCACACCCGTACCTCCCAGCGAGGGTTCACATGGCTACTGGCTCAAGCGTGGCGATGCGGCAGCACAGGATAAGAGCGATGTGCAGTATGCGGTCAACCGTGCTGAGTTAAACGAAAAAATAGCTGCCTTTCAGCAGCGTGGCATCACCAGCTATATCGTCAGTGCCCACGTTCCTGGCGACCTGGTGAAGTTCTATGGCGTGGCTGGCACCGGCTTCTTCCGTTATTACTATCCCACCGACGATGGCGATACCAAGTTCGACGACGAACAGCATAATGGCACCGCCCGTCATTACCCCTTTGTAGTCGAGGCCATGCAGGCAGATGCTGAGCAGTTGGCCAAAGCAGTAGGACTGCAGGTGTATGGTGGCGACTGCATTGTCCGCGAGGATGGCAGCTACTGTGTGATTGATTTCAACGATTGGCCCAGCTTTTCGCGTTGTCGCGACGAAGCAGCCACGGTGATTAGTTCCCTGGCGGGGAAGAATTGAAGAGTATTAAGAATTGAAATATTATAATGGCAAGTTTTAAGGAATTACTGAAATTATCTTTTAAGTCAGAGGATACTGAAGAGTGGTTGGACGTGCATTTCACACGTCCTATAGGACTGGTGTTTGCTTTGTTGTGGAACAAACTGGATATCCACCCCAATGTCATCACCATTCTGTCGATATTTTTAGGCGTGGGTGCCGGTTGGATGTTCCATTACACCGACCTGCTGCACAATGTCTATGGTGTGTTGTTGCTGATGTTTGCCAATTTCTGCGACTCTACCGACGGTCAGATGGCTCGTATCACGGGTAAGAAAACACTCATTGGTCGTATGCTCGATGGCTTCTCTGGCGATTTGTGGTTTTTGAGTATCTATCTGGGTATTGTGGCCCGCTTGTGGTATCAGACCATCCCCGGCACCGACATCCAGTGGGGCATCTGGGGCTTTGTGCTCTGTGCCATCGCCGGTTTCGGCATGCACTCCAGACAGAGTTCGCTGGCCGACTACTACCGTCAGATCCACCTGTTCTTCCTGTTGGGTAAGGATGGTAGCGAGCTCGATAACTATAAGCAGCAGCGTGCGCACTACGAGTCGTTGCCTAAGAGCGATGTGCTCTCGCGCGTGTTCTATTATAATTATGCCAACTACTGTAAAAGTCAGGAGCAGCGCACACCCAACTTCCAGAAGTTCTTTGCACTTTGGAAACAGCACCCCTCCGAGGATATTCGTCAGCGCCTGCTCGAAGGCAGTCGTCCACTGATGAAATACACCAATCTGTTGACGTTCAATGCACGCGCCATCACCATCTATGTCACCTGTCTGCTGGATTGCCCTTGGGTATATCCGCTGGTCGAAATCACCGTCTTCCAGGCTATGTATATGTATATGCATGCTAAGCACGAGGCGCTCTGTGCTAAATTATAATTTCATAATTTTTACATTTTAAAATGCTCAAGGGTTATATTTTTGATTATGGTGGCACCTTGGATACAGGTGGTCAGCACTGGGGCAAAGTTATCTGGCATGCCTACGAGCGCCAGCAGGTGCCCGTCAGCGAGGAGGCGTTCCGCGCAGCCTACGTGCATGCCGAGCGCACACTGGGAAAGAATCCCATCATCAAGCCCGATTTTACTTTTAAGCGCACCCTGCAAACAAAGATAAGCATCCAGCTAGAATATCTAGCCCAGCTAGCCAAACTATCCCCCTTAGATCATCTAGCCCCCCTAGTAGATGATCTCTACGCTCGCACCTGCGAGGAAACAGCACATAGTCGCCAGGTGTTGCTGCAACTCAAGCAGCACTACCCCCTGGTACTGGTCAGCAATTTCTATGGCAACATCGCCACTGTGCTCCAGGAGTTCAAGTTGGATGGTATTTTCGATAAGATTATCGAGAGCGCCGTGGTAGGCGTTCGCAAGCCCGACCCACAGATTTTTACCTTGGGCGTTGAGGCCCTGGGCATGCAGCCCAACGAGGTGGTGGTCGTAGGCGATAGTATGGATAAGGATATCATCCCTGCCGGAAAGGCGGGATGCCACACTGTATGGTTCAAAGGCGAAGGCTGGACCGACGACCCTGTCGATGAGTCGCCCGCCGGAAAAGTGATAACAGACTTAACACAGATTTTAGAAAATAATGAAGAGAAATAATGATTGGAAAACGCAGTGGATACTGAGGGTGATAGTGATACTATTCACTATGCACTGTTCACTATTCACTGCATATGCGCAGCATACCATCAGCGGACAGATTGTGGATGCCAAGACAGGCGAGCCTATTCCCTTTGCCAGTGCCCAGTATCTGGGACATGGGGTAGGAGTGGCTTCCGATGTCGATGGTAACTTCACCATCGCCCGCCATAACGGCTGGCAACTCACGTTCACCTCGGTGGGCTATGTGTCCCACACGGTGCAGATTAACTCTGCCATCAAGAGTGAGTTGAAAATCGGTCTGAAGACCGACAATAGGATGCTGAAGGAGGTCACCATCAAGACCAAGCGTGGCCGTTACAGTCGAAAGAACAATCCAGCTGTCGAGATGATGCGCAAGGTGATAGCCGCAAAGAAACAGACCGATCTGAATAACCGCGACTATTATCAGTACAACAAGTACCAGAAGCTCACGCTGGCGCTCAACAATTTCAAGCCCGAGGTGCTCGACTCCCCCAAGTACAAGAAGAAACAGTGGCTCATCGATCAGATTGAGGCATGCCCGTATAACAACAAGCTCATCCTGCCTGTCAGCGTCGATGAAACAGTCTCGCAGAAGATTTATCGTAAGAAGCCGCACGATGAGAAGACCATCATCAAGGGTATCAACACTCAGGGGATCAACGACCTGTTCCAGACGGGCGATATCCTGAACACCGTCATGAAGGACGTGTTTACCGATGTCAACATCTACGACGATCAGATTCGTATGTTGCAGTACCCCTTCACCTCGCCTATCGGCAAGGATGCCATCGGGTTCTACCGCTACTATATCGAAGACACGCTGATGGTGGATAAAGATCTGTGCTACCATCTGCACTTCCTGCCCAACAACCAGCAGGACTTTGGTTTCCGTGGTGACCTGTATATCCTGGCCGACTCCAGTTGGCAGGTCAAGCGCTGCGAGATGACCATCCCCAAGAAGAGTGATGTGAACTTTGTCGAGAACATGCAGGTAGTTCAGGAGTTCACCCAGTTGCCCGATGGTGAGTGGGTGCTCAGTGTCGATGATATGTTCACCGAACTCAAGTTGGCCAGTTTCCTCAATGAGTTTGCCGTCATCCGTAACACCCGCCTCACCGACTATGCCTTCGACGAGTTGCCCAAGCAGCTCTTCAAGGGCTCGAAGAAAGAGGTGAAGGATGTCAACGCCATGATGCGTAGCGACGAGTTTTGGAACCAGTATCGCCAGGTAGAGCTCACCAAGGCCGAGAGTGGCATGGGCGACTTTATCAGCAACCTGCAGAATGTCAAGGGCTTTAAGTATATCATCTTCGGACTCAAGGCGCTGGTCGAGAACTTTGTTGAGACCGGCACCAAGAAACACCCCAGCAAGGTGGATATCGGTCCTATCAACACCATGGTCACATCCAACTTCATCGATGGCATCCGTACCCGTTTGTCGGCACAGAGCACGGCCAACCTCGATTCCAACCTCTTCTTCCGCGGTTACGTGGCACGTGGTTGGGATTCTAAGAAGTGGTACTACAAAGGCGATGTCATCTGGTCGTTCAACAAGAAGGAGTACCTGCCGCGCGAGTTCCCGCAGCGCACGCTCACCTTCTCTTCTACCTACGATGTCATGTCGCCATCCGATAAGTTCATGCACACCGATAAGGATAATGTGTTCACAGCCTTTAAGTGGAGCAAGGTGGATAAGATGATGTTCTATAACCGTCAGTCGCTCACCTTCGAGCGCGAGGAGGACTGGGGCTTCCGCACCACACTCTCGATGAAGCTCGAAGAGAACGAAGCCGCCGGCAACCTGTATTTTATCCCATTATCTAGCCCGGCTAGTTCGGATAGAGCCGCCAGCCAAAAAATCCGCACCACCGAGTTGCGCGCCGAGCTGCGCTTTGCCCCTGGCGAGACTTTCATCAACACCAAGCAGCGCCGCCTGCCCATCAACCTCGATGCACCGGTGTTCACCGTCAGTCACACCTTGGGTCTAAAGGATGTGCTGGGTGGTCAGTACAGCTATAACTACACCGAGGGCTCTATCTACAAGCGCTTCTGGCTCAATTCGTGGGGAAAGATGGACTTCAATATCAAAGGTGGTATCCAGTGGGAGAAGGTGCCCTTCCCCTTGCTCATCATGCCCGAGACCAATCTCTCGTACATCGTGCAGGACTACACCTTCGAGGCCATCAACAACATGGAGTTCCCCACCGACCGCTTCCTGTCGGGTCAGGTCAACTGGGATATGAACGGTAAGATTCTCAACCGCATCCCCCTGTTGCGCAAACTCAAGTGGCGTGAGTGGATTGGCTTCCGTGTACTGTGGGGCGAACTCAGTGATAAGAACAATCCCTACAAGGATCACAACATCGGCAATCCTATCCTGATGTACTTCCCCGAGGGCAGCTATGTCATCGACCCCAAGCGCCCCTACATGGAGCTGAGCTTAGGATTGCACAATATCTTCAAGATAATTCATGTGGAGTATATCCGCCGTTTGAACTACAACGAGCTGCCCACAGCTCACAAGCACGGCATCCGGTTTATGGTACGCGCCACATTCTAAGAAAAAGCGGTTTTTAAAGCACCAACAAAAAAAGCAAGAGTGTCATCACGACAGTCTTGCTTTTCCATTTTCTAACTAACTTATTATCAACTATTCATTACTCATTTCTGATTTTGCTGGTGCAAAGTTACGAAGAAAAATGCTCGAAATCAATACTTTAACGTAAAAAATCACACGTAAACGTTTGCGATTTTCAAAAAAATGTGTACCTTTGCAACGTCACATGATTCTGATGTCGATATGGTAACAAATAAACGTAGAACCTCCCTTAAGGATATTGCGCTCGAATTGGGCGTCAGTATAGCTAC
>SUYC01000023.1 GCA_015060625.1 Xylanibacter ruminicola | reverse complement strand
AGTTTCTGACGAGAATCACGGAAAGTAATCCGAGAGGAACTTAGAAAATGAGTTAAAATAGAAAGAAGTAGAGTGAATTCTTTGCTTCTTTCTGTTTTTTTATGTACTTTTGTGCCGAAATAGAGAAGTAAAAGATGAAAACAAAGGAATTCTTCGGCAAGTTCTGTAGTAAGTTCCTGATTTGGAACCTGATAGCGATGGCACTCGTGGTCATCCTGCTGATTGTAGGCGTGAACTACGGGCTCGACTGGTACACCCATCATGGCGAGAGTATCAGGGTGCCGAATATCGAGGGGATGCGAATAGACAAGGCACGCGAAACGATGGAAGAGTGCGGGCTGGAGATTGTAGTGACCGATTCGGGCTACAACAAGCGCTTGCCTGCCGACTGCGTGCTGACGCAGAACCCCGGTGCAGGACTGACCGTGAAGTCGGGACATATCATCTATGTCACCATCAACTCGTCTAACTCGCCATCGGTGGCTATACCCGATGTGGTGGATAATAGCAGCTATCGTGAGGCCGAGGCTAAGCTGATATCATTGGGATTCAAGGTGCTGCCGCCACAATATGTGACAGGCGAGAAGGATTGGGTTTATGGCGTGTCGTGCAATGGGCGTAAGGTTTCTACTGGCGAACGCGTTTCTATCGAACAGCCACTGACACTGCTGGTTGGCAGCGGACAGTATAGTGCCGACGAGGAACTGAACGTGGTAGGTGACGACGATGCCATGATGCAGAGCGGTGATGGCGAAGTGGATGATTTTGAGGAGGTGAAAGAATGACAAACGAACCTATCGATATCGAAGAACAGGAGCAGGAAGACTTGCTGTACGAACATTTTCGTATGGAAGTGGATAAAGGTCAGGTGCCTATCCGTATTGATAAATACCTGGTTGAGCATCAGCCGCACTCCAGTCGTAACCGCATCCAGCAGGCTGCCGATGCAGGGTTTATCCATGTGAACGAAAAACCTGTAAAGAGCAACTATAAGGTGCGTCCGGGCGATATCATCACCCTGATGCTTGATCGGCCCCATTACGATACCACGATAGAACCCGAGGATATCCCATTGGAAGTGGTTTATGAGGATGACGACCTGATGGTGATTAACAAACCGGCAGGTATGGTGGTGCATCCAGGATGCGGCAACTTTAACGGTACCTTGGTGAATGCCATCGCCTGGCATCTGAAAGATTTGGCCAGTTACGACCCTAACGACCCGGAAGTGGGCTTGGTGCATCGTATCGATAAGGATACCAGCGGACTGCTGGTAGTGGCCAAAACACCTGATGCCAAGACCTCGTTAGGAAAACAGTTTTTTAATAAAACCACCCATCGCAGCTATAATGCCCTGGTGTGGGGTAACTTCGTAGAGGACGAAGGACGTATCGAAGGCAATATCGGTCGCGATCCCAAGGACCGTCTGCGTATGGAGGTGTTCCCACCCGATTCTGAGATAGGTAAACCTGCCGTGACCCATTACCGGGTGATGGAGCGTTATGGCTATGTCACACTGGTGGAGTGTATCCTCGAAACCGGTCGTACCCACCAGATCCGTGCTCACATGAAACATATCGGTCACCCCCTGTTTGCTGATGAGCGTTATGGCGGCACCGAGATTCTGCGTGGCGAACGCACTGCCAGCTATAAGGCATATATCCAGAATTGTTTCAAGCTCTGTCCGCGTCAGGTGCTGCATGCCAAGACCTTAGGTTTTGTGCACCCACGAACCGGGCAGCAGATGGACTTTACATCGGAGTGGCCTGCTGATATGACGGCTCTGATGGATAAATGGAGAAACTTTGTAAAGGTAAAAAAATAAAAAGGTAAAAAAATAAAAGGTAAGAAAGTAAAAATATTAAAATATAAGATACAATGAAGAACTTGAAGAGAACGATTGCCATCGTTTGTGGTGGCGACTCATCAGAACACGACGTTTCTCTGCGCTCGGCACAGGGACTTTATTCATTTTTTGATAAGGAACGCTACGATGTGTATATCGTAGATATCAAAGGACAGGACTGGCACGTGGAGCTACCAGATGGAACTACAGCTAAGATTGACCGAAACGACTTCTCGTTTATGGAAAACGGCGAGGCCAAGGTTTTCGACTATGCTTATATCACCATTCATGGCACCCCAGGCGAGAACGGTCTGCTGCAGGGCTATTTCGATCTGATTGGTCTGCCTTACAGCACCAGCGGCGTATTGGTCGAGGCTATGACTTTTGATAAGTTCGTGCTGAATCAGTATCTGCGTGGCTACGGTGTAAAGGTGGCCGATTCGCTGCTGATTCGTCAGGGCTACGAGGAGCTGGTGAGCGATGATGAGATCGAGGAGCGTATCGGTATGCCTTGCTTCGTAAAGCCTGCTGCCGACGGTTCGTCGTTTGGCGTGTCGAAGGTTAAAGAGAAGGATATGCTGGCACCTGCCATCCGTAAGGCGATGCTGGAGAGTCCTGAGATTATGGTCGAGAGCTTCCTCGAAGGTACCGAGATCTCAATCGGTGTCTATAAGACCAAGGAGAAGGCAGTGGTTCTGCCTGCCACCGAGGTGGTTACCACTAACGAGTTCTTCGACTATGACGCTAAGTACAACGGTCAGGTTCAGGAAATCACCCCAGCCCGTTTGCCCGAGGATGTCGCCGAGCGCGTTCGTCAGATTACCTCACATATCTATGATATCCTGCACTGTAATGGTATCATCCGTATCGACTATATCATCTCTAAGGCAGGTGATATCTCCATGCTTGAGGTGAACACCACCCCTGGTATGACGGCTACTAGCTTTATTCCTCAGCAGGTTCGTGCTGCAGGCTTGTCGATGACCGACGTGCTGACTGAGATTGTGGAGAATCAATTCTAATGTATAGTTGAAAGTGGAGAGTTGACAGTTATGATGACTGAGAGAGCGGAGTTTGATGCGATAAGGCCTTACGAGGCGGGAGAGATGAAGCAGGCGTTCGAAGAACTGCTTGCCGACCGGCAGTTTAATATCGTGATGAAGGGCTTTGCCCCTTGGTTGCCAAAAGCTGTGCGTAATGGCCTGTTACGCCTGGCCTTCATGGGCATCAAGACACCGCTTGATTTCCAAAAACGATTCATGAAACCTGTGGTGAAATATATCATCCGTAAGCATACCGACGGATGCTCGTTTCTGGACTCTGCGATAGCTGGTTATGATAAGCACCAGCGTTACACGTTCGTCTCTAATCATCGCGACATCGTGCTCGACTCGGCATTCCTCGATGTGATGCTGGTGGATGCGGGCTATCCCACTACCGTGGAGATTGGTATTGGCGATAACCTGCTGATTTATCCTTGGATTAAGCGACTGGTGCGCATGAACAAGGCTTTTACCGTGCGCCGTGGCTTGTCGCTGCGCGAAACATTGGCTGCCTCGCAACTCATGAGTCGTTATATCCACTATGCTGTGACCCAGAAAAAGGAGAATATCTGGATTGCTCAGCGCGAGGGTAGAGCCAAGGATTCGAGCGACCATACCCAGGATGCTGTGCTGAAGATGCTGGCCATGGGGGGTGATCTGAATGAACTGAACATCGTACCGCTCACCATCAGCTACGAGTATGATCCCTGCGACTATCTGAAAGCACAAGAGTTTCAGCAGAAGCGTGATAATCCTGCCTTTAAGAAGAGTAAGCAGGACGATCTCGACAATATGAAAACAGGCATCTTTGGCTATAAGGGCCGAGTGACTTATCGTCCCGCTGCTCCCATCAACACCTGGATCGACGAACTCTCGGCGTTGCCCAAAACAGAGTGGTTTAAGGCTCTGGCCGAGCGTATGGACCGCGAGATACATCGTGGCTACGAGCTTTACCCCTGCAACTACATCGCCCTGGATGAGTTGAATGGCAATCAGGCCAATGCCGCCCATTATACCGAGGCTGATGTGAAACGTTTCAATCAGTACTTAGCTGGTCAGATGGCCAAGATCAATCTGCCCAATAAGGACGAGGCATTCCTCCGTGAACGCATGCTCACCATGTATGCCAACCCAGTACGCAACTTAATGGCCGCCCAATGAGAAAGTTACTTAGCATAGTATCGTCCTTCCTCCTTCCTCTTTCCTCCTTCCTCTTCATCTCATGCTCGCAAGATGCCTACGATAAAGGTGAGGGACAGTACTCTTGGTTGCGAGGCGACTTTGCCGAGGCTGTTGTGAACAGCAACCAGCAGGTGACGAAGATAGTGACTGACGACGGTGATGAGTTGCCGCTTGTTAAACCCTACGAAGCCAAATGGATTATGAAGGCCGATACCACCTATCGCTGTATGCTATATTATAATAAGGTGGAAAATCAGGCCGAGGTGGTTTCGATGGGCCAGGTGCCATGTGCTTCGATCACACTCTTAAAAGATCTCAATAAACCCTTATTGACCGACCCCGTAAAGTTTGAAAGCACGTGGATGAGCAAGACGGGCAAATATCTGAATATGAGCTTGATGCTCAAGACGGGCGTGAGCGATGATTCGACTGCTGTCCAGAGTCTGGCCATTGTCAGCGATACACTGGTGAAGCATGCCGATGGCAAACACACCCGCCATCTGATCCTGTATCACGACCAGGGTAACGTGCCAGAATATTATTCTACCAAGGTGTACATGAGTATCCCTACAAACAGAATTGATGCCGACTCCGTTAGAATCAGCATCAACTCCTACGACGGTGAAATCATCACCAAGCACCGTATCCGTTAATTCGCCTTATATACCTTATTATATATAGCGTTCCAGTCTATCTGGTCGGTGCGCTGAGCCAGTGGGGCGTGGGGTATCACACTGCCATCCTTGACCAGGATGATGCAGGGTATCTTGCCTGCTTCGATGGTCTGATAGCCGCTCTCGTAAACCTTTCCTGTCTGGTAGTCGATCCACTTGCCCTTTGGCAGATAGACGTTGCGGCTGTTGCCACTCTCTAACAGGGGGGCTACCAGCATCTTCGAACCGAACATATACTCATCCTCTACATACCAGGCACCCTGATCGTGAGGAAACTCTACCAGTAGGGCACGTACCATGGGCAGTCCTAACTTAGAGCACTCCTTGGCCTGCTCCCAGACGTATGGCATCAGCTGATATTTCATCTCAGCACATGTACGGAAGGCATCGGTAAACGACTCGGAGATGAGCCATGGCTCGGTGGGAGGGGCACCGTGGGCACGGGTGTGACTGCTCAGGAAACCGAAGGGCAACCAACGGCGATAGATATCCTCGGGCGAGGCCGTCACAAACCCACCCATATCGTGACTCCAGAACGAGAAACCACTCAGTCCGAAACTCAGTCCGCCTCGCAGGTCGCCCAGCATACCGGTGTTGGTGGTGGCGGCATCGCCACCCCAGTGCAGGGCATAGCGCTGACTGCCTGCCCATGCCGAACGTGCCCAGATGATGCCTTCGCCTGGATGATTGCGCTCTACCACCTCCCAAAGGGCTTTGTTATAGCGCAGAGGATAGAGGTTGTGCTCGTAGAGTCCGCCCTTGCCGCTATGATAGAAACCATTGTAGGGAGCTGCTTCGCCAAAGTCGCACTTGATGGTGGAGACGCCTTGTTTCATCAGTCCTTCTATCTTCTGCTGATACCAGTTGACGGTCTCTGGGTTAGAGAAGTCGAGGATGGCATCCTCGACAGGCATGCCGCCAGTGGCATTTTTGACATGGAGGCCCTCGTCGATGATCTCATTGAAGAAACGGTTTTTCGGGGTGAAGTAGGGTAATTGCCACAAGCAGGTGTGGAAGCCGTCCTTTGCCAACTGCTTCAGCATCTTTACGGGGTCTTTGAAACGGTCCTTGGCAAACTGGTAGTCGCACTGCCAGTCGGTGCCAAACCATCCCGTATCAAAATGTATCACATCGGCAGGGATGCGGTTGGCTCGTAGCTGACGGGCTATCTCCAAGCCTTCTTCTTGTGAGAAATAGGTGATGCGACTCATCCAGGTGCCGAAACTCCACAGTGGGGGGAGGGGCGACTTGCCGGTAATCTCGGTATATTCGTAAAGGATATCCTTCGGCTCGCCAAAGAACACGAAGAAGTCCATCTGTTCATCGGCCATAAACAAGCGGTCGGCTCCGATATACGAAGCTCCGAAGTCGCAGGTGACTGGTGCTGAGGTGTGCATAAAGATGCCATAGCCGCGATTTGAAAAGAAGAAGGGCACGGGCTTATACTGTCCGTCGGTCTCAGGTCCCTGTGGGTCGGTCACACTCAGATGCACCTTCTGTCCCACTTTGTTTAACGATGTGAACGACTCGCCGCAACCATAGATGCGCTCGCCGGGTGCTAATGTCAGTACCGGGTTGATGCTGCGACTGTTGTCGCTGCCTCGTTTGATAAACGAGAAAGGCTGTAGTTTTACCTGCGACGAATCGTTATCGATGATGTGGCGCGTCTGTGTCAGCACCTTACCGTGAGCATCCTTAATCACCAGTCGCCAAGGATATGGCTTTATCTCGATACTACCGTAGGGTGACTGGTAGCTGATGGCATCGGCTGTTTGCGATGCCTTCCACATGGCGCCTGCTCCTCTGGCCTTAAAGCCGTCGCAAAACATCACGTCATCCTGGTCGCTGTTCTGAGGCTCCACAGGCGAAGTAAACATGCGGATGCGTGCTGTTCGGGGCGTGATAAACTCAATCTTTAGCTTCAGATTGGGGTCGTTGTCGTAGGCCGCATCAGGAAAATCGAGCATCTGCATGCGTACTGGCCAATAGCCGTTCAGGTTGAATGCCTGTCGTGGCGACATCCTGTAGCGTTTCCACTGCACCAACCCCTCGCCTTTGGCAGCGTTGAAACTCACTAATGAGTCGGCAAAGAAATAGGTGTTCGACAGGTCGTAGAAATCAGCCGACATGTCTTTTTGCATGCACTGCAGGTACTGAACCCCTGCGTTGGTTTGGATTTGTGCCGAGGCGTGTAGCGTACACGCCGCACACATCATTAATAATATACGTTTCATCGTTAATGGTTATTTGGTAAAATATTTTTTCCCGTTCTGGATGTAGATTCCCCTTTGTGGCTGGGCTATCTGCTGCCCCTGCAGGTTGTAGATGCGGTCGTTGGTGTTGACTGTGTTAATCGTGCAGATGCCTGATGTTGATTTGATGGCCTCGCCTGTTACCTCGCATCCCCACCCCACAGCAACGTTTCCTGCCATCTCGGTTCCATCGGTTTTAATCAGCTTGGCACTTTTTACTCTTACCGATTGTTTGCCACCAAGTGTTTGGAGTGTAATGCGGTAGATGTTGGTACCTAACGCTGAGGCATTGAATGTAACGGTTGTGGTGCTGGAGTTCGATGAAACCTTTGCTTCTTGCGTCTTGTATTGTATGTTGCCATCTTTGTCCTTGCCGTTCTTGTCGCCATATACCTTTATCTGCAGCTTATCGCCATAGGCTTTATCCAGTTCTACGCTGATACTTTTGTAATCGCTTACTTTGATGGTGTTGTCGCTCCAGTCGCCATACAGAAAAGCTTCTGCCCAATCGCTGGTGTATTTAACAATGTGTTCAATGGTTGCCGTTGGATACTCGCCATGGTAGTTGTCGCCATGATAGGCCTTTACGATGCGTTCCGCCAAATCGGCCTGGTTAAAGGCTGGTATTTCGCGATAAGCACCGTCTGACAAACCCATCCAATAGAAGGTGGCCATGCCAAGGTCCTTGGCGCTCTTTACCCAATAGTCAACAAACTCAAACATGGCATCCCTACGTACGTCATAGTCGGTCTTGCCAGTGCCTTTATCTACATTACTGGTTCCCCATTCACCAATGATCACAGGAATACCTTTCGATACAAAGTTTGTGTTAAGTGCGCTATACATATCGTCCACTAAACTCTTATAGCCATTGATACCTTTTTCTATGCTGGGGTAGGCATGTATCTGTACGGCTATGTGATTGGTTTCACCCTCGGGGATGGTCAGGTTGGTTAGCGGGTCCTTCAGATGGGTGTTCCAGGTGTCGTAGCCATTGCAGGCGCCATAGGTGTTGACCACCAGATTGCGGGTGGTGTTATTGCCGCCTGTGTTGCGAACAGTGGTCACAAAGCTCTGGGCATAGCTGTTGATGGCATTGTAGGCTGATGTGGCTACTGCTGCGTCGTATTTGTTGGTCGAAGCAAACGAGGCAAAGCACCATGAATTTAGTTTGTCGAGCATCTCGTTGTAGCTCTCAAACAGCAGATGTTCGTCGTAGTCCTTAAACTCCTCGGCTATCTGTTGCCACAGGTTCTCGTATCTGGCTTTGTTCTGGGAGTAGTTAGCTTCGTCGGCTTTGATCCACGACTTAAAACTGTCGCTATCGGCTCCAGTGTCGTGGTGCACGTTAACGATACAGTACAGGCCTTGGTTGATGACATAATCCACCACCTCGTGGACGCGTTTCATCCATTCTGCATTCACCTTACCGTCTTTATCCATGTGGTTATACCAGGTCACAGGCACACGGATGGCACCAAAACCGGCATCCTTCATCATCTTGATGAGCTCGGGCTTGGCTTTGCTCTGACCCCAACAGGTTTCTGATTCCAGTCCCTGCTGTCCCCAGTAGTTATCTTTGGTAAAATCGTGGTAGGTCTGACTGTTGGCCTCAAGGGTATTGCCTAAGTTCCAGCCCACGCCCATGTTCTTAACAGCTTCTGTTGCAGTCTCAAACTCTTGTGCTTGAATCTGCAAACCAAACAGCGATGCCATGAAGATGAGTGCAGTAGTAAATTTTTTGTTCATATTAAGATTGTTGATGTCGTTTTATTGCTGCAAAATTACATATTATTTTTGAATCACCAAATGAATGAGGTGGCTATTCTGAACTGACGACAAAAAAGCATTATCATTTGCAAAAACGAGTCATGGCAAAGAGCACTGAACCCACAAAGTTTGGGTCGTCAGTGAGATAAGGAAAACTTCAATTATGTAGGTGTATTTGCTACACTATAGTATGCTTTTTTTGCTCTTTTTTTGTATTTTAATAGCTTAAAACATATTTTAAGCAAAAAAGTATCAGAATTTGGCAAGTAAAAATATTGATAATTCTTAATTATTGCGTAAATTTGCCAACGATTTGGTATATCCAGATTAAAACTGTAGCTGAATAAAACTTAAAGGTAAGAAACTTATGACCCGAAACAATTCGTCTTAACTATTGAGTCTCCGCGTACCTATTATATATATAGGTGAGCGGTCAGCTGGTGGAAGTATATCTCTAAATAGTATTACTTACTCTATCAAACTAAGACATCATTACAAACCAATTTTCTATAGTTTAAAACTTAAGTATGAATCGAAATTTTAGAAAGACAGCGCTGCTGATGGGTACTATGGCCTGCTTAGGTCTTGGTTACTCTTCAAATGCCTATGCCGCCGGAGCTCCTCAGGAAATCCAGCAGGCAACGAAGAAGATTACAGGTACTGTAGTCGATGCATCAGGCCCCGTTATCGGAGCTAGCGTAGTTGAAAAAGGTAAGTCAGGTAATGGCGTTATTACCGATTTCGACGGAAACTTCTCTCTCTCAGTGTCACCTGGTGCAACAATTGTCATCTCGTACATCGGTTATGAGACACAGGAAATCAAGGTGGGCAACCAGTCGAACTTCAGCATCACCCTGAAGGAAGACAATGCTCAGCTGGATGAGGTGGTAGTAGTTGGTTACGGTACTCAGAAGAAAAAGTTGGTTACCGGTGCTACCGTTCAGGTTAAGGGTGAGGATATCGCCAAACTGAATACAACCAATGCACTTACAGCCATGCAGTCGAGTACGCCTGGTGTACAGATTACCCAGAGTTCTTCTCAGCCTGGTAAGGGATTCAAGGTAAACATCCGTGGTGTCGGTACCATCGGTACTTCTTCACCATTGCTGATCATCGATGGTATCAATGCTGGTACTGCTGATGATGGTTTGAATGGTTTGAACCCTAACGATATCGAGAGTATCGACGTGCTGAAGGATGCTGCTTCGGCTGCCATCTATGGTGCACGTGCTGCTAACGGTGTAATCCTGGTAACAACCAAGCAGGGTAAAGCCGGTAAGATTCAGGTTCAGTATGACGGATATGTTGGATGGTCGAATGCATACAAAGTGCCTGGCACCGTGAATGCCCAGCAGTATATGCAGCTGATCAACGAAACCAACTTTAATACTTACGGAACATCTACCAACTGGTCAAGTCTCGTTCCTCAGCAGGTTCTCGACAGAGTGAACCAGGGTTGGGAAGGAACCGACTGGTTTAAGGCTTACGAGAACAAGAATGCTTTGCAGTTCAGTCATGCTGTCACACTGACAGGTGGTTCTGAGAATTCAAAGTTCTCTATGAGCTTGAACTACAGTTCTAACCAGGGTATCATGGGTGGCGCTGATCTGTCATCTGACTACAAGCGCTATGGTGGTCGTATCAACTCTGAGCACATCCTGCTCAAGGCCAAGGACCATTCTGTGATTACCATCGGTGAGAACGTCAGCTACTGGTATCACAGAAGCCACGACTTGGCTGAGAGCAATGGTTACTGGAACATCATGCAGGCTGCTTATATCGCTTCGCCTCTGGTAGATCCATACGATGCTAATGGTAATCTGGCTTCTTATAAGAAAAATGGCGCTGGCTATAGCACCATGATTTATAATAACCCATTGAACCACTTCCTGAATGGCGGTTTCAATTCTATTAACCAGAATCGTGACTTTGGCGTGGGTGCTACTTTCTATTGGATTATCGAACCAATTAAAAACCTGAAGTATCGCGGACAGTTCAATACCGGTTTCAGCGCCAGCAACAACCGTAGCATCTCTCTGCCTTACAGCGCCAGCTCTACCAGCTCAAGTGCCAACTATGGTATGAACATGGGTGAGTATGAGAGCAGCAGCTTTACTTTGGAGAATACACTTTCGTATGCTCTGCCAAAGTTGGGTAAGCACAGTATCGATGTACTCGTTGGACAGTCAATCGAGCGCTCTAACTGGAGCACTGGCATGAACATGAGCTTTACTGTTAGTGAGGAGAATCTGAACTCACTGGTTCGTAATGGCTGGGATTTCAATATTCCTGCTAACTACGAGACTCAGTATATGACTGGTCATGGTGGTTACGACAACCCCACACAGGGTAGCATTGCTTCGTTCTTCGGACGTATGAACTGGAACTACGACGAGAAGTATATGGCCACTGCCATTATCCGTGCCGATGGTTCTTCAAACTTCGCCCGTGGCAAGCGCTGGGGTTACTTCCCCTCATTCTCGGCTGGTTGGGTGATTACCAACGAGAAGTTTATGGAGAAGTCTGCTTCTTGGCTCGATTTCTTGAAACTTCGTGCTTCTTGGGGTCAGAACGGTAACTGTAACATCAGTAACTTCTACTATCTCTCAAACATTGCCTTCTCGCCAACGGATTATGCCGACTATGGTTACAAGTTCTCAAGCGATTTGACTGGTACCGTTGATAGCAATATCTATCAGACTGGTGCTTATGCTAAGAATGCACCTAACCCCGATGTAACATGGGAGACTTCTGAGCAGATCAACGTTGGTCTCGATGCACGCTTCATCAGTGGTAAGCTTGGTTTGAACTTCGACTGGTATGTTAAGAAGACTAAGGACTGGTTGCTTCAGGCCCCTATGAACGAGGTGCTTGGTTACGAAGAGCCGGCCATGATTAATGGTGGTGATGTGAAGAATACCGGTTTCGAGGTTGCTCTCTCTTGGCGTGATCAGGTAACTAAGGATTTCAGCTATCATGCTAACCTGAATGTGGCTACCAATAAGAATAAGGTGACTCGTATTGCTAACGACCAGGGCTTGATTAATGGTCAGACCAAGGCTCTGTTCGAGAACTCTTCATACGTATCTCGCGTTCAGGAGGGTCATGCTATTGGTTACTTCTATGGTATGTCGTATAGCGGCATCTGGCAGAATCAGCAGCAGATAGATAATGCTAAGGCTTCTGGTAAGGCAGTGCTTGATGGCGCTGTTCCTGGCGACCCCATCTGGGACGACTTTGATAACGACGGTGTAATCGACTATGATAAAGACCGCCATGAGATTGGTAATCCTCATCCCGATGTAACTCTTGGTGTTAGCCTGGGTTGCGAATGGAAGGGCTTCGACTTTGGTATCACAGGTTCTGGTGCTTTCGGTATGCAGGTGATGCAGTGCTATCGCACCGCTCTGCTGGCCAACCAGTACAATAGCTATACTGTTGATGCTTTCGACCGTTGGCATGGTGAGGGTACCAGCAACAAGTATCCTCGTCTGACCGTTGGTCAGATTGCCGACCAGTGGGTATCTACTCGCTACATGCAGAATGCCGACTACTTCAAGATCCAGAACGTTACCCTGGGTTACAACTTCAACAAGCTGTGGAAGAATTCTCCTTTCAGCCAGCTCCGTCTCTATGTACAGGCTCAGAACCTTTACACCTTCACCGGTTACACTGGTGTTGACCCAGAAGTTGGTTCATCAGGTGGTAAGGACTCTTGGGCACGTGGTATCGACGTAGGTCTGTATCCTTCAGCCCGTACATTCGTCGTTGGTGCAAGCATTAAGTTCTAATAATATAATAAGGTATATAAGAATATGAAAAAGATATATTTGATGGCAATCGCGATGCTCTTCGCCGTAGGACTTACTTCTTGCGAAGACTTCCTCGATTCCAAGAATTATACGCAGGCTAACAGTTCTAACTATCCTGCTTCAGCTGATGACCTGAATAAGGAGCTCGCAGCCTTGTATGGCGTGATGAATCAGTTCAGCACAAATCCACTTGAAACGCCTTGGTTTGTTGGCTATATCATGTCGGATGATGCTAATGGTGCTGGTGGTACCGGCGACGTAGAGTCACATGCTATCGGTCACTTGATGGCTAATAAGGAGGATATGTTCGACAATGCTTGGCACAATACTTATGTAGGTATTGCTCGTGCCAATGCCATTATCTATGCTGTTGACGCTTTCGACTGGTCAGGTCAGGAGAAGACCCGTAACCAGTTGCTGGGCGAGGCTTACTTTATGCGTGGTCTGTTCTACCTCTGGGGCGTTCAGTTCTGGGGCGATATCCCTGCCTACTGGGCTTCGGCTGCTCCCGATCCATGTCCTCAGGTCAGTGCAGAGGACGTTATCATGCCACATATCCTGGCCGACTTTACTTCGGCTGCTAACCTGATGAGTCATGGTGCTACCACTCGTGGCGACGGTCATGCTACAAAGGGTGCCGCTGAGGGTTATCTGGCACGTGCTTATATGTTCTACGAGGGCTTCTATAAGAAGGCTGGTGAGTTGGCTACAGCTAATCTTGCTGATGTTACTTTCGACTTTGAGCAGGAGGGTGCTGGCACTTCTCTGAGCAAGGCTCAGGTAGTAAGCTTCCTTGAGGATGCTATCAATAATGGTGGTTACAAACTGGTTGACGACTTCCGTCTGCTGTGGCAGTACACCAATGAATATACTGTAAAGGACTACAAATTCGTTGCTGATCTGAATGCTGCCGGTAAGTCATGGGCAGGTAATGGTAACGACGAGGAGATGTTCCAGGTTCAGTATATGAATGCCGGTTCTTGGAATGGTACTATCGGTATGGGTTTTGTAAACCAGGTTGAACTGTATTGCTCTCTCCGTTGCGATGATGATGGTGCTGGTACAGCTAATGGTGACTTGAATACCTTCCCATTCGGACAGGGTTGGGGTCAGGGTACCATCAATGCAAACCTTTGGGATGACTGGAGCGATGCCGACCCTCGTAAGAAGGCTACTATTCTGGATGCACCTAATGAGTGCGAAAAGTTTGTATTCACAACATCTTGCTCTGAGGACGCTGGTTATTACAATAAGAAGTGGATGGGTATTACTTGTGCCAATTCTACTTGGGATGATCATAACGATGCTTATACCTGGTGGGGTGTTTATCGTAAGACGAATACTTCGGCTGCCAACAACAACGGTAACTCTATGCAGGGCGACCACTTCTCGGATATCGTGCTGCTCCGTTTGGCCGACGTGATGCTGATGCACTCTGAGCTCACAGGTACTGCCGACCAGATGAATAAGGTACGTGCTCGTGCTGGTCTGGCTCCAACTACCTATTCTTGGCAGAATATCAAGAACGAGCGTCGTTTCGAGCTGGCTGGTGAAGGTCTCCGTTTCAACGACCTGCGTCGTTGGTCAGGTAAAGGCGGTGGTGCCTCTTGTGAGGCTGCTGTTGCTCTGCAGCGTCAGGATGGTTCACGTGTAAATTATACTGGTCACTGGACAAAGATGCACCATGGACAGAATGTGGGTGGTAGCAGCTGGGCTCAGCGTTATGCCGATACCGATGGCTTCATTATGATTCCTCCCGCACAGATCAGTATCATTGGCAATCCTGAAATCCTGAAGCAGAATGCTGGTTGGGGCGCAAGTGCCTCTGGAGCTAATATGTCAGGTTGCCCAGTGTACGATTAATTAAAAATTAAGATTTAAGAATTTAGAGAAATAGCAATATGAAAAAATCAATATTATTGTTCGCAGTAGCGCTGGGCATGCTCACAGCTTGTGATCCTATTAAGGATAGCAAGACACTGGATATCGACAGCTATACCAGCAATAGCCTGCTTGATGGTGCTGAGTTCTCTCAGTATGCCGATCAGGCTTGCACTACTCCAGCAGCTGATGGAAACTGGATTAAGTATAATATCCCCAATGTTTCAGGAATTTATATCTACTATATCAAGGCCGATGGCTCTGAGTTCAAACTCACAAGTGGCGCAGCTGGTGGTGTATTCAACTTTGTGCCTGCTCGTGGTTCTGATCCTAATCAGACAGTATATTTCAAGTATATCAATGCTAATGGCGATGAGGTAGTGGCAAGTCACGAGTTTACCGTTGCTGTTGCTGCTGAGCTGAAGCCTGAGGTTCGCCTGATTGCTTCGAATGCCTATGGTAAGAAAACTTGGAAGTGGAATGTGGGTAACACTACTTCGAGTGGCCATGTTTGGGGTAACTTCGGTGCCGATGGTAGCTGGCGTGGTGAAGCTCTTAACGACTTTGTTTGGTGGGGTGTTGATGATGCCGCAGATCTTACAGATCAGTTACAGCATTCTGTAACAGGTGCTGCTACTGGTGAGGAAAGCAACGACGCTTCGATGGTATTTACAGAGGATGGTCTCGTGAAGTGTTACGATGCTAACGGTACTGAGATCCGCTCTGGTAGTTATGAAATCAAAGGCTGGACTGGTGATAACCACGATGGCTTTAAGTATGGTATTCTTCATACTTCAGAGGGTGCAACACTGTTCCCATACGAAATTAATGCTGGTGGCCGTTACGTAACTGATTATTGGATTTACTCTCTGACATCTGATCAGATGATTCTTGTTTATCCTGACAATGGTGCATTCAGTGGCTGGTCGGAAGGAACATACTGGAACTTTAAGAGCGATAGCGACGTTTCAGGTATGATGACTAACTATGGTGAGAAGACTTGGACCTGGAATGTGGGTAACTCTTCTTCTAGTGGCCATGTTTGGGGTAACTTCGGTGCCGATGGTAACTGGCGTGGTGAAGTTCTTAATGACTTTGTATGGTGGGGTGTTGATGACGCCGCAGATCTTACAAGTCAGATGCAGCATTCTGTAACAGGTACAGCTACAGGTGAGGAAAGCAACGACGCTACTATGGTTCTCACTGAGGATGGTAATGTGAAGTGTTACGATGCTAATGGTTCAGAAATTCGTTCGGGACGTTTTGAGATTGACCTCTCAACTGCTGATGGTTGGAAGAAGGGTACATTTAAGACTACCGAAGGTGCTATCTTGTTCCCATTTGAGATTAATGGAGGTGGTCGCTATGTAACTGACTATCAGATTTACAGAATTACTGGTTCTGAGATGATCCTCACCTATCCTGACAATGGTGCATTCAGTGGCTGGTCAGAAGGTACATACTGGAACTTCAAAGCTAAGAAGTAAATCACAAGTTGAGCAATAAAAAAACTCAATAAATCAATCAACCGCCCCGCGAACTGATTACCAGTTGCGGGGCGGTTCCTTTTTTATGTTTATGGATTCTAACGAATGGCATAGAGATAGGCCAGGAGGGCCATCTTGCCACGCATGGTTTCGCGAGGCGTGAACTCGCCGTTTACCCAGAAGTAACGCTGGTTGAAGTACGACTCCTGACGGGGCCAACCGCCATTGTTCCACTCGGGATAGCAGTAGGCTAAGATCACACGGGCGTCGCCACCATTATGACCTGGCGACCAAGTCTCGGTGCCGTTGAAAGGTGTCTGACCAGGATGGGTGCCTGGGGCACCATCGTTACGACCGGTAGAATATACATCGGTGATGTGACGCTCGCCCAGACCGGTCATCTCAACGATATTGCCAGGATTGCGACCTAAAGCCCAACTGGCTTCGGTGAACATGGCGTGCTCCAACTGTTTGCGCTCTGCCTTGGTGGCTATGTAGTGAGCCAACATCACCAGTTGCAGGTTCTGCGAGGTTTGCCAACGGTCGTCGTTGGCCGAACGGCGACTGGGGCGCTGAGCCATGTGTCCATAGTTATAAGCTTCGGCTTGGGCTTTGATGCTAGCTTTCAGATTCTGATAAAGTTCGCCATAGTGGCGGGGCTGTGGACAGGTAAGATAGGCGGCTGCTGCCCAGTACTGGCAGAAAGGCACCAACTTCTTATTCTCCTCATGCATCACACCTACCCCAAAGAAACCGTGCTTGCCCTTGCTGAATACCAGTGAATGAGGGCTCTTTATCATGCTTTCTTCGGCAAAAATCTTTTCCCACTCTTCTTCGCCAGTCAGGTTGTACAGGAAGGCAGCTGCCATCTGACGGAAGTCACGACCACGCATCTGCATGGAGCCCACATCCTGCAGGTCGTCGAGCTGCTGATGGTCTTGTTTTGAGGCAAAGCGGAAGGCCTTGATAGCCTCGGCAGTATAGTATTGGCGCAATGTGTCGTTGCCATTCAGTCGGAAAGCTTCGGCCATGATGGCACAGTTGGCGGCATTGGCCCAGGCTGCCATGGTGGTACAGCCAGCCTGGAACATCACACTCCAGTCGGCACAAGGATTGGTGACACCCTGTGAATAGGCTTCGCCATCGCGGATAGAGAGGAAGAAATCTACCTCGTTGCGTGCCTCGTCAATCAGGTCGGGGATGCCATTGCCACTCTCGCGGATACCGAACTGGTCTTCGTTCAGTTTGCCGTCCGAAAGGATGTAAGGCAACAACATGTCGTAGATATTGCTGACGTGGGCCAGGTGGCGGTCCCAGTCGAAGGCGTCGGAGTGCCCGCCTTTTACCTCGGTATTCACAGGATTACCTGGCAGACGGTGCTGCCAGAAGATCGACTGTTTGAGTTGTTTGAAGTGTGGCTCGTCCCATACGTCGGTGTGCAGTTCTGCCCAGCCTGGGCTCCATGGGTGGAAGTCGGTCTTATAAACGGTAAATCCCTTAGGATCGGTCTCGGGAATGAACTGTGGCTGGCGAGGGGCGGGGAAAACCTTGTCGGTATTGATAGGCTCACCCAAACGCATATAGTAATAACCGCGAACCGAGTAGCGATAAGGCTCGTAGTAAATGTCGTTCTTTACCTCGAAATCCATACTACAGCCTACATCCTCTACTACCAATCGGTAGCAACCAGGTTTGTTGGCGCTGAAGTCGATATTCCACACATCGGTGCCGATGAGGCTTTTGCCACCAGCCTCCTTGGCGGCTGCTGAGGCAGGCTGCCAGAACTTGACAGTGCCCACCTTCTGCTTTTTCTTGGTGTTTACATTATATAACCAAACACCCTTACCTTCCAGCTGCTTGTAGTCGCGCTGTCCGCCATCGCCCAACCACTGATAAAGGTCGGCAGCATGAATGGTTTCTAAGGGTGAATAGCCTATAATATTAATGTGTACGGCTTCGGATTGGTTGTTCCATACGTCGAAGCGGATAGAGGCCTCGGTCTTGTCGCTGCCAATGTCGGAAGGGATGGCCACCTTATAGGTGCAACCTTGTTTCATGCTCTTAGGCATCTGTAGGAACAGCCAATGGTCTAACTCACTCGTCAGCGTGTTGTCGGTGTTCATAGGCTTCGACTTGCGCCAAACGGCTAAGGGTTGCATTGTGGCAAAACTCTTGTCATCGGGCGAGCTGATCTTCCACAAACCCGCATGCTGTGCCTGAGCCGCTTTCAGTCGTTCGCCGAACACCAGCAGGGTGTCGTCGCCTTCGGCAAAAGAGTGGCCTAAATAGGCACTGGGACCTGTACCATTGTCGCGGTAATGTACCTCGCCGTCGCGGAAGTGCAACATCAGATAGTCCTTGTCAATAACTTTAACTCCAAGGAATTTGGTTGCCAAACAATTAGCTGGCATGGCAAGCATGATTGCTGCCAGCGATGCATACAATGTTTTCTTCATTTCTTTGTTTTCTGGTTGGTAATACTTTATTGCTTAATTTGGGTACAAAGATAGTAAAAAAACTCTTTTTGTAGGTATAATTTAGATAAAAACTTTGTTAAGTCAGATTTTTGTGCTACTTTTGCAGCGTTTATGGATAAGACGATAACTAAATACGGAACTATAGCCTTGTCAGTGCTAATCAGCATCGGCGTATTCTTGTTTTGGTATATAGCATACCCGCACGCCATGTCGTATCAGGAGCAGTACCAACTGTTTCTGTGGACGAGTGATTATTTTGTAGATAGACTCAGTGTACCAGGTGGCTTTGCTAGTTGGATAGGCGAGTTTATCGTGCAATTCTATTATATAGAGTGGCTGGGGGCCCTGTTACTCTCACTGCTCTTCGTGGCTCTGGGGTGTACCACTGGGTGGATTCCTGCAGCACTCGTACTCTGGCTGTTGGGCGATCCTAGTGTCAAGTTGGGCTATGTGGTGGCGCTGTTATTAGCAGTTGACGCTCACAGACTGAATTCTGTTAAATGGGGCAAGCAGGCATGGTGTGAGGCGGCTCTTATACCTATTATATATTGGTTGACGGGGCCGTTGGCTTGGGTGTATGTGCTGTTGCGTATGCACCGTTACGGATGGAAGAGCTGGCCAATGCCTTTATATCTGTTGGCTTTACAGTTGCTGGCTTATCGTTTCTGCCTCACACAGTGGACTTTAGAGATGACCATGATGCCTGCCCAATATTATCGCACGCCGATGATGATGCCTGTGATGATGTGGTTGACTCCGCTGATAACAGTATTTACGATGGTAGTGCAGCGTCGATGCCTTTCGGCTAAGTGGCTGTTACCTGTGCAAGCGGCTGTCTTTATCGCTTTGTGTTTCTTAGGCATCAGCAAAGGCTATGATAAAGAGATGTACGAACTGATTCGTCAGGATTACCTGGTGCGCCAGGAACGCTGGGATGAGATTGTGACTCGTGCTAAAGAGTATCAGGTGAAGACGGCCTTCAGTTCGGTTTGTGTCAACCTGGCTTTGTCGCAAAAGCATCAGTTGGCTGATAGGATGTTCGACTTTTATCAGAGCGATGAGAATGCGCTCATCATGCCCCGTATTCGCGACTTAACCTCGATGCTGCCATCGGCAGAGACCTTTTGGCGACTGGGTATGGTCAATTCGGCTCTGCGTTATTTCTTTGATACACAGGAATCGATTCTGGATGGTAGCATGAGTGGGCGTTGTACCAAGCGAATAGCCGAATGCATGATTGTAAATGGGCATTACAAAACAGCTAGGAAGCATCTCGACTTGCTAAAGAAGAGTCTGTTCTATCATGACTGGGCTGTGAATGCCGAAGCGTTGTTAGGCGATGAGGCTGCCATTAACGCACACCCTGTGTACGGCAAACTGCGCCAGTTGCGTTATAAGAACGATTTCCTGTATAGTCATCTGGAACTGTATAAGATGTTCGGTTTACTATTTATGAATAATACTCAGAACACGATGGCACTGGAATACTTTATGGGACAGATGCTGTTGGAAGGTCAGATGCAAGGATTCCAACAGTATATGCCCATGGCTGAGAAATACAGTGGCTATCGCGAGATGCCTATCGGCTATCAGGATGCCATGATGTGTATTCAAAAGCAAGGGAATGTGCCAGGATCGCCTTATGCCGCATATGTAAAAAGGATGATGGCCCAGAAAACTAAAAACGAAGACAATGATGAAGCGCATTAATATCAGATACAAACTGCTGGCTGTTTGGTGCTGGCTGTTAGCCATGACAGGCTCGTCGTGCAGTGAAAGTCCCACCAACCCTACCTTGGTGAATAAGTTGCCTGCTATTTATCCCGACTACATCGGGGTAACGATTCCTGCGAATATTGCTCCCATGGATTTTAATTTTGCAGAAGAGAATATCGACTGTATGGATGTCGTGGTGAAAGGGTCGAAGGGTGGTGAACTGCATGCCAACGGTGAGTGGGCTGATTTTGATTTGGACGACTGGCATGAACTGACAGAACAGAACGCCGGTGGCGAACTATCGTTTACGGTCTGTGTGAAGAAGAGCGGTCAGTGGCTGCAGTATCAGGACTTTAAAATGGTTGTCAGCAAATATCGTCTTGATGAATATGGTGTGACCTATCGTCGTATCGCACCTGGTTATGAGGTGGGGGGCGACATTGGTATCTATCAGCGTGACATACATAGTTTCGATGAGTCGGCTATCTTAGCCGAAAGTGTGGTGCCAGGTCAGTGTATGAACTGTCATGTGGCCAATCGTGCTAATCCCAACACCTTTAATATGCAGATTCGTGGTGAGCACGGCGGAACCCTGATATACAAGGATGGTAAACAGACTTATCTGACAACCAAGACAGACAGTACCGTGGCCAATACCAGTTACTCGTACTGGCATCCCGACGGGAACTATTGTGCTTTCTCAACCAACTCTATCCACCAGAGTTTCTTTGTGGGGACAGGGCAGCGCATTGAGGTTTACGACACGTTTAGCAATGTGCTGGTGCTTGATACCCGCTCCAATGAGTTGGTGCTTTGTCCGTTGTTACAGACTGATGACTGGGAAACCTATCCCGCTTTCTCGGCTGATGGCCAAACCTTGTTCTATTGTACGGCCAAGCCCTACCGTGTGCCAGCAGAGTGGGATAAGGTGAAATACAGCTTGTGTAAAATCGCTTTCGATGCCAAAACAGGCACCTATGGCGACCATGTGGATACGTTGCTGAATGCCCAACAGCTGAATAAGAGTTTCACGTATCCTCGTGCTTCGTACGATGGCAAGTGGCTGATGTTTAATGTCACCAACTGTGGTAACTTCCCTGTGAACCATCCCGAGGCCGATCTGTGGTTGATGAATCTACAGACCGGCGAGACGCATCCGTTGACAGGTGCGAATAGCGATGATACAGAGAGCTTTCATAACTGGAGTTTGAACAGTCACTGGTTTGTTTTCTCCAGTCGTCGGGAGAATGGGGTGTATAGTATGCCGTATATCGCCGTTATCGATGATAAGGGACGGGCAGGTAAACCATTCCTCTTGCCTCAGCGTAATCCACGTAAATACTATCTTGAAGAGATGGATTCATATAACTGCATCGATTTTACCGAGGGTAAGGTGAATGTGGATGCGCGCGAAATCAGCAAACGCGTTTTTGACAATCAACGAATACAAGTAAAAATCAGATAACAATGAAAAAGATCCTTTTATGTTTGATGGCAGCTACTGCTATGACCATGTTCTATAGCTGTCAGACCAAAAATGCAAATGAATGTAGAATTCACGGTGTAGTGCCAGACGAGAAATTTGAGGGCAAACGCATCTTCCTGGTACCTTTCTATGGTGAGAAGAATGCCAATACGGTGGATAGTGTGGAGATAAAGGATGGTAAGTTTGAGTTCACTACCGACTCGTCGAAGTTATATAAGATATTAGTGGATTTGCGTTTCCGTATGGGTGTTCAGTCACTCTTAGTGGTAGGCGAGCCAGGCGATGTGAAGGTTACTATTGATAGCGTGAGTCATGCCGTAGGTACACCTCAGAACGACTCGTTGGAGAAGTGGAAGACACGTACCGAAATACATAACCGCGAGCTGATGAAGATGCGCAGGTATGTGGCCGAGCTACAGTCGAAAGGCGATAGTGTACAAGCTAAGTACATTGCACAGCGTGCCGACAGTTTCCATGTGGTGTATAAAAACTATACCCGCCAGTTGGCTAAGAACATGAAGGAGGGCGTGCTGTACGATTTCTTGAAGGATATGTTCCCCTTAACTTATCAGCGTAAGTACCCTGATGGACGTGTGGTAACGATGAATGCCGATACGAATGAAGAAATTAAGTAACTATTGGGCCGGATGGTTGTTGACGCTGGTGCTCGGCGTGTTGGTGTTCCTGTTTTGGTGCTACCGCTATCCCTTTGCGCTTACCTATCAGGAGCAGCTGCAGCTGTTCTTGTTTGATGCCGATTATTTTTGGGAGCGTCTGGCAGAACCTGGTGGTCTGGCGCGTTATGTGGCCGAGTTCCTGGTGCAGTTCTATAATGGTGTAGCCATTGGTGCTGCCATCATAGCCGTGCTATACATGCTGATACAGCGGCTCACGTGGCGGTTGATGCAGATAAAGGACCATTACATACTGAGTATGATACCAGTGGCCATGCTGTGGTATGCCATGGGCGACGAGAGTGTGATGCTAACGTATGCGGTGGCACTGGCGATGGCTCTGACTGTGATGATTGCCTGGACCAAACTGGCACCGCATCACAGAGTGATCAGAGTCGTAACTATAGTGGTTTTAGTGCCCATACTTTATTGGTTGATAGGACCGCTGGTGCTGATGGTGGCTGTATGGATGATGCCGCTTTCTGGCTTATATGCATTGGCGTTGATGCTGCTGAGTGCGCACCATCTGCCTTTCCCGATGATGAGGGTGATGCTGGGCATCAGCTACTACCGTATCCCGATGACGTTGCCCTATATGCTGATGGCCATTCCCGTAGTGATTCTACTGTTGGGGTGGTTGGCTAAACGTTTGCCTGAACCCAAAACATGGGTGAAGTATGCTGAGGCTTTATGGCTGGCAGTGCTGATAGTTGTGCCACAGCAGTTTGGATTTGATACTAAGAAATACGAACTGATGGAATACGACTATCTGGTGCGTATAGGCGATTGGAATGGAATTATTGCTAAGGCTGAGGCACAAACACCCGACCTGCCCATGAGTGTGAGCGCTACGAACTTAGCCCTGGCTATGACCAATCAGCTTGGCGATAGGGCTTTCGATTTCTTTCAGCATGGTTCAGAGGGGTTGCTGCCTAAGTTTGAACGTAACTTTGCTACGACGCAGTTGACTGGGGAAATCTATTTTAACTTGGGTTTGGTGAACACCGCCCAGCGTCTGGCTTTCGAGGCGATGGAGGCTATACCTAATTATAATAAGAGTGCTCGTGTGGTGAAGCGATTGGCTGAGACCAATCTGATAAATGGCGAGTACAAAGTGGCCGAGAAGTATCTGCGGATGTTGGAGAAAACAGTATTCTACCGCCCTTGGGCACAACGTACGATGCAGTTATTAGGTAACGAGAAAGCGATTAACGAGCATCCGTTGTATGGCACTCTGCGCCAGTATCGTCTGCAGGACGACTTCCTGTTCAGTGATAGGGAGTTGGATAAAATCTGTGGACAGTTGTTTATGCATAACACCAGTAACTTGTTGGCTGCACAGTACCTGTTGATGATGCCGTTGATGGATAAGGATATAGCACGATTTATGCAGTATGCACCTGTCGTGCAGAACCGAATCCCCTATCATCCGCGTCATATCCAAGAGGGTATCGCCTTGGCCTTTATGCAGCAAAGGCAGCAGCCGCCACAGGGCATCTTGAGTCAGTTTATGCTGCAACAAATGAATGAGTTCGCAAGTATCTATTCTGCCAATCAGCAGGCATCTGAGTTGAACAAATTCAAGAATACGCTTTGGTATTATTTAATGGTAGGAAAATGATGAAGAAGAATATTGGGTGTTGGGTGATTGGTGTTGGGTGTTGGCTGATGGCCAGCTGTACCACAAGTGTGGAGAATGCTGCCAAGGTTGACAAACAGCCCGAGATCTACCCTGATTATATTGGTGTGACCATACCTGCTGAGATAGCGCCGTTGAACTTTAGTCTGGCGGATGCCGATTGTGTGGATGTGGTGGTAAAAGGAAGCAAAGGCGGCGAACTGCATGTGCAGGGCGATGAGGCTGATTTTGACATAGCCGACTGGCACCAGTTGACCAAACAGAACAAAGGCGGACAGCTGACGTTTACGGTGTGCGCCCTTCAGAACGGACAATGGCAGCAGTTTAACGACTTTACTGTAAGTGTAAGTACCTATGCACTGGATGAATGGGGACTGACCTATCGTCGTATTGCTCCTGGCTATGAGGTGTTCAGCAAGATGGGACTCTACCAGCGCGATCTGGCTACCTTTGATGAGTATCCCATCATCGAGAATACTCAGGTGCCGGGTATGTGTGTGAACTGCCATGCTGCGCGCCAAACAGATCCATCCAAATTTGTGTTCCATGTTCGTGGCGATCATGGGGCTACCATGTTTCAGATGGATGGCAAGCGCGAATGGCTGAAGGCCAGCAACGAGCAGTTGGGCGGCTCGATGGTGTATCCTTATTGGCACCCCAGTGGCAAGTACTGTGCTTTCTCAACCAATCAAACGCGTCAGGGATTCCATGTGGCGCCTAACGAGCGTATCGAGGTGTTCGACCTGTCGAGTGATGTGTTTGTGTATAATCCTACTACCCACGAGATTATCAAGGACTCGCTATTGTCAACGCCCGACTGGAGTGAGAACTCACCTGTATTCTCGCCTGACGGACATACCTTATATTATATGACCTGTAAGCAGCAGGACTATCCGATGCACTATAAGGATGAGAAATATAACCTTTGTCGCATCTCGTTCGACCCCGAAACAGGTAAGTATGGCGAAAAGGTGGACACGCTCTTTAATGCGGTGGCCATGGGCAAGAGTCTGACCTGGCCACGTCCGTCGTATGATGGTAAGTATATCCTGTTTACGTTAACCGACTATGGCTATTTTTCGATATGGCACAACGAGAGCAACCAGTGGCTGCTTGACCTGCAAACGGGTGAAGCGCGAGAGTTGAAGGAAATCAACAGCGCGAAAGCCGACAGCTATCACAACTGGAACGTGAATTCGCACTGGATTGTGTTTACCAGTCGTCGTGGCGATGGACTTTATAGTCGTCTTTATCTGGCCTGTATTGACGACAAGGGGCACTTCTCGAAACCATTTCTGCTGCCTCAGCGACATCCAAAGGAGTATTACGACGAGAGTCTCTTTTCGTTCAATGTTCCCGACTTTACCAAAACAAAAGTTGACTTTGATGCCTACAATGCCGGTCGCGAAATATCCTCTGACCAGCGCGTAGAAACAAAGTTGAAATAATTTTAGGCACGGATGATATTTAAGCCGTGTCATCCGTGTCTAATTAAAAACAATTGGCTGTTTTTTCATGGCTTTGGCTACATCATCTACATCAAATGGAACCTTGCCCTTACCTAACTCTGGCGCGTTGAATGACTTCAGGTTGTTGTCGTAGAACGTAGGATGTGCCTGTGGCAGGCAGAAAGGCTTGTGAGCTTTGCCGTGCTTGTCGATATAGCAGAAGTAGGGCTTGCCGTAGAGGCCATCATCACGTTTCGAGGCAAACACAAACCAACGGCTGTTGCTGCTCCACGAGTGGTAGGTATCACTCTTGGCACTGTTTACGATGCCAAGGGTGTCGATCTTGCCCGTTTTCAGGTTCATCATCTGCAAATCAGCCTCGGGGTGCCAGATGGGGAAGGTGCCATAATCGGCTACGGTGTAGAGTATGTACTGTCCATCAGGGCTGATACGGGGATGGCACACACTGCGCTGATGGTAGAGTGTATCTACCTGGGTGCCGATGGTGCCTGTCTTCTCATCAAAGGCGATGCGCACCAAACTGTATTGCAACTGTTTGATGTCGTGAGGCAGGCTCACGCTATCGGCGGCGCAGTAGTAGATGTATTTACCATCGGGTGAAAAGGTGGGGAAGGTCTCGAACTTCAGACTGTCTGCCAGCAAGGGTGAGGTGAAGATACGATGCTGCTGCATATCGGCTACGCAAACGTTCGACTGTGAGTCGTACACCTCTAATCGCTTACTCGGGTCGCTATGGAACGCAGGGATAATCTTCTGTGTAGAATAGACGATATAGCGGCCTGTGGGACTGAATCCGAAGTAAACACTGCCAGGGATGTTCAGTTTACTGAGTAGGCCGTTCTCGTTGAGAATGGCACCACCACCAGGACCTCGTACGTACATCATAGATAGCTGTGGGTTCTGATTGGCAAACGTATGGCAGTTCATGCAGCGATTCTCCAACTTTTCGTAATGCCCTAAGGCATTTACATCGAAGTTCTCGACACAGCGTTGCTGAATCTGTACGTTGTTCCATATCTCGTAATCGGGCTCAATGAGGCGATAGGTGAGATAGGGATCCACCTTGTCGGTCACGACCTGCCAATGGAAGGGCTTGTAGGCTATCCACTGGCCGTTGATAAGGGCACTGACATTCACTTCTATGCTCTTATCAGCAGATTGTTGCAACAGGGCCTTCCAATCGTCGATGTCGAATACGGCCTCGTTGCCACGGGTGTTGATGGTGATGTCGCCAGCCTTTACCTCGATGGCTTCGCAATCGGCACGAAGCAGAAAATTGAGCGGTGCTATATTCTGTGGAATAGTTACATCACAGTAGTTGGGATAAATAGGTGGCAGAGTGTTGCTCTCCTGTACATTCTCAGGGGTGGGCGTACAAGAGGTAAGTACTATCAGTATAGTGAGTAGGTTAAGTAATTTTTTCATATTTCAGGTGCTTTTATCTTATCAAAGTAATACCAGTAAGTATCCTTGAAGTTGGGATTACCACGTTGCAGGTTATACTGTTGGAATCGCTGGAAGACATCGCCGCGCTTGATGTATTTCTCCCACTCTTGCTGTGGTGCGTCGGTACCTGCCAACCAGATGCAAAGAGCTTCCTGGTAGAGCGTTTTTAAACGCGGGTTGTTGGTGTCGATGCAATAGCGGTCGTAATCGCGCTTGAAGTTGGTGATATCCTTTAATATCAGAGTACTGCATAGAATGTAATCAAGGGCGATCGTGTTGTTGGGGTTTGCATTGAGTAGCTGCATCATCAGCTGGTGGGCATTGTCGGTAATAGAGATGGTGTCGTGGCGACTTACCATCTGCATCTTCTGCTGGTAGATGGTTTTGCCATTCTTGCGGACATTGTCGGCCCAACGGTCATATACCAATGTCTTGTCGAGAATACGCAGGTATTTTTCAGCAGCCAACGAGTCGCCACTCACAAAGTTGCACTCTGCCAGGCGCTGCATCATTCTCACGTTACGGTTGTTGTGTGAGAACACGTTCGTCATCATGGCGGCACGCTCCGTAAATGTCATATCGCCTAAGGCCCAGTATAACTCATTCATGTTGCGAATAATCAGCATGGGTGTTTCGGGACCAATCTTGTAGAAGGTGCCCAACTGGGTGGGGGTGAACTTGAGCAGATGGTCGGGCAGTTGACCACGCTGTGCCTGTGCCAGATTATAGAAGAAGATCATCTGATCGGTCCACCGTTGTTGGCTCTCAACCATCTGGATGACCTTGTCGTAATGCCCAAAGTGGTATTCGCAATCCACGGCAAAATCCTTCTCAAGGATCATATCTGGCATCTGTAGATTCTTGACCTGTGGACTGCCAAACAACAGATAACATGGCAGCAGACCACAACACAGTATGGACAGTTTAAGAATTTTGGAGCGAATCATAGATACCGTCCATAATAAGAGCAGCCATCCCATGATAGAGATGGTTGATGGGAGGCGATAGCTGGTGCTGAAATGACAGACTGCTACAAAGCCCATCACAAACAGTGTCAATGCCAGGGCCACAATTTTGCTGACCTTGAAGTGGATAAGCGACTGGTAAAGCAAGCCAGCTATGATGAGCAGACAAACCGTGAGGATTGTGGAGCCTGCAAACAGGTAGTAATAGAACTGCGTGAGGAAATCGCCTATAAGGTTGGCTAATCCGCCTGGTTTATCGGTATAGGTGGAGATATAGTCCCACGACCAAAGGAATATCTGGTTCTGCTCTTGGAAAAAGAAATGATAAGGGTACCAAAACTGGAAGAAACACCAGATGACAATAGCCCCAAGAATGATCAATGCAGTAGGGTAATATTTATAGCTTAGGTGTTTCATCTGAGTATCTTTTCCAATTCGTCGAGCTCTTCTTCGGTGGTGGCCCAACTGGTTACGAAGCGACAGATGGTGTGATTCTTGTCGGCCTGACCGAAATGGGTGAACCGCATCTTCTGTTCCAGTTTGTCAACCAACTGATTATCCATAATCACAAACTGCTGGTTGGTGGGAGAATCAACAAAGAACTCGAAACCTTTATGGATAAAAATCTGCTTCATGCGCATGGCCATATTGATGGCATGTTCAGAGAGCTTAAAATATAAATCATCTGTAAACAGTGCATCGAACTGTAAGCCTATCAGGGCACCTTTGGCAATCACGGCACCATGCTGCTTCTGGATAGAGAAGAAGTGCTTGTGGGCATTTTGGTGGGTGAAAACGACTGCTTCGCCGCAAAGGGCACCAATCTTAGTGCCACCGATATAGAACACATCGCAGTGGCGGGCCAGATAGGGCAGGGATATATCATTGCCCTCTGCCATCAGACCATAGCCTAAACGGGCGCCATCTATATAAAGAGGTATCTCGTAGCGCTGGCATACCTGGTATATATCGTCGAGCTCCTTGGCGCTATAGAGATTTCCCAATTCGGTGGGGAAGGTGATGTAAACCAGACCTGGGTGTACAGCGTGGTCTTTGTTGCCATCGTGCATATAGTCGTCGAGATACTTGTCGAGCGTCTTAGCCTCCATCTTACCATTGTTATCGGCAATGGTGATGATTTTATGTTCGGTGAACTCAACGGCACCTGCCTCGTGCACGTTGATATGACCACTGCCAACGCAGATCACACCCTCGTACTGATATAGCATCGAGTCGATGGTGGTGGCATTGGTCTGGGTACCGCCAGTCAGAAAGAAAATCTGGGCATCGGGCAGTCCGCAAGCCACACGGATGCGCTCTTTGGCTTGTTCGCTAAACTCATCAAAACCATAAGGGGTTGGTTTGGTGTCGTTGTATTTTATCAGGTTCTCCAAAACTTTTGAATGAGCCCCGTTATTGTAATCGCATTCAAATGAAATCATAATGTCTATTAGTTATTTTTTGATAATCCGTCGGCAAAATTACATAAAGTTTTGCGAATTATTTGCTAAGTTCGCTTGAAATTTGTATTTTTGCATGCAAATTAGTCAATTGTATGTGTATGAATAGGCTAAAAACGGCTTTTGTAGCGCTTTTGGGCGTTTGCGCTTCGCTATTCTTCGGTTCGTGGGACAGTGATAACCAACCAGTCGTCGGTCCGATTCCTGCATCACCGCATTATGATGATCTTAACCAGTGGTTGATAGTTAACCGCCATGGCGAGGCTGATTTGTTTTATATCATCTCTACCGAAACCGACAGTCGCGTGATGGGTAACGATACCTGCCATTTTGCCGATACCTATTATGCCGTACAGCGAGCGCAGATGCGAATCGAGATGCAAGCTGTTGACTCGTTTTATTCGGGTAAGTTGAATTACTATTCGCCTTATTATCGTCAGGTGACGATGCAGTCGTGGTCGTCACCCGAAGCGGTGTTTACCCGTTTGCCTCTGGCTATGTCGGATTGTGTACGTAGCTGGGATTATTATATCAAGCATCTGAATCAGGGACGCCCCTTTATACTGGCTGGCTTCAGTCAGGGAGCTCATGCCATGCTGGAGATTATGAAGCGCATGCCGGATGATGTGGCCGACAGAATGGTGGCAGCCTACTTTATCGGCTATAGGATAACCAAAGAAGATACCGCCTGCTGCCGGCATCTGCACCCAGCGAGCGGAGCCACAGATACCGGGGTGTCGATTTGTTTCAATTCGGCAAAGTCGCCTGAGTGTGAGATACCACTTGTAAGTGGTGGAAATCTGTTTTGTATCAATCCGATAAACTGGCGTACTGATACTGTCAGTGCTTCGTTTGTGTATTGCTGTAAGACGAAGTGTGATACACTCTCGGCCCGACTTGATACCAAGAGCAGACTGCTGTTGATAGATGGTTATCAAAACGATGAGCCGATGCCCGTCATCGGTGTGAGAGGTAACTATCATCACATGGAGCTGAGGTTCTTCCATCCTTATATCCGGCAGAATATGGCAGATCGTGTAGAGGCATTTTTTAACAATAGGACTAAATAAAGAATTGTTGTAACTATGAACAGAAAACTATTCATGACGGGGCTGCTGATGCTGGCTATGACCATGCAGGCGCAGACCGCAAAGAAGTTTACGTTGAACCTGTCCGATGATGGAAAGGCTCAGATGGTGTGTTTCCTTCCAGAGAATCCCTCAGGCAGAGCCATTGTTGGTGTGCCTGGAGGTGGCTATTCTATGCTTTCGAATACGCATGAGGGCTATCAGGCTTCCGATTGGTTAAATAAACAGGGTATCGCTTATTTCGTGGTAAACTATCGTTTGCCGCATGGTGATCGTACCATTCCAGTAGGAGATGTGGAGCAGGGCTTCCGTATCGTTCGCGACTCGGCTAAGGTCTGGAATATTAATCCAAACGATGTGGGCATTATGGGCTTCTCGGCAGGTGGACATCTGTCGTCGGTCATCTCAACGATGTCGCCTTATGAAGTGCGTCCTAACTTCTCGATACTATTCTATCCAGTAATCTCGATGGATGAGCGTGTATCACATAAGTGGTCGTGCATCAACTTTCTGGGTAAAGAGGGGTATAAGGATCCTAAACTTATAGGACAGTACTCAACCCAGAATGCTGTTCGCAGCCATCTCACGCCACCTGCTTGTATCATCAGCGCTAACGACGACCGTTTGGTGCCTGTGGTAACCAATGGCATACAGTATTATTCGGCTATGCGCAATGCTGGTAATGAATGCAGCTTGTTTATCTACCCTTCGGGAGATCATGGCTTTGGCTTTGGCACGTGGTTTAAGTATCACGACCAACTGTTGCAGGACTTAGGTAACTGGCTCAAGTCGATTCCTGCCCCCAAGGAGGATGCTATCCGTGTGGCTTGCATCGGTAACAGCATCACTGATGGCTTTGGTATTGATATGCGTGCCAAGTATGGCTATCCGGCACAGTTGCAGGGCATGCTCGGCGATGGCTACTGGGTAAAGAACTTTGGGGTTTCGGCCCGTACCATGTTGAACAAGGGTGATTTCCCTTATATGAACGAGATGGCCTGGAAGGATGCCTTGGCATTTAAGCCCGATGTGGTTGTGATTAAGCTCGGCACCAACGACTCGAAGCCCGAGAACTGGCAGTATGGCTCAGAGTTTAGGCAGGATTTGGAACAGATGATTAAGACCCTGCGCCCAGACCTTGCCCAACCAGCTAAGAAAGGTAAGAAGAAGACTAAGGCTGCAGCCCAGCCAGTAGGTCCAAAGATTCTGCTTTGCACGCCCATCCCTGCCTTCAAGCCAAGTTGGAATATCAACGATAAGGTGATTACCGACGAGATTATCCCCATCCAGCAGGAAGTAGCTAAGCAGTATGGCTTACAGGTTATCGATCTGCATGCCCTGATGCTAAACGATGGCGATAAGGTGGTGGATGATGGTATTCATCCTAATGAAAAAGGTGCCAAGAAAATGGCCGAGATCATTGCGGCAGCTATCAAATAAATACTGTAATCCCCGTTCAGGTTGTGTGAACGGGGATTACTGTTTATTTTAATCTAACCACAAACCGAGCACCTTGTGTGTAAGTGGTGTCGAGGGTGAGGGTGTAACCCATTGAGGTGGCCAGAGAACGCGCCAAAGGCAGACCAATGCCAAGTGAATGCTCGTCGGCTGACAGACGCACAAATGGCACAAATATTCGTTCAGCATCAGCTGCAGGGATGGCAGGACCAATATTGCTTACGGCAATCGAGTAGGTACCATCCGTGTGGGTGTGGCAACTCAGCTGTAGTGGATCGCCTGTGGCATATTTTACAATGTTGTCGAGCAGGCAGTTAATAAGCTCCTGTATCAGCGTGTTGGTTGTAATCTTCACATCGTCGGGCACATCTGTTACAAACTCGATGGTCTTGCGCTGGGTCTTGAAATGCTGGTCGTAGCTGCTCAGGATGCTACGTGTCAGCTCGTTAAGCCCAATCTCGTAGTTCATCGTGATAGGATAAGCATCGCCATAAAGACTGAATAGTATCAGTTTGTGGGTGGATGCTGCCACATTGTAGGCGTTGCGACAGATGGCCGAGCGCAACTGCATGTACTCGTCGTGCGGCAACTGTCCATCGGCTTCGATAATCACTTCGGCAGTGCCAATCAGTGTTTGTAGTGGCGAACGTAGGGCATCCTGGCAAACACGCTTCTCCTCTCCACTGATACCTGAATCTCCACGTGAATAGGAGTCAAGAACAGGGTCCATCAGCGATTCGATACTCTTGGCTGCTGCAACAATATCGCTATAACGCTTGCTGCGCTCCTCGGGTTTGAGCTTGAACTCAGGGTCGTTGAATATGCGAGCATAGTTGAGCAACGAACTGATGGGTGATTTGAGCCTCTCCATGATTGTTGTTACAAAGGCGCGGCGGATGGCTTGACCAGCCTCTGTCCGGCGATGCGCTTCCTGTAACTCCAGGAACTGTTCTTTCAATCGCAGATTCTTGAAATGGCGATAGATGAGCATGGCAACGAGCATGGCGATGATGAAGGCGGCCATTAATCCTACTATCATGAGCTGTCGGCGTCGCAGTTCAGCCTTTTCTTGTTCGGATTGAAGGAGATCGATTTCACGCGTAATATCCATCAGATGCTCCTCAAGCACCTCACGCTCATTGGCTTGTTGCAAGCTGTCTTTTATCTCGCTGGCATGGAAAGCATTTTTCCAACTGCCCATCTTCTCGTAAACATCCAGACGAAGTTCATTGGCTATCATGGGTACATCGATGGAGTCGCACCAGGCCAAAGCCTTGTTATAGTCATTCTTCATCAGGTATAAGCACACCATGACTTGTTGCAGGTTGGCTGGATTGAACTGTGCAGGATTATGCTGACGAATGCTATCGTAGCGGGCAAAGTATTGATTGAAGGCCTTGCGATCGCCTAACCTGTTGGCGATGATACAGCGATAGCCTAATACACCACTGTCGTAAATCGGGTTCTGCAACATCTGTTTGGGCAGACTGTCGAGGCAGGCCATGGCTTCGGTGGGCTTATTAAAACTAAGTACTTGCGCCAGCGACAGGTAGCAGTTGAATACTGATACCTGTTCCTTGTCGGCATTGATACCGCGCAGAGCCTTGCGGAAGTACTTCTCACCCATTTCGGGCTGGTTTCTTCCGCTATAGAAGAAACCCAGGCACATGTTGGGGATATACAGGTACTGTTCCTGATGACGATCGCGGATATCGTCGGTAATACGGTATATCTCGGTAAAGGCACGATGAAAATGCTTGTGGTTGACATCGTAGATAATACGGGTCATCCAAACACGATAGAACTTATCCCAATCCTGGTTCTGTTCCAAGTGATTGAGAAAGAGTTTATGAACACTGTAGAAGTCGGTGTCGCTGCCACTCACCTGTGCTTGTTGTACACGCATGGCCAGTTCCTGTTCTACATTATCTGTATCAGCATAGGCATGGCCGCTACTGAAACATGTCGCGATAATAAGTAATAAAAGGTATAGATACTTTTGCATTTTTTTTTAGTTAATGGATGCCCCGCACAGCAGATGATGCGGGGCATTATTAAGAGGTTGTTGTAGTGAATGCTTTAAAGGTTCTCGAGCATACGCTTGATAACGACCGAGCAGCTGATTTCGCGGTTGGCTGCTTCGGGGATTACAAGGCTGTTGGGGCTCTCAATCACATCGTCTGTTACAATCAGGTTACGACGAACGGGCAGACAGTGCATGAACTTGCCATTGTTTGTCCACGACATGTGCTCGGTGTCAACCGTCCACGACATGTCGTTGCAGGTAATCTTTCCGTAATCGGCGGGATTGGTAACACCAGGATTACTCCAGTTCTTGGCATAGATAAAGTCGGCACCTTCGAAAGCTTTCTTCTGGTCGTACTCTACACGGGCATTACCCACGAACTTTGGATCGAGCTCATACCCCTCAGGGTGGGTAATTACCAGATCAACATCGGGTGCTGCATTCATCCATTGGGCGAATGAGTTGGGCACAGCCTGAGGCAAAGCGCGGCAATGGGGAGCCCAGGTAAGTACTACCTTCGGACGCTCAACAACCTTATGCTCCTCGATGGTAATCAGGTCGGCAAAAGCCTGCAGGGGATGAACAGTGGCTGTCTCCATTGCAAAAACGGGGCGTCCGCTATATTTGATGAACTGCTGGAGGACGGTTTCGGCATAGTCGTACTCACGATCAGTAAGTCCGGCAAAGCTGCGCACACCAATCATGTCGCAGTAGCATCCCATGACAGGGATGGCCTCCAACAGGTGCTCGCTCTTGTCGCCATCCATAATCACACCACGCTCGGTTTCCAACTTCCAGGCACCAGCATTCACATCGAGCACGATCACATTCATGCCGAGGTTCATGGCTGCCTTCTGGGTTGAAAGGCGAGTGCGCAGGGAGTTATTAAAGAATATCATCATCAGGGTTTTGTTCTTGCCCAGATGCTGGTATTTGAAACGGTCGTTCTTAATCTCAAATGCTTCGGCCATGGCTTTATCCAATGGGCCGAGATCTTCTACGTTGATAAAACTCTTCATATTTGAATAGATTTGTATTTTTATTATGCTCTCACTTGTCCTTCTCCTTCGATAAGCCATTTATAGGTGGTCATTTCTTCAAGTGCCATAGGCCCGCGGGGACCGAGCTTCTGAGTGGAGATGCCGATTTCGGCGCCAAGACCGAACTGTGCACCATCGGTAAACGAGGTGGGTGCATTCCAATAAACACAGGCAGCATCGACCTGAGCTTGGAATTTACGGGCTGTCTGCTCGTTCATGGTGATGATGGCCTCGCTATGGCCGCTGCCGTTCTGGTCGATATGCTCTAAGGCCGCTTCGAGTGAAGCAACGGTCCTGATAGACAGCTTATAGTCCATATATTCAGTACCGAAACTGTCGTCGGTGGCATGCTCAAGGTAAGGGTATTGGCCATCAAGAGCTTTGTAAGCCTGTTCATCGGCATAGATGATGACGTGCTTCTCGGTCATAGGCTTTACTAACTCTGATAAGATGTCCAGTCTATCATGATGTACTAGTAGGCAATCAAGGGCATTGCAAACTGAGACACGACGGGTTTTGGCATTGTTGATAATGGCACGTCCCATCTCCAAATCGCCATCTTTATCGAAATAGGTGTTTACCACACCGGCACCTGTCTCGATCACTGGTATGCGAGCATTGTCGCGTACGAAGTCGATGAGTTTTCTACCGCCGCGAGGGATGCACACGTCGATGTAGCCTACGGCATTTAGCATTTCGCCCGTAGCTTCATGGGTGGCGGGTAGCAGGGCTACCACATCTTGGGGCACACCATACTGCTGCAATATCTCATGGATAAGCGCCACCTCCTCGCGGTTACTGCAGTCGGCATCTTTTCCGCCTTTCAGCACACATGCGTTTCCACTCTTAAAGCAGAGCGAGAAAACATCGAAAGTCACATTAGGACGTGCTTCGTAGATCATGCCAATCACCCCAAAAGGCACGCTGACACGGCACAGACGAAGACCGTTGGGAAGCGTTTTCTGCTTGGTGATATGACCTAATGGCGAGGGGAGGGTGGCAACGTTACGCATGTCGGAAGCAATACCCTCCAGTCGATTGTCTGTGAGTTGAAGACGGTCGTACAGCGGGTTGGCTTTATCCATTTTAGCCAAATCCTGGGCATTGGCCTCGAGGATTCTCGCCTTATTGGTGATGATGGCATCGGCCACGGCATGAAGTATCTCGTTGCGCTGCTCATCAGTAAGCAGAGCCAGACTCTTGCTGGCACGCTTTACACGTTCGAATGTATCTTTAAGTTGCATAGCTCTTTATGTTAGGAATTCAGTGTGAGGTGTTGACTCTGGTCTTTCAATCAGGTCGATGAGGATGTCATCGCGGGTACCATTGGCTATGATGACGTGAATACCTGCTGCCTGAATGTTACTGGCAGTATGGTATTTGGAGTGCATACCACCACGTCCGAAAGCACTCTTCTCCTTCTGAATGTATTTCGAGAGGTCGGTGCATGGTGCAACGCGCTGTATAAGCTCTGATGATGGATCGTCGGGATGACCAGTGTAGATACCATCGATATTTGAGAGTAGAACCAGTGAATCGGCCTTCATCATCTGAGCGATGAGGCCCGAGAGTTCGTCGTTATCAGTAAACATCAGCTCGGTAACAGATACAGTGTCGTTCTCGTTAACGATAGGGAGAACATCATTCTCAAGCATGACTGTCATACATGCCTGCTGGTTACGGTACTGTTCGCCAGGTTGGAAGTTCTCCTTCATGGTGAGCACCTGGCCCACGTGAATGCCGAACTCGCGGAACAGGTCGTAGTAAAGACCTACAAGTTTTACTTGTCCGACAGCTGAGAACAACTGGCGCTGTTCTACAGAATCGAGTGAGTGGTCGACTGTCAGTTCGCGTCGACCGCAGGCAACGGCACCTGAAGTAACGAGAATCACTTCGATATCTTGCTGGCGCAACCATGCTATCTGGTCAACAAGGGCCGACATGCGGGTGACATCCAGTTTGCCATCGGCTCGCGTTAATACGTTCGAACCAACTTTGATAACTATTCTTCTTTTCATTATGCTATTCACTAAAACAGTCGTACATCTTTGATGTGATCTATCTCTGGTTGCTGTCCTATCGTACCTACTACTGTAATAATGTCGAACCTGGCATCGAGATTGATTCGGCGATATTTGATGTAGTGGTTGATGGCTAACCGAAGATTCTGTAATTTGCGGTAATCGACAGCTTCTTCGGGGGCACCGTACAATCGGTTGCGACGGGTTTTTACCTCAACAAACACCACTTCGTTGCCCTCTGTGGCGATAATGTCGATATCCCGACGCCCCGACTTCCAGTCGCGTTCTATGATACGATAGCCGTGATGCTGTAGGTATTCGGCGGCTTTATCTTCGCCCCATTTCCCTAACTCATTATGTGCAGCCATTAATAATTATCAATTGTAATAATGTCATTTCTCCGCATCTTTCTTGCGAATCTCAACGCGGCGGATCTTACCACTGATGGTCTTTGGTAACTCATCCACAAATTCCACAATGCGTGGATACTTATAAGGAGCCGTCTCCTTCTTGACATGCTGCTGCAATTCCTTTACCAGTTCATCGCCGGCTTTGTCTTTCCACTCCTTGCCGAGTACAACGGTAGCCTTAACTACCATACCACGGATGTCATCAGGTACACCCGTGATGGCACACTCTACAACGGCTGGGTGAGTCATCAGGGCACTCTCAACCTCGAATGGGCCAATGCGGTAACCTGAACTCTTGATCACATCATCGATACGGCCTTCGAACCAATAGTAGCCATCTTCATCGCGCCAGGCCATGTCACCGGTGTGATAGATGCCGTCGTGCCATGCCTCGCGGGTTTTCTCCTCATCGCGATAGTAACCCTTAAACAAACCGATAGGTTTCTTGTCGCCTACGCGTACCACAATCTCACCCTTTTCACCATCTTCGCAGCTGGTACCGTCGGCACGCAGCAGGTCGATGTCGTACTGGGCATTGGGAATACCCATCGAACCGGGTTTCGGTGTCATCCAAGGGAAGGTGCCGAGGGTCATGGTGGTCTCGGTTTGACCGAAGCCTTCCATCATACGGATACCGGTCTTCTCGTAGAATTTATCGTAAACAGCTGGGTTTAGGGCCTCGCCTGCGGTACAGCAGTACTGGAGACTGCTCAGATCGTACTTGCTCAAATCCTCACGAATCATAAAACGATAGATGGTGGGAGGTGCGCAGAAACTGGTAACCTTATATTTCTCCATCTGGCGCAACAGGGTGTCGGCATTAAACTTTTCGTGGTCGAAAACAAACACGGTAGCGCCTGCAAACCACTGACCATAGAACTTGCCCCATACAGCCTTACCCCAACCAGTGTCGGCTACTGTGAGGTGGAGTGAGTTCTCGTGGAGGTTATGCCAGAAAACACCTGTGGTAAGGTGTCCCATGGCGTACAGGTAATCGTGGGCAACCATCTTAGGCTCGCCACTGGTTCCCGAGGTGAAGTACATAATCATGGTGTCTTCGTTGTTGTTAACGAAGGCTGGACGCTCGAACTTTGGCGCCTTGACCACTTCCGACTGATAGTCGCGGAATCCTTCGGGGATAGGCTTTCCATGATCAGTAATGGTGATATACTGTTTTACTGAAGGACTCTCGGGCATAGCCAGACGAATCTGCTCGCAAACGTAAGCATCATCAACGCAGATGATGGCCTTGATGGAGGCACGGGTATTACGATACACGATATCGTGCTTGGTCAGCATGTGGGTGGCGGGGATAACGATAGCGCCAATCTTACAAAGAGCCAGCATCACAATCCACCACTCGTAACGACGCTTCAAAATCAGCATCACAGGGTCGCCCTTACCAATGCCAATCGACATGAGGTAGGCCGCTGCCTGGTCGCTCTGTTCTTTCAACTGGGCATAAGTGGCACGTTTCTCTTCGCCCTGGTCGTTGGTCCAAAGCAATGCTAATTTCTCAGGTGCTTCCGCTGCCCACGCATCCATGACATCGTAGGCAAAATTAAAGTTCTCTGGAACGATAAACTCCAGATTTTTATTGTAATCCTCGACAGACTCGAAGTGTGTCTGTTTTAAAAATCTTTCTACCATATATTCAAATATTCAATTTTTCAATCCTTCAACTTTACTCAACGGTGAAGGCAAGGAATTTCACGGGTTTGTCGCCTACGGCCAACATGCCGTGTGGCTTGGTCGAGTCGAAATAGATGCTGTCGCCCTCTTCCAGAATGATGGTCTTGCCGCCAATGAAGAGTTCCATCTTACCTTCGAGTACCATATTGAACTCCTGACCTGGGTGGGTGTTCTTATAAATAGTGCGAGCACCTGGCTTAGGCTCAACAGTTACAATGAATACGTCGGCATGATGGTTTACGAAACCACTAACCAGACTCTGGTATTTGTAAGCCTTGGTACGCTCAACGCTCATGCCCTGTCCCTTGCGTACGACGAAATACGACTTCATGTGGGGGGCCTCGGCAAACATCAGCTCCTCGGCTGATACGCCATACTTGTGAGCTATCTTCATGAGGTTGGAGATGGTGATGTCGAGTTCACCCTTCTCAATCCTCTCATACTTTTCTGAGTCGATACCGATGGTGTCGGCCATCTCGCTTACTGGGATGTCGAGAACATCGCGTAATCCGCGAAGTCGTTCTCCTATTTGCTTTAATTGCTCGTCCATGTTTTCTATGTTATTTATCGTTCATCTATAATCTTGTAATTTGCATACTTTTCTTTGGGAAAGACGAAGATGCTGTCGTCTATATTTCCGGCCTGAAAATGAGAGAAGGTGATGGTAGCCCAGAAAATGCTGACTTTGATGCGTAGCTTCTTGGGATAATAATTGCCTGGGTTGAGCAGGGCAATGATTTTCTTCATCTTGACCTTCGCGCCTGGTTTAGCTTCGAGCGTGACCAGTAAACCCTCGGGGTCTTTGGCTATAGCATAGTTATAGCTGTCTGGCTCGAACTTGAACATCTGCAACTTCTCGTCCTTCTTGTTTACCTTAGGATCATGGAGCTCTACAATCTTTTTGTTTGTACGTACGATATGTTTCAAATCTCCATTGTCGTAGATGATAGTGTTCTTATGCTCTGAAATACTCTTCTTACCTTTGTTGCACGAATAGCCTTCTTCCTTGTACAGACTGAGAATATTAATCTTATAGTTAAACTTTGCACCTTCTTGACCATAGATATGGTTCCAGGCTGTGTTGAACACACGCTTGGCTTGACGGGCATTGGGCGTGTCTTGCGCGAATGCCGTCAGGCAGAAGAATGAAAAAAGTAACAATAAGGTTCGCATTATTTTATACCTGCTTTAAGTCCGCGTATAACAGCTGATGTGAATCCAGCATGCTCCATCTCGTTCAATCCTTTGATGGTAAGACCACCAGGTGTGGTCACCAAGTCGATAGCTGCTTCGGGGTGCATACCACTGGCTTCCAACAGCTCAACAGCACCCTTCATGGTTTGCATCACAATCTTCTTGGCATCATCAGCCTTGAAACCTAACTCTACACCACCTTCGGCTGCTGCACGGATATAGCGCATGGCATAGGCAATACCGCAACTGGCCAGTGTGGTTCCCGATGCCAGATGCTGCTCGTCGGTGAGAAGCGATGTACCCATGTCGTTAAAGATACCCTGTACCAGTTCGGTTTGCTGTTGGGTGGTATCGCAAGGTACGATAAAAGTCATCGAAGCCAACTGGGCAATAGCTATGTTGGGGATGACCAGAAAGAGTGGTGGGCAGTTTGCACCCAACCATTCTTTGATGCTTGCTGATGGAACGCCTGCGGCAATCACAATCAGGATTTGCTTCTGAGGGTCAAGATCGGCTTTGATGCCGGTGAGCACACGCTCTACCAACCATGGCTTAACAACCACACAAACAATATCGGCTGTTTGGGCAGCCTGCTGATTGTTGGTCGTTACATTAACGCCTAACTTGGCAAACTTATCTACAACCACCTGCGAAGGATCGCTCACGGTGATATCTTCATTCTTAAACTGATGGCCTTTTATCAGACCTTCGACAGTAGCGCCGCCCATGGCGCCTGCACCTATTACTGAAATTTTCATAGTTCTTCGGGTTTTACTCTGATCAGTCTTTCGATAAAGTCGTCGGCTTCAGCCTTGGTCAGGCAGAGTGGTGGCAACAAACGCAAGATATTCTGTCCTGCACAGCCGGTAAAGCAATGTTCATGCTTGATGAGTGGCTTACGAACCATGGCATGTGGCATGTCGAGTTCGATGCCAATCATGAGACCGCGACCGCGAACCTCCTTGATATGTGAGCTGCCAATATGACGGATGCCCTCCATCAGGTAGTCGCCAACCTCGCGGGCGTTCTCTACCAAGCCTTCGTTCTCAAAGACATCGAGTGTTGCCAATGCTGCTGCGCAAGCCAGGTGGTTACCGCCAAAAGTGGTGCCTAACTGTCCGTAAACAGGCTCGAACTCTGGTGAAATAAGTACGCCGCCCATGGGGAAACCGTTTGCGATACCCTTGGCAACGGTGATGATGTCGGGTTTGATACCTAACCATTGGTGGGCAAAGAATTTTCCGCTACGACCATAGCCGCATTGGATTTCGTCGCAGATAAGTACGGCACCGTAGCGCTTACAAGCGTAGGCTAATCCCTGTGCGAACTCTGGTGTGGCCATCTGAATACCGCCTACACCTTGGATGCACTCCAAAATAACAGCAGCTACGCCGCCCTTCGACAATTCGCGAACCCAAGGCTCCAAATCGTTTAAGGGCAGGAAACGTACGTGATGGTTGTCGTTGATGGGAGCCACAATCTTTGGATTGTTGGTTACCTCAACAGCCAGACTGGTACGACCATGGAATGCTTTCTCGCAGCTCAGTACACGGGTGTTACCTGTCTTGAACGAGGCAAGCTTCAAGGCATTTTCGTTAGCCTCGGCACCAGAATTAATCAAGAACAACTGATAATCATCGTAACCCGAAATCTTGCCTAAACGCTCGGCCAGTTGTACTTGTAGCTTGTTGATAACGGAGTTAGAGTAGAATCCAAGGTTCTGCAACTGCTCTGTTACCTTATTAATATAATGGGGATGAGAGTGGCCGATGCTGATAACTGCATGCCCACCATAGAGGTCGAGATACTCCTGACCTTTGTCGTCCCATACTTTACAACCTTTTCCTTTTACGATGTTTACATCGAATAATGGATAAACGTCGAATAGTTTCATAAGCTTCAATTCTTCAATTTTTCAACTCTTCAATTCTTCAATTTTAGAATGCACTGGCCTTCAGCTTCAGACCAGCAGTCTCATCGATGCCAAACATGATGTTCATGTTTTGTACAGCCTGACCAACAGCACCCTTCAACAGATTGTCGATAGCCGAGGTAACGAGCAGTTTATTGCCGTACTTCTCTACATGTACCAAAGCCTTGTTGGTGTTCACAACCTGCTTCAGGTCGATGGCCTTGTCGCTATAATGGGTAAAGGCTGCATCCTTATAGAAATCCTTGTAGGCGTCGATCACATCCTCAATGGGAGCTGGAGTTTTGATAACAGCTGTACAGAAGATGCCACGGGCAAAGTCGCCACGGTAGGGGATGAAGTCGATATCAGCATCCAGATAGCCCTGGATCTGTTTCAGCGACTGACGAATCTCAGCAATGTGCTGATGCTGGAAGGGCTTATAGATGCTCAGGTTATTGTTACGCCATGAGAAGTGGGTGGTAGCACCTGGCTTCTGACCAGCACCAGTTGAACCTGTGATGGCATTAACAGCCACATCTTCTTTCAGCAGATTCAGATAAGCAGCTGGAAGCAAGGCTACCTGGATGCAGGTGGCAAAGCAACCTGGATTTGCCAGATGCTGGGCTTTCATAATTTCCTCCTTGTTAATCTCGGGCAGACCATATACGTAGTCGTGGTCGCCTTTGATACGGAAATCCTGTGCCAGATCAATGATCTTTACGTTGGCTGGGATGCTGTGCTCCTTGAGGAATGCCTCACTTTTGCCATGTCCGAAACAGAAGAATACCACATCCACCTTATCAAAAGGCATCTCGCTGGTAAACTTCAGGTCGGTGTCGCCAATCAGTCCCTCATGCACATCCGATACCAGATTGCCAGCATTACTTTCTGAGTTGGCAAACACAATCTCGGCTTCAGGGTGGTTCAACAACAAACGGATGAGTTCTCCGCCCGTGTAGCCTGCTGCACCAAGTATTCCAATCTTCATATTTTTTATGCTTTAAGTTATTACGCCCCTCCTTTGGGAGGGAATGAGGAGGTTCTATCTTTTCTCGTCCTTGTGGATACCGTAGTAAACACGCAGTGGCGTAGAGCTAACTTTAATGAAGCCCTTAGCCTCGTCGGCTGTCCAGCCAGTCTGTGTCTCACCGTACTCGCCCAGCTTACTCTTTGTCAGGTCGTTAGCACTGTCGATACCCACTGTCTCAAATCCATAAGGACGGAGCTTCAGGATAGCTGTACCTGTGACGTTGCGCTGTGATGAGGTGAGCATGGCTTCGATATCGGGCATGACGGGCTCCAGATACTGACTCTCGTGCAGGAACATGCCATACCAGTTGGCAACCTGATCTTTCCAGTACTGCTGCCACTTAGAGAGGGTTGACTTCTCCAGCAGACGGTGGGCCTCGATGATGAGCTTTGGAGCTGCAGCCTCGAAACCAACACGGCCTTTAATACCGATGATGGTATCGCCTACATTGGCATCACGACCGATGGCATAGCTGGCGCCAATTTCCTCAATCTTCTGGATGGCCTTCACTTTGTCATCGAACTTCTCGTCGTTTACGGCAACAATCTCACCCTTGTCGAACTGAATCTTTAACAGTGATTCCTGCTCCTTGGCTGTAACGTGCTTCAGATAGGCTTCCTCAGGCAGTCCCTGTGTGGGATCGAGTAATTCGCCGCCACAGATGCTGGTTCCCCAGATACCTACGTTGTATGAGTACTTCAGTTTGGTGAAATCGGCAAAGAAACCATGCTCGTTCAGGTAGTCAACTTCCTCTTTACGAGTCAACTTCTTATCGCGAGTCAGGGTGATAATTTCAACACCAGGGGCCATAACGAGGAATGTCATGTCGAAACGGATCTGGTCGTTACCTGCACCTGTTGAACCATGGGCGATGGCGTCGGCACCAATCTCTTTGGCATAGCGGGCGATGGCGATTGCCTGGAAAATACGCTCGCTTGATACAGAAATGGGGTAGCAGTTGTTACGCAGTACGTTTCCGAAAATCATATACTTTAGTGATTTCTCGTAATACTCGTGGGTTACATCAAGGGTAACATAAGCCTTCGCACCCAGTTTAAAGGCGTTTTCCTCGTTTTTCTTTAACTGCTCGTCGCTAAAACCGCCAGTGTTGGCGCAGGCTGCATATACATCCCAACCGTCCTGGGTCAACTTCATCACGGTGTAGCTGGTGTCAAGTCCACCAGAAAATGCTACTACAACTTTCTTATTTGCCATATCTTTGTTATTTTTACTTTTTTACCTTTTAACTTTTTTACCCTTTTACCTTTTTATCTCCTCCATCTATCTGACGAATGCGCTCAAGCACCTCATCGGATATTTTGGCAGGCAGATGTTCTGTCGGATCGTAGAGCATCGCTGTGCAGATGCAGTATTTGCGACCAGTACGGTGCAGTACGTCAACATTGCAACAGCCCTCACAGCCTTTCCAAAAAGCCTCGTCGTCGGTTAGGTCGGCAAAGGTTACTGGCTGGTAGCCTAATGCTGTGTTCATTGCCATGACTGCCGCGCCACTGGTTAGCGAGAATATCTTCGCGTGTGGCCAGCGGGTTCGGGCCAGTGTAAAGGTCATGTCTTTAATACGCTTGGCAATATGCTTGCCTCTGAAGTCGGGGTGCACAATCAGTCCCGATGTGGTAACATATTGCTGATTCTCCCAAGTCTCAATGTAGCTGAATCCTGCAAATCTACCATCTTTGGTAAGGGCGATGACGGCTTTCGCTTCCATCATCTTCTTGGCCAGATACTCATGCGTTCTCTTGGCTATTCCTGTTCCACGCACCTTTGCTGCCTCGGCAATGGTGTCGAGAATGGTATCTACATACTTTTCATGTTCAGGTCCTGCTACCAAGACTTCAATTTCTTCTTCCATTTCTATCTACGTTTATTTCATGTTTGGTACCACATCAGTCAGGGCTTCTACCACATCCTGATGTTTTACACCTTCTTTAATTACAATGAATATGGTGTCATCGCCGGCAATGGTGCCTAAGATTTCCGGCACGTCGCTGTTGTCGATGTTCCAAGCTATCGAGCTAGCATAGCCTGGACGGGTCTTAATGATACCCATGTTACCCGAAAAATTAATACTGATAAAGCCAGGCACCTTCATCATCTCACGAATACTGTTGGGTGTGCTGACTCGTTTGTACATAGTTTCGTTGGGTAGTACATACACGTAGTTTCCACTCATCGAGGCCGCTTTAGCAACCTTCAGCTGCTTCAGATCACGACTCAGTGTGGCTTGCGTCAGTTTGAAACCTTCCTTCTGGAGGGCATTCAACAATTCGTCTTGGCTCCCTAACTGCTGACTAGATATAATCAGTCGCAGGGCTTCTAATCTGTTGGTCTTTACTTTCATCTCAGTATATTTATTCAGAAATCGGTTGCAAAATTATACAAAATTTCGCAACCGACCAAATATTTCTGCATATATTTGCAAATTTTACCGTTTCATATCGAATCCTATGCGTACACCATCGTATTTTTTGCTCAAATCGCCAATTGTTTGTAGATCTTTGTTGCCGCTCATAGCCGACATGGTCTGAAGAACGGTCAGCAGTTTCTTGGCCTCGAACAGAATGGAGATGCCATTTGCCTCTCTCTTTGTATAACAGTTCATTGATAGCAGCAATCCTTTTAAGGTTATTTTCTGCGTGGCTTCGTCGAAGGTGTATTTGCCGCTGAATGGTGTGCCGGCAATCTTTGATGAAAAAGTGCCATCTTCTTTGAAAGTGATATAGGTGTTGCTGGCTGTGATGCCTACCTGCTGGTAATAGGGCAGTACTTTTTCTTCAATCTGTACGGCAGCTACCTCGCCACCGGCTTTTGCCAACAGATTTTCGCTGGTGAATGCGCAACCTGGTCCTGCATAGTTCCATGTGGCAATCAGATTTTGTGCCTTCACCTTATCAAGACCGATAACACTTGTAATTGCGTTCACTACGCCTGTACCATTGGTCATCGCACCAAGAACCTGTCCCATATTGCCGCAACTTGTCATTGCGATACACGTCAAAGCGGCAATTCCTACCATTACTTTCTTCATTTTGCTTCTTCCCCTTTTTGATGGTTTTATTTCTTTTGATGATGCAAAAGTAATTTAAATCCCTTAAACTACAAAACAATTATCAGAAATTAACGTAGTCATTTCTTAGTTGGGTAGGTAGTCTCTTCTGAACTCAAAAAATGCGGTGAGTTAATTCAAAAAGGGTTTTGAGTTAATTCACGAAGGGTTTTGAGTTAACT